>CAVWQV010000006.1:0-871336 GCA_963757115.1 uncultured Alphaproteobacteria bacterium | reverse complement strand
ATGGCGGTTGCGGCCCTCGCACTGGCCCGTCCTGCCCGCTTGCGATGTCATGCATGACGGACTGGGACTAAGCTGCGCGACCCACCACCTTGAACTTCTGTCGTGCTCGGCCGTTGAATCAGCAACCGGGTATTCGGCAGGAGAAGATGGTAAGCGTGTATTCCCGACTCGACAGCAATACCGAAGACACCGTTAGCGTCCCCGATCGAGAATTTCCTTACGGAAGCGCTCGCCGATATCTACAATCCATTACCATTTAGTTTGAGGACTGAAACTCCGTCGTCGAACGTTGCCCCGATCCTTGCTCAAACCGACTGCGGTGAGCAAGTGTAAGGTATTCAAAACCAATTGAGGCTGTGACCCAGGTGCCAGTCCTTGCTGCCGGGTCCATCAAACGGCCCGACATGGTCATCTATCGCGATAATCACCCCCTCGTCGTGTTGGAGGTCAAGGTCCACGCCCCCCTCCATAGGAATACAAATTGGCAGGCTCGGACGCCGAACGAGCGCCCCAAGCAGGCAGTGACGACGCTGCTTTCCAGAACCAACTTGAGACATACTCCGAGTGGATCGCCGCGCAAAGCGCCGGCGACTGGCCGGGCGGGGTCGTTCTTCTCGACGCATGGCACGCAAGCACCCGAGGGATTACGAGGATGACGGGGAGGGAGGGACTCGGGTCTTATCGGTTTCATGCGCTAACCTGGAAGGGCATCGCTGGATGGCTCGCGGACAACCTTGACCTGAACAAACCCGAGATAACGCACTGCGCGCTGGTTGCAGACTTCACCAACTTCCTAGGAGGCAGGGATTGATGACAAGTTTCATCTCGTCAAATGATTTGGCCGCACTCGAGGTTTACTTGCCAAGTCACAGTGCTCTACATCATACGTTCAGAACCGTAATTGCGGCCATCGCCGCCGCTCATCCCAAATCTAAGGGTGGAAATCTTCGCTCCGAGTTCTGGTCAGATGGAAATTGATACCGGTCAATGGGACGACCTTAACAGCAGCAATTGATTCCGACCTAAGACAAAGTTTTACATTGCAGTCGGCATTTGCTTCCCGAATTAGGGAGCGCTCGGCAGCGATTATCCCGGCGGTATTCTCCCCGAGCACGAACCATTCTTCTTCATCATGGTAGAGGACGAGTTTGGGAATGTGAAGGCATCTGAGTTGCTTAAGGGGCATCCCCGCGGGATGGGTAGAGATAGAGGAAAATCACACGGCTTTGGTCACGCGAGTGATAAGCGAGTTCGAGGCGGACCCGGACATCCGCGCACAGGCCCTATCGAATGGGCAAAGAAACAAGTGGGTGAAGCAGATCCCGTATTCCGCAGTTCGAGGCTACGCCGATTGAGAACGTAATCCCAGAAGAAGCAGAAGGTTGATCGAAAGAGGTTAGAGCCGGAGGACGAAGCCGAGCACTGGCGGCCGGGCCGTGACGGACAGGGCAGGCTTGGTTGCGGATGAAAACAGAAGTTTGCTGGCCGCATCTGCTCCTAAGCGGCTTGGAGGCGCGCGCCGCGTGCTATGTCGCGCCTGTCGGGCAGGGGTGGGGTATGGGCAGGCGGGCACTTGACAGGGGAGATCGAGCCGCCGAGCAACTAATTCGTATCTTCACCACGCGCCTGAACGCGAGCGAAATATGAGAACGCCATGCGGCCGCGACCATTAATCTCCCTAGGAGTTCCGAAAACTTCACGGTTCTGGAGCCGATGGCGCGCAGCCTCATTGAATGTCCGCCTGGATTTTCAAAAGCCGGGCGTCCCGCCATTGCCTCTGAGGGGATCACATCCTCGGACACGAGCACAACGGAGTTAAAGCGTTTTGACTTCATATGAAATCTATTTAGAGCGCGTGAGAAAATGGCCTTCTGATAAGCAAAGTGCATCCAAGCAGGCCGGAACGTGAACAGACAAACAGCGGGTTTATCGGGCGGAACCTGATCGCGTTTCGCGAATAGGGTGTTCATGATCGTTTTCTCAGACAGCGCCCCCTCTTCCTTTGAAGTCACTTCTACACTCGACGGCCATGTTCATTCGACACCTCTATGTCGTAATCCTCTCCTCGCTTGCCAATCTCTTGTTTAACTGCAACTCTAAACCCATTCACCACCAAAAGACTGGCCAATCTCCATTTCCACGAACGTCGACTTGATGGGACGAGTTGACAAGTACGCTCCTTTAGGTGATCAGCCCCTGAACCAGCCTTAAGGAGGGTATATAAGGCATCCGTGGCACCATGTCTTATCGAATGCAACAATTCGACGGGCATTATTTTCCATCGGATTGCGACGCAACCAGTCGTCATCGCCGTTCAGCATCCAAGGGTCGACATCATCTTGGCCGCAAACAGCTTTACGTGAAAGCCGAATACCCCGCCCCATAAATATCCATAGCAGCTTGCCGGCCGCAAAATACTCGAGCAAATTGACGTTCCACGTCGAGGCGCTCCTTTAATTGCGCTCCACACGTCCTCTATCTCCCGCTCCCGTTGACGAGCTGGATCGTCGCTCTGCCATCGGGTGTTCCTGCCCGGTCCGCTGCCCTATAGGGCGGGCGCTTGTAGGGGTCCCTCCTCGGCTCGGCCGAGCAAGGCTTGCACCGCTTGTCCGGACCACGTGCCGCCGCGCGGGGTGTTTATCCGCCGGGCCGTCAACTCGACGGCAATTGCCCGCATACTCTTCCCGCTCTCGCGCAGCTCGGCCGCGATCGGGGGAGGCCGACCCCGCGAAGTCAGAGCCTTCGCCCGGCGGGCCGCAACACTTGCTGCCGCATCGGGCTTCTGCCTGCCCCGGCACCCCCGAGCTCACGGCCCTGCGCCTTCGCCACGGCGAGAGCCGCCCGTGTCCGTTGTGAGATAAGCCCGGCCTCTAGCTTGGCGACTGCGGCCATCTGCTGGACGATGAACTTACCCACCGGCCCGGGCGGGATCGTCGGTAGTTGCAGAACACGACCCCGGCATCGCCCGTGCCTTCGGATACGCCCGACGAGGAAGGCTTGATTGCGGGACAGGCGATCGAGCTTCGCGACAACGAGCGTTGCGCCCGTCAGCCGGCATTGCGCGAGAGCCCGGGCAAGCTGGGTCGAGCGTTCCGTTTGCCGCTCTCCACTTGACAAATTCGGCGAGGAGGTCGCCACTGCGGATGTAGGTGCGGACTGCCTCCCTGCTGCGTCTCCAGGCCGAGGCCGCTGCGGCCCTGCCGGTCTGTCAGGCAAATAACTGACGAACTTGCCTCGCATCGCACCTCGCACGTGTAACGTCAACGGTCGTCGACGCTTAACGTGCGCCAGCCGGAGCAGGCCGCAAGCGGGAACAAATGGGGCGAGGGAACGACCGCGGGTCGTTGGATCGAGGGCGGCCGCCCGGGCCGCCCGAGAGTAGATCGTTCGGTATCGAGCGATCTTCGGCAAAGCATCGCTTTTAATCGGGCGCGGACGCGCGTCGCGTCTACTCGGATGCGGGAATCAGCGGCGCGAAGGGCCGCGACAAGCGCCCGGCGTTCGACGCGATGTTGAAGGATGCGAACCGCCGCCGCTTCGATGTGCTGATGTTCTGGTCGGTGGACCGGATCGGGCGGAGCACGGCGACCGTCGTGGCGGCCCTGGCGGACCTGGAAGCGGCGGGTGTCGCGATCTATGCCGACAAGGAAGGCATGGACGCCACGACCCCGCACGGCAAGGCGATGCTGCAAATGGCCGCAGTGTTCGCCGAACTGGAGCGCGGCATGATCCGGGAGCGAGTGATGGCGGGCCTGGAGCGGGCGCGGAAGCAGGGCAAGGCACTAGGTCGGCCGAAGGTGAAGAGGAAGACGGAGGACGCGATCCGGGCACGCTTGGCGGCCGGGACCGGCATCTTGAAGACGGCGCGCGAGCTCGGGGTGGGTGTTAGCACCGGTGCAGCGCATTCGGCACGCAGGAGCAGTGTAATGCCGGAGCCGTCAGGGACCACAGGCTCGAAGCGCCAGCAAAGCACTTTTATTTAGTGCGCGCGAGACGCGCCTTGCCCCCCAAGTCTTGTTCCGTTCTACGCCGAAAACGCGCAGGCAAAAGCGTCCCAATGACAGGGATGGGGCTGATGGGGCAGCAGATCCAGTTCCGTTACTGCTCGAAACTGTCAGACCACCTTCGGTACAGCTTTACCGAATCGAGAATTCTATTTCCGCTATAATTCTTAACACATCGTTTTTGTAACTGAAGCTGTCCGCGTTCGACAAACCAACTAAATCGAGCTGTCCATAAGCATTATCTAAGCCGACTGTTCCGGCAAAGTTAGTTGTAGCGAGGATTAGCTTACTACATCCGTTTTGGAACCACTAAGATCAACCCTTTGACCTGAGGAAACTGCTTTGGTGAATTCTAGATAGTTGGCGAATCCTCTAATCGACGGCGGCGCCAAAATGAAATCGCCCTTCCCTACTACGTCGCTGTTTATTTCAGCTGTCGTACCCGCCAGAGAGGTATGCTGATTGTTAACCTTTGAACCTGCGCCACCATTTATAACGTAGCTGATCCACGCCCAACGTGACGTTGGTGGTCGTTAACGTTGCGTTCTTATTCAAGTTAAATGTCAGAGAACCTCCGGTATAAGGTCCCGCTGGTTCGATCAACTAGTTTTATGTTTCCCTGTTACGTTAATCGTCTGAGACGACGTCTGTCTCCGATTCTAATGAAACAACAACGTTGGAAGTCGGTGATATTGAGTGTGGTCTATTGGGTGCGAAGGCTAGGATGTATTTCCTAAAGAATCGGCAGCACTGTATTAACTATGTGTAGGCGCCGCCTTCATAGACATTAAATGTTTCACTGGCCTTAGCCATTGACGTTTCCTTTGCAATAGCTCGACAAGGCCCCTTCGCGGAACGAGGGTTATGCGTATTAAGGCGCGTGTGAACTGAGCGGAAGCCGAATTGACACTACCAGAGCCCCGCAGGCCGAATCATCGCCCCCCTGACATTGCCGTTGCCCATGCGACGTGGCGCGACCGCCTCGGAGGGTTCGGAGGCAATCCGCCCCGAGTTACGAGTATCCGGTCCGGGCGACACGGCTCCAGCTTCCTGCGGTTCAAGCTTCTCGTCGACCGGCAACGGGCGGCGGCGGCCGAGAGATGCCCCGACGGGCTTCCGCTCCCCCGCAGGCTCGCGGCCCACGACGGGCCAGGCCAGGCAGGCCGCCCGCGCATCGCCATACCAGTATAGCACAGCAAGCATCGAGCCTTCAAGGTGGCGCAGGGGGTTCGCTGGCCTTCAACGGCTGTCCTCGGGAAGGAACGCAGTAGGAACGCGTTGTTCTCTTTCTTATGCGCACGAGAGAGAAAACTTTCTTTTTAGTCCGCACGAAATCCGTTTTCCTCTCTACTGCCGGAGTGCAGCGCAGAACGCGTTCCGCGTGCCCCTTCCCGCCCGGATGGCAAGCCGGTTACATCGCCTCTTCGACGCCGGAGAGCCGAACACCCTGTACTATCCGGACCCGGGCCGCTAGGCGCGTCGGGATCGGCGGGTTGACGAGTTTTGATGTCAGGAGAACGGTTCGTAGGTCGCGCGCGAACCGGGCTCGGGTGCCGGGGTGCGTGCGCCCGTTCGCTTCGCACCAGTTCTTCCATCCTAGGTAAAGGGCTTCCACAGCCACCTCGTATTGCGCCCCGACCTCGCAACGTTCACGAACGAACTGCCCTATAGGGCCGCCTAGCTCCTCCATCTCCCGTTGGATTTCTCGCGATGACGGGGGCGGCACGAAATAACTACGCTCCACAAGATGCGCTAGCCCATCGAGCGCCCATTTAAGAATACCGGCAGTTCCCCCCTTAGACGCGCCGTTAATCCGAGGTCCTCCCGGTCATGGAACGACCTCGTCAGAACGAGGTGAACGAAACGACCGGTCAGCGCGCCACTGGCGATCGTTTAGGTTCGGCACTTCGTTCGCCAGCAACAAAAACCGAGTTTCAAGGTAGCCGTTCCAGTCAGTCCGGTTCTTCCGCGGGATCGTGGTGCTGTCTTGTCCAGTGACTTTCAGCAACTGCTCGGTGATGTGGGACAGATCCGCCCTGCTACTGACCCGACATCCGAAAAGATCGCGAGGCGCTTACCGATCAAAGGTTGCATGCCGAATGTCCCCGCGAGCTGCTCAACGTTGGGGAGCACACATTCTCCTGTCCAAGTAGGTCTATAAGGATTCGGCATAATCGCGCCCTTACCGCTGCGCCTCGGACCGACGATCATAAAGGCCTTCTGGAAGGACATGTCCCCAGTCAGGGAGCAGTCCAAACATCTCCTGAAGGACAGCAATCTGTTCCGGATCGTCGCCCCAGATCGATGCCAGAAACCGCAACCACTCGTGCGGTTCCGGCGCATCCGGCTCATAATCGAAGGCGAGCGCGTTGAAACAGAAAAAGTCCGGAGTGTGCGGCACAGCGGCTGTCGGCGTGTGCAACAGCCCATTGCGGCACGCGATCAGCTCGGCTGCCGGCAGGCGCTCCTCGGCTTCGCTCGCTGACCCTAACCACGAACCCGGCTTCGTATCCAGAGGGAGCTGCGCGGCGGCCCTGCAAGCTTCCAGCACGTCGCCACCTTCCTCCGGTTCGGGTTGAAAGGAGCGTGTTGGTTGTTTACGACTTGCGTCGCGGGTTCGAGGAACTGTAGAGATCGGACAATGTGTTCTCGTCGAGCACTTCAACGTAGTGCGTATCTCGCCACTGCCAAAAGGCGTCGTTCTGGTGATGTAGCGTCCGCTTATCGTCCCGGGTGTGGTGAAGCTCAAGGAAACGGCGAGCAGTAGGTAAGGGCGCATCCGGATCGAACGTGAGACCCCCAGCCGCTTGCGTTGCGGCGTGTGCCGCCTTGTCTGCTTCGCGCTCAGTTGCTCTTCGCGCCCGAGCTATCTGCTTACGTAGGAACCCCAAAGCGACGTTATGGCGCTTGGC
Organism: uncultured Alphaproteobacteria bacterium; assembly: GCA_963757115.1. GTDB lineage: Bacteria > Pseudomonadota > Alphaproteobacteria > Acetobacterales > Acetobacteraceae > CAVWQV01. Next base: position 864,420 of record CAVWQV010000006.1, on the reverse strand, counting down.
ATCTTCTTTTATCAGAAGTTCGCTTTCCAGCTCCGTCATCGCCGCGTGTCGCGCAATCATATCGATCAGCTCGGCGTTGCCAGCCCGGGGCGGTAAATGCACCACCCTTGCAGCACCGATGGGCTTGAGGGCGATCGCGGCCATCACAAACCCTCCGGAAAGAGCGGAGACCGCCGGCCGCGCTCCAGACCCCATCGTATCGTGCCTCGGGCCTTTCGCTCGTCGGTATCGTGCCAGTCCGCCCGCACAAGGGCCTTAAACAGCGTGTCCTCGGCTTCGGCCTCGCCCATGCCGATTACGTCAAGCAAGCCGCCCACCGTCACGGCCGCCGACCGGAGCCGGTCGTGCCGCTCGCCCGCTTGCGCCCTCTGAACCCGCACGAGTGCATTTACGAATGTTTGTTGAGCGCACGCTCGGGCACGAGGTGATGCGCATACGCCAGTGCCCACCAGTCGAGGGACACTTGTTGCGGCGCTACGCTGCAAGCCCAATTTTGCCGGGTTCAGGAGCGCGTCCGCTAGCCACTCAGGCCAAGGCGCACACGGAACCTCTATCTCGACTTTGCCGCCGAACCCCGGCCACCATACGATGTAGCCGCCTTCGCCGCGCACATCGATGCCCGGTGCAATCTTGCCGGCGGAGTTGATGATCTGCGAGCTTACTGCACCGCGGGCGCGAGGCCTTCGGCGCTACGATCGTGACAGCGGCTTCGGTCTGTGCGCCTTGCGATACGCGGCAGCAGCATTTGCGGCCGTTCCTGAGGTACCCAAACGCGAACGCGCTACTGCTTTGGCCTTGCTCATCCAAGTCAGCCCTTCTCTTCGGCAACACCTGCCGCCGTTTCGGGGGGGGCTGCGAAGGAGATCGGCTGAACGGACCTGTCAGCACCAGCGCTATGTCCAGCTTTCATTGCACGACGACGAGATACCGCAGCCGATTCCGATAACCTGGGCCGCGACAGCAACTCGACGATGCGGCGATTGGTGTCCAAAATTGGCAAGGGCCGCCGTCGCGGGCGCGAGTGGCTGCCAAGTTCAGGGGAGAGACGTCAATGAACACCGAGTATTCGCGGGCGCTGGGATGGATCGGCGTCGCTGCCGTCGCGATCGGAGTTCTCGCACTGCCACCGCGGGTGGCGAGGGCCGACGAGGCGCTCGACAAGGCCCTGCAGAGCGAGAACAACTGGCCGATGTACGGTCGGACCTACGCCAATACCCGATTCAGTCCGCTCAACCAGATCACCGACCAAAACGTTGATCACCTGAAGCTCGCCTACGCCTTCCAGCTCGGCGCGCTCCGCTCTAACGAGGCGACGCCCATCGTAATCGGCGACACGATGTATGTGTCGAGTTCCTCGGGCCCGCGCGCGGTGTACGCACTGGATGCTCGCAGCGGCGCGATCCGTTGGCAGTACAACCCGGTGATCGCGGAGGACGTGGAACCGTTCGTGTGCTGCGACCTTGATAGCCGCGGCGTCACGTTCGCTGATGGCAAGATCCTGTTCGGAACGCTTGACGGACATCTGATCGCGCTCGACGCCGGCACCGGGAAGGAGGTCTGGAACGCGAAGGTCGTCGACTACAAGCAGGGCTCCGCGATCACGTCGCCGCCGCTCGTGGTCAAGAACTTTGTGATCAGCGGCTATGCCGGCGGGGAGTATGGCGCGCGCGGCGCGATCCAGGCGTACGATCTCGCAACCGGCAAGCAGGTCTGGAAGACCTTCACCATTCCAGGCCCCGGCGAGCCTGGCAATGACAGCTGGAAGGGCGATAGTTGGGAGCACGGCGGCGGCAACGCTTGGCTCGTGGGTTCTTACGATCCCAAGACGAACACCGTATTCTATGGCACCAGCAACCCGAGTCCCTGGAATGCGGCTGTCCGCAGCACCGGCACGTCCGAATACGGCAAACTGACCAATCTCTACACGTCGAGCACCGTCGCGCTGGACGCCGACACGGGACACATCAAGTGGGGATTCCAATCGACGCCGGCCGAAGCATGGGACTATGACGGTGTGAATGAGCTCGTCCTGGCGGACATCGCGATCAACGGCCAGAAAACGCCAGTGATGATGAAGGCGGATCGCGACGGTTTCTTCTTCGTTGTAAACCGGGAGACCGGAAAGCTGATCTCCGCCCAGCCCTTCGTTCCGGTGAACTGGGCAACCGGCTACGACGTCCAGGACCAGCGGCCGATCGAGGACACCTCCAAGCGGCCGCGCCTGGATTACAAGGCGACCGACATCTGCCCGAGCTGGATGGGTGGCAAGAATTGGCAGCCGATGTCGTTCAATCCGCAAACCGGGCTGGTTTACGTGACGACGAATAACATGTGCCAAGACATGCAGGCGACGGATGTAAATTATCGTCGCGGTGCCTTCTATCTGGGCAACAACTTCAACGTAAACCCCGGTCATGGCGACCATCTGGGCCAATTGCTGGCGCTCGATCCCGCCACTCAGAAGCCGGCCTGGACGATGAACCTGCCGCTGCCATGGAACGGCGGGACGATGACGACCGCCGGCAATCTCGTGTTCTTCGGTGACATCAACGGCATTTTCCACGCGCTGGACGCCAAGACCGGCAAGGCACTCTGGCAGATCAACGTCGGTAGCGGCGTTGGCGCCGGACCGATGACGTATGCGGTGGACGGCAAGCAGTATGTCGCCGTGCTCGCGGGCCGGGCCGAGTTGCCGCCGGCTTTCATGGGCGAGGTCGGCAAGAAGATCTTTGCCGCCACCCCCGAGGGCGGCACTCTTTTCGTTTTCACTCTGCAGTGAAGGACCGCGCTTTCTGGAGGCGAGCCTGGCCGCTCGCCGCCGCTCTTGTGGCACTTGCGGGGCCGGCGGCGGCGGAAACCACGCCGCTCCGCCTCTGCGCCGATCCCGACGACCTGCCGTTCAGCAGCGCGAGCGCCCAAACGCCGGGCTTCTACATCGAACTCGGGCGCGACGTCGCCCGTGAGATGGGCCGACCGTTCGAGCCGGTCTGGGTGCCCACCTTCTACGCCAAGCGACAGATTCGACAGAAGCTGCTGACCGGGCAGTGCGACGGCTTCATCGGAGTGCCGGACGAAGCATCGTTCATGGGGCCGCGCCTCATCTTCTCTCGGCCGATCGTCACCCTCGGTTATGCGCTGGTCACGCCCGCAGCGACGACGATCGAAGGTATCGATGCTCTCCGCGGTCACCGGGTTGCAGTGCAGTTTTCGACGCCGCCGCAGGATCTGCTGACAATCAGAAGCGACGTGCAGACCGTGACGGCGCTATCCGCCGAGGAGGCGATGCAGGATATGGCCGCCGGCAAAGCCGATGCTGCGTTCATCTGGGGCCCGTCGGCGGGCTGGGTGAACCAGAGCGTCATGCACGGCGCCTACCGGGTCACGCCGGCCCAGGGCGATCATTTGCAATGGAGCGCCGCTATCGCGTTTCCGGCCGGCAGGACCGATCTGCGCGACAGCGTGGACCGCGCGCTGAACAGCATGGGTGGTTCGATCGGCGCTCTGGCGGCCAAATACGGCTTCCCGGGCGTGGGCCCGCCCGTCGTTCCCGTTGCAACATCCGATCGGGCGGCCTCGCCCCCGGATGCGGCGGAGATAGACGCGGGCCGCAAGCTGTTCAACGAAAACTGCTCGCATTGCCACGGACCGGACGCCGTCCAAGGCGAGCAACGCCGGAACCTGCGATTGCTGCACGTGCGCTACGGGGATGAGATGGCAGCAAAATTCACGGCCACGGTGACGCACGGCAGGGTCAGCAAGGGCATGCCCAACTGGAGCGGGATCCTATCCGAGGACGATTTTGCAAAAATCCTCGCCTTCCTGTCGTCGGTCCAAGAACCCGGGCCCTGAACCGCGACATGCGTGACCGCCGTTCCGTCACGGGACGGCCATCGGCGGATCGGTGCGGCTCAAGCTGACCCGCCGGGTCACAAAAAAGCACGTGCCTGGTAGATACGGTCGCTTCGAAGCCTTCCAGCTATTCGTGCGCCTCTGCTGACCAGATGCGATCGAACGGCAACATGGCCTCAAGTTGCACCCTTCTGACCGTTTCGGCATCGGGCGCCTCATACTCGCAGATCATGCGCCGACGGTCTTTCGACATCACGCTGCGTTTCCAGGCAATGGAATGGATTTGCCTGCACGGCGCCTCCCGTTCGGCACCTGCATCCAGATCCGAATCAGTTGGCGGTTGCTCAAAGGTCCGCTCGACGATGACTAGACCCATAGCGTCCTCCTCAGGTTGCAAAATCCTGTAGCTCAGTTGTCTACTTGCTCTTTGGTGGGCGTTCCAACGCAGCGTCAATGTCATGCAATGTCATGCACGGCCTGCTCAAGGCTCGCCCTTGCCCGTGCGCTGTAGGTCGAAAGATCACATTCGGAAGTTAGCGCCTGAATTCGTGCGATCGCCGCCGATCGGTCTCCCTCGATGCATTGCGTGCGGGCCAGGATCGATGTGGCAACGACGATCTCCGTGGTCCGCGACATTGCACGCGCCATCGTCAAGGCCTCGGTTGCCGCGCTGCGGGCGTGATCGCACTGACCTCGCGAGAGATGATCATGGGCAGAGAAATTCAGCACAAAAGCCAGGTGTCCCTTGTCGTCAAACTCGCGTAACGAGGTCAGAGCTTGGCCGAGTGCCGGCGACAGGTCCCTTCCGGAGGAGTTGCATCGAGCCAGCGCGCGAAAGGCCGGTGATACCGGAGGCAATGGATGGTCAAAGCGCCCGGCGATCTCGTCAATCTCGTCGCACCATTGCTCCACTGACGGCAACTTCCGGCGTTCAAGATCAATCATCGCAAGCCAAATCATGCACTCCACTTCCCTCCAGCGTTCCTCGCGCAACCGAGCCAGTTCGACGGCGCGGCTCATCAGCGCATGCGCGCGGTCAAGGTCCCCTCGCCAACGGGCCGCATGAGCACGAGCCCACTCAAGCTCGACGAAATCCAATTCCAACGCCTTCGCCATGGCTGCAGCCTCATCGACCATTGCGAGCGCGCGTGAGATTTGCTGTTCCACCTCCAACAGGCATCGGCCGGTATTCGCCACCTGAAAACAGCGGGTAGTCTGATCGGCCTTCCGGCTAGCCTCCTCCGCCTGCAATGTGCTCTGGCCTGCTCCCCTGGCGTCATTCGACCATTGTTGGAGCCACGATTTCGTGTGGAGCGCGGAAGTGGCTTCGTTATGGAGACCCAATATCATCGCGGCATCAGCGGCGTGCTGCAGGCGCTCCATCAGTTCCGAGGCTTCGTCGCCGTGTTTGTAGGCGGCATACACTTTTATGTTGAGCAGGTTGACGTGAAACCGGCCCTTTTGCTTGCCATCAGGCAGGGGACGAGGTGCTTCAACCCGCGCTCGGCCAGCCTAGACGCTTCCTCGTGTGCGAAGATTGCAGCGAACGCTCGCCCGCGGCAACGCAGGCACGCGCCGCCAAGTCATGGTCACCGGCCAATGTCGCGTGATGCAGAGGAAGTGCGGCCGGTGCTCGACCTCATCGGGATACCGCTCCACGATGGCTTTCGCCACGCGCGCATGGAGAGCCTGGCGGCGGCTGCGGAGCAGGGTTTCGTAGGTCGCCTGCTGCACCAGTGCGTGCTTGAACGTGTATCGCGCGGCGGGTGGTGTGCCAGTCTGAAACACCAATTCAGAGCGAACCAGTTCCGAGAGCCCGGTTTCCAGGGAAGTGGCAGGCTGTCCAACGACATCGCTGAGCATCTCTTGGCTGAACTCGCGGCCGATAACCGCGCCGATCTGCGCCAACTCACGCCCGTTCTTCAGCCGATCCAGACGTGCCAACAGAGAATCCGAAAGGCTTGCGGGGATGTCAGCACCTGCGTGGGACGCGGTGCTATCAGTTTCTGGCAACTTATTGTCCCAGAAGTCGCCTTGGTCATCTCCTCGATGAACAGGGGAACGCCTTCGGCCCGAGTGACGATCTGCTCCTGCAACTCCGATGACAGCGCGCGATGTTGCTGCCTGCGTCGCGAGCAGCGCCGCGTTCCGTCGGTCGAGCCGACCCAGAGCCATCAAGCTCACGCGCGGGACGGCCAGACCAGGCCGGCGTGAAGTCCGGGCGGAACGAGATAATCAGCAGCACCGGGAGGTCAGGCACCTGTTCGATCAGGAGTATCAATTAGTTCCAACGAGGTCGGGTCGGACCAGTGCGCATCCTCGAACAGCATCAACACCGGCCGCTGCTGCGCGAGACCCGCCAGGCGACGAGACAATGCGGCAAGTGTCCGCTCCTTCTGTCGCTGCGGATCCAAAGCCGGGGCCGGATAGCGTTCCTCCGTGGATATCGACATCAAGCGTGCCAGGAGGGCTACGTCATCCTGCGCGGGTGCAGTTGGTGCGAGCGCCGCGGCCAGCTTCGCCAGACGGGTCTCCGGCGCTATCGCCCCGGGCGAAATCGGCTTCCTGTTCCAGTCGCGCGGTAACCGGATAAAGCGGGCTGTCCTGGTGGTACGGCGAGCAAAAATAGCGCAGGCTGAGATGTGACTCGTCGGTCAGTCGCTCCTCCAGCGCAGCGAGCAAGCGCGACTTGCCAATGCCTGCCTCGCCGGAGAGCAACACGACCCAACCCTGCCCGCTTTCGCCTGCTGCCATCGGCGCAGCAGCAGATCAAGCTCCTCGTCTCGGCCGATCAGGGGTGCCAGAGCACGTCCGTGGACCGCCTCGGAGCGGCTCGCCGCGCCGGTCTCCCGGCGCGCGCGCCAGGCTCTTACCGGCTCGTCGAATCCTTTCAGTGCGACAAGCCCCAGGTCCTCCCACTCGAACATCTGGCCGAGTTGCGATCGGGTCGCATCACTGACCACGACCGTATCGGGCTCGGCCAGTGCCTGCAGTCGCGCAGCGAGGTTTGGCGTGTCGCCCACTGCGGTCATCGTCTGTGCGGCACCGACACCGACCAGGTCGCCGATGACAACCAGCCCGGTGGCGATACCGATGCGTACCGAGAGCTGCTGGGGGCTGATCGCCCCGATGATCGCCAGGCCGGCATGCACGGCACTTTCCGCATGCATCTCGTCGGCGTTCGGCCACCCGAAATAGGCCAGCACGCCGTCGCCGACGAACCGGGCGACGTAGCCGCGCTTCGCGGCAACCTCCCCGGCGACAGCTGCCTGGTATGCACTCAGCACTCACGCAGCTCTTCCGGATCAAGCCGGGCCGAGAGTGGCGATCGAACCGACAATATCGCAGAACAGCACCGTGATATGCCGCCGCTCTGCGGCAGGTGCTGACGATCGCTCCTCCTCGACCGGCCCGACCACGGGCTGCACCACGGCCTCTCTCGGAAGCCCGGCGATCGCCGCCAACAGACGGCGACGGTGACCCACCGCTCCAACGCCCAGCTCCTTGAGATCCTCCGCCGTCAGTTGAGACAGCAGTTGGGCGTCGACGTCATTCTCGCGGAATGCCGCCTCGTATCGTTCGAGACCGAGCGCGCGCAGCCAGTCCGCGACGTCCATCGTCGCCTCCTTGGCCCAGTCGAACCGCCTGCACAACATGGTCTTGAAGCCCAGACCTGTCTAGGGACAAACCGCAAACGGACTCTCGCGGGAGAGTTGCTGCGCCACGCACATTTTGCACGGAATGCAACAGTCTGGTCCGACCATTCACGCTGTGTCGATTTGCAGAGCCTTCCGGTCAGGCTCGTCCATGTAATCCGGGACGGACGGCGCCAGCCACGCCCGGTCGCCCAGCCCTGGGACGAATCCAACGAGCCTCGGCTTCCTCCGATATGGCCGACAAGCTCATCGCCGAGGCGCCGCGTTCCCGTCCGCGGTGTTCGCCCATTGTCTTCACACCACTCTAGCCAGGACAGGCCCTTGACAGGCGGAACCGGTCCGGGAAATGGTCTTACCACTATGACGGCGGGTCGACGAGGCTTCTGCGCGTCCAGGGGCGGACACGGACCAATTGTCGGGATGTCCTGCGCCAGGCGATGACGCCGGTCCTCTCACGGCCGTACAAGCGAAAGCTCTGAAAGGAGCCACGATGTCGGATGGTATTAGCAACGCCGGGTTAATCATCGACGATCGTGAGGACGGAATTTTCCGGGTCCATCGGAGCTCGTTCATCGACCGGGAGATCTTCGAGCTGGAGCGGGCCCGGGTCTTCGACAGGAGCTGGTTGTTCGCCGGCCATGTTTCGGAACTCCCGAACCCCGGCGATTTCGTAACGCGCAGCGTAGCCGGCCGACCGCTGATCCTGGCGCATGGCGATGACGACCGGGTCCGCATCCTCGATGAATACCTGCCGCCATCGCGGCAACCTGGTCTGCCGCGAGCACAAGGGCACCGGGGCCGGAATGTTCCGCTGCTTCTACCATGGCTGGGTGTACAACATCCGCGGTGAACTGAAGGGCATCCCCGGCGAGGAGGCCTATAGCGACGCGTTCGACCGCGACGCGCTCGGGCTCGAACCCGCGCCCCGGATGCACATCCACCGGGGGTGCATCTTCGTCAGCTTCGATCCGGAGATCGAGAGCTTCGCATCCTACATGGGCGATGCGCTTGCAGTTCTCGATAACACGCTCGACCTCGGCGATATGGAGTTCGTCGACGGCCAGTTCAAATACTCGATGCGTGCGAACTGGAAGTTGCTGGTCGAGAACAGCATGGACGGCTATCACGCGGCCTACACGCATGAGCGCTTCTTCTCGCAGTGGATGCCTTCGGAGGGGCTCGGCTCCGGCTTCACGCCCCCGCCTTTGCCATCCTTGCCGGTCGGCGCCGCGGCGAACGCGCGCCGGGGCACGGTCCCACTCGGCAACGGCCACGTCACGACTTTCTATCCGAACGTCGACGGCCGTCCCGACGTCAGCCGAGGGTTTCTCGAGAAGCATGCCGGTGCGGACCTGAGCGCGTTCCGAGAGGGATTGGTCCGCCGTCACGGCGCCGAGAAAGCGCGCATGGTGGAAGGGCGGCGCCGGCAACTATCTTATCTTTCCCAACCTGATCATCATCGATGGCTGGCGGGTGTTCCGAACCTTCTATCCGTCAAACCCCGACTACATGGAGATCAATGGCTGGGCCTGCCTCCCGAAGGAGGATACCCCCGCGCTCAGGAAGGCCCGCCTCGACTGGTATCTCGCGTTTCAGGGCCCGGGCGGGTTCGCCACCCCGGACGACGTGGAGGGGCTGGAAGGCTGCCAAATGGGTTTCGCGACCCATAAAGAGGTTGAATGGTCAGACATTTCGCGCGGGATGAAAGGCAATTTGAAGGGCGGTCCGGGCGAGTTGCAGATGCGCGTGTTCTGGCGCGAGTGGCACGCTCGCATGACGACCGGGCGGCATGCTGAGTATACCGGCGACTAACGTCGCGTCGTCGGAGTGACAGGCGGGCGGGTCGAGCCGTCGGCATTGAGGAGGCCTGCGCCTTGGTAACGAATACCGCAACGGGATCGCTAAGCGCTATCACGCGCGAGCAGGTGGAAGATTTCCTGTTCGCCGAGGCTGACCTACTCGATAGCTGGCGGCTCGACGAGTGGCTCGCGCTCTTCGACCAGGAGCACGGCGGCTACCACATGCCGGCGACCGATCTTCCGGATGGCGATCCCAGCCAGTCCCTGTTCCTTATCTCCGACGACATGCCGAAGCTCCGGTCTCGCGTGGCGCAACTCCTGAGCGGGCTGACATGGGCCGAGAACCCGCGCTCGCGCACCCGGCACATGATCAGCAATGTGCGGATCGTCGGCGCCGAGAGCGCGGCGCTAGTCGTGATGGCAAACTTCGTCGTCTACCGCATGCGCTTTCAGAACATCGACCCGTACATCGGATCGTACCGCTACAAGCTCGTCCCGAACGGCAGCAGCTTCACCATCCTGGAGCGACGGGTCGTTCTGGATCTGGAAGCCTTACGGCCGCACGGCAAGGTCAGCTTCATCGTCTGACGGATCGATCACCCGGAGCGGGGCCTGAAGGGGAATGAGCTGGCTCTCCGAGACATTGTCGAGGCTCGTGCGAGAACGCAACGAGAGCCCTGACGCCGTGGCCCGGCAACTCGGTATCGAGCGGTCGAGACTTGCCAGCATCATCGCCGGTTCGACCACGCCGAACGAGAATCTCATCAAGCGGCTCGCCAAACATTTCGGCGAGGATGTGGGCGAGTGGCTTGCGAATGCCAATGCCGCGCCGCGTAAGGAAAGCAAGCCGGCTCGGGCGCTGCCGGCCGATTTCGTCCGGGTCGCCGCCGCTTCCGAAATCCCCGATGGGGAAATGAAGGTTGTTTTCAACGATCTGGTGGTGGTCGCGAACAGCGCGGGAGGGTTTCGCGCGTTCGGGAATGTCTGTCCGCATGCCGCCGGCCCGATCGGGGAGGGTTTCCTCGATGGCACTGTCGTCGAATGTCCGTGGCATGCCGGACAATGGGACATCATCACGGGCAAAGCGTTGACCTCGCTCGCCACCGCCGACATACCGATTTTCGAGGTGCGTGTGGTCGGTGAGGATGTGGAAATCAAGCTGACCGAAGCCGCGCTCGCACAGGGCGTGGTCTCAACCGGCGACCGCCCGACCCGATTCGCGCTGCGACCGACGCTTCGGCACCAGTGCAGAGTGCTGGCGATGGCCCGCCGATCAAAGGTCCGACCGTTGACACTCCGGGCATGGTCGGACCATTCTGGACCGGCCGGCAGGAGCATTGTCTACGGAATGCGCGCACGAGGTGGGAGGCGGTCGGGCGGTATCGGTCGGCGATCATTCGCGTCGCTCATCTTGGCGGCGCCTTCTCTGCTCCGGGCGGGACAGGCGCGAGCCGCGAAGCGATACGACACCGGAGCGAGCGACACCGAGATCAAGCTTGGCACTACGTCGGCCTATAGCGGTCCTGCTTCCTCGTTCGGCGCGTATGGCTACGCGCAGTCCGCATACTTCACGATGCTTAACGAGCAGGGCGGGATCAACGGGCGCAAGGTGAACCTGATCTCGCTCGACGATTCCTATTCGCCCCCAAGGACAATCGAACAGACCCGCCGGCTCGTCGAGTCAGATGGCGTGCTGGCGATTGCCGGCCCGCTCGGTACCGCGCCCAACTCTGCAACCCAGCCCTATCTCAACGGCAAAGACGTCCCGCAGCTCTTTCTCACCTCGGGTGGCTCACGGTTCAACAATCCCGGCACGTTTCCCTGGAGCGTGCCGCTGTATCCCTCCTACGACACGGTTGGCCGCGTCTTCGCCCAGTACGTCCTGAGCGCGACGCCAGATGCCAGGATTGGCATCCTTTTCATGAACGACGATCTTGGGAAGGACTACGCGGGCGGCCTACGAGCCGGTCTCGGGTCTCGGGCGGGTTCGATGATCGTGGAGACTCAAAGTCATGAGCTCACAGATCCTGTTGTCGATGCGCAGATCGTCAAACTCAGCGATTCGCGGCCGGACGTGGTATTCCTGTTTACAACACCAAAATTTGCCGCGCAGTCGATCCGCAAGATCGGCGATATGGGGTGGCGGCCCCAGCGCTTTCTCGCCAATGTAGCGGGTTCGATCGAGGCGACGCTCAAGCCGGCCGGCCTTGATCACTCAGTCGGCGTGATCACCGCAGCATGGGAGAAGCGCGTCGACGATCCCCAGTGGTCCGCCGCGCCTGACGTATCGGCTTATACGGCGTTCCTGAAGAAGTACATGCCCTCGGCTAATCCGGCCGACGAGACGATGATACCCGGTTACATCAACGCGTACCTGATCGCCAGCGTCCTGAGGGAATGCGGGGAGGAGCTGACGCGGGCTAATATTCTCAAGCACGCGACCAGCCTCGACAGAGTCGCGGCGCCGATGCTGCTGCCCGGCATCCTCCTGAGCAACTCGCCGACAGACTACACGGCCTACCACCAGCTTGAACTCGTCAGATTCGACGGCACGCGCTGGGCCCGGCAAGGCGCGCTAATCGATCTGAACACGGTGAGCCGCGGCCCGACCGAGGCGACGGCGGGTGGCGGGCGGTAGTCAGGCCGGGTCGCCGGAGCGGCCAAAGCTGAACCTCCACCGTCCGAACAGGGAGACATGACATGGGCGAGATCCTGGTTCTTGGAATATCGCACTATCCGCCGCTGACCGGGCGCGACGACCGGATGGCGGGGATTCTTAAGCGAATGATGCAGAACCCCAAACTGCCCGAGCATCTTCGCACGCCCGAGGGTTGGCCCGCGGAGATGCGCTCCGAATGGGGAACGGACGAAGGGGCGACGTCGGCGGGGCGGCATCGGGAGGCGCTGGTCGGCTGGATGGAAAGGACCCGCGCGGCGCTCGACGATTTCAAGCCAGATTTCGTGCTGATCTGGGGTGACGATCAGTACGAGAACTTTCGCGAGGACGTGATTCCGCCCTACAGCGTCGCGGCCTACGAGAACTTCTCCATCTCGCCACCGGCCGACAATGTCTGGGGTGAGACCGGCAAGAAATATGAGCTGCCGGGGAACCGCGCGGCGGCGAAGATGCTGGCGACACGCCTGATCGAGGCTGGGTTCGACACCGCCTACTCGTACAAGCCGCTGCATCATCCGCTTGGCCACGCTTTCGCGAACGCGGTGCTCTACCTCGACTATGCGCGCAAGGGCTTCGAGCATCCTATCCTGCCGTTCGCGGTGAATTGCTACGGACGGAAAGTCGTTGCCCAGCGCGGGGGGATGCCGACCTTCGGTGCGGAGCTGAGCGAGGCGGATCTCGATCCACCCGCGCCCACGCCTTGGCGGCTGTTCGACCTCGGAGGCGCGACCGCGCGGATCCTCGCGGACTCGCCCTACAGGGTGGCCCTGCTCGCCTCCTCGGGCTGGTCGCATGCGTTCCTAGTGGAGAAGAATTACTATCTTTACCCGGATACGCCGGCGGACCGGGCCATGTACGAGCATCTGCGCGACGCCAACTACGATGCCTGGCGGAACTATCCGGCCGCGGCGGTCGAGGACAGCGGGCAGCAGGAGATCCTCAACTGGATGTGCCTGGTCGGCGCCCTCAATGCACTCGGCCGCAAGCCGAAGGACTTGGGTTTCGTCGACACCTGGATCTTCAACTCCTCAAAGACGTTTCTGATCGCTCCGCCAACCTGATCTGCGCGCGCAAGCCGAAACGGCGCCTACAGAAGCCGCGCTAAACCGAGGCGAGGGCCCATCCAATGCTTAAGAACAAGGTCGCTTTGGTGACCGGAACGAGCCCCAACATCGGCGGCGGGATCGCGGAGGCCCTTGCTGAGGCGGGGGCGGCGATCGTGGCAGTCGATGCGCGGGCGGAGAACGCGACGGATTGCGCCCGTTACATCGAACGCGCGGGCGGCCGCGCGCTCGGCATCAGGGCCGACGTGACCGAGGAGGCGGCAGGTCGAGGCCGCCGTCGCCGCCGCTGCTCGCACGTTCGGAGGCGTCGACATCCTGGTGAACAACGCGGCCATCTTCAACAAGAAGGGCGTGCTCGACATGTCGCTCGCCGAATGGGAGCGGCAGACAGGGATCATCCTTGGCGGGGCCTTCCTGTGCACGAAACATGTCGCGCGCCAGATGATCGATCGCCAGTCGAGCGGGGTGGTGATCAACATCATCTCGACGGCCGGCCATCAGGGAGAGCCTGGAAACATCGCCTACTAGCACCGCAAAATGCGGTCTGCTCAATTTCACTCGCTCGGCCGCGATGGAGCTTGTCCGGCACGGCATCCGCGTCAACAGCCTGACACCGACCGCGACCGATCCCGCCGAATCCTACGAGCGCGCCGAACGCTGGGGGCGCGCCACCTCCCGTCCGGACGGCCTGGACGCCCGCATGGACGCCTATCGCAGGCGCGTCCCGATGCAACGGCTGCCTCGTCCGAGCGATTACGGCCGCGCCGCCACCTTCCTCGCCTCCGACGACGCGGCGATGATCACGGGGACGGATCTGCGCGTCGATGCAGGAGCGGTGGCGCGCTACTGGGCCTGGGATCCGACCACGGCAGCCTGAGATCCGGAGGGCGCGCCATCGGATAAGTTCGGCGCTCCAGGCACGTCCTCATGTGCGGCACGGTAGTTACGAATGGATTGATATGACGAAGTCGCAGAGGTCTGGCCGAAGCAGCGGGACGGGTGATGATAGAACACCCCGCTCGCGAACGGCGGCGGTGGAAGGTGCGGGGAAGCTGGGACCATCCCGCAAACCCCGCGTGTTCGAGCAGATATGCGATGCCATACGGTTGCGCATGGCGGCTGGCGAGTTGCGGCCAGGCGACAAGCTACCCTCAGAGCGGGATCTCTCCGCGAGTTTCGGCGTCAGCCGGTCAGCCGTCCGCGAGGCACTGAGAAGTCTGGAGATCGCCGGCGTTGTGCGTTTGCAGAAGGGCGTGAAGGGAGGTGCCTTCGTGCTCCGGGGCGACCCGGACCTAATCACGCGCTCGATACGGGACATGTTTTTTCTCGGTCGCATCTCGATCGACAGCCTGACCGAGGCACGCGTGCTCATCCTCGATCTGGCGGTCCGCCTTGCCGCCGAACGGATCAGCCCGGAGACCGTGGAGGCGCTCGAACGCAATATCGACCGGCTTGCCGAGCAGTCGCTGAAGACGCCGGTTCCTGAGCGGATCGCGAACGGCCTCGATTTCTATCGGCTGCTCGCAGAAGCCACGGGCAATCAAGTCATCCAGGCCATCATTGTCTCGCTTAGCACGATCGTCCTGCAGCAGGTGCAACGGTTCGAGATGCGGCCTCTGTCGGGGCTCGTGGCGACGCGGCGGCGTTTGATCGCGCATATCGCGAGCGGCGACGGCGGGACGGCCGCCCGTGAGATCACGATGCATCTGCGAAGACTGCACATTCATCTCGTGCGTGAGATCGCAGGCTAATGCGGACGCTGTCGAGATCCGAGCCAGCGCCTCCCCCAGGCCCAGCTGACGCGTCTATACCTGGGCGAGCCCCAGAAAGCGCCGGGCGTTGCCAGTCGCGTATCAATTCGAGCGTCGTGTCCGGCAAGCCGGTTTCCCTCAGCCGCCCGAGCGGGTCGCGCTCGAAGATGTCGAACGGATAATCGGTGCCGATCATGAGCTGCCGCTCGCCGAAGACATCGACGAGGAAGCGCAATGTGGCAGAGTCGTAGACGAGCGAATCGTAGTAGAGCCGGCGCGCTATCTCCGCTGGCGGTTCGGAAATGGCGCAGCGAAGTGACGGCAGCACGGTCCAGCCCTGGATCAGGCGGGGCAGCACTAGCCCGAACGCGCCGCCGCCGTGGCTGAACCCGATCCGCAGGCCGGGAAAGCGCGTGAGTGTGCCGCTCGTGATGAGCGCCGCGATCGTCAGCGCCGTCTCGCACGGAAAGGCGGAGACCGCCTTGAGCACGGGCGGGCCGACCATGTGCGCCTCGCCCGCCGGATGGAGCGCGTGGACGAACACCGCCGCTCCGGTCCGCTCCGCCGCGGCGAACACCGGATCGAAGCGCGCATCGGCGATCGACACGCCATTGACGTTGGTGCCGATCTCGATGCCCCGGAACCGCTGGTCGCGCATCAGCGATTCAAGCACCCGCGCGGCGCGCTCCGGATCCTGCATGGGCACCATGCCGAGACCCACGAAGCGCGTAGGCGCCGCTGCCACCATGCCGGCGATCGTCTCGTTTACCGCGGCAGCGAAAAGCTCGGCCTCCGGCGGCGCGAACCAGTAGGACAACAGCTCGGGCATCGGCGAGAGCGCCTGGCCGGTGATCCCGGTTCGGTCCATCGCCTCGATCCGCCGGTCCACGTCCCAGCAGTCGCCGGACACCGACCTGAACGCCCGGCCGGCGATCATCACGGTGCGGTGCCCGCAAGCGGCGCTCGCCTGCATGGACGGCCAGCGCGTCTCGCCGGAGCCGGCCGGTCGCATGGGAAGATCGTACGGAACGATATGGGTATGCACATCGAGCGGCATGGCAGCTTGCCCTAGGTTAATCGGCCGCCCACCGGCCCGACACCGTCGATCACGGCCCCAAAATCGCAGGGGCTGGCACGTTCGCCGCCAGCCGCGCCAACCACGAAAAGGCTGCACGGGGCGTTGTCGGCCATGCTTGCGACAACCTCGTGATCGCGTCGACCCCGTGGCTCATCTCAGGCCGGTCGCACGAGGCGGGTGTCGCTGGTGAATAGCGAGCGCCCCTTGATCTCCACGAACATCCCCTGATATCCGAATGGTAAGGCCATTCTGGGAGTTGACCCTTTGTTGTCAAGCCGGCGGGCCAATTGCGGCATCCTGATCATCGGTGGCGGCGAAGCGGCCCGTTGCGCGGCCGAAGCCGCCCGCGCGGCCGACACGGATGTCAGGATCACGATTGTGGGCGAGGAGCCCTGGTTGCCGTATGACCGTCCGCCGTTGTCGAAATCCGCCCTGACCGACCCTTCCGGGATACACGCCTGTGAGAAGCGCGATGCCGCGTTCTACGAGGCCCAGCGGATCAAAGTATTGACTGGGCGGCGCGCCGAAGCGATCGACCCTCCAAGCCGCAGCGTCCAACTCGACGGTGGCGAGAGCCTGTCGTGGGAGCGGCTTATCATCGCCACCGGCTCGCGTCCGAAGAAGCTGGCGTTGCCGGCAGGGATTGCGCCCATTGTGCATACTCTGCGCACGCGCGACGACGCGGCCCGACTGGCTGCGTCGCTCGCCGGCGGGCGCTCGATCGGGATCATCGGTGCGGGCTTCATCGGCCTTGAGGTGGCAGCCTCGGCGCGTGCGCTCGGCTGTCCCGTCGTCGTGTTCGAGCGCGCGCCCGCAGTGCTCGCGCGGGTGATGCCGCAGGGGATCGCGCACGACATCGAGGCGGTGCACGCCG
Organism: uncultured Alphaproteobacteria bacterium; assembly: GCA_963757115.1. GTDB lineage: Bacteria > Pseudomonadota > Alphaproteobacteria > Acetobacterales > Acetobacteraceae > CAVWQV01. The sequence goes on along the minus strand of CAVWQV010000006.1, from coordinate 847,672 downwards.
AACGCGGTGTCTCCATCCGCACGAATGTCGCCATCAGTGTCAGCGAAACCGCCGAGGGGGTTGGCGCCATCGTATCGGCGCACGATCTCGCGGACGGCACGGGATCGGCCGAGCGCTGCGATCTGCTCCTCGTCGCGGTGGGCGTCTCCCCGAACGTCGAACTCGCCGAGGCGGCGGGCATCGCGGTCGATGACGGCATCGTCGTCGATGCGTCCGGCCGGACCTCGATGCCCGGAATTTTCGCCGCCGGGGAGGTGACGAACCACCCGGTCGCCGGAAGCGAACGCCGTGCGCGCTACGAATCGTGGCAGGTCGCGCAGTCGCAGGCCGCAGCGGTCGGCAGCACGGCGGCCGGTGTCGTCCGGGAATACAACGATCTGCCCTGGTTCTGGTCCGATCAGTACGATCTCAACATCCAGATGCTGGGGCATGTTCCCGCCGATGCCACTTGGATTTTTCGCGGCGCGAGGCAGTCGCGCGCGTTTACGGCCTTTGCAATCGCACCCTCTGGCCTCGTCGAGGCGGCGGTCTCGGTCAACGCGGGTCGCGACATCGCCGGCGCGCGGCGGCTGATGTCCCGGCGCGTCGCGGCTGATCCGGCGCAACTCGCGGACCCGCGCTGCAGCTGGAACGCAATCCTGTCCTCGAAGGCGCGCGCCTGATGTCGTCGTTGCGACGCCGTGAGCTAGCGGTTGATCGGTCGCCTCCGACTGCAGGCCGAGACGCTCGTCTCCCGCGCCGCGGAAATTGCGTCAGACCCGGCAGCGGGAGTTGATTGGGACGCCGCTGCGCCGCGGCGCGGCTGCCTTGAGCGCCGGTATCGCAGTGCTACGGCCGCTCGGGCTCGCGATACCCATGGCGGGGGCCATCGCCGCCGCACCACTGGACTTTTCCGCACCGCAAGCAGGGGTAACCGCTCAGGCGGAGACCAACTCACCCGCGAATGCCGATGCCGTATTCGGTTCCGCGATCGCAAGCTACTTCGATGACTGGTCGCGGCGGGTGACCTACGCGCGGTCGACCCAGCCCGCATGGAGCAGCCCGCTGGTCACGACCACCGCGCTGCTCGAAGAGCGGCTTCGCTACGATGTGCAATACCAATCAGTCGGCAACGGGTCCAGTACCATCAACATTGGCGGTGGCAAGGGTGTCGATCTGATCGTGAGCGAAACGCAGGAAATCCAGATCGGCGACTTGCCGTACATCATTCACGACACGCCGAACGGGAAGCAGGCGTATTCGGGCTTCGGCGACTGGCCGGTGTTCCGTTTCAAGCAAAGATTGGCCAGCAGTCCGGAAGATCAGGGCGATTACATCGTTTCCGCCTGGTTACAGGTCCAGGTCCCGACCGGAATCGAACAGACATCAACCAAGTCCTTCACTCTCCTTCCGACTTTGGGTTTCGGCAAAGGCTGGGGACCCGTTATCGTGCAGGCTACTGTCGGGGCAACCATCCCGACCGCGTATGGAACAAAGCTGGGTACGCAGATCAACACCAACATCGCCCTGCAGTATCATCTCTTGAAACCGCTATGGCCGCAGCTCGAGGTGAACTGGAGCTATTGGGCGAATGGCCAACGAGCCGGATTGAATAGTATCTACCTGACACCCGGTATCGTCATTGGTAAGTTTAGTCTCACGGACCGTCTGAAGTTCACCTTCGGCGTGGGTTACCAGTGGACGGTCACGCCGGACCTTTTGAACTCACCGCGTACGCCGCCCTATAACCATGCTTGGCTGCTGTCCACGCGTTTGAGCTTCTAACGCGTGTTCTGAGCGACCCACCGCAAGAGGCCTCGTCCGGCTCGGTTGCCATCCCGCTCACCATGCTTGCGGGGCGAACAACTGGGTGGGCGGCGTGGCCGTCCCCGGAGGAGATCGGCGCGCCACAGCGCAAGCTAGAATGGAAATCCGAAATTTACGTGATAGACGGTGAGGCCGCCTCCGAACACCACACCTGCGCCGATCCGCGGATTTGAGAGCCACAGCACATCAAGCGGTCGCGCCGAGCCGATTGAGAAGCCGACCTCATTCTGGTTTTCAATCTTCAGCTGCGGCTGGAGGAACCGATCGAAGATCAGCGGAGAGGGGTAATAGTAGTGCGCCGCGAACACGCCGAGATCGGGCTCGATACCACGGAACGTGAACCCGAGCGGCCGCCGCACCTCGCCGCCTATCTGTAGCGCCGTGTAATCCTCGTGGAAGCCCGAACCGATCGTTCGATCGCCAGCGAAGATGACGCCGCTGCCGAGGGACAGCGTGTAGGCTCCTGTGCGCCACTGCGCGACCGAGCGAACACCCGCAAGGTAGATCCAAGCGTCGGGGTTTTGCGAGCCGACATTGAATGCGTGCGCCACGCCGCCCTGAGCAAATGGCTTAATCGCGAAGTTGGCATTGATCGGGATCTGCAGTTCCATCCCCGGGACTGCCGAGATGGATTGCTGATCGAGCTTGATACGCTGCCCACCGACGTTGACATTGAAATCGTAGATGCCGAGCTGCACCGGCGCGAGCAGCTTGAGTGACCAGTTGTCATGCAGCACATTCGGCAACGTCGTGGATAGCGGCAAGGTGTAGACGTCTGCGGTAAGCCCGGAAAGAGAATAGCCGCCAAAGCCCAGAGAAGCGGCATAAACGTAGTTGACGTTCACCGTGGTATTCTGGGGTGTAGCAGGTGTCTGGGAATGCACCGGGCCGGCTGCACTGAGCACCGCGATCACCTGTGCAGCAAGCACGCCCGGCCGCTTATACAGTTTCATCTTGCAATTCACAGCGAGAACTCGGTTCTTCGATGCCTAATGATAGTTCAGACCATCCGCGGTGGCGCAATAACGGGGCTGGCCCTCTCAGCCTCGGCCAATTCGCGAGTTGGGACCTTAGTAGGCCAGCATCGCCACCAGAGCGCGCCCCTCGGCTGACGACAACTCGGCCCTGTCGAGCGTGCCATCGTGGTCTCGGTCGGCCTTCTTGAACTGCGCGAGCGCTACCTTGAGGTACTCGGCCTTATCGATTGTCCCATCATGATCCGGATCGAGTGCCTTGATCTGCTCGGGGCTCATGATGCCGGTGAGCTCGCTGGCATCGAGCGTCCCCTCACGATCGGTGTCGAGCGTATCGAATTTGGCGTTCGCCGCAGCTTTCACCTCGTCGAGGCTGACGGTTCGGTCATGATCCGGGTCAAGCGCTTTCATAACGGCGCTTTCGTCGTTTGGCGTGGTGTCCGCAGCAAAACCTCGGGGCGGGGAGACAATGAGAGCGCCAGCGGTGACGCCAACCACGATCAACAATGATTTCACGACGTGATATCCTGGATGTCTATGACGGGCTTACAAGCCCTTCTTGCAATCATTGACTGGCGCGGGGCGTTTTGCAAACCCGGTGGCTTCATTGCACTGTGTTTGACGCCGATACGGCCGCTTACGACGGGAATGGCCCATATGAGCTCCGAGACGATCACATCAGGCTTCCCGTTGATGGGGGCTAGTGGACGCATTCTTTCGGAATATCTAGCCCGGAGCTCAATCGTCCGCAGCGGGCGCGAAGCTCGCGGCTGTTCCGTATGATGATCTGCGTGCCTTTGATTGCTATGATGGACTGCCGCTGCATTTGCGTGAGCCCCCGGCAGACCGTCTCGCTGGTAAGACCGAGATAGTCCCCCATGTCACTGCGGCTCATCGGCAATTCGATGCAGGCGTTCGGCGCACCGTTCACTCGAGCCACCATTTCGAGAAGAAACTGGGCAATACGCTCAGACGCAGTCATTCGTCCGAGAACCAACGCATGCTCTTGACGGGCCCGGAGCTTGCTTGCGGCCAAAATCCGCAACCGCAGAGCGAAATCCGGATTGCGCTTGGCAAACGCCTCAAGGCTGGGCAGGCGTATCGCCGTAGGACGACACGCGTAACGGCCTCGGCTCCGAAGCCGTGCTCATCGAGCGCCTCCCAGCCAAAGAGATCGCCCGGAAAAAGGAATTCTCCAATCTGACGGCGACCATCGTGCATCAACGCGACCGTTCTCAAACAGCCGGCCACGACGAGATGGCACCCACCGGCGGGATCGCCCTGGGCCACAATGACCGCCTCCCGCTCGGCCCGGATCATGCTCGCGCCGATGCCGGCGAACCCGTGGGGGCACTCCGTAGCCGGTCCGACCGGGCCGGCATCGACCAATCTGAGGATGGTCGAGTTGCTCGAGGAGTCGTTTCGCTGTATATTTAGTGGCATAGCGGCTCCGGAGCGATCGGCATCGGAGCATTACGCGGCCGGAAAATGTGTGAAATCCGGCAAGCCGCGTACGAGGATGTACGTACGAGAGGATGCGCGGTGGCACTGGCAAGCATCCACGTCGTCGACGACGAGACGTCCATGCGGGATTCACTCCAGTTCCTCCTGGAGACAGCCGGTTTTTCCGTCGCGACCTACGGAACTGCAACGGAGTTCCTGGCCGCCGCCTCCAACCTCGCGGGCGGGTGCGTTCTGACCGACGTTCGTATGCCGGAACTCGACGGATTGAAGTTGCAGGAGCGCCTGGCGGAGCAGGCCATTCGTCTCCCGGTGATCTTGATGAGCGGGCAAGGCGAGGTGCAGCAGGCGGTCCGTGCGATGAAGGGCGGGGCCGTCGATTTCCTGGAAAAGCCCTTTCCCGATGAGCAACTTTTTGCGGCCGTGGGCCGGGCGCTCAGTCTCAGCCGGGATGTTCAGGCCGCCGATCGCGTCGTCTCAGAAGCGGCGCGTCAGGTCTCGGAGCTCACCCCTCGCGAGCGTGGGGTTTTGGCCTTGCTGGTTGCGGGGCTCTCGACAAAAGCGATCGCGGCCCGGCTTGACGCCAGTCCGCGCACCATCGAAGTTCATCGCGCTCGCGTGTTCGGCAAGCTGGGCGCCCGCAGTCTGCCCGATCTGGTTCGACTCTCGCTTGCTGCGGGGTTAGGGCCAGGAAGGTAGCAATTTCTATAACCCAACTCTATCCGCAGTCGTTTCGCCCCCACTCCGGAATCGGAGGACGCACCTTGTTGAACAAGGGCAGCACGCTTGAGCCATGGGCTACTGGCGATCAAGCACGATTTTGGCTGAGCGCACTCGCGGAATCAGCGGAAGCCGGGTTCATCGGCACGAACCTCCAGGACGCAATCGTTACTTGGAACAAAGGCGCGGAGCGGCTGTTTGGCTACGCGCCCGAGGAGATTCTGGGCCGGCCGATTGCCACAATCATCCCACCCGAGAAGCTCGCCGAACAGGCGGCCGTTCTCACCCTTGTCCGGGCTGGCGAGACTTGTATTCGCCTGGAGACCGAGCGTCTGCGAAAGAACGGCCGCACGATGCCAGTCTCGCTCACTATCGCTCCCGTCCATGGTGAGCGGGGTCAGTTGATCGGGGTTTCAATTATCGCCGGCGATCTCAGAAGGGCGCAGCTCGTCGAAGCCGAGCTTCTGAGGCGCGAGGCGGTGCTCTGCTCAATTCTCGACATCGTCCCAGATGCGCTGATCATCATCGGCGAGGGAGCGACGATCGAGTCCTTCAGCACGGCCGCGGAGCTCCTGTTCGGCTACGCGCGGGAGGAGGTGATCGGCCGTACGATCGGCCAGCTGATGCCCAGCCCGTATCGCGAGGCGCACGACGAATACGTGGCCAATTATTTCCGAGCAGGCGAGCGCCCAATCATCGGCGTTGGCCCGGCTCTCGTTGGTCAACGGAAGAACGGCAGCACGTTCCCGATGGAATTGTCGGTGGGCGAAATGTTTATGCCCGGCGTGCCGATGCTCACGGTATCCATACGCGATCTGACGACAAGCCAGGACCGCGAGCACCGGCTAGCGGAGCTCCAGGCGGAGCTGGTTCATGTCGCGCGGCTGAACGAGCTTGGTCAGATGGTTTTGGCACTTGCCCACGAGGTAAACCAGCCCTTGGCGGCGCTCACCAATTACCTCAGCGGGACGCGCCGGCTCGTTAGGGCGGGTCGGCGGGAAGCCGCCGAGCAGGCGATAGAGTTGGCGGCTGAGCAGGCCAATCGAGCGACGCAGATCATCCAGCGATTGCGAGATCTGGTCCGAAAGGGTGAGACTGACAAGCGCGTCGAAGAACTGCCGAAGATCATTCAGGAGGCAATCGCGCTCGCGCTGGTCGGCATCACGGGCAGGATTGAGCTCGACCTGCAGGTGAGCCCGGATGCCGCGGACGCCATGATCGACAAGGTACAGATTCAACAGGTCCTGCTCAATCTTGTCCGGAACGCGGCTGAGGCGATGGCGGAACGCCGGCACCGCAAGCTAAGTATCGGCGCAACTCGCGCCGGCGACATGATCGAGGTCAGCGTGATCGACAACGGTCCGGGACTCGGGAACGACATCCGGGCCCGGCTGTTCCAGCCGTTCGTGACCACGAAGCCGCAGGGAATGGGCGTCGGGCTCTCGGTGTGCCGGAGGATCGTGGAAGCGCATGGCGGCCGGATTTGGGCTGACGAGGCTGTCTCCGATGGTGCCGCCTTCAGGTTCACCATTCCGTGTTCGACGGCGGCTGTCCCGGATTAAGTACGCAAAGCGGCTGACATGGATCAATGAGCTGCCGCGGGCATCGGACCTAGAACTCGGACTGCGAGCTTGAAACCTCGCATGGTTCAGAGGTTCCAAGCGTATGGAAGAGGAACGCCCTGGCACCGTCGGTGTTGTGGATGATGACCCAGCCGTTCTCAATTCTTTCCGTTTCATGCTCGAAGCGGCGGGCTGTCGCGTGGCGACCTATTCCTCGGCGCAAAACTTTATCGAGCGCGCGTCGGAGCAGCCGACTTGCCTGATCCTTGACCAGTACATGCCGCAGGTGACGGGCCTCGAACTTGCAGAACGGTTGCGCGCCGCCGGGAACACCCTTCCGATCCTGCTCATCACTGGCTGGCCGTCACCCACCCTGGTAACCCGAGCCGCGGAGCTCGGGATCGAACACGTTCTCGAGAAGCCGGTGGACGAGAACGACGTGCTGACATTCGCGACCGTGCATCTCTGCCGCTGACCTAGATCAATGAAGCGCTAAGTCGGCGGAGGTCCAGTGACGCCCATCAGGCGGGGAGGTGTTGGCATGCGACGGAAGCCGGAGGTCGGATCGAGGTCCAATCGACGCGGAATAGCTCGCGTATCCCTCCTGGCGAGGCCGTGGGCCAAGGCTCTCGCCTTGATCATTCTTCTGTCCGCGACCGCCCCAGCCTTTTCGCAGGAAGCAGCGGTTCGCGGCACCGCGGGGGAGACAACGGAGGCGGCACCGATCCAGGAGCCTCGCACCTTGTTCACGCTGGACGGCACGCCGGTTCATATCTGGTCGCCGGTTCAACGGCCGTACGGCAACTCCGCATATGAGAATTTCGGTGGCCAACCGATGCGAAGTGGCGACTCGATTTCGTCGCCGAGCGCGCTTGGTCCTGACAGGTAAATCCGGCGAGTCGCCCAGGCTTCTGTCTGATTGATATAGATCAGCCCGGCGATCCGGCCGATGCCGTAAGCCAATGCGAAGGGCGGCGCCGCCCCGCGGGGCCGAGCCGCGCGGGTGAGCCGGAGACGGAGACTTGCATGCGCGTTCTTTTCTACGCCGCCGGCCTGTTGCTCTCCGTGCTGGCACCAGCGTTTTCGCAGTCTTCCACGCCTGCGCGCGTCGGCACGGTGCTGGCGCAGGAGCGCCCGATCACGCGGGGCAAGGAGTTCGTGGGGCGCGTCGAAGCGGTCAATCGGGTCGAGATTCGCGCGCGAGTGACCGGATACCTCGACGCCGTCCTGTTCAAGGAGGGCGAGACGGTCAAGGAGGGGGCCCCGCTTTTCCGGATCGAGCAGGATCCGTTCCAGGCCGCCGTTCAGCAGGCGCAAGGCGCTGTCCTGCGCGCGCAGGCGGACTTCACCAATGCGGCCCTTCAGGCGCAGCGGGCCGAAGAGCTGGTGAAGACCAATGTCACGTCGGTGGCCGAACGCGACCGCAAGGTCGCGGAGCAGAAGAAGGCTCAGGGCGATGTGGTGACTGCGGACGCCAATCTAAAGACGGCGCAGATCAATCTCGGCTACACCGATATCACGGCCCCGATCACCGGCATGGTGGGCCGCGCCCGCCTCACCAAAGGCAACGTCGTCAGCCCGGACAGCGGAGTCCTCACGACGATCGTTAGTCAGGACCCGATGTACGTCGTCTTCCCGGTGAGCCAGCGGGATTTCCTGAACCTCGAGAGTGAACGGGAGAAGCTCGGTGAGCGCCTCGTGGTCAAGCTCGTCTTCTCGGACGGGCAGACCTATGGAGAAACCGGCAAGATCAACTTTGTGGATGTAACGGTCGATCGGGCTACGGATTCGGTCACGGTGCGGGCCACCATGCCCAACCCCGGCAGTAAGCTCATCGACGGCCAGCTCGTGCGGGTGCTGGTCGAGGGCGACAAGCCCGACATGCGAATCTTAATCCCGCAATCGGCGCTGATCGCCGACCAGCAGGGCGTCTTCGTGTTCGTCGTCGAGGACGGCAAGGCGGTGACCCGCCGCTTGAAGACGGGCGGCGAAAGCGGTGCCGATGTTATCGTCGAGAGCGGTCTGAAGCCGGGAGAGCAAGTTATCGCGGAAGGCGTGGAAAGCCTGCGTCCGGGCGCACCAGTCTCGGCGAGCCCGGTTCAGCCCGCCCTGAACCGGAGCTAGCCGATGCTGTCCGCAATCTTCGTCAATCGGCCGCGTCTCGCCGGGGTCATCGCGATCGTCACCACGATCGCCGGCCTGGTCTCGCTGCTCGTGATCCCGATCGCGCAATATCCGGACATCGTCCCACCGCAGGTCTCGGTGACGACGTCCTACCCGGGCGCGTCCTCCGCTGTGGTCGAGGCGACGATTGCCCAGCCGGTCGAAAGCCAGGTCGTCGGCGTCGACAAGGCGATCTACATGAAATCCGTATCGGGCGACGACGGCAGCTACAACCTGGTCGTCTCGTTCGAGCTCGGCACCAATCCCGACATCAATACCGTGAACGTCAACAACCGGGTGCAGGTCGCGCTGGCCAAGCTGCCCGAGGACGTGCGGCGGCAAGGTGTGACGGTGAAGAAGAAATCGTCCGCCCTGCTTGGCGTGACTCGCGCTCTATTCGCCGAAACGCAGCAAGGATGAGCTGTTCGCGTCGAACTACACGACGATCAATCTGCTGGATCGCATTAAGGCCACACCGGGCGTGGGCGACGCGTACCTGTTCGGACCGCAGGATTACGCAATCCGCGCCTGGATCCGAACCGACCGGCTCACCGGGCTCGGGCTCACGAGCGGTGACATCATCAAGGCAATCCAGAGCCAGAATGTTCAAGCCGCCGTCGGGCGGATCGGCGCGAGGCCGATGTCGGACGATCAGCAGCTCCAGTTGAACATCCAGACCAAGGGCCGCCTCTCCTCGATTGCGGAGTTCGAGAAGATCGTCATCCGGACCAATCCCGACGGCTCGGTCCTACGTCTCGGCGACGTGGCCCGGCTCGAGCTCGGCGCGTCCAATCTCGACAAGGCGACGCGGCTCAACGGCGCGCCGGCCACGCTCATCGCGCTTTACCAAGCTCCCGGCGCCAACGCGCTCAGCACGATCGGCGCTGTCCGGCAGCTCATGAACGATGCGGCAAAGGATTTCCCCGAGGATCTCGCCTGGAAACTCACCTACGACCCCACGACGTTCGTCAGCGCGACGATCCATGAGGTGCAGAAGACGCTCATCGAAGCCTTTGTGCTGGTGGTGATCGTCGTTTTCCTGTTCCTGGGCAATCTACGGGCCACGCTTATTCCGACCATCGCGGTGCCGGTAAGCCTGATCGGCGCGTTCGTCGTGCTCAACGCGATTGGCTATTCGGCCAATACCGTCTCTTTGCTCGCCATCGTGCTGGCCATCGGCATCGTGGTCGACGACGCGATCGTCGTCGTCGAGGCGGTCGAGGCCGAGATGGAGGCGAATCCAGCGCTCACGCCGGCTCAGGCCACCATCCGCGCGATGCGGAACATCACCGCCCCGATCGTCGCGATTACTATGGTGCTGCTCTCCGTTTTCGTGCCCGTCGCCTTCATCCCCGGGATCTCGGGGGAGCTCTTCCGGCAGTTCGCGGTTACCGTCTCGGTTTCGATGTTCCTCTCCGCCATCAACGCGCTGACCCTCTCGCCCGCCCTCTGCGCACTTCTGCTGAAGCCGCATCATGGGCCGCGTCGCGGCATCCTAGGCGCCGTGATGCGGTCGATCGATTGGGTGCGCGACCGCTACGGTGCCGTCGTCGCGCGGCTTGTCCGCATCTCCGTCATCGGCCTCGCCATGGTGGCCGTCGCGCTGATCGGAACCGTTTGGCTCGCGAAGGTCACGCCCACCGGGTTCCTGCCCGAGGAGGATCAGGGCGCGTTCTTCGTCGTCGTCCAGCTGCCCGCCGGCGCGTCGCTTGGGCGCACGACGGAGGTCGTTCGCCAAGTGGAGGACATCCTCAAGCAGGAGCCGGCGGTCGAGGACTACAGCTCGACGATCGGCCTGAACTTCATCGACAACTACGCGCAGCCGAACGCCGCCTTCGTCATCGTGTCGCTGAAGCCGTTCGAGCAGCGGGCCGGGCATGACGGTTCGGCGCCTGCTCTGGTTGCGCGGCTCGGGGAAAAGTTCCGCGGCGTGCGTGGCGGACGGGCGGTGCCGCTCGCGCCGCCGCCGATCATCGGTCTCGGGCAGGGCGGCGGGTTCAGCTACGTGCTGCAGGACTATACCGGCGGCAATCCGCGAGCGCTCGCGCAGGTGCTGCGCGGCCTGCTCGTGTCGGCAAACCAGGATACCCGGCTCACGCGGGTGTTCAGCACCTTTTCCGCCGACACGCCCTCGATCTTCCTGGATATCGACCGGGACAAGGCGCAGGTGCTCGGCGTTGACGTGAGCAGCATCTTCCAGGCTTGCAGGCGTCGCTCGGCGGCTTCTATGTGAACGACATGAACCTGTTCGGCCGCACCTGGCAGGTGCAGGTGCAGGCCGAGCGCGAGGATCGGCGCTCCATCGACGACATCTACCGCATCAACGTGCGTAGTGCGGACGGCAACATGGTGCCTCTGCGGAGCTTGGTCGAGGTGCGAGATTGCCCTCGGGCCGCAGGCGCTGATCCGCTACGACAATCGTCTGGCTGTAACGGTGCAAGGCAGCCCGGCCGCGGGCGTGTCCTCGGGCCAGGCCCTCGCGGCCATGGAGCAGGTTGCGCGCGAAGCGCTGCCCAAGGGCTATCGCGGGACCTGGACCGATATCTCGTTCCAGGAGAAGCGGGCGGAGGGCAAGACGACGATCATCCTCGGCTTCGCGCTGCTGTTCGCCTACCTGTTTCTCGTCGGACTCTACGAGAGCTGGACGATTCCGGTGTCCGTGCTTCTGTCGGTCACCGTCGGCGTTGTCGGCTCCTTCCTGGGCATCGTGCTGCTCGGGTTGACGCTGGACCTTTACGCACAGATCGGCATGGTGGTGCTGATCGGGCTCGCGGCAAAGAACGGCATCCTCATTGTCGAGTTCGCGAAGGAGCGGCGCGAGCGCGGCATCCCGTTGCTCGAGGCGGCTACCGAGGGCGCGCGCCTTCGCTTCCGTCCTGTGATGATGACGTCGTTCGCCTTCATCCTGGGTCTCCTCCCGCTGGTGGTGGCCGAGGGCCCCTCGATGCTCGCGCGGAAGAATGTCGGCACGCCGGTATTCGCCGGCATGATCCTGGCGTCCTTCGTCGGCATTTTCGCCATCCCGCCGCTCTACGTCCTCTTCCAGGGGCTGCGGGAGCGTCTGCGCCCCTCGGCCGCCCCGCGGCCTGCCGAGGCGCGGCCTGCCGAGGCGGCCGCAATAGTGCCCCCGGCGCTTACACGGGAACATCCGGTGTGATGAGCCGCGAACGCCTGCTTGCGGGGGCCGCGGCGACCAATGCTCGCGGCCAGCATTCGGGTGAGTGCGGGCCTTCATGAATGGACGCTTGGGAGCTTCGGCGGCTCCGGTCGTCCCAGCCGAGACTGATCAAAGCCCTTTAGGGCCTGTCCGGTCGGCCGCCGGTCCGGTCGGCCGCCGGCGAGGCGCTAGTTCGGGAATGATTTGTGAAGACGCGCGGACTGACGCGCTCCGTGATCACTTTATGACGCCACCTTTCCCCGCGCCATCCCTGCCTTCGAAGACCATGCAGACCTCAAGGCCCTTGTGCACGACCCACTGCAGCAACTCGACAAGCTCGGCATGAAGTTCGGCAAGCTCACGAGGCCTCGCGTCTCAGCTTGCCCTTGACGTCGGGCTCAAGCCCGGATCGGTCCCTCTTGAGTTCGTCTTCATGCGCCGGACTCCGCCTAATGCTGGGTGTCCAGAGCGCTTTTCGGCCACGAGAAGAACAGCCCAACTTTGCCGGGCCGACCTTCGTCATAACTGATGATGCGGGCCGAGAATCCGAACCCGCCCGGCTTTAGGTTTTGCTTCCAGTAATTGTATACCACCCGTGCTCCCGCCGGCAGCGTGAGCAACCACGGCGGCTCGGGGTCAGCTTCCGTGCGCTCCGGTTTATTGATCGGAGGCAGATCGGCATTGTTGATGGCGCGTCCGCCATCCGAACAGAATTCGCTCGGGAAAGACGTGAGGATCAGCTCGGTCTCTCCCCGGTCGAAGGCACGCCTCACTCGGTCGAGAACAACTTGGACGTGGTTATCCGTGAGTTCAAAATCCTCCAACCGCTTTCTAAACGCCGCGAGCTCTTCACTCTCCTTTTGATGGAGGTGCGCTTCGGAATCATGCTCATTCTGGCGCCGCGCTTCGCGCTCGGCGAATAGCGCGGAGACGGACAAGCTCGGGCTCGACGCGGCCGGCATGCAAAGACCCTCCAACCCCGGCGCCGCCCCCTGGCGGAACCTTGAGGTCACTTTCGATGTGTCCCCTGCAACCGCACTGATCTGGGTCAATCGTGCTCGTCATCGGACGGCGATGGCTGCGCTCGAAGCGACGTTGCCCGGGGCCATGCGGCTCATGGCGTCTCAACTCGGTCCGAGCGCCCACGTAGGACCTCGGCAACCTGGAGGAACGGCCGAGCGAAAGTCCTCGCTAATGCTACCGCTGTGTCATCTTCAGCCCAGGGCTTAGATCCTCGAACCCGTCCGGCTGGGTGAATATCGGAGGCTCCTTGTTCCAAGCGCCACCTTTGCGGCCCAGTCCGTATCCGTAATCGAAAAGCGCCCGCATGTAGCCCGTATCGAAATAGCGGGTGTGAGGGACCGAAAAATCCGGACCGATATAGGCCAGGTTGTAGTCGAGCCCGTCGCGTTGGGCTGCGAAGTAAATCCGCAAAACATCGTTGTAGCCGCTGTAGTGAAGCATCGTCCCGATCGCGCGACCGGTGATGCTCAGCAGCCGCCGGTCGACCGACGCCCACTCCGGATCAAGGCGCGCATTACGGATGACGTAAGCAGTGCGCTGACGGGCATTCTCCTTCGCTCGAAGATTGACCGTCGCTCCCACCGCGGTCGGGATCAGGAACGTTTGGGCTATTGCGCCCCCGTCGACGTGCATCTCTTGGTAGTGATGACCGCCGGCCTCCACATCGATCAACACCGGCGGAAACAAACCTGGAATGGAGGCGGACGCGAGCAGGATTTTACGGAACAGATCGAGCGCACCAGGCTGACCGCTCGCGGCGATAGCGCCGATATTCCAGATCACGGGCCGCTGCACGTCGAGGTTGGTCGTGCCGATCAGCAGCAAGCGGCCCTTCTGATACTCGCGCGCAATGTCCTGGAGCATTTTCTCCGTGGCATATCGGGAGATCAGCCGAAACAGAGGATCGGTGCTAGAAAGCGCATCGCTAAACACTGCCCGCGGCAGCCAACGCTGCTCGTAAACGTCCTCGGGGCCGATTGTCGTGAAGACGGCCCGCAACTCTGAGTCGTACGACGGTCCCAGAAAGGCGAATGGTGCGATCAGCGCTCCCGCGCTGATCCCGGTGACGAGCTTGAACTCCGGGCGCGTGCCCTGCTCGGTCCAGCCGGCCAGAAACCCGGAACCAAACGCGCCGTTGTCGGAGCCGCCTGACAGCGCCAGATAACTGGCCGGCGACCGGACCCCGGACACCGCCCCCGTTCCTCCACCGGCGATCGGCTCGCGGGCCAACGCTGCCCTTGCTTCCGCCACCATTGCCGGACCGTCTGTGTCGGCCCAGAACCGCACGTTTGGGATGCCGAGCGGCGCGGCTTGCCCGGTGAGTTTTGTTGGGACCGCATCCAGGCGTTCGGGGCTTGCGCATCCGGCAACGAAGCCGAAGAGAACCAAGGCTACAACCGGCCGCTTCCAAGATGACCTCCCGCCGCGGCGGCGAGTGCTTATCCAAGGAAACCTATTATCCGTAGTCGGTAACATCAGGCCGCCCCCCCGGGCCTGTCGAGTTCCGCTGCCGTGTGCTGCGCGATCATGCGCTCCTCATCCGTCGGAGCGACCCAGGCGGACACGCGCGAACTCTCGGCACTGATGCGCCCCGACCCGGTCTCATTGCGCGTAGTGTCCGGCTCGAGACCGAGCCAAGCGCATCCATGCATTACGGATAGCCGTGTCGCCGCGTCCTTCTCGCCGATGCCGGCAGTGAAGACCAGCGCATCGAGCCCACCGAGCGCCGCCGCCATCGAGCCAATCTCGCGGACGATCCGGTATACAAAAAGCGCGATCGCCTCCCTGGCCTCCGGTGCAGACGAAGCGCGCAGGGTGCGCATGTCGGAGGAGATGCCGGACACCCCAAGCAGGCCGGATTGGCGATAGATGAGGTCCTCGATCGCCCGGGCATCCATTCCGCGCTCGTCCAGCAGATAGAGCAGGACGCCCGGGTCGATTGCACCGCATCGCGTGCCCATCATCAGCCCATCGACGGCCGTGAATCCCATCGTGCTCGCCACGCTCTTCCCATCTCGCACGGCGCACAGGCTTGCACCATTGCCGAGATGCGCGATGACGACGCGAGCGGACGCCAACTCGGGGGCGATGACCGGCAGTCGTGACGTGACGAACTCGTATGAAAGCCCATGGAACCCATAGCGGCGGATACCGGCGTCGGACAGCGCGCGGGGGATGGCGAAAGCCTGACCGAGCGCATCCTGCGAGCGGTGGAATGCCGTGTCGAAACAGGCCACCTGCGCGATATGCGGGGCGGCTTCCGCAATCACACGAATAGGGGCAAGATTGTGCGGCTGGTGCAGCGGCGCGAGCGGGATGAGCTTCGCCAGCGCGTCCATGACACTCGCATCCACTTTCACCGGCGAATCGAAGCGAGTCCCCCCATGAACCACCCGGTGACCGATAGCGGCCACACGGGGGCCATTCAGTAGCTCGGCGCCGGTCTGGAGAATCTGCAGCGTGGCCGCCGCGTGGTCCAGGTCGGCCGCCGGCCAGCTTCGCTCAGCGACGGTGCGCCCGAGTGCGTCCGTAACCTTCAGGTGCGGTCCTATGCCGATGGCCTCGATCTGGCCACGGAAGCGCAGGGGCAAATCGGTTCCGGGATCGTAGATCGCGAACTTGATGCTCGAGGATCCGGCGTTGAGAACGCCGAGGCAGCCCTGCATGTCCTTGCCCCGATCCAGTCAGGCCACGATGTTGGTGCCACCATCGACATAGATGGTGCCGCCGGTGATCCGTCTCGCGAACGGCGTTGCCAGATAGGCGCAGGCGAAACCGACGTCCATGATGTCGATCAGTTCGCCGATCGGCGTTTTCTGCGCCGCCTCGTTGAGCAGCAACTCGAAATCCTTGATGCCGGAGGATGCACGGGTCTTGAGCGGTCCGGGAGAGATAGCATGCACCCGGATGTCCATGGGTCCGAGCTCGAAGGCAAGATACCGGCAGGCCGCCTCAAGCGCCGCTTTGACCGGCCCCATCATGTTGTAGTTCGGCACGACACGGTTGGCACCGTAGTAGCTCATTGCGAACATGGTCCCGCCATCGGTCATCAGCGGCGCGGCGAGGCGGGCCATGCGGATGAAGGAGTGGCAGGAGATGTCCATCGCCTTGGCGAAACCCTCGGCCGAACAGGCGAGCAGCCCGCCTTGAAGGTCCGCCTTCGGCGCGAAGGCGATCGAGTGGACGAGAATGTCAAGCTTGCCCCACTGCGCGCGGATCCGGTCGAACACCGCTTCCAGCTCGCCCGGCGCGGACACGTCGAGTGGGGCGGTGATCGAGGCTTCAAGCTCGTTCGCCAGCGGCTCGACGTGCGGCCGGGCCTTCTCGTTGAGCCACGTGATCCCAACATCCGCGCCGGCAGTGCGGAACGCCTTCGCGCAGCCATAGGCGATGGATTGATCGTTGGCGACGCCGACGACGAGTGCCTTGTGCCCGGTCAGGACGGGGCGAATTTGATCGGTCATGGCGTTGCCTCAGCGAATTGTGGCGGCGGGGTCGGCCCGGCGCGCGTGAGCGACGAGCAACGCGACGGCGCAGGACGCCAGCCGGGTGAGCAACGAGTTGGCCCGGCTCATCAGGATGATCGGCACGCGAGCACCGAGGATGATCCCGGCAGCGTCGGCTCCGGCCAGAAACGAGAGGCTCTTCGCGAGCATGTTTCCGGCCTCGAGGTCGGGGGCAACGAGAACGTTGGCACGGCCGGCCACAGGAGACTCGATCCGCTTGATCGCGGCGGCCTCGGCACTTATCGCGTTGTCGAGCGCGAGCGGCCCGTCCAGCACCGCCCCGGTGATCTGCCCCCTGTCCGCCATCTTGCAGAGGGCCGCCGCCTCAATGGTGGACGGCACCTTGGGATTGACCGTCTCCGTCGCGCTCAAGATAGCGACGCGCACCTCCGCGACGCCCAGCGCGTGCGCGAGGTCAATCGCATTCTGGACGATGTCGACCTTGTCCGCGAGGCTCGGCGCGATGTTCACGGCCGCATCCGTGATGATGAGCGCGTCTCGGTGACCCGGGACATCCATGACGAAGCAATGGCTGATGCGCCGCGCCGTCCGGATGCCTGTGTCGCGCGCGACCACGGCGCCCATCAACTCGTCGGTGTGGAGGCTGCCTTTCATGAGGGCCTCCGCCCGGCCGCACCGCACGAGCTCAACCGCCTTCTCGGCCGAATCATGGCTATGAGCCGCGTCGATCATCTCGAGCGATGCGATGTCGATCTCGGCGCGCCGGGCAGCGTCCCGGATCTTCGCGGACGGCCCCACGAGGATCGGCACGATCAATCCGAGCCGTGCCGCCTCCGCGGCACCTTGCAGCGAGATCGTGTCGCAGGGATGAGCGACGGCGGTGACGATTGGCGGCCTGGTCTTGGCGGCCGCAACCAGGCGCTCGTACTTCTCATGCACAGCGTCAGGCTTCCCGCCTGCTGCCTCAGGCATGAGCGCTCTCCTTGCGGGCCGGACTCGGCGTTTCGACGCCGAAGAGCGGTTCGATCTCCCCGAGACGGCGGGCGCCCTCGGCGTCCAGTGCTCCGCGCGCGGAAAGAACGCTACGAATCGCTTCCAGCGTGGTGCGGCGCTGCGCCTGATCATGGGGCAGGAGCTTCGGGATCGCTCGTATCGCACGCTGTTCGTCCAGTCGAACCAGCAGGTAACTGGGTCCGGATCACCTCCTTGAGCTGCGCGAGGCTCATGCGACGATCCGGCGGCTGCGCGGCCCGGACCGCCTCGATCATGGCGAAGCCGCGCTCATCGACGCTGCCTCCCGGGAGCCGCACATACAGCAGCGCCCGCAGCGCCGCCTCGGCGATCCCGCCCAGCTCGAACTGGGTCTCGAGCTCGGCTCGGAGCTTGGCTTCCGTCGCCTCCCGTGCAAGGTCTCGTTCGACCCGGCGGTGTGCGAGCGGCACTTGCGGCCCGAGGCCGACCATCGCCTGAAGCAACGGCGAGCCATAGGTGTTCAGGAAGAATGCCTCGGTCCAGGCATCCCGCATGTTTCCGCACATCTCAAGCCAGGACGCGATGTTTCCGGAGACCGCCTTTTCCATCTGCATGAAGGGATTATCGGGCGCGACCGGCCGGCGGTCGGCGCGCACCTGCTCGGCAAGCGACTTCACCGGCGCCATTGCGGGGTTCTCGCCCGAGAAGGCGGCGAACCGAAGCCGGTGCGGGTGGAGCCGCCGCTGTAGACTGGCCCCTTGCTCGGTCGACGATGCGCGGATCCCAGGTCCGGCGATGGCGCGATAAAGGCCGACGCCAGCATCGGAGACGCGCGCTGCGGCCGCGAAGCGGAGATCGTCCTCGGGCGGATTGCCTCCAAGCGCCCGTATGTCCTCGATGGTCCGCGCTTCCAGTCGGAACAGGTATTTTCCCTGAATAAGCTCGGGGTGCTCGATGCCGGGTTCGACCTCCGTGATGATCGCCTCGTACAGTCCGGGCGGCAGGAGATT
This sequence comes from uncultured Alphaproteobacteria bacterium, assembly GCA_963757115.1. Taxonomy (GTDB): domain Bacteria; phylum Pseudomonadota; class Alphaproteobacteria; order Acetobacterales; family Acetobacteraceae; genus CAVWQV01. The sequence continues at coordinate 829,357 of CAVWQV010000006.1, read as the reverse complement.
GATCATCTCCATGCAGGTGGCGAACTCGCCATGCTCCTTGGTTGCGACCTTTCCCGATACGAAGATGCCGAGATGGCCGATCGTTTGATGCAAGGTGTAAACGATGGTCTGGCCGTTCGCGACGAGTTCCCGTTCGTTGTCGTAGAGATCGGTGATCCACCCGAGTGCCTGCTGGGGCGGCGTGATGTTGTCGCCCCAGGAGCAGAGGACGATGATCGGCGAGCGGATGTTGCGCAGGTCGACCCGGGAGCCATCCGAAGAGCGTATCTCGCCCGTGGCAAGCTTATTGCCGACGAACAGGTTGTCGGCGATCCACTGCATCTCCTCGGCGTTCAGCAGTACCGGACTGCCCCACCACGTCTCGAACTCGAGAAAACGCGCGGCCTCCTTGTCGACGTTGGCGTAAACATTGTACGCCTTCTGCCAATAGGTGTTCGCGAGGTTCTGCATCTCGAAGTTGGCGACCAGATTGGCACCGTCGAAGATCCCATGTCCCATGTCGCCGGCGAGGGCAGTGAGCCAGGTTCCGCCGAGCACGCCGCCGAGATAGCGCATCGGGTTTTTCCCGCGCACGCCCGCCCAGTAGGACAGGGGCGATCCAGCGAGCAGGATCGGCCCGGCGAGCTCCGGCCGCATCGCCGCCATCATCATGATCTGCCAGCCGGCCTGGCAATTCGCGACGATGACCGGCTTGCCGTCGGCGTCCGGATGCCGGGATGCCACTTCCTCCACGAACGCTGCCTCAGCGCGGCACACGTCCTCGACGGTCTGGCCGGGCACCGGCTCGGGCAGGAAACCCACGAAATAGCAGGCGTGGCCCGCCGCAAGCGCGACCCCGATCTCGCTGTCCTGCTTCATGCCGCCGATCCCCGGGCCGTGCCCTGCGCGCGGATCGACGACGATGAACGGTGGCTTACGCGGGTCCGTCGTCACCCCGCCTGGCGGCGGGATGCGGACGAGCAGATAATTGACCGGCCGAGGCAGCGTTCGCCCATCGAGAACGAGCTCGGCTTTGAAACTCAGGACATTCGGCACCTTGCTCGCGTTATGCGCCAGATAGCCGTCGCCTCGCTCGCGCAGCACGTCGAGAAATAGGATGGAGCGCTGATAGGCATCCAGCCAGTACTCATGTGCCGCCTGCAGACCGCTTCCCAACATCGGGGCTCCTAATCGTGTGGCGATTGAGACGACCGAAGCCGTCCGGGTAAGACGAATGTGCGTGCTTGGTGGGCCGCAACGATACTGCAATAGTCGCGACCGACAGTGTTAAGTTATGGCGGCGGGCATCGGGCGCGCTCGTCGCTTCGACAGCCGCGGACGACGCGTCTCGTCCGGCACGTCCTCCCACGCGAACGTCCTCCCACGCGACGATTCCGGCCTCATTGATCTGCCTCAATCGTCGGAGCACAAAAGTTTGGGAAGCTACAGGGATGAACGGAGGCCGTCCGGTGCGAATTCCCCGAGCGACGCGAGGAAGCCTCGTGTGGAGGCGGAGCGTTGCGCGCATGTGCCGGGTGACTGCCAGCCTTATCATCCTAAACGCCGGAGCTCCGACCCCGGCCGGAGCGCAGCCGGCGTCACCCGGCTCGACATCGCCGGCAAACGCGGAGGAGCCCGGTGGCTTCACCGTCCAGCAGATCGACGCGTTGCTGGCTCCGATCGCGCTTTACCCGGATACGCTGCTGACCCAGGTGCTCATGGCATCGACCTTCCCGCTGCAGGTCGTCGCCGCCGCAAGGTGGCTCAAGGAGGGGGATCACGCCGCTCTGAAGGGTGACGCCCTGACCCGGGCGCTCGAGCCGCTCGACTGGGACCCGAGCGTCAAGTCGCTCATTCCTTTCCCGCAAGCCCTCTCTCAGCTCGACAACAATCTCGAGTGGACGCAGCAACTCGGTACGCATTCGCCAACGAGCAGGAGGAGGTGCTCGACAGCATCCAGCGGCTGAGGCGCCAGGCACAGGCGGAGGGAAACCTCAAATCGACGCCGCAGCAGGTGGTTCTTACGGAAGAGGTGGGCGGCGGCTCGGTGGCGCCGCCGTCTGGCGCCGGAGCGCCCGCTCCAGCCTCAAGCACGATCGTCATCCAGCCGGCGGATCCGAACGTTGTCTATGTGCCGAGCTACAACCCGACGACCGTCTACGGCAGCTGGCCGTACCCCGCCTATCCGGCGGTCGTCGCCGCACCCGCCCCGGCCTACGTGCCAGGAACCGCGCTGATGAGCGGCCTCGCGTTCGGGGCGGGAGTCGCGATCACCGCCGGCCTCTGGGGCTGGGCCAGCCCTAACTGGGGCGGCGGCGACGTGAACATCAACTCCAATCGCTGGAACAACATCAATGCCAATCGCGACGCGGACCGCCTCGAACACCTGGAGCCCGTCGCTCAACCGACCGGCCGGTCGCACGTCGGCCAATCTGAGCCGGCCGCCGGCCGGCCCGGTCGGGCGGCCCGGGCGGAATACCGGGCTTCCGTCGAACGCGATCGGACGGGCCAGCGTCGGAGTTCCTGCCAACCTGGTCGATCGTCCGCGGCCCTCCTCGGGAGCCGGCAATCTGCAAAACCGGGCGGATCTCAGTCCCGGAAGCCGGCCGGGCGGTGGCCAGGCGCAGCGGCCAGGCGCTGGTCAGGGGCAGCGCTCTCCAGGGGAGCGTCCCGGCGCGGGGCAAGGTCAACGTCGCGATGGGACGCAGCGCGCCGGAGGCGGGGAGACCCAGCGCCCCGGTGCTCAGCGACCCGGCGGCGGTCAAGGCCGACGGGCCGACGCGACGCCCCGCCAGCAGCCCTCGCGGCAGGCTGGCCAGGGGGGTGGTCTCCAGCGGCCGCAAGGCGGCGGACAGAGAGCGGGTTCAGGGGCGTTTGGCGGGACGGGCGAGGGCAAGCGCGCTGCGGCTTACGGACAGCGGGGCAGCCAGAGCCGCCAAGCCGCCAGCGCGCAGCGAGGCGGCGGTGCTCGCGGCGGAGGCATGCAGCGCGGCGGGGGTGGCGGGGGCGCCCGTGGCGGTGGCGGAGGGGGACGTGGGGGTGGCGGAGGGGGCCGTGGGGGGAGACGTTAGCGTGAAGGACCGCATCCGGAAGCTGATCCGCCCCCTCCTGCTCGCGGCCGCTCTCGCTTGGAGCACCGGTTCGCCTGCGGAATCCACGTCGCAGACCCGCTTTCAAAGTCCGGACGAGGCGGTCGCCGCCCTGGTCGGCGCGTTGCAAGCCGATGACCGCGACACTCTGGCACGCATTCTCGGGCCCGGCAGCGAAAACCTCGTTCGTTCCGGCGATCCCGTGAAGGATCGGCAGGAGGCGCAGCGCTTCCTCGACGCCTACGCCGAGCGCCATGCGCTCGTCGCGGACGGGCAGGACCGGTTGTCGCTCCAGGTCGGGGGCAACGATTGGCCGCTCCCGATGCCGCTCGTGAGGCGCGACGGAGAATGGGTTTTCGATTCGCAGGCAGGCGCGCAGGAGATCGTCGACCGACGTATCGGCCGCAATGAAATCGCCGCGATCCGCTTCGCACTGGCCTATGTCGACGCGCAGCACGCGTATTTCGACCTATTCAAGCAGGCTACCGGGAAGGGCCGCTACGCCATGCGGCTGGTCAGTACCGAAGGGAATTACGACGGGTTGTACTGGCCGCCCGCACCCGGCATTCCCGAAAGCCCGCTCGGTCCGCTGGTCGAGAGCGCTGTCGAGGAGGGCTATCCGGGCCAGAGCGAGGCGGGCAAGCTGATTCCCTATCAGGGCTACTACTATCGGATCCTGACCGCGCAAGGCCCTAACGCGCTCGGCGGCGCGAAGAGTTATGTGCAAGGCGGCCTGATGACGGGCGGCTTCGGACTGATCGCGTGGCCTGCGATGTTCGGCGCCTCCGGCGTAATGACTTTCGTCGTCGGTGAGGACGGGACCGTGTTCCAGAAAGATCTCGGCCCGGAGACGAACGCGCGCGCCGCAGCGATCAGAACGTTCGATCCTGGCCTCGATTGGGCGCGGATAACCGTGTCCGGCCCAGACATCGGCTCTCGTTGATGCAGAGCGAGCGGAGTGCCCTTCCTACGCCGGAGATTACCTGGCATTGCGAGATTTAAAACCGGTAGAGATGCGGAGCCTTATCTCCTGCTAACGGGCCGGGTCGCCGTCGGATGTTCCGACGTCAACTCGATCTCCTCTACTTCGTGGCCGATTACCAGACACTCGCCCTTACGCAGTGTGTATTCCACCTGCTCCAGACTGATTTCGACCGTCAGCATCTGACCTTGATAGGTCACTGAGAAGCGAAGTGTGGCATTGTCCTCCGGCGCCCGGCGCGGCCAGAACGACAGTCGTCCGCCATTGTCTCGCATGCCGCCAAGTCCGTACGCCAGCATCATCCAAGTACCGCCCATCGAAGCAATGTGGCAGCCATCCTTGACGTTTCCACCGACGTCGGCGAGGTCCATCAGCAGTCCTGCCATTCCGTACCGAACCGCTTTGTCTACCTCACCAACCTGCGCCGCGATGATCGCTTCGACAGACGACGACAAGGATGAGTCGCCGGTCGTCAATGGTTCGTAGAAGGCAAAGTTACGTTTTTTGGCGTCCAGGGAGAAGGCATCGCCCAACAGGAACATTGCCAGGACCACGTCCGCCTGTTTGATCACCTGCTTCCGATAGATGTTGAGTGGATGATAAAACAATAGCAGCGGATAGTGGTCGCTTGGCGTGTTTTGAAAATCCCAGGGCTCTCTGTCGAGGAACTGATCATCCTGCGGGATGATCCCTAGTTTCTCGTCATAAGGAACGTACATGTTCTCCGCGGCGTGCTTCCAGGCCTCCTCCTCCTCCGGGGACTTGAGCGCTGTTTTGTGGACAAGCGCATTGAACGCGTCTGGGTCCAGTTCCCGCAGAGCCTCGACGGTCTGGGCGGCGTAGCGTAAATTTTCCCGGGCCATTAGATTAGTATAAGCGTTGTTATTGACTACCGTGTTGTATTCATCGGGACCGGTGACAGCGTTGATGCAGAACTTCCCGCCTTTTGTCTCGGAGTAGAAACCCAGATCGCGCCACAGGCGAGCCGTTTCAACCAGCATTTCTGCGCCGTAGTCGCGCAAGAAGCTCTCGTCGCCGGTCGCCTGCACGTATTTTCGCAACGCGTACATGATATCTGCATTGATATGGTATTGCGCGGTCCCGGCGGCGTAGTAAGCGGACGCCTCCTCACCGTTTATGGTACGCCATGGGAACATGGCACCTCGGTGCCCGAGTTCTCGGGCGCGTGCTCGCGCTTGAGGCAAAATTCGATAGCGGAACGCCAGCAGATTCTTGGCGATGCGAGGAGACGTGTATATCAGGAATGGTAGAAGATAGATCTCCGTGTCCCAGAAATAGTGCCCGTCGTAGGCCTGCCCGGTGACTCCTTTCGCCGGCACACCGGTGTTTTCCGCACGTGCCGAGGCCTGCAGCATGTGAAACAGATTGAAGCGGATGGCCTGCTGGATTTCCACAGTACTGCGCTTCGTCCGGTCTTCCCTCACGTCTCGGACCTGGACATCGCTGCGGTGCCAGAACTCGTCCATGTACTGCTCCTGGTCATCGAGCAGTCGTTGAAACCCCTGATCTTTGATGCGATCGATCGTCCACTCGGCCCGGCCGCAGAGTTCTTCGGCAGAGGCCGTGCCAGAGGTGTGATAGACCATGTATTTCGTGAGCTGGATGGCAGATCCGGGCCTTGCCGCGATCGTGAACGCGACCTGACCGAAGTCTTCGTTGTTGGCAACCTTGTGGGCGTGAGGGCAAGCGGTATCCAGCGCAGTGTCGGTGGCACAGGCCAGGGTCAGGCGGCTCTTTTCGGTGGCATGGCACAGCACGATCCGACGATCCCGGCTGTAGCTGTTTCGGTGATGCAGAACCCGGCCATCAAAGCGTCTTGTCTGTCGCGGATCACTTTCGTCGATGGCGGAGGTCGGTTGGCTCGCCACGATCTCGGAGGAGATTACGACGGAGGCATCCGCGTTGAGGAGCTTCACGCAATAGGAGATTGCCGCAACGTGCCTGTTGGCAAAGGAAACCAGTCGCCTAGACGTGATCAACACCTGTTTGCCGGCGGACGTTTCCCAAAGAATTTGCCGGTCGAGGGTTCCCGATCTCATGTTGAGCCGTCGGTCGTAGCTGCGCAGGTTCGCGTCCGGTAGCCAGAAGGGTTCGTCATCTACGAAAAGCTTGATGATCTTGCTGTCGGTCACTGCGACGATGGTTTGCCCCGTCTTCGCAAAACCATACGCGTCTTCTCCATAGATGATCGGCCGGGTTTCATAAAATCCGTTGATGAGCGTACTGTTTTCAATGCTCGGGCCGCCCTCTTCAGGGCACCCCCGCATGCCGAGATATCCGTTGCCGAGCGCCAGCATGGTTTCGGATTGGGCAAGGAATTCGGGATGGAACCGTTTTTCGATGATGGCCCACTCGTCGGCCGGATAGTCACGGGATGGCGGTCTCAAGCGTTCATGATGAAGCATTGTGCCTTCCCTTGATAATCCAGCATCGGATCCGTCAGGTTCACCAATTCTCCCCGACCGGATGGCGGCACTTCCGAACCACTGTCAAGCTACCGGCCCGTTCCAAATACTAATAGCTGGGATTTCCCGGTAGTGGCCCAGGACGCATAAAGTCCCCGTGCCGAGAAGGAAATGTTGGCCCGCAACCGCCGGCAGCCCGATCCAGCGTGCCGCGAGTACGCGCAGGATGTGACCGTGCGCAAACAGAGCGACGTTGCCACCGGTCCCGCGAGCCCGTGCAATCACTTGATCGGCGCGTGCGCCGACTTGTTCTGGCAATTCGCCGCCTGGGCATCCGTCTCGAAACAGCAGCCAGTCGGGCGTGTGCTCGTGGATCTGCTGGGACGTCACACCCTCATAGTCGCCGTAATCCCACTCCGCCAAATCGGGGTCGATGGTGGCGCGAGAGCCGAGTCCGGCCAATTCGCAAGTCTCTCGTGCGCGCTGAAGCGGACTGGCGAGCACGAGCGCGAACACCTCTTTAGCGAGTGCCGGTTGTAGCCGCTTGGCGAGCTGGCGTCCGTTGTCGGTCAGCGGTATGTCTGTCCTGCCGGTGTGCTGGCCGGTGATGCTCCATTCGGTCTCCCCGTGCCTAATCGCAAACACATCCATCCCGCTCATTCCCCTGCGGAAAGCCCGCGCGCTACTCGTTTCACCCGGCGTCGGTGTGCGCTACGGTCTGCTAAAGCGAGACCTGAACCACTGCCCCGGGCAAGAGATGCCGCGTGGTACCCGCCAGCACGATTGCCATCGGCTCTCCCACCATAAGCTCCGCTTCAACTGTCCGGCCCGAGATCCGCACCGCCACCGTCCGGCCCCTCCAGCACACGCGGAACGACAGGGACTGCCATTGCGGTGGCAGCCGCGGGTCGATGCCCAGCGTCTCGCCGCCGAGGTCGACGCCGCCGAACCCGAGCACCACTGCTTGCCAAAGGCCGCCGAGCCCCGCGATGCGGATGCCTCCTGCTGTGTTGGGGTCGGGATCGAGATCGAGCGCCGCGGTCTCACGCAGATAGCGGAGCGCCATCTCGGAATCGCCGAGGCGTGCCGCAACGAGCGCATGCATGGCCGCGCTCAGCGAGCTTCCATGCGCGCAACGCGGTTCGTAGTGGCGGAAGTTCGCTTCCGGCATCGTGCCCGGGAATTCTTGCGGCAGAAGCGCGATCAGCGCCACTACGTCGGCTTGCTTGACCACTTGCGAGCGCTGGGTGCGCTCGCGGCCTATCACCACGTCGATCGGCACCGTATGATGCGCATAGGCCCTGAGGTCGAACGGTTCGAGCTTGTGGAAACCGGCAAACTGCTCGTAGAGGCCGGTCGTCGGGTCGAGGCCGGTCGGGATGCGGGAGGCGGCGCTGCGCCAATCGGCCAGCTCCGCTTCGCCGAGCGCGAGCCTCTCCTGCAGCTCCGCAGCCCGCTCGGGCCAGCGGCTGCAAAGCAGCTCCATCGTCTCCAGCCCGCGCGCGAGATTCCAGCGGGCCATCACGTTGGTGAAGGCATTGTCGTCCACATCCTCGTGGTATTCGTCCGGCCCGATGACGTGCCGGATGTGCCGCTGGCCGTCCGACTCGGCCTTCGCGCGGGAAGCCCAGAACCGCGCCGTGTCGAGAACGATCTCCGCTCCGGCGCGAAGGAAGAAGTCGTCGTCCCCGGTAGCCCGCCAATATTGCCATACCGCGTAGGCGACGTCGGCGCTGATGTGGTGCTCCATCCTGCCAGTGAGCACCTCGATCGGCTCACCGTCGGGGCCAAGGATGTGCTCCGGCGTGGTTTCCTCGCCGGTATCGGCCGACTCCCACGCATAAAGCGCGCCCTTGTAGCCGAAGTGCGCCGCCTTCGCGCGCGCTCCTGGAAGCGTGTGGTAGCGGTACATCAGGAGCGCCCGGGCCGCTTCCGGCCAGGTCGCGGTGTAGAAGGGCAGCAGGTAGATCTCGGTGTCCCAGAATACATGACCGAAATAAGCATCGCCGGTAAGGCCGCGCGCGCCGATCGAGACGCGTTCGTCCGCGGGGTTGGCGGCGCTGGTCAAATGGTAGACGGCGAAGCGCGCAGCGCGCTGCATCCCCTCGTCGCCTTCGATTCCGACGCCGCCCGCGGCCCAGCGCGCGTCCCACGCGGCCTCGTGCGCCTCGAGCACCGCGCGCCAGCCGAGTGACACGTTGCGCGCCAGAGCCTCTCTCGCCCGAGGCGCCGGATCCTCCTCCGGCGTATCGGCCCGTGCCACCGCGATGAGCCGCTCGAACTCGGCCACCTGCCCGGCCACCGAACGCCAGCGCCAGACCCAGCGCAGCGGGAAGGGGCGTTCGGGGGCGACAACCTCGCCGTCGAGGCGCAGGACGGCGTGCCCCGCCATAGCAACACCTTTTCCCGTGCCCTCCGTCCGCCACGCGCCCAGATCCGCTTGCAAGAACTCGGGGGCCATGCCGAGTCCGGCCATCTCGAAATTGGCTTCGGCGCGCACCTCGACGCCGTCGCGATCGATCACGTAGCGCTGAAGCTGAAGTCCGATGGCACGATCCGCGAGCGACAACAGACGGATCTCGCGACCGGTGATGGTGACACCGGAAGGCGTGCGGTCCGTCGCGGCCGCGGCGACCAGTCCGCGGCGCATGTCCAACGTGCGCACCAAGCGAAGGACCTGGCCCTCGCGCCCCGTCACCGGCTTTCCGTCCAGCACGATCTGGATGCGCGACCAATCAGGGACGGGCACCAGCGCCGGCACCGCCGGCTCAGTGTTCGGAATGTCGAACAACCCGGCGACGTAGCAGCGGGGCCACGACGCCCAGCGGATGTACTTGAGCCAGCTGGTCCATGTCGGCCCGCGGGCCACCGACCGGGCGGCGCGCATGCCGAGAAACCCGTTTCCGAACGCGAAACGCGATTCGACCTCGTTTTCCGTCAGGGCGTTGTAGCCCTCCACATGGAGAACCCATTCCGGGTCCGAGGTCGGTTCCAATACCTCAGACATTGGAAGCGGGCTCCGCTTTCTGCCGCGCGCGGATCGCGCCACTCGCCAGCGCGGCGACGTCGAGTTGGTCCAGACTGGTGAGCACGAGGTCGGCGCCGGCATCGCGCAAAAGAGCTTCGTCGTGCAGCCGCGCGATGCCGAGGGCCGCCATCGCGCCCGCGCGGGCCGCGCGAATGCCTGAGGGCGCATCCTCCACGACTACGCAACGTTCCGGCGCAATCCGTAACGCCTCCGCCGCGAGCAGGAACAGCGCGGGATCCGGCTTGCCGCGCGGCACCTCGCGGCCGCTGAGATCGGCCTCGAACAGCGGCAGCAGAGGGCGGCCGTCCGGCAGCTCGATCTGGCGCAGCATCGCCTCGGCGTTCTTTGACGACGAGGCGAGCGCCAGCTTCAGCCCCGCCGCGTGCAGCCTGGCCGCAAGGCGCACCGCGTCGGGGAACGCCTCGAAGCTCCCCTCCTCGATCAGCCGGTCGATCAGCGCCTGCTTCTTCTCTGCGTATTCCTCGGCGCGGATGGCGGCGTTTGGCACTCCGAGCCGTTCGAGAGCCGACCGTGCTCCCTCCATCCGCGGCTTGCCCGCGACATGCGCCTGATAGAATGCGGTCGTGAACCCGGCCGGATCGGCGAAGCCGGCGAGCGCCTCGCGCCAGGCGCGCTCATGCGGCGAATCGACCAGCACGCCGTCCACGTCGAAGATCGCCGCGAGGAACCCGGCACTCATTGCGGCGCGCACCTTGCCGCACGCCGCCGATCACACATTGTCGCCCTCCGTCGAGCGGGACCCCGTGCTGGCCGCCGCTTGTCCCCATGACCAGCTGGTGATCTCCGGCATGTCGTCGCCGTAGCGGGCAATGTATTGCTTGTGCTCGATCAGCCTGTTGCTGGATCGCCTGCTTCGCGTAAGCGGCCCGCACGGCGAGATTGGGCACGCGGTCGATGACGTCCTCGACCAGATGAAAGCGGTCGAGATCGTTCATCACGCACATGTCGAACGGCGTGCTCGTCGTGCCTTCCTCCTTGTAGCCGCGAACGTGCAGGTTGGCGTGTCCGTGCCGGCGGTAGGTCAGCCGGTGGATCAGCCAGGGATAGCCGTGGAAAGCGAAGATGATCGGCTTGTTCGTGGTGAACAGCGCATCGAAGTCGCGGTCCGAAAGCCCGTGCGGATGCTCGCTCTCCGGCTGCAGCTTCATCAGGTCGACGACGTTGATGACCCGAACCTTCAGGTCGGGCGCGTGCTGGCGCAGGAGATCGACCGCGGCCAGCGTCTCGAGCGTTGGTACGTCGCCGCAGCAAGCCATCACGACGTCGGGCTCGCCGCCACGATCGTTGCTCGCCCAATCCCAGATTCCTAAGCCGACGGTGCAGTGCTTTATGGCATCGTCCATGCTCAGCCATTGCGGCGCGGGTTGCTTCCCGGCAACGACCACGTTCACGTAGTTCCGGCTGCGCAGGCAATGGTCGGTGACCGAAAGCAGGCAGTTGGCGTCGGGCGGCAGATAGACGCGCACGACCTCGGCCTTCTTGTTGATGACATGGTCGATGAAGCCGGGGTCCTGGTGGCTGAACCCGTTATGGTCCTGCCGCCAGACATGGCTCGACAGCAGGTAGTTGAGCGAGGCGATCGGGCGCCGCCATCCGATCTCGTTGCAGACCTTCAGCCACTTGGCGTGCTGGTTGAACATCGAGTCGATGATGTGGATGAACGCCTCGTAGCACGAAAAGAAGCCGTGCCGGCCGGTGAGCAGATAGCCTTCCAGCCAGCCCTGGCATTGATGCTCGCTCAGCACCTCCATCACGCGTCCCTCGGGGGCGAGATGGTCGTCATAGGGCTCGATTTCGGCCATCCAGACACGGTCGGTGACCTCGAGCGCGTCCTGCCAGCGGTTCGAGTTGCTCTCGTCGGGACTGAACAGGCGGAAGTTGCGCGCCTCCACGTTCATCGTCAGCACGTCGCGCAGAAATCCGCCCATCACGCGCGTCGCCTCCGCGACCACCGCGCCGGGAGCGGGAACCTTGATCGCGTAGTCGCGGAAGTCCGGCAGGCGGAGGTCGCGCATCACCGCGCCGCCATTCGTGTGCGGATTGGCGCTCATTCGCCGGACGCCACGGGGCGCGAGTTCGGCAAGCTCCGGGCGGAGCCGGCCGCCGCGATCGAACAGCTCTTCCGGCCGGTAGCTCTTCATCCACTCTTCGAGGATGCGCACGTGCGACGGGTTGTCGTGCATCTCGCCCATCGGCACCTGATGCGCGCGCCAGTAACCCTCGGTGCGCCGGCCGTCGATCTCCTTCGGGCAGGTCCAGCCCTTCGGGGTGCGAAGCACGATCATCGGCCAGCGCGGGCGCTGGACGGAGTCGCCCCCTCGCGCCTCAGCCTTGATGCGCCGGATCTCGCCGATGGCGGTATCGAGCGTCGCCGCCATCAGTTCGTGCATCGCATCAGGCTCGTGCCCCTCGACGAAGTGCGGCGTGTAGCCGTAGCCGCGGAACAGGTGGTCCAGCTCCTCGTGGCTGATGCGCGCGAGCACGGTCGGGTTGGCGATCTTGTAGCCGTTGAGATGCAGGATGGGCAGCACCGCACCGTCGGAGGCCGGATTGAGGAATTTGTTCGAGTGCCAGCTCGTCGCCAGCGGCCCGGTCTCTGCTTCGCCGTCCCCCACAACGCAGGCGACGATCAGGTCGGGGTTGTCGAATGCCGCGCCGAACGCGTGGGACAGGGCGTATCCCAGCTCGCCGCCCTCATGGATCGAGCCGGGCGTCTCGGGTGCGACATGGCTCGGAATGCCGCCAGGAAACGAGAATTGCTTGAAGAGATGCGTCATGCCCTCTTCGTCCTGCGAAATATTCGGATAGACCTCGCTGTAGGTGCCCTCCAAATACGCGTTGGCGACCAGCCCGGGGCCGCCATGGCCCGGGCCGGTCACGTAGATCATGTCGAGATCGTGCTCGTTGATGACCCGGTTCAGGTGCGCATAGATGAAGTTGAGACCGGGCGTCGTTCCCCAATGGCCGAGCAGCCGGGGCTTGATGTGGTCCTTGGTGAGCGGGTGCTTCAGGAGGGGGTTATCGTAGAGATAGATCTGGCCGACCGAGAGGTAGTTCGCGGCCCGCCAGTATGCGTCGAGTAGCGAGCGCTGGTTACGGGAGAGAACGTCCGGCATGGTGGGCTCCTATGATCTCGCTACCGCGGCCGCGAAAAACTCCGCTCCCTACACGCGAGCGCGGGGCAACCGACAGTGCACGGCAGTGCGGCCTGAATGATGGGGGCAGTCAGCCCGAACAGATGCTGGGGCTCATTGATGCAGATCAGTCGGAAGGCGACAGAATAATGAGAGCGGTCGCACTGCCCAGGACGCCAGGTCGCGTAGCTTTGGCAGTAAGCGGAGACGGATAGTTGCGGATCTGTCGGTCGGCGCTGGCCCGGCGTAAGCCTCTAGGAGTCTTCGATGGGATCTGACGGGCAGCCGAAACTCGGTGGGGCTGAGGGCGGGGCGCGAAGCCCATGCGAACCGCAGTGCCGGCGGAGGCAGGTCGTTCGAGGACCTCCGCCGGCTTTGACGGCAGGCAACACAGACGATTGCGATCGCGCGTCGTTCAGGTCCGTGTAGCGCGGCTTACGCCAATCATGCGGCTATCTCCGTCACGGACGACGACCTTACCGTCCGATACGGCACGGCCGGACTCCCGCACACCCTCAGAGGGTGCTTGCGGCGCCTAATACCAGCTCCCTAAGGGCGACTCGCGAGAGGCTTCCCCAACGCGATCCTCACCATTCAGTACCGTAGAACCGCAGACGAGGTAGTTGCGTGTATTCAGTGCCTTTGCTGGGATGGCTGCTCACCGGCCCGATCGTCGAATGGCACCGCGCTGAATGCTTCATTCGGCCTGTGACCCCCGTGGCTGCCCCGAGGTACCTATGCGCACGCCTGCTGCGGAGCGAGAAGATCGCGCTCGTTGTCACTTAGTTGGTCAGAGCCGAGCAAAGCGGTAGACATTGGTGAGGTTTGCAACCCGCCCTTCGGGCGATTGGGCCAGCGTACAACGATGATCCTGCAGCGCCTCTCCCCACCTATTGCCAGAACCAGGAGCGCTCCGACCGGCGAGCAAAATGAGCCCCAGGCGTCCACCAGCGCCGGTCTCACCAGTGACGACCAGACTTTCTTCGCCCATCACGCCGCGGGCTTCCGGGAGGGCTGCCAGCAGCTGAAACGGATTAACCCCGTCTAGGTCGGATCGCTCAATCCGCTTGGCAAGGTACGGTTCTCCGGACAATAGAACAGGGAACGGTGCCCAATTTGGGCCAATGGCGCTCGCATGGGCACGGAGCGTTGCCCTTACCGTAGGCCGGATACAATCAATGTGGATATGCAACTGGTCTTGCGAGCGGCCATAAACCGAGTTGATCGCCAGGCTGACCTCATCGCGTCCGAGTACCCGGCCGGCATACTGGTTGACATACCGGCGGGCGCGCCACGCCTGAGCCCAATAGTTCGGCGCACGCGGCGACAGGATTGCTGGGTCTTCGATCCCGGTGATGCGGGCCGTCGGAATTAGCAGGAAGTGCGTCGGGGCGGTGGGATCGGGATCCTTGAGGATCGCATAGCCGTCGGTGACGTTGACCTCGGCACAGGGCGCCGGACTCGCAAATACGCGCTGATCCGGCACGCAGACCTCATTCACAACTGCCCAGAGGACGTTGAGGTCACGTGGGGCACTCTGCGCCAACACAGCGCAGCCGGTCAGCAAGGGAGTGAGTATCGCAACCGCCCACGACATGCGCGGTCGGAGCAGAGACGCTAACCAGCGCCCGTTTGTCGCACCGTCGGTTCGCTCATCTACATCTCTGGTCTCTTGTCGCCCAACTCGCTTGTTCGGATCCACGCACCGGCTATACCGAAAAGCCAGCATCCATCAATCCACCGAACCACAGACATGCTTTCGAGGGTAAACGCCTCGATTTGCCACACGGGGTCATGCGGCTCGGCATGCGCCAAGCTCGGGTCCTGGACACGAAGGTGCTGTGATCGCCAAACTCTCCTGAACAGGGGAGCGTCCCGACAATGATCATTGATTCGCAGGTCCACGCGTATGAGGCGAACACGGCAAAGCGACCCTGGCATAGTGTGCCGAACTGGCCTCCGCACGTCACGGGCGACGAAATGGTGGCTGCGATGGACAAGGTCGGAGTCGACGGCGCAATCTTCGTCTCGGCGTTTGGCCTGTACCGCTACGACGCCAGCTATGCCGTGGACGTGCAGCAGGCCCATCCGGACCGGTTCGCTATTGTCAAGCCGGTCGATCCAGATGATCCGGCAGTGGCCGATGTCATCGCCGACTGGAAGAGGGCGCCGGGTGCTGTCGCGATCCGCATCATGCTGCCGAAAGAAGCAGGACGCGACCCGAACGACCCGGGCCTTGACCGGATTTGCCGTGCGGCCGCTAGCGTCGATTTCCCGGTCAACATTCTTATCTGGGGCAACTTGGAGGCGGGCACGACGCTGATCGACCGCCATCCTAACACCCGGTTCGTCGTTGACCATCTTGGCATCCTGCAGCCACGCGTGCCACCTGCACCCCCGCAGCCCTGGGCTGATCTTCCGAAGGTGCTGGAACTCGCCAAGCGCCCGAACGCGGTGATCAAGATCAGCGGCGCCTGCACGCTGTCCCGCGAGCCATATCCTTACCCGGACATTTGGGATCCGCTCGCACGCGTGTTCGATGCCTGGGGTCTTGACCGCTGCTTGTGGGGCACGGACTGGACCCGAGCGTTCGCTGTCGTCAACTACGAGCAGGCCGTCGTGCCGTTTCTGAACACAGATCGTCTGAGCGACGCTGAGCGGACCATGCTCATGGGCGGCGCCTGCGCGAAGGCGTATGGTTGGTCGCCGCGGAAGGCTTAACCTGATTGTGAATCCATCCAAGTGGCGGGGAGCAGCTGCCCTTATGGATCGCGGCGATGGAACGCGAAGCGTAAACCTGACCAGCGCCCACGAGGTGGTCCCGTAGATCTCGATGCATCGTCATCGTCCCGACAAGGGTCCAATGAAAGCCTGCCGCCGGCATCCTCCGCCGCCATCTGCGCCGCGATCACCGAACCCTGCCCGGAAAGGTCGGCATTCATCCCGGTGAGCGCGATGTGCAAGGCGAGAGACAAGATCACGAATGGAGGGGCCCCAAAAGCGCTTTGACCAATTGGTTGGTGCCCTGAACGCGAGGCGGAACCGTCTTGTGAAAACGCCCGACGCACGCCCTGGCGGCTACCGCCAAAGCCAGGCCGGAGCAGAAGATCGACGCCGCGGCCGCGCTGATGATGGCGGTCGGTCGCGCGATGAGCGACGGGGCAAGCGCTGCTAGGCGTTCCTGGCAAGCCCGCTCCTGGTATGATCGTGCAAATATCCGCTCTTATGCGGTAGCGGCCGCGACCCGGAGCGCACCCGCCCACAGGTCAGGTGCGCCTACTTCGTCCCGACGACGAGGAAGTGCTGGCCCCAGAGGGGCTGCACACGGATCTCACGGAAGCCCGCCTCCCGCATCCAGCCCGTGCAGTCGGCGCCCGTGTAGTCGAAGCCGCCGGGCGTCCCGATCAGCATGTTGAGACTCATCAGCAAGCCGAACGCCCGCTCCCGCCGCGCGTCGTCGATGAGCGCCTCATACACCAGCAGGCTGCCGCCCGCTGGCAGGGCGTCATGAGCCTTGCGCAGAAGCGCCTTCTTCTGGGCGAGATCCCAGTCGTGCAGGATGTGGCCCATGACGATGACGTCCGCCGCTGGCAGCGGGTCCGCAAAGAAGTCGCCGCTCCGGAACCGGACGCGGCCGTCCAGGCCGCAGCCGCGAACGTAGTCCTCGAACACCGGGCGGACGGGGGGCAGATCGAAGCCGATCGCTTCCAGGTGCGGGTGGGCCGACGCGATCTCGGCGATGCAGCCACCCTGGGCGCAGCCCACGTCGGCGACGGAGCGGACATCCTGCCAGGGGAAGGCGCTGGCGAGTGCCCGACCGACCGGGAGGCTGATCCCGGTCATGGCGCCCAGGAAGGAGCGCAGCGTCTCGGGATCGGAGTACACGGCGGCGAAGAGATCGTTTCCCTCCTTCGCCTCGTTCTGCGGACGCCCGGTGCGCAGCGCCTCCGTCAACCTGCCCCAGAACGGGTATAGTCGACGGTTCGCCATCTCCAGCAGGCCGCCGACATAGGAGGGCTTCGCGCGGTCCAGGAACAGGTCGGCCGCGGGGGTGTTGGCGTAGGCGCCGCCGTTCCCATCGCGGCGGTCGAGCAAGCGGAGCGCCACGAGCGCGTCGAGGAAGTCGCGCGCGCCCCGGTCGTGCAGCCCGAGCCGGGCCTGGATCTCCCCGAGGGTCATGGGCCCTGAGGCGAGTTCGGTGAAGACGCCCAGCTCGACGGCGCTGAGGAGCGTCTTCGAGGCCCAGAAGCCCAGGCCGAGCTGCATGATGCCCTCCGGCGAGAGCGCCTCGCCCGCGCTCGCCTCCCTCTTCATCTCCATTGCCGGTGGTTCCGTCTCTTTCGCCTGTTGCAGGGTCAGTCGACATCCTCCGGATAGCGCGATGCGCTGGAGCCCGTAGTCGCGCGCTATCAGGGCGTCCGACCTGAAGCAGGTCGGGAGACACCGATCGAAGCACGTCAGCGGCAGCTTGGCGAGGTATCAGCCCGGCGACGTCGATGGCGGCCGGGCGCGCGATGGGCGACGACGGGACAAGCGCGGGGCTCGACCCGTTCCTCGCTGATCCACTTGTCCTATGAGCGCCCGGCCTCGATCCGTCGCGTGCAAGTTCCCATCGGGCTGTTAGCTCCCCTACTTTGGGATTGGCACGTGTGCAAATCGGCCGCACGATCATGCTCCGTCTGATGCTGACCAATAGCAGCGCAGGGCAACGGTTACAAATGTTCGCATGTGCGAGTGAGGACCGGGACCCAGCGTGATTGAATCTGGGGTCGCCCCACTCGTCAGCAGCCAGCAAATCCAAGTGCTCGAGGCGATCCTCCGTTGCGAACTGTTCTACGAGCGCTCTCTGACTTTGACCGTCGTAAGAGCGGAGTTGTCCCTGGGTTGCGGGCCATGCTCAACGCATTGGCGCGGGCGATCGCATCGAGCCGAGCGCGGGCTGGCCAACGGCCCGCTTCGGCCTCGGTGCCGTTTGCAGCTGCTCTTTCAGACGATAGCGCGGATCATCTGCTCGATGACCGAAGCTTTCAAATCGTCCCGCCGGTTCAGGAAATAACGGGCGTTTGCTTCCTCGGGCGCCATGTGGTGAACGACGGAAAATCCCGTGTCTCTCAGCTTCGCCACAAGTTCGGCAGGACGGGGACGCGTAAGCCAAGGCTCGCCAATGGTCGCGACGTGCTTCGTGAAGGTCGCAATGTGCGCCGCGTCCTCGGCAGGGAGAAGGTCCTCCGGAGGTGCGATGCTGAAGACGATCTCGCTGGATCGGGGCATCGACGCTACGAAGCGCAACGTGTCATCCAGCGCCTGCGGCGTAAGATACTGGCTCACCCCCAGCATCGAGAAGAAGGTCGGGCTTCGCTGGTCAAAAGCCGCCCGTAACAGACCCTCATCAAGCGACAACTCATCAAAATCAATTGGCACCCACCGAACGTTCCCAGGTATGTCTATGCTGGCCTCGTCCAGCCGCCGGTGTTTCCAGTTCTGCGTTGCCGGGTGGTCCACCTCAAAAATGGAGAGCTGGGACGCCCAGGCTGGTTGGCGATATGCAAACGTATCCAGGCCGGCGCCCAGGATGACGTACTGCCGCAAGTCGCGTTGCTGGACCGACTCCGCCAGGCAGTCCTCGGCATAGCGACTGCGCAGCATGTAGTGGGTCCACCTCGGCCGGACCGAATGGGGCAGGTTTGCCAGGAACCGAACTCGGGTCCGATAGGCGTCGCTTGCGGGATCGACCAAACGTATCGCAATGGGGTCGTCCAGCACCCTCGATCCAGCGGGCAGATGTTGGTGGATGGCGCGCACTATGGCCGCGTTCTCGGCCGTCCTGCTGGGTTGATCGTTCTCCATAACAGGCTCCGAGATCACGGACGGGAACACAGCGCAATTGGCGGCGTCACGCAGGCAGGTTGTGCAGTTGTTTGTGGTCTAGCCCGGTGCGGACGCATAACATACGTGAGGGATCCCGGCTTTTCGGACCTCTTCTGAGTGATAGAAGGGGGCCTAGCTCGCGGCTGCGTGAATTCAGAACTGAACCCTGACGCCTGGATTTCGTCCCGTGACATTGCGACAAAGACATCTGGTCCGCAGAGAAGAGCGTGCCGCACGCCTCTGGTGAAGCCACTCTGAGCTACGCCAACGATCGCCCGGCGGCGCGCGCCGGCTGGCCAGAGCGGATAGCCGCCGGGGTAACGTCCGGCCTGCGGACCCCCTCTGTCCTGCGGTCCCGGCAGCCTACCGGGATTGCGGATCGATGAGCACCCCGGGATTGAGCATCCCTTGCGGGTCGAGGGCGTGCTTGGCGGCCCGCATCATCTCCGCGAACAGCGGCGGGATCTCACGGTCATACCAGCGCCGGTGCTCGCGCCCCACCGCGTGGTGGTGCGTGATCGTGCCGCCCGCCGCGATCAGCGCATCGCTGGCCGCCGCCTTGATCGCCTGCCACTGTTCCAACAATGCACCGTGGCGGCCCAGCGCGTGGAAGGTGAAGTAAGGCGCCGGCCCGTCTGGATAGAGATGCGTGAACCGGCACGTCACCTGGCCGGGCTGGCCGGTCACGTCGCGGATCGCGCACTCGGTCGCTTCGACCACTGTTTCGTGCAGCGCCTCGAAGCGGTCCCAGGTGACCGCTGTCTCGAATGTGTCAGTGATGATGCCGCGCGGCACCATGCGCTCACGCGCATACGGCATGCGGACGAATGCGGTGCGCCAGCGCAGGGCGGCCTCGTCCGCCGCCTCCGCCGTCCCACCATGATCGGCGCAGCATTCCAGCGCCCGCTTCATCCAGGCATCCACGGGATGATCGGCAGACTCAAAGGCCAGTACCATCAGCGCTGCCCGGCCGTCGCCGGAGCCGGTGTTGCGCACTTCATTCGGATCGAGGATCCGGCAGTTCGCAGGATACAGCCCCGCCTGGCCGATCACTCGCACCGCCCGCGCGGCGGCATAGAAATCAGGAAACCAGAGCGATCTGCTGGCACGGAATTTCGGTCGGCCCTGCACGCGCATCCATGCTTCGGTGATGACGCCGAGAACACCCTCCGAGCCGATGAAAAGGCGATCCGGGCTTGGGCCGGCTCCTGAGCCAGGCAGGCGGCGTGTCTGTAGTGTGCCCGCGGGCGTCACGACCCGCAGGCTCTCCACGAAATCGTCGATGTGCGTGTAGAGGGAGGCAAAATGACCGCCCGACCGCGTGGCAATCCAGCCGCCCAGAGTGGAAAACTCGAAGCTTTGCGGAAAATGCCGCAAAGTAAGTCCATGCGGCTTGAGCTGTTCCTCCAGCGCCGGGCCAAACACGCCAGCCTGGATGCGCGCCGCGCGTGAGGTCAGGTCCACTTCCAGCACCCTGTCCATGCAACTGAGATCGAGCGCCACGAGCGCCACGTTGCGCGCCTGCCGCACGGTCACACCGCCGACGACCGAGCTGCCGGCGCCGAATGGAACCACGATCGCACTTGCGTCGGCGGCCCAGTCGAGCACGTCGGCAATATCCTGTTCGTTGCGCGGATAGGCCACTGTATCAGGCGCGCTCGTGTAGTCGTTCAGGAGACCGAGCACCGTGTCCTGATAGGATTTGCCGAAAGTGTGCGCGGCGCGATCGCGGCGCGCGGTGGTGCAGAAGCCGGCCAGGGGCGTAGGAGGGGTAAGCCTCGGGTTTCGCAGGGCCACCGCGTCCAGAGTTGGAACCTGGACGGTGTCGAACGTGCTCACTCCGAACAGTGTCTGATAGGTGCGAAGCGCGAAGGCCTCTTCGTCCGGCGTCATCTCCTCGTTTT
This sequence comes from uncultured Alphaproteobacteria bacterium, assembly GCA_963757115.1. Classification (GTDB taxonomy): domain Bacteria; phylum Pseudomonadota; class Alphaproteobacteria; order Acetobacterales; family Acetobacteraceae; genus CAVWQV01. The sequence goes on along the minus strand of CAVWQV010000006.1, from coordinate 808,926 downwards.
CGCGGCCCCACCCGAAAACCTTGAGCCTATGCTCTGTCATTGCTTCCCTCCAGCACGTCCGCGCCCGCCTCAGCGTGGCAAGTTGAAGGCGAAGATGCGCCCAAAGCCATGCGATCGTCACCTTCGGCGCCGAGTGCCCAAACAGTATTATCGGCCATCGCGTCGAGGAATGCGGCACCTCGTTGTAGGGGCGACCCCTGTTACGTCGCTCGAGCGCCCTCCAGGGCTCGCCGACCCACTCGTCCTCTCGTCCGGCAATAGCAATCGCGCTATGATGGTTGTCGCGTCATTGACCGGAGGTGCTCCATGGCGACCGATTTGCCCGCGCCGAGTGATCTGGATGAGCTGCTCGCCTTGAACCGCGATTACGTGCAAGCAGTACAGCAGGGCGATGTGCGCCGCTTCGAGGAGATCCTGGCCGACGATTTCCTGTGCTCGAATCCGGACGGAACACTTGTCGATCGAAACCAGTTTTTGCAGCAAACCGCGCGTCCGGTCACGATCAGCGGTCTCGTTGCGGAAGACGTGAAGGTGCGCCTAGTGGTGAGCGATGTCGCGGTCATTCACGCCCGGACCAGCTATGAGACGGCAGATGGGAGCACCCGGCAGGGCCGCTACACGGATATCTGGACCCGTCGCGGCGGACGATGGCTCGCAATATCAGCGCACGTGACGCGCTGACCAACTCAGCTCCACCGGCGCACGGTGCGCTCAATCTGTTCTGACAAATCGCCGGACCCGAGTGCGAGTTCTAGCGTGGCGGAGAGGCACTGAGCCAGCTTGCTGACGCCGATGAACCGGGACGATCTCCACGGCGACCCCCGCTCTGCCACGAACGCCGACCGAGCCCGGAATATGGACCCGACCGTGCTGGAGGCTCGGACGGGTGGGAGAACCACGGCTGAGGTGTTCGACATCACACGTGAGCGTTCGACTAGGAGCTGGACGCGGCGATGCGGGCCGAGCGCATCGACCATGATAGGCACCGTGCTGAACTCCCCAGAGTTGGTCAGGTCGGCGATGGCCTCAAGATCCGAGGGGGGGCAGATCCAGCACCGTTCGCCCTAGAAACCAATACGTTCCGAAAGCAATGATGACCGCCGAAAGCGAGTAGACCACGGCCGCCGGGCGTTCTACCGCGAGCGTCCTGCCATGGAGCGTCATCGCACCCACCTTGCGCATGAGCCCAGCCGCGAGGCGGGCGCGCGTCACCGCGAAAATCTGATCGAGCGCAAGCAACAGCGGCAGGGCAATGGATACGATAGCGAGCTGGCCGATCTCCACGCCCACGTTGAACGCGCCAAGCGCAGGGACCAATGCTCCGCGCGGCAAGCCGAACTCCTGCAGCGCGCTCGCGAACCCGAAGCCATGCACGAGACCGAATAGGAACGTGTCACGCCACCGCTGCCGCACGTCGCGAGAAAGAAAGTTTTCGATTCCCACATAGATGATGGTGGCGGCAATCGCAGGCTCGGTGATCGAGCTCGGCACGCGCAGGATGTCGAGCGCCGCAAGCGACAGCGTGATGGAGTGGGCTACTGTGAAGGCGGTGACAATCTTCACCACCGGCCACAGCTGCCGAGCCCAGAGAAGGATCGCGATCAAGAAGCAGATATGGTCGTAGCCGGTAAAAATGTGCATCATGCCGGCAGCAAGGTAGCGACTGACCACCGTCGTGAGGCCAGGCCCTTCTTCGGTCAGTACCAATTCGGTTTGGTCAATGTCGAGGAGGTTCTGAGCGGGGTTCGGGCCCTCGCCGATCAGCACGATCTCCTTGGCGTCCGGCGCAACATCAAGCAGCACCGTCGAGCGATAGCGGAGCCGGCCCTCTACACCCGCGCAGCCCCAGCGGGTGCGCACGGCAACGCCATCCTGGTCCGGGGAGACGCTGGTCGGGCCGGCTCGGCAGGGCGCGTCACCATCGCCCAATACAACCGCCCGGGCGCGCACGTATGCCGCCACGGAGCCAGCGGCGTCGGCGAGGGCGGCGGGGCGCACCAGACCGGATTGAGCATCAAACACGTGGGTGCTGGCGACCCGATCGACATCGCTGCCCTTCATCGCAACTTCTACATCCACCGTGCGGTCGGGGCCGAGAACGATTCGTGCGCTCGTGAGGTTGACCTGATGGGCGGCCGACGAGCGGCACTCGCAGACTAACAAGACTAGAAGGATAGCCGCGAGCGCGGCCGACACTGGTGAGGAGTGCCAGGATCGTATCACGAACGTGCTCCCGCGAGCTGCAGCAGGTGATCGAGATGCGCTGCGACAAACTGCGGTACGCTGACTAAAACGTCGGTCTCGCGTACCCTGGCGTAGCGACCGAACCCGTCGGCGGTCGGATTGCCGAACTCTACCCTCGCGACCGCACCAAAAGAGTCACGCGCGTACAACATCATGATTGCGGAAGGGTGTGCCAGCCCATCCGCGGACAGCGTTTCTTCATCGGGATGTTTTGCAACCACCGCTTCAACCGACGCACCTTCGAGGGCGGCGAACTCCGTCGCCAGCAAAGGTGCAAGCTTCGGATCGGCCGTGTGCATGAAGCCACCCGGCGTGTGCACGTGGCCCGGGAGATGGTGGAACCAATCTCCGGCTGGGTCGCGCTCGAAGCGGGTCAGCTCGCCGTTTCGAAGGATTTCCACTGCCGAAATGGTGGCCAACGAAAGCGGCAGGAACAGCAGCTTCGGTCGCGCGTCGCTGGTCGCGCTGTCGGCGGGGGCGGCGCGCTCGGCCAGGTCCAGCGCCATCTGCCATTCGACACCCACATAGCGCGACAGCAGCGTTATCGTCGGCTGGCCAAGCAAATGCACGAATTGTGAATTGTCGGCGGGAGTTGGCTCACCGAACGCGATGCTGCGGGTCTCGCCATGACGCGTGACAAGGCTAACCAGAAGGTTCGGCGGATCGAGCCCGAATTTGGCGATATCCGCGGTGTCGTAATCCCCGGGCCCGAAGCTACGCCTAGGGCTCGAAACGTTCAGGAATTGGATGGCAGTGTCGATGTGCTTGGCGATGCCAGGTTCGAGGGCCGCGCCGCCTACGGCCCAGCGCTCTCCGGTGTGGTCGAGCCGCAACTTCCTTTCGCCCGCGACGACGTCGATATGCGTAACCTGCTGGGTTGGTAGCGTGATTATGCCTTCTCGAGCTGTGTGCTCCAGCGTCGCATCCGTTGGCCAGCGGCCTGTGAGCGAGATGCCGCCCAGCACGGCCACCATCATAGCCGCTGCGGCAAAGCCCGCGATTTTCGCGAGGCGGCCGCTTACCGCCGGCGTCGCCATACAACGATGCCGAAAAGGATGACGGAGAGAGGTAGAAGTATTTCCACGACTACAAAGACGACGCGCATCTGCTCGGCCGTCAGCTGGATCTCGGTCATGCTGTAAGTGTTCGGCCGCAGCTTCGGCGTGCTCAGATCCCCTGCCAACCACCGGATCATGGAAACCGCAAGATCTCCGTTGGAAAAGTATGGAAAGAAGCCGTTAGTGGCGAACGCGGCACTCCCTACCAGAACAAGCCGGAACGGTTTCGGTCCGCCGCCCGGCCAGCGTCCCTCCATCACCAGGGCAAGCGTTTTCGGGCCGTGCGCACCTGACGGGAGTGTGCCGACTTGAGCGGCGGCCAGCGCGGCCCCAACGGGCTGCACGTAGCTATCAGCGCTAGTCTGGATTACCTCGGTCACCTCGACACCCGGGAGGCGCTTAATCAAGCGCAGCGGACGTGGAGCGGGAAAGACCGTCATCGCGACATCGCTGGTGATCGGATGCGGCGTATAATACGGGACGGCAACCTTGTCGGGTTCGGCTCCGGCATGGTTCACTGGGTCCAGCACTGAGCCGTTCGCGACCTCTACGCCTAGCTCGCTGAACAGAGTTTGCAACTCGGGCGAGACCGGGAACTCGGGGTCGTACATCAGCAGCAGCCGACCGCCGCCGGCTGCATAGTCCCTGAGCAGCTTTACTTCCGCGGGCGAGTAGGCGTCGGTCGGACCGAGATCCACGACCAGCGCGCAATCCCCGGGCACAGTGGTAGCGGTCGGCATGGTCAGCGCGCGATCGGAGTAGCCGATTGCCTCGATCGCCGTCCTCAGCCGGTCAACGCCGGTATCGCCCGCCTGGATCGTGGTTGCCCCGTCTGCGCCCATGACCTCGCGGTGACCGAGGTGGACGTGACTTTGCGGGTTGTACAGTCTCTCCTTGGCCCACGACAAAGCAGGCGACAGGCGTTTCACTCTTGAGAACGCGCTCGATCGCAAAGGCGATATCGCGAAGGTCGACGGTGTTGTCGACTTCGCTACGGCGCTCCGCTAATTGCACCACGGCGGTATTGTACATCTTCACCCCGAGTTGTCGCGCGGAGACGATCTCCTTGTCGAGGTCAAGCGCGTGCACGCGCAACTTTGGATAGCGATGCGCAACGGCGGCTAGGACGTCCTTCGCTCGGGTCGCGTCGCCGTCCTGTGTGTTGTAGAAGTACGTGATCGATACGTCCCGGTCGAGGTGGCGCGCTATTTTGATGAGTTGAGGCGGCGCTGTGTAACGCCCCTCTGCCGTCGCATCGAAATGCACGTCATGGCGATATAGCGCGACATTGCCGAGTATCCCGATGGTCAGGCCGGCAACGACCAGGGCGGCTGTGCCGACCCCGGCGAAGCGGCTGGCGCCTTGAAGCGGCAGCCGCAATGCAAGCGAGAACAGCAGGAACAGCGCCGCCGTCCAGGCGGCGAAGTAGTAGACGTTCGCTGTGGTTTCATCTGCGGCGAAGGCGCCGGCCGCGGCTGCGAAGCCGAGCGCGAGCACGCACAGAGCTGCCTCGAACCAATTGCGCGGGGACCGAAACACGAGCGAAGCTCCTCAGCGCCACGCTAGTGCGCGGACGCTAAACAGCAAACCAAGCAGCGTGATGCTCAAGAAGAACCCGGCGTCAGAGAGAAAGACCGAGCCGGTTGCAAAGGGGCGGAAATGCACCAGCAGCGACAGGTTCACCGCGAGCGCGTTGAACGGATCCGGAAGCAGCCAGCCAAAATCATCGATGATCCAGAGCAGGAGGAATAGGCTTAAAGAGATCAGGGCAGCGATCATCTGGTTGCTGACCAGGCTGGAGGTAAGAAGGCCAATGGACACCAGGGCCGCGCTGAGCAGAAGTAACCCGATATACCCGCTATAGATCGGGCCCCAGTCGGGCGTGCCGAAGGCAGCCAGCGTCAAAGCATAACAAATCGAGAGTCCCAACATGACGGTGACGAGGCTCATGCTGGCGACAAACTTCGCCATCACGACGGCAGTCTCGGTAACCGGGGTGGTCAGCAGCACCTCTATGGTCCGCAAGCGGCGCTCCTCAGCCACCAGGCGCATGGTGATGATCGGGATGATCAGCAGAAACAAGACATAGATCTGGAAGAAGATGTGCAGGAGCGTGGGCGAATGGCTCATAAACAGCGTGAGCGTGAAGGTGTAGCCCATGACGATCAGGAACGCCGATACCACCACATAGGCCATGGGCGAGGTAAACAGCGACATCTCCTCCTTCTTCACCAGCGCGAAGAAGGTTCTCATGCCGCGATTTGCTCCACCGCCCGCCGAGTGAGGTCGAGAAAGACGTGTTCGAGGTCGGCTTTCTCCTCGACCAACTCGCCTAGGGCGAAGCCGGCTCCGACCACGGCTCGAGCAAGGATCTGGGCCATCCCGGGCCTGTCGGTCTCGACTACGTAGGCGTCCGTGGCCGCGGCTTCGGCAGACGCTCCGGTTACGCCGGCCAAGCCGAGCAGCATCGGCAGCACCGAGGCGGACGGCGCTCCGATTGTGAGGCGAAAGCGTGTCGCGCCGTCCGCCTCGGCGAGCGCATCGGAGGTCAGCAGTGTTCCGTCCCGAGAATCATGATGCGCGTGGCCACTCTCTCGATTTCGGTTAGCACGTGCGAGGCGACGATCACGGTCCGCTCGCCTGCCATGCCTCGGATCAGCTCACGCACGGCGATCACCTGATAGGCGTCCAGCGCGTTGGTGGGTTCGTCAAGAATCAGGATCGGCGGGTCGTTCACCAACGCTTGCGCGATCGCTACCCGCTGGCGATAGCCGCGCGATAATTTCCCGATCGGCAGGTCCATCACGGGCTCGAGCCGCAACCTGCTGCCCGCCGCCGAAACCGCCGCCCGGATCCCGCGCACGCCCTTGACCTCGGCCATGAACGCTAAGAACTCGCTGACCCGCATCCAGTCATAGAGCGGTGCGTCCTCCGGCACGTATCCGACCCGCCTGCGGATACCGAGGCTGTCATCCGCTGCACTGAGGCCGGCGATCCGGACCGAGCCGGAGCTTGGCGAGAGATAGCCGGTGAGGACACGCAGGATCGTGCTCTTGCCCGATCCGTTCGGTCCCAGGAGACCGATGGTTTCGCCCTCGCGGATCGTGAAGGAGACACCATTCACCGCGACCCGTGCGCCGTAGCGCTTGACCAGCTGCTCGACGACGACGATTTCCGGATTTGGCATGAATACCGTGTCCAAGCTGGCGACGCGCGACCCAGCCAGGGCCGCGCGCCAACCTTCTCCGAATTCAGGCCGACTTTATTCGTAGAATTCCGGTGCGTGCTTGTGAGCTTTGAACGTTTCCGGGTCGTGCGCAAAGATGACGTCGGCGTGTTCGGTGTCCATCCGTTCCTTAATCCATTGATAACCCTGCAACATACTCGAGGGGTCGTAGGCGAGGCCGACGCTCGGCAGCAGATCCTTCTGCAAATTCTCCATCAAGTAGCATTCATCGCTCGTGAGGATGATCGTCCCAGTCTTTGGAAGGTGAACGATCATCATCTGGCTCCCCGGCGTATGCCCGACCTGCCGCTTGATGTAGATGCTGCCGTCTCCGAACAGGTCTAGATCGCCATTGAGCTCGATCGCCTTTTGCCGAAACGGCATCGGCGAACCTACCGGCGAGCGAAGCGGCTGGAGATCGCCCGGGACGTATGGCCCGGCGTAGCCCGGCTTTGGCCAGAACGCATTGATGGCTTCATCGCGCTGATAGACTAGGGTCGCTTCCGGGAACCGCGAGATGTTGCCCGCGTGGTCGAGGTGCATATGGCCAACCGCGACGTAGTTGATGTCCGACGGCTTGAGCCCGATCTTGTCGAGCTGCTTTATTGTGGAGACATCAGGGCTTCGGCTCTCCGGCTTATCGAGCAGCGCCGCGTTCGGGCCCCAGTAGCTGGGGTCGGTGATGACCTGGTCGTTATTACCAGTGTCGAACATCACCGTCCCCTTGGGATGCTTGATGACGAAGAATGCGACCGGGATCATGACCTTGCCGGGGACGCTCCGTTCTGGAGCGCGGACTTGTCGATGTCTAGCCAACCGGACGAGAACACGTAGAGCTTCATGCCCGCCGGCGGTTCCGCGCGCGCCGAGACGGACCAGCCGATCGTCGCGCATGTGGCAGCCACTAGCCCTAACAGAAGATAGCTTAGCCGAGATCTCACCGGTTCCTCCCATTGTCGTATTGAGCCCCACGGCCGCTCCACCGTCTTTGCGCGGCCGTGTCGCTACGCGAACATTGCACACTTTCGAGGCTTCACCAAGCCCGAGACCAGCGCGCAGCGAGGAATTGCCAGAGGGAAATCCCGGGCAGGTTCTCAACCAACGAGGTTGCCCGCAGGTGCTGTTGTCGCGAGGCGACGTCTCTTCGAGGTCACCCTCGCGGGCCCGCTGCCGGACGGTGGCGAGCGTCATTGGCACTTTGCTTACTTGCCGCTTCAGGCGGTTGGCAAAGAAACTAGCCGCTCTTTTTACCCGTGAGCCGGACGTGTAGTCCCTCCGAGGTGGCGATTGAGGTTGGTGCGGAGCCGCTCCTCATCTACGGTGGACCGCCTTGCTCATCTCCACTGCTCGGCATTGAGCCCACGGCAGCGCTGGTCCGCCGAGCTGGGTCATTGCGAGCCGAGATCATCGGCGAAGCGCGACGGAGCGCGGTGACGCGACGAAGCGTGTGGCTAACCGGAGCCGGCCAACAAGGACATGAATGGTGCATCAGCAACGTGGCCGGCCGCTACGGCGCGCGCGCCGATTCAATTCCGCAAGGCGGTGTGGGGACACTTAAGAGGATCTTCGACGTTCTTCCGCATAACTGGTTGAACACGTTGCTAAGATGGCGGATGGGGTGGGATTCGAACCCACGGAGCGCTTGCACGCTCGGCGGTTTTCAAGACCGCTGCCTTAAACCGCTCGGCCACCCATCCCCATGGCGCTCGGCACGCGGCAAACGCTTATCCGGCGCCCGACTAGCGGGCAAGCTTCCGTCAATGGGTCAGCCAAGCGCCCCGGCAATCTCCGCCTCTGTCAAGCCCGCGTCCAGCGCGGCTTGGCGGATGTCGCGCCAGCTCGTCTCGTCGATCTCCACCCCCTCGGCCTCGCGCTTGGCGGCGGCGCGCCGCTCCGGGTCGCCCGGCAGCAATACCGTCGCGTGGCCCGGAGCGAGGCGCGCTGACTTGATGTGCGCGGCACTCGCCGCGACCGACCGGTGCACCGCGTCCACAGCGCCGATCCGGCCGAGATCGATCAATATCGCCGTCATGCTGTTGACGATGCCGCCCGCCTCTGGCTCGTCGGCACGCTGGCCGCCGGTCAGCGCCGTCGCCATCAGCTCGCACATCACAGCGAGCCCGGAGCCCTTGTGGCCACCGAAGGGCAGCATGGCACCCGAGCGGTCCCGGATGTAGACCGCCGGATCGCGCGTCGGGTTGCCCTCCGCGTCGATCAGCACGCCTTCCGGCAGCGCCTGGCCCTTGTTGTAGGCAACGCGCACCTTGCCGCCCGCCACCGCCGTGGTCGCCATGTCGAGCAGCACCGGCCCCTCCGGTCCGGGAAGTGCCGTGACGAACGGGTTGGTGCCGAGCCGCGCGTCGCGCCCGCCCCAGGTCGCCTGGGCGTAGTGGTGGTCGGCGACGTTGACATAGGCGGTGAACGACATCCCCGCCGTCGCGGCGAGCTCGCCATAGGTGCCGACCCGGCCGATATGCGAGCTGTTGCGCAATGCGAGCACACAGGCGCCGGTCTCGCGAGCGCGCACGATGGCGCGGCGGACCGCCTCGGCGGCCATCCGCTGTCCGACGCCGCGGCGAGCGTCGAACACCAGCAAGGCGCCCCAGTCGAGCACGGTTTCCAGGGTCTGGTTGGGAATAAGCAGCCCGGCCTTCAGCAGCCGCACGTAAGCGGGGAACATGCCAATGCCATGGCTATCGTGGCCGGCGAGGTTCGCGCGCTTGAGATGATCGGCGACTTCCCGGGCCTCTGCCTCTTCGCTCCCCATGCGCCGGGCCAGCTGGTAGGAGAAGTTGTAGAGCGCCGGGGCGGAAATACGTGGCAAGGGCGGGCCTCCTGGTGCTTGGCGGCGGCCGCTGCACGCGCCGGCCACCGCTGCTCAGTCCTATCGTTTCGTCGCAACGCCCGGGTCTGAGCGAAGACGCGGCCGCTGCGATGCCGACCGCGCGCTTCATTCCCCGGCGAGGCGGGCCGGCATCATCGGGATCGCGCCCCGCGTCAGCGCGGTGATGTCAGGCGTTCGATCGATCGCGAGCACCGCGTCAGCGAGCGCCGCGGCCCTGTCGGGGCCGAGCACGGCGTCGGCGAGCCCGGCAAACTTGTCGCGGAACTCCGTCTCGGTGAGAAAGTTCGACGGCTCGCCCTTCGGCACCACCACCGTGCGGATGTGATCGGCACCCCGAGCACGAACCGTGACGGTGGCCGACATGTTGGCCGGGAACTCGGCTTCCATCGCGGGATCGAACACGCAGGCGATCTTTGGCAGCAGCGCGCGGATCGTCCGGTCCTGCAGCTGGCGATAGCTGTCCCAACCCATGGCGCCGGTGGCGAACGCGGCGGCGACGACGAACGGACCGCTGAACTGCCCTTCGACCACGTTGCGCGGGTCAGCCTTCTTCGCCGCCGGCTCGCCCACCAGCATCAGGCCGGCTTGCGGGAGGCCCACAGTGACGCGCTCGATCTCCTCGGGGCGAAGCCCGAGTGCCGCGCGCAGCGCCAGGGCGGCGTCGATGGCGGCATGGCCGTAGCGGCAGGAAGGATAGGGTTTCACCGCTGTGTTCATGAGCTCGAACACCTGACCCAGGTCCCGCACGGCCCGTGCCGGCGTCGGCTCCGGCGCATAGCCCTGCATGAAGCCGTGCCGGCCCTCGAGCGGCTCGGCCGCGCCCTTGAACCCGGCGCGCGCGAGCGTGGCAGCGGTCAGGCCGTTGAGCGCGGCCCAACCGACCTGAAAGCGCTTGGTCCACGCGCCGTCATGCAGGAAGGCGAGGCTGCCAGCCGCTTGACTGCCCACGATGCCGAGCGCCATCGCGGTCTCCTCTGGGCCGAGGCGAAACGCCCGCGCCGCAGCGGCGGCCGCTCCGAAGGCGCCGCACGTCGCGGTCGGATGAAAGCCCCGGTCGTAGTGCGCCTTTGCCGGCAGGGCGAGGGCGATCCGGCAGGTCACTTCGTAACCGGCGACGATTGCGGCGAGCACGTCGGAGCCCGGCGCGCCAGCCATCTCGCCCGCCGCGAGTGCTGCGGGGATGACCGGAGCGCCCGGATGCAACGACGCCGCCGCGTGGGTGTCGTCGAAATCGAGCGAATGGCCGAGCGCGCCGTTGAGCAGGGCGGCGCCGGGAGGCGTGTAGCGCGCCCGATCGCCGAACACGCCCGCATCGCCGCCGGTCATGCCGAGATCACGAACGGCGGTGAGCAGGGCAGGGGTGCTTTCCGCGTCGTGCCGCGCGCGAACGATGTTGCCCACGAGGTCGAGCAGGAGAAAGCGCGCCCGCTTCACGACCTCCGGGGGCAAGTCGTCGAGCGCGAGGCCTGCCGCGAACTGGGCAAGCTCTCCCGTAACGCCGTCCATAACCGGTTTCCTCCCGTGATTGGGCGGAGAGTGGCGCAACCCCGCGCGACTTCCAAGCGGGGTTTCCGACGCACCGGCGGTCATGGTTCCGCTGCTTGACACAACCCCGGATTTCCCATCCGCTCGGCCCAACCAAGGGGGGGAAGCGACAATGCCGTTGGACACCCAAGTTTCGGCGCTGCTCGACCAGTTCAAGCAACAAGGCCTGCCACCGTTCGAGCAGATGAGCGTCACCCAGGCGCGCGTCGTCGCCCTCGCCTTCCGCGACCTGCAGGGCGAGCCGGAGCCCGTCGCGGAAGTGCGGGACATCCTGGTCCCTGGCCCCGCTGGCCAGCTGCCGGTGCGGCTGTATCATCCCTCGCCGGGCAAGAGCCTGCCTCTCGTGGTCTACTTCCACGGCGGCGGGTGGGTCATCGGCGACATCGAGATCGTCGACAAGCCCTGCCGCGCATTGGCCGCCGCGTCCGGCTGTGCCGTCGCGTCGGTGAACTACCGGCTCAGCCCGGAAACCAAGTTCCCCGGACCAGCCGAAGACTGCTACGCCGCGACGCGGTGGCTATCCGAGCACGCTGGCGAGATCGGTGTCGACGGCAAGCGGGTCGCGGTCGCGGGCGACAGTGCGGGCGGCAATCTGGCTGCGGTCGTTGCGCTGATGGCGCGCGACCGCGGCGGCCCGGCGATCGCCTACCAGTTGCTGATCTATCCGGTCACCGCGCCGGCCAAGGATACCAAGTTCCGCATCGTATCAGGAGAACGCGGAGGGTTACCTGCTGACCCGGGGCAGCATGGAGTGGTTCTGGGACCACTATCTTGCCTCGCCCGACGACGGGAAAAACCCGTATGCGTCGCCGCTCCACGCCTCGAACCTCGCGGGGTCTGCCGCCCGCCACCGTCGTGACGGCGGAGTTCGACCCGTTGCGCGACGAGGGCACCGCCTACGCGCGTCGTCTCGAAGAGGCCGGCGTGAAGGTCAGAACCTCCCATCACTATGGGATGATCCACGGCTTTTTCTGGATGGCGGGCGCAGTGGAGCGGGGGCGGTCGCTGACCGCGGAGCTTGGCGAGGAACTGCGCACCAAGCTCGCCATTTGAAAGACTAGGGAAGGAGCGCGGCGCTCAAGCGTTCCGCGTCGAGATGAACGGAGGTTCGAGGAATGGATGACGTCAGGGTGGCAGCGGCACATGGCGCGGACTCGCGCGGAGTGGACGTCGATGCCGTCGTGGTCGGGGCCGGGTTCGCGGGGCTCTACATGCTCCACCGGTTGCGCGGCCTCGGCATGTCGGTACGCGTCTTCGAAGCCGCCGAGGGTGTGGGCGGGACCTGGTTCTGGAACCGCTATCCGGGCGCGCGCTGCGATTCCGAAAGCCACTACTATTGCTTCTCGTTCTCCGAGGAGATGCTGCAGGAATGGGAGTGGAGCTCGCGCTATCCCGAGCAGCCGGAAATCCTGCGCTACCTCAACTACGTGACGGACAAGCTCGATCTGCGCCGGGACATCACAGTTCAACACCCGCATCACCGCCGCGCACTACGACGAGGCTCGCAATCCGCTGGGAGGTCGAGACGGAAGCCGGCGCGCGCTGTCACGGCCCGCTTCCTCATCACCGCGGTGGGCTGCCTTTCGACCGCGCAGATCCCCTCGATCAAAGGGCTCGAAACATTCGCGGGCCAGACATACCACACCGGCCGCTGGCCGCATGAGGGCGTGGACTTCACCGGCAAGCGGGTCGGCATCATCGGCACGGGATCGAGCGGCATCCAGAGCATTCCCGGTCATCGCCAGCGCAGGCCGCGCACCTCACGGTTTTCCAGCGGACGCCCAACTTTACCGTTCCGGCCAGCAACGAACCGATCGCCGACGGCTTGCAGCGCCAGATCAAGGAAAACTATGCCGAGATCTGGCGCAAGATCCGCCAGTCGCCCTTCGGCTTTCCGTTCGACTTCCCGAGCAGTCCGCCCTCGATGTCACGCCCGAGGAGCGGAGCGCAAATTCGAGGAACTCTGGGACATCGGCGGCTTCCGCCTGCTGCTGACGAGCTACAACGACCTGATCATGAACAAGGAGGCGAACGACACGGCGGCCGACTACATCCGCGCCAGAAGATCAGGGACGATCGTCAACGACCCCGCCATGGCCGAGAAACTGACGCCGCGCAGCTATCCCGTTCGGCACCAAGCGACCGCCGATCGACACGAACTACTTCGAAACGTTCAACCGAGACAACGTCACCCTGGTCGACATCAAGGAAACTCGCCGATCGAGGAGATCACGCCCGAAGGGCATCCGCACGAGCGACGCGCGAATACGAACTCGATGCGATCGTTTTCGCCACCGGCTTCGACGCCATGACGGGCTCGCTGTTCAAGCTTGGCATCCGTCGGCCGGAACGGGCGTGCCCTGCGGACAAGTGGGAAGCGGGCCGCAGACCTATCTCGGCGTTGCGACGGCCGGCTTTCCCAACCTGTTCATCATCACCGGGCCCGGCAGCCCTTCCGTGCTCAGCAACATGCCGGTTTCGATCGAGCAGCATGTCGAATGGATCGGCGACTGCATCAATACATGCAGCCCCGCGGCTTCGATCGCATCGAAGCCGACGGAGACGGCGGAGCGGGAGTGGGTCGCGCACGTCAACGAAACCGCTAACGCGACTTTGTTTCCGCAGGCAAATTCCTGGTACATGGGCGCCAACATGCCCGGCAAGCCCCGCGTTTTTCTGCCCTATTGCGGCGGCGTGAATGTGTATCGGGAGAAATGCAACGAGGTCGCTGAGAAGGGCTATGAGGGCTTCGAGATGAGCCGTCACCAGGAGGCCGTCGCGGCCTAACGTCGGCCCGCTTCCGACCGTGGCGGGCGGCTCGTGGCTGATCCCGCCAGGCGTCTTGAGGTGGACGAGACTTCATACGGTTCGCATTGAACGCGAATCGCGGGGCGTGGCACACGTGTTGAATGTTGGTGCGCCGTCGTTCCGCGATCGCTTCGGCCGTTGCCGCTTCGCTCGGTTTCGTGTCGGCGCCGGCGCGGGCGGTCGACAGCTTTGCCGCGTTCGTTGGAGACCTGAGATCGGCAGCGCGACGCTCCGGGATCTCGGAGCGGACTTTGGCGCAGGCGTTAAGCGGATTGCAGCCGAACCAAAAAGTGCTCGAGCTTGACCGCCATCAGCCCGAGTTCACCATGACATGGGACCGCTATCGCGCCACGCGGCTGTCCGAAGCGCGTGTCGCCAACGGGCGCGAGGCGGCCCGCCAATCCCGGGGCTGGCTGGAGGCGGCCCGGCAGCGGTTCGGCGTCGACGGTGGCGTCATCGTCGGCATCTGGGGGCTCGAGTCGAACTATGGCGGCTACACGGGCGGCTTCGGCGTGGTCGAGGCGCTGGCGACGCTGGCCTGGGAGGGGCGCCGGGCGAGCTTCTTCCGACCCGAGCTGATGAGCGCGCTCCGCATTCTCGACACCGGCGACGTGTCGGTGTCCCGGATGACGGGAAGCTACGCCGGTGCGATGGGCCAGCCGCAGTTCATGCCGAGCTCGTATCTCCGTTACGCGATCGACCTCGACCGGGACGGGCGCCGCGACATCTGGGACGATCGTGCCGACGTGCTCGGTTCCATCGCGAACTATCTGGCGCGGTCCGGCTGGCGCGCGGGCGAGCCATGGGGCCAAGAGGTGCGCGTGCCACCCGACTTCGACGCGGCTCTGGCCGGTCGGGAGAACCGACGTTCGCTCGAAACTTGGAACCGCGTGGGCGTGGTCCCGGCGCGTGGCGGGCGCTTGCCGCGCGACGGCTTGCCGGCGGCGCTGATTTTGCCGGATGGCGGGGGCGGGGACGCGTTTCTCGCCTACCCCAACTTCGCGGTGATCCGCCGCTACAATCCTTCCGACTTCTATGCGCTGGCGGTCGGCCTGCTCGGCGACGCCGTCGCAGCATGACGTGAGCCGCGGCGTCCTGATGCTTCTGTCTAGCTTTGGGCGGCTGCGGCTGGTTTGGGTCGAGGCCCACGCCATCGCCCGAGCCACGCTACGTGCTGGGTGGCGCCTACCAGATCGGCCGCACCTGGTACTACCCCAGGCAGAGTTTCGATGCCGAAGAAACCGGGCTCGCCTCCGTCCAGCAAGACGGCCCTCCGCGCCTCACGGCCGATGGCGAGGCGTTCGATCAGCGGGCGCTGGCGGGCGCCCATCAAACGCTACAGCTCCCGTGCATTGTCCGGCTCACCAACCTGGAGAACGGCCGCACCCTGGCCATCCGGATCAATGACCGCGGCCCCGCTTCGCCGGCCCGACTGGTTGCGGTCACACGCCGGGTCGCGGCACTGCTCGGGTTCGGGGCTGACCGGGTGGCGCGCGTGCGACTGACGGTGCTCGGAGGCCCTAGTCGAGCGCTGGCGACAACGCTCGGCGGTGACGCGGGCCCTCGTCTCGAAATAGCGGCGGCGCCGAGGGAAGCGGTCGAGCAGGTCGAGCTGCCGCCTCCGACCGGCGCGGCGCAAGCTGCTCGGTCAGGAGCATTCTCCGTAAGCGTTCCTAAGCCGGCCGACTCGCCGCAACCCGTGCTACATGCGTTGCCCGGTCCCCTGAGCGAGATCGTCACTCAGGCTAGCCCCGATGCAGGATCGCTGTATGTGCGTATGAGCACTTTCAGCCGCCGCGAGTTCGCCGAACGGCAACGGGCGCGGGTCGCCGGGCTCCGGCCGCAGATCGAGCAACGGGGGGAGGGGCGCAGTGCCACATTCGATGTCCGGGTCGGGCCGATCGGCAGCGTGGCGCAGGCCGACCGTGACCTGGAGCAAGCAATCAGCGCCGGAATTCCAGATGCGCGGATCGTAGTCGAGTAGGAGGCAGGAGCCATGCTCAACCGTCGTTTGTTGCTGCTGAGCGGCGTGGCGCTCGCCGGCGCGCGCACGGCGTCCGCAGAACATCGCGCGGGGCACGGCGCGGCCCGAGGCAAGAGCAAGGACAAGGACACGTCACTGGCCGAGACGCCAGCGACCACGCCGGTCGGCCCGTTGGACACCGCGGCGCGCTGGGCCTTCGTTACGGATTTCACCAGTGGCGCCACCTTGCTCGAGAAGGACGCGGACGCGCCGATGCCGCCATCCTCCATGACGAAGCTGATGACCGCCTTTCTCGTCTATGGGGCGCTCAAGGAGGGCAAACTGCGGCTGACCGACGAGCTGCCGGTTTCCGAGCGCGCCTGGCGGATGGGCGGGTCGAAGATGTTCGTCCAAATCGGCACGCGGGTGAAAGTGGAGGATCTGATCCGCGGCGTGATTGTGCAGTCAGGCAACGACGCGTGCATCGTCCTGGCGGAGGGGATCGCGGGCTCGGAGGATGCGTTCGTAGAGCAGATGAACGCCAAGGCGAAGCAATTGGGGCTGTCCAACAGTCATTTCCGCAACAGCACGGGCTGGCCGGATCCGGACCAACGCATGTCCTGCCGCGACATCGCCACCTTGGCCAAGCGGATCATCCAGGATTTCCCGGAATACTACCACTACGATGCGGAAAAATCGTTCACGTACAACAACATCGAGCAGGAGAACCGCAATCCGCTGGTGCAGAAGGGCACGGCGGACGGCCTCAAGACGGGGCACACCGAGGAGGGAGGATTTGGGCTGGTGGCCAGCAGCCTGCGCGGCAACCGCCGCGTTATCCTGGTTCTCAACGGGATGACCTCCATGCATCAGCGCGCCGAGGAAGGCGAGCGCGTGATGGATTGGGCATTCCGCGAGTTCGAGGATGTCACACTGTTCACCGCGGGCGACGTCGTCGAGCGGGTGCCGGTATGGCTCGGCAGCAGCTCGACCGTCCCGCTGGTCGGCGGGCGCGACGTGGTGGTCACGATGCCACGCAACTGGCGAAAGGACGCCAACGTCGCCGTGCAGTACCGACGCCCCGATCCAAGCGCCGGTCGCCAAGGGGGACCAGCTCGGCCGGCTGGTCATCTCCGGACAAGGCGTGCCGGGGATGGAAGTGCCGCTGCTCGCCGGCGCCGATGTTGCCAAGCTCGGCTTACCGGGGAGGGCGATCGCGGTGCTGTCGCGCTACGTAACAGGAAGCTGAGCTGGCCGGCCGATTTCTTACTCTCGAAGGCGGGGAAGGGGCGGGCAAGTCGACCCAGGCGCGAATGCTGGCCGACGCGCTTG
This sequence comes from uncultured Alphaproteobacteria bacterium, assembly GCA_963757115.1. Classification (GTDB taxonomy): domain Bacteria; phylum Pseudomonadota; class Alphaproteobacteria; order Acetobacterales; family Acetobacteraceae; genus CAVWQV01. The sequence goes on along the minus strand of CAVWQV010000006.1, from coordinate 791,905 downwards.
CCGCACGGGGGCAGCCGGTGGTGCTCACCCGTGAGCCGGGCGGCGCGCCGGGTGCGGAGCGGCTGCGCCGGTTGTTGCTTACCGAAGATCTGCGCTTGGCGCCGCGCGCGGAGACGCTGCTGCACTTCGCCGCCCGCGCCGACCATATCGCCCGCACGATCGCGCCGGCGCTCGACGCCGAGTGCTGCGTTGTCTGCGACCGGTTCACCGATTCTACCATGGCCTACCAGGGTTACGGCCTCGGCGCCGATCTTGCGTTCATCGCGGGGCTGACCGCGCTGCTCGGCCTTGCCCCGGACAGGACGTTTGTGCTTGAGGCCAGCGAGGTGGTTGCCGAGGCGAGGCTCCGAAGCCGCGGGACGCGACCTGACCGCTACGAGCGGCTGGACGAGGCGTTTCACGCGCGCGTGCGAGCCGGCTTCCGTGCTATCGCCGCGGCGGAACCCGCGCGATGCCGGCTCATCGACGCGGACGGCACTCCAGCAGAGGTCCATCAACGCATCATGCGCGCCCTTGATCGCACCTGAGCCGCGGGCGAACCCGCTCCTGATCGGGCATGAGGCGGCCGAAGCCGTGTTGGTGGATGCGCTCGGCTCCCGTCGGATGCACCATGCGTGGCTGATGACTGGGCCGTCCGGGATCGGCAAGGCGACGCTCGCCTTCCGGTTCGCGCGACGATTGCTCGCCGCCGATCGGCCGAGCGGGACGTTGGCGCTCGACCCGCTTGATCCCGTGTTCAGGCGCGTCGCCGCTGGGTCGCACGCCGATCTGCAAACCCTGGAGCGCACGCTCAACCCACGAACCGGCAAGCTTCGGACCGAGATCTCGGTGGACGACGTTCGCCGATCGCAAGGTTTTCTCCGGCTAACGCCGGCTGAGGGTGGCTGGCGGGTTCTGGTGGTCGATCGTGCCGACGAGATGAACCGCAACGCGGCCAACGCCCTGCTCAAGACACTCGAGGAACCCCCGCCCCGCGCTGTTCTCCTGCTGATCTGCGATGCCCCTGGCCGGTTGCTGCCGACGGTCCGCAGCCGCTGCCGCCGGCTGCCCATGGCACCATTGTCATCGGAGGCGATGGACCAGTTGCTCGGCCTCTATCTGCCCGACGTGAAAGTCGAGGACCGCGCCCGCTTGGCCGCGATTGCCGACGGATCGCCTGGCCGGGCATTGCTGCTCGCTGGAGAGGACGGGCTCCGGCTGGCTGGTCTGGTCGCCGGTCTGCTGGCCGACGTCCCGAAGCTCAGGCCAGGGCGCGGGTTCGAGATCGCGGACGCGCTCGGCCGGGCCGAAGGGGCGTTCGGCACTTTCATGGATCTGCTGCGCGCATCGCTTGCCGCCGCCGTGCGCGACGTGGTGCGTGGGCGCGGGGCTCCCGAGCAAGTGCGGCTTGTCGCCGCGCGTTCCCTTGCGGCTTGGGGCGACGTATGGCAGGCGCTCAGCCGATTGCAGGAGGAGACCGAGCGCTTCAATCTCGACAAGCGCCAGGCGATACTCTCCAGCATGGCCTTGCTCGAAGGCTCCGCATCAGGCCCGCGATGAAACCACGCTACTACTTGACGACGCCCATCTATTACGTGAACGGCGCACCGCATATCGGACACGCCTACACCAGTATCGCGACCGATGTGCTGGCGCGCTGGAAGCGTCTGGACGGCTATGACGTGTTCTTCCTCACCGGCACCGACGAACACGGCCAGAAGGTGGAAGCGGCGGCGCGCGACGCCGGGCTCGACCCGCAATCTTTCACGGACCGGGTTTCCGCCGATTTCCGCGATATGTCGGTCAGGATGGGCGTGTCGTTCGACCAGTGGTTCCGCACCACGGAGGAGCGGCACACCCGGTCGTCGCAGGCGTTGTGGGAGCGCATCGCTGCCTCGGGCGACATCTATCTTGGCCACTACGAGGGCTGGTACGCCGTGCGCGACGAAGCCTTCTACGAGGAGGACGAGCTCAGCACGGGCCCCGATGGGGCCAAGGTCGCCCCCTCCGGGGCGCCGGTCGAATGGGTGCGCGAACCGTCCTACTTCTTCCGGCTTTCGGCTTGGCAGGACCGCCTGCTCCGGTTCTACGACGAGCACCCCGAGTTCATCGCGCCCCAGTCGCGCCGCAACGAGGTCCTGAGTTTCGTGCGCGGCGGATTGCGCGATCTCTCGGTCAGCCGCACCAGCTTCACCTGGGGCATTCCGGTTCCCGGCGATCCCAAGCACGTCATGTATGTTTGGCTCGACGCGCTGAACAATTACGTCACCGCATGCGGCTTTCCCGACGAACACGATCCGATGTGGCGGTTCTGGCCGGCGGACCTGCATGTGATCGGCAAAGACATCGTGCGCTTCCACGCGGTCTACTGGCCGGCGTTCCTCCTTTCGGCCGGACTTCCTGCCCCCAAGCGCGTAACCTCGAACGGCTGGTGGGTCGTCGGCGGCGAGAAGATGAGCAAGTCGCTCGGCAACGTCGTCGAGCCGCGCGCCCTGGCCGAGCAGTACGGGCTCGACCCGGTACGCTACTTTCTCATGCGCGAAAAGCCGTTCGGCGCCGACGGCAGCATGAGCCACGAAGCGATCGTGACGCGCATCAACGTCGACCTCGCCAATGATCTCGGCAATCTCGCGCAGCGTTCGCTGTCACTGATCGCCCGCAATTGCGACGGGGTGCTGCCCCAGAGAGGCGAGCAGACCGACGAAGATGCAGCCTTGCTCACCGCTGCGGAGGCCTTGCCCGCGTTGGTGCGCGACCGGCTCGATCGGCAGCTGTTCCACGAGGCGCTGGAGGAAGTCTGGAAGGTGGTCCGCGCGTCTAACGGCTACATCGACCGCCAGGCGCCTTGGGCGCTGAGGCGCACGGACCCGGGACGGATGGCCGAGGTGCTGCGCGTGCTTGTCGGAGCGCTTCGCATCATCGCGACCGTATTGCAGCCGTTCATGCCAGGCTCAATGTCGGCGATGCTGGACCAGTTGGGCGTGGCCAAGGACCAGAGGGACATCGCGACGCTCGCCACGCCACTTGTGGATGGGACCAAGCTGCCCGCGCCGCACGGGGTTTTCCCGCGCTATCTCGAGACCGGCGCATAGCGCATCGATGTTGATCGATTCGCACTGCCACCTTGACTACTACACGCCAGCCGAGCTGCCCGAAATCCTGCGCCGCGCCGCAGAGGCGGGCGTGGCCGAGATGGTGACCATCGGCACCCGGCTGACGCAGGCCGAGGCTTCCACGGCGCTGGCCGAGGCGCATCCGGGCGTGTGGTGCACGATCGGCGTCCATCCGCACCACGCGGGCGAGGCCGACATTCCGGCGCCCGCAACGCTCGCCGCTCTGACCGAGCATCCCAAGGTGATCGGCATCGGCGAGTCAGGCCTCGACTACTTCTATGACAAGTCCGCCCGGTCGGCGCAGCAAGCGAGCTTCCGCGCCCATATCCGGGCCGCGCGGCTGGCTGGCGTGCCGCTCGCCATCCATGCGCGCGATGCCGACGCCGACATCGCGCAAATACTGCAAGACGAGCAGGAAGACGGGGGCGACTTCGCGTTCCTTCTACACTGTTTCAGTTCGGGGCGGGCGCTCGCGGACGCGGCGGTCGCGATGGGAGGCTTTGTGAGTTTTTCGGGGATCCTGACCTTTCCGAAATCCAGTGAATTGCGGGCGATAGCGCGCGATCGTTCCGGCGGACCGACTGCTTGTAGAAACCGACGCTCCGTACCTCGCTCCCGTCCCGTTTCGCGGGAAGCGGAACGAGCCAGCCTGGACGGCGTACACCGCGCAGGTTTTGGCCGAGCTTCGCGGCCTCGAACGAGAGGCGCTTGCCGACCTGACAACGGGCAATTTCCGTCGCTTGTTCCGCAAAGCTGCATGAAGGATGCGAGTGACGGTGCTCGGCTGCGGCGGCTCAACCGGCGTCCCGGCAATCGGCGGACTGGATGGCGCGGGAGATTGGGGCCAGTGTGACCGGTCCGAGGTGCGCAACCGCCGCACCCGGGCGAGCATTGTCGTCGAGGCGACGTCAGGCGAGCGATTGCTGGTCGACACGTCGCCCGATATGCGGACGCAATTGCTTGCCTGTCGCGTCCCGTCCGTCGACGCGATTCTGTTCACCCATGCGCACGCCGACCACATCACCGGCCTCGATGACGTGCGCGTGCTCAACCGCCTCGTCGATCGGCCACTGGAAGTGTTCGGGACGGACGCGACCCTGAACGAGATCGCGCACCGCTTCGAGTATGCGTTCCGTCCCTGGGAGCCTCCTGGCTTCTTCCGCCCGGTGCTGCTGCGTCGCCCCGTCGATCCCGGCGACACGGTGGCTGTCGCGGGTCTCCAGGTTCGGCTGTTCAGCCAGGACCATGGTTTCGTGCGATCGCTCGGCTTGCGCATCGGGCCGTTCGGCTACTCGACCGATGTCGTGACCCTCGACGAAGCTGCCTTCGCTGCGCTCGAAGGCATCGACACCTGGCTGGTGGGTTGCTTTCAGCGCGCGCCGCACAGCACGCACGCGCATCTTGGGCGTGTGCTCGGCTGGGCCGAGCGGGTCGGCGCACGCCGCACGGTGCTGACGCATATGGGGACCGACCTCGACTGGGCGTGGTTGCGGGCCAATCTCCCGGCCGGGGTGGAGCCGGCCCATGATGGAATGACGCTCGAGTTAGCGGATCAGGCCACCGCTTCCTGCTAGACCCGCTCGAGTTCTCGGTCCCGGACGGATCGCAAGGCCGGTTGCGGTGTCGGGATCAGGCAGGCTGGCAACTGACGCGCGCTACCGCCCGGGGACGCGGTGGGCGGCAGACCGGCCGGGCGTTGGGCGTTACCGTCGCGCGTGGGCGGTGGTGGCCGGCGGGACGAAAACAGCTCGTAGATTGCAAACGCCAGCGGAACACCGAAGGTCAACGTCCCACTCAAAATCACGACGAGCGCTGGCCGCATAGGCGGGTCCCCGACCGGAAACGCTAAACTACGGAACTTCCTGCGCGGAGCAAAGCGCAGGCAACTGAGCGAAGCCCGTACTTTCCATAATATTCCTTATGCGGCCTTAGAATATGCCTGCGGCCAGACCGGACGCCAACGCGTTGCCGAGCTCTTCGCATTGTCGGAGTTCGCGCGAACCGATGAACTTTTGCGCGCTGATCGCTTCCGGCGTCTGCGCGTGGGTGCACACGATCAGCGGCTCCGCGACCGCCCTCAAACGCCACCCTGTCGCGATGCGGGCAATCTGCCGCGCGGCGTTATGACCGTCGCTGCCGGCGCACACCAAGGTCGCGTAGGGCCGCCCGTTGATACGATCGAGGGCGGCGTAATAGGTGCGGTCAAAAAAGTCCTTCATCACGCCCGCCATCGCCGCCAGGTTTTCGGGTGTGGCGAAAACATAGCCGTCCGCGTCGAGCACGTCCTGCGGCTCCGCCTTGCTCGCATGGAGCCACCGCGTTCGGACCTCCGTCTCGCGCTGCGCCCCGGCCGCCGCCGCCTCAGCCAGCTGCCGCGTCCCCCCAGTTGCCGAGTGGAATACGATCAGGAGTGTGCGCATGCGTCTTGCCGGGTGGAAGCGTGCGGCGGTAAGCCCCGGTCATGACTGATTCTCCTGAAGCGGAGCTCCGAAGGCTGTTGGGCGTCATGGCCGCCCTTCGTGACCCAGAGGCGGGCTGCCCGTGGGACAACGCACAGAGTTTCACGACAATCGCCCCCTACACGATCGAGGAAGCCTACGAGGTCGCCGACGCGATTGCGCGGCAGGATTTCCCCGCCCTCTCCGACGAACTCGGCGATCTGTTGTTTCAGGTCGTCTACCACGCGCAGCTTGCGGCGGAGGCCGGACTTTGGTCGTTCGCTGACGTCGCACGGAACATCAGCAACAAGATGATCAAGCGCCATCCTCACGTTTTCGGCGAGGCCGTCATGCGCGACGCCGCCGCGCAGTCGCATGCTTGGGAGGCGCAGAAAGAGGTCGAACGTGCGCGGCGAGCGGAGCAGGGCACGCTTGCCGGAATCCCGGTAGCTCTCCCTGCCCTCTCGCGCGCCCTCAAGCTCACCGCGCGCGCCGCGCGGGTGGGGTTCGATTGGCCGGATGCTCCTGCTGTGCTGGAGAAGCTCGACGAAGAGCTCGATGAGCTGCGCGCCGAACTGCCGGGAGCCGATCCGGCGAGATTGGCCGACGAGCTTGGCGACCTTCTGTTCGTCGGTGCCAATCTTGCCCGCAAGCTTGGTCTCGATCCAGAGACCTGTCTGCGGGGTGCCAACGAGAAGTTCGCTCGTCGCTTCGAGGCCGTGGAGCGCCGGCTGGCGTCTCGAGGGAAGGCGCCCGCCGATGCCACGCTCGATGAGATGGAGCAGGAGTGGCGCGCCGTGAAAGCTGACGAACCCTCACGCGCGCCGCCCGGCTAGCAAACGCGGATCCGGTACAGCAGCTGGCGCCTGTCTCCCGGCGGGATCAGCATAAGGCCGGGCTTTTCAGTAAACTCACCTGCGAAATCCTCCGGGCTGGCGAAACCGTGCCAGGGCTCGATGCACAGGAAGTCTCCGCCTTGCCTCGACCAGATCCCGAGCTGGCCGAAGCCTTCCCAGGAGAGCTCGATGGTGGGTGCGCCGGGCGCGGCATAACGGAGCGAACGGCTTTCCGGTTGCAGGAAAATCAAGGCGTCGGCGGCGAACAGCGACGGATCGAGTTGCAGCAGGCGACCGTCGACCGGCGACGGATGCGGCTCGGCGGTCAAAAGTCCGTCTTTTAGCCGGCGGATCGGCTCGGGCTCCGGCGTCTCGAACTCGAGCCGATGTGCCTCCTTATCCACCCCTTCCGACAAAGGCCAAGCGAACGCGGGGTGCGCCCCCACGGAGGCGGGCAAGGTTTCCCGGCCCGTGTTGGTCACGGTGAAGGTGATCTCGAGCGCGTCATCGGCCAGCGCGTAGGCGATCTCCAGCCGGAACGCGAACGGATAGTGCGCCCGCGTTTCGCCGTCGTCATGCAAGGCGAGCCGGCAGGTGGTGGCGGTGCGCTGCAGCCAGGCAAACCGGCGATCGCGTGCGAAGCCGTGCTGGGTCATCGGATAACTCTGGCCTCGGTGCCGCAACGCGTCTCCCTTGAGGCGTCCGACGATCGGGAACAGCACCGGTGCGTGTCGGGGCCAGATGGGCTCGGCCTGCCAGAGCAACTCCTCATCCTCGGCATCGCGCAAGGAGCACAGCTCGGCGCCGTCCGCCTTGATCGTTGCGCTCAGATAACCGTTCTCCAGGACGTGCCGATCCTTCATGACCCCCTCGCGGCCTAGACCCCAAGCGTCTCCTGCATAGCCACAGCCCAGTCCTCGTCGCGGCCCGATGACGATCAGCTGTGCTGTTCGAAGCGCGCCCGATCAGCCGGCAGCAAACGGACGGTCAGGTGAATCCCCAGTCGGCATCCTGACGTCCGACGACTTCGCCGTGCTGGTAAAGCCAAGCGAGGCGTGCGCCGTCGGCGGGCGGGATCTCGTAGTCGGCGACCTCCATCGAGGCCGATATCCGTCCGTCGATCGCGGCCAGCAGATCTCCGAGCCCTTCCCCCGTGATCGCCGAAACCGGCACCGAACCAGGGCGCGCCGGAACGGCCGCGATGCCGCCCAGCAGGTCCGCCTTGTTCAGCACCTCAATGGTGCGATCCGGCCAATGCGGGTCCAGCGTGCCGTCCTTGGTCATTCCCTCGAGCACGGCAAGCACATCGGCCCGCTGCGCCGCGCTATCGGGGTGCGCCGCGTCCCGCACATGCAGGATGACGTCCGCCTCCGCCACCTCCTCGAGCGTGGCGCGGAACGCCGCCACAAGCTCGGTCGGCAACTCGCTAATGAAACCCACCGTGTCGGACAGGATGGCGCGCCGGCCGGACGGCAGCCGCAGGCCCCGCATGGTCGGATCGAGGGTGGCGAAGAGCTGATCCCGGGCAGCAACTTCGGCGCCGGTCAAGGCATTGAACAGCGTCGATTTCCCCGCGTTGGTGTAGCCGACCAGCGCGATCACCGGGAACGGCACCCGCCGCCGTGCCGAGCGATGCAGGCCACGGGTACGCCGGACCTGCTCGAGATCCTTCTTCAGGCGGATGATGCGCTCGGCGATCAGCCGTCGGTCCGCCTCGATTTGCGTTTCGCCGGGGCCGCCAAGGAACCCGAAGCCGCCCCGCTGCCGCTCGAGATGGGTCCACGACCGCACCAGGCGCGAGCGCTGGTAGTCGAGATGCGCCAGCTCGACCTGCAGGCTGCCTTCCCGGGTCCGCGCCCGCTCGCCGAAAATGTCGAGGATCAGCCCGGTGCGGTCGATGACCTTGCAGGACCAGGCTCGTTCGAGATTGCGCTGCTGCACCGGGCTCAACGTTGCGTCCACGATCACGACCGTTACCTGCGCCTCCGCAAGCGCCTCGCCTTCGCGCTCGACCTGGCCCTCGCCGAACAAGGTCGAGGGCCGCCGCGTGCGGATCGGCAAGATGACCGACCGGACCACGACCAAGTTGATGGAGGCGGCGAGACCTACCGCTTCGGCAAGCCGCGCTTCGCCGGCTCGGCCCGAATTGTGCCGGTCTGACCGTTCCCAGGGGAGGATGACGGCCGCCCGAACCGCGCCGGGCGTGGCGCCGTTCAGCACGTGCCCGGTGCCATTGGGTTCAATCATTGTCAGCAGTTGCCGGCTCGCGCACGGACGCCAAGGTGCTCTCCCCCCGCGCGGCGACAGCGCCCACCGCATTCGATGTGTCGAACAACTGGATCGGCGCTCCCGGCATGACGGTGCTGATCGCGTGCTTGTAGACGAGTTGCGTGTGACCGTCCCGCCGCAACAGCACGGAGAAATTATCAAACCAGGTGATGATGCCCTGGAGTTTGACGCCGTTCACAAGGAACACTGTGACGGGCGTCTTGTTCTTGCGCACATGGTTCAGGAACACGTCCTGGACATTCTGTGCTTTCTCAGTGGCCACGGTTCTTATCCTTCTTGCGTGGAATTTGTTGTGTTGTTGTTGCCAGCCTTCGTGGCGCGTAAACCGGCCCATGCACATTGTGGCATTCGTACTCGCCTAGGCAAGCGCACGAAGCCGTGTCGCGAGCATCCGCGTGTCCCGGAAATGGAGATCGGGTCGCGCCCGCTCAACCCCGCCGTCATGCGACGCGTCGCCTACCAGCACTGCGGTGACCCCCGCCGCTCGCGCGGCGGCCATGTCGCTCTCCGTGTCGCCCAAATACCATACGCCTCGCTCCGCCGGCACGTTCATCCGCGCCAAGGCAAGCAAGATCGAGGCCGGGTCCGGCTTGTCTGCGTGGGCGTCCCCTGCCCCGACGACGGCGGCAAACCGTGCTCCCCAACCGAGATGCGCCACCTCGGCGCGAAGGAAAGTCACCGCGTTTGTTGGAGACGACGCCCTGCGGCCACGCCGCCCCGGCCGCCAGCGCGTCCGCAGCACCTGGCATCGGCGTCACGTGATCGAGGTGATCCTCCGAGAACGTCGAATAGAAGATCTCCCGCGCTCGCCGCCACTCACTGCCGAATAGTGCAGGGAAGGCTTCCTTGACCGAAACGCGGGCGCGCCGTCGGGTGTCGTCCACCGTCCAGCGCGGCAGCGCGAATGCGGCAAAGGCTGCGTTCATCGCCGCGGTGATCCCCACCCAGCCATCCACTAGGGTGTTGTCCCAGTCCCACAGCAACAACGAGGGGCGCTCCATGCGAGGCTACGGGGCGTTCCGCCCGCAGCCCTGGACGTGCCGCGCGAAGCGCGCGAACAAATCGCGCGAGACCGGTCCGACGGCACCGTCGGCCACCGGCACGCCGTCCAGCCGCACCACGGGACGGACGTAGCTGGTCGCGCTGGTCAGAAAAACTTCCTGGGCATGACGTAGTTCGTCGGCGCTGAAGCCGCGTTCCTCGAACCGGATCGCCGCCGCTTCCATAAGCGCCATGACCGCGCCCCGCGTGCAGCCCGGCAGAATGATCTGGTCAAGGTGGCGCGTGCGCAGAACCCCGTCGCGGTCGACGATCCACACGGTGGTAGCGGCCCCCTCGGTGACCATCCCGTCCGCATCGACCAGGATCGCCTCGTAGGCCCCCCGCTCGCGCGCAGCCTGACGGGCTAGTACGTTTGGCAACAGCCCGACCGATTTGATGTCGCACCGTCCCCAGCGCTGGTCAGGAGCGGTGATGGCAGCGGTCGCCCACGAAGCGGGGTCGGCGGGAAACGGCGGGAGCCGGCGCGAGGTGACGACCACCGCGGGCTTCGTCGGCTGCTTCGGAAACGGGTGGTCGCGGCGGGCGACCCCGCGCGTGATCTGGACGTAGACGAGCCCGTCGCGCACTCGGTTGCGCGTTGTGACCTCTTGCAGGACGCGCACCAGGGCTGCTTCGCCCATCGGCCGCGGGAGGCGCAGCTCACGAAGCGAGCGGTCAAGCCGTGCCAGGTGGCGCTCGGCGTCGATAAAGCGGCCGCCGTTGACGAGCACGACCTCGTAGACGCCGTCCGCGAACTGATAACCGCGGTCCTCGACATTTACCGACGCGTGGCGCTGCGGGATGTAGCGGCCGTTCACATAGGCGACCCGGCTCATCTCGCGCTGGCTCCTGTCATTTCGGTAGCCAGGTCAGCTACGACGGAACTCCCGCTACGCAGGTGAGGGCCGCCCTGCAAACTCGGCAAGTCACGGAGCAAGCGGCCGACTCACATCGCGTCAGGCGTTCAGCCCCGGTACACGGCGCGCGCATTGTCGGCGAACACCTGGCGCCGTTGCTCCTCCGTGAGGCGGAGCGGCAACGCGGTTGCGGGGTCGTCGAAGTCCCAATGCGGATAATCCGTCGCGAACAGCAGCCGGTCCCAGCCGATCCAATCGATCGTATCGAGCAGCCGATTGCGCGGCTCCGGCTCTTCAACCGGCTGCGTGGTGAACCACACCTGGCTGCGGATGTACTCGGATGGCGGTCGCGTCACATGCGGCACCTCTGCCCGGAGCTTCGCCCAGTGCTGATCGAGCCGCCAGGCCAGTGAAGGCGCCCAGGCGAACCCGGCTTCCACCATCACCATGCGCAACGCGGGTAGCCGCTCGAACACGCCTTCCAGCACCAGGCTGGTCAGATCCGCCTGCTGACACTGCGCGTGTCCAACCATCTCCTCGATGTAGTAGCTCGGCCAGCCGCCGGAGGTGAGGGGTTGCCGCCGTAGCCGAAGGCGTGCACTCCAACCGCCAGGTCCGCCGCCGCGGCCGCTTCGTAGATGGGCCAGTAGCGGCGCTGGCCCAACGGCTCGGCGGCACGGCTCAGCACCAGCACCTGGGCGAAGTCGGGATGCCCGGCCCAGTGCTCGATCTCGCCCGCGGAGCACGCGGCTCCTCGTATGGCACGACGACCGAGGCCTTGAGGCGCGGCTCGCGCGACGTCCAAAGGGCCACCTGCCATTCGTTGACCGCGCGGCAGAACGCCGGCCCCGAGATCGAGGTTCTGGAACCCCTGCCCGCTCGGCGCAGCGGGTTGAGGATGCCGAGCTGCACGTTGTTAGGGTCGAGATGCTGCCCGCGCATGAAGTCGAGGTCGCTGCCCGGGCCGGCCGCCCGGCGGACAGGCGTCCCGGCGCGCCGCATTGGCTGCCCCTTGGGATAGGCCGGCCCCTTCTCCATGCCTAGCGCGTGCAGCGCGCCGAAGGTTTCGAGGTGCTCCTGCCAGCGCTTGGCGAGCCACGGATACATGTCCTTGTATCCCCGCCAACGGGGATGGATGTCGCAATCGGCGATGGCGAGCTCGATTGGTTGAGCGGTGCGACGCCGGTGCGTCCGGCACGTCGACGTTCATGGACAGCCTCCGTCCTTCACCCTTGCGCCAAACGCCCGCACGTGGCGCGTGGATTATCCACCATCATCTTCCGCGCCAGCCCGGCCGGCAACCCGTTCGGCAAAGCCCGGTCACCCTCGAACTGCCAGTGCGGGTAGTCGGTCGAGAACAGCAACATCTCGTCCGAACCCAGATGCTCGAGCAGCCGCGCGAGCGCTCCAGCGCCGGGCGGGGCGTCAATCGGCTGGAGTGTGAGGCGCAGTGGTCGCGCACGATCGCGCTCGGCGGCCGGTCCACCCAGGGCACCTCCGTCCGCAAGCCGCGCCAGAACTTGGTCGAGGCGCCAGAGAATGGGCGGGCAGCCAGGTCCACCCCGGATTCGATGAGCACGATGGTCAGCGCCGGGAAGCGCGGCGAACACGCCCTCGGTCACACGAGGCTGGTGAGCTGCGACTGCGAAGGCCTGCGCCTGGTTGATGTAATCCTCGGTGTGATAGGACGGCCACCCCATCGGCGTGACCGGATGGCGATAGCTGCTGCCGGCATGGACGCCGACCGGCAGGCCGTGCCGCTCCGCCGCCTCGTAGATCGGCCAGTAGGCGCGATTGCCCGAGCGGCGATCGCCCAGCCCAGCAGCAGCACCTGCACGAAGCGCGGTCGGCCGCGCAGCGCTCGATCTCCGCGGCCGACGAGCTGCGGGACTTTGCAGCCGGCACCACGATGGAGGCGCGCAGCCGCTGTCGCGGTCGAGCCATTCCCGGGCGATCCAGTCGTTGATCGCGCGCGCCAAACCGCGCCGCCATGATCCTCGCTGAACAGCACCGGCACGCCGTAGAGGCAGTTGCAGATGGCGATCCGGTGCCGAACGCATCGAGCGCATCGCGCGCAGAGCCGCGCGCATCGCTCGCTCCGTGCCCGTCCGCCCGCGCCAGTCGGCCCGCGCGGTGAGTGGCGCGTTGCTCGGATAGCTGATCGAGCGAATTCCTCGACCCGCGGCGCGCCACGGTGTCGCGCCAAAGATCGTCCATGTACGGCAACAGCGCGTGCAGCCCGGCACCCGCGGGTGCACGTCGCAATCGACCACTGACCCGGGTTGCGCGGACATGACGGTCAGCACCGGCAGCTTCACCTCGATGTCCGACCCGTTCACCCGGCACTCGAACACCTCCAAATCCTTGTCGATGGGCGCGCACAGACCCTTGCCGGTCAGCACGTCGAACTGGCCGGCGTGCAGCGGGCACTCGATTACGTTGCCCTCCAACCAGCCCTCGGAGAGCTGTGCGTATTCGTGGGTGCACACATTGTCGGTGGCGCGGAACTCGCCGCTGTCGAGGTGGTAGATCGCGATCTCGCGCTCGCCCACGCGGACGCCGATGACTTGACCTTCCGCCACTTCGGCCGCAGCCGCGACCCGCACCCAGTCATCCGCCATCGCCAGCCCCTATGCCGTCTCGCCGTTGATCGCAGAACGGTAGCGGCCGAACAAGTGCCGCGAGGGACGGCTCGCGCGCGCAGGGCGTCGAATCGCACCCACGAGTTCGGCTCTCAATCCGGAAGGGCCACGGACGACAAGCGCGCGCAGGCGGCGATGAGGCGGTCCTGCAGGTCGGGGTTCTGCGCCTGTCGGTTCGGGGTGCGCTGGCGGAGGTGATAGAAGTAGCACCCGGAAACGCGCGCCTCGGCGTCGTCGCTGACGGCGAGCCAGGCTTGGGTCCGGTGGGCCTGGTCCATGTCGTCGGGAGCGCCGGGACCGCCCATGCGGGTGGGCACCCAGCCCGGCTCGAGCGCGTTCGACAGGACATCCGTCCAACGCCGGGCGATGGCGAAGGCAAGCAGCACGTCATGCAGCTTACTTTCTGCGTATGCCGTCGAACCCTGCCAGGGCCGTGTGCGCCAGGCGAGGTCGTCGAGGTGCGCGTCCGCGCTGTGGTGCATGCCTGAGCTCAGATAGACGAGGCGAGGCGGCCTCTCGATCAGGGCGGTCAGGATGTAGGGCGCAAGCACGTTCACGGCGAAAACAAGCGGCAGGCCATCTTCCGTTTCGATCCGCTGCCGTTCCCGGTAACCGACGCCCGCGTTATGGATCACCGCATCGAAGTTGCCGAGCTTGTTCACCTGCTCGGCCACGCTGCGCGCGCCACGGATGGTTGACAGGTCGCCCGTTACGACCGCGTCGGCCTCTGGCAACGCCTTTCGAGCATCATCCCGTCGCGCCTCGTCGCGAGCGTGCAGCACGACGCGATGTCCCTGTTGGGCAAGCAACTCGCCAGCCATCAACCCCAGCCCGGTTGACGATCCGGAGATGAATACATGAGCCATCGCAGACCTTGCCTTGGCGATCCCGGCGGTGACTGGAGCTACAACGGATCGACTGCTTCTCAAGCTCACAAAATTGGAAGGACTTGGAGGACGCCTCGGTCCTCCAAGTCTCGTTCCAGGCGTCACATTCTACTCACCCCGGACCAACTCTGAGGTCGGAGCAGTCGTCTCGGCTACAAGCGGCCGCCGCGGCTGAGGCGGTCGGCGTCGGCATCCACCGCGGCGGTGGTGGTTCCCGTGGTGGTCCCGATCGTCGGGCCGCCGACCGCGGTGCCGGTCGCCGTCGGCACCGTGCCGGTCGCGCCATAGGGGTCGGCGTTCGGATCGAAGCGGTTCCAGCCCGACTGCCGGTACTCGGCGCCACGGGTCTGCCAGTCGACCGGATTGTGCTGCTGCATGATGCTTTGCACCCGGTCGGCTTGCGTGTCGTCGGTTCGCACCGTCACCAGGGTGCCGCCCCGCCGCACGCCCTCGCCGTAGACGTTGGCTTCATCCTCACTTACCCCGGCCCCGGTGAGACCGCCGATGAGACCGCCCGCGGCGGCGCCGACCCCGGCGCCGGTGAGCGTCGCAATCAGCCAACCCGCGGCGACCACCGGGCCGACGCCCGGGATCGCAAGCGCGCCGATGCCGGCGAGCAGCCCGGCCCCGCCGCCGAGAATTGTTCCCAACGAGGCGCCGGTAGCGGCGCCCGTGCCGCTGTGGTCCCGATTCGCAGCATCCGCCGGCCGATGCCGCGCGTCGTTCGACACGATGCTGATGTCCGAATGCGGAATGCCCGAGGTCTCGAGGGCGCTTACCACCTGGGAAGCGTCGTCATAGCTGTCGTAAAGTCGGGCAATCGTTCGTGCCGCCATGTGATTCTCTCCTGTTAAATCAGTATATTACTGGCCGACATTGCCCTTATAGTCGAGCCAGACGCTTACCGTCTGCCCGTTTTTCTGGGCCTTGCCGCGCCACACGCCGGCGTTGTCCTTCTTGAGGTCGGTGACGTTGGCGAAGCCTTTATCTTGGATACGGCCACGCGCCTCCGAGGCGGTGAAGCTGTTGGACCCACGGGCGGGCTTATTGGCGTTGGCGTCGGTGGTCGCGATCGCCTGGTTGTTGTCGCCCGCCGCCGCCTCCTTTCCGTTCTGGCCGGGTACATTGCTCTTCATCGCAGAACCGACCCCGGTGTTGGTCGCGGTCCCGGTGCTATTGGCGGTGGAGCTTCCCGCACCCGTCGTTCCGGGGGTTCCCACCGTTCCGGGGGTCCCCGCGGTTCCGGTGCCGGGCGTTGTGGTCTGCGCGGCGGCCAGGCCATAAGCAACGCAAGCTGCCGCGAGGCCGAAAGCCAAGCGTTTCATTATTCGGTTCTCCAACTGTAAATCAGGACAGAGACGCGTCGTCTCCTGCCCGTTCAAAACGCAATCAGCGCTCACAGGTTGCGCGACCTGCTCGGAAAAGCTTCAGAGCGGTTGCGCAACGGGCGCTCAAACCCCCGCTTTGGCGACGCTGGCAAATCGATCCCGCCAGGAGGGCTGGCTGGACGCGACCGGCAGCGCGGTCGCGGCGTAAACGCCCACCGCGACCGCGCGTGCGACCGCCAGGCTTGCGGCATGCCCGAGCGCAGTCAGTTCCGTCCGCGAGCCCTCCAGCGCGCGGGCGCCGGTGCTGGCGGCGAATATCATGTCGCCGTCGAGCGGCGCGTGCGCCGGCAGAAGGGCGCGCGCCAGCCCATCATGCGCCATGACCGCGAGGCGCTTGGCTTGCGCCTTGGTCAACGCGGCATCGGTGACGACCAGGCCGATCGTGGTGCTGGTTCCGGCGCCGCCCTTCGCGCGAAACGCGAGGTGTTCGGGGCCGAGCCGCGCCGGCCAGCCGAGGCCGCCGAACTCGGCGCCTTGCTCGTAGGGCGCCGCCCAGAAATGCGGCCCGTCGCCCAGCAACGGCGATCCGAGTGCGTTCACCGCCACCAGCGCGGCGACCAGGTGGCCCGCGTCGGTGACCACGCTTGCCGACCCCAGGCCGCCCTTGACGGTCGCCGTGGTCGCCCCCGTTCCCGCGCCGACACTGCCGAGCGCGTACGCGCCGCCGCAAGCCGCCTCCGCTGCGGCGTAGCCCATCTCCCAATACGGCGACGCCCGGCCCCAATCCTTGTTTCCGCCGTTCAGGAGGTCGAACAGGATGGCCTGTGGCACGATCGGCACCACCGTCTCGCCGCCCACGCGCAAACCGCGTCCTCTGCCGCGCAGCACGGCCTGCACCCCGCCGGCGGCGTCCAGGCCGAATGCCGAGCCGCCACCGAGCACAATCGCGTCCACTTGCTCAACGGTCATCGCGGGATCGAGCAAGTCTGTATCCCGACCGCCGGGGGCGCCCCCGAGGACGGCGACGGACGCAGTTGCCGGTTTGTCGAATACAACGGCGGTCACTCCCGAACCGAGAGCGAGGTCCGTCGCGTGCCCGACTGCGACACCGGGCACGTCCGTCAGGCGATTGAGCAGCGTCACTCAGCCATGTAGCAAAGCAAGGCCGAGTGCCAACGCCGCAACGACAACGACGGCCAGAGTCCAAGCGCGCGCACCAAGCCCGGCCGATCTGCCCGACACCTGCCAACGCCGTTCGTCGTTGGGTTTCAAGGAAGGTTTGACGGCGTTCATTGCAACCCGCCTTTTCGCGCGACAAGCCAGCAGGCTCTCGCACCACCGTAAGCATGGATCAGGAGCGGGATGACTTGCAACAATGACGTGGAACGCGGTCGGGCCATCCGGGCAAGATTGCGAACGCTGGCTTCGGCCCGATCCGGGAATTTGCTACACCGAAACGGTTGCGATAGCGTGCCGTCGGGGCGCTCCGTGTCCAAAGTATTGGGGATCGCGCAAAAACGGCTTCGGGAGGAGACGATGCAGCAGCCAGACGTCGACAAGCTCCACGCCTTTGTCGGGCGCATGCTGGGCGATGTGGGTGCGGTCGCAAGCGGCGCTCTGGTGCT
This sequence comes from uncultured Alphaproteobacteria bacterium, assembly GCA_963757115.1. GTDB lineage: Bacteria > Pseudomonadota > Alphaproteobacteria > Acetobacterales > Acetobacteraceae > CAVWQV01. The sequence goes on along the minus strand of CAVWQV010000006.1, from coordinate 774,870 downwards.
GCTCGGAGACCGTCTGGGCTTGTGGCAGGCGTTGCGGGACGGCAATGAGATCAGCGCCTCCGAGCTCGCGCACCGCACCGGCACGCACGAACGCTACATCCAGGAGTGGCTCTCCGCGATGGCGGCGGCTGATTACGTCGAATACGACCCGGGCACGGAAACGTTTCACTTCATTCCGGAGCAGGCGATGGTTTTCGCCAATGAGGATAGTCCCGCGTCGATGACGGGCGCATTCGAGGTGATGGCCGCGATGTGGCTCGACCAGCCACAGGTGGCCGAAGCTTTCAAAACCGGAAAAGGCGTCGGCTGGCACGAACACCATGAGTGCCTGTTTCGTGGAACCGAACGATTCTTTCGTCCCGGCTACAACGCCAACCTCGTCTCGTCCTGGCTGCCGGCGCTGAACGGTGTGGTAGAGAAACTGACGCGTGGCGCACGCGTCGCGGATGTAGGTTGCGGACATGGCGCATCTACAATCGTCATGGCGCGCGCGTTTCCCAGCTCACAGTTCGTGGGCTTCGACTATCACAAGCCGTCGATTGAAAGGGCGCGCAAGCAGGCGGCAGATGCCGGGGTGGGCGGCAACGTGACGTTTGAGGTCGCGTCGGCCAAGTCTTACACCGGCATCTATGATCTGGTTGCTTTCTTCGATTGCCTGCACGACATGGGCGATCCGGTCGGCGCCGCAGCCCATGTGCGCGAGACGCTTGCGCCGGACGGGACGTGGATGATCGTAGAGCCGTTTGCGCATGATCGGCTAAGCGACAATCTCAATCCCGTAGGACGGGTCTACTATGCAGGGTCCACCATGTTCTGCACGCCAGCCTCCCTTTCGCAGGAAGTCGGCCTCGGACTAGGTGCGCAAGCAGGCGAACTGAGGCTGCGTAAGGTTGTCACCGGAGGCGGCTTCACCCAGTTCCGCCGAGCGGCGGAAACACCGTTCAACATAGTGCTGGAAGCGCGTCCCTAACGGCTTCGAGTGGGCGACGCCCCGAAAAGCGTTCGCCCACGCCGAGCTTGAGGCGACGCCGCGCTCTAGTGATCAGCCAAACGCGCCGACCTCATGCGTGATGGCGGTCGCGATCTCGCGCATCAGGCCGAAATACCGGCGGATCGGGTCGAAGATTTCCTCGTGTTCGCGCCGGTACGCCTCGGTTGCGCGCGGGGCCCGCGGCTCGGCGTAGTCCGCCTCGATCGCCGGATCGGGGGAGGCTGGGAAGATCTCGGCGAGCGCCGCTAGCGCCCGCTCGACGTCGAGGTGCAGGAACGTCGCCTCCAGCATGGCGCGGGTTACGTTGTGCCGGGGCGAGAAATCAGGAACTTCCGTCGCCAGCAGCCAGATCTTCTGGATCACCGCGAGCCTGAGCGCGTGCAGCAGCACCTCCCTTGACTTCATCCGCGGCGCTTCAGGCCAAGCAACCCGAAGCGCCAGGTGGTCCGACTGGATGCGGCGGAACATCGACTGCACAGCAGCCCAGACATCGAGCCGCTCAAGGGAGCGCGCCACCGCAACCAGCGCCACCCGCCGTCCCGGCCGGCGCGTATGGGCGGCGCGATCGAGCCAGGAGCGCGGGTCCAAGGTGGAGATCACCGCCCGGAGCACGTCGAGATCGGAATGGGCCAGCGCATGCGCCGCGAGGTCGAGGGCGCGGCGGAACCGCCGGCTCCCCACGCGCATCTCGGCGAAGGTTTCCGGATGACGCGCCGCGGCCGCCCCGAGTCCCTGGAGCGTGTTCGCGCACCAGCCGATTTGCTGGAGGATCGCATTGTTGGGGATTGCCCGGAGTTCGCGGGGATGACGGATGCGCGCCGCCGCTACTCCGTCGGACTGCCGAGCGGCCGGACGTGACCCCGTGCGATCGATCAGCGCCGGGCCGAACGCTCCGAGAAGTGCCGCATAGCCTTCATCCTCCACCAGCTGCCCCATGCCGGCCTGCACGGTCGCGAAAAAGTCCGCGACGAAATCGGGGTCGGCGTAGATCGGGTCCTCGATCGGTCCGGCCGCCGGATGGAAGGTGTGCTCGGCGATGCGCGCGACCGTCGCCAATGCGAGCGCAGGGGTGCCGAACAGGAGGTAGCCGTCGCCCCCTTGGAACGCGCTTTCCTCCCGCACGGCAAGCCCCGCCTTGTTCAGCGCCTGGCGGCTCGCGGTGGGCGAGAGGTATTTCAGCCGGTCGTTCAGGGACCCGGGATGGCCGCCCCGGCCGACGCTTTCGCCGTGCGTGTCGAACAGCACGACCTCCACCCCGCTGACGCCGAAGCGCGCCAGGGTATCCGCGATCTTGAGGCGCAGCCGCTCGATCAAGTAGCTGGCGGCAAGTTGACCGACATAGCGGCCGGAATCCGAGTAGCCGAACTGGAGCGCCAGCCGCCCGGTCTGCCGCAGGTAGGCGCGGTAGTGTGGGGAGCGCAGCGCCTCCTCGAGCACGGTCGCCCCATGCTCCAGCGCTTCGGCCGTTTCGAACAGTGGGCTGATCTCGATGTGGCGCTCGATCCCGAACAGCCGGGCGAGCCACAGCGCCGCGAGCAGGGTGTAGCCGCTCTCGGTTTCGGCGACGAGGAAGCGCACCGGGGCTGCGCCGTCGATGTGCTTGACGATCTGGGCCACCGTCATCATCAGCCGGGCGGCCGAGGCGCGCTCGGTGATCAACGAGCCGAAATCGACCGCGACCGGCTCAACCTTGTCGAGTGCGGTGTTGATCGCGGCGAGCAGCGCCCGGCGATGCGATGGGTCCTCCGGCGGGTCCGCGATACCGAGCCGCTGGCGCACCACGTTGTGGATCTGTGCGGCGTTGAGGCGCATGTGCGTATGGGCGAGCGACAGCCCGTGCGACACCAGGCCAGCGCGTGCGACGCAGAGTGCCAGCTTCTCGTCCTCTCCTGCCCCGGCGATCGCTTCTGTCAGAAGTTGGAGGAGGGGCTCGGGCGAGATTACCGCCTCGTCGCGGCGCCCTACGAGCACGTGCGCGAAGCGGGCCACGCCCGCCGGCTCCTCAGTGTCGGGACAGGCGGCGATCTGTGCCGCCACGGCGTCGAGCGCGCGTGCTGTCCGCTCGGCGAGAGCCGCGCATCCTTCCAGCGCGACGAAGCCGCCGTGAAGCCTTTGCAGTTGCAGCTGCTTCATCGTCAGCCGGAGCCGTATCGTCTCCCACCAGCCGATGTCGGTGCGGCCGTCCGTGTCATAGCCAACCCAGCTCGAAAGGATTACCGGGCGCGGCACGAGATCGGTCCAACGGTCCGGCCACGCGCCTTTCGCCACCATGAGCAGTGCCGTGTTCAGCCGATCGATCGCATCCCGCCCGTTGACGATGGCCACGACCGCTTGCTCGAACTCCTCGCGCAAGGACACTGCACCCGGGCGGTGTGTGGGGAAGCACGGCCCGGCTTCGCCCCCGGAAGCGGCCAGCGCTAGCGCCCGGTTGACGTCTGGGGGCAACGCGAAAGTCGGGTGCGCAGTGAAAACCGCGGCGAACCGGGTCCGCTCCACCTGCCCCCGGTATTCGGCCCAACGCACCGGGCTGTCGGCCGGGTCGGGCCGGTGCAGATGCCGCGCCAGCCCGACCAGCACCGCCTCGTTCGCATCGCGGTCGATGCCGCCGACGTAGCCCGCGATGCGCTTCGCGCGATCGATGAACGCCTCGTCGCGCAAATGGCGGATCAGCACAGCGAGCGCTTCTTCGGTCAGCTCCTCGCTGTCCAACCGTCGGGTGATGCCGAGGGCGACGGAAAGCACCGGGTCGCCAAACGGGTCTTCCGCCCCGCGTTCCCTCGCCCGCTCCGTCGCGGCGAGCAGATCAAGTGCAAGGCTTTCGACGGGTGTCCCCGCGGGCATATCGGCCATGCACACAACTCTGCCCTGCGTTGCTGCAGTGCGGCAAGCGCAGATGCTGATGCCCGAGGCGGAGCCGGACTACTCAAGGCGGATCTTCGCGGGGACTCTATGCGCCCGCCACGCTCGCGCCGGGATGCCGCCCGGCGCGTTGCGGGATCAGCAGGATGGCGAGGACGATCAACACGGCGAGCACGGCCGACGCCTGGAAACGGCCCAATGCCAGGCCACCGTGGTCGAGCGGCTTATCGAGAAAGTCACCAACCGTGGCACCCAGCGGCCGGGTAACAATGAACGCCACCCAGAACAGCAGCGTCCGCGATATGGTCGTGCAGTAGTAGAGGGCCGCCACCAGCGCCAGCCCTGCCCCGAAGACAAGCGCGCCTCCGTCGTAGCCGAGCCCGGTCGTGTCCGCGAGGAAATCACCGAGCGCAGTGCCAAGCGTCTGGGAGAACATGATCGTCACCCAATAGAAGGTTTCGACCTTCCGCGACGTGACGTGGTCGCTGGCGATCGAGCCGACCGACCAACGCCAAGCACCGAGCGTGGCTGCCAACAACGCAAACAGGAGCAGGGAGCCGCCGACATAACCGATGCCTAGTGAACGGTCGCAGAAGTCGGCGAGAGTCGTGCCGGCCGTCGTCGTGGCGACGATCACCGCCCAATAAAGGAATGGGTGAAACCGCGTCGCCCGGATCTGCGCCGTGAGGAGCACGATGAGCAAGGTCGCGAAGATGGCCGTGCCGATCAGGTAACCGAGCCCGAGCGTCATGGTGACCGCGTCGCCCCCGGTCTCCCCCAACGTGGTCGCCGCAATCTTGATGATCCAGAAACCGAGCGTGACCGCCGGGACCTTGCTGATCGCAGAGTCAACGACTTCCTGCATGCTCGCATCTCTCAATTAGGTTTTCCGTCTCGTTCAGTTCACGGGCGGCCCCTGCGCTGGCCGGACTAGGGCGCGAGGCAAAGGCGTGTGACTCTTCACGAATCTGCGCCAGCTCAGATGGCCCTGAGTTTGCCGTTCGGTTGCCAAATGCCAATCCAACTGCGCGCGAGCAGGCCTGCACGGAAACGAGCGCCTCCTGAGCCAACAGGACGGCGAGCCGGACGCTAGACCTCGGCGGCGACCGGCTCGCGGCTGATCTGCACCCGGTCCACCCGCCTTCCGTCCATCTCCAGCACCTCGAACCGCCAGCCGCCGAAGACGATGCGGTCGCCCGGCTGCGGCACGCGGCGGAGCAGTGCCAGAACCAGCCCGCCAACCGTGTGATAGTGACCTTCGGCCGGCAGATCCGGCAGTTGCAGCCGGTCTTTCAGCTCATCGACCGGGGTCAGCCCATCCAGCACGAGCAAAGTAGGCTCGCCCTCGGCGTGACCGTTGCCGCCGTGGCCACCTGGCCCCGCAGGGTCGCCCACGATGGCTTGCAGCACGTCGGCGGCGGTCACCACGCCCTCGAAGCTGCCGTACTCGTCCAGCACGAGAGCGATCCCCAGCGGGTCCGGGCGCAGCCGCTCCAAAGCGTCGAGCGCGCTCACGGTGTCGGGCATCACCAGGGGTTGGCGCAAGGACGCGGCCACCGACAAATCTCCGCCGCTCAGGATGCGATCGAGAACGTCCTTCGCCTGGACCACGCCCACCACGTTGTCCACGGAGCCGTCGCACACCACGAACCGCGAATGCGGCGTGGCTTTCAGGGTAGCGGCGATTTCTCGCCGGTTGCTGGTCCGGTCGATCCAGGCAAGCTCGGTGCGCGGCGTCATGATCGCGCGCACCGGTTTGTCCGCCAGGCGAAGCACTCGCTCGATGATGTCGCGCTCCTCCACTTCCAGCACGCCGGCCTGCGCCCCCTCGGTCAGCAGTGCCTTCAGCTCCTCCTCCGTCACCATGGGCTTCGGAGCGCGATGCAGGCCGAACAGCCGGAGTATGAGGCTCGACGAGGCACTCAGCAGCCAAACGACGGGCCCGGCGATGCGGGCGAGCCCTGCGATGGGCCGGGCGACCCGCGCGGCGATATGCTCCGGTCGGCGCAGCGCCAGCTGCTTCGGCACCAGCTCGCCCAGGACCATGGTCAGGTAGGTCACGACGACCACCACCACCCCGAGTGCCACCGGTTCGGCGAACGGGCCGACATACGGGTAGCCGACCAGATACTCCGCCAGGTGATGCCCGACCCGCGCCCCGCCGAAAACGCCGGACAGGATACTGACCAGGGTGATGCCGACCTGCACGGTGGGAAGGAAGCGCTGCGGATCGTCGGCCAGCAGCGACGCCGTCCTAGCCCCGGCGACGCCCTTCCGCTCCAGCACGGCCAGGCGCGCGCGGCGCACCGAGACCAAGGCCAGCTCGCTCATCGAGAACACGCCGTTCACGACGATGAGCAGGAGGATGACGACGATCTCCAACGCGATGGCCATGGGCTCCGCCGAAGCTGGGAGGCCGCACCATACCGCCGCACGCACGGCGGCACAGCCGCGCCGGGGACGATCAAACTCTCCGGGGCATCTTTGCTTGGCACCCGCCACCCTTCCGTCATATTGAGGCCGGCGGCACGCCGCAGTGGAAGGGTTGACTGGCCTCTGCGCGGGCAACTTCGCCCGCACGGACAACGAAAAAACCATGCAACCAGCCAACTCGCCGCCGCAGGCGACCCCTCCGCCGGAACGACGCGCGCCCGGCACGTCGACCACCGTGTTCGCCGTTGTGCTTTGCGCCCTGGCGACCCTCGCCGCTTGGGCGTTGGTCGAGCGGCCGACGGCCCCGCCGGACTTCACGGGCGAAGTGGCGGGGCTCGCCTTCTCTCCGTTCGGTCGCGGCCAAAGCCCAGAGGAGGGCGGGTATCCCGATCGCGCACAGATCCGCGCCGACCTGCTCCGCGCCGCGGAGCTCACCGGTCGGCTACGCACCTACACGGTGCAGGGCGTGCTCGGCGATATCCCGGGGCTCGCCGCCGACCTGCCGCTTCGCCTTACTCTCGGCGCTTGGCTCGACCGCAACCCGGAGCACAACGCGGCGGAGCTGGCCCGCCTCGTCGACGACGCGCGCGCGCATCGCAATGTCGAGCGCGTGCTGGTCGGCAACGAGACATTGCTCCGCGAGGACCTGACCCCGGAACAATTGGTGGCCGCCATCACCGCCGTACGGCAGAAGGTGCGCGTTCCGGTTTCCACCGCCGAACCGTGGCACGTTTGGCTTGCCCACCCGGAGCTTGCGCAGGCGGTCGATTACATCACCATCCACCTCTTGCCGTATTGGGAGGGGCTGCCGGTTGACGCGTCCTCGCGCTTCGTACTCGAGAAGCTCGCGGCCGTGCAGGCGGCGTATCCGGGCAAGCATATCGTGATCGGTGAGGTCGGTTGGCCGTCGGACGGCGTCGATATTGGCGGCGCGCGCGCCAGCCGCGTGAACCAGGCGGCCTTTCTTAGGGCGTTCTTTAACGTCGCCCGCGACCGCAACCTCGATTATTTCGTGATGGAAGCGTTCGATCAGCCCTGGAAGACCAGCTTCGAGGGCCGCGCCGCCGGGTACTGGGGCATGATGGACCTCGACCGGCAGCCGAAATGGCCGATGACCGGCTTGGTCGTCCGAGACGCCAGCTTGGCGTCCCTGGGCGCTCGGCAGCGCGCTGGTGGCTGCCCTGCTCGCCGCCATCCTGCTGTCGCGCCGACCTGACATCCAGCTCGGGGGCAAGCTGATCCTGGCGGCGCTCACGCAGGGTTTCGTGGCGACCCTGGCTGCGGTGCTGATCGCGATGAGCGGCAAATACCTGAGCGCCGCCGCCGCTTCGGTTTGGGGCGCGCTCACAGCCGGGCAGCTGATGCTGCTCTTGCTGCTGCTCGCCGACAGCTTCGAGCTCGCGGAAACCGTCTGGGGCCGGAGCGCGCGACGCCGCTTCACTCCGGTCCCGGCTCCTCCCGGCTGCGCCCTGCCCAAAGTCTCGATCCACGTGCCGATCTGCGACGAACCGCCGCTCATGGTGCAGCAAACGCTCAACGCGCTGGCCGACCTCGACTATCCCGACTTCGAGGTGCTGGTGATCGACAACAACACCACGGACCCGGCGTTGTGGGAGCCGGTCGCGGAACACTGCGCCCGGCTCGGGTCGCGGTTCCGCTTCTATCATCTCGGCAGATGGCCGGGCTTCAAGGCGGGGGCGCTGAACTTCGCGCTCGACGAAGACTGCGGCGGACGCCGCGGTGATGGGAGTGCTCGACAGCGACTACGTGGTGTCGCCCGACTGGCTGCGCTGCATGGTTCCCGCTTTCGCGGACCCGGCCGTGGGCTTCGTGCAATCGCCCCAGGACTACCGCGACAACGACGGGTCGTTCTTCAAGCGACTGATGTTCTGGGAGTATGCCGGCTTCTTCCAGCTCGGCATGCTGACCCGGAACGAGCGCAACGCCATCATCCAGCATGGCACCATGACCCTGATCCGCCGTTCGGCGCTGGTTGACGCAGGCGGCTGGGCGGAGTGGACCATCACGGAGGATGCCGAGCTCGGGCTGCGTCTGTTCGAACGCGGCTGGCAGGCGGTGTACGCCGCCCAAAGCTTCGGCCGGGGCGTAATGCCGGACGATTTCTGCGCCTTCCGCAAGCAGCGTTTCCGCTGGGCCTATGGCGCAGTGCAGATCTGCCGGGCACACCGCGGCGCGCTGTTCTCCCCCTTCAACCGCCGCCTCACGCTGGGCCAGCGCTGGCACTTCGTCACCGGCTGGCTGCCGTGGCTCGGGGATGCGCTCGGCCTGCTGTTCCTGTTGCTCGCTCTTGTCTGGTCGGTGGGCCTGATCGCCGCGCCCATGCGGTTCGAGTTCCCGATCGCGCTGTTCATGCTGCCCTCGATCGGCCTGTTCGGCTTCAAGCTCGGGCAGATTTTCGCGCTTTACCGGAGCCGTGTGCCGTGTGGCCTGCGCGACCGGGTAGGGGCGGCCGTCGCCGGTCTCGCGCTCAGCCACACCATCGGAAAGGCGGTGCTGACCGGGCTCGTCACCACCGGGGCGCCGTTTCTCCGCACGCCCAAGATGGCGCGCGCGCCTGCGCTGCTACGAGGAGTGCTGATGGCGCGGGAGGAAGCCGTGCTGCTCGCCTCGACCTGGGCGGCGATGGTGGGCGTAGCCCTCCAGCATCGGCTGGCGACGCTCGAGGCCTCGCTGTGGTGCCTTGTGCTGCTGACGCAATCCCTGCCTTATCTCGCCTCGGTGTTTGCTTCGGTGATTGCGGCGCGACCACTTCGGCGGCCGACCGAGCTCCTGGCTCCGTCGCCCTGCCCTTCGCCGGTCGCACAGCTGGCGGCGCGAACCGGGGCTGGGGATTGACGTAGTTGGCGAGGAGTCCCGGAATTCTGGCAAACGGAGGCGTGTCGATGATCCGCCGCGTGCCGCTCCTCGCCATCGTGCTCGGGATCGCCGGCCTCGTTCCCTTCATCCTGCTCGGTCTGCTGGCGCTCAGCCCCGATGGCGTGCAGGCCCGCCGCATGACCCTGCTGTTAATCGCCTATGGGGCGGTGATCTTGTCGTTTCTCGGGGCCGTGCACTGGGGCTTCGCACTCCTCCAGCAGGATACCGCGCCGCGCACGGGTGAGCGCGCCCGGTTTCTGCTCGGGGTGGTTCCCGCCCTGATCGGCTGGGTGGCACTTGCGCTGCCCATCCTCGAACTGCCGTTCTGGTCCGGGCTGCTCGTGCTGATCGCTGGATTTGGCGGCACAGCGCTGGTGGAGCATCGAGCGGCAACGCGGAACCTCGTGCCGCCGGGCTACATGTGGCTGCGCTGGGGCCTCACCATCGTGGTGCTCGCCATGCTCGTCACCGTGCTCACATTGCATGTTTTAGGGCAAAGCCTGAACGCTCGCTGACGGCCCTCCGGACCGGCGGAGGGGCTCAGTCGCGAAGCGGGTCCGCCGCGCTCTCCGAGGGCGCCGGCGCGAGCCCAAAGATTGCGCCGAACGCCAGCGCGTAGCTTAGTCCCGCCAACAAAAACGGCGCGCCGGGAAAATAGAACGGCGTTTGCGGGGCGGTGAACACGCCGAACAGCCAGCCTGCCACCAGGGGCGAGAATATAGCCGTCAGCCCCTGCAGCGAGGCGAGCGCGCCCTGCACCTGGCCCTGCCGGTCCGGACCGGCGCGGGCCGACACCATGCCCTGCACGGCCGGGCCGCTGATTGCGCCGAAGGCCTGGAGGATTAGGCCGACGAAAATGACGCCGCCGACGCCCGCCAACGCGAAGCAGGCATAGGCGGAGGCCGCCAGGACGTAGCCGGCCAGCGCCGCGCGTCGTTCGCCGAGGCGCCGGATGATCCGTCGCAGCAGCAAGCCCTGCACTACGGCCGACCCCAAGCCCATGGCAGCAAGGGCCAAGCCGTTCTGCGGCGCTCCCCAGCCGAACCGCGTCTCGTTGGCGAGCACGAAGCTGCTCTGCAACGCCCCGAGCGCGAACCAGGCACAGCACCAGGCGAGCGCCAGCCGCTTGTAGGTGCGGTCCGCCCCGATCACGCGCAAGGTGCCCATGGGGCTGGCCGCGCGCCACCGGAACGGCCGCCGCAGCGCCCTCGGGAGGCTCTCAGGCAAGATGAGCGTCCCGTAGAGCAGGTTGCAGCCGGCGAGTTCCGCTGCCGCCGCGAAGGGGAGCCGCGGCCCGTACGCCCCGAGCACGCCGCCGAGCGCCGGCCCGAGCACGAAGCCGAGCCCCCACATCGCTCCGACCAGGCCGAAGCGCTGCGCCCGCCGCTCCGGGGGGGTTACATCGGCGATATACGCGGTTGCAGCCGACGCGGCTGCCGACGTCGCGCCGGCGATCACTCGCCCGAGGAACAGCCATCCGAGCGTCGGCGCCCAGACCAGCATGACGTAGTTGGCGCAGCCTCCCAGGAGCGACAGCAGCAGCACCGGTCGGCGGCCCCACCGATCGCTCAGGGCGCCCAGCAGGGGCGCGCAGACGACCTGCATGACAGAGAAGGTGGCGAACAAGCTCCCTACCCACACGGCCGCCGCGCTTGGGGAGAGCCGCCCAAGCGAGGCGACCAGATTGGGCAGCACCGGGACCACGATGCCGAAGCCGAGCGCGTCGATGCCGATTGTGACGAGGACGAACCAAACGGACGCCGACCGACCCGCTGGGCGAACTCTTCGCCGGTTATCCACGTTCCGCGCCCGCCCCCTTCATGTGAGGAGATCTGGTGTCCTCGCATGGAAAGTCGGCACCTGCATGTAGCTTTTGCCCGAGCGAGGATGAAAGATGAGCGACAATCCCTTGATCGACACGCCGGAACGCGAAGCGCGCATCCGCGAGAAGGCTTATCATCTCTGGGAGGCTGATGGCGGCCCGCACGGGCGCGACGCGGAATACTGGGAACGCGCCCGTGAACTGGTCGGCATGGAGGAAAGCGCCGGGGCGGGGTTGCTGCCCAACCCGATACACGCTGAACGAGCCCATTCCCGGTGTCATCGTCGAGGAGGCGTCGATCCAGGACAACTACGGCGAGTTTCCCGATCGGTCGGCCGATCAGGGGGAATGGCGCCAGACCCCGATGACGAAGGAACAACGTCACGACTATCTCGAAGGGAACACGGAGCCGACGCGCGGCGACGCGCCGTAGCACGGCGCGCTGCGTTTATCTTCTCGTAACGGCTTTGTCGCTATCGTGAACGGCTGTGCTGCTCCCGTCGGCACCTCCCAGTCGGGGTGCGGGCGGCGATGGGCCGGCTCGGCTTCCGGGAAGGAGCGTCATGGCGATCGTCGAACGGCGCGATATCGAGTTCGACGCGGAAGGCCTGCTGAAGGCGGTTGCCGCCAGCGCCCATGTCGCAAGCAGGTTCGGTCTGCCGTCCACGGCCGCGGCCGGGGTCGCGTTCCGCCCGGAGCAGAGCAGCGTCGACCTCGTGTTCGGAACCGAGAGCGGCGAGCTCGTGGTGCCCCTGGCCGCCGAGGCGCTGGGTGCGCTGCTCGTGTTCTTCTGCATGGCGGAACGCGTGCCGCTGCCGCGCGGCGCGTCGAAAGCGGTCCAGGTAAAGCCGTCGGCGGTCGTCCTGAAGTTCAGACTGGCGCTCGGGCCAGCGCCCGCTTCCGCACCGCCCGGCCCGACCTTCAGGCCCGTGCCGCCGATGAACTCGGAGCCGCCCGACGCGCCCTAACCTCATCCGGGATGACTTGGGCGGCAAGCGCGGGAGTTTGCGACGGGGAAGGCCAGTTCGGGTGATGCGGGCGGTCGGGGTCGAACCGACACTCTGTCGCCAGAACCGGATTTTGAGTCCGGCGCGTCTGCCAATTCCGCCACGCCCGCAACGGCGCCGTCTTACAACGCGGTTTGCGTCAGCGCGAGGGCTTCGCTATAGCGTGCCGCCCGCTGGTCCCGGATAGCTCAGTTGGTAGAGCAAGCGGCTGTTAACCGCTGGGTCGTAGGTTCGAGTCCTACTCCGGGAGCCAACGAGGTCAGACTCTTACCGCACGACCTGCGTCGCCGAGGTAACGCGTTCCGGTTCGGGGCAACAACCGGGGCAACATCGAACACGGTTAGTGGGTGGCTTGGAGCCACCTCCTGGCGGGCTTGTCGAGTTCGCGCGCGAAAGCGGCGCCACGAGCGTGCATCCCCATTTCCGCCGGCCGCCCCCTTCAGGCATTCAAGGCGGATGATTGTGCCTGCTAACTGCGTCATTTCGGCTACCTACGCTCTGGCCGATAAATCCGAGTTGACGATGTCCACCAGGATGTTGGGCGGATAAATGATGAGTTCATCTGGGACGAATTGCCCACGGGCGCAACGCCCCAGATGCCAAAATATATCATCAAAATGTTAAATGAGAGCCGCCCATCGATTGCGCCCGAGATCCAAGACATTCTGGGGCAACAATATCAGACCATATCGACAGAATGCGAGAATTGCCCGGGCTGACTTGCCTGTAGTCTCGGAGTAGCGGTACAGTTCGGAACGGTCGCCGCCCTTCGCTGGTCGGGTTACGGACATCCCCTCGCTCGACACGCGAACCCTATCGTGTAGCGCCTCCCCAGAAACCATTCCGTCACTTCAGGGCGACTGCTGCAGGCCGTTTGGTTCCGCCAACCTGTTCCGCGAGGCTAACAGAAGCGTTTCAAAACGGCTGGGATTAGAGCGGATAGAAGCTGGCTCTTTAATCTATCTCAACCTCTAGTCAGGGTTATATGAGGGTAAAGCACGAACCGTGCTCTAGCTCCGGGCCGGTCTCAGCTCCAGCGGAGCGAAACCGAACACGGATCCGCATGCGGTTATAAACAATTACAGCTATACCTCATATTGTTGATTGAAGTGCGTAGCCCGCGGGCATCACCGAGCTTCATTGTCCGCGCTGGGTGACCGGTTCCGTAGGCCCGGCGACCCCGGCTCTTGTGGAAAAGCGGCGCATGCGACTAGAGTGCAGGTGTTGCGAGCGATAGCACCAGGGCTTGCACTCCGAGGCCTGCCGGTGTGCTAACCGTCCGACGAGTTAATTCTTCACTGTTGAGCACAGTCAGCAGATCGTGGTCATAACTGGCACGCACTATGACGGTGCACGCCGTGTGCACATCGGATAGATCGACGACCTCTTGGGGTGTGCCGGGCGAGTAATCTCCGGCTGAAATCTGCGGCCAGTTGGGCATCCTCAGCACGGGCATGGGAATGGTCTTATCGCAGACCCGCCGTTATATCCACTGTCCCGCGTTGCTGAACGTCTCCAGTCTCGTCGGCAGAGCCACGAGGATGCAACGACCCTGTCCATTGTGCAACAGCGTTCTTGGACCGTAATCAACAGGCCGTGTGAACTGCGCTCGCTTTCGCACCCACGCCGCAGGCTCCCGCCACAGGTCGACCTACAGCACGGGCACTAACCGTCAGACTTTAGTCCCTAGCTCGTCATCGTTGCCCGGATGTCGCCGCGGCGGGACAGCACCGTCATGGCCACGTCGCCGCCGCGTCCGCGCAGAGCAATGTCGATCCGGCTGCCCTCGATCGAGATCTGGCGCAGGATCACCTCGCTCAGGAACGCCGGCAGCATCGGGCGGTCGAACAACACCGTGCGGCTTTCGGCGTCAAAGCCCAGGCCTAGGCAGGATTGCAGCAAGCTGAGCGGGGTGGCCGCGGACCAAGCCTGTGGGGCGCAGGCGACCGGGTAGAAGGTCGGCCCCTGGGCGCGCCGGCGCGGGAAGCCGCAAACGAGTTCCGGCAGCCGACGAAGATCGATATAGGTGCAGGCGCCGAACAGCCCCTCGAAGAGGCGGGCGGCCGGCTCGCGCAGCCCGTAGCGCGCCAGACCCATCGCGATCAGCGCGTTGTCGTGCGGCCACACCGACCCGTTGTGGTACGACATCGGATTGTAGCGCGCCTCCGACGACGCGACCGTCCGAACGCCCCAACCGGAGAAGAAGTGGCTGCTCATCAACTGCTCCGCCACGCGCCGGGCGTGCGCCTCGCTCGCAACGTCCGTCAGCAGCATGTGGCCAGCGTTGGAAGAGCGCACGAGGCAGGGCCGCTTTTCCCCGTCGAGCGCCATGGCATAGGTGCCGATCTCATCCGACCAGAACGCCGCCTCGATGCGCTCGCGCACGCGGTCCGCCTCCGACGCCAAGGTGGCCGCTTTCTCGAACATCCCGAGTGCCAGCGCGAGGCGGGAGCCGGCGAGCTTGGCGCCGTGCACATAGGCCTGCACCTCGCAAAGCGCGATCGGGCCGTGAGCCGGTGCGCCGTCCGCGTGGAACACCGAATTGTGGCTATCCTTCCAGCCCTGGTTGGCCAATCCCTTGTCCGTCATGCGGAAATATTCGACGAACCCGTCGCCGTCGCGGTCGCCGTAATCGTCGATCCATCGCAATGCGGCCTGCACATGACGCCATAGCGGGCGAAGCATCGCGATATCGCCCGTGCGCTCGAGATAGGCGCCGGCCAGCATCACGAACAGCGGGGTCGCGTCCACGCTGCCGTAGTAGCGGCGGAACGGCACCTCGCCGAGTTCGGCCATCTCGCCCCGGCGCACCTCGTGCAGGATCTTGCCCGGCTCGGCGTCCGCCGCGGGATCGATCGTCGTCGCCTGATTGGCCGCCAGATAGTGCAGCACGCCGCGCGCAATCGCCGGGTCGAGCCACAATGTTTGCAGGGCGGTGATGATGGCGTCGCGGCCGAAGGCGGTGCTGAACCAGGGAATGCCGGCATAGGGATACGGTCCGTGCGCCGTATCAGTCACGAGCATGTAGAGATCGGATACGGAGCGGCGCGCCGCCTCATTGAAGATTTCGTTGGAGGTCGCGACGGATGCGGCGCGGGAGGCCGATCGACGCAGCGCCCGGCGGGCCTGCAGCATCGCGGTCAGATAGGTCGCGCCGAGCCGTGTGTCCGCCCCGTCGCGCTTGATGTCCCGGTCGCAGCCGACCTCCACGTAAACCACGCAGCGGCCACCGGGCGGGAGCGACAACCGGTAGGACGCCTTGCGCGCATCGAGGGTGTGCGGCACCGGCTCAAAGTGGAGCGACGTCGCGCGCCGACGATTGTCGAGCCCCGTGTAGGACAGCACCACGGAAGCTGCGGCGACGACGGGTTGATGCGAGCGGCCGCGGCACGATCGGGAGGCGCCGCGAACCTCGAACAGGTCGGCGAAATCGGCCCCGAAATGCATTTCCAACGCGACCAGCTGCGCCCGATCAGCGAAGTTGCGCACCGCCACGCGCTCGTAGCATGTGCCGTTCCAAAGGAACTTGGAACGTCGGATGTGCAAGAGGTCGTGCTCGAGCGCGTTGCCGTCGGCGCCGAGATCGGGGTTGGTCAGATCGCACGTGAACGTCGCGTTGTCGTCGCGGATGCTCGAGCTCAGCAGGATCGGCCGCGCCCCGGCGAACACCAGTTCGAAGCGGGACAGGTGTCGTGTGTCGTGGTGGTAGAGACCCTCGGCGAAGCCCTGCCCCGCCACGATATCGCCGTTGCGGTCGAACACGCCGAAGCTATCGCCGTGCTTAAGCGTGCACGGACGGCGCTCCTCCAGGGAGGCGGGCGCGGCAATGGTGTAGCTGTCGGATTGGCTGAGCGGTGCGTCTTGCACATCGATCACGTTCACGGGCGCTAATCCTACAAAAGCGATCCGAGTTGCAGGCGAAGGGCTAAAGTGGGCGCGGAACGCTCCACGCATACCCTTGGGCCGCTATGGAATGGCTTCGGGTTAAAGGGGTGTGATCTCCGTCACGAACCGATTTATCAGGCTCGAGGGTACACCAGTATAGCGCAATTCGACCAACGGTTGTGAGCCTCAGATAGCGATTTTTCCAAGCGCCTGGATCGTTTGCACGGCCGCCTCGTTGGCAAGGCCCGGCCAGTGCGGGCGAATGATCAGGGTGTCGACGCCGAGCGTTTGCCGATAGCGGGCGATCTCATCCTTGACCGAGCCAGCGTCGCCGATCAGGAACTTGTCTTTGGCGAACGCCTGGAAATCCTGCCTTGCTGGTTCGGCCTTCTCCAACCCCCAAGCCGCGTAGGCGCCGTATTTCCACTCAAGCGCGTCCCGGCATTCGGCAAATGCGGCATCCCGGCTGTTGCCGATGTAGCACTCGCGGGTCAGCGCGGCCGGCGCATCGCTCTTGCCCGCCGCCTCACAGGCCTTTCGATACACCGCCATCTGCTCCGCGAGGGTGCCGACGGTGGAAGACGGGACGATCAGCCAGCCGTCGGCGATACGCGCCGCTCGGCGCAGCGCTGCGTCGACCTGAGCCGCCAGCCAGATGGGCGGGCCGCCCTGCTGCACCGGGCGGATGCTGATTCCGGCCTCCTTAACCTGGTAGAACTTGCCGTCGAAATTCACGCGCTCCTCGGCCCAAAGCCGGCGGATGAGCGCGATGCTTTCGGCCGTGCGCGCGGCCCGCTCGGCGATCGGCACGCCGAACGCGCCGAACTCCTCCGGTCGGTAGCCGAGGCCCACCCCGAGGACCGCGCGCCCCTCGCTCAAAACGTCGAGCGTCGCCCATTCCTCCGCGACGTGTACGGGGTTGAGCAGGGGCAGCAGCAAAATGTCCATGCCCAGCGTCATGCCCCTGGTCTCCGGGATAAGGTAGCCGAGCAGCGGCATGGGCTGCAGCATCTGCATCGGTGCAACCAAGTAATGGTGCGGCAGCCAGAGCGAGCTGAACCCCGCGTCCCGCGCGGCCCGGACCTGAGCCAGAATGTCCGGCACCGACACGCGGGCACCCTCACGCCACTGCGTATTGAGGAACAGGCCAAGCTTCATGCGCGTCTCCCGTGGATTGGTGCTTGAGCTACTCACTCGGACCGCCCCCGGGTGCGAGGGCCGGAAGGCAGGCTACTCCGGCAGGATCGCGACGGCACGGGTCCAGCCCGCCGAGCCGCGATGCACTTTCACCGGAAAGCAGGCGATCTCGAAGCCATCTGACGGAAGCTGTTCGAGGTTGTGCAGCTTCTCCAGATGCGAGTAGCCGATCTCTCGCCCGGCCCGGTGGCCTTCCCAGATAAGCCCGGCGTCTCCCGTTTCGCGCACCCGTCTGGCAGTGAAGGAGAACGGCGCGTCCCAGCTCCAGCCATCGGTGCCGACCAAGCGGACACCGCGCTCCAGCAGCCATAGCGTCGCCGCCTTGCCCATGCCACAGCCGCTGTCGACGAAATCCGCCTCGCCGTAGCGGGATCCGGCGCGGGTGTTGACCACAACGATCTCCAACGGAGCGAGCGTGTGGCCGATCCGGCGAAGTTCGGCTTGCACGTCGCCCGGCGTCGCCACGTAGCCGTCATCGAAATGGCGGAAGTCGAGCTTGACCGCCGGCTGGAAGCACCATTCGAGCGGCACCTCATCGATGCGCCAGGACGGCTCGCCGCCCGGCTTGAAGCGCTCGTTCATGCGCGAGAAGTAATGATACGGCGCGTCCAGGTGCGTGCCGTTATGGGTGCTGATCTGCACCTGCTCCACAGCCGCGTACTCGCCTTCCGGCAACTGGTCGACGCGCACGCCCATCAACTCGGCCATCTGCGGCGCGGTCTGGTGGTGGTCGATGTAGTCGATCTTCGGCAGCATGTGCGGCGGATCACTAGCGATCCCTGCCCTGAGCGGCACGGAAATGTCGATAAAACGGCGCGGCATGACGTTCCCCTCCCTGCCCGGGAGTCGAGCCTAGCGACGGCGGAGCTATTGCGAAACCAGCGCCTGGCAAACCGGTATTTTGCTGGTCTGATGATCCGGTTGCGTTGCGCGATCCGCCCGATCTCAGCTTCGTGCGTCCCAGGGACAAACCGTTGAGCGTGCTCGTGTCCGGCGCTCGGGAGCCACTTTGCAATCGTCCACACGTTGCTCGTCCGTAGCCTTGTCGCTCAAGCGCTCCTTTCCCGTCTTCGGGTCGGTCTGCGACGCCAGAGGCGCCGGGCGATCGGGCTCAGCCGCCTGAGCGGCCGCAACCAGGAAAAGGATGCCGAACAGGGTGGCCGAGGTCGTCGCGCGCATCGCAGCCTCCATCGTTGCCGTCCGATGTGGCACGCCCTTGGCCCTGCTGCACTCCGATTAGTGCCCCGGTTCCGGATTGGTTGCGGCTCTCATCCGAGCCGCGTCGCGCGGGCTAGGCTAGGGTGCTGGCCGCCAGCGCCGCGTCCACTTCGCGCCCGCGGCCGCCGGCCCTGAAATCCTGGGCAAGCTCCGGGTGGCGGGCGATCTGGGCGCGGTAGACGCCGTGTGCCGCTGCGACGAGATCGCCGTTTCGCCCGAGTGCCCGGTCGCCCAACTCGACGATGCGGAGGTTAGGCCAGATCCGGGGACGGACGCGCAGGATCTCGGCGAAAATCGCCTTCCCGGGTTGCCTCGGAAGGGCTTGCGCGACCAGGAGCCCCATGGAGGCTGACGAGCGCGAGACGCCGGCATGGCAATGCACAAGGAGGTGCGCGTCCGCCTGCGGCTCACGGTCCAGATCGCGGCCGAAGGCGAGCAGCTGCTCCACATGCGTCTCGCTCGGCGTCACCAGCCCCGGCCCATGTTCGATGACGTCATGGAAACGGAGCTCGAGCTTTTTGTGCTCGCCGTAGGTTCCGAACACTTCTGGGACGGGCCATTCCGGATCGAGGATCGATAGCACGTGGCTGACCCGGGCAGCCGTGTGTTCACCGAGTTCATCGAGGCCGCAGACCGTAATGCGGAAGGGCAGTTGCATGACCGGCTCCTCAGCTGCCTCCAGGGCGGCCCACGATAGCGAGTCGGAAAGATGATTTCAGCGGCTCCGCGTCAACGCGCCGCCAATATTGGCGTAATTTTAACGCCAGCCCGGCACTTCAGCCTCTAGTCGGCGGCGGCATGTGTCGCGCGCCAGTGCCGGGCGATGTCGATCCGCCGCGCCACCCAGACCCGGTCATGCTCCAGGACGTAGCCGATGAAACGTTGCAGGGCGGCAAGCCGTCCGGGGCGGCCCGCCAGGCGGCAATGCAACCCAACGTTCAACATCCGCCCACCTTCGGCATAGAGCACATCGAAGGAGTCCCTGAGATAGGCAAAGAACTGATCGCCCGAGTTGAACCCCTGCTGGGTCGCGAACCGCATGTCGTTGGTGTCGAGGGCGTAAGGAATGATCAGGTGCGGGCCGGCCGGGCCATCCACCCAGTAAGGCAGATCGTCCGCGTAGCTGTCGGACGAGTAGGCGAAGCCGCCTTGCTCCATCACCAGCCTGAGCGTGTTCATCGAGCACCGGCCGAGATAGAAGCCTTCCGGCGCCGTGCCGGTGATCTCCGTGTGCAGCGCGATCGCCGCCCGGAGATGCTCTCGCTCGGTTTCGACCGGAACGTCCTTGTAGTCGATCCACTTCAGCCCGTGCGAGGCAACCTCCCAACCTGCCCCGAGCATGGCGGCCACCTGCTCGCGGCCGCGCGCCATCGCGGTCGCCACGCCGTACACGGTGACCGGAAGCGAGTGCGCCTGGAACAGCCGCCACAGCCGCCAGAACCCGGCGCGCGCGCCGTACTCGTAGATCGATTCCATGTTCCAATGGCGTTGACCGGGCCAGTTCGCCGCACCGATGACCTCGGACAGAAATGCCTCCGAGTACGGGTCGCCGTGCAGGATGTTGTTTTCCCCGCCCTCCTCGTAGTTGATGACGAACTGCACGCAGATCCTGGCTTCCCCCGGCCAGCGCGGGTCGGGCGGAGAGCAGCCGTAGCCCCGCATGTCCCGCGGGTAGCCGGCCACTCCGCTTCCGGCCATGACCCGTGCTACTCGGCGGCGGCGACCATCTGCGACGGGTCGGCACCAACACGGCCGGTGTCGCTGTCGGTGGCGCGGCCCAAGGTGAAGTCGTAGCGGATGCTGGGCAGCCCCGGCACCGGCGCCTCCGCATCGTCACGCTTCGGCAAAACCACCAACGCCCGCGAAACGCCGAACACGGTATCGCTGTCGATATTGGGATCGTCCGCCATGTAGAGCGCCGTCACCAACTCGCGATGGCCGGGCGCCGAAACCAGCATGTGAATGTGAGACGGCCGGAAGCCATGCCGTTGCTGCTGGCGCACCAGGCGGCCGACGGGGCCGTCCATTGGAATCGAGTAGCCGAGCGGGCGGATGGTGCGGAAATGGTAGCGTCCTTCCGCGTCGCAGCGGAACCGGCCGCGCATGTCGGCTTCCGCGCCACCCGCGATCTGCAGGTCGTAGGCTCCGTTCTCGTCGGTCTGCCACACATCAACCGTAGCGCCGGGCATCGGGCGACCCGCGCCATCCTTCACCTGTCCATAAAGCACGATCTCGGGCGCGTTCACGTGCTTGATGATGCTGGCCCCGAGTTCGTACTCAGGCGCGTCCTGGCGGAAGAACGGACCGAGCAGGCTCGTCTGCGTGCCCCGCTCGGCCGCGGTCTTATCATGGAGCGCGTTGACCAGAGCGCTCAGCCCGAGCACGTCCGACAGCAGAATGAACTCCTGGCGAACGGGCGTGCAGGCGTGGCCGACGGCGGTCAGGAACTTGATGCCCTCCGTCCATTCGGCGGGCGTCAGGTTCACTTCCCGCGCCCAAGCGTGGAGGTGGCGCACCGCCGCCTCCATCACCTCCTTCACGCGCGGGTTGGGCGTGTTCGCCATTTGGGCAAGTGCGGCGTCGGTGATGGTGTTCTCGTCGAGGTCCTGCATGGCCTCCCCTCCCCTGGGTGAGCGGGAGTATAGTCGCGGTCAGGAGCGGCGACTATGCGCGAGCCGCTGCAGCCCCGCCCATTGCTGGGCGAGGTAGCCGCCGGTGGCCAGCACCTCGGGCGCCGACGGATCGCCGGTGCGGGCGTAGGCGCGGGAGAAATCCGCCGTGCCGAACAGCATGTCCCACCAGGGCAGGATCGCGCCGTAATTGCAGCTTCGTTGCCCGGCGGCGAGCACGCCGTGATGCGCGCGGTGAAAGCGGGGCGAAATCAGCAGCCGCTCGCCCAGGCGCCCGAAGGACAGCCGCGCATTGGCGTGCGACAGGCTCTCCAGGAAGCGCAGCGCCAGCACCAGAAGCGGGAACTGCAGGGGAGGTATGCCGATCAGCAGCGCCACCGCAGTGAACCAGAGAAAGGCGATCACCTCGTCGATCAGATGATTCCGATCGTCCGACCAGAACGTCATCTGCCGCTGCGCATGGTGGAGCGAGTGCAGCGCCCACCACCAGCGGAACGAATGCGACAAGCGGTGCCGCCAGTATTCCGAAAAATCCAGGATGATTGCGTAGAGCACGAAGGTCGGCACGGGATGGCCGAGCAGCCACGGCAGCGCCCGCTCCAAGGTCGGCGGCACCCAACCGTGCTCGGCCATCCAGCCGTTGAGCGCCACTTGGGCCTGATAGAAGCCGACGAAGGTGATGAGCGGCAGAATGCCGACGCGGGCGAGCACCGTGTAGAGCACGTCCACCCATTCGGCCTGCCGGTCCGGCCATCGCTCCACCGGACGCCAGCGTTCGAGCGGCAAGCAGACGGCGAACGTGACCGCGACCTGCAGCGCGCCATAGATCGCGAACAGCGCCCAGCCGTAGGCGAGATCCTCCCACTCCATGAGGTCGAACTGGTACAGCAGCGGGATTAGCAGGTGCTCCTGCACCCAGCCCGCAGCGAGGTCGAACGGATCGAGCAAAGGCCCCCTCAGTTAAAGCCAGTGAAAGCCATGCGCCATGACACCGAGCAGCCCGCCGAATCCAGCGAGCATCACGCCGAGCAGCCACAGGAACTTGTCGTCGAGGCGGTCGATGCGCGCGTCAAGGCGGTCCATGCGGGAATCCACCCGATCGAAGCGATGGTCGAGCTTGTCCAGAACGCGACGTGTATCATCGGCGATCTGCTCGAGGCGAGCGATGCGCCCTTCGTGATCGTAGGTGCGATCGGCTGCCTCGCTCATGGGCACAGTCTAACCCTCGGCATGAGCAGGACAAAGCAAGATCGCCAGTCCTCTCTGCCCTACCCCGCCCGCGGGTTGAGAAAGATGCCGTGCGGGGACCGGCCTACGTCGATGCTCTGCGTGTGCCCGGTGGCCGGGTCGAGCACATCCACCTTCTCGGCCCAGCGTCGGGTGATCCAAAGCTTGCCCCCGGGTGCGAAATCGATGCAGTCCGGACCGCCGGGAACCCGGTAGCTGCGGATTACCGCCAGTGTGCGCGCGTCGAGCGCCGTGGTGGTGCCCTCCACCCGCGCGTTGACCCAGATCGTATGGCCGTCGGGGGAAACGAACATCTGGTGCACGCCCCGCCCGACATGGACGCGCCGCTCCACCCGGCCGTCGGCGGGATCGACCACCGCGATGTCGTCGGCCCCCATGTTGGCGACCAGCACCCGCCCGTCGTGCCAAAGGACCCCGGCGGGCGTCTTGCCCACCGGCGCATCCCACAGCACCGCCATCCGCTTGAGGTCGATCGCGGCCAGCCGGTCGGTGCCCTGAAGGCTGACGTAAACCATGCTGGAATCCGGCGCGTAGGCGAGGTGGCTCGGCATCGAGGCGAGCGGGAAACGGTGCAGCAGCTGCATGCTGGCCGCGTCGTACACGTCGACCTGGTTGCGCGCGAGGCCGTTCACCGTCAGCAGCCGGCCATCCGGGCTGAAGCCGAGCTGGTACGGGTCGGAGACAGGCACCCGTCGCGTCACCGCCCCGCTGGACGGGTCAAGAAACAGCATCTCGTTGCCGACGGTATCACCCACCAGCAACGATCGCCCGTCCGGGCTGAGCGCCAGATGGTGCGGCTCACGAAGCACCGGGATGCGCCGGATCTCCTTATCCGCGCTCATATCCACCACGCTGATCGACGCGCCACCGGAATTGACCACAAAGGCGAGACCGCCGGCGCAGACCGGGCCGGCGGCGAGCAGCATCAGCAGCAGCGAGAGCAGCAAACGCATGGGAATGTCTTTCACGTCGCCGGCTCGACTTTAACCCTGGAGCGCGAGTCCCGCCCCGGCATGGTGGCGCGTTCCATAGCACCGCGCGCCCACACCGCCGATACCCAGGTGAACAGCACCGAGGAGGTGGTCGCGATCAGCACGTTGTCGGTATAGGCGTGGACGGCGAATGCCAGCATGACGACCCGCATCACGGTTCGGTCCGGCCGCGCCATCCTTCGGGTGTGCCATATCGTCCAGCCCACGAACAGCATCACGAGCAGGCCGAGGCCGAACCAGCCGCCTTCCACGCCGATGCGCAGATACTCGTCATGCGCCGCCGTGGTGCCGAGCAGCTTCACCAACTCGGTGCCCACCGGCATCACCGTCTTGCCGGCTCCCACGCCCCAGCCGAACCAGGGCGACTTGTCCCAAGCGTCCCGGAAGAACGGCCAGATAAGGTCGCGCCCGCTCATGTTGCCGGCCTCGCTCGACAGCATATTGAACAGCCGGACGTCACTGAGGGCGCCGGCCGCGACCACCAAAAGCGGCAGTAGGCACAGCCCGGACAGCCCCAAGGTCAAGCGGGGCGCGAACCCGAAACGCTCCGACCGGATCGCGCCAATGCCGATCGCCGTCACGACGATGCCGATCGCCATGGGTGCCCGCGCGCCGGTCAGCACCAGAATGCCGAGATTGGTCAGCAGCAGGACGAGATGCGCCCGGCGCCCGTCCCGCAGCAACTCGAGCAGGCAGGCTTCCACGGCCGCCAAGCAGAACCCGCCGAGGAACGCCGGGTGCCCCGTCGCTTCCAGCCGCCAGCCCATGTCGGACACGAAGAGCGGCCGAAGTCCGACCACCTGCGCCACGGCGCCCAACGCGACCAAGATCAACGGCAGCCACCGCGTCAGGCCAATGATCGCGCCCGCCCAGCGCCGGGAGAGCCTGCTCCATGAGAAGGCGAAAGGTGCGAACGAGCCGATGAGCGACCGGAGACTTTCATCGAGGTCGAGGTCCGATGCCCGGCCGTGCACCAGGCTGACGGCGAACATGGCGAGGAACGCGAGCCCTGGATTGAACGGGTCGGCTGCCGCCCGGAACCGGACAATGCAGACGCCGACCAAACCGAGGCCGATCAGCTTCACCCCGGCCAGGATGAGCGACCCGTTGCCCATGACGTCGCCGAACAGCATCTCGGGCGTGGTCGCGACCAGAATCAGCCAGCCGAGCGAGGCCGCCACCGGATACGTCAGCGCCAGCGCCGAGGCCACCACCAGCGTCACGAGGGCGAAGATGGCCCAGACCGCGATCGGCTCGGTCACGCTCGCGACGGCGGTCGCCACGGCCAGAGCCGTCGCACCCCCGATCACCCACCCGGAATAGTTCGGACCCGCTTGCTGCCTCACGGCCTCGTCTCGCTACACGGAAGCGGCTGTATCACAACCACAGTAGAGAAGCAGCAATCCGATTGGCTGCGCCGTTTTCCGGCAGCTTGCGTCGAGTTTGGGCATCCCCGCGTCCGGCGATGCTCCGCGCGCTGGTTCAACGGCGCTGGCACGAACGTTGCAGACGTCAGAACGATCGGAGGCCGCGGCGACGGTCGTTACCACGGGAGGACAGAACAGTAGAATGGCATCCGTCCGGGCTTGGATTTTAGGACTAGGCATCGGCGTCGCGGTGGTGGCGGACTCCCTGTGCCCGCAGCCGGCGCGCGCGCAGGGCACAATCAAGGTCGGCATCCTGCATTCGCTCTCGGGCACCATGGCGATCAGCGAGACGACCCTGAAGGACGTCATGCTGATGCTGATCGACGAGCAGAACAAGAAAGGCGGCCTGCTCGGCAAGAAGCTGGAAGCCGTGGTGGTCGACCCGGCTTCCAACTGGCCGCTGTTCGCAGAAAAGGCGCGCGAGCTCCTGAGCGTGGACAAGGTCGCCGCGGTGTTCGGCTGCTGGACCAGCGTGTCCCGCAAATCCGTGCTGCCGGTGTTTGAGGAGCTGGACGGCATCCTGTTCTACCCGGTGCAGTACGAGGGCGAAGAAAGCAGCCGCAACGTGTTCTACACCGGCGCCGCGCCTAATCAGCAGGCGATCCCGGCGGTCGACTACCTGATGGGGGAGAATGGGGTCAAACGCTGGGTGCTGGCGGGCACCGACTACGTGTATCCGCGCACGACCAACAAGATCCTTGAGGCCTACCTGAAGTCGAAGGGCGTCAAGTCCGAGGACATCATGATCAACTACACGCCGTTCGGCCATTCGGATTGGCAGAACATCGTGGCGCAGATCAAGCAGTTCGGCTCGGCTGGCAAGAAGACGGCGGTGGTGTCCACGATCAACGGGGACGCCAACGTGCCGTTCTACAAGGAGCTGGGCAACCAGGGCATCAAGGCGACGGACATCCCGGTGATCGCGTTCTCCGTCGGCGAGGAAGAGCTTGCCGGCGTCGACACCAAGCCGCTGGTCGGCCATCTCGCCGCCTGGAACTACTTTGAAAGCGTCGACACGCCCGAGAACAAGGCGTTCATCGACGAGTGGCACGGCTTCACTCACAAAGCGAACCGGACCACCAACGACCCGATGGAGGCCGCCTACATCGGCTTCAACATGTGGATCAAGGGGGTGGAAAAGGCCGGCTCCACGGAACCCGACAAGGTGATCCCGGCGATGGTCGGCGTGGCAGTGCCGAACCTGTCCGGGGGCTACGCGGCGATGATGCCGAACCATCACATCACCAAGCCGGTCCTGATCGGCGAGATCCAGGAGGACGGGCAGTTCAACATCGTCTCGCAAACGCCGGGCCTCATCGTGGCGCAGGCGTGGTCACCTTACCTCGAAGGTTCCCGCGATCTGATCGCCGACTGGCTGCCGCCGATGAACTGCGGCAACTACAACGTCAAGCTCGGCAAGTGCGGCGGCGGGGCGGCAAAGTAGACGGAGCGCGGCGTGCTCTCGCGAGATACACCGTGACCCGCCGTCTCGTTCTCGGCTTCCTGCTGCTGCTCCTCGCCGGCGCGGCGCGCGCCGAACCGGCCGACGAGGCGTTCGCGGCCATCGGCGCGGGCCGGTTCGATGACACTCGCCGCGGCGTGGAGCAGCTCGCCCTGTCCGGCAGCCCGCGCGCGATTCCGGTGATCGCGGCCTTGCAGGGCGGGGCACTCTACGCACGCGCCGACCACACGCTGTTCATCAAGGGCGCCGACGGAGCCTGGAGCAACGCCCTGACCGGCGCGCCGGCGCCCGAGGTGACCGCCGGCGCCCTCAAGCCGGTGCGGGTCAACAACGCGGTCCGCAGCGCGATCGACGCTGCACTCGGCAGCCTCCGGCTGTTCGCCCCCGACCCTGGTGCCCGCTCCGAGGCGGCGGAGGCGGTGTTCAAGTCGAGGGACCCGGCCGCCATACCGGCCCTCGACCGCGCGATCGCCCACGAGACGGACGCGGGCGTCAAGCGCGCGATGGTGCATGCGAGAGCCGCCGCCATCCTCACGTCCCCGGACAGCTCGGAAGCTGCCCGCCTCGCCGCCATCCCGACCGTGGCCGCGCGAGGCGACCTCGACGCACGGAGTTTGCTCGCCTCCTTGTCCGGCCAGTCGCCGGCCGTCACAGAAGCGGCGGCCAAGGCGGTGAGCGCGATCGACTTCAGGTTGCGGCTCTGGAGCCTGGGGCAGAGCGTGTTCTACGGGCTCAGCCTCGGCTCCGTCCTGCTGCTGGCAGCCGCCGGCCTCGCGATCACCTTCGGGGTGATGGGCGTCATCAACATGGCGCATGGCGAGATGGTGATGCTCGGGCGCGTACACGACGTTCGTCGTGCAGTCTTTCCTGATGGGCCATGCTCCCGGCCTGTTCGGAGCGAGCCTGTTCGTCGCCATTCCGCTTGCCTTCGTGGTCACGGGGCTGATCGGCATGGCGATCGAGCGCGGACTGATCCGCTTCCTGTACGGCCGTCCGCTCGAAACCCTGCTCGCGACCTGGGGCCTGTCGTTGCTGATGCAACAAGCGGTACGCTCCATTTTCGGACCGAGCAATCGCGAAGTGAGCACGCCCGACTGGATGAGCGGGGCGCTGCAGCTCGGGCAGCTGACGATCACCCTCAATCGCCTCGCAATCATCATCTTCGCCGTGCTCGTGGTGGGTGCCTTGATGGCGGCGCTGCGTTACACGTCCCTCGGCTTGCGGATGCGCGCGGTCACGCAGAACCGGCGCATGGCGGCCGCGATGGGCATCCGCACGCCGTGGATCGACGCGCTGACGTTCGGCCTTGGCTCGGGCGTCGCCGGGATGGCAGGCGTGGCGCTGAGCCAGATCGACAACGTAAGCCCCAACCTCGGCCAGGGCTACATCATCGACAGCTTCATGGTGGTGGTGTTCGGCGGCGTCGGCAATCTGTGGGGCACGGTGGTCGCGGCCCTCACGCTCGGCATCGTCAACAAGTTCCTGGAACCCGTGGCGGGCGCGGTGCTGGGCAAGATCGCCGTGCTGGTGCTGCTGATCCTGTTCATCCAGCGCAAGCCGCGCGGCATGTTCCCGCTCAAGGGCCGGGCGGTGGAGGCGTGAGAGGCGACGGCGTGAGCGCCCGCACCGCCACGATCACGGTCGTTCTCGTCCTGGGCGCCGCGCTCGCCTTGGCTGGCCTCAATCTCGGCACCGCACCCGCCTCGCCCTTCCATGTGCCGACCTATGCGGTCTCGCTCGCCGGCAAGTACCTTTGCTACGCCATGCTGGCGCTCGCGGTGGACCTGGTCTGGGGATTCGCCGGAATCCTCTCGCTCGGCCACGCGGCGTTCTTCGGCCTCGGCGGCTACGCGATGGGCATGTACCTAATGCGTCAGATCGGCGCGCGCGGGGTCTACGCAAACCCAGAGCTGCCGGACTTCATGGTGTTCCTGAACTGGCACGCCCTGCCCTGGTATTGGCGCGGCTTCGACCATTTCCCGTTTGCCGTGCTGATGGCCATGCTGGTTCCGGGTCTCCTCGCCCTGTTGTTCGGCTGGCTCGCGTTCCGTTCGCGCGTCACCGGCGTGTATCTTTCGATCATCACGCAAGCGCTGACCTACGCGCTCCTGCTCGCTTTCTTCCGCAACGACATGGGGTTCGGCGGCAACAACGGCCTCACCGACTTCAAGGACGCGCTCGGCGTTCCGCTGCAGGCCGAACGGACACGCTGCGCCCTGCTGGTCATTACCGCGCTGGTGCTCTGCCTTCAGTTCGCTCTGACGCGCTTCCTGGTCGGGTCGCGATTTGGGAAGGTGCTGGTCGCAGTACGCGACGCAGAAAGCCGCACTCGATTCCTCGGCTACCGGCCGGAGCGCTACAAGCTCGTGGTCTGGACGCTTTCGGCGGTGCTCGCCGGCATCGGCGGGGCACTCTATGTGCCGCAGGTCGGCATCATCAACCCGGGCGAGTTCGCGCCGGCCAACTCCATTGAGGCGGTGATCTGGGTCGCGGTCGGCGGGCGCGGCACCCTCTCGGGCGCCATTCTCGGCGCAGTGTTGGTCAACGCCGGCAAGACGCTGTTCACCGGAGAGCTGCCCGAGTTGTGGCTTTATGCGCTGGGCGGCCTTTTCGTACTGGTGACGCTGTTTCTGCCGCGCGGGATCATGGG
This sequence comes from uncultured Alphaproteobacteria bacterium, assembly GCA_963757115.1. GTDB lineage: Bacteria > Pseudomonadota > Alphaproteobacteria > Acetobacterales > Acetobacteraceae > CAVWQV01. The sequence continues at coordinate 746,172 of CAVWQV010000006.1, read as the reverse complement.
TCTGTTCCGACCGCGCCGGGCTCGGCTTCAGCCGGAGGTTACGCCGCCCGAGCGGGAAGTGGTTGGGCAGGAGATCGCCGGTTGACCCTGCTCTATCTCGACGGGGTCACCGTCAGCTTCGATGGGTTCCGAGCGCTGAACGCCTTGTCGCTGGTCCTCGAGCCGGGCGAGATGCGCGCGGTAATCGGGCCAAATGGCGCCGGCAAGACCACGATGATGGACGTCATCACGGGAAAAACTCGTCCCGACGCAGGCACTGTTGTGTTCGGGGACGATACCGACCTCACACGGCTCGACGAGCCGGCCATCGCCTCGCTCGGCATTGGGCGAAAATTCCAGAAACCCACCGTGTTCGAGCAGCACACTGTATGGGACAACCTGCTTCTCGCGCTGGCTGGCGACCGGGGACCGCGTTTCACCCTCTGGGCGCGCGAGACCGCCGCCGAGCGGGACCGCATCGAGGGCATTCTCGGCACGATCCGGCTCGGCCTCGAGCGCCGCCGCCAGGCCGGGGACCTTTCGCACGGGCAAAAGCAGTGGCTGGAGATCGGCATGTTGCTCGCGCAGGAGCCGAGGCTCCTGCTCGTGGACGAGCCGGTGGCTGGAATGACGGACGCGGAGACCGAGCAGACCGCGGCACTGCTGCGCGAGATCAATCGAACGCGGAGCGTGGTGGTGGTGGAGCACGACATGGCCTTCGTTCGCACGCTCGGCGTGAAGGTGACCTGCCTGCATGAGGGGGCGGTGATCTCCGAGGGCACGATCGATCACGTGAGCGCCGACCCGCGGGTGGTGGAAGTGTATCTGGGACGATGACCGAACCATCGATGCTCGAAGTGATCGACGTCGACCTGCACTACGGCGCCGCGATCGCGCTCCGCAAAGTGTCGCTGCGCGCCGCCATCGGCTCGGTGACCTGCATTCTCGGCCGCAACGGCGTCGGCAAGACCTCGCTGCTTCGGGCGGTGGTCGGCGCGCACCCGATCACGCGCGGCGACATCAAGTGGGACGGCGCCAGCATCCGTGGCCTGCCGCTCTACGAGCGCGCCCGGCGCGGCATCGCGTGGGTCCCGCAAGGTCGCGACATTTTCCCGCTGCTGACCGTGCGCGAGAATCTGGAAACGGGCTTTGCCGTGCTGCCACGTCGGCAAAGGCGGGTGACGGACGAAATCTTCGATCTATTTCCGGTTCTGAAGACCATGCTGGGCCGGCGCGGGGGCGATCTCTCGGGCGGCCAGCAGCAGCAGCTCGCGATCGCGCGCGCCCTGGTGACGCGGCCGCGGCTGCTCGTGCTCGACGAACCGACGGAAGGCATCCAGCCCTCGATCATCAAGGACATCGCCCGGGTGATCGCGCTGTTGCGGGCGAGGGGGGAAATGGCCATCCTGCTCGTCGAGCAATACTACGATTTCGCGCGCGAGCTGGCCCAGACCATCGCGGTGATGGATCGCGGCGACATCGTGCTCGCAGGGCGGCGGGAGGAGCTGGACGAGGAGGATGTACGACGCCGCCTCTCCGTCTGATCCGCTTGCCCACCAACGCGCCCGTGGCGCGCTGCGAGTTTCTTTTCGGGTTCGGGACGGGGTGACCGTGCTTGACGGGCTGCGCCAGGAGGGTTGCCTGAAGGCGCGCTTTCCCCGCCCTGAACGCCAAGCCTGGACCGAAATGGTCATGCTGAACACTTCGGGCGGTGTCGCCGGCGGCGACGTGCTTTCGACTGAGGTGAGCGTTGGCGCCGAGGGTCGGACCACGGTCTCGTCGCAGGCGGCCGAGCGGTTCTACCGCGCCCTGCCCGGCACGCCGCCGGCCAGCGTGCGCAACCGCCTCGCGATCGGCGCGGGAGCCGCAGCCGAGTGGCTGCCGCAGGAGACGATCCTGTTCGACCATTGCGCGCTCGACCGGCGACTCGATGTGTCCCTCGCCGCCGACGGCTGGTTTCTCGGCTTGGAAGCCCTGGTATTCGGCCGGACGGCGATGGGCGAAACGGTCGGGCGAGCCAGGCTGCGCGACACCATCGAGGTGCGGCGCGGCGGGGCGCTCGTGCTGCATGACACCGCCCGGCTCGACGGCGCCGTGGAAACGGTGCTCGGGCGGGCGGCGACCATGGGCGGGGCGCGGGCGCTCGCCACCGTTGTGCACGTCGCGCCGGATGCCGAGGTCCGGCTGGACGGCGTGCGCGCCGCGCTACGCTCCATCCCGGCCGAGTTTGGGGCGAGCGCCTGGGACGGGATGCTGGTCGCGCGCATTCTGGCCGCCGATGGTGCCGCCCTTCGCGCCGCCACGACGGCAGGCTTGCATGTGCTGCGCGGATCGCGTCCGCTGCCGCGCGTGTGGCTGTGTTGAGGCCGCTTGGTGAGGACGGGCGATGAACCTGACGCCGCGTGAGAAGGACAAGCTGCTGATCGCCATGGCTGCCACCGTCGCTCGCCGGCGCCTGGATCGCGGGGTCAAGCTCAACCACCCCGAAGCCGTGGCGCTCATAACCGATTTCGTCGTGGAAGGTGCGCGCGACGGCCGCAGCGTCGCCGACCTCATGGAAGCCGGCGCACAGGTGATATCCCGCGCGCAGGTCATGGAGGGCATCGCCGAAATGATTCCCGACGTTCAAGTCGAGGCGACCTTCCCCGACGGGACCAAGCTCGTCACCGTGCATGAGCCGATTACGATGATACCGGGCGAAATCATTGCTCGGCCGGGTGACATCGAGCTGAACGCCGGGCTCGAGAAAACAGTGCTGCGCGTGTCCAACACCGGCGACCGTCCCATCCAGGTGGGCAGCCACTATCATTTCGCGGAAACCAACCCGCTGCTGCTGTTCGACCGCGAGCCCGCTCGCGGCAAGCGGCTGGACATCGCGGCCGGCACGGCGGTGCGCTTCGAGCCGGGCCAGTCGCGCGAAGTAACGTTGGTGCCGTTTCGCGGCAACCGCGCGGTCTACGGCTTCCGTGGCGGTGTGATGGGGAGCCTGGACTAATGGCGCACCTTCCGCGCGCCGCCTATGCCGACATGTTCGGCCCGACCACCGGCGATCGCGTACGCCTCGCCGACACCGACCTGTTCATCGAAGTGGAGCGCGACCACACGATCTACGGCGAGGAGGTGAAGTTCGGCGGCGGCAAGGTGATCCGCGACGGCATGGGGCAAAGCCAGGCCACGCAGGCCGAAGGGGCCGCCGACACCGTGATAACGAACGCCCTGATCCTCGACCACTGGGGCATCGTGAAGGCGGATGTCGCACTTCGCCAACGGGCGGATCGCGGCGATCGGCAAGGCCGGCAATCCCGATGTGCAGCCCGGTATCAACATCGTCATCGGGCCGGGGACGGAAATTATCGCCGGCGAAGGCAAGATCCTGACCGCGGGCGGGATCGACGCGCATATCCACTTCATCTGCCCCCAGCAGGTTGACGACGCGCTTGCGTCGGGCGTCACCACGATGGTGGGCGGCGGCACCGGTCCCGCCACCGGAACGGCCGCCACCACCTGCACGCCGGGGCCGTGGCATCTCGGGCGGATGCTGCAGGCCGCGGAAGGGCTGCCCGTCAATCTCGCTTTCGCCGGCAAAGGGAATGCATCCCGCCCGGCGGCGCTCGAGGAGATGATCCGCGCCGGCGCGTCCTGCCTCAAGCTGCACGAAGACTGGGGTACGACGCCGGCCGCGATCGACTGCGCGCTGGCGGTCGCCGACCGTTTCGACGTGCAGGTGATGATCCACACTGACACGCTGAACGAATTGGGTTTTGTAGAGGACACGATCGCCGCCTTCGCGGGCCGCACCATCCACGCATTTCACACCGAGGGCGCGGGCGGCGGGCACGCGCCCGATATCATCAAGGTCGCCGGACTCGCCAACGTGCTGCCTAGCTCAACCAACCCGACACGGCCCTACACGGCGAACACGCTGGACGAGCATCTCGACATGCTGATGGTTTGCCATCACCTCGATTCCGCAATCCCGGAGGACGTGGCATTCGCCGAGAGCCGCATCCGGCGCGAAACGATCGCCGCCGAGGACGTCCTGCACGATATGGGCGCGCTTTCCATGATCTCGTCCGACAGCCAGGCGATGGGGCGCGTGGGCGAAGTCATCACTCGCACCTGGCAGACGGCGCACAAGATGAAGGGACAGCGTGGCCCCCTACCCGGCGATGGCGAGGCCGATAATGCGCGGGCGAAACGCTACGTTGCAAAATATACCATCAACCCGGCGATCGCGCAGGGGCTCGCGCGCGAGGTCGGCTCCATCGAGGTCGGCAAACTCGCCGATCTCGTGCTCTGGTCGCCCGCATTCTTCGGCGTCAAGCCCGACCTCGTCATCAAGGGCGGCTCGATCGCAATGGCCGCGATGGGCGACCCGAACGCCTCCATTCCGACGCCGCAGCCCGTGCACTACCGGCCCATGTTCGGCGCACTCGGAGGCGCGCTGGCGGCGAGTTGCGTCACCTTCCTTTCGGGCGCGGCGCTGGACGCCGGCATCGGCCACGCGCTCGGCCTCAAGCGCAAGCTTGCGGCGGTCGGCGACACGCGCGCGGGCATCAGCAAGCGCTCCATGATCCACAACGACGCCCTGCCGGTGATCGAGGTGGACGCCGAGACCTACGAAGTGCGCGCGGACGGGGCGCTGCTCACCTGCGAGCCGGCGACGCTGCTGCCAATGGCGCAGCGCTATTTCCTGTTCTGATGCGCGCCGGTCCGATGCAAGCCGGGCAGGTGCTCCCGGCCGGGACATGGGATCGGGATGGCGCCATAGATCGCGTGCTGCTCGACTGGGACAACCGGCACCGTCGGCGCATCGCGCTCACGTGTGAAAGCGGGCGGGAACTGCTGCTCGATCTGCCGCAGGCCGCGCGACTGCGCGACGGAGACGGGCTGCAAACGGCCGAGGGCGTGGTGAACGTCGCGGCGCGCGCTGAGGCGCTGCTCGAGATCGGCGCGCGCGATACCGCCGCACTCGTGCGCATTGCCTGGCATCTCGGCAACCGGCACCTCGCCGTTCAACTCATGGGCGACCGCATCCGCATCCGCGCCGACCACGTCGTCGAGCGGATGGTCGGGCTGCTCGGCGGCCACACGCACCCGATCGAGGCGCCGTTCGACCCCGAAGCCGGCGCCTACGCGGGCGGCGCACACCATCACCACGATGACTGAACCCGAGGCGCTCCTCCGGCTGCTCGCCTGGCTATCGCCCGCGTTCCCGACCGGCGGGTTTGCATACTCGCATGGGCTGGAGTGGGCCGTTGAGGCGGGCGACGTGCATGACGCCGACAGCTTGCTCGACTGGCTGCGCGACGTGCTCGCGCATGGCAGCGGACGGTCCGATGCGATCCTGCTGCGTCATGCGCATCGTGCTTGGGGCGATGCGTCCGCACTCCATGGAATTGCCGCGCTGGCGCGCGCCGTGGCGCCGTCGCGGGAGCGCCGCCTGGAGACCGTCGCGCAGGGCACGGCGTTCGGGCTGGCGGCCGGGGCATGGCTGTCCGCGTCCGCCAGCCCTGCGCCGCCCGCGAATGACGGGAGTGTCGCGAGTGCCGTCCCTATTCCCTACCCTGTCGCGGTCGGTGCACTCGCCGGCGCGCACGGCATCCCGGAGCACCACGCGTCACTCGCCTATCTGCACGCATTCACTTCGAACCTGATCTCGGCGGGGGTGCGGTTGATCCCGCTCGGCCAAAGCGCGGGCGTCGCCACGCTGGCGGCACTCGGGCCGACACTGCTTTCGATCGCCGACGACACAAGCGACGCCACGCTCGACGACATCGGCGGTTGCGCGTTCCGCTCCGACATCGCCGCCATGCGCCACGAAACCCAGTATACGAGGCTGTTCCGCTCATGACGCGTTCGTCCTACGGCCCGCTGCGCGTCGGCGTCGGCGGCCCGGTCGGCACCGGCAAGACGGCGCTGATGGACGCGCTGTGCCGAAAACTGCGCGGCCGGTACGAGATCGCGGCGATCACCAATGACATCTATACCAAGGAGGACGCCGAATTCCTGACGCGCGCAGGCTCCTTGCCGCCCGAGCGCATTCTTGGGATCGAAACCGGCGGCTGCCCGCACACCGCCATCCGCGAAGATGCGAGCATCAATCTGGCCGGCGTCGCCGACCTCCGGGCGCGGTTCCCCACGCTTGACTTGATCCTGATCGAAAGCGGCGGCGACAACCTCGCCGCGACGTTCAGCCCGGAACTCGCCGACCTCACGATCTACGTCATCGACGTGTCGGCCGGCGACAAGATCCCGCGCAAGGGCGGCCCAGGCATCACGCGGAGCGATCTCCTGGTCATCAACAAGATCGACCTGGCACCTATGGTCGGCGCAGATCTGGCGGTGATGGAACGCGACGCCGGGCGGATGCGGGGTGCCCGACCTTTTGTCTTTGCCAACATCCGCGCCGGCCAGGGCGTGTCGGAGATCGCCGCGTTCGTGGAACGCGCGGGCGGGATGACGCAAGCGGGTTGACTTCAAGCCCGGCTTCGCTTGGATCGCTGCATGGAAATCGAGACCCTCGCCCGCTCGCTGGTCGGCGCGCGTGATCTCCGCGTCGAGCCGGAATTCCCGCACGACATTTGGCGAGCCATGGGCGAGGCCGGGCTGTTCCGTATCGGCCTCGACCCGACACATGGCGGCGCGGGCGGCGGCTATGCCGGGATCGCCGCGGCGGAGACCGCGCTGATCGCCGGCACCGGGTTCCCGGGGCTCGGCGGCGCGTTCGCCGCGCACCAGATGGTAGCGCGCTATTTCATTGCGCAGTTCGGCACCGGCGAGCAGTGCGCGCGCTTGCTGCCCGCACTCGCGAACGGCCGGAGCACCGCCTCCGTGGCCATTTCCGAGCCCGGAGCCGGCGCGCACCCCAAGCATCTTCGCACGACGGCCGAGCACCGCGGCAACGCGTACGTGCTGACCGGGGAGAAGGCCTACCTCACCAACGGCCCGATCGCCGATTTGTTCGTCGTGTTCGCAATCACCGCCGTTACTGATGGGCGCAAGCGATACAGCGCATTCCTTGTTCCGGCCGAAACGCCAGGGGTCGAGCGCGTGCCGATGCCGGACATGCCGGCGCTGCGGCCGGCCTTGCATTGCGGGCTGCGCCTCGCCGATTGCGCGGTGCCGGAGGCAAACCGGCTCGGGCCGGCGGACGACGCCTACGAGCGGATGGCACTGCCGTTCCGCGATATCGAGGACGCGGTCGGCACCGCCGGCACCGTCGGCAGCTTCCGCGCGGTGCTCAGGCAACTCGGCGCGATTGGGGTTGCCGAAGATGCAGGAGAGCTCGGCGCGATGGCCGCGCTTATCGAGCTGATGGCGGTAGGCTCGGCCGCGCTCGTCGCCGCACTGGACGCGACGCACGCGCCACCCGGTCCGGCGCTGGTGGGTGTCCGCGTGCTGGCGGCCGAGGTGCTGGCGCGGGCGCGACAGTTCGGTGACGCCCGCGGCGGCGATGCGCGCCTCGCTGCGCTGCTGGATGCGCTCGGCATCTCGCTGGGCGTCGCGCGGACCGCCCGGCTCGCGCGGCAGGCGCAGCTCGGTGCGGCGCTGCTACGCGCCCATGATGGCGCCGCCGCGCCGTCATGCTAGGGTCCCCTGAATAACATCGGGGGAAACGGTCATGATTGACCTCTATGCAATGTACAGCCCGAACGCGGTGCGTATCTTCATAGCACTCGAGGAGTTCGGCCTGCCCTACGAAGTGAAGCCAGTCGACGTCTTCGGCGGCCAGCAATTCACGGCCGAGTTCCGCAAGTTGAACCCGATCGCCAAAGTGCCGGTGATTGTCGACCGCGAGGGGCCGGACGGCCAACCGTTTACCGTCTTCGAGTTGGCCGCCATCATGCTGTATCTCGCGGATAAGACCGGCAAGCTGCTTCCCACGGACAAGGCACGGCACTTCGAGGCGGTGCAATGGCTCATCCAGGGAGTAACGTCATTGGGGCCGATGTGCGGGCAGCTGTTCCATTTCCTGCGCTTCGCGCCGAAGGGTAATGACTATTCCGTCAGTCGGTACCGCACGCAGGTTCACCGGGTTTTCGAAGTCGCCGAGGAGCGGCTGGGTCGGTCATCCTACCTCGGCGGGAGCGAATTCTCGATCGCCGACATCGCCTGGCTTCCCTGGGCTGGCTATCTGCCCGGCCTGCTAGGCGCGGAGGCGGCGAAGACGTTCCCTAAGGTCACTGAATGGACGGAACGGCTATCGGGCCGGCCGGGAGTTGTCAAAGCGAACGCGGCGGTGGCCGAGATGAGCAAAGGTCTGACGCAGTTGGACGAGGGGCGGCCAGAGGTGCTGGACAAGATGTTCGGGCGCGGCGAGTTCGCCGCCGCTTAGACCGAGCTGCGCGGTTTGCGAGCCGTCGCATCTTTCGTTGGCTCGCTAGAAGCGGCTTTGATAACGCTACACAAGGTGGAACAGCGATGATCGATCTTTACGGGATGGGCAGCCCCAACGTGGTGCGGGTCTATATAGCGCTCGAAGAGATGGGCTTGCAGTATCAGGTGAAACCCGTCGATGTGTTCGGCGGACAGCAATTCAGCGCCGAGTTCCGCAAGCTGAACCCGCTCGCAAAAGTGCCCGTGATCGTCGATCATGAGGGCCCGGGCGGCAAGCCATACACGGTGTTCGAGTCAGCGGCGATCCTGCTCTATTTGGCGGAAAAGACCGGCAAGTTGTTGCCTACGGAAACGACGGCGAAGTTTGACGCGATCCAGTGGATGATCCAGGCGGTGACCACGCTCGGTCCGATGTTTGGGCAATACGTGCACTACGTCCGCTTCGCGCCGAAGGAAGGTCAGGACTACTCGCGCAGCCGCTACAAGACGCAGGTACACCGCGCGTTACAGGTGGCGGAAGACAGGCTTGGCACCTCGCCCTGGCTCGGCGGCGCCGAATACAGCATTGCCGACATCGCCTGGTTCCCTTGGGCGCGCGCGATGCCTGTGCTGCTCGGCGCGGAGGACGCGAAGCGCTTCGGCAACGTCGCGGCCTGGGCGGAGAAGATGGCTGCGCGTCCGGCGGTAAAGACCGCGCTCGGGGCGACCGACGAGGTGCGCGCCAGGACGACTCAGTTCGACAAAGCCGCGCCCGAGGTGCTGGACAAGCTGTTCGGCCGCGGCGAGCACGCCGCTTAGAGGAGTTCCACCGTGGGCGGATGCGCGGGTCAAGCCCGCGCATGGCGTCTTATTTTGGCAGCCGCTTCAGACCTTTGCGGTCACGCCCTCCGCCACTGCGGGGTGCGTGCAACCCAAGTGCCCCCAGCACACCGGGATCGAGCACGGGACTCTGGGGCGGCGGACGGTGCAGATCGAAGCCCATAACGTCATCGTAGCCCCAGAGCGCCCAACCGAGGCCTGACTGCTCGGCGTCGGTTCGCACGTCGGTCATCCAAGTCAACCGCGCTTGGGAATTCAGAGCGTGGTTCGCGCCGAACTCGCCCATGAGCACGCTCGCACCGTTACTTGCCGCCCATTGCGCGGCCTGCTGGACAAGTCCCTGGAGCGTGTCGTTCGTCCAGTTCTCTTCGCAATAGCCGTTCATGAGGGTGAACGTGTTGCCGGAGGCGGGCACGCTGATGCACGGCTGCGCTACCGGGAACGGCAACGTGGCGAGTGCCGACTCATCCACGGTCGGATCCCAGTTGCCGAGCAGCACGAGCACACGTGGCTCGTAGAAATGAAGGGTGTAGATCACGTTGCCGTCCGGCACCGGTGTCAGCCGCAGCAGACCATAAAGGCTGCTCCAATCGTTGCCTGAGAGCACGACGGTGGAGTTGGGCAAGGCGGTCCGGATAAGGCCGAGGATCGAGGCTTGCAACGTCTGCCAGGCGGCGATGTCGCCCGTGAACACAGGTTCGTTGACGATCTCCGGGAACGTCAGCCCAGGGTCGAATTGGGCGAGCATGGGGGCAAGTGCCTGCCAAGTCGCGGCGAGCTGGTCCCGGTCGGCCTGCACTGTCTCGAGATGCCATGTGGTCGGATGCAGCTCGACAACGACGCCGAGCCCCGCCTCCTCCAAGCGGCCGATCGCTTCAGCGAGCAGGCCGATCCGCTGCGGCGCGGCATTCAGGAATTCAGGCTGCACGGCCAGTCGGACAAAGGTGAATCCGACGGCGGTGAGACCTGCGATCGCCGCGTCGCTCATGTAGGCACGGATGGCGGCATCGTTGCCATCAGGCGGATAACGGAACCAGTTGGTGAGATTGACGCCGCGCTGCAGAACGGCAAGCCGGTTGACGGCCGGCTTTGCTTGCGCTCCCGCGCAGGCAAGCAAACCGACTAACAGTCCCGCGGCGATCTTAAGAGCGGCGCGACGGCCTTTGACTGCGCAATTGATCATAACACCGGGTAGCACGGGCCGCTATTGCGGTTCAGCCGTTATCCAGTCACCGCTCGTATCGGTTGCAATAATCGGGCAATAAAACGAAGTGACGCCGGCGTTTTCGGCGTCAGTGTAGCTCGGCGCAGAACGCGCGGATGCGCCGGCATGCTTCGATCAGCGAGGCGTCGTCGGTCGCATAGCTGATCCGCGCATAAGGGCTCATCCCGAACGCGGCGCCATGCACCGTGGCCACATATTGCTCCTCGAGCAGGGCAGTGCAGAAATCCTGATCGGTCAGGACGGTGCGGCCGCCGCCCGAGGTCTTGCCGAGGCAGCCGGCGATGTTGGGAAAGACGTAGAACGCGCCTTCCGGCTTATGACAGGCGATGCCGGGACAGGCGTTGAGGCCGTCCACCACCAAATCGCGCCGGCGCCGGTAGGCGACGACCATCGCGGCTGCCTCGTCCTGCGGCCCGTTGAGCGCCGCTGCGGCCGCCGCCTGCCCTACCGTCGAGATGCCCGCGTTGGAGTGGCCTTGCACGGCGGCCATTGCCTTGACGAGCGGCCGGGGACCGCCCGCGAAGCCGATCCGCCAGCCCGTCATGGCGTAGGTCTTCGATACGCCGCTGACGGTAAGAACCCTGTCCTTCAGGCCGGGATCGACCTCGGCGATCGTCGGGTGCCGCCGCCCATCAAAGCGGAGATGCTCGTACATATCGTCCGCCATGATCCAGACATGCGGGTGCTTGCGCATCACCGCGGCGATGGCGGCTAACTCCTCCGGCGAACAATCGGCCCCGGTGGGATTGTTCGGCAAGTTCAGCATCAGCCACTTGGTGCGCGCCGTGATGACGCCGTCGATGTCGGCCGGGAGCGGCTTGAAGCCGTTGTTCTGCGGGCAGGACACGAACACCGGCTTGGCGCCGATCAGCTGTGCCATCAGGGGATAGGCAGCCCAATAGGGCGAGGGAATGACCACCTCGTCGCCCTCGTCGAGGGTCGCCATGAACGCGCTGTAGATCGACTGCTTGCCGCCGTTGGAGACGATGATCTCGCCGTCCGGGCTGTAATCAAGGCCGTTGTCGCGCTTGAACTTGCGCGCGATCGCCTCCTTCAGCGCCAACGTGCCGTCCTGCGGAGGGTATTTCGTGTCGCCCCGCAGCGCCGCCTGGTAGCCTGCCTCGATCGCGTGCCGTGGCGTGTCGAAATCGGGCTCGCCGATCGCGAGCGAGATGACGTCGCGCCCGGCCGCCCGCAGTTCGCGCGCGCGGATCGACATCTGGACGGACGAGGCCACCGAAGTGCGCCCGAGCCGCTGTGCCAGCGCCGGCATTTCAGTGGAGCGCTTGGCAGAAGCGCTGGATGCGCGCGCAGGCTTCGCGCAGCGATTTGATGTCTGTCGCGTAGCTCAGGCGGAAGTGGCCAGGATAGCAGAAAGCGGCCCCGTGGACGACGGCGACGTTCTCCTCGTCGAGCAGCGCGGTCACGAACGCCTCGTCGTCGGCGATGGCCGTGCCGCCCTTGCTCGTCTTGCCGATGCAGCCATGCACGCTCGGGTAGACGTAGAACGCGCCTTCCGGCTTGTGGCAATGCAGGCCCGGCGACTGGTTCAGCAGCGCCACCACCATGTCGCGCCGCTTTTCGTACTCGGCGACCATCGGCCCGATGCTGTCCTGCGGCCCTTCGAGCGCCTCGATGGCCGCCGCCTGCCCGATGGAGGAGGGGCATGCGGTCGACTGGCTTTGCAATTTGTCCATCGCCTTGATCAGCGGCACGGGAGCCGTCGCGTAGCCGATGCGCCAGCCGGTCATGGCGTAGCTTTTGGACACGCCGTTCATCGTCAAGGTGCGCTCGCGCAGCCGGGGTTCGACCTGCACGAAGGTGGCCGGCTTGAAGCCGCCGAACGCCAGCTTCTCGTACATGTCGTCGGTGAACACCCAGACATGAGGATGCTGCAGCAGCACGTCGCAGAACGCCCGAATTTCCGAGGCGTCGTACGCGGCGCCGGTCGGGTTGCAAGGATTGTTCAGCAGAAACCATTTGGTCCGCGACGTGATAGCCGCCTCGAGAGCCTCGGCGCTCAACTTGAATCCCGTGTTCTGGCCGCACGGAACCAACACCGGCGTACCTTCCGAGACGGACACGATATCGGGATAGCTCACCCAGCACGGCGAGGGGATGATGACTTCGTCGCCCGGATCCAGGGTCGCCATCATCGCGTTGTAGATGACCTGCTTGCCGCCCGACGAGATGATGACCTCCTCCGGGGTGCAGGGGATGTCGTTCTCGCGCCGGAATTTTGCCGCCACCGCGCGGCGCAGTGCCGGGGAGCCGGACACGTCCGTGTACTTGGTTTCCCCAGCCGCGATGGCGCGGTACGCCGCTTCCTTGATGTTCTGCGGTGTGTCGAAGTCGGGCTCCCCGGCCGCGAGCCCGATCACGTCCCGGCCGGCCGCCTTGAGCGCGCGCGCCTTGGCGGCGACACCCATCGTCTGGCTCGGGCTGATCTTGTTCATGCGCGCGGCGATCACTGACACCGGTCTTTCCTCGGTAGCGGCCAGCCGCGGAAACTACCGAGGCGCCCGTTCGTGCCGCAACGGCCCAAATTCGCGCCAGCCATGCGCCTCCGAGCGCCAGACCCACGAGCAGAAGCACGCTGCTGGCCAGTGCGTTCATCTCCGGCGTCACGCCCAGGCGCATCGACGAAAACAGCACCATCGGCAGGGTGGATGCGCCGGGGCCGGACACGAAGCTCGCCACCACCAGATCGTCGAGCGACAAGGTGAAGGCGAGCAGCCAGCCGGAGACGAGCGCGGGCGCCATCAGGGGCAGTGTAATTCGCACGAACACGCGGGCCGGCGCGGCCCCGAGGTCGGCGGCGGCCTCCTCGAGCTCGGTCCCGGCGTCGGCGAGCCGCGCCTGTACAACGACCGCGACATAGGCGAGCGCGAAGCTCGCATGGGCGATGGCGATGGTGACGGCGCCGCGCTCGGCGGGCCAGCCGAGCAGGCGCTCGGTGGTGACGAACAGCAGCAGGAGAGACAGGCCGGTCACCACGTCCGGCAGCACCAGAGGCACGGCGAGCACGAGGGCGAAGCCGCCCCGGCCGCGGAATCGACCGAAGCGCACGAGGGCGAAACCGGCCGCGGTGCCGACGATCGTCGCCGCCGTGGCCGACAGGACAGCGATGCGAAGTGACAGCAGCCCGGCCCCCAGCAGTGGGGCGTCGTGCCACAGCGCCACGTACCAGCGCCCCGAGAACCCGCTCCAGGCCGTAAGCAGGCGGGAATCGTTGAAGCTGAACACGACGAGCAACGCGATCGGCAAATACAGGAAGGCGTAGGTCGCGAGCAGCCAGGTGCGCAGAAACGGGCTCATCCCCGGCGCAAGGCCCCGAGTGACGCGGCCGGCAGCAGAAGGAGCACGAGCAGCACGGAGGCCAGCGCCGCCGCCGTCGGCCAGTCGTGATTGGCGAAGAATTCGCCCCAGAGCACGCGGCCCATGGTTTCGGCGCTGGGACCACCCAGCAGCTCCGGAACGACATACTCGCCCATGGCTGGGATGAACACGAGGAGGAGGCCCGCCCAAACCCCGGGAAGCGAGAGGGGCAAAACGACCCTGACGAAAACCCGCAAGGGCGACGCGCCGAGATCGGCCGCCGCCTCCTCCAGCGCCGGATCGCGCTTCGAGAGCCGCGCGTAGAGCGGCAGCACCATGAAGGGCAGATAGGCGTAGACCATGCCGACGTACACGGCCCCCTCCGTGTAGAGCAGATGGACGGGACCGTTCGTCAGTCCGAGCCATTGCATAATCCGCGTTGATCCAGCCCTCATCCCTGAGCAGGCCGATCCAGGCGACCATGCGGAGGAGGAAGCCGGTCCAGAACGGCAGGATGACGAGGGACAACAGCAACGATCGCCACCGTTCCGGCGCGCGCGCGATGGCGAGTGCCATCGGATAGCCGATCACGAGGCAGGCAAGAGCCGTGATTCCCGCGATCTTCAGGCTGACCAGGAAGGCTGCGAGGTAATACGGGTCCAGGAGGCCGGTGATCGCTCCGGGATCGAGGGCAAGGGCGAAGGGCGGGACGCCGTCGGCGGGGCGCGCGAAAGCGATCGCGAGCAGGATCGCCAGCGGTGTCAGCAGGAACAGGGTGAGCCACGTCCACGGCAGCGCCAGGACCACGGCGCGACGGGCGCTCACTCGGTGAGCACCACACAGGCGTCCGGCGGAAACGCGACGGCGACCGGCTCGACGGGCGGCTCGGCCGCGGGCCGGGCAACACGGAGCGTGGCCCCGTTCGCGAGCCGCAGCATCACGTCCCACCCGTCTCCCCGGTAGACGCGCTCCTCCACCTTTGCCGGAAAACCCGCTGGATCGAGCAGCACGCGTTCCGGTCGGATGGCGAGGAAGACGGGTTCGCCCGCCCGGGCGCGCGCGGCGGCGGCCGTCGGCACCATGCCGAGGCCCGGCAGCTCCACGCCGCCATCGCGCATCACGCCCGGCAGCACGTTCGCCGCACCCAGAAACGTGGCGATGAACCGATCTGCTGGCTGCTCGTAGAGCTCCGCCGGGGTCCCGACCTGTGCGAGCCGCCCATCCCGCAGCACGCCGATCCGCGACGCCATCCCGAGCGCCTCCTCCTGGTCGTGCGTGACCAGGACGAATGTGGTGCCGAGCCGGCGCTGCACGCCGAGCAGTTCCGAGCGCGTCTGCTCTCTGAGACCCCGATCGAGTGCGGACAGCGGCTCATCAAGCAGCAGCAGCCGGGGGCGGCGTGCGAGCGCGCGGGCCAGCGCCACGCGCTGGCGCTGCCCGCCGGATAGCTGGTGCGGGCGACGACCACCGAAGCCGCCGAGCTGCACGAGTTCCAGCATCTCGGCCACCCGCGCCGTCACCTCGGCCCGCCCGAGCCGGTCCTGCTCGAGCCCGAACGCAATGTTCCCGGCAACCGTCATGTGCGGAAACAGCGCATAGGATTGAAACACCGTGTTCACGGCGCGGCGGTGCGGCGGCAGCCGGGAAAGGTCGCGGCCGTCTAGCAGGATGCGACCGGCGTCGGGCCGCTCGAATCCCGCGATGCAGCGGAGCAGGGTCGTCTTGCCCGAACCCGAGCCGCCCAGCAGCACGAACACCTCGCCTGCCGCGACGTCGAGGTCGATGCCAGCCAGCGCGGGCACCGCCTCGAAGCGCTTGAACAGCGCTTCGATCCGCAGCAGCGGTGGCGTGTTCAGTTTCCGGCCTTGAAGCGCGCCCACATCCGGCTGCGCGCGCGTTCCGCCGCGGCCGGGATGGCTTTCACGGTGAAGAACCGCGCCATCTGCTCGGGCGGCGGGAAAATGGATGGGTCGTCGGCAATGTCGGGCCGGATCATGGGTCGGCTCGCCGGGACGGCGTTGGCGTAATGGACGTGGTTGGTTATCCCGGCCATCACGTCCGGGCGGAGCAGGAAGTCGATGAAGGCCAGCGCTGCGTCCGGGTGTGGCGCATCCGCCGGCACTGCCAGCATGTCAAAGCCGAGCTGCGCTCCCTCCTTCGGCGCCACATAGCGCACGGCGATGTCCCGCCCCGCTTCCCGCGCCCGCGATGCGGCCTGGATCATGTCGCCGGAATAGGAAAGCACGAGGCAGGTCTCGCCCGAGGCCAGCGCCTCGATCGCGCCGCCCGAGGCGAAGCTCCGGATGTAGGGCCGAATGCCGCGCAACACCTGCTCCGCCGCCGCAAGGTCGGCCGGTTCCGCGCTGTCCGGGTCACGCCCGGCATAGTGGAGCACGGTCGGCAGCACGTCGGTGGCGCTGTCCATCATCGTGATGCCGCAAGGAGCGATGCGCCGGGCGTTCTCGGGCTTGAACAGCAGGTCCCAGCTGTCGAGCGGAGCATCGGGTGCGAGCGCACGCACCTTGGGCTCGATCAGGCCCAGTCCCGTCGTGCCCCAAAGGTAGATCGCGCCGTAGCGGTTGCCTGGATCGGAGGTTTCGACGCGCTTCATCAACGCCGGATCGAGCCCGGCGAAATGCGGCAGCTTGGCCTTGTCGAGCGGCTGGAGCGCACCGGCACGGATCAGGCGCGAAAAGGTCGGCTCGTTGGTCGGCACCACCACGTCATAACCGGAGTGCCCCGCCAGCAGCTTGCCTTCCAACGTTTCGAGGCTGTCGTACACGTCGTAGCGCACGTGGATGCCGGTTTCCGCCTGGAAGCGCTCGATGGCGGCGGGGTCGATGTAGTCCGTCCAGTTGTAGACGTTGACCACCCGCTCCTGTGGCCGCGCCCCGAGCGGAACCAGGCAAGCCACGATCGCGATCAACAGGAGCCGCATTACCATCCTGCTTCTCAGCGCGTTCATCATCGCAACCTCACTCCCGCTCCCAAGCTCTCGCGCCCCACCCATTTTGACAACGCTATCATAGCCGTGGACGGTCGGCCTGCGCGCCGACCATGGCGCAAGGAGACAGGACATGACGGAACAAACCGCTTTGGTCGCGGGCGCCAGCCGAGGGCTGGGCTTGGGTTTGACGCGCGAATTGCTGGGCCGGGGCTGGACGGTGATCGCCACCGCGCGACGTCCGGACGGGGCGAGCGGCTTGACCGAGCTGGCCCGCGCCCATCCCGACCGGCTCAGGGTGGAGTCGCTCGACATCGATAACGGGGCTTCAGTGGCCGACCTTGCCGGCCGGCTCGAGGAAACCGCGCTCGACTTGTTGTTCGTCAATGCCGGGGTGATGGAGCAGGCCGGGCTCGCCGAGCTCTCCCCGAAGGCGTTCGCGACGATCATGACCACCAACGCGCTTTCCCCGGTCCAGCTCGCGATCGCACTGCATGATCGGGTGCGGGATGGCGGCACCGTGGCATTCATGTCGTCGCGTATGGGCAGCATCGCCGAGATGACCGACGGCAGCTCGCCGGCCTATCGCGCGAGCAAGGCCGCACTGAACGCGCTCACCCGTTGCCTTGTCGCCGGGCTGAACGGCAGCAAGCGCACGGTGCTGTCGTTTCACCCCGGCTGGGTCCGCACCGACATGGGCGGACCCAGCGCGGCGGTCTCGGTGGAGGACAGCGTGCGCGGCATCGCCAATGTGATCGAGCGCGAGCGCGGCAGCAACCGGCACAGCTTTCTCGACTACCAGGGCCACGCAATTCCCTGGTAGCGGTCAGGCCGTTCCAGCAGCAAAGCAGCACGTTCTGCATGCAGAACGGTCCTCAGTGCCTCCATTGCCGAGTTCTTCCGCCGAAGTAGACTTCGTGACCGCGCGGCCTCCACTCGGCGCAAGACCGCTCGACAGAGCTGGCCGAGATGATGCCGTACACGCGCTAAACCTGAACCCGCGGCCAACCCGGACGGGTGTAGCCGGAGGCTGTTACGGAGAGGTGGCCGTCGCGCGAGAGAGCGAGACATGACAACACAGTTGCGGTCATGACCGCCCCCTGCGCTGACAGGCCGTACCATCGAAAGCCCGACTGAGCTAGGGCAAGAGCCGGATTGCTGACGTCGAAACGGGCCAGGCTCGTTCGAGGTCTCGGAATTTGACGATTTGCCACCATCGGAATGGCCGCTTCGTTGAGCTGTTCACACTGCGGAAGCTCCCGAGTTCTGGCAGGCGTTCGCCCAGTCAAGTCGTCCGCGCGCGTTCGATTCCTGCGCAAATGCTCTAACGTCCGTAGCGAGTGGTTCCGGCTCGATCAGGGAAGGCGTTCGAGGGAGACTGCCACTGTTCCACAGTTCGAGCTGTTTACGAATTGCGACTTTGTCTGGAGACCGGTCTGGCATCGGGACTGCTCACCGTTGCGAAACCCATCGAGTGTTGACTGGCACGCAATATCACACAGAATGCGTCTCATGTCGAAGCTAGGGAAGGACTGGACCTCTCGTCGTACGGCATCTCAGTCTGGACCTGCGAATTCGCCGGGACACCTACCAATCATCTAAAGCTGGATCACTCGAGTCATCGGCACATCGCGATGCGCCGTAAGAGAACTCGCGCTCCTCGTCGTCGCCGAGAACGACATCGAGCCGTCGTCTTAATGGTCGACGAGGTGCGACTTCATGAGAAGACGAACATACGTTGAGGAGTCAGCACGGATCATTGTAGCGGGCGCGCGGCAAGCCCGATGGCGAGGTTCGCCATTGATGGCGCTGTGGCGCGAACGTCTGTTCGCGGATGCGATCCCAGATAGCAGGTGCGGCCGAGTTGACCGGTTCGCTACGAGGAAAGATCATTTTACTTGATAGTACAGCGCCTTGGCATCTCAGTCACTGAAAAGAAGGTTCCGAGAACTATTCTACAGACTCTTGGATCTGCGATGTCCGCCGATTAAGGACGCACGTTTTCGCTGCATTAACGCGCGCAGCGAGATCGACGACTGTCGCGACCGTGTTCAGTCACCCTGAAGTCATCGATGCGTTAATGGCGTGCCGGAGATCTATTGCGTTCGAACTTACCGACACCGTCAGGAGCCTCGAGAAGAGGCGGAAGCTGGGTAGACACCGGCGAGGGGATTCCGTGACCACGGCCAAGCACTCTAAGCGGCATTGTCTCTGAGGTGCGCTCTGTCGCTAGGGCCTAGCCTTCCGCCTGCGACCTTTCGATGTGAGTGTAGAGCAGAGGTGAACTCGACCGAGGGCCATTGACATGAGCACTAATCACGATGCCGTTTTGCTAGCCCGGCGCTTCTCGCTGAATGACGGAGAATCAAGAACTCACGGTTGATGAAACGGCTTGTCGAAGCGCTCTACTGGCGGACGGACATCCACCAACGTGTTTGAGAGCGCTGAACGCAAGGCCACTGACGGGCGACGTCAATCCGGTTATACTCAACCGCGCCAACAAAGGTTCGCCTCTCGAGGCTAGCGTAGATCCGTCGACGTTGGATATGCGTCGCGTGAGATTCTCGGACGTGTTCAGGTTTGGAATCGCTACCAGCAACGGCTGCACTTCCGCGATTTCCCAAGGACGCGGAAGAAGCGGATTCCTCGTCGCGAAGCGATAAACATCCAGCTCTGGATCACCGCATTTGGATAATCGTCGGCCATGCCCACGTCCGCGGTTTAGGCTGCCCACTTAGTCGGAACCGCTCCGAACGACCGACATGGGCGCAATGCCGTCAGGCTGAAGAAAGCCGACCCTCGCTCCCTCCAGCACGGCGCAGGTGAGCCGGCCGCCGAATACCGCACCGGTGTCGATGCCGATGCGGTTCGGCTTGACGACGGGGTTGGTGGTTGGAGTGTGCCCATGCACCACCACCGGGCCGAACGAGGCTTCATAGGTGAGGAACGGCTGGCGAATGGTCAGCAGGTCCTGCCGGGCCTGCCGCTCGATGGCCACGCCGGCGCGGATGCCCGCGTGCACGAAAAGATAGGGGCCTTCGCGATGAGAAAGCGTCAAGCCGCGCAGGAACGCGACATCGGCCGGCGGTAGGGAGCGCAGCCAGCTGTCGCGCGCGCCGTCCGGATCGAGGCCCCAGCTCGCCAACGCCTCGCGGCCACCGCTCCACAGCCAGTCCGTAGCAGCGGCGCGGTCGCCGTCGAGCGCGTGCAACATCGTTTCCTCGTGGTTGCCGACGAGGTTGACGGTCGGCACCCCTGCGATGGGCGGCCCCGCCGCGAGGCGCGCGACGACCCCGGCGCTGTCGGGGCCGCGATCGACATAGTCGCCGATGTGCAGCAGCAACGGCGCCTGCGCCGGTCGATCAGCAAGGTCGCGCGCGATGCGGGCGTGGAGTTCGGCCAGCCGGTCGGCGCAGCCGTGGATGTCGCCGATCGCATATACCCGCCGTCCCGGCGGCAGGGTCGCCGGGGCTTGCATGAATTCTGGCATGATGGGGCAAACTATCCGCCGCCCGGCACGGCGCAAGCATTCCGTCGCCCGCGATGAAAGGTGCGCGATGGCTTTATTCGAGATCACCATCACGCTGTTGATCGTGGGCGCGCTCCTGACAGGCCTCGCCCGGCGGTTGGGCGCGCCCTACCCCGCCTTTCTCGCCGTCGCCGGGGCCGGGCTCGCGCTGGTTCCGGGGACGCCCGCCCTCGAACTGTCGCCCGACCTCGTGCTCACGCTGTTCGTAGCACCCACGCTGCTCGACTCTGCCTACGACGCGTCGCCCCGTGACCTACGCGACAACTGGCGTCCCATCGCGGGGAGTGCGGTGGTGGCGGTGATCCTCACGGTCATCGCGGTGGCGATCGTTGCGCGCGCGTTGCGCCCTGGGATGCCCTGGGCGGCGGCCCTGGCGCTCGGCGCTATCGTGGCCCCTCCGGACGCCTCCGCCGCGACGGCCGTGCTGCGCGCGCTTCGCCCGCCCCACCGGGTCATGGTGATCCTGGAGGGCGAAAGCCTGCTCAACGACGCGACGGCGCTGCTGATCTATCGCGTCGCCGTGGCCGCCGCGATCGGCCAGTGGACCGGGTGGAGCGGCGTGCCCATGCTGGCGTTTTCGCTGGTCGGCAGCGTCGTCGTGGGCGTGGTGCTGGGGCGCGTCTACCCGCGGCTCACCGCCCGCATCGCGGATATCCCGACCTCCGTCATGCTGCAGTTCATCGGGACGTTCGGGTTATGGATCCTGGCGACCCGGCTTGAGCTTTCCCCCATCGTCACCTTGCTCTGCTACGCGATGACGATCGCGCGCCGCGGCGCTACCGGCTTCGATGCCCGGCGGCGCATCCAATCCTACGCCGTGTGGGACGTCGCCGTGTTCGTGCTGAACGTGCTCGCGTTCATTCTGACAGGTTTACAACTCCGCCCCATCCTGGCCGGGCTGCATGGCGTGGACTGGCGAGACTATGCCCTGTTTGGAGGTGCGGTGCTGTTGACCTGCATCGTGGTCCGCATCGTTTGGGTGATGGGCTACAACACGACGGTGCGATGGAAAAACCGCCGGTTCGGGACGCATTTGGCGGATCGGCTGATCCGTCCGACGGTGGGGGGCGGCATGCTGATATCCTGGTGCGGGATGCGCGGCATCGTGACCCTGGCGACCGCGCTTGCCCTGCCCGACGGCAGTGAGGGCGGCTTCCCGTTCCGCAGCTTGATCCTGTTCTCGGCGTTTGCCGTCGTGCTCGGAACCTTGGTGATCCAGGGCCTCACCTTGCGCCCGCTGATGCGGGTGCTCGAACTGCCCGAGGATAACCAGGTAGAGCGCGAGATCGCCCACGCGCGGCAGCATGCCGCCGAGAAGGCTCTGGCCAGCATTGCCGATGCGGAGGGCGACGACGCGGCGACGCTCAGGCGGGAGTACGAGCGCCTGGCACGCCGGGTCGATGGCCGTGAGGCACAGTCCTCGAATCACGAGCACCGCGCCCGCGCGCTCGTCGAAGAGCGTCGCGCGATCCTGGCACTCCGCGCTGCCGGGGAGATCGGCGACGACGCGTTCCACGTGATCGAAGCCGAGATCGACTGGGCGCAGATGTATCTGGAAGGCCGCCTCGCGCGCTCGGACGCCGATGCGTAACGGAGCTATATCGCGTATTCGCCGCCGCGGGGTCTCAGTGCGGGGTCGGCACGGCCGAGGCGATGTCCGCCGCGAGCTGCGGATAGAGCGCCGCAAGACCAAGCAGCACGCCATTGGTCCACCCGAAGCCGATCTGGGTCGCATATTCGCCGCCGCCGCCTTCCTCGCCGCCGGTGGTTCGTCACGTTGTATTTCTCAACCAGTTTGCCGGAATGCTCGTAGCCCGCGATGTTCTCGTGCACCCAACGTTCGGCGATCGTCTCTGCCAGCCGTGTCGCGCCATAGCGGTTCAGCCCGGCGACCGCGATCCATTGCAGCGGCGCCCACCCGTTCGGCGCATCCCATTGCTGGCCGCTGGTGACCGGCGTCGTCGCCAAGCCGCCCGGCATCAGCAGGGCGTGCTCCACCGTGGCCGTTGTCGCGGCCGCTTGCGCCGGCGTGGCTAGACCGGCGAACAAGGGATAGAGGGCAGCAGCGGTCAGAGCATGCGACGGCCGCCGCTCGCGCCACTCGTAGTCTGCGAATGCCCCGAGTTCCGCGTTCCACATCAGCGCGCGGATCGCATCGGCGCGCTGGGACGCGGCCTGCTTGTAGTGCGCCGCTGCGTCCGCATCGCCCCGGAGCTGGTGAGCCCGCCCGAGTACGAGCTCCAGATGGGTCAGCAAAGTGTTGAGGTCCACCGGGAGCAGCGCCACGGTGGATATGCTCGCAAGCGTCCGTCCGTCGGCGAGCCAACGCGAGCTGAAGTCCCAACCCGACTCCGCGGCAGCTCGCAGGTTGCGCCAGACCTCGCGTGGCGGACGGTTCGACATGGCCGCAGTCTCGACGTCCTCATAGTAGGACTCGTCGCGCGGCGCCGGCCGGTCATCCCAGTAGCGGTTCAACAAGACGCCGTCAGGGAGCCGCACGACGCGCCGATATGCGCCGCCGGGCAGCAACTTGTCGGCGCCGTCCATCCAGAACTTGTACTCGGCCTCAAGCTGCGGCAGGTACTGGCGATAGATCTCCTCGCCGTCGCGGTTGGCGATCAGCTCCACCATCAACGAGAAGTAGGGCGGCTGCGAACGGCTCAGATAATAGCTGCGATTACCGTTCGGGATGAGTCCGTAACGATCGAGTTCGAAGGCGAAGTTCCGTAGCATGCCTCGGGCAACGTCGTGCTGGCCGTCCTGCTCCAGGCCGAGCATCGTGAAGTATGTGTCCCAGTAATAGATCTCGCGGAACCGGCCGCCCGGAACGACATAGGGATCGGGCAAGGGCTGCAAGGAGGAGAATGCGGGCACCGTTCGCGCCGACTGCTCCAGCAAGGGCCAGAGCTGAAGGATGTAGGTTGGCAACGTCGTGCCCTCGGTAGCGGGACCGATGCTCGGGCCCGGCGGCGTGGGCCCGGTGAAATGTTGCGCAACGAAGCCGGCGAGGTCGAAGCCGGGCTGATCCTTGCCTGCCTTGTAATCCGCAATGATTTCGGCAGGCGGTGCATTCGGCACCATGTCGGGGAAGGTCTTGCTGTCCGGAAAGATGCGCTGCAACTCGACGTCGCGATACAGCCCGTCGTAGAGGATCGATGGCGGCACCGTGCTGGCGGGTGACATCGCGGGGCTTGCGGGCTGCCCGAAGGTGGGGCTTGTCATCAGCAGCGCCGCGAACAGCGCGGCGAAAGAGCGCGGCAGGATCGCGCGCCTCAGCGCGAAGATTGAGACATCGAACTGGCGCGCGCTGAAGCTCATCGTCGCAAACAGATGCGGCAGGTGTTCCGGTCCATCGCGTGGTCGCCTCACAATCGGTTCGCTACCGCACTTATCGTGGCACTTGAGCTTAGTGCCCTGCACTCCGAGCCGGCTTGACGGCAAGCTGGCGGCCCGAGCATGGAAAGCTTGATCTCGTCTACCCGCTCACCCGAGCCCCACGACCATGGACCAGCAGCATGGCCATGATCACCACGCCGTAGATGATGCGGCGGCTGGCCTCCGGCATCTGCATCACGGATAGCATGCTGCCGAGAAGACTGATCACCAGCACGCCGGCGACCGTGCCGGCGTAGCTGCCCTGCCCGCCCAGGATGTTGGTGCCGCCCAGCACGACCGCCGCGATGGCGGGTAGCAGATACTCGTCGCCCATGCCCTGATACGACTGGTCAAGCCGGCCGGCGAGCAGCACGCCGCCCAACGCGCTCATCAGCCCCGACAAGACGAAACAAAGCATCACCGTACGGCTGGTGCGAATGCCGGACAGGTAGGCCGCGCGCTCCCGATTGCCGATCGCGTAGATCGCGCGCCCGAACGGACTGCCACGCAACACCAGCAGGATCGCGAGCGGACACCAGGAGCCAGACCCACAGCATGTTCGGAATGCCGAGAATGGAGCTGTCCTTGCCCAGCACGCGCATCAGCGCCGAAGCTTTGGTCTGCGGCGCGAAGCCGCCCGTGTAGAGCACCGCGAGCCCGAGCAGCACCGCATTCATCGCCAACGTCAGAATCATCGACGGCAACCGGAGATAGCCGACGCCGATCCCGTTCAGCAGCCCGACCACCAGCCCGACCGCGAGCCCCCCCGGGATCGCAAGCGCCGACCAGGGCGCCCCGAGGCCCACCAGGGTGGTCGCGACCATCGCGGCCGTGGTCATCACCCAGGGGATCGACAAGTCGATGTGGCCGAGCACGATGACCACCATGGCGCCGGCGGCCACGACGCCGAGAAAGGAAGCGATGCGAAGCTGCAGGACGAGGTAACCCGGCGAGAGAAACGCCGGCAGGTAGGTGCTGCCGACGACCAGGATGACGGCGACTGCGGCCACTGACACGAGCACCGAGTTGTCGAGGCCGGGGATCAGGGTCCGGCCCCCGCCCATGCCCCGCGCGCGTTTCCTGCATCGCCAGCAGGTCGAGCCGGTTGCGCACCGCGAGCAGCCGGAACGCGCCGAGCCCGATCGCCAGCAGCAGCACCACACCCTCGAATAGTGGCTGCGCCAGCGGCGGGACGCCCGCGAACATCAACATCCCATCGATGGTACGCAGCACGTAGGCGCCGAGGATCGAGCCCACTACCCCGCCGCTGCCGCCCAGCAGGGAGGTGCCGCCGATCACCACCGCGGCGATCGACTTCAGCGTGTACTCGACCCCGACCTGCGCATCGCCCGATAGCGTCTGCAGGGCGAGAAAAAGGCCGCCGCAAGCCGCGAACAGCCCGCCCAACGTGTAAGCGGCCAGGCGTGCGCGGCCGACGCGCACTCCGGACAGATAGGCGGCCGTTTCCGACGATCCGGCCGCAAACGCGGCACGCCCGAGAACCGATCCGCGGAACGGTAACCACACGAGCAGCACGACCGCGCCGAGCAACAGAAGCGAGGTCGGGACGACGCCGAACGTCTCGTTGGTCAGCGCATCCCCAAGATCCTCATCGATTTTCCCGCCGGGGACTGGGCGCAGCAGATAGGCAAGGCCGGTGTAGACAGCGCCCGTGGCAAGTGTGGCGACCAGCGGCTGGACTCGACCGAGCACGACGGCGAGCCCGTTGACGAACCCGCACGCCATGCCGACGGCGAGCGTGACGGCGATGCCGAATGCAATCTCCCATGCGCTGCCGCTCACAAGATGGGAGGCCACGCAATCGGCGAGCGCCAGCACCGAGCCCACGGACAGATCGAGCCCGCCGGTCAGCACGGGAAGGGTCTGCGCCATGGCGGCGAAGGCCAGGGCCAGGCCCTGATTGGCCACCGGGGTGATGACCAGCATCGAAAAATGGCGCGGATGCAAGGTGAAGAACGCCGCGAGCACGGCAATGAGCAGGAAAGCCGCGACGAGCGGCCCGCGATTACGCCGTGCCCATCGCCCGACCGCGATCACGGTTCGGCGGCCGCCGCGGGTTCGATGTCGAGTGCCGCGCCTACGATATTCGTTTCCGTTATCTCTGGCCCCGTCAGCTCACGGCGGCACCGGCCGCGATACAGGATCAGCACGCGGTCGCACATCCCGATCAGCTCATCGTAGTCGGTGCTGTAGAACAGGATGCCGGCGCCCTTGTCGGCCAGCTCGCGGGTCAGCCGGTACAGCTCCTGCTTCGTGCCGACGTCGATCCCGCGCATCGGGTCCATGAGGAGCAATAGCCGCGGCTCGGTCGCCAGCCATTTGCCAAGCACGACCTTCTGCTGATTGCCGCCCGAGAGCGTCCCCACGGGACGCGACGGCGAGGCGACTTTGATGCGCAACCGCTCGACCATCCGCGACACGAGGCCGCGTTCGCGAGCGCGGTCGACCAGCAACAGCCGGCGCAGGCGATCGAGCGACGCGAGCGTGAGATTCTCCCGCACCGGTAGGGGCAGCAGGAGCCCCTCCGTCTTGCGGTCCTCCGGCACGAGGGCAACGCCGTACCGGCGCGACTTCGCCGCGTGCGGGCCACCGAACAACGCCGCCTGCCCGCTGAGGCTGACGGTGCCGCGCACGTCGCGCAGGCCGCCGAACAAGGCGAGCAGCAGCTCGCGCTGGCCCTGGCCGTCGAGCCCGCCGAGGCCGACGATCTCGCCTTTGCCGACGCTGAATGAAAGATCGTGCAGCCGAGTCGGCCCAGGACAGCCCGCGCACCTCCAGCATCGGGGGCGCGCCGCCGACTGGGCGGGTTTCGGGGGGAACGCCTGGGCGATATCGCGCCCGATCATCAGGTTGATGATCTGGCTCGGCGTGCGGCTGCCTTGCGCGAAGGTTTCGACGTGCCGGCCGCTGCGGAACACCGAACAGGTGTCGGCCAGCGCCTCGATCTCGTGCATCCGGTGAGAGATGTAGAGGATTGCGACGCCCTCGGCGCGCAGCCGGCGGAGCACCCCGTAGACGGTATCGACATCGGCCGTAGTCAGGGCCGAGGTTGCCTCGTCCATGATCAGCAGCCTGGGCGCCCGCCCGAGCGCCTTGGCCACTTCCAGCAACTGGCGGCGCGACAGCGACAGCTCGCGCACGGGACGGCGCGGGTCGATATCGGTGACGCCGAGGCGGCTCAGCAAGGCCTCCGCCTTGCGGCGCTGCGCACGCCGGTCGATCAGCCCACCGAACCCGGGCGCCCCCGTGATACAGATGTTGTCGGCAACGCTGAGGTCTGGCAGCAGCGAGAGTTCCTGGAATACGCAGACGAACCCGTGCCGCACGGCATCGAGCGGGTCGGTGAACATCACCGGCGCTCCGGCGACTTCCATCCGCCCGGCGTCGGGGCGAACGGCGCCCGCTATGATCTTGATGAGCGTGCTCTTGCCGGCGCCGTTCTCACCCAGGATGGCGTGGATCGACCCCGCGTGGCAGGTGAAGTCGACGCCATCGAGGGCGGTGACCCCACCATACCGCTTGGACACCCCGATCAGACGCAGCAGTGGCGCGGTCGCTTGCCACGTGACCTACTCCCGGCCAGCACCGCGCTTGAAGCTGAAGCCCGAGCGGCACGGCGGGGGCACTACCGGCGCGCCCGTAGGTGCATCAGCTGTTGTCGGGCCGTCTGCTTCAGCAACTCGTCGAGCGGGACAATGGCATTGCACGCCGGAATGTCGGCGCCGTCCTGGAAGTTGTCGGGCACGTTGCTGAAGTAGTTCACCCCTTCCTTCAGGTCCTTCGAGTAGAGCGTTGGGACCGGCAACAGGATGAGCTGCGGCAGCGGCTTGCCCTGCAGCTCCGCGATCGCGGCCTGCATCGCGACCACGGCGAGCAGCGGCGACTGCACGCGCGAGATCGAGGTCCAGCCGCCATCGTGGATCATCCTGAGCGAGCCGTTCTCGCCCGAGGTGCCGAGCGGTACCTTGGGGTGCTTGGCGTCGATCAGCGCGTTCATCAGCCCGGTTGAGCCGTGCTGGGTGACGATGCCGGCGAACTTGCCCTGCGTGGCGATCGCGTCGCTCACGACCTTCTGCACCGTCCCGTCGTCCCAGTTGCCGACGACCGTTACGGTCTCGATCCCGGGCTTGTCGTCGAACACCTTGTGAAAGCCGATGGAACGGTCACGGTCCACCGCGTTGCCAGGCAGGCCCCGGATTTCGAGCACCTTGCCCTTTTTTTCCGGCATGTTGTCATAGACGAACTGCGCCTTGACCGTCTCGAACTCCACTTGCGGCTCGGTGACCTGGATCACCTGGTCGGTGTCGAGGACGTTGTCGAACGGGATCAGCACGACGCCTGCCTTCTTGGCCCGCTTGATGACGGGCTCGAACGAGGTGGGACTGACCGCGATGGTGATGATCGCGTCGTAGCCGGCGGCGATCAGGTTGTCGATCGCACCGATCTGCGCGGCGACATCGGTGCCGGTGGAGATGACTTTGAGCTCCTTGATGTCTTTCGCATTCTCCGGCCGCGCCGCCCACGCCTTGAGACCCTGGATCATCTGAATGCGCCAACTATTGCCGGCAAAGCCATTCGCCAGCGCCACCCGATACGGGCCGGGGCGCGCCTTCATCTGCATGACTTTGGCCCCCGGCGCCGGTTTGAAGCAGCCGGGGTTGAATGTGTCCGCGGCGGATGCGCCGCCCGCGGCGAGCATCAAGGCCATCGGCGGCGCCGGTCGACAATCGGGCCGCGCACGCCGCCCGCCCCCCACGGCGCAGAATCCCACTGAAGCGCGACATCATTTCCCCCGCTGCCTTGCCGTCCGGTGCAGCGGCCGCGCGCGAGCCCAGCGCGCCGCCGCCATACTGCCGGCTTGCTTGATTGTTGCGGGAGGATGGAGCGGTCCGGCGCACGGTGCAAGCCCGGCGGCCCCGCCCCGTTGGCGGACCGCGCTGCGGAGCGGCTACGGGCCGGCGGGCGATGCCGTGATCGGGCCGGGCCCGTCGGGTTGGCCGGCCCACCCGGCATGCGACGGCAGGGCGGGGCCGGGCCGCGCAGTGGAGCCGACGGAACGCCGCTCGGCAGCGAGCGCGCCGGCGAGGATGCCGAGAAGCCCCGTCGAGTAGGGCGAAAACGCCTCTTCCTGCAGTACAC
This sequence comes from uncultured Alphaproteobacteria bacterium, assembly GCA_963757115.1. Classification (GTDB taxonomy): domain Bacteria; phylum Pseudomonadota; class Alphaproteobacteria; order Acetobacterales; family Acetobacteraceae; genus CAVWQV01. The sequence continues at coordinate 717,483 of CAVWQV010000006.1, read as the reverse complement.
TATTGAAAGTGAGGACGGCGATCGCGATCGGAACAAAGCCCAGCCGGGTGCGGAACCGCCCGAAGCCGGACGAGAACGCCGTCCATATCATGTAGAACACGGCCACGGATGCCACGCCCATCTGATAGAGCAGCACGCCGATCGCGCTTTCCAACGGCACCTCCGCTCCGTAGCGCTGGTTGGCTTCCCAGACCCGCCCGAGATCGGTGCTCGTGACGGTGGACGACAGATTGCCGCCCACGCCGACCCCGTGGCCGATCGGATTGTGCAGGAACCCATGCAGGCCGCCGAGAAAGCCGAGTACGTGGTAGTCGCCGGCAGCGATACCGAACCTGATGGCAAGGGTGAGGTATGCGGCTCCGAGTGCCAGCCCGACCACGGCCAGGAACCGGGTTCCGAACAAACGGCCAATCACCCAGAGGAGAACCGTTCCGACAAGCAGAATGGAACTCCCCTTGACGCCGATCAGAAACAGGAGGGGGCAGGACGGGCAGCACGAACCATCCCGCGCCGACCGAGAGCGCCACGATGGCGCCTATCGCCATCACGTACGCGTAGCTCACGGAGTGCATGTTTGGCCCGCCGAACCGGACCGTGCGCGACGTTTCGCCGCCGGCGATGTTGAAGAACGAGTTGGTCAGCATGTTGACCACGTCGCGGCCGGTCCGCAGATTTATCGCGGACGTGGACATCGCGTTCATGTGGCTGATCCAGTAATAGCGCGGCGCGTTGATTGCCTCGTAGTAGTCGACCGGGAATGCGACTTCACAGAACGTGAGCGCTAGTCCAAGCCCAAGGGACACGAGAAAGCAGATCGCGACGGTGCGATAGCTGTTCTCCCGGCTCAGATCCCAGCCGATCAACATGCCCATAAGCACGGCGGAGCTGGTCCGGACATAGGCCGCCGCGGATGCCGGGGACGACCGCGTGGCGCCCAGCGCGGCGTAGGCGAGCAGGACAAACATCGCGAGCGCGAGTAAGGCCAGCGTTCTGCGGTTGCGTCCTGACGCCCACAGTCTCCAGAACGCTACGCCGGTCACGGGCAGCATCAGCAGAAAGCTCGTCCCGAGGGTGGAGTGGAACTCTTCGGCGTCAGCGAACCGGAGATCAGGCTGACGCAGACGTTCTGATACAGCACGATCTGCAACAACACCGCGAATCCCGCCAGCGGATTTGCGACGTAGAGGAAGATCACGACGAACGCCGTCATGATGATCGGCAGCACCAACGAGCCGGTCAGGACAACCGCTCCGATGTGAGCCAGCAGCAGCGACAATCCGATCGCCTGCCACGCCAAGAACGTAAGGAGGGGATGCCGCGCGGTGCTCAACGCGCACCGCCGTCCGGCAATCCCGGCAAGGGGGCGACGATGCACGGACGCTCTCCCGTAATCGTCGGGCTGATGCTTCTCACTCTAGATCCCAAACTAAGCCCTGCTCCTGACACCAGCTACGGTGCCACTCGGGTGGTCACGGCGCTCGCGCACTATGCAGCAACCCTTGTGCCACCACCGAAGACCGATCGTTATCAACGTCCTCGCGCGAAGCGTGCGTGCCTCGCACGAAATGGTTGTAAGCTATGTCGACACCCACCAGAGCCCGCGCGAGCTCAAACGGAGATGTGGCGGGACCCTAAAGCATCCCCGATCAGCCGCATCATCCCAAAGGATAACAGGATCGCCATGGAATTCCGATGAGAATGTTGAGATAGCTGGACGTGCCTGCCAAGTGGAATAGAAGGATTTCAAGGTTATGGTGGTGCATGTAAAGAGGATACGAGAGATTCCCGGGGCTAAGCCCTAGCCTCGCGCATGGCCTGCTTCATACGCGCGACCACCGCGCCGAGGCCGCCTTCCAGGATCGCCTGCCCGATCAGGAAGTGGCCGATGTTGAGCTCGACCACCTCGGGTAGTGCCGCGATCGGGCCGACATTGGCGAAGGTCAGGCCGTGCCCCGCATGGCATTCGAGCCCGAGGGAGGCGGTCAGCGCCGCAGCGGCGGCGAGGCGGTCGCGTTCGCCCGGTTTCCCCTCGGCATATGCGCCTGTGTGCAATTCGACCACCGGCGCGCCGATCGCCGCGGCGGCGTGAAGCTGCGCCGGATCGGGGTCGATGAACAACGACACCCGGATGCCGGCCTCGCGTAACGCCGCCACCACCGGCCGCAGGGCCTCCTGCTGCCCGGCGACATCGAGACCGCCTTCCGTCGTCACCTCCTGCCGGCGCTCGGGAACCAGGCAGCTTGCGTGCGGGATCACCCGGCGAGCGATCGCGACCATCTCCGCGGTGGCGGCCATCTCCAGGTTGAGCGGGACAGCAATGGCGGCGCGGATTCGGTCCACGTCCGGGTCGCGAATGTGGCGGCGATCCTCTCGGAGGTGGATGGTGATCCCGTCCGCCCCCGCCGCAATCGCCACCCGCGCGGCGTCGAGCGGGTCCGGATGCGTGCCGCCCCGTGCATTGCGGACGGTCGCGACGTGGTCGAGGTTCACCCCCAGCCGAAGCGCTCTCATGTCGATGCCTGTCCTCCTGCCGCGCGGCGCTCGGCAAGCTCGCCCGCCAGGCGCAACGCCGCGATCAGGCTCGCGGGGCTCGCCACGCCCTTGCCTGCGATGTCGTAGGCGGTGCCGTGGTCGGGGGAGGTGCGCACGATCGGCAAACCAAGGGTCACGTTGACGCCCCCCTCCATGTCAAGCGTCTTGAGCGGGATCAGCGCCTGGTCGTGATACATGCAAAGCGCCGCGTCGTAGCGGGCCCGCGCCGCCGGCGTGAACATCGTGTCCGGCGGCCAAGGGCCAGTCGCATCCACCCCGGCCTCCCGCAAGGCGGCGATCGCGGGCGCGACGATAGCTCCATCCTCCTCGCCCAGCGCGCCGCCCTCGCCCGCATGAGGATTGAGCCCGGCGACCGCCAGTCGCGGCGCCGGCACGCCGAAGTCCCGCCGCAACGCCGCGGCCGTTGTCAGGCCGGTGCGGACGATCGCGGCGCCGTTCAGGTCGGCGACGGCTTGGCGCAACGCGACGTGGACGCTCACGGGCACGACGCGCAACAGCGGCGAGGCCAGCATCATCACTTCCTGCCCTGGAACCCCCGTCAGTTCGGCCAGGAACTCCGTGTGTCCGGGATGGCGAAAGCCGGCTGCATACAGCGCCGCCTTATTGATCGGATTGGTCACCACGGCGCCCACCCGGCCGTCGAGCGCGAGTGCGACTGCGCGCTCAATGCTGCCGATGACGGCTGGCGCGTTGGCCGGATCGGGCTTGCCCGCACGGGCGGGCGTAGCGAGCGGCAGCGGCAGCACCGGCAACCCGGCAGCGAATGCGGCGCCGGCCGCTTCGGGCGCCTCGAGCACGCGAACCGGGACGCCCAAAGCAGCCAGTCGCGCGGGGTCGTCGACGGCCAGGAACGCCGGGCCGTCTCCGCGCAGCGCGCACCATGCCTTGGCGGTGATCTCCCCGCCGATGCCGGCGGGATCTCCCATCGTCAACGCGAGCGGTCGCATTGCTCAGATATGGAGCGCGCGGCCTTCCACCGCGAGAGCCGCCTCCTTCACCGCTTCGTTGAGGCTCGGATGGGCGTGACAAATGCGCGCGACATCCTCGGCCGCCGCGCCGAACTCGATCGCGGTCACGAGTTCCATGATGATTGTCCCGGCGTCGGGACCGATGATATGCGCGCCCAGCACGCGATCGGTCGCCTTGTCGGCGAGGATCTTCACGAACCCGTCCGTGTCGCCCATCGCGCGGGCGCGGGCATTGGCGGTGAACGGGAACTTGCCCACGGCGTAGGCGACGCCCTCCGCCTTCAACTCGTCCTCCGTCTTGCCGACGGAAGCGACCTCGGGCCAAGTGTACACGACGCCGGGGATCGCACCATAGTTCACGTGCCCAGCCTGGCCGGCCAGGATCTCAGCGAGCGCAACCCCCTCCTCTTCAGCCTTGTGCGCCAGCATCGGGCCATCGATCACGTCGCCGATGGCGTATATTCCGGGGACGTTGGTGCGGTAGTGCCCGTCGCTGCGCACTCGGCCGCGCTCGTCCGTCTCAACCCCGGCCTCGGCCAAACCCAGGCCGTCCGTCGAGGGCCGCCGCCCGATCGCGAGCAGCACGATGTCCGCTGACAACTCCTCAGCCGCCCCGCCCTTGGCCGGCTCGAGCGTCAGCGTCACGCCGTCATTGCCCGGGCGCGCGGCCGTCACTTTGGTGCCAAGCCGAAACCTGATCCCCTGCTTGCCGAGCACCCGTTCAAAGGTTCGGGCGATCTCCGTGTCCATGGACGGCACCAGCCGGTCCAGGAACTCGATCACCGTGACCTCCGAACCGAGCCGACGCCAAACGCTGCCAAGCTCGAGGCCGATGTAGCCGCCCCCGATCACCGCCAGACGGTCGGGCACCCGCTCGAGCTCAAGCCCGCCCGTCGAAGTCACGATCTGTTTCTCGTCGGCCTCAACGCCAGGAAGCGGCACGCTTTCGCTGCCGGTCGCGATCACGATGCTCTTCGTCTCGTAAACCGTGCCGTCCACGTCCACCCGGCCCGGCCCGGCGATCCGCCCGGTGCCCTTGAGCCAGGTCACCTTGTTCTTGCGGAACAGAAACTCCACGCCCTTGACGTTCGCAGTCACCACCTCGTCCTTGCGCGCCATCATGCGCGCGAGATCGAGCCGCACGTTGCCCACCTCGACGCCGTGCTCGGCAAAGTGCTGAGTCGCGGCCACGTAGTTCTCGGAGGATTGCAGCAACGCCTTGGACGGGATGCAGCCGATGTTGAGGCAGGTCCCGCCGAGTGTCGCGCGTTTCTCGACGCAGGCGACCGAGAGCCCGAGCTGCGCCGCGCGGAGCGCGCACACATACCCGCCCGGCCCGGCGCCGATGATGATCACGTCAAACGCTTGGCTCATCGCGCGCCTTACATCCCGTTGCTCAGCTGCCGCATTAGCCCGAGCTTGTGGCTGAGGGAAGCGCGGCGGCGCGGGCGGGAGGTTCCGCCCGCGCCTAGACTTGTTAGGCGGCCTTTCGATTGACCTTGCTCTCGGCGAGCGCCGTGAGCTTCTTGTCCGTTGCCTTCTCCTCTTCCAGCGTTTGCTGCAAGGTTTGCACGACTTGTTGCCGGCCAAGCTGCTCGGCGAATGCGATCAGCGTGCCGTAGCGTGTGATCTCGTAGTGCTCCACGGCCTGCGCGGCGGACAGCATTGCGGCGTCGCGCACCACCGGATCGTCGCAGTCGCTCATGATCTCCTTGGCTTCTTCCAGGATGCCGTCCATCGCGGCGCACTGCACGGCTTTCGCGTCCTGGCCGAGCTGCTGGAACACCTGCTCTAGCCGCTTAACCTGGCCCTGAGTTTCGGTCAGGTGCTGCTGGAATGCCGCCTTGAGCTGCGGGTCCTGCGCCTTTTCCGCCATTGTCGGGAGATTCTTCACGATCTGGTTTTCGGCGTAGTAGATGTCCTGCAGCGTATGGGTGAACAGGTCATCAAGCGTCTTGATCGGCTTGGAAAACAGTCCCATCGGCTTCTTCTCCGTGTTGTTGCCTTAACTGAATGAACCGCCGTGCCGGGCGGCGTTTCAGCCGATCCCGGACCAGGCGGTGAGACAACCGGATCGCGCCTCGGCCGAGCCGAGTTGTCGATCGAGCGGTCTGCCGGGGGAACGGTTGGCAGGGCCATTCGTTCGCTCTCGGTACGACTGGTCAACAAAACACGGAGCAGGTCGATGTCGGGTCAGAGAGATCAGCAGGAGCAGCAGCTGGAACGCACCTATCGGGTCCGGCAGGTCACCAATATCCAGGCGTCGTGGACCGAGCGGGAGCGCGGACACAAAGGCGTTTTCACGCTGCAGCTCGTGCTCGACAACGGCGTGGAGGAGTACATCCTCGCCCCTGACGCGGACGACATCGACGTGATGATGACTTTATTCGCCCGCAGCGGCCACACGACCTTCGACCTTGATCGTAAGGTGCTGATGTTCAGCAATCTTGCAGCGAAATGACGTAGGCTCTGGAAGCAAAGTGCATCCCGCCGCGCTGTTGCGAATTGGCGCGGCGGATGCGCTCAGCTGATCCAACCCACGGCTCTATTACAGCTAAACGTCCAGCAGTAAGCGGCGAGGGTCTTCGACGCCTTCCTTCACCCGCACCAGGAAGGACACTGCCTCCTTTCCGTCCACGATGCGGTGGTCGTAGGAAACCGCCAGATACATCATCGGCCGGACTTCGATCTTGCCACCGATCGACCATCGGGCGGTCCTGGATCTTGTGCATCCCGAGAATCGCCGATTGCGGCGGGTTCAGGATCGGTGTCGACATGAGCGAGCCGTAGATGCCGCCATTAGTGATGCTGAACGTGCCGCCGGTGAGCTCGTCGAGCTTCAGTTGCCCATCGCGTGCGCGGCGGCCGAAGCCGGCGATGGCCGCCTCGATCTCGGCGAAGCTCATGCGATCGGCGTCACGGATCACCGGAACCACGAGCCCGCTTGGCCCGCCGACCGCGATCCCCATGTGCACGAAGTGCTTGTAGACGATCTCGTCGCCGTCGATCTCGGCGTTGACGGCAGGGAACTCCTGCAACGCCGCGACGCAGGCCTTGACGAAGAACGACATGAAGCCGAGGCGCACTCCTTTGTGCTTCTTCTCGAAGGCGTCGCGGTCCTCGGACCGCAACGTCATCACTGCGCTCATGTCCACTTCGTTGAACGTGGTGAGCATGGCCGCCGTGTTCTGCGCTTCCTTGAGGCGCGCGGCGATGGTGCGGCGCAGTCGGGTCATCTTGACCCGTTCCTCCCGGGGCGCGTCCGCCTCGCGGGGCTGGGCGCGCTGAGCCGGGGCGGTCGCGGGCGGTGCGGCCGGAGCGGGGCGAGCCAGGAATGCGAGCACGTCCCCTTTGGTGATCCGCCCGTCCTTGCCGCTCCCGTTGCCGACGTCGCTCGGCTTGACCTGCCGTTCCTCCATGATCTTCGCCGCGGAGGGGAACGGGATCGGGTCGGCGACCTTTGCAGCACCGTGAGCCGCAACATCGGCCGGAGGTGTTGCGGGCCGGGAGACGGGCCCGCGCGGGGCCGGCGGCGGATTGACCCCGGAGGGAGCCCGCGCCGGCGCCGCGTCCGCCCCAACGACTTCCAGCGGCTTGGCGGGCGCTGAGGACGAAGCCGGAGTTGCGGGCTTGGGCGGCGCGGGCGTGGTTGCCTCCCCCGCTTCGATCGTTCCGAGCACCGCGCCAACCTCCACTTCGGCGCCTTCGGCGGCACTGACGGCCCCCATGACCCCGGCTGCAGGGGCGTTCACCTCCACCGTCACCTTATCCGTTTCCAGTTCGACCAGCGGTTCATCCGCCGCGACAGCCTCGCCCGGTTGCTTCATCCAGCGCGCGACGGTGGCGGTCGTGACGCTCTCGCCCAAGGTGGGCACCGTGATCTCGGTCGCCATCGCGTATGGTTCCTCTTGTGCGTGTCAGAGGCCGAGCGCGGCGTTGACCAACGCGGCCTGCTGCGCGGCGTGCGTCTTGGCAAGCCCGGTGGCGGTGCTCGCAGCCTCCGCGCGGCCGACGTAGACGGGCCGCTTGGCCGCGATGTCGATGCCGCCTAGCACTTTTTCGATCTTGCGGTCGACGAACGTCCAGGCGCCCATGTTTTCCGGCTCCTCCTGGCACCACACGAGGTCGGCATTGCGGATACCGCGCCAGCTCGCGAGTCAACGTCTTCTGTGGGAACGGGAACAGCTGCTCAACGCGCATGATCGCAACGTCCGTAACGCCTGCCTCCCGACGCCGCTGCAGCAAGTCGTAGAACACCTTGCCGCTGCATAGTACCACGCGACGCACATCCTCCGGGGCATTGATCGCGTCGGTTTCGGGGATGACAAAGCGGAACGTGCTGCCTTCGGCGAAATCCGCGAGCGGTGAGACGGCTAGCTTGTGGCGCAGCAGGGATTTCGGCGTCATCAGCACCAGCGGCTTGCGGAAGTTTCGTTTCAGCTGACGCCGTAGCTTGTGAAAGTAGTTGGCGGGGGTCGTGAGATTGCACACTGCCATGTTGCGTTCAGCGCACATTTGCAGATAGCGCTCCAGCCGGGCCGAGGAATGCTCCGGCCCTTGCCCCTCGTAGCCGTGCGGCAGCAGCAAGGTGAGCCCGGACATGCGGAGCCACTTCGTTTCGCCGCTCGCGAGAAACTGGTCGACGATGACCTGCGCGCCGTTGGCGAAATCGCCGAACTGCGCTTCCCACAGCACCAGGGTGTGCGGGTCCGCGACCGAATAGCCGTACTCGAAGCCGAGCACGCCCTGCTCCGACAGCAACGAATTGTAGATGTCGATGCGCGCCTGGCCCGGCGCGATGTTGTTCAAAGGCACGTATTCGTTCTGGTCCACCTGATCGATCAGCACGGCATGGCGTTGGCTGAACGTCCCGCGCTGGGTGTCCTCACCGGACAAGCGCACCCGATGCCCCTCCAATAACAGGGAGCCAAAGGCGAGCGCCTCGCCGGTCGCCCAGTCGATGCCCTGCCCCGTTTCCATCATCGCGCGCTTGGCGTCGAGCTGACGCGCGATCTTGGAATTGAGCCGGAAGCCCTCCGGAACCTTCCAAAGCGCCGCGCCGACCTGCTGCAAGATGGGCGCCGGAACGGCCGTATCCTCTTCCGAGTGCTCCGTCTGCTGTTCCGGTTCTCGCAACCCGGACCAGTGACCTTCCAGCCAGTCCGCCTTGTTCGGGCGATAGCCGCCGGCCGCCTGATAGGCGGCTTCCAACGTCGCGTTCGCTTCATCGAGCATTGCCTTGGACCGCTCGGCCGATACGGCACCTTCGGCGGCCAGCGCATCCGCGTATAATTGCCGAGTGGTCTCGCGCGCATTGATCGCCCGATACATGATCGGCTGAGTGAAGGCCGGCTCGTCCGTCTCGTTGTGGCCGTGGCGGCGATAGCAAACGATGTCGAGCACGATGTCGCTGCCGAACTCCATCCGGTATTCGGCCGCCATCCGTGCAGCGAATACGACGGCTTCGGCATTGTCGCCGTTGACATGAAGGATCGGCGCCTGGATCGACTTCGCCACGTCCGTGCAATAAAGGCCGGAATAGGCGTGCGCCGGAACCGTCGTGAAGCCGATCTGGTTGTTGACCACGACATGCACCGTGCCGCCGGTGCGATAGCCGATGAGCTGGCTCATTGCCAAGGTCTCGTACACGAGGCCCTGGCCGGCAAACGCGGCGTCGCCGTGCATGAGGATGCCGAGCACGGAGCGGCGCGCTTTGGTGTCGCCCGCCATGTCCTGCCGCGCGCGAACCTTGCCGGCGACGACGGGGTCCACCGCCTCAAGATGGGATGGGTTCGGCTGCAACGAGAGATGCACGGGCTGCCCGCCGATCTCGAGGTCGGCGGAGGTGCCGAGATGGTATTTGACGTCACCCGAGCCCTGCACGTCGTCGGGCTTGAAGCTTGCGCCGGCGAACTCGCTGAACACCGCGGTCAGCGGCTTCTTGACGATGTTGACAAGCGTATTGAGCCGTCCGCGATGCGGCATCCCGATCACGACTTCCCGCACGCCGGCTCGCACGCTCGCCCCGATGATCGTGTGCAGGGCGGGAATGGTGATCTCGCCGCCTTCCAGGCCAAACCGCTTGGTTGTGACGTAGCGGCGTTGGCAGAACGCCTCAAACGCCTCGGCTTCCGTGAGCTGCCGAAGGATCGTCTCCTTCTCCGCGGGGCTGAACGCAGTCAGCCAGGGCGCCCCTTCCACCCGGCGCTGGATCCATGCCTTCTGGTCGGGGTCCTGGATGTGCATGAACTCGACGCCGAGCGGGCCGCAATAGGTTCGCCGAAGCACTTGAACGATCTCGCGCATCGTCGCGAACTCGCGGCCGAGCACGTTGTCGATGAAAATCGGCCGGTCCATGTCGGCTTCGCTGAACCCGTAGGTTCGGGGGTCGAGCTCGGGGTGCGGCTTCGGCACCTGCAAGCCGAGCGGGTCGAGCTTGGCTTCCAAATGGCCACGGACGCGATAAACCCGGATCAGCATGAGTGCCCGGATGGAATTGCGGATGCTGTCGAGCGAGGGCGCGGTCGCGCCAGTTGTGCGGCATCGGGGCGGGAGACCGGCTCCGGCCCGAGCGCGAAGTGCCGCGGTGCCCACGATGCGCCGACAGCATCGCTCAGGACGGCCCGGGACTCGTCGTTCAGTGCGGTGAATAGCTCGCCGAAGCTCTCGTCTACGGAAGCCGGGTTCGCCAGCCACCGCGCGTACATGTCGGCGATAAACGCCGCGTTGCCGCCGTTGAACGCCGTCGCGAGAACATCAACGCCCGCCATATTCAATCCCCTTCGCAGCTGAAACGCCCGCTCGGCAGCAGAGCATTCCGACAGAAGCAGCCTATTCCGCCACGCCCGGGGCTTGATCCGGGCATTCAGGCCGAGAACATGCCTTGTGCGTGGATCGCCGGGTCAAACCGGCAATGACGGATAGGGCAGACCTAGGTTGCCATCTATCCGTCGGAAATGGGGATTGGGCGACCGCGCCGTGAGCCCCTTTGGGATGGCTTCAGGGTTTCCCGAAGCGCAACCCGCAGCCGAGGAGTCGCCCTCAGCCGCGGAGCGCCCGAACCATCGTGCTCCCGAGGGCTGCCGGGCTTTCGGCGACGTGGATGCCGGCCGACCGCATCGCGTCCATCTTGGCCGCCGCCGTGTCCCGTCCGCCGCTGATCACCGCGCCGGCGTGGCCCATGCGCCGCCCAGGAGGAGCGGTAGCCCCCGCGATGAAGCCCACCGTCGGCTTCTTCACATGGCTCTTCGCGAGGAACTCGGCCGCATCAATCTCGCTCTGCCCGCCGATCTCGCCGATCATGATGATCTGCTTCGTTTCGGGGTCCGCGAGGAACAGCTCCAGGATCTCGATGAAGTCCGTTCCCTTCACCGGGTCGCCGCCGATGCCCGCACAGGAACTCTGGCCGAGCCCCGCCGCCGTGGTCTGCGCCACCGCCTCGTATGTCAGGGTCCCGGAGCGCGACACGATGCCGACCGAGCCTCGGCGATGGATGTGCCCGGGCATGATGCCGATTTTACAGGCGTCCGGGGTGATTACGCCTGGGCAGTTCGGGCCGATGAGCCGCGACGATGAGCCGGACAGCGCCCGCTTGACGCGCACCATGTCGAGCACCGGGATGCCCTCGGTGATGCAGACGATCAACGGGACCTCAGCGTCGATCGCCTCCAGGATGGCGTCGGCCGCGAAAGCGGGCGGCACGTAGACGGCGCTCGCCGTCGCCCCGGTCGCCTCACGCGCTTCGGCTACCGTGTCGAACACGGGGAGATCGAGGTGCCTGGTCCCACCCTTTCCTGGCGTGACACCGCCCATGACCTTGGTGCCGTAAGCGATTGCCTGTTCGGAGTGGAACGTGCCCTGCGCCCCGGTGAAGCCCTGGGTGATAACCCGCGTGTTCGCGTCGACCAGGATTGCCATCTTACGCGGCCTCCCGCACCGCCTTGACGACCTTCTCGGCTGCGTCGGCGAGGTTGTCGGCCGAGATGATCGGCAATCCGGACTTGGCCATGATCTCCTTGCCGAGCCCGACATTCGTGCCTTCCAGGCGCACCACCAGCGGTACACTCAGCGACACCTCTCGCGCGGCCGCGACCACGCCTTCGGCGATCACGTCGCAGCGCATAATGCCGCCGAAGATGTTGACCAGGATGCCCTCCACGTTCGGGTCCGACAGGATGATCTTGAACGCCGCGGTGACGCGCTCCTTGGTGGCGCCGCCGCCCACGTCGAGGAAGTTCGCCGGTGCCGCGCCGTACAGCTTGATGATGTCCATGGTCGCCATCGCGAGCCCGGCACCGTTCACCATGCAGCCGATCGTCCCCTCGAGCGCGACGTAATTCAGGGCGTGTTTGGCCGCTTCCAGCTCCTTCGGGTCCTCCTCCGCCTCGTCGCGCAGGCGTTCGAGCTCCGGATGCCGATACAGCGCGTTGTCATCGAAGCTCACCTTGGCGTCGAGTGCGACGATCTCGCCGCCGCCGGTCACGACCAGTGGGTTGATCTCGACGATGGCGCAATCGAGTGCCAGGAACGCCTCGTACAACGCGAGCACGAACCGAGTAAACGCGCCGACCTGCTTGCCCTCGAGGCCGAGCCCAAAGGCAAGCTTGCGGGCATGAAAGCCCGAGATCCCCGACGCGGGATCGACGTCGGCCCGGAGGATCTTCTCGGGATGGCGCTCGGCGACCTCCTCGATCTCCATGCCGCCTTCGGTCGATGCCATGATGGTCACGCGCGAGGTGGCGCGATCGATCAGCAGAGACAAATAGAGCTCGCGGCTGATGTCGCAGCCGGCCTCCACATAGACCCGGCTGACCCGGCGGCCGGCCGGGCCGGTCTGTTTGGTGACAAGTACGTTTCCGATCATCGCCGCCGCGGCTTCCCGCGCTTCCTCGGGCGACCGGGCCAAGCGTACGCCGCCCTTGCCGTGCGGATCGTCGGCGAACCGCCCTGCCCCGCGGCCGCCGGCATGGATCTGCGACTTCACCACGTAAACCGGGCCTGGCAGCTTGCGCGCTGCCGCCTCCGCCTCCTCCGGCGTCCACGCCACATGCCCTTCGAGCAAGGCCACGCCGTATTTCCGCAGCAGCTCCTTGGCCTGATATTCGTGGATGTTCATTCGTCAGGCCCTGATGTGGGTCATGCAAAGCCCAGCCGCATACTAGCCGATCAGCTTTCTCGAAGCGTCGATCAGCTCCCGCACCGCGGCGCAGGATTTGTCGAAGGCGGCCTTCTCAGCCGGGTTGAGCTCGATCTCGACGATCCGCTCGACCCCGCCCGCGCCGATCACCACCGGAACCCCAACATAGAGCCCCTCGACGCCGTACTGCCCGCTCAGCATCGCGGCACAGGGAAGAACGCGCTTCTTGTCCTTGAGATAGCTTTCCGCCATGGCAACGGCGGCGGTGGCCGGGGCGTAGAATGCGCTGCCGCGCTCGAGCAGCTTGACGATCTCGCCCCCGCCGTTGGCGGTGCGCGCGACAATCGCGTCGATCTTCGCCTGCGTAGTCCAGCCCATGCGGACGAGATCGGGCACCGGGATGCCCGCGACCGCGGAGTAGCGTGTCAGCGGCACCATGCTGTCGCCGTGCCCGCCAAGCACGAACGCCGTCACGTCTTCCACCGAAACGTTGAACTCGTGCGCCAGGAACAGGCGGAAGCGCGAACTGTCGAGCACGCCGGCCATGCCTACCACCTTGTTGGCCGGCAGGCCGGATTTCTGCTGCATCACCCAGACCATCGCGTCGAGCGGGTTGGTGATGACGATGACGAAAGCGTCCGGGCAGTGCGTCTTGATCCCGCTCGCGACTTCGGCGATCACGCCGGCGTTCTTGCCGATGAGATCGTCACGCGACATCCCGGGTGTGCGGGGAAATCCGGCCGTCACGATCACGACATCAGCACCAGCGATCGCGGCGTAGTCGGAGCCACCGGTCATTACGGCGTCGAAGCCCTCGACCGGGCCGGACTGCATTAGGTCGAGCGCCTTGCCGGCAGCAACGCCGCCGAAGACGTCGAACAGCACGACATCGCCGAGTTCTTTGAGGCCGACAAGGTGGGCGAGCGTGCCGCCGATATTACCGGCGCCGACCAGGGCGACTTTGTTGCGAGCCATAAAGGTTCCTTGCCCAGGAAGGAGTCCGATGCGCCGCGAGCAGCCGAGGGTCCGGCCGCCCGGGGCACTCGTTTGCTAGCGCAGATGCCCTAGAGCAGCAAGCTGCGGGCACTGCAGCCCGGCGGGGGAACACTCGGCTCGCTGGGCACGCACCGGACCGTGAACGCGACGAAAGGCGATTGCCGTTCGTTTATCTTGATTCACACGAAGACAGCATGTGATATCTGATATTCACGCCGCCACGCGCCAGCCATCATCATTTCACCGGAGATGACAAGTGAACAGTATCGTTCCGCCGCAGGCCGGCCGCCTCGAGGATATGAAGTTTGCCTACTGGGTGCCCAACGTCAGTGGCGGGCTGGTGGTGAGCAAGATCCCGCAGCGAACCGATTGGGGCATCGGCTACAACATTGAGCTGGCGCGTATCGCCGAGACGGTCGGATTTGACTATGCGCTATCGCAGATCCGCTTTATCGGCAGCTACGGAGCGGAGTATCAACACGAGTTGACGACCATCTCCACGGCACTGCTGGCCGCAACCGAGCGCCTGAAGGTGATCGCGGCGATTCTGCCGGGGCCGTGGCATCCCGCCGTGGTGGCGAAACTCGGGGCCAGCGCCGATCAGCTGTTCGGCGGACGCTGGGCGGTCAACGTCGTCAGCGGCTGGTTCCAGGGTGAATTCGAAGCCCTCGGCCTTCCTTGGCTTGAGCACGACGCGCGTTATCGCCGCTCGCGCGAGTTCATCAAGGTGATGAAGGGAATTTGGACGGAGGACAATTTCAGCTTTCAAGGCGAGTTCTACCAGATCAACAATTTCACCTTGAAGCCGAAGCCTGCCCAGCACCCGCATCCGGAAATATTTCAGGGCGGGAACTCGCGCGCCGCGCAGGAGAATGCGGGCACGGTGTCCGATTGGTATTTCATGAACGGCAACACCCCCGAAGGTCATCGCGCGCAGATCGAGAACGTCAGTGCGCTCGCGTCCGCCAACCGCAGGCGGGTCCGCTTCGGTGCCAATGCCTTCGTGATTGCGCGCGAGACGGAGCGTGAGGCGCAGGAGCAACTAGAGGCGATTATTGGCGCGGCCGATGCCGAGGCGGTCCAAGCGTTCGGCCAAGCTGTGCGCCAAGCCGGCCAAGCCTCACCCGAAGGAAAAGGGATGTGGCAGGATTCCGGGTTCCGCGACCTCGTGCAGGACAATGACGGGTTCCGCACCAACCTCATCGGCACCCCCGAGCAGATCGCCGAACGGATCGTGCGTCTCAAGCGCCTCGGCGTGAATTTGATTCTGTGCGGCTTCCTCCACTTCCAGGAGGAGGTGCGTTTCTTCGGCGAACGGGTGCTGCCACTGGTCCGTGAACTGGAGCGTGCCCTGCCGATGCCCGAACTCGCCGCCGATTGAGAGCTTGGCTAAGGCAAGTGCTCGAGCGCCAGCCAATCCTCGCTCTGCATCTCCTCCAGGCGCGAGGCGGTCCGTTCGAACATCTTGGCGTTCTCGCCGCTCCGGTAGAGCTGATCGGGTAGCGCCGCGGCGGATGCGAGCAGCTTCGCCCGGTGATCGTACAAAGCGTCGATCAATACGGTGAAGCGGCGCGCTACGTCGAAATTGTCGGGCGACAGGATGGGAATGTCGTCGACAACGAGCGCGTGGAAGTGTGTCGCGAGCGCCAGATAGTCACCGGCGCCGAGCGGCTGGCCGCACAACGCTTGAAAGTCGAAGCGCGCGACGCCCTCGGCGGCGAGCGGCACCTCGAGGGTACGTCCCATAACCCGAAGGCGTGTTGGCTTGCCTTCCGCGCCGCCGGTCAACGCCGCGAACGCCCGGTCGAGTGCCAATTCCGCCCGATGATCGGCCGGCACGTGCCAGGTCGGCATCCCGCGCAGCCGCGCCCGGCGGAAGTCACGTCCTCCCTCCAGCAGGAGCACGTCGAGGCGAGCCTTGATCAGTGCGATGAACGGAAGAAAGGCGTCCCGCCCCGGCTGGCCCTTGAAGAGGTCGTCCGGTTGCGTGTTGGAGGTGGCCACGACCACCACCGAGCGATCGAACAACGCCTGGAACAGGCGGCCCAGGATCATCGCGTCAGCGATGTCGTTGACCTGAAACTCATCAAAGCAGAGTAGCGCGGCTTCCTCGGCGAGCGCGTCCGCAAGCGGGGGGATGGGGTCATCCCCGTCCGGATTGGCCCGTTTCCACGCGAAGATCCGGGCGTGGACGTCCTGCATGAAGCGATGAAAGTGGATGCGGCGCTTCCGCTCGACATCGGCCGAGGCGAAGAACAGGTCCATCAGCATCGACTTCCCGCGCCCGACCTCCCCCACGAGATAGAGGCCGTTCGGCCGATCCTCGCCGGCTTCGTCGGTCGGCTTGAGGCGCAGCAGACGCGACAGGAAGCCGACCTGCGCCGGTCGTGGCGGTGGGTCGTATCGCCTCAGCTTGACCCAGAGATCCTGCAAGCGCTGGGCGGCCAGCGCTTGCGCCGGGTCTGCGACGAGTTCGCCGGCCGATACGAGGGCGCGATAGGCAGGCAGCGGGCCTTGGCCCGTAGGGTCGGCACTGATCGCGTCCATGAGGCATCGCACATAGCGCGCTGATCGCTGCCCTTCAACGAGACGACGCTCCGGGCGAACCTAGGCTAGGTTGATCTGCCGCAGGTTGCACCTCGGGCGCGCGCGCTCCGTCACGAGGCCTTGGCCATCCGCGGCGGCTCGGTGGTGTCCCGCAGGCCCTTCACCAGCGCGTCCATGAAGGCGCTGATCCGCGGCGTGCGGCGCGTGTCGTGATGCACGGCGAGCCAGAGCTCCCGCCGCGCCGTCCTCCCCGCAACCGGAAGCCGCGTCAGCCCCCGCTCACTTGCGAGCATTTCGGGCAAGGCGGCGATCCCGACCCCCGCGATGGTGGCCGCCAGCATCAGGTCGGTATTGCCCGTGCGTAGGGCGATGTTGGCATGCCCCGTGAGCGAGGTCATCCACATCATTTCGGGGTAGCTATGGTCCGCTTCCCCTCGCAGGATGACGTCGTGGCCGGGCGCCCCTGCCGCGAAATCAGGCTTACCCATGCGCTCGATGTAGTCAGTGCTGGCGAACACGGCATAGGGAATCTCGGACACCTTGCGGGCGATCAGCTCGTTGCCCATCGGCCGCGCCGGCCACAGCGACAGGTCCGCCTCGCGCCGCGCCAGGCTCAAGAGCCGGCTTTCGGTGACGACTTCGACGGTTATCAGCGGATAGCGGGCGCGGAACGCGGCGAGGTACGGGCGGCAGGAGGCTCACAGCGATGGTCCCGATCGTGGTCAGCCGGACGACGCCCTCTAATCGCTCCTCGTGTCCCGCCACCGTCAGCTCGACAGCCAACGCCTCCTGCTCCATCCGCTCTACGTGGGCGAGTGCCGATTCCCCGGCCGGGGTGAGCACGTACCCGGTCGGCGTCTTCTGCAGCAGGCGGACGCCGGCGCGAACTTCGAGCGCGTCCAGCCGGCGGCTCATGGTCGACTGGCGGACCCCGAGATCGCGGGCGGCCGCGGACAGCGTGTGGCTGCGGGCGATGGCAAGGAAGGTGCGGAGCTCGTCCCAGTCCAACATGTCTCGTCCTGTATTGTCGCGCCCGATCTTCGGGCATTGAACGCACCGCCGCCGGAGCGCACGATCGGTTAAATGTCGGAGGGCTCGGGATGGAGTTCGGTGTCTTCCACGAGTTCCAGTGTCCTCCGGGCCAGTCGGAAATAGGCGCCTTCGCCGAGTTTTTCGCCCAGGTCGATGCGGCCGAGGCCTGGGGTCTGGACGTTATGTGGCTAGCCGAGCTGCACGTTTCACCGGGGCAATCTGTGCTCGCTTCCCCGCTCACGGTCGCGGCGGCGATCGCGGCCCGCACCAAGCGCATCAAGATCGGCCCGGCGGTGCAGGTTCTGCCGCTCTGTCATCCGCTCCGGTTAGCGGAGGACGCCGCAACCGTCGATCACATCAGCGAAGGGCGGCTGATCTTCGGCGTGGGGCGCAGCGGGTTCCCGCGCACCTATCAGGCCTACGGCGTCCCTTACGCCGAGAGCCGCGATCGTTTCACCGAAACGCTCGAGATCATCAAGCGGGCCTGGACGCAGCCGCGCTTCAGCTACGAGGGTCGTTTCCACAGCTTCCAGGACGTCTGCCTGGTGCCGAAGCCATTTCAGCGACCTCATCCGGAAATCCGCGTCGCCGCGACGAGCCCGGACACGTTCGCGGCCAACGGCGCGCTCGGCCTGCCCATCTTCTGCGCCGTCCGGCTCGGAACATTGCGCGAGCTCGGGCCGCTGATCGCCGAATACCGCCAAGCCTGGCGGGAAGCCGGCCATCCCGGCGAGGGCCGGGTCTATCTCCGCGTGCCGGTCTACCTCGCCGATACGGAACGGAGCGCGCGAGAGCAACCCGAAGAAAGCATCATGTCGTTCTACCGGTGGCTTGGCGGGCAGCTCACCGAAAGCGCGACCCTCGCCGGTGCCCGCAGCGTCGAGCGCCGGGCCGAACGGGGCGAGGCGCTGCAAACCATCACCTACGACGACACCCTGCGCGACAAGGTGATCATTGGCACGCCGGCCATGGTCACGGACAAGCTCAAGATGCTGCAGGCCGAGCTCGGACTGGACGGCATCCTTGCGGAACTCAATTGCGGCCGGGCGATCCCGAACGAACGGGTGATGCACTCGCTCCGGCTGCTCTGTGAGCAGGTGATCCCAAGATTTCAAGTGACTCAGGGTGGCGCGGTCGCGAATACGCTTGCGAGAAAGCGGCCGAAATCCCGGTTCGACTGCGCGCGAACCGCATCGTCCCGACCGATCGGATAGGGCCGGCTGCCCGTGCATAGGCCCAAGATAATCTTGCGGAGGAACGGCCCCGACATCGGCAGGAAGGTATTCTCGTCGCGCACCGTGCCGTCCCGCTCCACCCGGAAGCGGCAGTCTGCGAGCTGCCGGCCGATCACCCCGCGAGGCATCCCGCCGTCCCATTGATGCACCGCCTCGGGGTAAACGATGATTTGCACGGCGCTCCCGCCGCCCCGAATGTCGTTCGCAATCTGCTCGCAGCGTGCTTGCCGCATCAGCTCGTCCTGGCCGCCGTAGAGCATGAGCAGAGGTGCCCCGGTGGTCCGGCTGTCGGCGAAGCGGGCGATGCAGGGTGCGTAGTAGGCCACGTGTCCGGCGAACCGCGGCCCGTTCGGGGCCAGCGCGTCGGCCATCTGGCGGTAGATGGCGTAGGTGGTCGCCATGCCGCCATAGGAGAACCCGGCCAGCACCACCCGGCGGGCGTCGATCTCCGGCCGGGCGGCCAGGTAGCGCAGCCCGCCGTAGGCATCGGCGACGAACATGGTTTCCGTGATGTTGAGCACGCGGTCGATGAAGCCGACCGCGAGATCGCGTCGGCTGTCGTAGGTCTCGATCAGCAGCACGGCGACGCCCATGGCGGCGAGTTGCGGCCCGTACCGCGCCCGGTCGGCGATCATGCCCGCCGAGCCGTGCAGCATTACCACCGCAGGGGTGAGGTGGTCGGGCTTCGCGTTGGGCGGAAGGAACAGCAGCCCGCTTACGGTGCGCGGGGGTGCGCGGCCGATATCGGCGGGGGTGAACGGATCGCTGCTCGAGAATGTCACCTCCTGGCCCTGAATGGCGCGTGTGGCTTCCGCACTGGGCCACGGGTCAGTGAGCTGGAGACGGGCGGCGTCGGTCGGCATGGCGAGGAACAGGCCTAGAAGGGCAGCAAGGCCCGTGCGGACGAGAGACATGGCACCAGGAAACGCCGGTGTCCCTCCGCTGTTGCGTTGTTTCCTGCTGGGGTCCGAACGACCGCGAAGGTCCCTTACCAGTGCCAGGGAGCGTTTCTGCGAATGGTGCTTCTAGCGGCCGGTCCCCAGCGTCCAGGCAAGCACGCCCTTCTGCGCGTGCAGGCGATTTTCCGCCTCGTCGAACACGACAGAACGCGGCCCGTCAATCACCTCGGCCGTCACCTCCTCGCCGCGGTGGGCGGGAAGGCAATGCATGAAGATGGCGTCCGGCGCGGCGTGCGCCATCAGCTGCCGCGTTCACCTGATACGGCGCGAGCAGGTTATGACGGCTCTGGTCGGGGTCGTCGGCCATGCTGACCCAGGTGTCGGCCACCACGCAGCGCGCCCCGGCAACGGCCGCAGCGGCGTCGGTCAGGACTTCCACCGCCGCCCCCTGCGCCCGCGCCCAAGCGAGGATGTCAGCGCCCGGCTGCAGCGCTTCGGGCGAGGCGAGGCGCAGGGTGAACCCAAAACGGGCGGCCGCCTCGATCCAGCTTCGCGCCACGTTGTTCCCGTCACCGCACCAGGCAACCACCTGCCCCGCAATGGGGCCACGGTGCTCCTCGAAGGTGAGCACGTCGGCCATCAGCTGGCAGGGATGCGAGGCTTCCGTCAGCCCATTGATCACCGGCACGGTGGCGTGCTCGGCCATCTCGCGCAGCTTCCAGACGCGATCGGTGCGCAGCATGATGCCGTCCACGTAACGGGACAGCACGCGCGCCGTGTCGGCCACCGTCTCGCCGCGGCCGAGCTGCATGTCCTTGGCCGACAGCACAATCGCATCGCCGCCGAGCTGGCGCACGGCCACCTCGAAGCTCACTCGCGTGCGCGTGCTCGGCTTCTCAAACAGGAGCGCCAACGTCTTGCCGGCGAGCGGGCGGGCGCCGCTCTGCCCGCGCTTGAAGCGCGCGGCGATCTCCAGCATGTGCCGCAGCGTCCCGCCGTCGAAGTCGCGCAGGTCGAGGAAGTGGCGCGGACCGGTCACCACCTCCCGCGCGGCCGTGTCGTCGCGACGGAGCGAGGCGCTCATTTCGCGGCAACCTTGGCGCCGCTTGGCTGGACGCGGCGCGCCGCGCGGCGGACCATCTCGACCGCTTCATCGCACTCCGCTTCGGTCACCACGAGCGGCGGCGCCAAGCGGAGCACATTATCGCCCGCGGTAATGGCGAGCAGCCCTTCGGCGATGCAGGCGGGCTGCACTTCGCTCACCGGGATGGCGCATTTCAGGCCGAGCAGCAGACCGAGACCGCGCACCTCCGCGAATACCTGCGGGTATTCGCGCGCGACCGCCTCGAGCCCGCCTTTCAGCCGCGCGCCCTTGCGCTCGACCCCCGCGAGGAAGCCGGGTGCCAGGATCACGTCGAGCACCGCATTGCCCGCGGCGCAGGCGAGCGGGTTGCCGCCGAACGTCGTTCCGTGCGTGCCGGGCACGAGGAACTTGGCGGCCGCCTCCTTCGCCAGCACCGCGCCCAGCGGAAAACCGCCGCCGATCCCTTTGGCCGACGACATCACGTCGGGAGCGATCCCGGCCCACTCATGGGCGAACAGCTTGCCGGTGCGGCCCATGCCGGACTGCACCTCGTCCATGCCGAGCAGCAGGCCGAACTCGTCGCAAGTGGCGCGCAGGTCGCGGAGGAATTGCGGATCGGCCGGGCGCACGCCGCCTTCGCCTTGCAACGGCTCGACGATGACGCCGGCGGTTTCCGGACCGATCGCGTCGCGAACCGCGTTCATGTTGTTGAACGGCACGTGGTCGAACCCCTCGACCACCGGGCCGAAGCCCTCCTGATAGTGCGGGTTGCCGGTGGCGGCGAGGGTAGCCAGCGTGCGCCCGTGAAAGGCGTTCTCGAAGCAGATGATGCGAAAACGCTCCGGCCGGCCGGTCTGCGCCATAGTCCGGCGCATGATCTTGATCATGCCCTCGTTGGCTTCCGCGCCGGAATTGCAGAAGAACACGCTGTCGGCGAACGTGTGCTCGACGAGGCGCGCGGCGAGGCGCTCGGCCTGCGGGATGCGATATAGATTGGACACGTGCATCACCCGCGAGGCCTGCTCGGCGATCGCCTGCACGAGATGCGGATTGTTGTGGCCCACCGACGAGGTGGCGATCCCCGCCCCGAAATCGAGAAGTCGTCGTCCGTCGACCGTCCACAGCCAGGCGCCCTCGCCCCGCTCGAAGGCGAGGTCGGCGCGGTTGTAGTTCGGCATCAGGGCGGCGATCATGACAGTATTCGGAACCTCCATCGGCCCAACGCCTGGGCCCGACCGCGACCCGTCGCGCCGGCTCCAGGGTTGAAAGGGCATGATTGGCCGCACGCCTACGCAAGTCAAACCAGGCGACGGTGCGTGGCGCGGGGGCGCGGGGCGCGGGGCGCGGGCCGAGAACGCTTCCGGGCTGATTGCCGCCCATGGCATGCTCGCTCGATGACCAAGCCGCCGGATGAGGCGACGTTGCGGGAAGCGGCGCTGGCGCACCTGGCGCGTTTCGCGAGCACGGAGGCAGGGCTGCTCAGGGTGCTGCAGCGGCGCGTTCATCGCTGGGCCGTGCGCGCTCGGGCTGAGGCGGTCGCCGCCGAATTGATCGCGGACCAACAACGGGCGGCTTTGGCGTCGGCAGCCGACGTGGTGCGCCGATTGGCGGCGGCCGGCGCCGTCGACGACCGGACCTTCGCCGCCTCCCGCGCGGCTCGGCTGTCCCGCTCCGGCCGCTCTCGCCGCGTCATCGCGGCGCATCTGGCGGCCCGGGGCGTCGATGCGACGATCAGCCGCGAAGCCTTAGAAGGGGACGGCATCGACGAGTTCGGGGCGGCTCTCCTGTTCGCGCGCCGACGCCGGGCCGGGCCGTTCCGTTCGAGCCGCCCATCGGCCAGTGAAGCGCTCCAGGATGCAAGGCGGGCCGATCTCGCCGCCTTCGCCCGCGCCGGGTTTTCGCGCGCGGTCGCAACCCGCGTGCTCGCCCTGAGCGCCGACGATGCGGCCGCGGCGATCGAGCGGTTGCGGCGAGGCTGACGAGGCCTCGGGTCCGCGCCTCTACTGCCCTGTGCAGATGAACGGCGGGTTCGTCCAGTGCGATTTGCCGTAGCGCAACGGCTGGCCCTCAAGTACGCACACGCTGCCGCCGGCTGCCTCCAGCACCGCCTGCGGCCCGGCGGTGTCCCACTCCATCGTCGGGCTGAACCGCGGATACAGGTCGGCCGCACCTTCCGCGACGCGGCAGAACTTCAATCCGGAACCGATATTGCTGACCGATGCGACCCTCCGGCCTTCAAGAAAGCTCTGCAGCCGCGCATCACTGGCGTGATAACGGCTCGCCACAACGGACATGCCTTCCGAGGGCGGCACGCGGGTGCGGATCGGATGCTCGCCGGCCGTTGTGCGCTTCCAAGCGCCGCCGCCTACCATGCCGCCGAACAATTCGCCGAGCGCCGGAACGCCGACCACGCCGAGCACGGCCCGGCCGTCGCGCACCAGGCCGATATGCACGGTGAACTCGTCAAGCCCAGCGCTGAACTCGCGCGTACCGTCGAGCGGGTCCACGAGCCAATACGCTTCTGCCGCCGAAATCCTGCATTCCCGCGGCGACCTCCTCCTCGGCAATTACCGGAACATTGGGCGTCGCCGCGCGCAGCCCCTCGACGATCAGCTGTTCGGCTGCGTGGTCGGCCGCGGTCACGGGCGACGCATCGGGCTTGGCAATGACGTCGAACCCGCGCGCACGGACGGCCAGGATCGACGACCCGGCGCGGCGTGCCAGATCCGCCGCCAGGGACAGGAGTTCCGCATCCGTCATCGGCTCCCGTTAGCACGAAACGCTAGGCCGGTATCGCTCCGAACGGCGCAGGCGCCGGGAGAAAACGCGAGCAAGCGGCCAGCACGACGGCAGGCTCCAGCCCAGTCAAACAGGCGAGGCCGCGGGCGCAATCCTGCACTCGGTGCAGGTAGCAGGGGCTGCAGGCCATGTCGCGACGAACGGCGACCGCAAGCGGGCCAAGCGGCGCCCACTCGGCGGCGTCCACGACGCCCGAGTGGATGCCCACCGTCGGGACGCCCAGAGAGGCCGCCATGTGCTGAGGGCCGCTGTTGTTGCCAACGAACAGGGCGCAGGCGCCAATCAGCTCCGGGAGGTCGGGCAAGGCAACCTCGCCGATCAGCGAGCGCACGGCGGATCGGTCGGCGACCTCGGCCAGGATCGCGTCCGCGAGCGCCCACTCGTCACCGCTGCCGATCAAGACGATGCGGACGCCATGTTTTGCGACCAGAAGGTCGATGAGAGCAGCGAAACGATCGGCCGGCCACTGCCGCGTTGGACTCCCCGCGCCCGGATGCACGCACACGATGGGTCGGTCAAAAAACTCTTCCAGTCTGGGGAGGAAGCGAGGGGGCGCCGACCGCCCAGCGCGGCGTGGCCTGGCGTCGTGCGCATCGGCCGTGGCCGTTCCCACCGCCTCTACCAGATTGAGGAGATCGACCCCCACGTGGCCGCGCTTGGCTTGCAGGCTCCGGTCCCCCTCCCAGTCGAGGGCGATGTCGAGCCAGGCGAACTGGCCCACATGATCGAAACCCGCAAGCCAGCGCGCGCCGGTGTGCCGCAGGACCTCCCGCGTGTCCGAATGCTTGCGCAGGTCGATCGCGAGGTCGAACCGCTCGGGCATCAGCCGGCCGGATAACGCTGCGAAATCGGCCGCCCCGAATTGCTGCTGGCCGAGGCCCGAATGCTGGTTGGAGAACTCCCAATCGATGAACGCGTCAATCGACCCGGTCCGCATCGCCAAATCCCGCAAACCAGGGCTCGCGAGCAGCGCGATTCGTGCGGCCGGGAACAGCCGACGAAGCCGATGCAACGCGGGCACCGCAGTGTAGAAGTCCCCGATGCGATCGAGCTTGATGGCCAGGATGCGCGCGATCTCCTGACGGTGAAACAGCGGGTGACGCGCGCAAACGAGCTCGGCCGATTCCTCCTCGGGCACCATATCGTCGGTACCTCGGGCGAGACGGGGGCTGAAGAACGGGTCCCCGCGCTGGAACAGGGCGCGCCATCGCTGGCCGAAACGACCCTCGTCGAACCGTTCGGCGATCGCGGCCCGGCTTGCCAGTTCGTGATGGATCAGGCTCGCATCGGGTGTGTAGACGATCGAGTGGCCGGCGGTGTGGGCACGCAGACAGAAATCGAGATCGTTGTTGATGATCTCGGGCGCTTCGTCGAAGCCGCCCAGCGTCTCGAACAGGCTGCGGCGCATCAACATGCAGGCGCCGGTCACGGCGAGGACGTTGCGGGTCGTGAGCGCAAGGCCGAAGTAGCCGGGGTCGTCCGGTTCGGCGAAGCGGAACGCGTGGCGGGCCGAGCCTGGGCCGGCCAGAAACATTCCCGCGTGCTGCACGCGCCCATCTGGATACAACAATCGCGGGCCGACGATGCCCACACCCGGACGGGCCAGGTGCGCCAGCATCGCCTCGAGCCAACCTGGCTCGGTGAACTCGGTGTCGTCGTCGAGAAACAGCAGGAAGTCGCCGCGCGCCTCGGCGGCGCAACGATTGCTGGAGCGGGACCAGTTGAACGCGCCGTCGAGGCTGATCACGCGGTCGACCTCGCTCCGCAGCCATTCCCTCCAATGCGCGCCGGCTGCCCCGATATTTTCGCCGCAAACGATTTCGATTCGGCCCGATGCGCGGTGCGCCCGCAAACTCTCGAGGCAGGATTTGATGTGGCCGTTCGCGGCACAGGTTGGGATCAGCACGGAAACCAGTCCGGGAACCGGCTCCGAGAGTTGCAGCCGATAGCTGCGCCGAGCGCGGCCCCGCCCGATCTCGGCATGCAGACCGGCGCGCGCCGCGGCGGCCGTTACGGCTGCTCGTTCGGACGCCTCGCCTTCTTCCCACAGGCCGCGATGGCAAAGCACCTGCGGGATGTGATGGACAGCGCGAGCGGCCTCGGTGCAGCGCAGCACCAGGTCGTACTCGCCCCGCTCTAGAAGCGCGCGCGGCGTCGCGCCCACGCGGGCCAGTAGTGATGGCCGGGCGCACCAGAATCGCCCGATGTAGTTCGCGTGCAATAGCAGGTCGGGGGAGAAGCACGGCTTGTGGAATGGCTCCCGCTCCCCGCTCGCGGGACTGATGCGAGACTCGTCGCAGCTGAAGAATTCCGCTTGCGGTTCCGTCGCGGTCGCCACGGCCAACTCGAAGAGCGCGTCCGCGCCAGGCAGATCGCCTGGACCGAGCAGCACGTACAGCGCATCGCCGTCCAGGCGCCGATCGAGCAGTTCCGGCCCGATTACGCGCGCTTGGGGCATAGAGGTGAACCGCGCGGCGGCGCCCGCGCGCGCCTGGGGATCGGTCGCGATCAACCAAGCTTCCCACGAGCTGTAGCGCTGGCGGTGCAGCGCGTCGACAGTCCGGGCCGATGCGTCGACATCGTCAGCCGCGCGCAACGGGATCAGCAGCCGGAACACGGACCGTCGTTGCAGGCGATGCAAGATGCCTTCGTACAGCGCAACCTCTGCGAAGCTGAGGTGATGCCGGACGGTGAGCCCGCCCTCCGCGCCTTCGCCCTGCCGAACCGTGAACGCAAACCCTCGCTCGAAAACCTGACCGTCATGCGCTCTCACGCGGAGGGTGGCCTCGTGCGCGCCCGCCCGCAGCAGCCTTGGCGGGCAAGCGAACAGAAAGCCGGAGCGCATGGCGTCAGGCCAGCCGGGCAACGCCGCCGCCACGTCCTGTCGCGGTATGCCGTGATGCGCGGTCCCAGCGGGCCGCCCGTCGATCAGCACCTCGACGCAAGCGACGCCGGGGTGTGCGACCGTCCAGCCCGAGATGATCAGCCGCCCGCGAACCGGGTCGGCGGCGGCCCCGGCGGTCAGCCCTGGGCTGTCGATCTCCAGGCGAAATGGCGGCGAGTCGGGAGCTGCCGCTGCTCCGGGGACCCGCTCGACCCGGCGGGAGAGGGCCTCGATGCGCCCCGCGGCGCTGCGCGCGACGAGGCGCAGACAACCATCGCCGCCTTGGAAGTCGGGGCCGCACCTGACCAGGCGAAAGCCGGACAGTCGCGCCGAGGCGATGGCGGGAAAATGCCTTCCGACGTCCTCCCGTGGCAGGCCGAGCTCGGCCTTACCCAGATGGCAGTCATCGAGCCAGGCGGTAACAGCCTCCAACGTGCCGGCGCAAAATACCCAGCCATTGACCGCCAGGCGGCCGTCGGATGAGAGCGTCGCCAACTCGCAGTGGAAATGGATCGGCGGTCCGCGATCGGCGCCCTCCGGATCGCCCGCAGACGCGACCGGAGCCTGCTCGATTGGAGGTTGGACCACGCGACAAGCCCGAATTGGCGCCGGCTTGGACGTCGTCAGGCCGCGCTTGCGTCCACCATTCGGATATGGGTTACGAGCTCGTCTGAAGTAGGCGGGCCGGAATGCCTGGTCCACCTCGCGCCCGTGGCGTCGACCGTGAAACCGAGGCGCGGAAAAAGCTCGGCCACCACCCCGTTCTTGGCGGTCGGGATATACTCGCCCACCAGCCGGGCAAGCCCGCGCGCCTCCGCAATCGAAAGCAGTTCGCGCATGATGAACTCCTCGGCCGTGCGCGAGAACACGCGGCAGCTCATCAGCCAACTGTCGATCTTGAGCGAGTCGCCCTCCGGCAGCGCAATCACCGTGGAGGTCAGGCCGTGGTCGCCGAATTTGTCGGACAGCCGGAAGGCCAGCACGACTGCATCCTCGCGCGCCAGGTAAGCCCGGATCGCGTCTTCGGAATAGCGGCGTGTTGTTAGGTTGAACTGGTTGGTTTTCTGCTCGAGCTGCGCGACGCGCGCGATGTCGGCCTCTCCCGGCCGGTAAATCCGGCCGCGCATTCCGAGCCCCCGCAGGTAGCCGTCGAGATCGGTCGCGCTGTTTTGCTCGGCAAGCGCCTCGGCGCGGGCGGCATAGGCCGCGGAGCGGGCGAAATCCTCGGCTGTGAAGCTGCCAAGGTCGAACCAATGCCCGGCGTCGAGCTTGCCGATGAAAGCGGCCGGGTCCGTGCCGAGGTCAAGCACCTCCACATCCGGCAGTTCGCGGCGCACGAGGGCGCATTCGGCCGGGTTGTCGTCGGCGAAAACGATGCTGTCGAGGCCAAGATTGAGCGTGGCCGCAATCCTTCGTAGCCCACCGACCTTGTCGTTCCACGAGCACTCGAACGCGGCAAAATCGGCACGGGACAGCACGGCGCCCCGGTGGGCGAAGCCCGACTCCGCGATTTCGGGCGCGTTCTTGCTGCACACGGCGAGGATCACGCCGCGCGCGCCCAGCGCCTTGATGTAGGCTTGCCAGTCGGCAAACGCCTCGCCTTCCGGCGAGCCCGCGCCGAGCAGCAGACCCTCTACCCCGTCGTCGCCGATCACGCCGCCCCACAACGTGTTGTCGAGGTCGAGGGCCAGCACCTTCTTCGCCCGCGCCGAGGCCGCCCGCCACGCGCCGCGGAACGCCGGCAGGTAATCCGGCAGGCATTTCTGGTTGAAGCCGAGCCGGGCGCTATACCAGTATCGTCCGGCAGACCATTCCCGGGTGCCAACTTCGCCGCTCAACCGCTCAAGATCCACCCATTGGACCCGGCTTCCGCCTGCGCGCAGCAGCCTGTCGTTCAGTTCACGCACTTGGTTGAACGGCGAACCCGGGCTCAGGCGCTCGGCGGCACCACGGCCGAGTGCCGCCGGCGGCACCAGCATGTGCTGCACAATCCGGCAGCCGCGACCGGCAAGCGCATCCCACATGGCGACGAACAGGTCGACATGAGCGTGCAGGATGTCAGTAACTTGTTCGGCGAGCACGTCCGGCGGCAGAGGCCGAACGAAGTCGCCCGCCTCGGGTGCGATCACGACCAGCTCTGGCGCAAAGCTGTTGAGGCCGGACGCTGGATTCAGGGCTTCTTGCACGTAGGAGCCGAACGGGGCCTGGTAGACGACCGGGAACACGCCCTCCTGGGCCACTGCGCTAGCGACAGCGCGGCTGAGATAATCGATCGTCGCCGCGCCCATGACCGCGATTTGTTGCACCGGAACGGTGCGCGAAAGGTCCGGCCCGGCCATCTCGGCCGCGGCCGCAAGCTGGTCGCCGGCCTGAAAAATGGCAGGCAGCGATGGCGGCTTCTCGGCGAACCGGCGTCGCAACTCGGACAGAATTTGGGCAGGCGAGGGCATGGTGGGCGCCGCGATATCCAGCATCAGTTCGTTCCATCGGGATTGCGGGGCGGCAATCTGCGCCGAAGCACCCGCCGAGCACAACCGCAAGTCGTTAAGCAAAAAAGGATACAAGCAATTCCTAGATGGGATATCCCCAGTCACGACCGCGTTATGGCGTGCGAACCAGCAGGACAGTTGTGAATGGCTGACGCGCCTTCTTCGCCCGCTCCGTCGCGGGCTCAAGTCGCTCCTGCGGAAGTCCCCGGCGTGAGTGCACTGCTGACCCTGGCCGTTGGCGTCGTCGTGATTGCGGCGCTGTTTTTGGCCCGCGAGGTCCTGATCCCCGTGACCCTTGCGGTCCTGCTCAGCTTCGTGCTGGCCCCGTTAGTCGACCTATTGCGGCGCGCCCACCTGCCTCGCGTGCCCGCCGCACTGATCGCCGTGCTGGTGGCGTTCGGCATCTTGTTATCGCTCGGCGGCTTGATCGGGACGCAGGTCGCGTCCTTGGCGGAGGATTTTCCCCGATACCAGTACACGATCGACCGCAAGATCGAGGCGGTGCAACAGTTCACGAACAAGCGGATGGCGCGGCTGGTCGAGCAGCTTGGACACCCGCTCGAGCACGCGAGCCCGCCCGCGCCTCCCGGTCAGCCCAACAACCCGCCTCGCGATGGTCGGCCCGCACCGCCCGTGCCGGTCGAAGTCCACCAACCGAGCCCGTCGCAGTTCGAGCTGGCGGAACGTTATCTGGCGCCGGTCCTCAATCCGCTCGCGACGATCGGGATCGTGTTCATCGTTTCCGTGTTCATCCTGTTGCAGCGCGAGGACCTGCGGGACCGGCTGATCCGGCTGTTCGGCTCGGCCGACCTGCATCGCACCACCATCGCGATGGATGACGCCGCCCGGCGACTCTCCAAATACTTCCTCACGCAGCTCGCGATCAACGCGAGCTTCGGCGTCGTCATAGGAACGGGGCTGTTCTTTATCGGCATACCAAGCCCCGTCCTGTGGGGGTTCGTCGCTGCGCTGATGCGTTTCCTCCCGTATATCGGCTCCTGGCTTGCGGCGCTGTTTCCCGTCGCGCTCGCGGCTGCGGTCGATCCAGGTTGGTCGACCGTGCTGTGGACCGCTGGCCTGTTCGCGGTTGTCGAGCCGTTCGTCGGGCAAGCGCTCGAGCCGGTGCTCTACGGCCACAGCACGGGCCTGTCGTCCTTTTCCGTCGTCGTCTCGGCGATTTTCTGGACCTGGCTCTGGGGCCCGATCGGGCTCATCCTTTCCACGCCGCTGACCCTCTGCCTCGTCGTGCTCGGCCGGCATGTCGATCGGCTGGAGTTCCTGGACGTGCTGTTCGGGGACCGCCCGGCACTCACCCCCGTGGAAAGCTTCTACCAACGCGTGCTAGCCGGCGACCCCGACGAGGCGATCGATTCCGCTGAGGTGCTGCTGAAGGAGCGTTCACTTTCCTCGGTACTACGACGAGGTGGCCGTCAAGGGCTTGCAGCTCGCGGCATACGACGTCGCCCGCGGCGTGCTGGCACCAGAGCAGCTTGAGCGCATCAAGCAAGCGATCACCGGTATGATCGACGACCTCGACGCCTATCCCGACGCTGATCCTGAACCGGAGGCCGCCGACGACGGCCCGGTCGTTCTGCCTCCGGCGGAGCGTGAGCTGCCGAGCGAGCCCGCCCCGCCGGGCGGCCCCCGAACGCCGGAGGATCTGCCCCCTGCGTGGCGCGGGCCGACCCCGGTGCTGTGCGTGGCCGGGCGCGGGCAGTTCGACGACGCTGCGGCGGCCATGCTCGCACAACTGCTTGCCAAGCACGGCCTAAATGCTCGCGTCGTCGAGCACGGCACCGTGTCGCGGGCCAATATCGAGACGCTCGACTTGAGCGGCATCGCGATGGTGTGCGTGTGTTATGTCGAGATCACCGGAACGCCGTCGCACCTCCGTTATCTGCTTCGGCGCATCCGCCAGCGCGCGCCGGGCGCCCCGATCCTAGTCGGGCTCTGGCCGTCAGATGAAGCGGTGCTGCACGACGATCGCCTGCGCGCAGCCGTCGGCGCAGACTACTACGCGAGCACCCTACGAGGCGCAGTCAACGCCTGCCTGGAAGCGTCCCGAGAGGGGCAGGAGCAGCCCGCGGAAGCGGCCTGACATCGCACGGCCAGCCGGTCAGGCCGCCTTCCGGGTAAGCAGGCCGAGCGCCACCAGGGTTTCGGCGATCTGCACGGCGTTCAGCGCGGCCCCCTTGCGGAGGTTGTCGGACACGCACCAGAACGATAGGCCGTGCTCCACGGTAGGGTCTTTGCGGATCCGGCTCACGAATACCGCATCCTCCCCGGCGCATTCGGCAGGGCTTATGTAGCCACCGTCCTCGCGCGTATCGACGACGGTAATACCCGGCGAATTGCGCAGGACAGCCCGCGCCTCCGCCACGCTGACCGGCTGCTCGAACTCGACGTTGATCGCCTCAGCGTGGCCGATGAACACCGGCACCCGCACGCAGGTGGCCGCCACCTTGATGTCGGGATCGAGGATTTTGCGGGTCTCCACCGCCATCTTCCACTCCTCCTTGGTCGACCCGTCCTCCATGAACTTGTCGATGTGCGGAATGCAGTTGAAGGCGATCTCCTTGGTGAACTGCTCGGGCCTGACCGGATCGTTGACGAAGCTCGCCTTGGTCTGGGTGAACAGCTCGTCCATCCCCTCCTTCCCGGCGCCCGACACGGATTGATAGGTGGCGACCACGACGCGGCGAATTGTGAAACGATCGTGCAGCGGCTTGAGCGCCACCACCATCTGGATCGTGCTGCAATTGGGGTTAGCGATGATCCGGCGCTTGGCGAAGCGCGTGATCGCCTGCGGGTTGACCTCGGGAACCACGAGCGGCACGTCCGGCTCCATGCGGAACTGGCTGGTGTTGTCGATGACGATGCAGCCGGCCGCCGCGGCGCGCGGGGCGTGGACGGCGGAAATCGCCGCGCCTGGACTGAACAGGCCGATGTCCCAGCCCGCGAAGTCGAAGCCGTCTAGCCCCCGGACCTTCAGCACCCGCTTGTCGCCGAACGACACTTCCGAGCCGGCGGAACGGCCCGAGGCGATGGCGGCGACCTCCGAGATCGGG
Source organism: uncultured Alphaproteobacteria bacterium (assembly GCA_963757115.1). GTDB lineage: Bacteria > Pseudomonadota > Alphaproteobacteria > Acetobacterales > Acetobacteraceae > CAVWQV01. The sequence continues at coordinate 685,793 of CAVWQV010000006.1, read as the reverse complement.
AACTCGCGCTCGGCCAAGGTCTTGAGCATCTCGCGCCCGACCGCCCCGGTGGCGCCGACGACCGCGACCCTGTAGCTCATCCTTCTCTCCTGCCCGCTCGTGCACTGAGGCAGAGCTAGGGGGACGCGACGCCGAGAGCAAGAACTTCCGGTTGTAGCGTGAGTCGCAACCCTGTCCCGGCCTTTTCCCCGTTGCAGGGAGGGAGAGGTCTCTCGGCGGGCTACCCGGAGACCTGCCGCATGACATCCGTGCAGCGGTCGAGTGCCGCCTTGGCAGCGTCGGGATTGTCGGACGGCAGCATCGTGACGATCCGCGAAACACCGAGATCGGCGAAGCGCTTCACCTTCTCGACCTCCGGCGAGATGCCGAACAGGGTGATCTCCATCGAAGCAGGGTCCCGTCCCGCCTCCCTGGCCATCTTGTGGAACTCGGGTAACACATCGCCTACGTCGCCCCTTCCGGCGACCGGGATCCAGCCGTCGCCATAACGGATCGCGCGCCGTGCGCCTTGCGGGAACGCGCCCCCGACATGGATCGGCGGGTGCGGCTTCTGCACCGGCTTCGGCCACGCGAAGATCGGATCGAAGTTGACGAACTCACCGTGATACTCGGCCTTCGACTTGGTCCAGATCTCCTTCATGGCCTCGATGCTTTCCCGCATCCGCTTGAAGCGGGTAGCGAACTCCGTGCCGTGGTTCTCCATCTCGTCCTGGTTCCAGCCGCCGCCGACGCCGAACAGGAAACGGCCCTTACTCTCCTGGTCGAGTGACGCCACCAGCTTGGCGGTCTGGATGGTGTCGCGTTGCTGGACGAGCAACACGCCGGTGCCAAGCTTGAGCTTGGTGGTGACGGCACCGGCCACGGCTAAAGTCACGAACGGGTCCATTGCGTCGTGGTCCTGCTTCGGCAGGTCGCCCCCGCCAGGGAAAGGGGTCTTGCGGCCTACCGGGATGTGGGAGTGCTCGGGCGCCCAGACCAATTCGAAGCCGCGCTCCTCCAGGGTGCGGGCGAGCTCCGCCGCGGTCATTGAGTAGTCGGTGAAGAACATGGCCGCGCCGAATTTCATCGCTCTCTCCCGCCTTGCTAGTTAACGGAAGCCTACGCCCGTTCGCTGCCGGCATCCAACCGGGGTCTGGCGGCGCTACGGCCGATGCGGTTCCATGGGGCGCTGACGAGGAGGAGAAGACTATGCAGGAGATCGGGCACTACATCGGCGGCCGTTCGGTGGTCGGAGACAGCGGTCGATTTGCTGACGTGTTCAACCCAGCATTGGGCGAGGTGAGCGGCCGGGTGGCGCTCGCGGGACCGGCGGAGCTCGATCGCGCGGTCGCCGCTGCGACGGAGGCTTGGCGCGCCTGGGCCGCGACGCCTCCGCTCCGCCGCGCGCGCGTGATGTTCCGGTTCAAGGAGCTGCTGGAGCGGGACCGGCGCGACCTCGCCGCCATCATCACCGCCGAGCACGGGAAGGTGCTGTCGGACGCCGAGGGCGAGGTGCAGCGCGGCCTGGAGGTGGTGGAATTCGCCTGCGGCATCCCGCATCTGCTGAAGGGCGAGTACACCGAGGCGGTCGGCACCGGCATCGATGCATGGTCGATGCGCCAGCCGCTCGGGGTCGTCGCCGGGATCACGCCGTTCAACTTCCCGGTCATGGTGCCGCTGTGGATGATCCCCGTCGCCCTCGCCTGTGGCAACTGCTTCATCCTCAAACCGTCCGAAAGGGACCCGTCGGCTAGCCTGAAGCTCGCGGCTCTGCTGGAGGAGGCCGGGTTGCCTCCCGGCGTGTTCTCAGTGGTGCAAGGCGGTCGCGAGGCGGTGGAAGCAATCCTCGCACATCCCGGCATCGCGGCGGTCAGCTTCGTCGGCTCCACCCCGATTGCGGAAACCGTGTACCGAGGCGGCACGGCGCACGGCAAGCGCGTCCAGGCGCTGGGCGGCGCGAAGAACCATCTGGTCGTCATGCCCGACGCTGACCTCGATGACGCCGCGGACGCCCTGATGGGCTCGGCCTATGGCTCCGCGGGCGAGCGCTGCATGGCGGTGTCGGTCGCCGTCGCCGTCGGCGACGCGGGCGACCGGCTCGTAGAAAAACTCGAACCCCGCGTGCGGGCGCTCAAGATCGGGCCGGGCACCGACCCCGAGGCCGAGATGGGCCCGTTGGTCACGCGCGAGCATCGCGACAAGGTGCGCGGCTACATCGATATCGGCGAACGGGAGGGGGCCAAACTCGTCGTGGACGGGCGCGATCTTTCGCTCCAGGGCTACGAGCAGGGCTTCTTCATCGGCGGCAGCCTGTTCGACCACGTCGGCACCGATATGCGCATCTACCGGGAGGAGATCTTCGGCCCGGTGCTGAGCGTGGTGCGTACGCCCGATCTCGCGCGGCGCGGTCTCGATGATCAACGGGCACCAGTACGGGAACGGCGTTGCCATCTTCACCGGCGACGGCGGGGCCGCCCAGGATTTCGCCAAGCGCATCGAGATTGGCATGGTCGGCGTGAACGTGCCCATTCCGGTTCCGATGGCGTTCCACAGCTTCGGCGGCTGGAAGCAATCGCTGTTCGGCGACCACCACATCCACGGGCCCGAGGGCGTGCGCTTCTACACGCGCTACAAGGCCGTGACGCAGCGTTGGCCAACCGGGGCGCGCAGAGGACCCGAGTTCAAGATGCCGACTTTGGGACGATAGTCGGAGTTCAGCTACTCGTTGCGCCGCTCCCGTCCGAGTGTTCGAGCGGGAGCGGCGCCGTCCTCGAGTGCTGCTCTCAGCCCATGTGCGGCATGGCGTCGACGAAGCCGGTCACGGCGGCGAGGCGGCCGTCGCCCGCTAGTGTGGCGTAATCGGTGCCGGCGATGAACAGCGGTGCTGCTTCCGTGCCTCCGGCGACCCAACTGAAGCGGACGCGGTCGTGGTGCGCCTCGATGCCGCTCGATAAACGGAGGCGGTAGCCAGGGAATTGCGCCTGAGCGGCCGCGATCATCGCATCGATGGCGCCGTGCCCCGTGCCCTCGCGATGCGCGTCCTGGTAGCTGCCGCTCTCGCTCCAGGTTCGCGCAATGATATCGCGGCGGCGACCCGCATCCGTTTCGTTCCAAGCGCCGATGTAGCTGGCGACGATCTCGTTCACTGTGCTCATTGTCGATGTTCCCTGCTTGCGGGCTCGGCGGCCCGCGCCGCCTCGACCCGGGCGGCAGCAAACGGGGAACCGCCTGCGCGGTCGATTACCTCCGAGGTCATGGAGGCGCTTGGCGGTCCGCGCTAATCTCCAAGCATGTCGGAAACCGCGCAAACGTTCGGAACCCTGCTCAGGCAATGGCGCCAACGGCGGCGCTTAAGTCAGCTTGATCTGGCCATGGCCGGGGAAACCTCGACCCGGCATCTCAGCTTCCTCGAAACCGGCCGAGCGCAGCCGAGCCGCAGCATGGTGCTTCATCTGGCGGAGCACCTGGCGGTTCCGCTACGTGACCGCAATCTTCTGCTCGGGGCCGCAGGCTATGCGCCGGCCTTCAGCGAACGCCGGCTGGACGATCCCACGCTTGCCGCCGCACGGCGCGCGGTGGACCTCGTATTGCAGGGTCATGACCCCTACCCCGCGGTTGCCGTGGACCGGCACTGGACGTTGATCGCAGGCAACGACGCCGCCGACCTTTTGATCGCCGGCGTGAGCCATGCGTTGCTGCGTCCGCCGGTTAACGTGATGCGCCTTGCGCTGCACCCGGATGGCCTGGCGCCGCGGATCGTCAATTTCGCCGAGTGGCGCGGACACCTGCTGGAGCGCGTGCGCCAGCAGGCGGAAACGAGCGGCGATCCCGTGCTGATCGGGCTCGAAGCCGAACTGCGGAGCTATCCCGCGCCCGTTGTAACCGGTCCACGTCGGCCGGCTCGGGATTACGCAGGGATGATCCTACCGCTCGAACTGGCCACGGAGGCTGGCGTGCTCGCGTTGTTCAGCACCGTGACCACCTTCGGCACACCGGTCGACGTCACGTTGTCGGAGTTGGCGCTCGAATGCTTCTATCCCGCGGACGCGGCCACGGCGGAGATCCTGCAACGGAGAGCCGGGAGTGCGGCACGGTCCGGTCAACCCATTGCGCCAGACGATCGGCGCGTCGATGCTCTGCGTGCTTCCGCCAAGGCGTGAGCGTGCTGGCTCGGCTGCGTCAGGGGTCAACTATTGTAGGCGAGCCGTCGCCCGACGCGCTCGACGGCTAAGCGCTGTTCCGATCGTCCGAGTTCACGCCGAGCTGCTTCAGCTTGCGGTGCAACGCGCTCCGCTCCATCCCGACGAACTGCGCGGTGCGGCTGATGTTCCCGCCAAAACGGAGCAGCTGGGACTGCAAATACTGGGTTTCAAACAGATCGCGCGCCTCGCGGAGCGGCAGCGCCATGATGTCCGCCGAGGGATCGATGGTCAGCAGCGCGGGCGCGCTGGAGCTGATCTCCGGAGGCAGCATGTCGGCGCGGATCGGGTCGGACGCCCCGCCCGGAGCCATGATGAGCAGCCAGTCGATCAGGTTGCGCAGCTGGCGCACATTTCCCGGCCAGTCATAGGCCTGCAAGGCCGTAAGCACGTCGGCCGACAACTCCCGCTCCGCCATCCCGAGGACTCGGCCGAGCGGCACATGAACAGGCGCGCCAGTGCCGGAACGTCCTCGCGCCGGTCCCGCAGTGCCGGCACCTTGAGCGGCACGACGGCGAGCCGATAGTAGAGATCCTCGCGGAAACGCCCGGCGGCGATCTCCGTCTGCAGGTCGCGGTTGCTGGTGGCGATGACGCGCACATCCACCTTCACCCGGGCCGAGCCACCCAGCCGCTCGAAGGTCTGGTCCTGCAAGGCCCGCACGATCTTGCCCTGCGTCTCGAGCGGCATGTCGGAGACCTCGTCGAGCAGCAACGTGCCGCCGTGCGCGCGCTCCAGCACTCCGGCCCGACGTGGCTGCACTACGGGATCGACCCCGGTCTCGATGCCGAACAGCGCCTCCTCGAAGCGCGCTGGGGCCAGGGTCGCGCAGTTTAGCATCACGAACGGGCCTTCCGCCCGGCGGGAGCGCGCATGGATCATGCGCGCAGCCACCTCCTTACCGGAGCCGGCTGGCCCTTGGATCAGCACGCGTGAGCCGGTCGGGGCTACTTTCTCCACTCCCGCACGCAGTGCGCTGATCGCAGGGCTGTTGCCGGTCAGGCTGGTTTCCGGCCCGGCCCGCAAGCGCAGCTCGGCGTTCTCGCGGGCAAGCGCGGCCGCTTCCAGCGCCCTTCGGATCACCAGAAGCAGCCGATCGGACTGGAACGGCTTCTCGATGAAGTCGTACGCGCCATGCTGGATGGCTTGCACGGCAGTCTCGATCGTCCCGTGGCCGGAGATCATCACCGCCGGCACCTGCGGCTGCTCGCTGTGCAACGCTTGTAGGATACCCAGCCCGTCGAGCTCCGAGCCCTGCAGCCAGACGTCAAGAAGCACGGCGGACGGGCGTCGGGCCCGGAACGCCGCGATGGCCGAGCCCGAAGTCGGCGGCCTGCCGGGTCTCGTACCCCTCGTCGCGAAGCAGGCCCTCGATGAGCAGCCGGATGTCCGGTTCGTCATCGACGATCAGGATCTCATGCGGCATCGACAACCTTCAATGGCAACGTAAGCGTGGCCACCGCACCCGGCCCTCCCTCAGGGCGATCGTCGAGTCCAAGGTGGCCTCCATGGTCCTCCATGATCTTCTTGACGATGGCAAGGCCGAGGCCCGTGCCCTTAGCCTTGTGCGTGACGTATGGCTCCGTGAGCTGGCTGCGATCCGCCGCCGGCAGGCCGATCCCGTCATCGGCCACCGCGATCCGCACCTCGTCCGCCAATTCCTCGACGGATAGCGCGATCCGCCCCGCCCCCGGTCGCATGGCAATCGCATCGGCGGCGTTCTGCAGGAGGTTGGTAAGCGCCTGGCCGAGCAGCCGGCTGTCGCAGGGTGCGATCGGCCCGCGCTCCGGAATGCTCGTGACCCACTCGATCTCCGGTCGGGCGGTCTTCTGCAGCACGAGCGCCTCGCGGACGATGCGGCCCACGTCGGCGGGCCGGATCACCGGCTGCGGCATTCGCGCGAAGGCCGAGAACTCGTCGACCATGCGGCCGATGTCGCCGACGTGCCGCACGATGGTATCGGCACATGTCGTAAACGTCTCGGGGTCCGAGGTGATCTCCTTGGCGAAGCGGCGCTTGAGGCGCTCGGCCGAGAGCTGGATCGGTGTCAGCGGGTTCTTGATCTCGTGCGCGATCCGACGCGCGACGTCAGCCCACGCCGCCTTGCGCTGCGCCGACTGCAGTTCGGTGATGTCGTCGAACGTCACCACGAAACCGTCGGTGCGCCCGCCCTGGCGGTCGGCGCCGACCCGGACGAGGAGCGTGCGCCGGTGGTTGGCGGGGCCGATCCGGACCTCCTCCGTGAGCGCGCGGTCGGGGGCGGCCATGCCCGCGCGCACCAGCCCCGCGAACTCCGGGACCACGGTTGCCAAGTCCTGGCCGAGCGCCGCCATCAGGTCGCGGCCGAGCAAGGTGCTGGCCGCGCGATTAGGCAGCTCGATGCCGCCGGCCGCGTCTAACCCGATCACGCCGGCCGAGACGCCCGGAAAGGACGGCCTCGGTAAAGCGCCGCCGCTCGTCGATCTGGCCGTAGGCCGCCATCAGCTCTGAGCGCTGGGCGGCAAGCTGGCCCGTCATGCGATTGAACGCCCGCGAGAGGCCGGCGATCTCGTCTTCCCGGGCGGTTTCCGGCACGCGCGTCTCAAGGTCGCCGCCTCGCACCCGCTCGGCGGCATGAATGAGCCGACCGATCGGCCGCGCGATCTGGTTGGCCATCACCAGGCCGATGAGCACCGCCGCCGAGAGCACGAGAAGGGCGAGCAGGGCGAAGATCCAGGCAAATGCCAGCTGCAACCACGAGCGGTTCTGGTCCAGCCGTTCGTATTCCGCGACCGCGGTTTCCGTGCTCACCATGTGGTCGAGGATCTGCGGGTCGATCGGCCGGCCGATCATCAGCATGAGCGACGGGGTGGAATTGAGCTGCACCACGGCCCGCACCCGGGTGTGATCGCCCCCGGGAACCACCGCCACATCGCCGGTGCGGGCGCGCTCGGTCGCCCAGGCGGGCGCGGGCTCCGCCCCCAGGCCCGAGAGCATGCCGGCGGACGCCATCACCTGCCCGGTGACGGGCTCGTAGATCACCGCCTCCGTCAATCCCCGGAGCGCGGTCTGGCTGGCAAGGAACTGCCCGAAGGTCTCGGGGTCGGCGGAAAAGAAGTTGCCGGCGCGCGCCATGTCGGCGGCCATCTCGAGTGCCACCGACCGGATGTTGTTCTCGTGCTCTTCGAGATAGCCCCGGGACACTTCGAGCAACTCGTTGAGCGCAGCGCGCACCGGTTCGTTGAACCAGGCCTGGATGCCGAAGTGAAAGAAGGCGGTGGCGAACACGGCGATCACGATGGTGGGCACCACGGTGACCACGCTGAACAGCATCACCAGCCGGACATGCAGCTGCGCTCCGGCCGAGCCGCGCCGCCGTTCGACCCAGACCCGGGTGATCCGCCCCGCCAGCACTGCGCCGAGCGCGAGCAGAACGGACAGGTTGGCGAGCACCATGCCGACGCCGACCTTCTGGCCGAGCCCGTAAGGCGAGCCGCGGGCAAGCGTCACGAAGGTGATGAAGCCCAGCACCAGCGCCACCGCGGCAAGCACGAGCGTCGCAACTTTGCCGAGCAGGACGTCGGCCAACCGGCTGGACCGCGAGCGGCCCGAAGCGCGTGGCGGCTCGGCGTCGGGTGCCGGGGCGAGCGAGCCGGGATCGGGCGAAACGTTCAAAAGCGCACTCTGCCGCTGTTACGCCAGGCCTCGGACCACCGGGATATCGAGGTCCCGTATCTTCTTGCGCAGCGTGTTCCGGTTCAGCCCCAACATCGCGGCTGCCTTGATCTGGTTGCCGCGCGTGGCCGCCAAGGTCATCTGGATCAATGGCCGCTCCACTTCGGCGATCACCCGGTCATAGATGTCCGAGGGTGCCAGGCCGTCCGCGTGGGCGGAAAGGAACTGACGGATGTGGCGCTCGACCGCCCGGGCCAGCGGCTCGGGGGTGGACGCAGTCAGGGCGGGTTCGTCGGAGATGGGTGCCGCCTCGGCCAGCTCCGTATCCACCAGCCCTCCGGTGATCGTGTCCTCCGGGCAGAGCGCGGCCATGCGGCGCATCAGGTTCTCGAGTTCGCGTACATTGCCGGGCCAGCGATAGCTCTTCAGTCGGTCGATCGCCCCCTGGTCCAGCGACTTGGCCGGCAGGCCATCCTCGCGCGCCCGTTCGAGGAAGTGCGATGCCAGCGGCGGGATGTCCTCTAGCCGCTCGCGCAACGGCGGCAGACGGATTGGCACCACGTTGAGACGATAGAACAAATCTTCCCGGAACTGACCACTGCGGATGGCCGAGCGGAGGTCGCGGTGTGTCGCGGCGATGATCCGGACGTTGGCCTTGATGCTTTGGCGGCCGCCAACGGAGGTGAACTCTCCTTCCTGCAACACCCGAAGCAGGCGGGTTTGTGCTTCGGGCGGCATGTCGCCGATCTCGTCGAGGAACAGCGAGCCGCCGTTGGCCTGCTCGAACCGCCCCGGTGTGCGGCTTGTCGCCCCGGTGAATGCGCCGCGCTCGTGGCCGAACAGCTCGCTCTCGATGAGCTCCCGCGGGATGGCCGCCATGTTGATCGGCACGAACGGGCCCGCGCGGCGCTTGCCGAAATTGTGCAGGGCGCGCGCGATCAGTTCCTTCCCGGTTCCGGACTCGCCGTTGATCATCACCGTGAGGTCGGCGGTGGTGAGCCGCGCTACAGTGCGATAGATTTCCTGCATCGCTGGGCTGCGGCCGATCAAGGGCAGCGGCTCGTCGCGGTCGCGCTGCTCGGTGGGCACGAGGACGACCGGGGGAGCCGGCTGCGCGAGCGCTCGTCCGACCACGCCCAGCAACTCCTGCAAATCGAACGGTTTGGGCAGATACTCGAACGCGCCGCGTTGGGTGGCCTTCACCGCTGTCATCAATGTCGACTGCGCGCTCATCACCACGACCCGGAGGTCGGGGCGCGCGCGCTTGATGCGCGGGATGAGGTCGAGCCCATTCTCGTCCGGCATGACCACGTCGGTAATGACGAGGTCTCCCTCCCCCTCCTCCACCCATCGCCACAGCGTGGCGGCGTTGCCGGTGGTGCGCACCTGATAGCCCGAGCGGCCGAGCGCCTGTGTCAGCACCGTTCGGATGGAACGGTCGTCATCCGCGACGAGAACAGTCGGAAGCGCCATGGGGTGCTGGGCTCTCGGTTAGGGGCCGTCGCTATCCTTGTCGACGACCACGGGCAGATGCAGGCGAAACTCCGTTCGCCCTGGGCGGCTATCGACCTCGATCAGGCCGCCATGGTCGCCCACGATCTTGGCGACCAGCGCCAGGCCTAGTCCGTTGCCCGATGACTTCGAGGTGACGAACGGCTCGAAGAGATGCGGACGAAGGTCTTCGGGAATGCCGGGGCCATTGTCGCGCACCGTCACGATCAGCGGCAGATCGACGCGGGTCTGCGAGCCCGGAATCGCGACGCGACGGCCGTGCTGAAACGCGGTCGCCAGCACGATCTCGCCATGCGGGTTTTCCGCGTCGGTGATCGCTTCCGCCGCGTTCTTCACCAAATTGAGCAGGGTCTGCACAAGTTGGTCGCGGTTGCCCCATACCGGCGGCAGGGATGGGTCGTACACCTCGCTGAACCGGATGTGCGCGGCGAACCCGCTTTGCGCGAGCTTGCGGACGTGCTCGAGCACGCGATGGATGTTGACTGCCTGCCGCTCGATCGCCTTCTCGCCGAATAACTCCATCCGGTCCACGAGATCGCGGATGCGGTCCGCCTCGTCGCGGATCAGCAAGGTAAGCTCACGATCGCTTTCCGCGACACTCGCTTCGAGCACCTGGGCCGCGCCCCTGATTCCGGAAAGCGGATTCTTCACCTCATGGGCCAGCACCGCCGCCATGCCGCTCACGCTGCGTGCCGCACCACGGAACGACAGCTGCCGGTCGAGCGCGCGCGCCGCTGAGGCGTCTTGCATCACCAGCAGCACGGCACCCGGCAGCTCCAGCACCGGGGTGATCTGGATGGCGATGCCCGGCTTATGGAGGCGCTGGCTCTCCAGGGTCAGGTCGTGATCGGCAACCGTCACCTCGCCGCGCCGGGCATAGGCGATCAGCAGCAGGAGGGGGCTGTCCGGCTGGAAAAGATCGGTCACCCGCATGGGCGCGAGCTGCGCCGCAGAGATGCCGAGGAACTGCTCCGCCGCCTGATTGACATAGACGAAGCGGTCATCGCCATTCAGCAGCACCACGGGAACCGGCAACGCGCCGAGAATCAGCGCCGCTTCAGGTACGCGCGGCGGCTCGGGCACCGGCCGCGTAAACACCGACAACGTGCGCTTGCGGAGCGTCGCTTTGCTCATGCCGCCTCTGCGTCGAGCGCGGGCGCCAACTCGCGCGCCGCCCCGCGGGCGATCAGCGGATCGTAGAAGTCGTGCACCAGCCGGACCACCTCGGCGGGGTCGGCCAGCCGGTTGGCCAAGGCACGGAAGCTGGCGGAGCCCGGCAATCCGCGGGAGTACCAGCCGAGGTGTTTGCGGGCCAGCCGAAGCCCCGCATCGCGGCCGAAATAGCCGAGCACCGCGTCGTAGTGCGCGAGCAGCACCGCCTTCTGGCGCGCGAGCGACGGCTCGGCAGCCTTGACGCCGTAGCGGAGGAAGTGCGCGACCTGTCGGGCAAACCAGGGCCGGCCGTAGCAGCCCCTGCCCAGCATCACGCCGTCCGCCCCCGAGAGGCGCAACGCGGTCGCCGCGTCCTCTTCGGTGACGATGTCGCCGTTGGCGATCACCGGGATCGCGACCGCCGCCTTAACCCGAGCGATAAACCCCCAATCGGCGCGGCCGGTGTAGAATTGCTGGCGCGTGCGGCCGTGCACGGTCACCATGCGGATACCCGACCGCTCGGCGATCTCCGCCAGACGCGGGGCGTTCAGGTTGGCGTGGTCCCAGCCCATGCGCATCTTCAGCGTGACGGGTACCGCAACCGCCGCGACCGTCGCCTCAAGCAGGCGCGCGGCCCCGATTTCGTCGCGCATCAACGCCGACCCCGCCTGCTGGCCCACCGCCACCTTCTTCACCGGACAGCCGAAATTGATGTCGATCAGGTCGGCGCCGCGATCCACCGCGAGCCGGGCGGCCTCCGCCATCGCCGCCGGGTCACAACCGGCGAGCTGCACCGCGGACAGACCGCCGCACCCGTCGACGTCCGCCATGCGCAAGGTCTGCCGGTTCTCACGCACCATCGCCCAAGACGCGATCATCTCCGATACCACCATTCCGGCCCCTTCCCCCTTAGCCAGACGGCGGAATGGCAGGTCCGTGACCCCGGACATCGGCGCGAGGATCACCGGTGTTTCGATGCGGACCCCCGCGCCAAGCTCAATGGATGGCAGGCGCGATGGTGGCGACGGCAACGCCGCTCTGTCGTGTTCGTTATTGCCCATGAATTGGGCAAACTAGCCTCGGTGATGACGTGGCGCAATGCGGTTGACGCAAATCGCCTAGACCGCGAGTTTGCGCCGATGCGCATCGCCGCCATCCTGGTTGCCGCCGGCAGTGGAAATCGGTTCGGCGGCGGCACCCCGAAGCAGTTCCTGCCCTTGGCTGGCCATCCGGTGATGCGCCATGCCGCCGTTGCGCTAGCGCGGCATGCGACCCTGCTGCAACCAGTCGGTGATGCCGGCGCGATTGCCGCGGCACTCGAAGGGCTGGAGTACCTGCCTCCCGTTCCCGGCGGGGCGACGCGGCAGGACAGCGTGCGCGCCGGGCTGGAGGCGCTGGCCCCGCATGAGCCCGAGATCGTGCTGGTGCATGACGCGGCGCGGCCATTGATCCCGCCCCGGACGGTGCCCGACCTGCTAGCTGCACTCGAGACGGCTCCGGGCGCGATCCCGGCGGTGCCCGTTGCCGACACCCTGAAGCGGGGCTTGGACGGCCGGATCATCGAGACCGCCCCGCGGGAGGGTCTGTTTCGGGCGCAAACCCCGCAAGGATTCCGCTTTCCCCTCCTGCTCGCACTGCATGGCGCGGCGCAGGGCAGCGCCGCGACCGACGATGCCGTCCTGCTCGAGGCGGCCGGCGAGACGGTGCTCCTCGTCGCGGGGTCGGAGGACAACATCAAGCTCACCTATCCGGGGGACCACGTGCGACTGGAGCGGGCGATGATAGGGTCGATGGTGCCCCGGGTCGGCACCGGCTTCGACGTCCATGCGATCGAGCCCGGCCGGCGGCTGGTGCTCTGCGGCGTCGAGGTGCCCTCGCCGTTCGGGCTGGCCGGGCACTCGGACGCCGACGTCGGAATTCACGCCCTCTGCGACGCGATCTACGGCGCGCTGGCGGAGGGCGACATCGGCCGCCATTTCCCGCCGTCGGAGACTGCGTGGAAGGACGCGGACAGCGCCCGCTTTCTGCGCCATGCGGCAGGGCGCGTCGCCGCACGCGGCGGATTGCTCGCCAACGCCGACCTGACGTTGATCTGCGAGCGGCCCAAGATCACGCCGCACGCCGCCGGCGATGATCGAGCGATTGACCGCGCTGCTGGGCGTGGAGGAAGGGCGTGTATCCGTCAAGGCGACCACGACCGAACGCCTCGGCTTCGCCGGTCGCGGCGAGGGCATCGCCGCGCAAGCGGTGGCGACGGTGCTGCTACCGCCTTGAGCTGGCGCGCGGCGGGGCGGTATGGGTGCGGACGCACGGTTGTGCAACTCGAAAGCGAGCAGCCCCATGTCCGATCCCGGCAACTATCTCGAGCTCCTTTCCCAACACAGCAAGGATAAGGCGCACCGGATCGAGAACGGGCTTTGTTGCTTGCGAATGACGCAAGATGTCGCGCCGTTCAGCAGCGTCGTCGATTTCGGCTGCGGGATCGGAGCGTGGCTTTACGCGGCGCGGGAACTAGGAGCGGCCCGCATCCTCGGCCTCGAAGGTGCCTGGATCAACGACGCCGAGACGGTGATCGACCGACGACACATTCAGATCGCCGATCTGGCGGTGGAGCCGCCGAACTTCCAGAAAGGCTTCGATCTCGCGCTGTCGATCGAGGTGGCCGAGCACCTTCCGGAGAGCGCCGCCGATGACTTCTGCAACGCGCTGACGCAAGCGTCAGATCGCATCCTGTTCTCGGCCGCGCGCAAGAACCAGGGCGGCCACGGCCATGTCAATGAGCAGGACCTGCCGTACTGGATCGAAAAATTCTGGGCACGTGGCTTCGTGCCGCTGGAAACGCACCGGCCGTTCTTCGCGGACAACAAGCAAATCTTCTGGTGGCTGCGGCAGAACCTTGTGATGTTCGTCAGCTACGCGGCCCTGATCAGGTCCGATCGCCTGCTTCGGTTCGCGCGCCCGCTGTCGAACTTCGAGTGGCCGACGGTGCGGGGCTGACGCCAAGCCACTTCACCCCGACCCTCTGCCACAAGCGCCTGCGGTCTACCTGCGGGAGCGCTTCGGGCGAGTGGATAGGCTGCGAGCGGTGTTGGTCCAAGGCGGCGCTGGATATAGCGTGACGCAGTCGGGCATCCTGCTTGCCCCGGAGGAGGCCTGTTTGCATGAGCGAGTTTCGCAAGGAAACCGATAGCCTCGGCGTCGTCGAGGTCCCGAGCGACAAGCTATGGGGTGCGCAGACGCAGCGCTCGCTCGAGCATTTCAGCATCGGCAAGGACCTGATACCGCGCGAGATGATCGGCGCCTACGCCGTGCTCAAGAAGGCGGCGGCGAACGCCAATCACGCCGGCGGTCGCCTGCCGGATACGGTGCATCGGCTCATCCTCCAGACGTGCGACGAGATTCTGGCCGGGCAACACCACGACATGTTTCCCCTGCATGTTTGGATGACCGGCAGCGGCACGCAGTTCAACATGAACGTCAACGAGGTTGTGTCCAATCGCTGTTGCCAGCTCGCGGGTACGCCGCTCGGCAGCAAATCACCCGTGCATCCCAACGACCACGTGAACATGTCGCAGTCGTCCAACGACTCGTTCCCGTCCGCGATGTACATCGCCGCCGCCGTCAACGTGACGGAGCGGTTGATACCGGCGCTGACCCAGCTGCGCGACGCGATCGCCGCCAAAGCCGAGGAATGGAAGGACATCGTCAAGATCGGCCGCACCCACATGCAGGACGCGACGCCGATCACGCTCGGGCAGGAGTGGTCGGGCTACGTCGGAATGCTTGACGACAATCTTGGGCGGATCGCCGACGCGCTGAAGGATGTGTATCGGCTGGCACTTGGTGGCACTGCGGTTGGCACCGGGATCAACGCCGCTCCGGGGTTCGCCGAAGCCGTGGCGGCGGAAATCGCCACCCTCACCGGCCTGCCATTCGTGAGCGCGCCGAACAAGTTCACGGTGCAGGGCGCGCATGACGCGCTGGTGCAGCTGTCGGGCTCGTTCCGCACGCTCGCGGTGTCGCTTTACAAGATCGCCAACGACATCCGGCTGCTGGCGTGCGGGCCGCGCGCCGGGTTCGCCGAACTTGAGCTTCCCGAGAATGAGCCCGGCTCCTCCATCATGCCGGGCAAGGTCAACCCGACCCAAGCCGAGGCGCTGACCATGGTCGCCGTACAGGTTATGGCCAACGACGTGGCCGTGGGCTTCGGCGGCGCTGGAGGCTATCTCGAGATGAACGTCTACAAGCCGCTCATCATTTACAATCTCATGCACTCGCTCTCGATCATGACCGACGGCTGCACCAACTTCCGCACGTTCCTGGTCGAGGGCACACGCCCCAACCTCGTGAAGATAAAGGAATACGTCGATCGCTCCCTGATGCTGGTGACGGCGCTGGCGCCGGTTATCGGGTACGACAAGGCGTCCAAGATTGCGCACCATGCGATGGAGCACGACCTGACCTTGAAGCAGGCCGCGCTCCAGCTCGGCTTCGTGGACGAGGCGGAATTTGATCGCGTCGTCGATCCATCGAAGATGGTGCGCCCCTACGTAGCGGCCGGTTCGTAGCCGGCGTTTAGGTCAAGCATCAGGCCACACTTATGATTTCCCTCCTTCTCGCCGCACTCTGCTTCATCGGCATCCACCTCGGCGTCTCCGGCACGGTGCTGCGAGACCGGGCCGTGGCGGCGGTCGGGGCTCGCGCCTACTCGCTCGCATTCTCGATCGCCTCGGCCGTGGTCCTGGTCTGGATGGCGCTCGCCTACAAGGCCGCTCCCTACGTCCCGACCTGGGGAATGCTCGAATGGTGGAAGCCGTTCGCGATCGTGCTGATGCTGCCCGCGTTCCTTCTCGTGGTGATCGGGCTCACCACGCCGAACCCGACCGCGATGGCACAGGAGGCGCTGGTCGACCGGCCGCCGACGGGGATCGTGCGCGTCACCCGCCACCCGTTCCTCATCGGCGTCGCGATCTGGGCGGGTGTTCACCTGATCGGCAATGGCGACGTGGCTTCGCTGTTGTTCTTCGGCGCGCTCGCGTTGGTGGCCATCGCCGGCACGTTTTCGATCGACGCCAAACGGCGGCGGGCACTTGGCGCGCCGGCCTGGGACGCGTTCGCGTCCCGGACCTCCATTCTGCCGTTCGGCGCCATCATGTCCGGCCGCAACACGCTGTCAGCCCGTGAGCTCGGCTGGTGGCGCCCGTTGGCCTCGCTAGCCGCCTACGCCCTCATGCTCGGCGGCCACGCGCACCTGGTTGGCGTCTCGCCGTTCCCCACTTAGGTACTGAGCGCTCGCGGTAGCGCAGCGGCTAGAGACGGGCGGCGTCGATACGCCGTCGTTTCAATCTGGTAGATTCACGAAGCAAACTAGGAACAGCCTGTGAACGAGATGACAACGGTTGGGCGGTTCGGCAGCGGGCGCGCGGTTAAACGGATTGAGGACAAGGCTCTTCTTTCCGGGGCCGGACGGTTTACCGACGACGTGTCCATTCCGGCCCAGGCCACGCTGACTTTCCTCCGTGCGCCGGTGGTGCATGCGCGCATCGCCTCCATCGACACGACCGCGGCGAAGGCGATGCCCGGCGTCCTGGCGGTGCTGACCGGCGCCGACCTGGTCGCCGCCGGCGTCCAGCCCCTACCCGTCGCGCCGATGTTCCAGCGCCTCGACGGATCGCCGAGCTCGATGCCGCTCCGCCATGCGCTCGCCCACGAGGTGGTGCGTTTCGTCGGCGAGGCGGTGGCGGCCGTGGTGGCCGAGACGCTGGAGCAGGGCAAGGACGCCGCGGAGGCGATCGTCGTCGAGTACGAGGACCTGCCCTTTGTGACCGGCATGGAGGAGGCGACGGCCGCTGGGGCGCCGCTGGTCTGGGCCGAGGCGCCGGGCAACGTAGTGGCGGCGATGAAGCACGGCGACCGGGCGGCCAGCGACGCCGCTTTTGCCGCCGCCGCGCACGTCGTGTCGGTCGATCTCGTCAATCAGCGGATCGCCGCCGTCCCGATGGAGCCGCGCAGCGTGCTGGCCGACTACAGCAAGGAGACCGAGCGGCTGACTGTGCGACTGTCCAGTCAGATGCCGTCGGGAGCGAAGGACACGTTGTCCGAGACGCTCGGCATTCCGGCGGAACAGCTCCGCGTCGTGGTGGACGATGTCGGCGGCGGGTTTGGCATGAAGGGCGGGCTCTACTCCGAAGACCAAGTTGCGGTCTTCGCAGCCCGCATGCTCAAGCGAGCGGTCAAGTGGACCGCCACCCGGGTCGACGAGTTTCTGGCCGCCACGCACGGGCGCGACATCGACACGCACGCGGAGATGGCGTTCGACAATTCCGGGCGGGTGCTCGCCTACCGGATTCGCACCCTGGCCAACACCGGCGCCTATCCGAGCACCGTGGGGATCCTGATCCAGCTGCTGATCGGTCCGTGGGTTGCCACCAGCATCTACGATATCAAGACCATCGACTTCGACTTCACCGCGGTCATTACCAATACGGCGCCGACCTCGGCCTATCGCGGCGCCGGGCGTCCCGAGGCGATCTTCCTGACCGAGCAATTGTTCGACAAGGCCGCCCAGAAACTCGGCCTCGACCCGGCCGAAATCCGCCGTCGCAACGTGATCCCGGCGGAGCGGATGCCCTACACCAATGCCATGGGTCAGGTGTACGACACCGGTCATTTCGGCTCGATCCTCGAACAGGGACTGGCACTCGCCAAGTGGGACGAGTTCGCCAGCCGCGAGGCCGCATCCAAAGCGCGCGGCAAGCTTCGCGGTCGAGGCGTTGCCTCGTTCCTGGAGTGGACCGGCGGCAACGTGTTCGAGGAGCGCGTCACCGTCGCGGTCACCGGCGCCGGCATCATCGAGGTGTTCGCCGCCACCCTGCCGATGGGCCAGGGCATCGCCACCTCGTACGCGCAGCTGGTAGTCGACGTGTTTGGCGTGCCGGTCGAGCAAATCAAGATCATCATGGGGGACACCGACCGCGGCGCGGGCTTCGGCAGCGTGGGCTCGCGCTCGCTGTTCACCGCCGGGTCCGCGATCCATCTCGCCTCCAAAACCACCGTCGGGAAGGCGCGCGACCTAGCCGCCGACGCTTTGGAAGCGTCAAACGCCGACATCGAATACGCGAGCGGCACGTTCCGGATCGCCGGCACCGACCGGCGGGTCGGCCTGTTCGAGCTCGCCGAGCAGCAGCCGGAGCATCGCATCTTCGTCGACGCCACTCACTCGGTGAACGGTCCCACCTGGCCCAACGGCTGCCACGTCTGCGAGGTGGAGATCGACCCGGATACGGGCGACGTGGAGATCGTCTCCTACAATTCCGTCAACGACGTGGGCTACGCTGTCAACCCGATGATCGTCCGCGGCCAGCTCGACGGCGGTGCCATGCAGGGCATCGGCCAGGCGCTCGGCGAAGCGATCCTCTACGACGCGGCCTCGGGCCAGGCGATGACGGCGAGCATGATGGACTACTACATGCCCCGTGCCGCCCTGGTGCGGGATTTCGTCCACGAGCTCGACACTTCGGTCCCTTGCAAGAACAATCCGCTCGGGGTCAAGGGCGTGGGCGAGCTTGGCACCATCGGCGCGACGCCGGCGGTGGTCAGCGCGGTTGTCGATGCGCTGCGTCGCGCCGGTCGGGGCGAGGCGGCGGAGAAGTTGCAGATGCCGTTTACGGCGCAGAAGGTCTGGCAGGCGCTGAACTAGAGCGGTTCGACCGGTTTGTCCGTGTCCTGAATTGGCGAAATAGTTGCGGCAATTGTGCGAAGCGATCGGAACAGGAATCCCACGCTCAGGCGGTCGGCTCAAGCCCGCGCGAAGCTGCCTGCGACCGCGGGGGTGCCAGGGTGACGAACACCCATAACCCGTAGCTCGCCAGCAGGAACTCGAGGCCGGCCAGGTTGAAGCCGGAGAACAGGCCGTCCCCGCCGAACGCGAGGAACATCAGGGAGACTTTGATCCCGACCAGCACCAGCGCGCCGATGATGAAGGAGCGCATCATCGCGCCGAAGCCGGCGAGTTCAGCGCGCACCGGGGTGACGCGCTGGCGGCGCCGGCGGATGACGGCGTTGGCGACCAGCCATGCCCCGAGCGCGAACATTGTCAGACCCGCCCAACCGCTCATCGGACCCTCCGTTCCGTTAGGGAGCCTCGCCCGCCTGCTCGCGCAGTTCGAGCCGATGGAACAGCTCCACGATCCAAGCGATCTGCTCGCCCAAGTCCCACCAGGCGAGGTATGGCCGCGCCAGCGGTCGCGATCCCCGTGCGGCCTGCACCAGGAACTCCGATTCCCGCAGCGGCGGCTCGCCTGTCCCCGCTCGGCGGGAGATCGTGTCACCGAAGGCAAGCGCAAGCAGCGCGATCTTGCGCCACTTGGCCACGACCGCCCGGCGAGCGACCGAGTCGTGTCCGTTGCGCGCCACCTCCCGGCCGATCTCGGCATAGAGCCGCCGCGCAGCACCGATCCCGGGCCGGCAGGCAATTGGCAGCAGGGCGATGCCGCCCTCCGCGCGGGCGTAGAGACGCGTCGGACTCCCGCAGCAGCCGCGCGACCACCGACCCGAGTGCCAGGTCGAACACGGGGGCGGCGAGCCAGCGTTCGGGGTCGATCCCCGCCTCCCGCAGCCAGTCGAGCGGCAGATAGAGCCGGCCCGCGCGCGCGTCCTCGCCCACGTCGCGGGCGATGTTGGAGAGCTGCATGGCGACGCCGAGATCGCAGGCCCGCGCCAGCGCGTCGGGCCGCCGGGCACCCATCAGCAGCGCCATCATCACGCCGACGGAGCCCGCGACCCGCGCCGCATAGGCGTGAAGTGCGGCCAGATCGGCGTAGCGCCGCCCTGCCGCGTCCCAGGCAAAGCCTTCCAGCAGCGCCTCGGGCAGCGCGCGCGGGATACGCGAACCGCGCGACAACTCCGGCAAGGCGCGGTCGGCGGGGATCGGCAGCGGGCGGCCGTCATAGGCCCGCGCCAGGCGCTCGCGAAGCCGGGCCAGCGCGTGCCCGTGCCCGCCATCGCCGTCGATCGCGTCGTCGGCCAAACGGCAGAATGCGTAAAGCGCGTCGCCGGCTCACGCACCCGGCGCGGCAGCAGAAAGGAAGCGGCGTGGAAACTGCGCGATCCGTCGCGCAGCAGCGCGCGGCAGCGGCCAGATCGGCGGCGTCGCCGTGTCAGCGCAGGGCAGTGCGGCATGCGGCACCACCGTATCGAGAACCCGTGCGGACGACAGCACGCCCGGCAGCCCCGCGCCCGGATGCGTGCCGGCGCCGACCAGATATAGCCCGCGCACGTCCTCGCTCCGGTTATGCGGGCGGAACCAGGCGCTCTGCGTCAGCACCGGCTCCAGCCCGAAGCCAGCGCCGCGCATCGACAGCAGCCGGTCCTGAAAATCGAGCGGCGTCATGACGCGGGAGGTGACGATCGCGCTCGCCGAGCCCCGGCAGCACGCGTCGCCTCAAGATGCCGCTCGATCGCCTGCCGGTATGGTTCGGCCGCCGCCCGCCAGTCCGTCCCGCTGTCGAGATTCGGCACCGGCGACAGCACGTAGAATGCGTCGCAGCCTGGCGGGGCGAGTGCGGGATCGGTCGCGGTCGGCCGATGCAGGTAGAGGCTGAAATCCGGCGCGAGCACCTTGCGCTGGAAGATGTCCGCGAGCAGCGCACGGTAGCGGGGGCCGAGCAGGATCGTGTGATGCGCCACGTCGGGATAGCGCCGGCGTGTGCCGAAATACCAGACGAACAGGCTCATGGAGTAGCGCGCACGCTCCAGGCGCCGGTCGGTCCACGCTCGGCCGCGTCGCCGGCGCCGCAGCAGGTGCCGGTATGTCCACGCGCTGTCGGCGTTGGAAACCACGATCTCGGCCGGCGACCACCTCGCCCGACGCGAGCCGCACGCCCGTCGCGGCGCCGTTGCGGACGGTGATCGCGGCAACCTCCGCGTTGCAACGCAGCACGCCGCCCTGCCCCCGGATCAGCCCGGCCAGCCCGCGCACCAGCGCGCCCGTGCCGCCCATCGCGAAATGCACACCCCAGCGCCGCTCGAGATGGGCGATGAGGCAGTAGATGCCGCTCGCGGTGAACGGATTGCCGCCGATCAGCAGCGGATGAAAGCTGAACACGGTGCGCAGCCGCTCGTCGCGGATGAACCGCGACACGCTCCGATAGACGCTTCGGTGGCCGCCGAGCCGCAGCAGGTCCGGCGCGACGCGCGCCATGTCGGTCCAGGTGCCGAACGGCACGTGCCCGAGCTGCTCGAAGCCGATCCGGCAGACGGCTTCGCTATGCGCCATGAACCGCTCGTAGCCGGGGACGTCAGCAGGCGAGAAGCGTGCCACCTCGACGCGCATCGCCGCAGGGTCGCCGCGAGTATTCGAAGCATGCGCCGTCGTGGAAGCGGATGCGGTAGAACGGCGAAACCGGCCGCAGGTCCACGTCATCGGCCAGCCGACGCCCGCAAAGCGCCCATAGCTCCTCGAACAGGAACGGCGCCGTGACGATGGTAGGGCCGGCGTCGAACGTGAAGCCATCCTGGCGGAACACCGCCGCCCGCCCGCCCGGCGCATCGAGCCGCTCCAGCACCGTCACCCGGTAGCCGCGCGCACCGAGCCGCACCGCCGCCGCGAGCCCGCCGAACCCGCTCCCGATCACCACCGCGTGCGGACGTTCGTCCGCGGGCGCGGCAGTCGCGGCTGCGACATCGAGTGTCAAGGTCGGCATACGCTGTGAGTGTAAACATAGCTGGACAGTTGAGGCCAGCCCGCTTCGCGCCGGTCCTACTTTTGCCGAGGTTCGGAGGTGGCGAACAGGCGGGCGCGCAGATCAGCGATGTGCGCCACCCCGGCCAGTGCGAGCCAGCAGGCCACGGAACTCCACGGTGCGCCGACCAGGGCGGCGCGCAACGCCAGCACCAAGGCGACGCCGGGCAGCAACGCGAACAGGATGGCGGGGACGCGCGGTCCGCGCCCGCTGCGCCGCCGCCACATCACGAGTGCTGCAAACTCCAGCGCGATGATCGCGAGCACCAGATCGGCCATCCGACCGCTCGCGAACAGCGTACTCACCCGTGCGCCCGGCTCACCGTACGGCGGATGCGCCGCACGCCGAAGGCGACGAGGATGGCGACCACGGGGATCGCGACGCCCATCGCCAGAGCGGGGCTGACACGGACCCCGGCAGCCTCCAGCCCTTCGGCGGCGTGCCCGATCAGGCTGACGACGTAGTATGTGATCGCCGCCACCGAGAGCCCTTCCACGGTTTCCTGCAAGCGGAGTTGCAAGTGCGCGCGCCGGTCCATACGGGCGAGCAGCGCCTGGTTCTGCCGCTCGCGCGTCAGGTCCACGCGGGTCGACAGCAGCTGCGTGGCCTGGGCTATGCGCAGAGAGAGCGCGTCCTGCCGGGAGGCGACGGAACGGCAGGTGCTCATGGCCGGCGCCAGCCGCCGTTCGGTGAATTCCCGCAACGTCTGTAAACCTGGGATGCGCTCCTCCCGAAGCTCGTTGATGCGACGCTGGACCAGATCGTAGTACGCGTTGCCCGCGCCGAAGCGGAACAGCGTTTCCGATTGGCGGCGTTCCAGCTGTGCCGCAAGCGCGGTCAGCCGGCCGAGCAGGGCCGGCTCCTCCTGCTCGCCCGCGCCGACAAGCGCCCCAGTGATCGCGGCCAACTCGTTCTCGATCGCCGCCAGCGCCGGCGCCACTTCGCGCGCCAGCGGCAGCGCCAGCAGCGCCATCATGCGGTAGGTGTCGATCTCAAGCAGCCGTTGCACCGCGCGCCCCGCCTGGCCCGGCGTAAGGCCGCGATCCTCCACGAGCAGCCGGCCGAACCCGTCCGCGTGGATGCGGAGATCGGTGAGAGCGAAACCGGCACCTCCGGCGATCGAGGCGCCGACCAGCAGGTTGCCGGCAAAATATTCGTCGGCGACCTGCCGCGGATCGAGCGGCTCGCGCGCCTGAGGCAACAACGCCACGTGCGTCGCGACCAACAACTGCCCTGGAAGTGCCGCCAGCCACTCCGGCGGCACGGCCGCGATCGCCGGGGCCGAGAACGGCTCGGGATCGACGCCGCGGACGATGAACTTGAAACGGACAAACTCGGTGTGCCGCTCGGCCTTGACGCGGAACGGTCCGAGATCGGCGCTGTAATGGTTCGCGGTGGCGGTCGGCGGCCGGATGTCGAACCGTTCGGCGAGCTGCATCACCGAACCCCAAACCTCCTCGCGCAGTGCGCCGTCGGCAAACAGCGCCAGGAAGGAAACGCGCGTGGGCGCGGTCAGCAGTTCGGGCGGGCGCGCGTGCACCTCGTCGTTGAGCAGGATGCGCTGCGGATGGTTGGGCGGCAGCTTCACCCCGCCTCCTGCGACGGCAAAAGGCTGAAAAGCAGGTCGGCCACGATTTCCGGGCGCTCCTCGTGCGCAAGATGGCCCAGGCCCGGCAAGGTGACGATGCGGGCGCCGGGCACCGAGGCGCGCACGCGCTCGGCATCGGCCGGCCGGATCGTGCGGTCCTGGCTACCTACCACGAGGATCAGCGGCGTCGCGAGACGTTGCATGTCGCGCTCGAGCGGGCGGAGGTCCCAGTTGGCCATCATGCCGAGCGCCCCGGCGACGTGATCGGGGTCGCGCACCAGCCGCCGGTACAGCTCGACGCCCTCGCGGTCGAGCTTGGAGCCGGTGTCGCGCAGCAATCGGTTCACCACGGTCGGGTCGGATGCGCGCCAGCTGAAGATCGCGGGCACGAACGGGACCGCGACAAGCGCTTTGGCGATGGTGGAGAACACCTGCCCCGGCGCCCCGACCATGGGCAGGAGCGCGCCGTTGAAGGCGACGAGCGCGCGGGGCTCGATGGTGCCGTCCAAGGTCATGCGGAGCAGCACGGCAGCGCCCGCCGAATGCCCCGCGGCGAACTCCGGCTGCATCCCGAGCGCGGCGAGCAACTCGCCGACCGCCCAGCTCATGGCCGGCAGCGACAAGCGGCGGCCCGGCGGCCGATCGGTGAAGCCGTGACCGGGAAGATCGGGCGCCACCACATCGAACCGCTTGGCGAGCAAGGGCATCAGCGCCCGCCAGGAATGGGTCGAGCTGCCGGTGCCGTGCAGCAACAGCAGGGCGGGCCCGGCGCCCATCCGCTGCACGTGCCAGCGCAGCCCGCCCGCGCGGACGAACCGGCTCGCGGCGCGGTTCGGCCAATTGCCCCCGTCGCGCTCCCAGCTGAGCGTCACGAGTGAAGTGTAATGGGGTAGAGCGTCATCGGGGCGGAGATGCGTCCGGGCCGCGCGCCCGCAAGTCTGCCCGGACCGCCCGAGAAACACCGGCCGCGTCGGCATACGGCAACGGAAGATAGCGGGCTCCCATCGCGTCCGCGATGGCGCGGCCCTCCGGGCGGGGGCGCGGGGCCGTATCGATCAGCATCGCCGCGAGGCCGGCAGCCCGCGCGCGCCGCGCGGCCTCAAGCGCGTCTGCCTCCGCCCGCGCCCTTCCTGCCGTTCCGTCCCGCGCGATGTTGGCCCGGCCATCGGTGAGCAGCACGACGCTTGGCGTTTCACCCCGCCGGCGCGCCGCCTCGGCGAGTGACAGGGCCGCGTCGATGCCGGCCGCAAGCGGCGTCCCGCCTCCGCCCGGCAAACCGGCCAACCCGCGCTTGGCGCGCACAAGGGAACGGGTGGGCGGCAGCAGCAGCTCGGCCCCCGTACCCCGGAACGCGAGCAGTGCCACCCGGTCGCGCCGGACATAGCACTCGGCTAGCAACAGCTCGACCGCGCCTTTTGCTTCTGCCAGGCGGTGCAGCGCCGCCGAACCCGAGGCGTCGACAACGAACACCGTCGTCGTTTGGGTGCGTGGCCGGAACC
Organism: uncultured Alphaproteobacteria bacterium; assembly: GCA_963757115.1. Taxonomy (GTDB): domain Bacteria; phylum Pseudomonadota; class Alphaproteobacteria; order Acetobacterales; family Acetobacteraceae; genus CAVWQV01. The sequence goes on along the minus strand of CAVWQV010000006.1, from coordinate 661,468 downwards.
GGGTCACCCGGAAATCTTCGGGGCGTACCGCGATCCGCGTCCCTCGCCGATCGCGCAACCGCTGCCAGGGTGCGGCCGCGCGCAGGGTCTCGATCAGGTTGAGCCGTTGGCCGCCCCGGAGTTCGCCGCGCCGGACGCCAGCGGGGCGGCCGCGCCCACCGGATTTCGCCATCACTCCCGACCGCCCAGGCGTGCGTCCGCGCGGCGGGGCGCCGCTTCGTAGCAGTGCCAGCAATCCTGCCGGGATGGCGGCCGCCGCGGCCGCCAGGACCGCGTCCTCGAGCGGGGTGTCCTTGAGGGAAGGCTCGGCGTCGTGGTCCGCTGCGGCGGGCGGCTCGGGAGCCGGCGGCTCGGGAGCGGGCGGCTCGGGAGCCGGCGATGACGGGGGCGCGTCGGACGGCAGAACGGTGGCGCGAGGGGCGAGCACCAATCGGGCGGCAAGGGCCACGTCCGCTTCGGCCACCGATTGGCGTCCGGCCAGCGCCGCGGCCGCGCGCGCGACCCGGAGCGCCAGCAACGGCGCCCGCAGCGATCCGATGCCGAGCGCGGCGGCGGTCGCGCAGAGGGCCGCGATGGCCTCCTCGTCCGCTGCCACGTCCATCAAGCGTGACCGCGCCGCAGCGATGTCCGTGGGTGCTTCGAGTTTGCCGTCCACCTCGCGCAGGTTCACGTCCGCGAGGTCCAGATGGATCGCCAGCCGATCGAGCAGCGCGGCTGGCGGCCGCTCGTCGTCAGCAATCCCCTCATCGAGCGCGACCACGCCGATCCGCGCCGGGCTGGTCGAGACGAGGCCGTCCCGCGCCGCCACCACGGCACCCCGGTCTAGCGCGACGGCAAGGCGCGCCGCGGTTTGCGCGGTCGTCCGCTCGGCCATTGCCAGCAGCACCACGCCCTCGTCCGCTTCGGCGAGGATGCCGCGCTCCGCCACGATCCGTCCCGCCCGCAAGCTCTCCGCGAGGTCGAGGCCGCCGAGCAGCCGCCCGTCGTCGACGGAGAGCGGGACGCGCCGGATCGGCGCGCTTGGGGACATGCAGCTCCGGAACAGGCCGAGCCACGCGTCGCGAACCGGGCCGGGTGCGGCGCGCAACGACACCCCGCCCAGCCCCGGCGGATCGAGCGCCAGCAGCGCGGCCGCCGCTGCGGCATCCGCCCAAACGCGCACAGGAGGTGACGTCACGGACCGAACAGTTCGGCAACCGCGCGCTCGACCCGGGCGGTCGAGCCCGCTTCGTCCAGCGGGTCGCGCCGGAGACGGTGGCGCAGCGCGGGCGCGGCCACTTGGCGCAGGTGCGAGAACCCGGCCGCTTCGGCTTCCTCGAGGCTCGCCAGCGCCCGCGCCGCGCGGATCAGGGTCAGTTCGCCCCGCAGCCCGTCCGTGCCCAGTGCCATGCACAGCTCGGCCGCCCGCTCCAAGGTCGCATCTGGCACCGACACTGTCGGCAGCCGGCTTCGGGCGGCGACCAGGCGCGCCCGCAGCTTGCCGTCCTCGCGCTTCCAGCTGGCGAGGAACGTCGGCGCGTCCCGCTCGAAAGCATCTCGCCGTCGCACGACCTCCACCCGGGTCGGCAGATCCTTGGGTGTGGTGACCTCCACGGATAAACCGAACCGGTCCAGCAACTGGGGCCGCAGCTCGCCTTCCTCGGGGTTGCCGCTTCCCACCAGCACGAACCGCGCCGGGTGACGTACGCTGAGCCCCTCGCGCTCCACCACATTTTCGCCCGAGGCGGCCACGTCGATCAGCAGGTCGACCAAGTGGTCTTCCAGGAGGTTCACCTCGTCGATGTAAAGGAAGCCCCGGTTGGCGCGGGCCAGCAATCCGGGCTCGAACGCCCGCTCTCCGCGCGACAACGCCCGCTCGAGGTCGAGCGCGCCGACCACCCGATCCTCCGTGGCGCCGAGCGGCAGATCGACCACCGGCACTGGCGCCGCCCGGGTCTTGAGCGGGCCCTTCGCCTTCCGCTCGCGACACTCCTCGCACCAGGCGGCCCTGTCCGCCGGGTCGCAGCAATAGCGGCATCCTTCCACCACCCGCATTTCGGGCAGCAGCGCCGCCAGCCCGCGCACCGCTGTGGACTTGCCCGTGCCCCGGTCGCCGAACACCAGCACGCCGCCGACGCTCGGGTCGATGGCCGCCACGAGCAGCGCAAGCTTCATCTCATCCTGGCCGACCAGCGCGGCAAACGGAAACGCAGCCGGCATCAGGCGGGTGCCTCCCTTGTGAGGGCGCAGGATTGGCAAGGAACCGCCCTTTTGCAACGGCCGCTCGGCGGGAAGCAAATGCGAATTATTCGCATTATCGTTGACGCTTGGCGTGCGGCTGGCTAGGACCGCTGGGAATGTGAAAGGGAACCAACCATGCGGGGCAGACCGGATTGGCGGCATCGGATCGCGGCGGGCGGCATGGGCGCGGTTCTGGCGCTGGCCGTCGGCCACGCTGCCGCGCAACCGGCGGCCGGATCGCCGGGCGAGCAACCGGGAAACCCCTCCTCACAGCAGACCGCAATTCCGGGACCGGGCCCGACGCCCGGACCTTCGTACGTCGGGGACATCTACACGCGCGGGAATCTCCTAGGCGACCTGGCGGGCGCGCGGAGCACGCTTGCCCGATACGGAGTCTCGGTCGGCTTGCAGGAAAGCAGCGAGGTGTTCGGCAACACTACGGGCGGGGTGCACACAGGCGCCGTCTACAACGGGGTCACCATCCTGAGCCTCGGTGTGGACACCGGGACAGCGCTCGGTTGGGACGGCGGCAGCTTCGACGTAAGCGCGCTGCAAATTCACGGACGCAGCTTGAGTGCCGACAATCTCCACGTGATCCAGGCGGTCTCTGGGATCGAGGCGGAGCGCTCCACTCGATTATGGGAGCTGTGGTTTCAACAAAGCGCGCTGGACGGGCGGATCGACGTGAAGCTCGGGCAGCAGAGTCTCGACCAGGAGTTCATGATTTCCCAGTTCGGCGGCCTGTTCCTCAACTCGGCCATGGGCTGGCCCGCGCTGGCGGCGACTGACCAGTACTCGGGCGGCCCGGCCTACCCGTTCTCATCCCTCGGGGTCCGGCTCCGCGGCCAACCCACTTCCGAGACCACGGTCCTGTTTGGCGTGTTTGACGACAACCCGGCGGGAGGCCCGTTCGGCGACGACACCCAGACGCGGGGCGCCGCGCAATCGGGAACCGCGTTCAATCTAGGCACGGGCGCGTTGATCATCGCGGAGGTGCAATATGCCGTGAACCAGCCGGCGCCGAGCAACCCGTCGGGCGCAGCCCCGCCACCCGCACCGGGCCTTCCCGCGACCTACAAGCTCGGCGCCTGGGTCGACACGGGCGGCTTTCCCGACCCGCGCTTCGATGCGGCGGGGCGGTCGCTCGCGGACCCGGCAGGTACCGGCCTGCCAAAGCTTCGCCGCCCCAACTTCAGCGTCTATGGCGTGGTCGACCAAATGGTTTGGCGGCCGGACCCCGCCGGCCCACGCTCGGTCGGGGTGTTTCTTCGGCCGATGGGCGCGCCCGGCGACCGCAACCAGGTGGATTTCAGCGTCAACGGCGGGGTGACGTTGAAGGCGCCGCTGCCGGGTCGCGACAACGACACGTTCGGTATTGGGTTCGGCGTGGCGCGGCTCGGCGACTATGCCCGCGGCTTCGATAAAGACGTCGCCCTGTTCTCCGGGTTGTATTATCCGGTGCGTTCGGTCGAGACGTTCGTGGAAGTCACGTACCAGTATCAGCCGGCGCCCTGGGTGCAGTTGCAGCCGGACTTCCAGTACCTATTTCACCCCCGGCGGCGGCGCGCCGGATCCGTTAAACCCCGGCCATCGGATCGGCAACGAGGCCGTGTTCGGGCTGCGATCAAACGTCGTGTTCTGACTGTTGCGCTACCGTCCAACTTTGCGGTCGCGACAACGGCAGTTCCGCGCAGCGCGCCACGGAGGGCGTCGGCGCTAACGTCGTGCGCGGTCTAAGCAACCGGCCGCACGGGACTTTCCGCAGGGAAGGCGCTATACGAGCCGTTTCCCTTCCTCATGCGAAGCTTGCTCGCCCGTGCGCTGACGCCATGCGCAGTCGAGCATGGCCAAACGCATGCGCGCGGAGGTGCTTCGATGCACGGATTCTTTCATCCGACCGGCCAGGGGTGGTTGCAACTCGGGGAGCTAACCCTTGCCTTCGTTCTTTCCTCTTTGGTCGGCCTAGAGCGGGAGATGCGGCAGAAGAGCGCGGGCCTGCGAACCTACACCCTCGTGGGCGTTTCAGCCGCCCTGTTCATGCTCATCTCGAAATACGGCTTCATGGACGTATTGGACAACAACCGCGTCGTCGTCGATCCGTCGCGCGTCGCCGCGCAAATCGTCTCTGGCATTGGGTTCATCGGCGGTGGCGTGATTTTCATGCGCCGCGATGTTGTGCGGGGCCTGACGACGGCAGCCTCCGTGTGGCTTACCGCGGCGCTTGGCATGGCGTGCGGCGCCGGCCTGCTTGTGCTGGCAGTTGCAACCACCATCGGTCACTTCGTCATCATGTTTGTCTTTCCGAAGCTCATCCGGTACTCTCCCGAAGGAGAGGCGAACGGCAAGACGGCTGCGTATTGGCTACGAGGATGGCCGCGGGCTGTTGCGCAGTATTCTCGTCACCTGCACGGCGTTGCGCTTCACGATCGACAATGTGGAAATCGAGAGAGGTGGATTTGCCGAGCACATCCGCGAGGAAGCCGAAGACCTGGCCGATGCCGAGGGGGTCGAGATCGACGCGTTCCCCTCGGGCGTGGTCATGCTGAGCATGCGGGTCAAGGGCAAGCGGCCAGTATCGGAGCTTGTCACTCGGCTGACCAGCATAGACGGGGTGGTCCGTGTCAGCAGTGTCGGTGAGGATAACGACTTGGACTAGCTACATTCGATTGCGGAACTATTAACAGGAACACGACACACCACCAGGGAAAGTGAACACCGCATGGCGGTCGTCGGCGGTTGGAGTTTGACGACATGACCCAGCGCAAGAAACACAACGCACCTCGTAACCGCCGCAAGAAAGGAAAGGGCGCGGCGGTCCGGGTGCAGTATGGCGCGCTGCCATACCGCGAGGGCAAAGCGGGGACGGTCGAGATTCTGTTGGTGACGACGCGCCGGAACAGACGGTGGGTCATTCCCAAGGGGTGGCCGATCAAGGGGCTCACGCCAAGGGAGACGGCCGCACGCGAGGCTTACGAGGAAGCTGGAGCGCGTGGTGACACGAAGCGCCGGTCCATTGGTGTCTATAGTTACGACAAGCTGCTGGAGGATAAAGGAATCACTGTTCCCTGTGAGGTGAAGGTGTTTCCGTTGCATGTGCGCCGAATGGAGAAAGTCTGGCCGGAACAGCAGCAGCGTGTCGTTCGCTGGTTCAAGCCGGATGACGCGATCGAGGCGGTTACCGAGCCGGGGCTCAAAGCCCTGATTGAGGCGTTTGCGTCAAAGCCGCGGTCTGGCTGACCCGCAGTCTACCAGGAAACACCGCCCTCCGCGTTCCGCAGTAGAAAGCCGGGGCTAGGTCCTGCAGATCTCGCTCCGTTTTCGCCCAGCTGGGTTGTGCCCCATGCCCCCACGCTGGCTACACAGAAGGGTCGGCTCGCCGCCTTACCGGTTTCCCTCCGACTTCCGCCGGTGAATGATCGGCGTCGATCGTCGGGAGCAAGGGATGTATTTCGACCGCCGCCTCTGGGCGCTAACGCGCGGCCTGCGTGGCCGCATGATGGCCGGCGTGGTGCTCGGCCTCGTCGCGCTCGCGGCCGGGATTGCTCGGTTTGCCTTTTTGGGCGAGATGCTTGCGCTCGCTTTCCGCGGCGCGCCGCTGCGCGATCAAGCCGCTCCCGCCGCGGCGGCATGCGCCGCGATCGTGCTCCGGGCGGTGCTGGACGACACGCGCACGCGGCTCGCGCACGGCACGGCGTCGCGCGTGCAGGAAGCGCTCCGGGCGCGACTGCACGAGCGCATCGTGGCACTCGGTCCCGCCTGGTTCGGCGCCGAGCGCACCGGCGGGGTGATGTTGGCCGTGGTCGACGGAGTGGAACAACTACAGGCGTTCTTCGGCCAGTTCGTGCCCCAGCTGGCGATCGCCGTCGCGGCGCCGTTCGCCATTTTCGGGTTCGTGGCGGTCTGGGACGTGCCTGTTGCGTGCGTGTTGCTGGGGGCGGCGCTACTTGCCCTGGTCGGTCCGATGGCGGTCAGCGTGCGAGACCGCCGCTCGAGCCTCGCCCGGGCGCGGGCGTTCAAGGCGTTCGGCGAAGAGTTCCTCGACGCTGTGCAGGGCCTGCCGACCCTCAAGGCGTTCGGCCAAAGCGGCGCCTACCACGAGCGGCTCGCCGTCAAGGCGCGGGCGTTGTCCGAGCAAACCTTTGCAGTGCTCGGCTGGAGCGTGGCCACACGCGGCGTCGTCGACCTCGGGACTGCGCTCGGCGCGGCGCTGGCCCTAACGTTGGGAGCGTGGCGGGTCGTGCACGGAGAAATGACCTTCCCTGCCCTGCTGGTCGTGCTGATGGCGGGGACCGAGATCTTTCGTCCGCTGCGGGACTTGCGGGCGGTCTTGCACCAGGGACTGCTCGGCCACTCGGCCGCTCTCGGTATCCGTTCCCTGCTTGATGCGGAGCCCGCGCCCTCCGTGCGGGGCAGCGCGAGCGCCGCGGCCCTGCCTCCCGCGATCGCGTTCGAGGCGGTACGGTTCGCCTATCCGGGCGCACGCGCGGCGGCCCACGCCGGCCTGAGCTTCGCCGTCGCACCGGGCGAGCGGGTCGGGATCGTCGGCCCGAGCGGGGCAGGCAAATCCTCCATCGTGCGGCTGCTACTGGGGGAACATGTCGCGCAAAGCGGCGTCGTCCGGTTGGGCGGCGCCGACCTCCGCTCGCTTGATCCCGCCTCGTTACGTGCCCGCATCGCGGTGGTGCCGCAGGACGCGACCCTGTTCCACGGCTCGGTGGAGGAGAACCTGCGTCTCGGCAAGCGCGACGCAAGCCGCGCCGAACTCGAAGCGGCAGCCCGGGCGGCCAACGCGCACGAGTTCATCGCCGCCCTGCCGCAAGGCTACGGGACGCCGGTCGGCGAGCGCGGCGCGCGCCTCTCCGGGGGCCAACGGCAGCGCATCGCCATTGCCCGCGCTCTGCTGCGGGACGCGCCGGTGCTGATCCTCGATGAAGCGCTGTCGTCACTCGACGCCGGCAACGAGGCCGCGATCCAGGGAGCCTTGAACCGCTTGATGCGCGGGCGCACGACCTTGATCCTCGCGCACCGGCTATCGAGCGTGATCGACGCGGACCGCATCCTCGTGCTGGACAAGGGACGGGTCGTGGAAAGCGGCACCCACGCCCAACTGCTGGCGCTGGGCGGGCTTTATGCGCGGCTGATGCAGCCGCAGCTCGGCGGGTCGCCCTCGCGGACCGAGGTGGCCTCGACACTGCTTGGATCGGCGTTGATCGAGCCCGACCCAATGCCGGAGCCCGGCCTGTCCGACCCGGACGCGCGATCGCACGGATCCCCCGAGTCCACACCGACCGAAAGCTGGCGCGCCACGCTCGGTTCGCTGCTCGGCTTCATCCGGCCGTGGCGTGGCCGCCTCCTGCTGACCGTCGCGCTCGGGGTGCTTCGGGTGGCGGCCTTTATCGGCGTTGGCGCGCTCGGGGCCTTGCTTGTCGCACGGGTACGCAACGGATTGATGCCCACCCCGCTGGTCGCCACGCTGCTGCTTGCCGCGCCCGTCGCCGCCGGGGCGCATTGGCTAAAGTCATTCCTCGCGCACGACATGGCGTATCGGCTGCTAGCGGCCATGCGGATCGCCCTGTTCGCCACGCTCGACCGGCTGGCCCCCGCGTACCTGCTCCGTCGCCGGGCTGGCGATATCGTGTCGCTAGCCACCCAGGATATCGAGACGGTGGAGTATTTTTACGCGCATACCGTCGCCCCCGCGGTGGTGGCGGTGCTGGTGCCGGTCTCCGTCCTCGCGCTGCTGGCGCTGCTCAGCTGGCCGCTCGCTCTCGTCCTGCTCCCGTTCCTGCTCTACGCCCTGCTCGCGCCGCTGCGCGGGCGGGCGCGCATCGACCGGCTTGGCTCGGAGGCGCGGGCCGCCCTGGGCGGCCTCGGCGCGCATCTGGCCGAAACGATCCAGGGGCTCTCAGAGCTGCTTGCGTTCGGTGCGACCGAAGCGCGCGGCAATGCGTTCACCGGCCTCGCCCGCAGCGCCGGTGTAGCGCGCCGTGCCCTGCTCGCCGACCTGTCACGACAGGCGGCGATCCTGGAAGCAGTGACCGCGCTCGGCGGCCTTGCGGTGGCCGCGACGGGGGCGGCGCTGGTGCGGGACGGCGGGCTTTCCCCCGGTCTGCTCCCCTTGCTCGTGCTAGCCGCGGTCGCCGCATTCCTCCCCGTCTCCGAGATCGCCGGAGTGAGCCGGCAGCTCGCGGACACGGTGGCCTCCACCCGGCGGCTGCGGGCGGTGCAGCGGGAGCCCGTCGCCATTGCGGACGGCCCACTCAGCCCGCCCCTGCCGTCCGGCGGCTCCGAACTGCGGTTCGATGACGTGCGCTTCACCTACCCCGGCCGCCACCGCCCCGCCCTCCACGGCGTATCGTTCGCCGTGCGGCCGGGCGGCACCGTGGCGTTGGTCGGCCCGTCGGGTGCGGGCAAGAGCACGGTGGCGAACCTGCTGCTGCGGTTCTGGGACGCCGATGCCGGCAGCGTGTCGCTCGACGGGGTGGATTTGCGCCTCTGGCGTCTGGATGCCCTGCGCGGGCGCGTTGCCCTCGTCGCGCAGGACGCCTTCCTGTTCAACGACACCCTAGAGGCGAACATCCGCCTCGCCCGTCCCGACGCCTCCCACGACGACCTCACCCGCGCGGTCGAGCAGGCGGCCCTCGGCGACTGGGTTGCGTCCTTGCCTGACGGCTTGGCGACCCGCGTCGGCGAGCGCGGCGTGCAGCTCTCGGGCGGCCAGCGGCAGCGCGTCGCGATCGCACGTGCGTTCCTCAAGGATGCGCCGATACTGGTGCTCGACGAAGCCACCTCGAACCTCGACACGATCAGCGAAGCCCAGGTGCGCGCAGCGCTGGACCGCCTCAAGTGCGCGCGCACGACGCTGGTGATCGCGCATCGCCTGTCCACGATCCGGGACGCCGACTGTATCCTTGTGTTGCAACGGGGCCGGGTGGTCGAGAGCGGAACCGAGGCATCCTTACGGCGCGCGGGCGGCGCCTATGCCAGGCTCACCGCGCGCCAGGACGGCCACGATCTTGCCCGCTTCTCCTAACGCCCGCACAATCCACACCAGCGAGGGAGGAACCAATGGACCTGCGCCTTACCCCGGAAGAGCAAGCCTTTCGCGAGGAGGTGCGCGCGTTCATCCGAGACAACCTCCCGGCCGAGATCAAGCAGCGCATGTCCCTCGGAGACCGCGCCTCCAAGGAGGACGTCGTCACCTGGCAGCGCATCCTCAACAAGAAGGGCTGGGCCACCTACAGCTGGCCCAAGGAGCATGGCGGGCCGGGCTGGACGCCGATCCAGCGCATGATCTTCCTCGAAGAGAACCTGTTGGCCCCCGCACCCGAGCTGTCGAGCTTCAACATCACCATGATCGGCCCCGTGCTGATCCAGTTCGGCACGCAAGCGCAGCAGAAGCAGTTCCTCGCACGCGCGGCCAACCTCGACGACTGGTGGTGCCAGGGCTTTTCCGAACCCGGGGCCGGCTCCGACCTCGCCTCCCTCAAAACGGCGGCCCGCCGCGACGGCGACCATTACGTTGTCAACGGCCAGAAGATCTGGACCTCAACCGCGCACATGGCGGATTGGTGCTTCGTACCTCGTGCGGACCAACCCGCAGGCGCGGAAACGTCAGGAAGGCATCTCATTCCTCCTGGTGGACATGCGAACGCCCGGCATCACGGTCCGCCCGATCATCTCGATCGACGGAGGGCATCACCTCAACGAGGTGTTCTTCGATGATGTGCGAGTGCCGGCCGAGAACCTCGTCTACGAGGAGAACAAGGGCTGGGACGTGGCCAAGTTCCTGCTCGGCAACGAGCGGGTCGGCATCGCCCGCCTCGGCAAGTCGAAGGAACGGCTGCGGTTCTCGGTGGAGCACGCGCGCGAGATGCGCTCGAACGGCCGCCCGCTGATCGAGGATGGAGCGTTCCGCCAGCGCGTCGCGCAGCTCGAAGTCGACATCAAGGCACTGGAAATTACGCAGAACCGCGTGGTCTCCGCCGCTTCCAAGCAGGGCGGCAACAAGCCCGACCCGTTGTCGTCGGCGCTCAAGATCAAGGGCTCCGAGCTGCAGCAGCTGACGACGGAACTGGCGATGGACGTGGGCGGCCCGCTCGCCATGCCGTTCTGGCATAAGAGCGACGCGCAGCCGAGCAACGAGCCGGAGCTCGGCCCAGACTGGGCCTCGGAAGCAACGGCGGCGTATCTGTTCCTGCGCGCCGCCTCGATCTACGGCGGCTCGAACGAGATCCAGAAGAACATCCTGACCAAAGCGGTGTTGGGGCTGTAATGGATTTCGACCTGACGGAGGAGCAGCGTCTGCTGCAGGACAGCGTCAGCCGCCTGCTTGCCGACCGCTACAGCTTCGAGGCGCGCAAAGGCTATCTCAAGGAGGCCGAGGGCTGGAGCACTGCGCTTTGGTCGCAATACGCCGAGCTCGGCCTGCTCGGTCTGCCGTTCGCCGAGGAGTACGGGGGCTTCGGCGGCACCCCGGTCGAGGTGATGCTTGTCATGCAGGCGTTCGGGCGCGCACTGGCGGTCGAGCCGTTCCTGCCGACCGTCGTGCTCGGCGGCACCGCTCTGCGACTTGCCGGCACGGAAGCGCAGCGCTCAGAACTTCTGCCCCGGATTGCGGAAGGCCGGCTGCGGCTGGCCTGGGCGCATGGCGAGCGCCAGGCGCGCTACGACGTAGCCGATGTGCTCACTACCGCAAAGCCGAACGGGCGTGGGTGGGTGATCGAGGGCGGTAAAAGCGTGGTGGCCCACGGCGACACGGCCGACAAGCTCGTCGTGAGCGCGCGCACGGCGGGGGAGCGGGACGACCCGCACGGCATCAGCCTCTTCCTGGTCGACGCGACAGGCCATGGCGTCGCCCGCCGCGGCTACACCATGCGGGACGGAACCCGCGCGGCCGAGATCGCGCTGGCCGGGGTCGAAATGGGGCGGGCAGACTTGATCGGCGCCGAAGGCGAGGCCCTGCCGGTCATCGAGCGGGTGATGGAGGCTGGCATCGCCGCGACTGCGGCCGAGGTGGTTGGAGCGATGGAAACCATCCACTCCACCACGCTCGAATATCTCAAGACGCGCGAGCAGTTCGGCCAGCCGATCGGCCGTAACCAGGTGCTACAGCATCGCGCGGCGGAAATGTTCGTCGCGCTCGAGCAGGGTCGGAGCATGGCGATGCTGGCGGCCGTCAGCGTGGAGGAGCCCGACCCGGTGGATCGGGCGCGCGCCATCTCGATGGCGAAGGTGGGCGTCGGGCAAGCCGGCAAGTTCGTCTCGCAGCAGGGCATCCAGCTGCACGGGGGCATCGGCATGACCGAAGAATACAGCGTCGGGCACTATTTCCGTCGTATCATGGTCATCGAACACATGTTCGGCGACACGTCGCACCATCTCAACCGGCTGGCGCAAGCGGTGGCCTGATACCTCCGGGCGGATGCTAGTCAGCCGTCGCGATCAATGAAGAACGCCGAATAGCCAGAGCAGGAGAATGATCGGGATGGGAATCCCGAGAACCCAAAGCAAAATGCCGCGCATCTCTTGCCTTCCGTTCCGCCTGTGAAAGGGTAGCGCCGCTACCCGGCCGCGGTTGCTAGCGCTGTAGCCGGCCAAGCGCCTGAGCTTTCGAGCCTCGGAAGGCGGGCGGCTCAGACATTCCGGTGCCCGCCGGTCACGTTCGCCAAAAATCGCTCGCTCCCACCCCGTTGGGCACACGATCCGCTGCATCCACCATGCGACTTTGTGCGAATACAATTGCGTGACATGGGCATGAGCATGGATGACACGGTAGATACCGCGGTGGCGGCTGCCCGCGCGAAACATCCCGATGGCGAATGGGAACGGTTATCGCCAAGCGAACGAACGGAAGCGATTTACCGCGAGATGCGGAGGATCGACGCGGAAAGGGCGCAGGCCGGCTCGCCCGTCCTTCCGAGAGTGAACGGCTCGACCGAACCGCGCGATAGTCTCGCAGATAAGCGGCAGGACCGATAAGCGGCAGCATCAGTTCGGCGAGATGCGCGGTTCAACCAGATCGAACGACGAACGAGAAAGGCCTTGTCGGGCTCGGCTCACACCGCCGCCGCGGCGTAGGACGGTTCGACGTTTCGGAAGTAGCGTCGACTGATGTAACGAACGATGTCGGCGACCGTGGCGAAGCCTGCGAGATCGTCGTCCGGCAATTCCAGGTCGAATAAATCTTCCAGCAAGATCGCGAGCTTCAATCGGCCGAACCGGCTCAGCGCCAGATCGTCCGCAAGCCGGGTGGATGCTGAGATGGTCGAAGCTTCGACGTGAGTGGTCGCTCCGAGCACCTGAGCGACCTTGCCAGCAACGAAGTTGTTGACCGCGGCGTCCACCACAACCTCCCAACTCACAGCTCCGTGATTAGAGCAGATCACAAAACCGTGTGCAAGGATTTTCGCGTCTGTGCCGGGCCATTCGTGCGCGTGTTTGCAGGCCTGGCATTCCTGTCGGGCCCTGCCGTTCCGGCTCCACAATTCTCGCCGTCTGCGAGATTGCGGGCCAGCTGCTGGACGGGCCGCGCGCTTCGCTGGACGCGGCCGACCGGGACGTGGTTATTGGCCGCTTTCGCGAGGCCAAGTCGCGCGGGACGCCAATCGTGGCGTATTCAACGATGGGGCGGTCCGCGGAGCAGTCACCGACCGAGTATTCGAAGCCGCGCCATTGTAGGACGCCGCATGACGGAGACGGTTCTAACCAACGCCCGGCTCGTGCTGCGTGATGCGGTGATCTCCGGCACGATCGTCCTGCGGGATGGCCGGATTGCCGCCGTCGAGCCTTCCCGGTCGTCGCATCCCTCGGCCGAGGACCTGGGCGGCGACTACGTTATTCCGGGCATGGTGGACATGCATACGGATAATCTCGAGCGGCAGGTGCAGCCGCGCAGTAACGCGCGCTGGCCATCCCGCTCGGGACTGATCGCCCACGACGCGCAGTGCGCGGCGGCCGGGGTGACGACGGTGCTGGACGCGCTCTGCCTGGGCGATCTTGGCCTAGAGCCGGGCCGGATGCGGACGTTCAGCGAGGGTGTCGCCGATCTCGACGCGCTCACGCCGACCGGCCTGCTGAAGTCGGAGCATTTCCTCCACCTTCGCTGCGAGTTGCCGGCGAGCGACATGCTCGCCTTGCTCGACCCGGTGGCCGAGCATCCGCTCGTCCGAATGATCAGCCTCATGGACCACAGTCCCGGCGTTGGGCAGTACGCCGACGTCGACTTCTGGCGCGCCCTCAAGCGGAAGGACGGGGTCTCGCCCGAAGCGGTGGAAGATCTGCTCGCGGCCATGCAGGAACAGCGCGCGCGGCTGCGCGGGCCGAACCGCCGCGCCCTGCTGGACAGGGTGGCGGGCCTCGGGGTTGCGCTCGCCAGCCACGACGACCGCACCGCCGAGGAAGTGGCAGAAAACCAGGCGGATGGCATCCGCATCAGCGAGTTCCCGGTAACCATGAGTGCGGCGCAGGCGGCTAAGGCCGCCGGCATGGAGGTGATCGCTGGGGCGCCCAACATCGTCCGCGGCGGATCGCATTCCGGCAACGTCGCGGCAGCCGATCTGGTGCGCTGTGAGGCGGTCGACGCGCTCGCTTCCGATTACGTGCCGGCGAGCCTCGTTGAGGCAGCGTTTCGCTGCGCGGCCGACAACGGCATCGCTCTGCCCGAAGCGGTGGCCCTGGTCTCGGACCGGCCTGCCCGGATGGCCGGGCTCTTGGATCGTGGCCAGCTCGCCCCGGGCCTGCGCGCCGATCTCGCGCGCGTGCGCGTCCACCACGGTCTGCCCATCGTGCGTCAGGTATGGTGCGGGGGCGAGCGAGTGATCTGAGCGTGCGCGTCGCCGCCTACTATGCACCGGCCCACGACGATCCTTTGTGCGCCGCCGGCAACGCCTGGCTCGGGCGCGACCCGGAAACCGCCGCGCCAGTAGCCCAGCCGGCGCTGCCCGGCATCGAGGCGGTAACGGCCGAGGCCCGACGCTACGGCTTTCACGCGACCTTGAAGCCCCCGATGCGGCTGCTACCCGGCACGAGTTGGCCGGCACTCAGGGCACAGGCAGTGGCGATCGCACTCCGTCTGGCGCCGTTCGATCTTCCCCCGCTTGAGATCGCCGACGTTCATGGCTTCCTTGCGTTGCGCGAGAACGCGGCCTGTTCCCAATTGCGGGCGCTTGCGGACGCGTGCGTCGAGGGCTTGGACGGCGCGCGCGCTCCTCCCACGCCCGAGGAGCTGGCCCGGCGCCGCGAGGCCGGCCTTACCCCCGAGCAGGAGGCGATGCTGACGCGCTGGGGCTATCCCGTACGTCTTCGGCACCTGGTTCTTCCATATGACCCTGACCCGGCGATTGGCCGCGGAGGAGAAGTCCGGCTGGCTCCGGTCGGCGGAGAAGCATTTCGCGGGGCTGCTCGCTCGCCCGCGGCGCGTGCTGGACTTCTGTCTGTTTACGCAAGCCGGACCGAATGCACCGTTCGTGGTCGCCGAACAATTCGCGCTGCGGGGTTGAACGAGCGGGATCAGGTGGCCTTTGTCCTCAACGACGAGCTGCGGTCGGGTTGCCGAGCGCGATCACCCGGAGGTTCTGCCCCAAGGCCATCGGCAGCAGCACTGCGACCCGTCCTGCTCCGGGTGGCACCCCTTCAGCAGCGCGCGGCGAGGGCGGGAGCGGCGGAACCGGTGGCACGCCCCACGCGGCCAGCACCCGCTCCTGGTAGGCCTGCGCGAGGTCGGGTGTGGTGGAGTGATACAAGGCGGCCGCGCTGGCCCAATCGCGAGTCTCGCTCCACAGCTCGCGCAGAAAGCGCGCGGCATAGCGGGCGTTGAGCGTCGGGTCGAACGCTTCGTCGAGCGATGCGAAGGCGTGCGGGTGGTGCTGGAGGTTGACCTGCATGCACCCGATGTCGATGGACGCGACGCCGCGCGCTTGCAGCGCCTGCACCGCGGCGATCGCCTCCGTCTTGCTCGCGAAAAACGCCGGCTGCCCCGCGGCGTCGATCGTCCACGGCCAGGGTCGCACCGCGCCGGTCGCGTCCGGCCGGCCGCTTTCCACCATGCCGATCGCGCCCAGCAACCCCTTCGGCAAGCGGGAGGCTGCCTGTGCCGCATCGATCGCGGACTGGCATTGAACTCCTGGCGCCGGTTCGGGAGCCTCTGCAAGGCACGGGCGAAGGGGAAGCAGTAGGAAGGCCAGCAAGAGGAGTCGCATGAGGCCTTATCCCTGCCCCTGTCTCCTTTGTCACCCCGGGGAAGGCCCGCAAAGTCTGGCACTTCCTCCCTTCATCCTCATCTTGTCATCATGACAGAGAGCATTCTCTGGTTCCGCAACGACCTCCGCCTTGCGGACCATGCGGCGCTCAACGCGGCCGTCGCCGCCGGGCCGGTGATCGCGGCATACGTGCTCGACGACGAGGCAGCGGCTCCTTGGGCGTGGGGCGGCGCGTCGCGCTGGTGGCTGCACGGCAGCCTAGCTTCGTTGGCGGCCGGATTGCGCGAGGCCGGCATTCCGCTCGTGCTGCGCCAGGGCCGCGCCGAGGCGGAACTGGCCCAGCTCGCGGCCGAAATCGGCGCGGCCGCCGTGTTCGCCGGATACGCCGGCGAGCCGTGGGCACGTGAGCAGGAACGCCGGGTCGCCGAGGAACTCGGCAAGCAGGGCCGGTCCCTCCAGCTGCACCGGACCGTCTCCTTGTTCGATCTCGGCTCCGTCCGCACCGGCGCTGGCTCGCCCTACACCGTGTTCTCCCCGTTCGCGCGCGCCTGCTTCGCGGCCGGGCCGCCCGCGCCCGCGCCCCGCCCACCTCGTATGGAGGGGGCGAAGCATCGGCCGCGCTCCGACCGCCTCGACGATTGGAAACTGCTTCCGACCCGCCCCGATTGGGCGGAGGGCTTGCGCGAAACCTGGCAGCCCGGCGAGGAAAGCGCGCGGGCGAAGCTGGAACGCTTCGTCGGCAGTGCGCTCGCCGCCTACCATGTGGGCCGGAATCAAACCGCCGAGGCGGGCACGTCCATGCTCTCGCCGCACCTCCACTGGGGCGAGATCTCGCCCGTGCAGGTATGGCAGGCGGTCGGCGATTTGGCGGACCGCGGCGGCAAGGGAGGCGAGACCTACCTGCGCGAAATCCTGTGGCGCGAGTTCTCGCTAAACTTGCTGTGGCATCACACCGACCTGCCAGCCGTCCCGCTTCGCCCTGGCTTCGCCCGCATGGCCTTCCGCCAGGACCCCGCGTCGCTGAAGGCATGGCAGCGGGGACAAACCGGCGTGCCGATGGTCGACGCCGCAATGCGCCAGCTTTGGTCCATTGGCTGGATGCACAACCGGGCGCGCATGGTGGTAGCCTCGTTCCTGGTCAAGCACTTGCTGCTTCCCTGGCAAGATGGCGAAGCCTGGTTCTGGGATACGCTCGTAGATGCCGACCTCGCCAATAACAGCGCAAGCTGGCAATGGGTCGCCGGCAGTGGTGCCGACGCGGCCCCCTACTTCCGCGTGTTCAACCCGACCCTCCAAGGGGCGAAGTTCGACCCGGACGGCGCGTTCGTCCGCCACTGGGTTCCGGAGCTCGCTCGGCTCGGCGCCGAGCACATACACGCGCCCTGGTGCGCGCCAGAACCCGTGCTCGCGGCGGCGGGCGTAGAACTCGGGCGTACCTATCCGCGCCCGATCGTCGATCTCGGCAAGGGCCGGGAGCGCGCGCTCGCGGCGTATCGGGCGATCGCTCAAAAGGCGGGATGATCCCGCCCGGCGCCAGGCTCCGCGTGGTGGGCGACGTGCACGGCGACGCGCGGGCGTTCGGCTATGCCGCCGAAACCGACCGCTTCATCGTGCAGCTCGGGGATCTCGCCGATTATGGCCCGGACAACTCCGGCGCGTTGCGGCTGATGTTCCGCTTGATTGACGAAAAGCGCGGGGTCTTCGTGCTCGGGAACCATGACCACAAGCTCGCCCGTGTGCTCGCCGGCCACCCGGTCCACGTAGCGGCACCACTTGCCGAGACGCTGCGCGAGCTCGATCCCGCGCTCCGCGCCCGCTCGGCGGCAGAGCTGGCGCGCGCGCCCACCTGGCTGCGGCGCGGCGACTGCTTGTTCGTCCATGCCGGGTTCCATACCGAAATGACCGAAGCGGTCGGGCCGGCGATCGGGGCGGAGCGGCCGCACGGCAAGGTGTCCCGCGCCTTGTTCGGCGAACCGACCGGGCGGATGCAGCCGGACGGCTACCCGGAGCGCAGCCTGCGCTGGGTGGATCGCATTCCGGCCGGACTGACCGTGTATTGCGGCCACGACACGCGGAGCGCCGACGGGCGGCCCTGGATCGCACATGGGGCCGCCGGCGGCCGCGCCGTGTTTCTCGACACCGGCGCGGGCAAAGGCGGCCACCTGTCGTGGATCGACCTCGACTGAACGCCGGCCTTTTGTCGCTGGGTGAGCCAGTCGGCAGACGATAAGGTGCAGCCTGAACGGGAGGCAGCGATGACGGCACCCATCTGGCAATGGTCGGCGGTTGACACGGCGGACGCGATCAAACGCGGCGAGGTCAGCGCCGAGGCGGTTGCGCGAGCGCATATCGAGCGGATGCGCGCGGTCAACCCGGCGCTCAACGCCGTGGTCGTCGATCTTAGCGAGGAGGCGATGACGGCGGCGCGTGCCGCCGACCGGGCCATGGCGAGCGGCGCCCCGCTTGGCGCGCTGCACGGCGTGCCCGTCACCATCAAGATCAACATCGACGTCGAGGGCCAGGCCAACTCCAACGGCGTGGAAGGGTTCAAGGACAACATCGCGCCCGGTGATTCGCCGGTGACCGCCAATCTCCGCCGCGCCGGCGCGATCATTCTCGGCATGACCAACACACCCGAATTCTCGATGCGCGCCTTCACCGTCAACCCGCTGCACGGTGCGACGCGCAACCCGTGGGACCCGATGATCACGCCCGGCGGCTCGTCCGGCGGTGCGGCCGCATCGGTCGCGGCCGGCATCGGCGCGATCGCGCACGGCAACGACATCGGGGGATCCCTGCGCTGGCCCGCGTACTGCAACGGTGTTGCCACGATCAAACCGACCCAGGGCCGCATCCCCGCATTCAACCCGAGTGCCACCGTCGAGCGCCCGCTGATGGCGCAGTTCATGTCTTCGCAAGGCCCGCTCGCCCGCGAAGTGCGCGACGTCCGGCTCGGCCTGGCGGTGATGAGCGAGCGTGACCCGCGCGACCCGTGGTGGGTGCCGGCGCCGCTGGACGGCCCGGCGCTGCCCCGGCCGATCAAGGTCGCGCTGGCCCGCGTCCCGGACGACATGGAAACCGACCCGGACGTCATCGCGGCCCTCCGCGCCGCCGCCGATCACCTGGCCAACGCCGGCTACGAGGTGACGCGAGATGGAGCTGCCGGATATCGCCGGCACGTGGCGGCTATGGTGCGACCTCATCATGACGGAGCTCTCGGTGCTGCAGGAGGCGCAGATGCGCGAACTCGGCAGCGCTGACTTCAGCCAGACCCTGAACGGCTTCCTCAAGATGGCGACGATCCTCGATCAGCGCGGCTACATGGAGGCGATCGCCCGCCGCTCGCGGGTGATCCGCGCGTGGCTCCTGTTCCTCGAGCAATTCCCGGTCATCCTGGCACCTGCATCAGTTAAGCGCACCCCGCACCCGGGTGCCGACCTGGAAGGCGAGGCGCGCATCCGCTCGTTGTTCTGGAACGACCTGCGTTTCATTTCGCTGGTCAATGTGCTCGGCCTGCCAGCCGCCGTGGTGCCCGCGGGGCTGGCCGGCGGCAATCCAATTGGCGTGCAACTGATCGCGTCCCGCTATCGCGAGGATGTCTGCCTCGACGCGGCTTCCGCCATCGAGGCCAAGGTCGGCGTGATGACGCGGACGCTTTGGGCGCGCGCCGGATAGCCATTGGCCTCGGTGCCTTGACAGTGGCCCCTCCGCTCAGGTGATCTCTGCAAAACGCGTCCGGGCAAGGTGACGCGCTGGGGAGGGAGGAGGCGGACATAGCGGCAAACGCGCCCGTTGCATTCGGCCCTCGGGGCATCGACCGGACGGTTGGCGGACGCGCACGCGATGCCCTCTGAGGCGCGGGCGACCGCCATCGATCAAGGCGGTAGGCGCGCCGCGTCGTTCAAGCCGTCGCAGGAACAGATCATCCTCCTGATCACCCTGGCGCTTCTGGTCGCTTTCAGCGCCACGCTGTCAGGCTTCTCGTCGGTCGCCAACCTGCTGAACCTCGTTCGTTCCATCTCCATCCTTGGCATCTTGAGCCTGGGCATGGGCCTGATCGTGATCAGCCGTGGCATCGATCTCAGCGAGGTCGCGATCATGGCGGGCTCCTGGTCGGTCGCGCTGATCGAGATGCAAGCGGGAATGCCGGTGCTGGCCGCGGTTCTGGTGGCGCTTGTGATTGCCGTCGCAATCGGCGTCATAAACGGCGTGATGGTGGCGTTCGTGGAGGCGCCCGCGCTGTTCGTAACGCTCGCGGCGGGCTTTGTGATTTATGGCGTCGCGTTCTGGTTCGCGCCCGCCTGGGTGGTCTACGCGCCCAAGGACGCGCCGCACCTCCTGTACCTGGGGGCCGGGCACCTGTTCGGCGTGCCCATGCCGATCTTCGTGTTCCTGCTCGCCGCGATCGCTATGCATCTGTTCCTGTCGCGCACCTCCACGGGACGCTTCATCTACAGCCAGGGCGACAACCCGGATGCCGCGCGCATGGCAGGGATCGCGCTCCGTCCGCTAATCGTGCTCGAGCACGTGATCGTGGCGCTGGTGGCCTGGCTTGCCGGCCTGGTGTGGATCGGCGCCACGGGCAGCATGCAGATGGCGATCACCCAGGGAACCATGGTGTTCGACGTCCTCCTGGTGATTGTGATTGGTGGGATCAGCCTAATCGGCGGGCGCGGCAGTGTGTTCAGCGTGGTGGTCGGCTGCGCTCTGATCGGCACCTTGCTCAACGCCTTCACCATCATGGACGTCAATAGCGAAGTGCAGAACATCATCCGCGGCGTCGTGCTGCTCGCTGCCATTGTCCTCGACAACCGGCTGCACCCACGCGACGAGGAAACCGCGCGACAAGGCGATTGACCCCGCAAACCGCGAAGCTGCCCAAGGGAGAATGATCGATGGCTTATAGGTGGTTCCTGGCGCGGGCGGCGTTCGCCTTCGCCTTATTGGCGCTGGTGGGGGCGCCGCTGGTCGCCTCCGCCCAGGAGGAGGCGGGCACCAAGACGGCGCGCGAGCTCCGCGCCGACTTCGACAAGGCGGTGAAGGGCAAGACGATCGCCTTCGTGCCGATTGCGCTCGGCGTGCCGCTACAAGACGAGTGGGAGCGGGTGATCCGCCAACAGGCAGACTATACCGGCATGAAATACGTGGTGCGCGACCCCAACAACAACCCGTCCGCCATGCTCCAGGCACTCACCGCGCTGGTCAACGACAAGCCCGACGTCCTGATCGTGCAGAACCCGAGCGTCACCCTGCTGATGAAGGAGCTGAAGCGCGCTGAGCAGCAGGGAACGCACGTGATTCAGATGAACATGTCGTCCAACTACAAGTCGGACGCCTTCGTGGGCGCCGACTGGGTAGAGATCGGCCGGATGCTTGCGCAGGACGTGGTCAAGCAATGCGGCACCGGGTCGGGCAAGTCCGGCAAGGTGCAGATCGTGCAAGGCGAACTCACCGCCGCGGCCAGCGTCGACCAGATCGGCGGCATTATGGAGGTGCTGAACAAGGACCCGGCGATCAAGGTCGTCTCGAACCAGGCCGCCAACTGGGACGCCAACAACGCGCTCAACATCACGTCCACGGTGATCCAGCAGAACCCCGACCTCTGCGCCTCCATCGGCTTCTGGGGCATCATGGAGTCCGGTGCCGCCCAGGCGATCCGCAATGCCGGCAAGATCGACCAAGTGAAGGTGTACGCTTCCGTCGAGGGCTCGCAGCTAGACTGCGACCAGCTCACGCAAGGCAATTTCTACAAGGTGCTAAGTTATACGGCCGGCATCCAAGGCCAGCAGGCGATCGATGCGGCGGTAACCGCGCTGCAGGGGAATGAAAAGCCCGGGACGACGCACCGGCTGTATTTCACGCGTCCGGTCTGGCTCGACAAGGCCAACGCGACCGGCGGCAATTGCTTCCCCTTGCCCAAGAAGTAGCGATCCGGCCCTAAGCCGCCGCTCCCGCCTTCAAGTGGGAGCGGCGTAGCGACCGAAGGACGCGCGATGTCAGCGACCGCCTCCGACACGACGAGCTTCGCCTACCGGCTCCGCGCCAGCTACTCGCCGCGTCTACTGTTGTCCGAGCTGCTGCTGAAGCAATGGTTCGAGCCGGTGATCCCGTTCACCGTCATGATCGCGCTCGGCTGCTTCTTCGCCACGGCGATCCCCGACTATGGCACCGAAGCCAACCTTTCTTCCCTCCTCCGGCTGTACGCCGAGTTCGGCTTCGTCGCGCTCGGGATGGCGTTCTGCCTGATCAGCGGCGGCATCGACCTCAGCGTCGGCGCCATTCTTGCCGCCTGCAATTTCGCCGCGCTCTACTTTCTTTACGTGCTGAGTTTGCCGATCTGGGCGGTGATACTCGCGACCCTCGTGACGGGCGCCGTCATCGGCGGCGCGAACGGCGTGCTGATCGGCTATCTCAAGGCGCGGCCGTTCCTGACGACCCTGGTGACGCTCATCATCCTGCGGGCCTCCGTCAACCTGCTCAACGAGCGCTACGCCACCGTTTTCGCGACGAACAGCGTCGACAGCGACGCCTGGGATTTTCTCGGCGAGGGTTTCGTGCTCGGCGTTCCGGTCAACGCCGCGGCCTTGCTGGTGGTGCTCGTCGTGGGCCACATGTTCCTGAGCCGCTCGCGCTACGGTTGGCACCTCACGGCGATCGGCGCGAGCCGCAAGGCGGCCCGCCACGCGGGCATTCGCGTGCAACGGATGCTGTTCGCCACCTACGCCTTGTCCGGCACTCTGTGCGCGGCGGGCGGCCTGTTCTACGCCGCGCGGCAGAACAGCACAGACTCTACCACGGGCGTCGGCTGGGAGTTCCAGGCGCTCACCGCGGTCGTGCTCGGCGGCGTCTCGCTCGCGGGGGGCAAGGGCACCGTCTGGCGCGCCATGATCGGCGGCCTGATCGTGTTCATGCTGACGAACGGCCTCGTCCGCCTCGGCATCCCGGGCTACGTCACCTCGGCGGTGATCGGGGTAATCCTGCTCGCCGCGGTCGGCATCGACGTGAAATGGTCGAAGAACCGCGGCAAGGCGGCGCAGAAGATTTATGTGAACCCGGCCGCGCTTCCGTTGTCACCCGCCGCCTCGCTGGCACGCGGAAGCCAGTCGCCTTACGCGCAGAATGATCGGCTGGTCAACGCCGAAGCGATCGGGCTTGATCAGGTGGAAGGGCCCGAAGACGTGATCCTGGACCGGCAGGACCGCCTCTACGGCTCGACGCGCGACGGCAACATCATCCGTTTCTCCGGTCCCGATTTCAGCCGTCGCGAGATGTTCGCTCATATTGGCGGCCGGCCACTCGGGATGCAGTTCGACCGGGAAGAAAATCTGATCGTCGCCGTGGCCGGCATGGGGGTGTACGGCGTCAAGCCGGACGGCACGGTGTTCAAAGTCACGGACGAAACCAACCGCACCTGGTACAAGCTCAACGACGATTCGCGCCTGCGCATGGCCGACGACCTCGACATCGCTCCGGACGGCAAAATCTACTTCAGCGACTGCACCACGCGCTATGAGATGACCACCAATACGCTGGACGTGCTGGAAGGGCGTCCGAACGGCCGGCTCGTTTGCTACGATCCTGCGACGAAAAAGACCTGGACCGTTCTCAACCACTTCTACTTTCCGAATGGTATCTGCGTCTCGCATGACGGCCAGTCGGTGCTGATCGCCAGCACGTCGCTGTGCAAGGTGTTCCGCTACTGGGTCGAGGGACCGAAGAAGGGCACCCTCGAAGTCCTGATCGACGACCTCCCCGGGCTCGCCGACAACATCAATCGGGCGTCGGACGGCAACTACTGGCTGGCACTCGTGGGCATCCGCACCCCGGCGTTCGATCTCGCGATGCGCAATCCCGGCCTCCGCCTGCGCATGGTCAAGCAGGTGCCGATCGACGAATGGCTGGCCCCCGGCATGAACCACGGCTGCGTGCTGAAATTCACCGAGGACGGCACGGTCCTCGGCTCGTGGTGGGATCCGACCGGCATCTCGCATTCCACCCTGACCTCAATGCGCGAGCACAAGGGCTACCTCTATCTCGGCGGCCTCGAGAACAATCGGATCGGGCGCATCAAGCTCGACGGTGCGGACGAGACCTGGTCCGGTTACGAGGCCTACTGGGGAAGCAAGCGGCGGGACCGGCCTACGGCATGAGCGCGCTTGCCAATCTCCGGCGCGACATCGCGCAGGTGCTGTTCCGTACGGGAGACCAGCATCCGATCCCGGCGATGGATGGCGCGCTCAGCCCGAACGACCGGCTCGACGCTCTCCCCGCCGTCGGCGACCCAATCCCCGGGGCGGACGACGTGGCCGAGGGACCGGACCGCGCGATCTACGTGTCGGCGCGCAACCAGGTGCTCCGCCTGGCGGGCGAGGGCTACGCGGAGCGCAGCGTTTGGGCGACGTTCGACGCCGACGCGGGCGGTCTCGCCTTCCACCCTGACGGCCGATTGCTGGTCTGCGTAGCAGGACGCGGGCTAGCCGCCGTCGATTTAAGTGGAAAGCAAACTTGGCTGACCGAGGCCGAAGGCGCGCCTTTGCGCTGCTTGACGGGCGTTGCGGCGGCGGCGGACGGCACGATCTTCGCCTCCGACGGCAGCAGCGCGTGCGAGCCGGCCGATTGGGTCCGCGATCTGATGGCCAAGCGCCACGTCGGCCGACTGGTGAGTTGCGGCCCGACCCTCGACGCCCCCCGGGTCCTGCTGCACGGGTTGCATTACCCGAACGGGATCGCCGTGTCGGCCAACGGCCAGGATCTGTGGTTTACGGAAGCCTGGAACCACCGCGTCAGCCGCGCGGCCCTGGACGGTCGCTCCCTCGGCAAGCCCCAAATCGTCATCGGCAACCTGCCCGGATACCCGGCGCGGCTCGATCGGGCTGGCGACGGCTTCTGGCTGGCCCTGTTCGCGGTGCGCACGCATCTTGTCGAGTTCGTGTTGCGTGAGGACGACTACCGCGAAGAGATGCTCCGCAGCGTCGAGCCGCATCTTTGGGTCGCGCCCGCCCTCGCGACAAGCGGGCACCCGCACGAGCCCATGCAGTTCGGCTCCATCAAGGCGCTCGGGATCGAGAAGCCGTGGGCGCCGCCCCGATCTTACGGCTTGGCCGCGCGGTTCGACGCTGAGGGCGAGTTCGTGGAAAGCCTGCACAGCCGCGTGGGCGGCCGAAGTCACGGTATTACCGCGGCGCGCGAGACCGCGCAGGGCCTCGTCATCGTCGCCAAAGGCAGCGGGCGGGTGATCCTGGACCGGGCGAGGAAGGCCACATGAACGACCTGTTGGACGCGCCGAAGGCGGTTCCCGCGAGGAATGCTGCGGCCGCGCGCGAGCCGTTGCTGCGGATCGTGAACGGAAGCAAGATCTACGGCGGCGTCCATGCTATCGAGGGCGTCGACTTCGACCTCTTCCCTGGCGAGATCCACGCGCTCGTGGGCGAAAACGGCGCGGGCAAATCGACCCTATGCAAGGCGATCGCGGGCGCGATCCGTCTCACCTCCGGCGATTTCCGGGTCGACGGCAAACCGGCCGACTTCGACAGCCCGCGCGACGCGCTCGCCGCCGGCATCTGCATGGTTTACCAGGAGACCAGCCTGGTGCCGACGATGACGGCGGCACAGAACATCGAGCTCGGCAACGAGAAGCTGCTTACCCGCTTCCGCACGCTGAACATCCAGGCGCAGCAGCTCCTGCAATCGCTCAACTTCCATGTCGATCCGGCGACGCCGGTCGGGCTGCTTGGCACCGCCAAGCGGCAGATGGTGGAGATCGCCCGCGCGGTCTACAACAACGCCCGCGTGATGATCTTCGACGAGCCGACGGCAAGTCTGACGCCGGAGGAGATCGTACATTTCTTCAACCTCGTTCGCTCACTTCGCGCACGCGGCGTCGGCGTCATCTACATTTCGCACGCGCTCGAGGAATTGCTGCAAATCTCCGATCGGATCACCGTGCTGCGCGACGGCAAGCTGGTGATCACCGCCGATACCAAGGAGATGACCCGCGAGAAGCTGGTCCGCTTCATGATCGGCCGCGACATCACGCAAACGCACTACTCGCACAGGGAGGGTCATGCCGAGCGGCGTCGCGAGCGGCGGGAGAGGGTGCTCACGGTCGAGAACGTCACGATGGGAACGATCGTCAAGAACATGTCGTTCTCCGTCTATGCCGGCGAAGTGGTCGGCATCGCCGGGCTGATCGGCTCGGGGCGCACCGAGATCGCCAAGGTCGTCTACGGCGCGCTGAAGCGGAACCTGATCAACGGCGGGACCATTCGGCTGCGCGGCCGCCCGATCCGCTACAAAGTGCCGAAGCAGGCGATCAACGACGGCATCGCCTACATCACCGAGGACCGCAAGCTCAACGGCTTCTTCGAGACCATGGCGGTCGACGACAACGTCTACGTGGGCAAGCTCGCGACCAAAGCCGGCTGGCGCTTCCTGCTTTCTCGGGCGATGCGGAGCAAGCTGGCGACGTACTGGGTCGAACGTCTCAAGATCAGCGCGCTGCAGCGCAGGGCGCGGATTGTGGAGCTTTCGGGCGGCAATCAGCAGAAGGTGGTGATCGCGAAATCGCTGGTGCAGGAGCCAGACATCATCTTCTTCGACGAGCCGACGCGCGGCGTTGATGTCGGAACCATCCCGGAAATTCACGCCCAGATCCGTCGGCTGGCCCAGGAGGGCAAGGCAGTGGTCGTGATCTCCTCCTACCTGCCGGAGGTGCTCAGCATCTCCGACCGCATCCTCGTGGCCCGCCTCGGCCGCATCGTGGCCGAATTCGATGCAGCCGAAGCGGACGAGGATAAGATCATGTACGCCGCCATCCACTGAACGGCTGGCCTCGAGACCGACGCCCAGCCGGATACGAGCAGACCTACTCCGCGGCCGAGACCAGCCGATCGATCGTGACGCCCTTGCCCACGCCTTGCCGCTCCTTGAACGGATCGGTGTCGATCTCCTCGAGCTCGATCTCGCCCGCGAGCACCTTCTGCTTCCATTCCTGATGCTCGGGCTCCATTGCTTGGAACTCGGGCATTACCTCGCGGGCGAACAGCTCCAGGCTCTCGCAGATATGCTCGTGCTTGTTCCGCCCAGCCTGATTCAGCAGGATGATGCTATCGACCCGCGATTCCTTGAACCGGTGCAGCTTGCGGCGGATCGTTTCAGGCGATCCGATCAGGCCGCCGCGCAAAGCCTTCTCCGCCGCCTCCGGGTTTGCCTTCTTCCACTTGTTGTACTCATCCCAGATGCTCACGGCACCCGGCGGCGGACGCTCGCGGTTCCTCGATCCACTGTAATAGGCCAGCGAGAACTGGAAGAACGTCACCCCATCCGCGCGACGACGCGCTTCCTCATCGGTTTCCGCGCACATGAAGTAGCTCACCATCGCGATGTTGCAGTTGCTCTGATAGTCCGTGAGCTTCTGCTGCCGCTTGACGAACGAGTTGTAGTAGGCGTGCACCCAGGCATGCGCCATCTCGGCGCTCAGAAACTGAAAGCCGAGCGCCCCGATGCCGCACCGGCCGGCCAGCTCGATCGTTTCAAGCTGCGAGCACGCGACCCAAAGCGGCGGGTGCGGCTTCTGCACGGGCTTCGGCAGCACGTTGCGCAGCGGAAACTTGAAATACGGGCCGTCGTACTCCCAGCCGCCGTCCTTGAACATGGGCAGCACGCAGCGCACGCCATCTTCCCAGACCGCCTGCTTGTCCTCCATCTGCCGGTCGAAGGGGCCGAGCTCGGTGATCGACGCCCCCTCGCCCATGCCGAACTCGACCCGGCCGTTGCTTACGAGATCGAGGCAAGCGACCTTCTCGGCCACCCGCGCGGGATGGTTGGTGGTGAGCTGGATGATACCGTGCCCGAGGCGGATCTGCTTGGTGCGCTGGCTGGCCGCGGCGAGAAATACTTCTGGCTGCGGCGAATGCGAATATTCCTCAAGGAAGTGGTGCTCCACCTCCCAAGCGTAGTTATAGCCGAGCTTGTCGGCGAGCTCGACCTGCGTGAGGGCGTTTTGGTAAAGCTGGCGCTCGTCGTCCGCGCCCCATGGCCGCGGCAGCTGCATTTCATAGAACAGGCCAAACTTCATCGGACCACTCCCGCCTCGCTACTGGTCAGTATGAGCGCAGAGTAAGCGGGGTTCGGCGGCGGCGCAAACCCGCGCGGGCTCGCAGCTGGCGCGCGCTAAAGTCTCCGGCGACGAAGGGAGGATACACTTTCCATGAACAAGGGGGCTAGGCCATGAACGATCGGACGGTTCTCGTCGTGGGCGCCGGCCCGAGCGGGCTGGCGATGGCGGCCGAACTGCGGCGGCAGGGTGTCGCGGCGCGCGTGATCGACAAATCCTCGGGTGTCACAAGCGAGTCGCGCGCGCTCGGTCTCAATGCGCGCAGCATGGAAGTCTTCGCGATGATGGGGATCGCGGATGCGTTCCTTGCCCGTGCCAAGGTGATCGAGGGCTTCACGCCGCATGGCGGAAACGGCGCTGCGATCGGGCGGTTCGCCTTCGACCTCGCGGACGCGCTGACGCCGTACCCGCACGAGTACGTGCTACCGCAAAGCGAAACGCAGCGGCTGCTGGCAGCCCACCTTGAGGAGCTTGGCGGAGCGATCGAGTGGCACACGGAACTGACCGGGTTGGAGCCCGACCCTGAAGGAGTAACGGTACGGCTGCGCGGCGCGAACGGGACCGACGAACAGGCCCGGTTCGCTTGGCTGGTGGCGGCGGACGGCGCTTCGAGCACCGTGCGGCACGCACTCGGGCTGCAGTTCGACGGCGCGGAATATCCGGAAAGCTTCCTGCTGGCCGACGTCGCGATCGAATGGGCCTTGTCCGAGCGGGACGCACACATCTTTCTGCTGCCCGACGGCCCTTTCGTTGCGTTCCCCTATCCGGAGGCGGGGCGGTGGCGGCTGGTCGACACCAGCGGGCAAGCGTCCACGGGCGAGGCCGCCCCGGCCGTCGCGCGCTTCCAGGCCCTGTTTGACGAGATGGGTCTGCCCGCCAAGGTGAGCCACCCACGTTGGACGTCTTTGTTCCGCATCCACCGCCGTCTGGTCCGCGACTTCCGCCCGGCATCCCGCGTGTTCCTCGTGGGCGACGCCGCACACATCCATAGCCCGGCTGGCGGCCAGGGTCTCAATACGGGGGTTCAGGACGCAGTTAATCTCTCGTGGAAGCTGGCGTTGGCGGTGCGAGGCCGGGCGGGGGAACTGTTGCTCGACAGCTACGGCATCGAGCGTCGGCCGGTGGCCGAGGAAGTGCTCCGCATGTCGAACCGCCTCACCCAGGGCGCATTGCTGCGCGGCCGCGCGGCTGCGCACTTCCGCGATGCGGCCCTGCGAACCGTGCTCAGTTTCGGTTTCGTGCATCGGCGCGCTTCGCACGTCGCGGCCAAGCTCGACCTTCACTATTCCGAAAGCCCGATCTTCGCCGAGAGCCGGAGAGTGGAACTTTTTGGGCGCTCGCCCGACGCACCAGCGCTCCTCGAGGCCGGCGCGTTCGGCAATGCAGTCCGACCCGGCCACCGCGGGCCCACCTGCGCGCGCGACAAGAGTGCTGACATCCTTCCGCTGCTGCATGAAGCGGCCGGCCGACACTTGCTGCTCCTGTTTCCCGGCGAGGCAGGCCACCTCGATCTAGCCGCCCTGACCGAGGCGTTTAATTCCTTCGCGGACCTGCTGCTCCCCGTGGTCGTCGGCGCGGCCTCGGACGGGTTGCGTAGTTTGCCGGATCCGACAGGTGGGCTGCACAAGGCCTATGGAGCGCGGGCGGCCTGCCTTTTTCTCCTTCGACCCGACGGCTATGTGGCATTTCGGGCCCAGCCGCCGGATGCGGCGAAGCTTCGGGATTACCTCGCCCGCGTGTTCGCACCAGCCTGATCGCGCAGGGGAGACCCCCAGGGCTCGCATGCCCGCGCCCTTCCCCGAATGCTAGCTTTCCGCCTGTAGGCGGGAAACGGCGCGGTGGCGAGCAGAACGAGGAAACCGGACAGCGCGTACGCGTGGTTCCGGTTAGCGGTGTCGGTGCTGTTGAGTACCATCGGCGGCCTCGGGATGTGGTCGGTGGTGGTCGCGCTTCCCGCCGTGCAGGCGGAGTTTGGCACGGCTCGCGCCGGGGCGACGCTCCCCTTTACCCTTACCATGAGCGGATTTGCGCTCGGCGGCGTCATCGTGGGTCGCCTCACCGACCGCTATCGCATCACCCTGCCGCTGATCGGCGGGGCGCTGCTTCTCGGGCTGGGCTTCGTTCTGGGCTCCAGGAGCGGCAGCCTGTGGCAGTTCGCGCTCGCACAGGGACTTGGCATCGGCCTCGGCACTTCCGCCAGTTTCGCGCCCGTGATCGCCGATGTGTCCCAGTGGTTCGAAAAGCGCCGCGGCATCGCTGTCGCGGTTGGCGCGTGCGGCAACTATTTCGCCGGCGTGGTGTGGCCCCCGCTCGTGCAGCACTTCATGCAACAAGCCGGCTGGCGCGCCACCTACGCCGGGATCGGGTTGTTCTGCACCGCAACCATGATCCCGCTCGCCTTCCTGCTTCGGCCAAACCCGCCGGCGCCAGCCGCAGCGGGAGCGAAGGCTGCTCGGCCAAGCGTCGCGGCGGGCACGATCGCCCTCTCCTCTGGCACGCTGATGGCGTTGCTCGCCCTGGCCGGGGTCGGCTGCTGCGTCGCGATGTCGATGCCGCAGGTGCATATCGTCGCCTACTGCGGCGACCTCGGCTATGGCGTCGCGCGCGGCTCGGAGATGCTGTCGGTGATGATGGCCTGCGGCGTGGTCAGCCGCGTGGCGTCTGGGTTCATCGCCGACCGCATCGGCGGTCTCCTCACCCTGCTGCTCGGCTCCGTGCTGCAGGGGCTGGCGCTGGTGCTCTACATCTTCTTCGACAGCCTGCTGTCGCTTTACGTCATTTCCGGCCTGTTCGGTCTTTTCCAGGGCGGCATCATTCCGAGCTACGCGCTGATCGTGCGCGAGTATTTCCCCGCCCGCGAAGCCGGCACCCGGGTGGGTATCGTCATCATGGCCACCTTGTTCGGCATGGCGCTCGGAGGCTGGATGTCGGGAGCGATCTTCGATGCGACCGGCTCCTACCGCGCCGCCTTCGCCAACGGTGTCGCGTGGAATGTGCTGAACCTCGGCGTCGTGTTGTTCCTGCTTTCGCGCCGCCGCCGGCCCGCCGCCGGCCTCGCGGTGGCTTGACCGCTTTGCCCCTGCGGGGGGAACGGCGTTAGGCTCGCGAGGCGACGAGAAAAGCGGGAGGCGCGCGCCATGATCTACGAACTCAGGACCTACACATTTCACCCGGGGAAGCTCCCCGTTTATCTCGACCTCGCACGCCGGGTGGGTCGACCCGTGCGCGGCAACGACTACGGCACCAACCACGGCTACTGGACGAGCGAGTTCGGCACCCTCAACCAGATCTGGCATCTCTGGAGTTACGAGAGCCACGCCGAGCGCGACCGGCTCCGCGGCGAGCTTGCCAAAAACGAGCGCTGGACCAAGGAATACGTGCCGAACATCCGACCTTTGATGGTGCGACAGGAGGTCCGCTTCCTTGATCTTGTGTCCGGCATCAACCCGCCGGAGCAGGAAGGCGGCATCTACGAGCTTCGGATGTACCGCACGCAGGTCGGGATGGCGAAGCAATGGGCGCAGCTGATCAAGTCGGTGTTCCCCGTGCGAGAAAAGTATTCGAAGAATGTCGGGCTCTGGACGGGCGAAGCGCCACAGCCCAACGAAGCTGTGCACTTGTGGAACTACAAGGACGTCAACACGCGCCTGCAGATCCGCGCCGAGGTGATGAAGGATCCAGGCTGGCAGGAGTTTCTCGGCAAATCGACGCCGATGTTGACCGAGATGCAGTCCGTGCTGCTGCTGCCGACCGACTACTCCGCGATGCGCTAGCCCTCACCAGCCCGCTCCCGAGGAGAGGGCCTGCTTCGCCCTCTCCCGCTGCTGCGCTTGCGCCGCGCAGAGCAGAGAGAGGGCCAAGCGGGGGCCGCTTGCAGGGAGATTGATGTGAAACTAGGCCTCTCCATCGGCTACTCCGGCGCGCAACTCGACGTCCCTGTGGCCCTGGTGCAGCGGGCGGAGGAGCTTGGCTACGACTTCCGTGTGGACCGCCGAAGCCTACGGCTCGGATGCGGTAACGCCGCTAGCCTATCTCGCCGGGCTCACCCGCTCGATCAAGCTCGGAACCGGGATCATGCAGCTTGCGGCGCGCACGCCGGCCAACGCCGCGATGTGTGCCGCGACCGTGGACGCCCTCGCCGGAGGCGGGCGCTTTATCGCCGGCCTTGGGGTGTCCGGGCCGCAGATCGTGGAGGGCTGGTACGGCGAGCCCTGGGGCCGACCGTACTATCGTTACAAAGATTACGTCGCGATCATGCGCAAGATCTTCCGCCGCGAGGCGCCCGTCACGCATGACGGCGCGGAGATCAGCCTGCCTTACACGGGGGAGGGTGCGATGGGCGTCGGCAAGCCACTGAAATCCATCATGCACATGAACCCCGACATCCCGATCTATCTCGGCACCGGCGGCGAAGCCACCGTGAAGCTCACGGCCGAGATTGCGGACGGCTGGCTTCCGCTCGGGTTCGTGCCCGGTTCGCTCCCGGAATACATGCCTTGGCTCGAGGAGGGCTTCCGGCGCGCGGGTAACGGCAAGGGCCTCGGGCAGTTCGAGATCCAGGCCTCCGTCCATGTCGAGATCGACACCGATGTAAAGAGCGCGCTGGCGCGGCTGAAACCGGAGGTGGCGCTTTACGTCGGCGGTATGGGCCACCGCGACAAGAACTTCCACAAGGACATGATGATCCGGCGCGGCTTCGGGGAGGCCGCCGAGCGCGTGCAGGAGCTCTATCTCGCGCATCGGAAGCAGGAGGCGATCGCGGCCGTGCCCGACGAGTGGGTCGACCAGAAATCCCTTGTCGGCCCTCCCGAGCGCATCAAGCAGCGCTTCCGAGCCTGGGAGGACAGCGGCGCCACCGGGCTCACCGTGCGTTCCAAGCAGCCCGACGCCGTCGAGGTCATCGCACAGGCCGCCCGGCGCAACTAAGCAACCCGCCGCGCCGTCGCGCTTTGACCAGAGGCACGTCCGTTGCGGAGGAGCGCCGTTGCTGCGGTTCGTCCTGACCTGGCCAGGCCTGTTCGGCCTTTACTTGCTGCTTGCCGGCGAAACCGGCGCCTCCGAACTGATCGCTGGTTGTGTGGTGGCGACCGCCACTGGCGTGTTGATTGCTCGGCTCGGCCGGATCGCAAGTCGGCGATTTGCGTGGCCTCCGGGCGGGCTCGGCGTGATAGGGGCGTCGCTCGCCGGCGTCGTGCCGGAAACGACGCACGTCGCCCTCGTGTTGTTACGGGCTGTTTGGCGGCAGCCGGAGGGAGAGGTCGGGTCTGCAGAGGAGCACGCCGTTCCCCGCGCGAACGATGTCGAGCGCGACGCGGCCCGGCGCGCGCTCGAAACCCTGGGGCAATCGCTGTCACCGAACGGCTTCGTTCTTGCCGTCGAGGACGGAACGCTCCGCCTGCACCGGCTCGCGCGACAATGACCGATTGGATGCTCGCCACCATCGCGTTGTTGCCTCCGTTTGCCGTATCGGTCGCTGGAGGCTGCTTCGGGCGTACCGGGTCGCGACTGATCGCGGTTCAGGTCGCGAGCAGCTTGGCTATCGCCATCCTGATGCTGATGACCTTCGTTTTCGACCAAAGCTCGTTCACCGACCTCCCGCTCTGCCTTGCCCTGCTCAGTTTGCCGGGCACGCTCCTCATGGCGTCGGTCGTCGAGCGCTGGCTGTGAGCCGCTACCTCATCGATGCGTTGCTGGCCGTGGCGGTCTGCGGGGCTTGGCTCGGCTGCGCGGGGTTGGCCCGGCTACGGACGCCGCTCGACCGGATGCACTGCGCTGCATTCGTGAACTGGACCGCTCTTGCACCAATCGCCGCCGCCGCGTTCGTCGCGGACGGCGGATCTAATCGCGCGTGGAAGCTTTTGCTGGCGGTGATTGTCACTCTTCTGGCGAGCTCCGTGCTTTCGCACGCGACCGGCCGGGCGCTGAGCATCCGTGAAGCGGACCGCGACCGCTCGTGACGATCCTGCTCGGCCTCCTGCTAATGCTGACGGCGGCCGCCGGCACGGGTGTGGTGCTGTCGCGCACGCCGCGCCGGCAGGTGATGGCGATGGCGGTGAACGGGCTCGTGCTTTCGCTCCTGTTCATGGCCCTGCAAGCGCCCGATGTGGCATTCGCGGAGATCGCGGTTGGCAGCGTCGCGCTGCCGCTGCTGTTCCTTGTCGTGATGGCGAGCGTCAAAATGGACCGCAAGCCGGACAAAGACGGTCGATCACCATGAGCCCGCGCGTCCGGACGCTGGTATTCGCGCTGGCCTGCGCCTGCCTGCTCCCCGCGGTCGCAGTCGTCGCGTGGCGCATGCCGGCGTTCGGCGCACACAAGCTGCCCTACGGCGATGCGATCAACGCGGCGGCACCGCGAGAGCGGCATGTCACGAACATGGTGAGCGCGGTCAATTTCGACTATCGCGGCTTCGATACGCTCGGTGAGGAGTTCATGCTGCTCTGTGCCGTGACGGGCGCCTCCATCCTGCTGCGCGGCATACGGGGAGAGCAGTTAAGCGCCAAGCCCGGTCAGGTGCCGGGGCGGCCGATTCGACCGCACGCTGACGCAGTGGTTCTCACCACGCGGCTGCTGGCAGGAATAACCGCGCTGTTCGGCGTCTACGTCGCGTTGCACGCGATGACCACGCCGGGCGGCGGATTCCAGGGTGGGGTCATCATCGCGGCGGGCATCCTGCTGGTTTACCTCGGCGAAGGCTATACCGGGTGGCGAACGCTGCTCTCCTCGCACGCCATGGACGCGTGCGAGGGCGGCGGGGCGACGCTTTACGCCCTGTGCGGTTTCGCCTCCATGGCGACCGGTGCCGCATTCCTGCAGAACATCCTGCCGCTCGGCAAGCCTGGCGACGTGTTCTCGGGCGGCCTCATGCTGGTTGAGAACGCCGGGGTCGCTCTCGCCGTCGCGGGCGGCTTCCTAGTGCTTTTCATCGAGTTTCTCGAGGAAACGCGCGCGGAGCAGCCCGGAGACGACCCTTGAACTTTGCGGCGGGCCTGCTGCCCTGGGCGGTGGCGGCATGGCTGCTCGGAATGGGCCTCTATGGGATGGTCACCAGCCGGAACTTCGTCCACCTCATCGGCTGCCTGTCGATCGTGCAAGCGGCGACATACGTGCTGTTGCTCGCCGTCAGCTTCCGCGCCGACGCCATCGCGCCGATTTTCTACACGCATCCGCCCGGCACGCCGGCCGTCGATCCAGTTGTCCACGCCCTCGTGCTCACCGATGTCGTGGTGGGCGCGACCGTCACTGCCCTGCTGCTCGCGCTCGCGCTGCAACTGCACAAGCGACGCGGCACATTAGACCCTGAAGAGCTCAAGCCACTCCGCCAATGACAAGCTGGCTGCCGCCTCTGCCCGTGGCCGGGCCGCTGGCGATCGCCGGCCTGCTGCTCGCGACCGGGCACGTCTTGCCCCGGCGACTGCCCGATATCGTTGCAATCGCAACAGCCGTTGCTGCAGCCGCAATCTGCGCCATGATGGCGGCGCGGGCCGCCGATGGGCCGCTCGTTTACTGGTTCGGCGGATGGGTGCCGCGCGACGGCTTGGTGCTCGGCATCAGCTTCGCCGTGGACCAGGTCGGCGCCGCGCTGGCCACTTTCGCGGGGGCGCTGTTCGCTGCCACCCTCGTTTTCGCCTGGGGCTACTACGACGAGGTGCACGCGCACTTCCACATCCTGATGCTGCTGTTCATGGCTGCGATGATCGGCTTCACGCTCACGCACGACTTGTTCAACATGTTCGTCTGGTTCGAAGTGATGAGCGTCGCAGCCTTCGCTCTCACCGGCTATCAGTTACGCACGGACGCGCTGGAGGGCGCGCTCAACTTCACCATCGTCAACACTGTCGGCAGCTACTTGTTCCTGGCGGGGATCGGCCTGATCTACGCGCAGGCGGGGGCGCTCGACATGTCGGCGATCGCCCGGGCCGTAGCCGAAGCGCCGCGCGACCCGGTGGTCCTCGGCGCTTTCGCGCTGCTCGCCACCGGCCTGCTGATCAAGGCCGCGCAGGTGCCGTTCCATTTCTGGCTCTCCGACGCGCACGCCGTGGCGCCGAGCCCGGTATCCGTCATTTTCTCCGGGCTGATGGTGGCACTCGGGATCTACGGGGTTGCCAAGCTCGCCTGGGCGGTGTTCCCCGCTGATCCCGCGATCGACGCGGCGATCGGCACCCTGCTGCTCGGACTCGGCGCCGCGAGTGCTGTGCTCGGCGGGCTGATGGCGTTGTCGCAACGGCACATCAAGCGGCTGTTGGCGTTCTCGACCATCTCCCACACCGGGATCCTGCTGATCGGACTGTCGCTGCTGCGCCACGACGCACTTACCGGGATGCTGGTCTACCTTGTGGGGCACGGCCTGGTGAAGGGATCGCTGTTCATGATCGCCGGCATTCTGCTCGCGACATGCGGCGGCATTGACGAACTCGGGCTACGCGGCCTCGGGCGCGGCATCCGGCCCGCCGGTGTGGCGATGGCGGTGGGCGGCCTGGCACTGGCCGGGCTGCCGCTCGGCTCGCTCGACCGCGGTTTTGAACTGATACGAAGTGCCGCGGAGCGCTCCGGCCATGCCTGGCTCGAAGTGCCGATGGTTGTCGCGACGGCGTGTACGGGTGCCGCCGTGCTGCGCGTGACGGGTCGCGTGTTTTTCGGCTTCGGCCACGTCAGCGGCGACGAGGAACGCGCGCCAACTGCTGAGGAGCAGGAGAAAGCCGACCGACCGCTTTGGCTCATGCTTTTGCCAGCCTCGACGCTCTTGGCGCTTGCTCTTGTGGGCTCCCACACGGCAACGGATTGGGCCGCGTTGGCGGCCGCGCAGTTCATGCACCCGGACGCGGCGGCGATACTCGGCGGAGCGACCCAACCCGCGACGGCGATCGATGCGAGCCTTCCGCCTCCGCCTTCGTCGCTCCTGCCATGGGGGTCGGTGGGCGTCGCGTTCTTAATCGCCGGCTTCGAACTCGGCCGCGGCTACCTGCCGCGCGCCTTCACGGGTGGGGTGGACCGGATCTCCACGCCCCTGTTCGACGCATTGCAGGCGTTGCACAGCGGCCGGATCGGCGATTACATCGCCTGGCTCACCGCAGGATTGGCGTTGTTCGCGCTTGTGTTGCTGCTGCTGGGCAATTGAGCGAACGTATCGTAACAATTGACACGCCTTAGTTCCGGCGCGCGCAATCATATTGGCGTACGCTAGAATCCGCGCCGGAATAGATCGTGCGCCTCGCGTTCCAGCGCTTCCCGATGGTCGGGATGGGCAATGGCGATAAGCCGGCGGGCTCGCTCGCGGATCGGCTGGGCGCGCAACTCGGCGGCGCCGAACTCGGTGACGATGACGTCCACATCCGCTCGTGCGGTTGTCACGCTGCCCGACAGCCGCGCCCGGACGCGACTGATCCCGCCGCGCGCCGTCGCCGGAAGTGCAATGATCGAATGGCCGTGTGGAGCACGCTGGCCATTGCGGACGTAGTCCGCCTGGCCGCCGATGCCGCCGAGATACTCCGTCTCAGTGTGTTCCGCGTTGACCTGTCCGGTCAGATCGACCTCGAGCGCCGAATTGACCGTGATGAGATTGGGCAGGCACGTCAGCACAGCGTCACCGTGCGTGTGGGTAGACTCCCGCATCCCAACCTTCCGGTTCATGTGGGCATAGTCGTAAAGCCGCCGCGTACCCGCCAACGCTCCGGTGATCGAGACGCCCTGGTCGATTGGCTTGCGCTCGTTCGTCACTGCGCCGGCCTCGACCAGATCGACCAAGATGTCGGTGACGATCCCGGTGTGGATGCCCAGGTCGCGCCGGTCGGCCAGCGAACCCAGCACGGCATCCGGGATGATGCCGACGCCCATCTGCATCGTTGCACCGTCGCCGATGTAGTGCCCGGCGTGCCGCGCGATCGCCTGCTCCACCGCACCGGGCGGCGCAGAGGCGAGCGTCACGACGGGCCGCGAGGTCGGCACCAGCACGTCAATGCGGTCGGGTGCCAGGGAAACGTCGCCGAAGGTATACGGGACTTGATCGTTCACCTCGGCCACGACGACCCGGGCGCGGGCGACGGCGGCGGCGATGAAGTCGCCGGTCACGCCGTAGCTGTAACGGCCGTCGGGACCGGGCGGGCTCACCTGCACGAAGGCGACGTCGCAAGGGATCGCGCCGGTCGCGAAGTAGGAATGCACCTGGCCGAACGCGCACGGGATGATTTCGACCACCTCGGCCCGGGTCAGGCGCCGAAGCGTTCCGAGACCGCCGATCCCGATCATGCGGATGTGGTCGGCGTGTTCCGGCCGGAAGGTGTCCGTGAAGGCGACCGACAGGAACACCGAGACGCCGCCGAGATCCGCGCGCTGGGCGACCAGCGCCTCGGTCAGTGTCTGTGGCTCGGCCGCGATGTCGCCCCACACGATCTGGTCGCCGGGACGGACCCACTCGCGCAGATCCAACGCCTCAGGCAGGACGACGCGCGGCGCCATCAATAGGATTTTGGCAGGCCGAGCACGCGCTCGGCGATGAAGCTCAGGATCAACTCGGGGCTGATCGGCGCGATGCGCGGGATCAAGCTTTCGCGGAAGTAACGCTCGACATGGTATTCCTGCGCGTAGCCCATGCCGCCATGGGTCATGACGGCGCGCTCGCAGGCGTGGAACCCGGCCTCGGCGGCGAGGTATTTCGCGGCGTTCGCCTCCGCACCGCATTCCCGGCCGGAATCATACAAGGCCGCGGCCTTCATGGTCATCAGGTCGGCGGCTTCGAGATTGGCCCAGGCGACCGCGAGCGGGTGCTGGATTGCCTGATTCTGCCCGATCGGCCGGTTGAACACGATGCGCTCCTTCGCATATTGGGTCGCTCGCGCCAGGGCGGCGCGGCCGATCCCCACGGCCTCGGCGGCGATCAGGATGCGCTCGGGATTTATTCCGTGCAGGATGGCGCGGAAGCCCTGCCCTTCCTCGCCAATGCGGTCCTCGGCCGGGATCTCCAGACCGTCGATAAACAGCATGTTCGAGTTGACCGCGTGCCGGCCCATCTTCTCGATCAGCCGCACTTCCACGCGCGACCGATCGAGCTCGGTGTAGAACAACGTCAGCCCGTCCGTTTTGCGCCGCACGTCCTCGAGCGGTGTGGTGCGCGTAAGCAGCAGCACCTTGTCCGCGACCTGCGCCGTCGAGGTCCAGATCTTCTGGCCGTTGACCACGTAACGCTCGCCTCGACGCTCGGCGCGGGTGCGAAGCTGGGTCGTGTTCAATCCGACATTCGGTTCGGTCACGGCGAAGCAGGCCTTTTCGCGGCCTTCGATCAGCGGCGGCAGCATTCTCCGTTTCTGCGCTTCCGTGCCGAACACGACGACGGGGTTCAGCCCGAAGATGTTCATGTGGATCGCGGAGGCCCCGCTGAGACAGGCGCCCGATTCCGCGACCGCGCCCATCATCAACGCCGCTTCGGTAATGCCGAGCCCCGCGCCGCCGTACTCCTCGGGCATGGCGATACCGAG
Source organism: uncultured Alphaproteobacteria bacterium (assembly GCA_963757115.1). Taxonomy (GTDB): domain Bacteria; phylum Pseudomonadota; class Alphaproteobacteria; order Acetobacterales; family Acetobacteraceae; genus CAVWQV01. The sequence goes on along the minus strand of CAVWQV010000006.1, from coordinate 622,463 downwards.
CCATCCGGTTTCCGCGATCGCCTGGTAGAAATCCTCCGGAAAGGTGGCTTCGCGCTCCTTGCGAGCCAGTATTCATCCCCGAAGCGAGCGCATTGCCGCAGGACTTCGGCGCGGATCTGCTCCTGCGCGGCGGACAGTGCGAAATCCATGACGTCTCTCTCCGCTAGGGAGCGCAGTCTGGGAACGGCGGCCCCGCGCGTCAATCGGCCCTTACATCAGGCAGCGCGCGGAAGGCCGCTCTCCGTCACCGGCGCGCTTGACCGGCCCCGGCCGCCGCCGCAGCCTTTACTGCCGCTAAGGAGGTAGCCGATGCAGGCTGTGCTTTGTCGCGCTTGGGGGCCGCCCGACGCCCTCCGCGTGGAGGAGGTGCCGGCTCCTGCCTTGAAGCCGAATAGCGTTCGGGTGCGCATCTACGCGGCGGGGCTCAACTTTGCCGATACGTTGATGGTGGCCGGTCAGTATCAGGTGAAACCACCGTTCCCCTTCATCCCCGGCATTGAGATCGCGGGCGAGGTGGTGGAGGTCGGGCCGAGCGTCTCGGCGCGGCGTGTGGGCGAGCGGGTGGTCGCCTATCTTCGCGTGGCCGGTGGCTTCGCCGAAGAGATCGTGCTCGACGACGAGCTAGTGGTGCCGATCCCGGATGCGATGGACTGGGTCACTGCCGCGAGCTTCCCGATCACGTACGGCACGGCGCACTTCGCGCTGACGCACCGGGGACGGCTCTGTGCGGGCGAAACGCTGCTCGTGCTCGGCGCCGCGGGAGGCGTCGGATTGGCCGCCGTCGAGGTCGGCAAGCAGCTCGGCGCCAGGGTGATCGCTGCGGCTGGCAGCCCAGCCAAGTGCGTCGTCGCGCGCGAGCACGGAGCGGACGAGGCGATCGATTACCGCGAGGAAAACCTCCGGGATCGCGTCCGCGCGCTCACCGGCGGCGCGGGTGCGGACGTAGTGTTCGATCCGGTGGGTGGCGACGCGTTCGACTCGGCGCTGCGGGCCACGAACTGGGAAGCGCGAATGCTGGTGGTGGGTTTCGCGTCCGGCCGGGTCCCCGCCATCCCGGCCAACCTCGTTCTGGTGAAGAATGTCTCGGTGATCGGGGTCGTGTGGGGGGCGAACTCGGAGCGCGACCCCGCCTCCGCTGCCGCCGGGCTCAGCGAGATGTTGCGCTGGTGGCAAGCAGGGCGGCTCCGCCCCCGCGTCGCAACCACCTACCCGCTCCGGGACGTGAGCATCGCCATGGCCGCGCTGCTGTCTCGCGAGCACGCGGGCAAGATCGTGCTCACCGTCTAGCGCGCTCTAGTATCGGGCGATCAGCCCGAGACCGGCCAGCATCAGCACGGCCCCGACCGCGCGCGCCCAGCCGAGCGGATGCTGCTTGAAGCCGGCAAGCCCCCAATGGTCGAGGGCAAGCGACATCACGATGGCCGCTGTTACCGCCAAGCCCATGAACAGGGCGGACCCGAGCGCTTCGGCCGCCAATAGCTGCGACAGGACGAACACGGCGGCAAGCGTTCCGCCCACCCACGCCCACCAGGGAGCTTCCACCATCGCGCGCCATTCGGGCAACGCGAACCGGCCGGAGACCAAAGCCGCGAGCAGGATGGTCACGAAGCTCACGGCGGCAACCACGAGGGCGGCCGGGAACGGGCCGAGCGATTTGCCGAGCGTGGCATTGCAGCCCGCCTGGACGGCGTTGAGCAGGCCGGCGACCGCGGCGAACCCGGCCAGCAGTGCGTTCATGGTCAGACCCCTCGGACAGGCACGGAGTGCGCGATACGCTACGGGTGATCACCCGATCAAGCGGCCGTGCAGCCGGTCGGGCCGGGTTGACACCGCGATGCGGCCGCGGCCACTTTGCCCTCCCAGCCACTCGGCCACCCAAGGTGTCATGCCGGACACGCTCAGCGGGAAGACCGCCTTCGTCACCGCCGCGGGACAAGGCATCGGACGCGCGACGGCGCTCGCCTTCGCCGCCGCTGGAGCGCGGGTCATCGCGACAGACGTGAACGACGGGTTGCTCGAAGCACTTGCCAGTGAGCGGATCGCGGTCCGGCGCTTGGACGTCCTCGATCCCGACGCGATCAGGGCCGCATCGGCCGCCGCCGGACCGGTCGACGTCCTGTTCAACTGCGCGGGGTTCGTGCACCAGGGGACCATCCTCCAGGCGACGGAAGCGGAGTGGGAGTTTGCCTTCGCGCTGAACGTGCGCTCCGTATTCCGCACCGTCCGCGCTTTCCTGCCCGGCATGTTGGAGCGTGGCGGGGGCTCGATCATCAACATGGCCTCCGCCGCCGGCAGCATCAAAGGCGCGCCGAATCGGTCGATCTACGGCACGACCAAAGCCGCCGTGGTAGGGCTCACCAAGTCGGTCGCGGCCGACTACGTCTCACGCGGCATCCGATGCAACTGCATCTGTCCGGGAACGGTGCAAACGCCGAGCCTGGACGAACGGATCGCGACCAATGCGGCCGAAGCCGGATCGGTCGATGCGGCGCGGGCCGCCTTCGTCGCCCGCCAAGCGATGGGGCGGCTCGGCACGCCCGAGGAGATCGCAACACTTGCCGTTTACCTTGCCAGCGATGACGCCGCGTTCATGACCGGGCAGGCCCTGGTCATCGACGGCGGCTGGACGTTGTGATGGCCCGACAGGGAGATCGATCGCGATGAAACTTCTGCGCTACGGCCCGGCCGGGTCGGAAAAGCCCGGATTGCTCGATGCGGCGGGCACCATCCGGGATCTCTCGGGCGTGGTGCACGACATCGACGGGGCCGCGCTCGCGGCGGACAGCCTGGCCAAGCTCGCCGCCCTCGATCCGCACAGCCTGCCGGCGGTGGATGGGTCGCCGAGGGTCGGCCCCTGCGTCGCCCGGCCGCTCAATTACGTGTGCATCGGCCTCAACTACGCCGACCACGCCGCCGAAGCGGGCCAGCCGATTCCGAAGGAGCCCATCATCTTTTTAAAGTCGCTGAGCGCGTATTCCGGGCCGAACGATGCGGTGCGCATCCCGGAAGGCTCGAGCAAGACTGATTGGGAAGTGGAACTCGGCGTGGTGATCGGCCGCAAAGCGAGCCGTGTGCCAGCGCATGAATGGCAAGACTACGTCGCGGGTTATTGCATCTGCAACGACGTGAGCGAGCGCGAGTTCCAGATGGAACGCGGCGGCACCTGGGACAAGGGCAAGGGCTGCGACACGTTCGGTCCGACCGGCCCCTGGATGGTCACCAAGGACGAGGTACCAGATCCCGCAGAACCTTCCCATGTGGCTGGAGGTGGACGGCCGCCGGTTCCAGGATGGCAACACGCGGACCATGATCTTCGATGTGCGCAAGCTGGTGAGCTACGTGAGCCACTTCATCACGCTGCATCCGGGCGACATCATCAGCACCGGAACCCCTCCCGGCGTCGGCGCCGGCGTCAAGCCGGAGCCCGTGTTCCTCAAGCCGGGCCAGACAATGCGCCTGGGCATCGAAGGCTTGGGCGAGCAGACGCTTCGGGTAGTCGGGTCGTAGCGAGAATCTGCAATGAACGACATGACGAAGCCGGTCACCACCGGCTACGGCTCCGAGGAAGCCGCAATGCAGGCCTATCTCAGAGAGGGCGAGCGGCGCGCCTATGCGCTCGGCAACCGCGGTCCGATCCGGTTCACGGCGGACGGCCACGTTGATCCGGACATCCTCGACGCCTACTGGCGCTGCGGGTTCTACGTTTTCGAAGGGGTGCTCGGACGCGACGAACTCGCCGATATCGAGGCGGACATCCGCGAGATCCAGGACCGGCTGCCGGTCGAAAGGGGCTCGCCTGTGGACGCGCACGGTCGTCCGGCGCTCGCAGCCGATTGCAATGCGCCGACCCTGTTCTGGTCGAAGCCCCTCGGCGACCCGGTCGGTGGCACGGAACTCGCCAATGGCCGGCATCCCGTAAAAATGTTCGAGCCGGCGGCGGCGGCGGACGCGCCGAAGGAGATCGTGTACCTCATCCTCGGATCGCTGCAATTCTCGGAAGCGGCGCTGCGCGTCTACGGCCATCCGCACCTGCTAGCCGTGGCGGCGGCGATCAACGGCGACGATTTCGTGCCGTTTAACGAGGCGCTGTTCATCAAAGAGCCGGGCCGGGGCGCGTCGGTCGCGTGGCACCAGGATGGCGTGACGCATTGGAACAGCCCGGACTGGGACCAGGGCTCGCACGGCTTCAACTTCATGGCGCAACTCTACGGCTGCACGCCGGCGAACGGCGTGTGGGTGGTGCCTGGCTCGCACAAGCGGGGTAAGGCGGACATCAAGGTGATGGCGGCGGCGGCCGGGAGCGAACGCTTGCCCGACGCCGTTCCGATCATCTGCCGCCCAGGCGACGTGGCCATCACCAATCGTCAGGCGGTGCACGGCTCCTTCGCCAACACGAGCCCGGACTGGCGGGTGACGGTCAATTTCGGGTTTCACCGCCGCAAGTCGGTACTCGGGGTTCATGGCGGCGGCGTCCACAACGCGCCCGGGGTCTATACGGCCGAGCGCATCCGCGAGCGCGCGCGCGTCATCGGCCTGGCAATCGACGCGCGGCGGCAGCGTTTCCCCGACGAGACGCCGTTCACCTACAAGCCGCACGCCGATGCCGGCGAGACGTACCGCTGGGACGCGCAAGCGAAGGCCGGGATGAAGGACTACAACCTCCTCGACCTCAGCATCTGAACCGGCAAATTCGCCCGCCTGGCGGTCGTTCAGGCCGCAAGCAGGGGAGCGACCTCCTCGAACGGGCACGGTCGGTCGCGCAGAACGGCATCCGTCGCCGCCTTCTCCCACGCTGGGTTCTCCGGCGCGAGCGGGTCTTGCGGAGACAAGCGGTGCTCAAGCACGCAGCGCGCGATCAGGGCGCCTCGCGCATCGGCGTTCGGTCGCGATCCCTCCCAGGCGAGCAGGATCGCGCTCGCGACATTGTAGAGTGCAGCAGCGGCGAGGCGAGCGAGCGGCTCGGCCTCGCGATCCGCACCAACTCGGGCGGCGAGCGCAACCGCACGGTCGAGCGCGGCGCCGAGGTGATTCCCTGAACGGCTCGGGCAAACGCTCCGAAGCATGGAGCCGCCCGCGCAGCAGGGCCGCGAGGTCGCGCTCCGCCCCGAGCTTGCCGACCGCGCGGGTGATCACATCGAGCGCATTGATGTTGCTGGTGCCTTCCCAGAGCAGGCCGACATGGGCGTCGCGCACCAGCCGCGGGTTCACCCAGTCCTCGATGTAGCCGTTGCCGCCCCGCGCCTCCATGGCACCCGTCGCGACCTCGATATTGTCCCGGCACGCGCGGAGCTTGAGCAGCGGTGTCAGGATGCGCAGCTCGCGCTCCGCTTCCGCCGAGCCCGCTTGTGCGCGGCCCATTGCGTCGGCGGCGGCGAACGCCACGGACAGCGCCTGCTCAGTGGGCACGATCAGCTTCAGGAGCTGACGGCGCATCAGCGGGTATTCGATGATGGCCCGGCCGAATGCGACCCGATGCCGCGCGACAGTGAGCGCCTCGTTGACGCAGCGGCGCATCATGGCTGCCGCGCGCACACCGTGCGACAAGCGCGACAGGTTCACCTGCTCCATCATCTGCTTGATGCCGGCGTCGACGCGCCCGACCAGCCAGGCGAACGCGCCTTCCAGCCGGATTTCGCCCGACGCCATCGAGCGCGTGCCTAGCTTCTCCTTCAGGCGCACGATCCGATAGGCGTTGCGCGAACCATCGGCGAGCCGGCGCGGCAGGGCGAACAAGGCGAGGCCCCGCGTGCCGGCCGGGGCGCCCTCAGGGCGAGCCAGCAGCAAGGCGACGTCGGCATCGGCGTGCGAACAGAACCATTTTTCGCCGTAAAGCCTCCATTCGCCATTGCGCGGGCGCGCGACGGTCTCGATCGCGCCGACATCGGAGCCGCCCGCCTTCTCCGTCATGAACTGCGTTCCCTTCCACAGGGTCGCGAGATCGGGCGACAGCATCCGCGGCAGCAGCAAGGCTTGCAGCTCGGGGGCGGCAAAACGCCGGATCAGATGCGTGGAGGTGTCCGTGACGCTGATCGGACACATCAGCCCGAACTCGCCCTGCACGAAAAGGTATTGGAAGGCGTATTTCGCGACTGGAGGCAGAGGTGCCAGCTGCCCAAGCACGCCCGGCCGGTGGCTCATCGCGTGGAACTGGAAATCCCCGAAGGCGATCCGCTCCATTTCGCGATACGCCGGGTGATACTCGATCCAGTCCTCGTCGCGGCCGAAGCGGTCGCGCGCGTGCAGCACCGGCCCATGCCGATCGGCGATGCGGGCTAGCTCGTCAAGCTTCCCGCCCGCGATGGCGCCGAGGCGCGCGAAATGCGGCGTCAGGGCTGCGCAGTCGCTCGCCGAAAGATAAAGCGCAAGCCGGTCCCGCAACCCGCGATCCAGGGCGTAGAAATCCTGACCGCTGCAATCGGGAGCAACCCAGTCCGACCCCTGGCGATGCGGCTGTTCGGCATCGAGCGGCATAAAGGCCCCCTCCCCTGTGAACCGCAGTTTTCACCCGCCCGGCCCGCGAAGGAAGCGCTTGTTGACGGCCAAACGAAAACGGCCGGCGCACCAAGGCGCCGGCCGTCCCCAAGTTTAGGCTGCTCTGGTTTGGAGCGCCTTTGGCGTTACTCGGCCGCCGCTTGCTGGAACCGCTGGTCCTGCTTGCGCTGCGCGACCTGAGCCTCCAGCGGACGGAGAGTCTCGTCGGCCGTGCGGCGAATCGCCTGAACCAGGGTGAACGTGCCCTGCATCAGGGTGTCCACATACTCGCGGGCGAAACGCTGCTGCAGCTCGATCACCGCGGCCGGGTTGCTCAACCGGAACAGCTCCTGCGTCGCACGAATGTTGGTCTGCACCACGCCCTCGACCAACCCCGCGACGCCCTGCTGCATGTCGCGGAGGCCACCCTCGGCCGCGTTGGGCAGCGTGAAGAGACGATTGACGTCCTCCGACGTGCCCCGGGCGGCTTCCGCGATGGTGCGGCTCACTTCCTCGAACCGCTGAGCGGCGTCCTGGGCGATCTTGCGCTGGCCCTCGGCAACCGCCTGCGTGCTCCGTTGCAGGGTCTCGCGAGCGGCCTCGCCCACGCGACGCATGGCCTCGGTGCTCGCCTTGGTGCCTTCGCGCGTGACGTCCGCGGAAGCTTCAGCACTCCGCCGCACCGCCTCGCTGGCAGCGCGACCGCCCTGCTGCATTGCGTCGGCGCTCCGGCGCGCGGCGTCGTCGGCAGCCTGCCTTGCATCTTGTGACTTATTAAGCTCGGGCATAAGCCCTCCTTCCCCATAATCTAGATCATACGCCAGGTATGTTGCGGCGCACAACGAGGTATCGCACCCCCGCTGTACTTTGCCAACTAAAAGATTGGTCAGGCTGCCATGCGGCGGGATCAGGCGTCCTACGGCCTGTTTCAGGATTGTTAAAAGTCTAATTGTACATCCAATAATTGAGCCAACACGCGTTGCTGCTCAACAAACGTTGCGAAACGGCAAGATCTACGAACGGTCACAAACCTGTCGATCGTGCTCGTCGGGCCTGGTCTTCGCGCCACCACCGAAGCCCGGGTACCAGGGGCGCATCGCCTCGGGGCCGTTCCACGGGCGCCGGAACGCAAAGCAGGCTGCCCGACCCTACTGTCGCTACGTCCGATGCGCCGCTTCAGGGCTCGCATGTCGTAGGCGTCGGCGGACATCTTCGCCACCAACGCCTTGAGTTCGCCGCGCTGCGCCTTCTGCGTCGATGTGAGCGGCAGGTCCGCGACGAATGCGATATAGCCCGGCGCCTTCAAGTAGGCCAGGCGACCGAAGCACGAGAGGGCGATGGCGCGTGCGGTCTCGGCGTTAGCCACGGCGCCGGCGTCACCGAAACCCAGGGCTTTCGCCCGTGCGCGCGGGTGGCGGCAGCGAACGTCCCGAACACCGTCATGGGAACAGCTGAATGCTACCGAACGCCGCGTCGCAATTGACGAGATCGACACGCTTGAGCCGGATGCGAAGCGCGCCCTCGATCACCATCAGCTCATGCGTTGCCCACGCGGCGTAGAAGTCCTGGCGGTCCTGCCGGGTTTCCACGTAGTGCATCGCCGTCCAAACCACGTACCGGTTGGCGTCGGGCTCGTAGGCGTCCACCTGCGGTGCTTGCAGTACGTGATGGCAGCGGCTTTTCGGCTTTTGGCTGTAGGTGCGGTTGCCCTTTAGCCGCTCGACCCGGACGCGGAGCAAGAACAGGTCGTCGTCCATCAGCGACGCCGTCAGCCGCCGATCGGTTTGGCCGTATTCGAGTGGCATCCAGTAGCGGCCATCCGGGGCGAACAGCGCGAGCCACTCCTCCCACCGCTGCTCATCGATCAGGCGCGCCTCCCGATACACGAAAGCGGCCAGCGCCGTGGCATCGGGGGCGCTCACGACGGCGCCATGAACCGTCGCCAAGCACGAAACTGGTTGCGCATCTGCCGCTCGGTGGTGCCGTTCTCGACCGAAACGGGCGTGCTCTCCTCAGCCGGCGCGTAAAGCCGGTGCAGGCTGACCCAGGGATTGCCATCGGCACGCAATCCTTCCTGCGCCCGCTCGTACATGTCCAGATCGTCATGGCCCACCACGGAGGTGGGGGCGTTGATCAGCCGATTGTAGACCAGCGTGCGCTCGAGGAGCAGATCGGGAGCATCGACCAGGCGGAACGTCCAGCTCTCGACCAGGGTGCGGTCGGCTGCGAGTGGCTTGAACACCCGGAGCAGCTGGATCGGCCCCTTTAGCATCAGGTTGGGGAAGTACACAGTGTTGTGCCGGCTTTCGTCGAGGATTGCCCTGCGCCCGCACCTCACCGTAGGCGGCGACCATGCGCCCGAAATAGCCGGGCACCGCCGAGTAGTTCGAGTGGATCGAATGGCTGACGCCGGTGTGCCCGTGCCCATTGTCCCAGGTGCGGATGCCCATCTTCTCGTAGAACTCGTACGGCGCCACGAAAGGCGCGTAGATCTCGACGGCCATCGGCTTCGGCAGCTGCTCGCCGGCTCGCTTCCACACCTCGACCGCGGTGCCAGCGGAGGACATGTGCGCGACCATGGGATGGCACGTATCCGTCTGGTTCTCGACCAGCATCTTCCAGTTGCAGTTGTGCAAATAGCGCATCACGCCGCCGGCGACTTCCAGCCGGCCGGCCGGCGAGCGATCGACCATGTTGTCGATACTGGAAAGCGAGTCACCGAAGAAACTGTCGAAATCCGGCCCTTGCTCGGCGAGGCGGGCAAACACGAAGCCACGATAGTTGCGAACGGCCGCAACGGGGGTGAGCCCTGCACTCGCCTGGCTTTGCGCAAGGCCGGTGTTTTCGTAGCCGCTCGGCAAAGGCAGGGCGGCGGGGCGGCCATCCAGGCGGAAGCTCCACCCATGATAAGGGCAGCGAAAGATCTTGCCCGTGTTGCCGCAGGTTTCGGTGGTGATCCGCGTGCCCTTATGCGGGCAGCGGTTGTATAGAACGCGCAGTTCATTCGTCGCTCCGCACCATCAGCACCGGCTGCGATCCGACGGTGGTGCCAAAGTAATCACCCGCTTCCGGCACCTGGCTGTCATGGCCGACATAGACCCACGTCTTGGCGAACAGCCGTTCGAGCTCGAGCGCGAACACCTCCGGATCGATGTACACGTCGCGATGCACCTCGGCGTCGCGTACCGAGGGCCGCGAGGGCTGCCGGATCGTCGCGATAGCGGCCGCTCACGCGTCCACCTGTTTCAGAAATGGGTCCAGGGTGCGCAACGCTCCGTCGAGCACCCGCCCACAGGCCGCTCGGCCCGTTCGCATCATCGCACCCACCTCCTGTCCGGCTAGTGCCGCTCGCAGCGCGGCGTCCGCCAAACTTGGGGCTCGCTGTGGCCCCGAGGGCGCGCCCGGCGGCGGAGGTCCAACAGATCCGCCCGGTCCCGCTCAGCCGTCCGCATCGGCGCGTCTCGCCCGTGCTCGTATTGCACGGGGCAAGCCATACCGCGCACGCCGTAGTCCGCCGCCCCGCGCATGGCGAAGCCGGGGTCCACCAGATGCGGCCGGGCCAATGCGACAAGCTCGGCACGGCGGGCGGCGAGGATCGTGATCTGATCGGCGGCCGTGATGAAGCCCACGCACATGGCTGGGATGCCGGTCTCGTTGCGGATCGCGTCGGAGAACGGAACCTGCCACATTCGCCGGAAGCTCGCCAGGATAACCGTGGGTTTCACCGCTGACCAACCGGCGGGTGGACGTGCCGAGCATCTTGCCCGCCTGACCTGGTACGTGCTGGATGTCGAGAGGTATCGCGCCGCACTTCCGGCACTAGGCGCAGGCTACCGGGACGTATTCGGGCGGCGCTATCCGGTGATGACGCTGGTGCGGTGGCGGCTCTCAGGGAGCGCGACGCCCGCGTCGAGATCGAGGCGACGGCCGTTCTTCCCGGACAGGGCGTCCGACATTGTCGATGGAGGCTCACGTGCAGGATCAAGAGAACCGCGCTCTGTCGGGCAATTTCGCCCCGATCGGCTTCGAGGCCGACGCGCCTCATCTGCCGGTGCTGGGCGAATTGCCGCGTGGGCTGAACGGGACGCTGTACCGAAACGGCCCGAACCCGCAGTTCCCGCCTGCCGATCCACGCCAGCACCATTGGTTCATGGGCGACGGCATGGTGCACGCCTTCACCATCGAGGACGGCCAGGTGGCCTATCGAAATCGCTGGGTGCGCACCGGCAAGTTCCTGGCCGAAGCGGCGGCCCGGCGATCGCTCGGCCTGGGGTTCGGGCCGTCCCCGGCCGGCGTGCCGGACGATGGCGTCGCCAACACCAACATCCTGATGCACGCCGGACGGCTGCTGGCGCTCGAGGAGGGCCACCTGCCAATCGAACTCGACCCTCGGACCCTCACCACGCGCGGCCCGTTCGACTTCGGCGGAGGCGTCGAAGGACCGTTTACCGCGCATCCGAAGCTCGACGCAGCGACCGGCGAACTCGTGTTCTTCGGCTACTCTGTTGGCGGCCCGCTCGTGCCGAAGATGACATACGGCACCCTGGACCGTGCCGGGCGGGTGACGCGGTTCGAGCAGTTCGACGCACCCTATTGCAGCATGGTGCACGACTTCGCCGTGACCGAGCGGCACGTGCTCTTCCCGATCCTCCCGCTCGTGGGCAGCATGGAGCGGGCTATGAGCGGCGGCCCACCCTTCGCCTGGCAGCCGGAGCTCGGAGGCCATGTCGGCGTGATTAGCCGGGATGCTGGCGTAGCGTCGCTGCGCTGGTTCCGGGCTGAAAGTTGTTTCGTGTTCCACGTGCTCAACGCCTGGGAGGAGGGCGACCGTCTCCTTGTCGACGTGATGCAGTATGAAGCACCGCCGCTGTTCCCTTGCGCGGACGGGAACCCTCCTTCAGGCAAGACCACGGCGAGCTTGGCTCGATGGACGCTTGACCCCGCCGCCACCACGAACGCCTTCCTGAGCAGCCCGCTCGATGATCTCGTGGGCGAGTTCCCGCGTCTCGATGAACGCTTTGCCGGGAAGCGCAACCGCTTCGGTGCCATCGCCGCACGCAGCGCTCCGGACGGCGTGACCGACACGATCGCGTGGTACGATTTCGTCACCGGTCGGCGTACCCTGCATACGGTCCCTGCGGGTGATGCGGTGTCCGAACCGGTGTTCGTTCCCCGCGCCAACGACGCGGCGGAAGGCGACGGCTGGCTGCTCGCTGTCGCTTGGCGAGGTGCGGAGCATCGAAGCGACCTGCTTGTGCTCGACACACAGGGCATCGACCGGGCGCCCATCGCGACCGTGCAGCTCTCGCACCGGGTCCCGTTCGGGTTTCACGGCAACTTCGCACCCGCAGCGGCCGCGCCATGAATATCCTGCTCGGCCTCGCGCCGTTCATCTTGTTCTTCTTGCTGGCCCGCGTGGTCGGCGCGGCGGTCGGGCTGTGGGCTGGGGCTGCCGTCGCGATTGCGCTGCTGGTCCGATCACGACTGCGGTCGGGCGAGTTGAAGGTGCTCGAGATCGGCGCGGCCGCGCTGTTCGTTGCGCTGGCAGCAGTCGCGTCCTTCGTGCGGCCAGACTGGTCGGTGTTCGAGATCCGCGTCGCGGTCGATTTGGGCCTCATCGCAATCGCGGGCGGCTCGCTCCTGATCGGCCGGCCGTTTACGTTGCAATACGCGCGCGAACAGGTGCCCCCGGAGCAGCAACGCCATCCGATGTTTTACGTCGTGAACCGAAACATCACCGCGGTCTGGACCCTCGCCTTCGCCATTGAAGCCGCGGCGAGCGGTTGCTTGGCTTGGTTGCCCCGCATCCCGCCACTGCATTCCCGTGGTGGTCGGCGTGGCCGCCCTGATCGGCGCCGCTTATTTCACTTCGGAGTATCCAAGGCGGGTTCGAGCGCGGTTCGCCGCACCGGCCGTTTGATAGACTTCACTCGCACTGCGGCAGGCTTCACCCAAAGCAGCAGCAGGCATCGAACAGGCCCTGGTTGATGACCTGCCGTGTCACCGTCGACAGCATGTTTGAGGAGACGCCAAACGTACGCGCGATCACCATGATGTGCGAGCGCCGCCAAATCTCGGTCGTGGGCTCCGCGTTGGCGCGCGGATACGACCGACTCGGAGCTCGATCATGAAGGCAGTGGTTTTCCACGACATCGGCGACATCCGTCTGGATAGCGTGCCGGATCCTGTCCTCAAGGAGCCCACCGACGCCATTGTGCGCGTCACGTCTTCGGCGATCTGCGGCACGGACCTGCATTTCGTTCGCGGAACTTTCCCTGGCGTCAAATCCGGCACCATCCTGGGGCACGAGGCGGTCGGCATCGTAGAGGATGTTGGCCCGGAAGTACGCAATTTCCGACGCGGCGACCGGGTGGTGGTGCCCTCCACCGTGGGCTGCGGCAACTGCTCCTATTGTCGTTCGGGCTACTCCGCACAGTGCGACGATGCGAACCCAGGTGGCCCCAGCGCGGGAACCGTGTTCTTCGGCGGCCCGGAAGCCGCCGGCGGCCTCGACGGCCTGCAAGCCGAGTATGCCCGTATACCGTTCGCATATCACAACCTTATCAAGCTGCCTGAGCGAATAACGGACGACCAGGCGATCCTGATGTCGGACATCTATCCCACCGCGTATTTCGGCGCGCACTTGGCCGAGGTGCGGGATGGTGACGTCGTCGCCGTTTGGGGCTGCGGCCCGGTCGGGCTGTTTGCCGTGATGAGCGCCTTCCAGCTCGGCGCGCACCGTGTCATCGCCGTGGACGGGCACACGGACCGGCTGGACCGCGCGGCTGCCCTGGGAGCCGAGACCGTCAACTTCAACACCGAGGATCCGGTTGAGGCGATAAAGCAGATGACGCGCGGCACCGGCCCCAACCGCGCGATCGACGCGGTCGGCGTGGAAAGCGAACGACCGAAGCAAGGCCCGGGAGCCAAGAGCACCGAAGGTCAGAAGGACGAGTTTGCCCAGCAAGTTCGGGCGATTGCGGCCGATGCGCGGCCGCAGGGCGGGCAGTGGAAACCGGGCGACGCGCCATCCCTTGTTTCGACATGGGCCGTGAAAACACTCGCGAAGGCGGGCACGCTAGGGATTATCGGCGTGTATCCGCCGAGCGACCAGTTCTTCCCGATCGGCGCCGCGATGAACAAGAATCTCTCCATCAATATGGGCAATTGCAACCACCGGACCTACATTCCGAAGCTGGTCGAGAAGGTCGCATCGGGAGCGGCGGACCCGACCACCGTGCTCAGCCACATCGAACCGATGTCGGATGCGATCGAGGCCTACAAGCAGTTCGATCTACGCCAAGCGGGCTGGATCAAGGTCGAGCTCAAGCCGAGCGCGTAGCGCCACTCTCGCGTGGGCAGCCGGGTCAGACGTGCTGCCCGCCGTTGATGTGGACCTCGGCGCCGTTGATGTAGGACGAGGCTTCCGTGCACAGGAAATAAATCGTCTCGGCTACTTCCGCAGGCGTGCCGAGCCGCCGCATCGGGATCTCGTTCTCGACGATGCTGCTCGTTCCGGGTGAAAGGATGGACGTGTTGATCTCCCCCGGCGCGATCGCGTTGACCCGGACACCGTAGCGGCCGAAATCATGCGCCATTTCGCGCGTCAGGGCGGCGAGCGCCGCCTTCGACGTCGCGTACGCCATACCCGCGAACGGATGCACCCGCGAGCCCGCGATGCTGGTCACGTTTACGATTGACCCCTTCGCCGTTCGCAGCTCGGGGAACAGCGCGCGAGCGAGCAACGCCGTCGAGAACGTGTTGACCCGGAACACATGCTGCAGCAGCGCCGCATCGGTCTCGAGCGCGCCCAAGCGTGAGCCGGCCTCACCCTTGGGCGAGATCGCCGCGTTGTTCACCAGCGCGTGCAACGCGCCGTGGTCGAGGCGGCCGCGGATGTCTTCGACGGCGGCCGGCATGTTCTCGATGTCAGCGAGGTCGAGCTGCACATGGTCCCGCTCGCCACCCTCCCACGGGCATTCCTCGGGGAAAGCGTGGCGTGATACGGTGAGCACGCGCCAGCCGGCACCCGCAAAACGCTTCACGGTGGCATGGCCGATGCCCCGGCTCGCGCCGGTCAGCAGCAGGGTCCTGCGGTGATGATCCATAGCGCGCATCCATGATCGCCCCGCGACCTTACAGCATCGTGACCGCCTCGCGCACCCTTTCGCCCGCGGCCGCGCCGGGCCATTGTCGCGGCGGCGACCGAGCGGGGATGCGCGATGCAGTTCAACGGCAAGGCGGTCATTGTCACCGGAGCGGCGGGTAACGTCGGCAGCGCGGTGATCCGCCTGCTGGCCGAGCGGGGTGCGCGCGTTGCCGCCGTCGACGCCGTGGACGCGCCGCTGCGGCAAGCCGTCGCGGCCTTGCCCAATGCGGCCAGCCATCTTGCCCTGTCCGGCTACGACCTGCTCGACCCCGCTGCCTGCGCCCGCATCGTGACCCGAGCTACCGAAGCGTTCGGCAGCATCGACGGCGCGGTGAACACTGTTGGCGGGTTCGCGATGGCGGCGCTCGCCGATTTGGGCCACGAGCTGTGGGACCAAATGTTCGACGCGAATCTGCGGAGCACGCTCAACCTGTATCGCGCCGTCGTGCCCACCCTGATGGCGTCTGGCCGCGGCGCCTTGGTGGCGATCGGCGCTGCGGCGGCGCTGCGGGCGCCTGGCCAGATGGCGGCCTACGCCGCGTCAAAGAGCGCGGTGCTGCGGCTTACGGAAGCTTTGGCCGATGAGGTCAAGTCGCGCGGTGTTCGGGTGAACGCGGTGCTTCCCGGCACGATCGACACGCCGCAGAACCGCACCGCGATGCCGGACGCAGACCCGGCGCTGTGGGTCAAGCCATCGGAGGTGGCCGAGGCGATTCTGTTTCTTCTTTCGGAGTCGGCGAGCGGCGTAACTGGAGCGCTGCTGCCCGTCGGCGGACGTGGCTGACGATACCGGCTCGGCCGCGGCCGGCGCCCGGGTGAGCCGGCGGGCCTGGCGCCCTTGTCGACGCGGCTGCGCGTCGCAATGATGCAGCAGTGAAGCTGACCAGGTTCGTGCGATGAACGTGCTGGCCCCGGCCAAGGCCCGTCTGACCATTGAGATCGTTCACGACCTGGTCTGCCCCTGGTGCTTCCTGGGCGTCCGCCGCTTGCAGCGCACGATGCGCCGCAGACCGGACCTCTTGTTCGAGCTCTCCTGGCGACCGTTCCTGCTCAACCCGGATATGCCGCGCACCGGCATGTCCCGGCCGGAATACGTTGTCCGCAAATTTGGCGGCGAAGACCGCGCCCGCCGTTTGTATGCCTCCATCAGCGAGATCGGCCGCACCGAAGGCGTGCAGTTCCGCTTCGACCGCATCCGGCGCACGCCGTCCAGCGTCGATGCCCACCGGCTCGTGCGCCTGGCCGCGCAACACGGTCGGGCTAGCGAGGCGGCCGAGGCCCTTTTTTCCGCCCATTTCACCGATGGGCTGGACATCGGGGATACCGAAACGCTGGTTGCGATCGCCCAATCGGTCGGACTAGCGCCCGGCTTCGCCCGGCCTTTCATCCGAGGCGGGCAGGAGAGCGACGCGGTGCATGCCGACAATCTGCGCGCACACCGGCTCGGCATCAACGGCGTGCCTTGCTTCATCGTCGGTGGCCGGCACGCCATCGCAGGAGCGCAGGAGCCCGAGGTGATCGAACGATTGCTGGACGTGGCGGCGCTCTACGCGGACATCGCCTAACAGCTCCCGCCAGCCTCGCCAAACTGGCCACCCGACATCGCCGCGCCGGCGAAATTACCAGCCCTGGAGAGATTGCCAGGGCTGGAGACAGTCCGTTACGCTGCCGTTGCCGGTCGGATCGACCTGTCGGGGGATCGTCGAATGGATCAATTGGTGCAGCTGAACCGGCGGTATGACGAACTGCCGGAGCTTTGGCGCTTTCCTGTCGTGCTCACCCTGCTGATGATCGTGGGCGCCATCAACATGGGGTTGACGATCGGTTCGCGGTTCCCGTTCGGGCTTTTGGTACTGCTTGCCGTTCTGGTTCTGGCGGCAATCCGCTTGCCCTACCTGCTAGGCCCGAATCATCTCGCAGGTCACGGCGCGGAGGCCATCCCCCCGCCGGGGCAGCCGCCTGCTGATGCCGGTTTTCTGGACCGCTGGAACCACTGGTACGAGAGCTTCCCCGAACTCTGGCGTTTCCAGATGATCGTCTGGGTGCTTGTCGTAGTGGGCGCGCTGAATCTCGCGCTCACGATTGCCGGCGGGTTCCCGTTCGGTTTGCTGGTGCTGCTCGCGATCATCGGCATCGCCGCGGTGCGCGCGCCTTACGTGCTGGGCTGGGGGCACAAAAGCCCGGCCGCGGGCGCGGGCAGTGCACCCGCCACCATGGCGCTCGCTCCGCCCGACGCGGCTCCATCCGCAGCCACGCTGCAGTCCGCGCCCCCCGAGCCCTCGCTCGCAGCCGATCAATCTCCTACAGGAGCATCGGAACGCGACCGCCCGCCAGAGCCGCCGACAGCCTGACATCTGTCTCACGACGGCTCGCCCGCCCAGTTCTAGCGGGTGGTGGACGCCAGCGCGGGACCGTCCGTTCCCGCTAAGCCGCTTGTGCCTGAGCAGCGATCTGCAACAGACTGCCGAGCGTGTCTCGGGCGAAACGAAGCCGGGTCGCGACGTCCATCTCCCGCACCAGCGCCAGCTTGTGGTCCGGCCGGAGCCGCACAAGCCCGCCCTTGGTGGACAACCAGGAAACCAAGCCGGCCGGGTTGCGGAAGGCGTTGCCGCGGAAGCTCAGCACCATGCCCTTGGGGCCAGCCTCAAGCTTCTCCACCCCGGCCTCGCGGCAGCTGCGTTTCAGGGCAACGACCTGAAGGAGGTTGTCGACCTCCGCGGGCAGCGGGCCGAAGCGGTCCACGAGTTCGGCGGCCATCGCCTCGGTTTCCGCGTCGGAGGCGAGCCCGCCGATGCGGCGATAGAGACCGAGCCGCACGGGAAGGTCGCGCACATAGGTGTCCGGGATCAGCACCGGCAGTCCGAGATTTATGTTGGGAGTCCAGTCCCGGTCCGCCGACCGACGCCGCCCCTCGCTCGCTCGCAGCTCGGCTACCGCGTCCTCCAGCATCTGCTGGTAGAGCTCGATCCCGACCTCGCGGATATGGCCCGATTGTTCGTCGCCGAGGAGGTTGCCAGCGCCGCGGATATCGAGGTCGTGTGAGGCGAGGGTGAACCCGGCGCCGAGCGCGTCGAGGGTCTGCATCACGGTCAGGCGTTTCTCGGCCGCAACCGATAGTCGATGGCTTTGTGGCCAGGTGAGGTAAGCGTAGCCGCGCTGCTTGCCGCGCCCGACCCGCCCGCGCAGCTGATAAAGCTGCCCCAAGCCGAACATGTCGGCGCGCTGAATGATCAACGTGTTCACCGCCGGCATGTCGAGCCCGCTTTCGACGATGTTGGTCGAAAGCAGGATATCGTACTTCCCGTCGCCGAATTCGGTCATCACCCGTTCGAGTTCGGTAGGCGCCAAGCGCCCGTGCGCCTGTATCATGCGCGCTTCCGGCACAATCTCGCGCAACCGCTCGGCCATGCGCCCGAGGTCTTCTATGCGGGGCACAACGCAAAACACCTGCCCGCCGCGGAACCGCTCGCGCTGAATCGCCTCGCGCACCACCACGCTGTCGAACGGCATGATGAAGGTGCGCACCGCCAGCCGGTCCACCGGCGGCGTCGCGATCAGGCTCATCTCGCGCACCCCGGTGAGCGCCAGTTGCAAGGTGCGCGGGATCGGCGTCGCGGTCAGCGTCAGAACGTGGACGTCCGACTTGAGCTGCTTGAGGCGCTCCTTGTGCGAGACGCCAAAATGCTGCTCCTCGTCCACGACCAGCAGGCCGAGATCGGCGAACTGCACGGATTTCGCGAGCAGCGCGTGTGTGCCGACGACGATGTTGACCGAGCCATCGGTGATGCCCTTGCGGACGGCGGCGGCTTCCTTCGCCGGCACCATGCGTGAAAGCTGCGCGACCCGCACCGGCAGTCCGGCGAACCGCGCCGCAAACGTGCGGAAATGCTGGCGCGACAACAGGGTGGTGGGCACCACCACCGCGACCTGCGACCCCGACATCGCCGCCACGAACGCGGCCCGAAGCGCCACCTCGGTCTTGCCGAAACCGACATCGCCGCAGATCAGCCGATCCATCGGCCTGCCGGAAGCGAGATCCTCGAGCACGTCGGCGATTGCGCGGGACTGGTCCTCGGTTTCGGCGAACGGGAAGCGGGCACAGAACTCGTCCCACGCCCCTTCGGCCGGCGCCATGCTGGCGGCGTCGCGGATGCGCCGGGCGGCGGCGATACGGATGAGTTCGCCCGCCATGTCGCGGATGCGCTGTTTCATCCGCGCCTTGCGGGTTTGCCAGCCCGCCCCGCCGAGCTTGTCGAGCCCGACGCCCTCGCCCTCGCTGCCGAAGCGCGACAGCATCTCGATGTTCTCAACGGGAAGAAACAGCTTGTCGTCGCCGTCGTAGAGCAGGCGCAGGCAGTCGTGTGGCGCGCCGCTCACCTGCAACGTCACCAGGCCGTCATAGCGGGCGATGCCGTGATCCTGATGCACTACGAGGTCGCCCTCGGCGATTTCGGTTGCTTCGGCGATGAACTGGTCGGCGCGCTTGCGGCGGCGCGGCGGCCGGCTGATGCGCTCACCGAGCAGATCCTGCTCGCCCACAAGCGCGATGCGATCGGCGGTGAAGCCGCGCTCGACGCCGAGTGTCACGAGCGAGATCGCGCCCGCCGGCTTGCGCCGCACCGCCGCCCAGCTTTCCTCCGTCGCGACGTCCTTGAAGCCGTGCTCGCGTAGAAGATGCGCGATGCGCTCGCGCGAGCCACGGGTCCACGCGGCGATCACGAGACGCTGGCCCGCATCCGCCCACCGGGCGGCCTGCGCGCGCAACTGGTCGAACGCGTTCGGACCCTGACTGCCGCCTTGGGCGAACACCGTCCCCGGGCGGCCGCCACCGTCGATGCCCGCCGCCTCTTCCGGCTTGGCGAACGGGCTGAACGTGAACAGCGGACCACCGGCGAGCATCGCGTCCCAGCCGCCCTGGTCGAGGTAGAGCCGCCCCGGCGGCAGCGCCCGATATGGCACCTCGCCTTCCCGAGGCACGGCCTTGCGCGCCGCATAGTGGTCCGCGATCATTTCGAGCCGCGCGGCCAGCACGGCCTCCGCCTGGTGGTCGAGGCTCACGGACGCGCCCGGCAGGTAATCGAGCAGGGTTTGGAGCCGTTCGTGAAACAGCGGCAGCCAATGCTCCATTCCGGGATGCCGCCGCCCCTCCGAGATCGAGAGGTAGATCGGATCGCGCGCCGCGTCGGGGCCGAACAGTTCCCGCCACGCGGTGCGGAAACGGCCGACGCTTTCCTTGTCGAGCGGCACCTCGGAAACCGGGCGCAAGGTTAGGCCGCGCAGCCGCTCCTCGCTCCGCTGCGTGTTGGGATCGAACGCGCGGATGCTTTCAATCGTGTCGCCGAACAGGTCGAGCCGCACCGGATCGGGCTCCCCGGCCGGGAAGATGTCGATGATACCGCCGCGCATGGCGTACTCACCCGGCTCCATCACCGTGGCCGCGCGGGCGTACCCGTTCGCCTCGAGGAAGCGAGCGAGCTGCTCCGGCTGCACTGTGCCGTCCACGCGGAGCGGCAGGCTCGCACCCTCGAACGCCTCCCGGGGCGGCACGCGCTGCACGGCTGCGTTGACGGTGGTCAAAACGATCCGCGGCCGCTCGGCGCGCTCCAGCAGGCGTGCGAGCGTGGCGATGCGCTCCGATACCAGCACGGGATTGGGCGATACGCGGTCGTAGGGCAGGCAGTCCCAGGCGGGAAACCGCAGCACCTCGCATTCCGGCGCGAAGAACTCCAGCGCCTCGGCGAGCCGCGCCATCCGTGCGTCGTCGCGGGCGACGTGGACCACGGGCCCGGCGAACTCCGCCCGTCGGCGCGCGAGCAGGAGGGCGTCGAACCCCTCGGGCGCTCCGAAGACCGGGAGGGCGGTCATGTGCGCGAGACCGAGGCAGATGCGTCCCGGATCGCCCTCAGCATCGGGCTGTCCACGGATGCGGGGATGGGCGCGCGCCCTGTGAGCCAGTCGGCGAGCGCGACGTCGGGCAATTCGAGCACTGCTTCCAGCGCGTCCAGATCGGTGTCCGCGAACGCAGCGATCCGCGCCTGCACGAAGCCGCCGACCAGCAGGTCGTTCTCGTGGGTGCCGCGATGGGTAGCGCGGAACAGCAGACGGCGGCGCCGCGCGTCAAGCTCGGGGTGCGGTAGCGTGCTCATGAGCGCGGTGACATATAGGGCAGCGTGTCTAGAGTGTCAGCCGTGCAGCACGATTCCCTCGTTCCCGTGTTCGCGCCGCTGACCTCCCTGCGTGGCATCGGCCCCGCACTGGCGACACTGCTCGCGCGCGCCTGCGGCGGTGAACGAGTGCTCGATCTGCTGTTCCATTTGCCGGCGAGCTATCTCGACCGCCGCGAGCGCCCGACCATAGCCCAGGCGCAACCGGGCCACATCGTCACGCTGGAGGTCGAGTTGGTGCGCCACGAGCGGCCGGTCCGCCCCCGCCAGCCGTGGCGCCTGGTGGTCCGGGATGCGACCGGGTTCGCCGAACTCGCTTTTTTTCGGCCCGGCGGGCACAGCCGCCTGCGGCCCGGGGCGCGTCTCCTGGTCTCGGGCAGGCTGGAGCGCTTCGCCGACCGGCTGAGCATGACCAACCCCGACCACCTCATGGAGGTGTCGGAGGGCGAGCGCCTGCCACAAGTCGAGCCGGTCTGGCCGCTCACCGCCGGGCTCTGGTCCCGTCAGGTCGCGCGCGCGATGGCGCAGGCGCTGGATCGGGCACCGAACTTTCCGGAGTGGCACGACCCCGCCCTGCTCAGGCGCGAGCGATGGCCCGCGTTCCGCGACGCGCTGCGCGCCGTGCAAGCTCCCGCCGAGCCGCCGGGCCCTGAACCCCGGCGCCGGCTTGCGTACGACGAACTGCTGGCAAACCAGGTAGCACTGGCGATCGTGCGCGGACGGGTCCGCGCGAGGCCGGGCCGGCCGCTGGTCCGATCCGGCGGGCCCTGCGGTTCCGTCCCGAACGAGGCCGACGACCCGGCCACGGTCGCCCGCCTCCGCGCCGGTGTCACGCTCACCAATGCGCAAGCGCGGGCGCTCCGGGAGATCGAGGCCGACCTTGCCTCGGCACGGCGGATGCTCCGGCTGCTGCAAGGCGACGTGGGCGCGGGCAAGACCTTGGTCGCGGTGCTCGCCATGCTTCATGCGGTTGCAGCCGGAGCGCAGGCAGCGTTGATGGCGCCAACCGAGGTGCTGGCCAAGCAGCACCATCGCACGCTGTCCCGGCTTTGCCCGGTACCCGTCGCGCTGCTCACGGGATCCGTGAAGGGTGCTGCTCGCGCGCGCACGTTGCGAGGGCTCGCCGACGGCTCGATCCCGCTCGTGGTCGGCACGCACGCCTTGTTCCAGGAGGCGGTGAGCTACCGCGACCTCGCTCTCGCGGTGATCGATGAGCAGCATCGTTTCGGGGTCGATCAGCGCGTGCAGCTCGGCGACAAGGGCGAGCGGACCGACGTGCTGGTCATGACCGCGACGCCAATCCCGCGCACCTTACTGCTGACGGACTGGGGCGAGATGGACGTGAGCCGGCTTGACGAGAAGCCGCCCGGCCGCCGCCCGGTCCGCACAACATTGCATTCATTGGCAACGATCGGCGGCGTGCTCGACGCACTCTCGCGCAAGTTGGACGCGGGCGATCGCGCCTATTGGGTTTGCCCGATGGTGGCGGAAAGCGAGACGGTCGATCTGGCCGCGGCCGAGGCCCGTTTCGTGCTGTTGCGCGACCGCTTTGGCGATATCGTGGGTCTCGCTCATGGCCAGCAGGAGACGGCCGTACGCGACGCGGCACTTGCCGACTTCGCGGCTGGTCGCAGCCGCTTGCTGGTGGCAACCACAGTGATCGAGGTCGGCGTCGACGTGTCGGAGGCGACGGTGATGGTGGTGGAGCACGCCGAACGCTTCGGCCTCGCTCAGCTGCACCAGTTGCGTGGCCGCGTGGGACGAGGTGCCGCGGAAAGCTTTTGCCTGCTGTTGCACGACGACGCACTGAACGACGCCGCGCGCCGCCGGCTCACTTTGTTGCGCGACACGGAGGACGGCTTCCTGATTGCCGACGCCGACTTTCGACTGCGTGGCGGCGGCGACCTGATCGGCACCAAGCAATCCGGCCTACCAGGCTTCCGGCTTGCCGATGTCGTCGAGCATGAGGATCTGCTGCACATGGCGCACCAGGACGCCGCCGTGCTGCTGGAGCGCGACCCCCGGCTCGAGAGCGATCGCGGGCGCGCGGTGAAGTCGCTGCTGCGGCTGTTCGAGCGGAATGTGGCGATGAAGACGCTGGTTTCGGGGTAGCCTGCTTCCTGCGCTTGCCTGCCACGAAGGTTACGCGCCAACAACTTACGGCAGCCAATCTCCCAGCACCTGCTCCGAAGTGAACGTCGCCGCTGGGTCCACTGCGCCGGCGTCGCCGTAGGCAGCCAGATCCTTCGCCGCCAGGGCGCGGGCGCTCTCGAGCATCGCGCCGACGTACTTTGCGATGTCCTGCCTGGCGGAGCGAGCGATTGTCGTCGAGCAAGGTTTCCAGTTGGCTTCGCTGTTCGTTCACCGCACTGACCCAACCCGCGCGCGGGCCGGGATCCTGGCCGAATTGGAGCTTGAAAAGGTGGACCATGACCGTGCGGAGGCGGTTCCGCAGTTCACGGCGATCAGAGGCGGCCAATCCTTCGATTTCCTCGATGATATGCGCCCAATCCACCGGCCGGTTGCCGCCCGCTAGGTGGTCGCGTAGCGACTGGGCCTGCTCGTCCGCCCAGGCGGCAAAGTCAGTCTCGTAGTCGCTCGCCATTTCGGCTCCTGGGCTCCCGCTCTCCGTTGCGCCCGGCATCGTTCAGGCAGTTTCAGGCCGCCGCTGCCCGCCCCGCGTCCGCCTGTGTCTCGGCCAGCAGCTCGTACGAGCGCAGCCGGGCGGCATGGTCATAGATGGCGGCGGCGACCATGAGCTCGTCGGCTCCGGTCTCAGCGACGAACGCTGCCAGACCGTCCCGCACCGTCCCCGGCGCGCCGACGAACGAGCACGCCAACATGGCGCTGGCTTGCCGCTTCTCTGACGGGTTCCAATACGCCTCGATGTCGTCGATCGGCGGCCTGAGCATGCCGCGCGCGCCACGGAACAGGTTGGTGAAGCTTTGCTGCACGGAGGTGAACAGCCGCCGTGCTTCGGCGTCGGTATCTGCCGCGACCACGTTTACCCCGACCATTGCATGGGGCCGATCCAGCTGCTTCGAGGGCTCGAAACGGGACCGATACATCTCCAGCGCTGGCAGCAGCGCTTCCGGTGCGAAGTGCGAGGCAAAGGCGAACGGCAGACCGAGCATCGCCGCAAGCTGCGCGCCGAACAGGCTCGAGCCCAGAATCCAGAGGGGCACCTCGAGCCCCGCCCCCGGCACGGCCTGCACGCGCTGGCCGGGCTGCACGGGCCCGAGCAGGGCCTGCAGCTCGAGCACGTCCTGTGGGAACCGATCGGCCGCTTCGACCCCGCGCCGGAGTGCGCGCCAAGTGAGCTGGTCCGTGCCGGGCGCTCGGCCGAGACCGAGATCGATCCGGCCGGGATACAGCGACTCGAGCGTGCCGAACTGCTCGGCGATCACCAGGGGCGAGTGATTGGGCAGCATGATGCCGCCCGACCCCACCCGGATAGTTCGCGTGCCGCCGGCGACGAAGCCGATCGCGACGGCGGTCGCCGCACTCGCGATGCCGACCATGTTGTGATGCTCGGCCAACCAGAACCGCCGGTAGCCCCAGCCTTCGGCGTGCCGCGCCAGGTCAAGCGAGCGACGGAGCGCGTCGCCCGGCGTGCCGCCCTCCGGCACGGGAGCGAGGTCAAGAATGGAAAGTGTCGTCATGGCTGTCCCGAAAGCTGCCATTCACCGTCCGGCAGCACCTCATCGAAGCCCCGGCCGCCATGACGAGCAATACGCGCTGGCACTGAGGGCCTGCCCTCACTCGGCGTAGTCGGGCTCCTTGCGATCGAGGATCCGCTTGAGCGCGTCGAAGTGCCACTCGCACGCGCGCCGGCCGCCGTAGCGCGGTCCGCCGCTCATCCCAGCCTTGGTCTTCTCGACGACCTCGTCCGGCAGATGCCGCAGCGGACGATTGGTCCACATCGCGTAGAGCTGCACCTGGGCGACCCGCTCGACATAGTAGAGCCGGTCGTACGCCTCGGCGACTGAACGGCCGACGACGCCGACGCCGTGATTGGCCATCATCAGCACCGTCTTGTCGCCGATCACGCGGGCGAGCCGGGCACCCTCGGCCGGGTCGAAGGCCGGGCCGTCGTAGTGGTCGTCGTACGCCGTGTGGACCAGGGTGCCGAGCTCCGTCTGCCCGATCGGCAGGATGCGCCCGTCCTCCAGGCGCGCGAGAGCGCTCGCGTAGGGCATGTGCGTGTGGAACACCGCTGCGGCGCCCGGCAGGTCGCGGTGGATGGGCGCGTGGATGCAGTAGCAGGACCGCTCGATCTCCCCCTCGCCGGCCAGCCGCTCGCCGTCATAGCTCACTTCCATGAAGCAGCTGGCGTTGATCTCGGACCAGTGCAGGCCGAACGGGATCTGATAGTAGCGCCCGGGCTTGCCGGGAACGCGCAGGGTGAAGTGGTTGAAGATACCCTCATTCAGCCCGTGCATCACCGCCAGCCGATGCGCCGCTGCGAGGTCGACCCGCGCCTGCCATTCCTCATCCGTCATCGCCGCGCGGCCGACGCCGCTCGCCATGTAGTTCATCGCGGAGCTCCTTCGTGCGAAACTCAATAATCGGCTCCGGCGCTGGACCCGTCAACGCGCCAGGAAACGAGGGCACGCGCGGTGGACGTGGCGCGCCGCTTCTGGCTCGATCGGGGCATGAGCGCCACCGGCCTTGCGTCCGATCGAGAGTATCCGGCACGGCCGATCGTCGGCATTGGGGTCGTCGTACTGCGGCCCGGTGGGGTGGTCCTCGTCCGGCGCGGCAAACCGCCCAATCTCGGCAGCTGGAGCCTGCCGGGTGGGGCGCAGGAGCTGGGCGAGACCGCGGAGGAGGCCGCGCGGCGTGAGCTCGCCGAGGAGACCGGGCTGACGGTGGGTGACCTCCACCTTGCCGCCAACGTGGACACGATCCGCCGCGACCCGGCTGGCCGCGTGCAGTTCCACTACACGATCATCGACTTCGCCGCCCGCTGGATCAAAGGCGACCCGCGTCCCGGTTCCGACGTGTCGGAGGCGGTCTGGGCGTCGCTCGACGCCCTGGGACCGTTCGCGCTTTGGAGCGAGGCGCATCGCGTCATCGCGATTGCCCGCGGGCTGCTCGGGTTGTAGCCGGCGTCAGAGGAGCCGTCATCCGGGAGGCCGGGCCGCTCCGATCCTGGATCCAGCGTCACCCTCGATGCTACTCCATGGATGCCCGCCTCGCGCAAGCACGAACGGATGGGGAACGGCAGAAACAGCCAAGGTCAGGGCGCAGCAGGCCGGGGATACTGCTCGGCGCGTGCCTCGGCGGCGTCTTTCAAGATGGGCCAGCGTATTGCGTCCGTCGCCAGGTCTCGGATTTTCCGTGCTAGCACGAACACGCCGCAATAGCCGGGGCTGAACGGGACGTCGCCGAAGCTCTGGTTGCGCAGCTCGGGATAAATGAAGGCCGGGTTGTGCACCCCCGCGTAAAGCGTCTCGAACCCCGTTTCAGGCCCGAACAGCACCCGCATCGAATTTTCCGAAAAACGCCAGAAGTCGTTGGGCTGCTCGTGCGTGGGCCAAGATTGATGGGTGGCGTGGAAGGTCAGCCCGCCCCCGCGGAGTGTTCGGTTCACTGCGGCGGAGAACAGCCATGGGTAGGCAAGGTGCTCCATCACGGCGACCGAATACACAACGTCGACGCTTGCCTCACCGAGCAACTCATGGAGGAAGTGCGCGTCACCAGTTACATCGACGTTTGGGGCGGCATGCACATCCACGCCGATATAGCGCGATGCCCCGGGGAACAGATTTCGTTTGGACACAGCGCCCGGGCTCACATTGCGCGAGCCCACTTCGGCCACAGCCAGACCTTTTGCATTCGCTTCGTCGACCATCGTCTGGTGCGCGAGATGCAGTTCCCGCGTCCCGAAAACGCCGGCTTGCACGGGCGCATCGACGGCGTGCGACCATGGAGCCGACCGGATGGGGCCGGTGGGCAACTCGATCGGGAATTGCACCGAGTGGCCCCCCGCATCGACTTCGAAGAACACGGTATCGGACGCCCGCCACGGCAGGTAGACACGGAACCCGGACGCGTCGTGCTTGGGCGGCAACCCCAAACTCGTTGCCGGCCCCGGGCGGGTCAGGAAGCTGTCGATCACGCAGGTCTGGTCGCCAGCGACAACGCCGAGGCGATCTATCACGTGGTCCCGGTGGTGCAGCCATCCTTCAACGAAAAGGCCGCTGCTGTCGCACCAATGGCGATCGAACCCGTAGCGCACCCGTGCGTGCCCAGCGTGACCGGACGGAGCGATTGGCCTGGCCACCTTCGATTGCGCGCGTTTGACCAACCCGCGGAACGGGATCGGTAGCCTATCCATGCGGCGCATCACGGTCCGACTAGTTCCGGCGTCGCGGTCGGGGCGAACCACGGCTCGGCATCAGGGTCACGGCAAGGCCCGCACAGACGATGCCAATGCCTGCTGGAATTAGCCAAGCCGGGCGAACCAACAGCGGCACCTCGACGTCGTTCCACACCCAGGACGAAAGATGCTGCTTCGTTCCCGTTTCGAGCGCGTTCATGAAGCCGCTATCCATCATGAACAGCATCTGCCCAAGCGGCAGGTCGGGCTGCGCCAAGGTGGCAAGCCCGACCGAACCGACCAGGAAGATCGCCGCGAGAACCGCGAGAACGCGCTGCGCCATCACATGAACAGCTTTTCTGCCCCCTTGTCAGTGTATAGCGAAGCGACGAATGCGCCATAGCCGTTGTAAATCTGCGTGGGGACCCGCTCGCCGCTGGTGAGCAGCCGCTCGGACGCTTGGCTCCAACGCGGATGGGGCACGGCGGGGTTCACGTTGGCCCAGAATCCATATTCACTCGGCTGGATCGCTTCCCAGAATGTGGTCGGGCGAGTTTCCGCGAACGACACCTTTACCAGAGCCTTGGCCGACTTGAAGCCGTATTTCCAGGGCAGGGTCAGCCGAATCGGCCCGCCGTTCTGCGGCGGCATCGGCTTGCCGTAGAGCCCGGTAGAGAGAAAGGCGAGCTCGTTGCCGGCTTCCTCGATCGTAACCGCCTCCACGTAAGGGAATGAGTAGAACCCGCGCCGAACGCCCGGCATCTGCTTGCGATCGGCCAAGGTCTGGAACACGACGTATTTGGCCGACCCAAGCGGCTCGGCAAGCTTAACGAGCGAAGCCAGCGGGAAGCCGGTCCAGGGCACGGTCATGGCCCAGGCCTCGACGCAACGGTGCCGGTACACCCGCTCCTCGAGCGCCACCTGCTTGAGGAGGTCATCGAGGTCGAGCTTGCGAGGCTGTTTGACGAGGCCGTCGATCTGGATCGTCCAGGGCCGCTGCTTCAGCCCTTGTGCATCCTCCCACAGATCCTTGTCGTCGCTGAACTCGTAGTAGTTGTTGTAGGTCGTGGCGTCCTTCTCGGCGGTTAACGGCCGGCCGGGATCGTATTTCGCATTCCGGGGCGCAGGCGCGGCGTCCGCGGCCCACGCCGCACCCGGCGCGGCCACGAGTGCGGCAGCACCGGCCAGCGCCGCCCGGCGCCGGAGCGTCACCCCCTCGGGGGTCGCCTCGGCTTCCTTCAATTCCCAGCCACGACGCCGCAGGATGTGCATGCTTCTCTCCGCTCTCCGACAGATTGTTCGCCCTCGCCCGATGTCACGGGTGACGGTCGATATACGGCCGGCGAGTGCGGCGAATTACCTGTCCGCGGGCCGCAACGGGGCGAAGTTCCGCGGAGCTCGCACGGGTTAGCGCCCGGCGACCGTGGCGTCCCACCAGGGGCAAGTGCCCGGAAGCAGCCGGTAGTTGCCCTCCATGACCTGCACCGGCGCGCGCTCGCCGTCTGCCGCCACCCGCAGGCGAAGCGCGCGCGTCGCCTGCCGCTGCTCCGGCGTCTGCCAGTCGCGGTCGTGCCCCCACAGACTCGGGCCCGTCGTGACCTCGTACGGGGTCCAGGTTGCCGGGTCGATGTCCCGCCCGCCCCAGCCGTATTCGAACAGAAACCGCGACGGCGAGCGGGCATAGAACGAGGTCATGAAGTCATTGGTGTGCCGCCCCAGCGTGGTCGCGACGCGCCCCTCCTCGCCCTGCGCGAGGTCGTAGCCCTGCCCCACGTCGTCGAGCGAATAGGTTTCCACCATGATGTGATGCAGGTCGCGCCGCCCGGTCTCGATCAGCGCAAGGCTGTGGTGGCGGGCGTTGACGTGAAAGAAGAACGCGCGGAACGGGGTTAGCAGGTAATCGCTTACGCGGAAGCCGAGCACGTCGCGATAGAACGGCAGGAGGTCGTCGATCCGCTCGACCGTCAGCACGGCGTGGCCCATGCCCTGCGGCCCGGTGCGGAACCCCGAGATGGTGCGTCCGGGGCGGAATGGCGTGTCGGCCACCGCGGCGCCGTGGAACGCTTCCAGCCGATTGCCTTGCGGGTCGGCGAAGGCGATCAGCGCGGCCACCCCGCGTTGGTCGGCGAGCGCGCGCGTCCCGTGCGTGACCGCGACGCCGGCCGCGTCCAGCCGACGGCCGAGTTCGTCGAGCGCGGCCGCGTCGGCGACCTCCCAGCCGAGATAGCGCCCGCCCTCGCCGATGGCCCGGTCGACGACGAGGCGCTGCGTCCGGTCGTCCATGCGAAAGGCCCGCGCCGCTTCCCCGCGCTCGACCATCTGCATCCCGAGCAGCCCGGTCGCGAACTCCGACCAGCCGGCAAGGTCGTCGGAGCCGATCCCGACATAGCCGAGCGCTTGGATGCCCATTCTCACGTTCCTCCGGCCCCGACCGGGGCCTTCGAGCAACATGATAAAGGAGAACGGGCACCCAAGAAATGGTGGTCCCGAAGGGGTCTGGGGCCGCGGCCCCAGCGGGTCCAGGGCAGCGCCCTGGCGCTATCTTGAGCGGGCTGTTCTCGTACTTGTCCCAGTGGTCGACAATCTCGTTCACCACCGAACTGCCCGTGAGGTACACGTTATTGAGGCTCTCGATGAAGGCCGAATAGCCCGTGCCGCTGGCGTCGTTGGCCAGCAGCTGGGCCGGTGTCTGCCCGGGATGCGGCACCGAGAAGTTGCTGGCAGACCGCAGATCCAGCACCCTCTGAAAGTCGATGGCTTTGACCTGTGCAAGGAAGGTGAGGGCCTGCGCGTAGCCGGCATCCTCCTCCGAGGTCATCGTGAACACCGCCTTGCCGTGGCTCCAATAATTCACCCAGTTCTCCGCCCAGGTGTTTAGCAGCCCGCCGATCCAGAACGTTCCCGCGGCCAAAACGTCGCCCTTGAGGACCTGTGGGGGCGACTGGGTGGCAGGGAAAGAAGTGTATAGGGAGCGGACCGTCTGGAGATTGGCAGTGTCCGGCAGCGTTACGTGATCGTGGCTGAACTGATAGGCCCAGTCCACGAAGTCGGCGTTCAGATGGAATAGGTTCACCCCGTTGATCGAGCTCGCCGGCGGCGCCGGCTGCTGATACGGCGCCGTCCGGCCGAGAGGGACATAGCCGGTGCTCCAGTCGCTCGGGATCTCCCGCGCATCGATCTCGTAGGCGAGGTCTCCGTCGACGATATATTCGGCCCAAGTGGCCGAGCCGACCGGGCCGACATTCGGGTCGATCCCGCCAATCCCCGCCAGCATCCAATACGCATGGCTGAAGTCGAACCGCGGGTCGTTGGCGAGCGCAGTGATCGAGGCCGCCATGTGGACGGGCCCTTCCCCCGTCTCGATTCCGATTACGTGCTTGTCGGCGTTGTAGCGCAGGTGGTGGTAGCCCTGAGGGAATGGGATGACCTCCGGCAGCGGATAGTTCACCACCCAGGTGTTGAACTCGCCCGGCCCGTCTTCGTCCGTGCCGGTATCGAAAGTGGTGACGACCACGAACCGGATTGGGATCCGCGAAGCCGGACTGGAATCCGCCCATACTGGCCGTGCGATTGCCACGGAGAGTAACAGGGGCAACACCGCGATCACGGCGATCAGAAAGCGGTTGCGGGGCTGAGCGCGGTGTTTCGAGGCGGTTCGTGTCACGGTTCTACGCCCCTCAGCTTCACCGATTAGTCCAGCCGCGCCGTCGCGGTGCCGTTGACCACTTCCTTTCCGTCCTGGTTGGTGGTCGAAATCGTGAGATCGACCAGCTTGTGGCCGCCCTCCTCACGGATCGCGGCAACGGTCGCCGTGGAATCCAGGGTGTCGCCGGGCCAGACCTGGTTGGTGAAGCGCACGCCGAACTTGGTGAGCTTCCGTCCCCCACGTAGTTGGTCAGCATCTTGCCGGTCAGCGCCATGGTCAGCATCCCGTGCGCGAAGACGCTTTTGTATCCGGCGACTTGCGTCGTGTACCCTCGTCAGAGTGCAGCGGGTTATAGTCGCCCGACGCGCCCGAATACATGACCAGTTGGGTACGGGAGATGTTCTCGATCACGCGCTCCGAGTGCGTGTCGCCGACCTTGATGTTCGCCGCGTTCAACGTCATCGCCCCGTCCTCCCCTCAACCCGCATCCACCGGACGCTCGGTGCGCACGCCGACGCTGCGAGCCGTGACCACGAGCTCGCCGTTCTGGTCGCGATACTCGGTGATCTGTTCGGTGAAGGTTAGCTTGCCGGCGCGCTTGCTTTCCTTTTCCCACGTGTTGCCGGGTCGCTTTTCCACCGTGAGCACGTCGCCGGCGCGGAGCGGACGGTGATATTCGAAATGCTGCTCGGCATGCAGGCCGCCGCTGGTCGCGGGCTTGCCCTCAATGCCGGTCGGACCCTTGGCGGAGCCGAACCACTTCTCGCCTACCTTGGGGCGCAGCACGTAGTCGGGGTCGAACTGCGCCACGGCCTGCGGAAAGGTCGGCGGGGCAATGGCGTTCTTCCGATCGTAATACACCGGGTTCTCGTCGGCGATGGAGCGCGCAAACATCATGATGTGCGACGCCTCCACCGGAAACGTGATCTTGTCCAACCGCTCCTCCTCCGACCTGTCGCTTGAGGCCAAAGGGACAAGCTTGCTTGTTCGCCGTCAAGCCGTGCGCCACGAATCAGACTTGGACCGTCGTAGTTAACCTCCTCTCGCATTCGACGACCGAAAGGTCAGAAGGGCTTTATTGCGCAAGCTGGAGGTCAAACGTCCCGACTGCACCGGCGACGGAGCGACAGGCAGGGTTGACACCCTATCCCGGTCCGTTCCGGCATGTTAGCAACCAACCGGACGACAGGGTCACCAATGCTTACCCAATCCGAAAAGCGGTACACGTTACGATGACACGTTCATTCCACCTCCCGGGTAAGCTTTTTGGCTTCGCCGCCACGCTGCAATGCCTGACCATTGTTGCGGTACCTCGTGCAAACAACGGCGAGCGCACGCGCGCAGATCAATCCGTTCCGAGGCTATACCGGACCAACCTTGTCGAAGCAGGACCTGGAGGCAGGAAGGCAAGCCGCTAACCGTCTGCTCGAAAACAATCCCAAGCCGGTCGGCGCCAGCGAACCCTGGACGGATCCCGAATCAGGTAATTCCGGAACTCTTACGATCGAGCGCGCTTACCGCCGACAAGGACATGACTGCCGCGCTATGCGTTCCCGCGTGACTTACAAGGCCGGAACCGAAAGAAGCTTCCTTCTCCAAGTCTGCCGCGTTTCCGGCCATTGGCGGCTGGCGGACTGAGCCTCGCTTCCGGCCGCTGACGCCACATCGGCCCTTTTACGTCACGCTCCTGCTCGCGCACGCCGTTCGCACTCTCGTCGGCGCCGTTGCACTACAACGGCAGCGATCCAGTCAGTCTCCGATGAAGTTCGGCGGGCGGCGTTCGCTCATCGCCTTGACACCCTCGGCGTAGTCGCGGGTCTTGCGCAGCCATTCCTGTTCCTCGAACTCGCGCTCTGTCGCCTTCTGATAATCGTCGGCGAGGCCGCGCCGCAGCGTTTCGCGGGTGGACACGATGGCGAGCGGGGCGGACCCGGCGATCTCGGTGGCGAGCGAGGTCGCCGCCCCTCGCACCTCGGCGAGCGGCACGAGGACATCGGCGAGGCCCATCGCCACCGCCTCTTCGCCCGGCACGCGCCGCCCCGTGTACATCAGCAGCGCGGCCTTCGACGGGCCGAGCAGGCGCGGCAGGGTGCAGGTGAGGCCGAAGCCGGGATGAAAGCCGAGCCGGGTGAAATTGGCGGAGAATCGTGCTTCGGTGCAGGTCACGCGGAAGTCGGCGACCAGCGCCAATCCAAGCCCCGCTCCCACCGCCGCGCCATGCACGGCGGCGACGATCGGCTTGCCGGTGCGCACCAGCCGGATGGATTCCTTGTAGAGATGCCGCCGCCCGGCACCGATCTCGCGCCCGTCCGCGTCGCGCGTCACCAAGTCGGCACCAGCGGAGAAATGCTTGCCGTCCGAGCACAGCACGATCGCGCGGATGTCGGGGTTGCGGTCGAAGCCCTCGAAGGCTTCGGCCACCTCGGCGATCAACGGCACGCTCACGTGATTGTTCGGCCCGCGCCGGAGCTCGACGGTCGCGATGTGGCCCTCCGTTGTGACGGCGATGTGCTGGAACGTCATTCCTCGCTCCTCCCGAGCAACGGACGAGTTGGTCACGCGCGGGGCGCGGGTGTCAAACGTCCGCGAAGAATGCCTCGAGCAGCGCCGCGACCTTCGTCGGCTGCTCCTCCGGCACCATGTGGCCGCAGCCGGGCAGCACGTGGCATTCGGGGCTCTCGGCAACGCAACGCAATGATGCGGCAAGCTCGTCGCCCCGCCCGCGCCCGGCGCCACCGGCGATGCCGAGCACCGGCAGGCGGAGCTTGCCGTCCCGCGCCAGCTCGGCGGCGTTGACGCGCGCGTCCTCCTCCGTCGCCCGGTAATATTCAAATCCGCAGCGCATTGCGCCGGGCTGCGCATAGGTGCGGACGTACTCGGCGATGTCGGCCGAGCCGATCGCGCCCGCCGTCGAGACGTACTCGTCATAAAAGTAGGAGAGATAGATGGCCTCCCGCCCGGCAGTCAGCGCCTCGGGCAGATGCGGCGTACGATGGAAGCCGTGGTGCCAGCGGGCGCCGCCTTGTGCGATGCCACCTGGCCGGCCGTCACCCGGGATCACCACGTCCAGGATCGCGAGCCGGCCGACCAGATCGGCGTCGAGCCGGGTGAGCGCGTAGGCGACCGGCCCGCCCCAGTCGTGGCCGGCGAGGCCGATCCGGTCGAGGCCAAGATGATCGCGGATCAGTTCGCGCACGTCGGCGGCGACGGTGCGTTTGTCGTAGCCCGAAGCGGGGCGCGATGTGTCGCCGAGGCCGCGGAGGTCCGGCGCGATCACCCGAAAACGGCCTGCAAGCAGCGGCATGACATGCCGCCACTCGTACCAGGTCTCGGGATAGCCGTGCAGCAGCACGAGAGGTGGGCCGGAGCCCGCCTCCGCCCAGTGCATCTTCACCCCCGACAAGGTGGCGTAGCGATGCTGGACCATAAGCGTTGCCTTTTACTCCGACCCTCTTCCCCAGAATGAACCGCGAGGGGAACGAGGGCCGAAGACCGTCACACGACGCTCAGGCGCACCGGTACGTTGTTGCGCGTCGCGTTGGAGTAGGGGCAAACCTGATGTGCCTGCTCGACCAGCGCTTGCGCCTGATCGCGCGGCAGGCCGGGAAGCGAGACGGCCAGTGCAACGTCGATGCCGAAGCCCCCTTCCGAGCGCGGGCCGATCCCGACCGTCGTGGTGACTGTGGCGTTGTCGGGCACCTTGGGGCCGCTGCCCTGGGACGCCACGTACCTCATGGCGCCGATGAAGCACGCCGAATAGCCGGCGGCGAACAGCTGCTCGGGATTGGTGCCGGGGCCGCCGCCGCCGCCCAACTCCTTCGGCGTGGAAAGCTGCACGTCGACTTTGCCGTCCTCAGACCGGGCGTGACCGTCGCGGCCGCCGTCGGCGGTGGCCTTGGTGCTGTAGGCAACTGTAACAGGCATGTGTTGCTCCCCTTCTTTTCAGGTTCTTTTCAGGCCCGCAGCGCACCAATCCGGTCCCGCAGACTTGCGTGCGGTCGAGCGCCATAGTGACTGATTATCTCGGCGGCGGCGATGCTGCCCATGCGGCCGCTGGTGTGAAGATCGCAACCAGCGGTTATTCCAGCAAGAAACCCTGCCGCGTAGGCGTCGCCGGCACCCGTTGTATCCACCACGTCAGTGGGCTCGGCCGCAATCTCCGCGGTTTCGGCCCCCCGTACAACGCGGCTGCCTTGCTCGCTCCGCGTCAGCGCGGCCAAAGCCACGTCCCGTCGTGCCAGCTCGACCGCACGATCGAAATCGCCTTCCTCGTACAGGCTGCACAGCTCGACCTCGTTGGCGAACAGAATGTCGATGTGCCCGCGCACCAGTTCGCGGAACGCTGCGCGGTGCCGGTCGACGCAGAACGGATCGGACAAGGAAAGTGCGACTTGCCGACCGGCCCGATGCGCCGTCTCCGCCGCCAGCCGAAACGCCCGCTGTGCAGCCGGCGGATCGAACAGATAGCCTTCCAGATACAGCACCTTGGCATCAGCAACGAGCTCGGTATCGACGTCAGCCTCGTCGAAACCGACGCACGCGCCGAGATAGGTGTGCATGGTGCGTTGGCCATCCGGCGTGACCAGGATGAGGCAGCGAGCGGT
Source organism: uncultured Alphaproteobacteria bacterium (assembly GCA_963757115.1). Taxonomy (GTDB): domain Bacteria; phylum Pseudomonadota; class Alphaproteobacteria; order Acetobacterales; family Acetobacteraceae; genus CAVWQV01. The sequence goes on along the minus strand of CAVWQV010000006.1, from coordinate 587,104 downwards.
CGGGGCGCCTGCGCGCGCCGGTGGGGTTGGAAACAGTACGCCGGCCGCGGCCATGTCGCGCGCGAAGGCCGCGCCGAGCGCATCGTCGGCCACCTTGCCGAGATAGGCCACCCGCGCGCCGAGCCCCGCCGCAACCGCGCAGGTGTTGGCCGCCGAGCCGCCGCTGCTCTCCTGGCCGGACGGCATGGCGGCGTAAAGCGCCTCGGCCAGGGCGGCGTCGATCAGCGACATCGAACCCTTGCGCATGTCGTTCTTGCTGAGGAACGCGTCGTCGGCCGGTGCGACCACGTCCACGATGGCGTTGCCGATGCCAACGATGTCGAAGCGCGAGGCGAGGTCGGTTGCGGTGTTCATGGGTGCTCCGGCTGGTCGCCGCCCGCCTAACACCCCATCTCGAACCGGGCAACTCGGGACAGGACGGGAGATCGGCTTGCTGACGCCGCTTGCGCGCGCACTGGAGCAGATGGACGATCCGGTGTTCCTCGGTGTCGTATGGCGCAGCGTGCTCTGGTCGGTGGTGTGCTTCGGAGCCCTGCTCGCGGGGTCGGTCTGGGGCCTCCATCACGTGCTGGCAAGTCATGGCGTCTGGGCCTGGCTCGCCGGCGCCCTGGGCGGGATCGGAGCGGCGGTGCTCGCCGTGTTTCTGTTCCTGCCGGTCGCGGCCGTGATCGGCACGCTCTACATGGAACGCATCGCCCAAGCGGTCGAGCGGCGCTTCTATCCCGCGCTCAGCGTCGCCTCCGGGGCGCCGATGGCCGTGCAACTGTGGGATGGGCTGGCGGTCGGCGCGCGCATTCTGCTCCTCAACCTGCTGGCGCTGGGGCTTGCCTTGCTCCTGCCGGGGATCGGGATCGTGCTGGCCTGGGCGATCGGCGGCTACGCGATCGGCCGTGGGCTGTTTGTCGCAGTCGCCATGCGCCGGATGGGGCGGGCCGAGGCGCAGGCGCTCTACCAACGGCGGCGAATCGCGGTGCTGGCGCAAGGCGGGTTGCTGGCGCTGGCCAGCTACTTTCCACTGCTGAATCTGCTGATCCCAGTGCTCGGCACTGCCGCCATGGTGCACGTCATGGACGCCGCCCGGCGCTGAGCCGGGCCCGGTTTAAATCGATGTGGATAACCGTTGCTCAGCCGTTGTTCGGCCACGGAAGCGCATGTTAGGCCCCCTTTGTTTGCCGCCCGCGCGGGCAACGGAGGGCCTCGTGTTCAAACGCCGCAAGCCCGAGGAGCCGGTCGCCGGATCGCCCGCCGTGGCTCCTCCCGGCCGTTCCGACGGAACGTTCCGAAGTGGGCCCGGCGCCCCCGCGAGACCGGCCGACGACCGGCCTCGGCGTCCCCCCGTTCCGCCCCGCCCCACCGAGAGAGGCACCCACCATGTCCCGCACGCCGTTTGCCACCCCGTCCCAACCGGCTCCGATCCCGCCTCACCCCCCGGCGGCCGGCGGCCTGCCGAGCAGTGCCATCCCGGCGCGCTCCCCGGCCGCGAACAGCGCGCCACGGCCGGCCCCCGAACCCGGCGAGCGGCGCACCCTCGTCGTTGGCCGCGGCATCAGCGTCCAGGGTACCGTGCAGGACGCCGAGCGACTCGTCGTCGAGGGCACGGTCGAGGCCAGCATGATCCATGCGACGGAGCTCGCCATCTCGCAGGGCGGCGTGTTCAAGGGCGAGGTGGAAGTGGAGGATGCCGAGATCGCGGGAACCATCGACGGCACCCTGACCGCGCGCGGCAGTCTCGTCGTGCGCGCGACCGGCCGCGTGCTCGGCACGGCTCGCTGCCGGCGCCTGCAGGTGGAAGATGGTGGCCAGATCACCGGGCGGATGGAAATGCTGACGGAGGGGGTGGCCCGTTCGGAGCCCGCACGCACCACGGTCCCCGAGCCGGTGACGGCCTGAACCGAGAGCCGGCTGCGCGCCGTAATCGGCGTGACCGTCCCGCGATCCGAAACCGTGAGTTGACCCGTCCGGGCACTTAGTTCACGCACGGCATCCATGCTGCGCGCGATAGAAGAACTACTCGACCCCACCGCCGCTCAGCCGTCGCCCCCGCCCGCGAGGGGGCTGCTGCGTTTCTACTGGCACTTCCTCCGCCAAACGCGCGGTCCGGTCGCCGCCTTGTTCGCGGCCGGGCTGGTCGTGGCAATGCTCGACACCACGGTACCCCTGTTCATCGGGCGCGCGGTCGGCTTCGTGTCAGCGTACCACCCCGGCGAGCTGTTCGCCGAGGCCGGCTGGCAGTTGCTCGGGATGGCGGCCGTGCTGCTGCTTGGCCGGCCCGGCGCGATGTTGGCGCTCAATCTGGTGACCAACCAGGTCGTCAATCCGGGCTTCTCCAACCTGATCCGGTGGCAGAACCACTGGCATGTCGTTCGGCAGAGCTGGACGTTCTTCCAGAACGATTTTGCCGGCCGCATCGCGAGCCGCGTCATGCAGACCGGCCCATCGCTCCGCGAAAGCGTCGTCTCGGCCGTCAATGCAATCTGGTATCTGCTGGTCTACGGCACGAGTGCCATGCTCCTGCTCGGCCGGACCGACCTCCGGCTCGCAGCACCCATCCTGGTCTGGTTCGCGGCCTACGCGTCACTGCTGCGCCTGTTCGTGCCTAGGATGCGGGACCGCTCGCGCGCGGTCTCGGAGGTGCGCTCCACCCTGACCGGGCGCGTGGTCGACAGCTACACCAACATCCTTACGGTGAAGCTGTTCGCCCGCGCCCGCGACGAGGATGATTTCGTCCGCAGCGCCATCGACGAGCACACGGCGGCGTTCCGCCGTCAGACGCGCTTAGCGACGGCATGGAGCCTGACCCTGGGGCTGCTCAACGGCTCGCTGATCGTGGCCACCGGCTCGCTCGCGCTCTGGCTGTGGAGCACGGGCCGCATCCCGGTCGCCACCGTCGCCACCGCGCTGCCGATGGCGTGGCAAATCTCCAACATGGCGGGCTGGGTCTCGCAGAACGTGACCTCCTTGTTCGAAAACATTGGGATCGTGCAGGATGGGATGCGCTCCATCGACGTCCCCCGGCAAATGCCTGACCGGCCGGATGCCACGGAGCTGCGCGTAACCCGAGGCGCCATCCGCTTCGATCGCCTGCGCTTCGGTTACGGCACGGAGCGTGGCGTGCTGAAGGGCATCGATCTCGCGATCGCCCCCGGCGAGCGCGTGGGCCTGGTCGGCGCATCGGGTGCCGGCAAGTCGACCTTGGTCAATCTTTTGCTGCGCTTCTACGACCCGGAAGCCGGGCGTATCCTGATCGACGGGCAGGACATCGCCCATGTAACGCAGGAAAGCTTGCGCGGCCGGATCGCGATGGTAACGCAGGATACCTCCCTCCTTCATCGTTCCATCCGCGACAACATCCGCTACGGCCGGCCGGAGGCGACGCAGGAAGAGGTGGAGTTGGCCGCCCGGCACGCCGAGGCGCACGATTTCATCATCGGATTGCAGGACTGGCATGGGCGGCACGGCTACGACGCCCATGTCGGGGAGCGCGGCGTCAAGCTTTCCGGCGGCCAGCGACAACGGGTCGCGATCGCCCGCGTGATCTTGAAGGACGCCCCGATCCTGGTGCTGGATGAGGCGACATCGGCGCTCGATTCCGAGATAGAGGCCGCGATCCAGCAGCAGTTGGATGGCTTGATGCGCGGACGTACAGTGATCGCCATCGCGCACCGGCTTTCGACGATCGCCCAGATGGACCGCTTGGTGGTGTTGGATCACGGCCGCATCGTCGAAACCGGCACGCACGCAGAACTGCTGGATGCCGACGGCCCGTACGCCCGGCTGTGGCACCGGCAGTCGGGCGGGTTCGCCACCGAATCGTTCCTGCCGGAAACGACCGGTGGCATTCTTGACACTGCTGTAACCCACAGTTAGCAAGCGCACGCCTTCCGGCAGGGCGACTTGCCAGGAGCGATCATGAGCGACAAAAGCGACGGGCGGCAGCCGCAGCGTTCGTCGGAGGGCGAGGCATTCGAGGAACGGTTGCGCGCGGCTCGCGCAAGAGAAGGGTTGGACAAGCCGGCGCCCGAGCCGGGCAGTGCACCATCCGGCCAGTTTAGCGGCTCGGCCCTGGGCATCGGCCTGCGGGTTGGCGTGGAAATGTTGTCCGCGCTCGTTGTGGGCGTAGCGATCGGCTGGCTGCTCGACCGATGGCTGCACACACGGCCGCTGTTCATCGCGGTGTTCGTGCTGCTCGGCGGAGCAGCGGGTATGTTGAATGTCTGGCGCGAGTTCGCGCCCAAGCCGCCAGGTTCGGGGCGGCGGGTCGGCCGATGAGGAGCGTGAACGGTGGCTGCGGCTGGGGAACCTACGATCGACGCGCTCGGTCAGTTCAAGCTGTTTCCAACCCTCGGTCCCATCGGGCACTCGGTCAACTTCGCGAACTCCAACCTGTATATGCTGGCCGCTGCGGCGCTGATCCTTTTGATGCTCTGGCTCGGGATGCGCCGGCAGGCGATCATTCCCGGTCGGATGCAGGCGGCTGCTGAACTCTGTTATGACTTCATCCACAAGATGTGCGTGGACCAGATCGGCGAGGAAGGGCGGCGCTTCTTTCCGTTCATCTTCACGCTGTTCTTTTTCATATTGATTGGCAACCTGTTCGGGCTGCTTCCCTACGCGTTCACCTTCACCAGTCACATTGCGGTGACGGCGGCGCTTGCGATCCTGGTCATCGTCATCGTTACGTTCGTAGCGATTCGTGAGAACGGCAGTCATTTCTTCACCGAGTACTTCTTCCCGGCGGGGACGCCGAAGATCATGGCGCCGTTGATCATCCCGATCGAGGTGATCTCCTACCTCTCGCGGCCGGTCAGCCTTTCGGTGCGCTTGTTCGCCAACATGGTCGCCGGGCACGTGATGTTCGAAGTGCTCGCGTCGCTTCGTCGTCATGCTGGCTGGGCTCGGCCTGCTCGGCGATCTGATCGCGGTCGGTCCGTTCGCGCTAAACGTGGTGCTGGTCGGCTTCGAGCTGCTGGTTGCCTGCCTCCAGGCCTACGTGTTCGCCATTCTCACCTGCATCTACCTGCACGACGCGGTGCACCTGCACTGAGGGTCGTGTCGCGTTCACTCCCCACCTCCGACACCAACGAAGGATCGCTCTCTCATGGACATCGCCGCCGCAAAGGCTTTCGGAGCCGGCATCGCCGTCATCGCGCTTGCGGGCGTGGGCGTCGGCATCGGCAACATCTTCTCGTCGCTGGTCTCTTCCATCGCCCGCAATCCATCGGCTCGCGACCAGGTGTTCGCGCTCGGCATTCTCGGCTTTGCGCTCACGGAAGCGACGGGTCTGTTCGCCCTGCTGATCGCCTTCCTGATCCTGTTCACCTGATCGGGCACGGCCACCCCGCCCGGCCGGAGCCGCGCATGATACGTCGCCTGCTACCAGCGATCGCCCTGGCCACGGTTCCCGCCGCTGCCCGCGCAGCACAGGGCATGCCGCAGCTGGAGTTCAACAACCCGTTGATCCTCAGCCAGATCGTCTGGCTCGCGATCATTTTCTTCGGTCTCTATCTGCTGCTCGCCCGATGGGCGTTGCCACAGGTTGCTGGCGTGCTGGCCAACCGAGAGTCGACGATCCGCGCGGATCTCGATGCGGCGCATGAGGCGCAAGCCCGGGCGCAGGGTGCGGTGCGGGAACTAACGGACGCGACGGCGCGCGCACGGGCCGAGGCGCAGGCTTCTATCAACCAGGCCGCCGACGAGGCCAAGCGGCAGGCCGCCGCGCAGGCCGAGCAGCTTAACACGCGCCTCGAAGAACAGCTGCGGACATCCGAGGCACGCATCGCAGAGGCCCGGGCGTCGGCGATGACCGCCTTGCGCCAGGTCGCGACGGAGACGGCGGTGACCGTGATCGGCCGTCTCACCGGGCACCAGGCGGATCAGGCCACGGTCGAGCGAGCCGTGGGCGCCGAGCTCGCGGCGCGCGGACAGGCCTGAAGGGGCGCCCATGCACGAGACGTTCTGGAGCAATCCGCGGACCTGGGTTGGCCTCGCCTTCATCCTATTCGTCGTATTGTTCGGCCGCCGGCTTTGGCAGGCCCTGGCGGCAATGCTCGATGCCCGCACCGCTTCCGTCCGCGCCAGCCTTGATGAGGCTGCGCGGCTGCGGCAGGAAGCAGAGGCCATGCTGCGCGACGCCGAAGCGCGGCGGACGGCAGCGTTGGAGGACGCGCAGCGCCTCCTTGAAGGCGCGAAGACCCAGGCGGCGAACGTCGCCGCCGCTGCGGCGGCCGAAGCCGAGACCTCCGCGCGCCGGCGCGAGCAGATGGCGATCGACCGCATTGCCGCCGCCGAGAAGGCCGCCGTCGACGAGGTCCGGCTAACCGCGGCCGACGTAGCGACTGCAGCCGCGCGACAGCTGCTCGCGCAAGGGATGGCGGCGGAGGCGGACACTCGGCTGATCGATCACGCCATCAGCCAATTGCCAACCGCGCTCGCCTCCCGCCGCGCGGCCTGACGCTCCGCTTCTCCTCCGAAGTCGGTGCTGAGCGCGACAGGCAGCAGTTACAACTTCACTGCCTGAAGCTCTGGCGAACGATCAGCTATCTGGTCTCCCACCTAGGACCGCCGCTCTCCCCCAAATCCCACCACAGGCCGGCGAACGCGGCGATGCCCTCGCGGCCGATGCTCGGAAGAAAGTGCTCGTCGGGTCCGTGCTGCTTGCATCCGTTGTAGCTGTGCGGCACCCAGACCAACGGCACGCCGAGATAATCCACGAACACGTCGCCGGGCAGCCCGCCGGACGCATTGGGTATGATCTGCACCCGCTTTCCGATGGTGCGCTCCATGCTGGAAGCTGCCCAGCGCACCCACGGGTGCTGCGGATCGGTGCGGCTCGCGGCCATCCCGACCTCGGCGTGCTCGATCCGGACAGCCGGGAACCCGTGCTCGTCGAGATGCCGCCGCAACGCGGGCTCAAACGCCGCCGGATCGGTGTCGACCGTGTAGCGGATGTGGCAGCGCGCCCGGGCGTTGGGGGCAACGGCGTTGACCGGGTTCTCCGGCCGGCCGGAGAGCATCGCCAAACGATGAAGCTGTTCCAGCCGTAGATCTTCTCGGCCGCTGTCAGGCCGGGTTCCCCCCAATCGGGGTCGATGGTCGCTGCCTCCCCGCCCCCGCCTACGGGGCAGCCGTCCAGAACGGCACGCACGCTTGCGGGCACACCGTTCGCGGGCAACCAGTCGCGCACCAAAATCTTGCCCTGCCGATCGCAGATCGAGGCGAGCGCGTGCGCGAGTACGACGGCCGGATCAGTGGTCAGGCCGCCCCAGTGTCCTGAATGCACGCCGCCCGGCCGCAAGTCGATCGCGAGATCGAAGGCGAAGATGCCACGGGTTCCGGTCGCGATAGTCGGCACATCGGGCGCCACGCGCGGCCCGTCGCTGGCGATCAGGACGTCGGCAGCCAGGGCATCGCGGTGTTCGGCGACGAACTCTCGCAGGCCCGCCGAGCCGCGCTCCTCGGCAGTTTCCAACACCAGCTTGAGATTGAACCCGAGCCGTCCGCTGCGTTCGTTGAGCACCGCTTCTAGGGCGGCGAGGTTGAGCGCGTGCTGCCCCTTGTTGTCGGCCGTGCCTCGCCCATACCAGACGCCGCCTTCGTCCGTCAGCGTCCAGGGATCGAGCCCGGCGCGCCACTGATCCGCGAGTCCACGAACCGTATCGCCATGCCCGTAGGTGAGCACGGTTGGGTGTTCGGCGGCCTCCATCCTCTCAGCGGTCAGGATCGGACCGAAGCCTGCGCACGGGTTGGCGTGGACCACGATATTGGAAAAGCCAAGACGTTCCAGCCAGGGGCGCATGGCGCTGTCGAGATAGCGCCGGAGGTCATCCTGGTGCCCCGGCTCCTGGGACGTGCTCGGGATCGCCACGAGGTCGGCTAGCCGCGACCGAAATCCGGCTTCGAAAAGCGCGCTGGCGCGAGCGATGGCACTGTCGCGAGATGACATGGTTGCCCCCGGAAAACTGTCGCAGACTGGCATCCGCGGCGCGCCAACTCTACCCGCCAAGACCGCCCAGCGAGCGGGGTCTAGGATGACGCACACAAGAGAAGGTCAGAACGATGCGGCAGATGGCGATGGTCGGCTTCCTGCAAGCGCAGAACTGCACGCAGATCGCCAGCTCCTGGCGACATCCCGAGGCAAGACTGGATTTCCTGACCGCCGACTATTTCCAGCACATCGCGCGCGTCCTCGAAGCGGGCAAGTTCCATCTCGGGTTCTTCGACGACCGGCTCGCGATGCCCGACATGTTCGGGCTCGATCACAGGTTGATCGTCGAGAACGGCATCCGCTGCGTGAAGATGGACCCGACCATCATCCTGATGGCGATGGGTATGGCCGCACCCCGCATCGGGCTCGGCGCCACCTACTCGACGACCTACTACGAGCCGTTTCACGTTGCCCGTGTGTTCGCGACTCTCGACCTCATGACGGGCGGACGCGCCGCCTGGAACGTCGTTACCTCCGTGAACGACGGTGAAGCGCAAAATATGGGGCAGGTCGAGCACCTGGCGCACGATCTGCGCTACGACCGCGCCGACGAGTTCATGGAAGTCGTGCTCGGTCACTGGGACACCTGGGAGGACGACGCGATCGTCGCCGATCGTGCCCGCGACCTGTTCGCGGTGGCTGATCGGGTGCACCGGCTCGATCACCGTGGCGCGTTCTTTCGCTCGCGAGGGCCATTCACGGTGCCCCGGTCGGCCCAGGGCCATCCGGTGGTCATTCAGGCTGGGTCGAGCGGGCGAGGCAAGCGCTTCGCCGCACGCTGGGGCGAGCTGGTCTTCGTCGCGTACAATGATCTTGCGACCGGACGGCGATCGTACTCCGAGCTCCGGGACGAGGTGGCCCGGCACGGACGCGATCCCGACCAGATACGCATTGCGACACTGATCTCCCCGATCGTTGCCGAGACGAGGGCGGAGGCGGAAGACAAGATGGCGGTGATCGAGCGCGGCTATCGCGAGGTCGATGCGCTTTCGCTGCTTTCCGAAGCTCTCAACTTCGACTTCGCGACCAAACGCCTCGACGACCCGTTCACCACGGCCGAGCTCGCCGGCATGACCGGTATGCACGCCATGCGCGACCGGGTGGTGGAGGCGTGTGGCGGCGAGAATCCGACCGTGCGCGACTTCCTGCGGATCACCCAGCGTGGCAAGCCGGCCCACCCGGTCCTCGGGACGCCCGCCGAGGTGGCTGACGCCTTGGAGGAATGGTTCACGTCACAAGCCTGCGACGGCTTCGTCGTTTCGGCGACGCACATTCCCGGAACGTACGAGGACTTCGTTCGCCTGGTGATCCCCGAACTGCAGCGTCGGGGCCTATATCACCGCGACTACAGCGGCCGCACGCTCCGCGAAAACCTTGGCTTGCGGCGGCCCGCGCCAGGCGACTGGCGACTGGCGCGCGAACCTTCGCCGGGGCGTTAGGCCGGCGAGAGTGACGTGGATCACCCGGCTGGCGATCAGGTCCTTGGTCTTGGCGGCGTACGCGGCCATGTGCGGAGCCGCCGCGTGCGCCTTCAGCGCGTCCGGGCTTTCCCACTTCTCGAGCACGACGAAGGTCTCCGGGCCGAACTTGGTCTGAAAGCCACCGATGCCCTCGGCATCGATGGCCGGCCCGTATTCGATGCAACCCGCCTCGGCGTGGACTGCCGGTACGTTGGCGCGGAAGGCTTCAAGGATCTCCTCGCGCTTACCAGGCTTAGCAGTGATGATCGCAACCACATGGATCATGTTCGTTCCTCCTGCGCAGGCCGATTGCCGCTGTCCCCGTGCCGCCGGACGGCGGCCAGTCTCGGCTAGCGCTGCGCCGTGCCGATCCGCCCCCGGTCTTGTGCGAGGTCGCGGATCTGTTCCGCGACATCGGTAGCCAGTAAAGCGTACCCCGCGTCCGCCATGTGCATCCCGTCGGCGGACAGCATCTCGGCAGGCGTGACGAGCCCGCGTCGCAGCCAGGACTGCATGAGGTCGTAGCGGCGTACCACGGGAACGCCCATCTCCGCTCCGACGGTGCGCACGGCATCCCTATAACGCGCCGACCCGGGAGCGCTCGCGAGCCGTCGGCAATATTGCGGCTCCATCAGCATGACGTCGATCCCGGCCGCCTGCATCGCCGCCACCCCGGCTCGGGTCTCGCTGATGAACTGCTCAACCGGGACGCCCCGGAGGGGGTCATTGCTCCCGGTCTGCCAAATCACGAGGTCTGGCTTCTCCGCCAGGATCGCGGGAAGCCGCCGGCTCATATCGTCCGCGTCTTCCCCGCCGATGCCCCGGTTCAACACCACCACCGTTGCGTGCGGCAGCAACTCGGACAACTCGCGCTCGAGCTGGCTCGGATAGCTCGCAGTCGGCGAGCTAGCGCCGACGCCTTCGGTCGAAGACGAGCCGAACGCCACGATGCGGACGGGCACCCGCGCCGCCAGCAAGGCCGAGATACGGGGCAAGTTGATAGCGGTCTCTTTCGCGCGAGTGAGGTGAGGCTGTGCCATGAGCAACAATCCCAGAACCACAGGGAGAGCTCGGAGGCCGAGAGGTCGCGCGCTCGAGAACATGGCTCCCAAGTGTCATGTTACAGCCGTAACCTCAAGGCCTTGTTCGTTCTATTGGGCATTCGCAGCAGTTTTCTCGCCGGACGAGACGTATGTCCACGCCCCCCATCGAGCAGCGCGGCCACTCCGATCATAGCGGCGAAGCCGACCCCGTTGATCAGGGCTTGCATCTCCCAGGTCGGCCCGAACGTGCGGAACAGCAGCCGGCCCATCAGCGACAGGAGCGTCAGTGCGGCAAACACTTCGAGGGAGTGCCGCCCGCACATCGCCACGAACCCGAGCCAGGGCCGCTGCACCAGACGCCTGAACGCCTCCCACATCATCAAGACGTAGATCAAAGCCAGAATGTCGAGGAGCCGCAGCGGAGACAGCGCGGTCTTATCCGGGTTGAGGTCGAGCGGCTTCCAGTCCAGACCCCAATTCGTCCAGGGCGCCGAGGCCACCAGCGCGAAGCCGAGATATAGGGCGCAGACGATGACGGCCCACCGGCGATACGGCAGCGGCACGCTGTTGCGTCCAACAAAACGCGAGCCGATTACTCCGATGGCGAACAGCAACTGCCAGGCAAACGGATTGAAGAACCACCCGCGGCCGTCCATCCAATTCGGCAGGTTGAAATCGTGGTCGAGATTCGCCGCAGCCCAGACCCCGGCCGAAACGGTCAAAGTAAGAGCGGGATGCCGCCGGGCGCCGAGATAGATTGCGGGAAAGAATGCAAGCAGAACAATATACAACGGCAGGATGTTCAAACTCGCAGGAAGCGCGTGCAGGATCAGCCCCTGCCCAAGCCCACGGACGCCGCCGTTGAGGAGCGGTCCGATGGTCCGCGGCTGCAGGCCGAAATGGGGCAGCCAATTCTTCAGGATCGCCAAGGTCGCGAGCAGGAGCCCGACTTGGTAGAGATAAATGCGGAGGCAGCGGGCGGCGACGCGTCGGAGCGCGTGACCGGCGCCGGCTCGATCGAACTCCCGGCCATAGGCCAGGCCCGACGAAACACCCGCCAGCAGCACGAACAGCTCGGCCGCATCCGCGAAGCCGAAATTCCGCAGAGTGAGCGTGCCCAGGAAGTTTCCGGGGACGTGGTCGATGAAGATCGTCAGCAGCGCGACGCCACGGAGGAAGTCGATCCTGACGTCGCGCGTCGATGGCACCGGAGCAGGCACGTTTTCCAACGCCATGACCGAGGCTCCGAACGCAGATGATCAGCGCATAAGGCAGCCCCGATCGTCGAGCTGACTATAAAGCTGGCGCCTAAGGACACGTCGGTCCAGCTTTCGCGGACAGCTACGTGATGCCGACCATACCCGGAAAAAAGGGGCGCTTGAGCAATCCTGCCGAGTGCATAAGCAACGGCAAAAACTCCGGCGCGTGCCGTCTGCGCTAGCCTGGCGCGTTGGCCTGCGCAAGCATCGTGGGGGGCAGCCAAACCCGAGTGACTTTCCAGGCCCCATGCTCAAGCTCCAGGCGCAGCCGGACGAGCTGGTGCTTGGTGGCGCCCGGCGGACGTAGCAGCACCGAGAACGTGGTCGGATTGGCGAAGAACGCCCAAACGATCTTGGGAGTCTTTTTTGAGGCGTGGCCGCCGGCAGGCTCGAGCGAGGCGGCATGCGACGCAGAGACAAGCGATTCTGCGCTTACTTCCTCGTCGATGGCGTTCGACGCGATACCGCGCACGAACGAATAGCCGAAGGGAGGCAAGCGGCTCTCCGTATTCGCGACCTTAATGTCCGGCGTATCGAACACCGTGTCGCAGATGTCTTCCTTAATGCCTTCTCGAACTTCGTCCCATTCGACGAATTCTTCGAGGGTCGCTGCATCGCCCTGGCGAACCGCCGCCGCCAACCGGAACAGCGTTGCGTACGGCCACGCGAGGTACGCGGCCGAGAGCAGCGCCACCGCCGCGACCAATGGCTTCTTGCTCCGCATCGCCTCGCCTCGTCTCCCCGCCGGACAACTCGGAACCGTTCGCCGAAGAACTTAACGCTCGTACGTCTTCCTAGGTGAGAAGCCTAGGACAAGTTCTTGGCGAAACTCAACTGTTTCGCCCCCCTTGCGCCGCAGCCTGGGTCAATTGCTCGTAAACGGCGGGGTCGGTCGCGCCTTCGGTTGCGAACAGGAGCACCCGGCTGTCTGACGCCAGCCCGAGGGCTGCCCGCGCGGCAGGGTCGGCGACCGCCAGCAGCAGCGCCGCGAGCCCGGCGACGCCTGCCTCGCCAGCGACGATGCCCCCCTCACGAAGCAGCCGCATGGTCGGCGCTACCGTTTCGTCCGGTATCGCCATGAACGCTGCTGCACTCCGGTCGAGCTCGGGCCAGGCAATCGCGCTCGGCTCACCGCAGGCCAACCCGGCCATCACCGTCTCGAGCATTCCGGGCAAAGCCGTCGCCTCGCCCCGTTCTGCGCTGGCGAGCAGGCAAGCGGCGTGCTCGGGCTCGACCACCACCAAGGCGGGCGCCGGATCAAGCCGCCGGCGCAAATGCACCGAAACCGCGGCCGCCACGCCGCCTACGCCGGCCTGCACGAAGACGTGGGTCGGTGGCGCGCCTGTCCACTGATCGAGCGCCTCGTCCGCCATCATTCGGTAGCCTTGCATGATGCTTCGAGGGATCTCGACATAGCCTGGCCATGCCGTATCGGCGACGACGAGCCAGCCCGCCGTCCGTGCCGCTTCCGCCGCTTCGCGCACCGCGTCGTCATAGGTTCCGCGAACCCGCCGTAGCTCGGCGCCAAGCTCGGCGATTGCGCGCGCCCGGCCGTCGCTGACCCGCTCGTGCAGGAACACGACGCAGCGGATCCCCTGGCGACGGGCGCCCCAGGCGACGGCCCGACCGTGATTGCCGTCCGTGGCGCAGGTCACGGTCAATCCGGCCGCCCCATGTTCCTTCGCCAGGATGTCGACCGCATAGGCGCCGCCAAGAACCTTGAAGCTGCCGAGGCCGAACCGCCCCGAACTCGTCTTTCAGCCGTACGGCACCGATGCCGGCCTGCCGCGCGACGTTTGGCAGATCGTGGAGCGGGGTCGGCGAGTAGCCGCGCCACGCGGTGATCGCGGCGCGCGCCGCCGTGAACCCCGCCTCCGGTAATACGTCGCATGCTACAGGCCCGACCCGCGGGTTGAGGAACAAGCGGAACGGCATCGGGCCGAACATGGGTGTGAGAGTGAGCCGCGTTGCGTCGGTCCGCAACCTTCTCTAGTCCTCATGCAGCAGCAGGGGAGGTGCCGTGATGCGCGTATCCATCCTCGGCGGGGGCGGTTTTCTTGGCCGCAAGTTAGCGGCTCGGCTGGCGGCGGAGGGGCATATCGGCGGCCGCACCCTCACCGGGCTCACGCTCTTCGACCTCGCCCCGCCAGCCCGGCCACAGCACGCGCCGTTCCCCGTCGATACCGTCGGCGGCGACGTCGTAGACCTCCCTCCAGAAGCGATTCCGCCCGATACCGAGATCGTGTTCCAGCTCGCCGCCGTGGTCAGCGCGCAGGCGGAGGCGGATTACGACCTTGGGCGGCGGGTGAACCTGCGCGGGGTTGACGCCGTGATCGACGCTTGCCGCCGACTGGGCCGGCCCCCTCGCGTCGTGTTCACGAGCAGCGTAGCGAGCTTCAGCGGCGGCCAGCATGCGCATCTGGCGGACGACGCGCGCCAGCTTCCCGCCAACAGCTATGGCGCCCAAAAGGCCGCGGGAGAGCTGCTGTTGTGGGACGCCAGCCGGCGCGGCTTTCTGGACGCGGTCACCATCCGTTTGCCGACGGTCGTTGTCCGGCCGGGACGACCCAACAAGGCGGCGAGCGGCTTCGTTTCCGCGCTTATCCGCGAGCCTCTGCTCGGGCTAAGGACCACGCTCCCGGTCCCCTCCGATTTCGCTCTCTGGGTGTGCAGCCCTCGCCGCGCCGTCGATTGGCTGCTGCACGCGGCCGCTATCGAAACCGGTTCGCTCGGCCTCGACCGCGGCATCAACCCGCCCGGGATCAGCGTCACCGTCGAGGTCATGCTCCAGGCGCTCGACGCCGTCCGGCCGGGCGCTGCGCGACTGGTTTCGGAGGCGAACGATCCCGCCGTCGCCGCCATCGTCGGTGGCTGGCCGGCTTCCTTCGAGCCAACTCGTGCCCGCGCGCTCGGCTTCAGCACCCACGAATCCTTTGTCGACGTCGTCCAGGCCTTTGTCGAAGACGATCTGGAGGCGACCCGGGCCGAGCGGGCGTCGGATGCCCGCTGAGAACATGGCGGCGTTACCGATGCTTTAGGCATCGAGTATTTGGTTGCGATTGATCGGAGACGACGCAAGTTTCACACAAGCTCGCCGCATTTCCTTTGATAGGGTGACGGTCTCGCCATCCGCCGGCTTCTTTTCGGGCGCTGTTCATGGTCAATCTCCCAGGCATCCCGACCTTCGCTCGTGCCGATCCGGCGCGGTCGTCCATCGTTGGGAAGGATCGGGGGCGGCGTCGCCCCTTCGGCGAAGCGGTGCTCCACGCGCCGCAGACCCTGCGCGCCCTGGTCCGGACCGACGAAATGTGGCTGGTGGCGGTGGCCGCGGCGGTCGGCGCCATTGCCGGGTTGATGGTCACCATGATGACCCTCACAACCTTTGCGATCCACGAGGTGCTGTTCGACCTGCCGCCTGGACAGCGGCTGAGCGGTGCGGCCGAGCTCGACCCGATCCGCTGCATCGCCGTCCCCAGCCTTGGCGGCCTGGTGGTAGGACTGTTCGGCCTCCTGGTGGCGCGCTACTGGCCGCGGCGGGCCGTCGACCCGATCGAGGCCAATGCGCTCTATGGCGGGCGGATGTCGCTCAACGACAGCCTCGTCGTCGTGGTGCAAACCGTGCTTTCGAACGGTTTCGGCGCTTCCGTCGGCCTCGAGGCCGGCTACACGCAGATCGGCTCGGCCTTCGCATCCCGACTGGGCCGGAGCTTCCGGGTGCGACGGAACGATCTGCGAGTGCTGGTGGGCTGCGGCGCGGCCGGCGCCATCGCGGGTGCCTTCAACGCGCCCCTCACCGGCTCCTTCTATGCATTCGAGTTGGTGATCGGGACCTATTCGCTCGGCATCCTGGCACCCGTGGTGGTGTCCGCCATCGTCAGCGTGGGGGTGGTGCACGCTTTGCACGGCAGTCCGGGCGGCTTCGAGATGTCGGTGTCGGGCACGGTCGAAGCCCTCGACTACCTGCCCATCATCGTGCTCGGGATGGCGTGTGCCCTGGTCGGCATCCTCATTATGCGCGGGGTCACTCTGACCGAGACGCTGTTTCGCCGCAGCGGGGTGCCGGGCTGGCTCCGGCCGGGCATCGGCGGCCTCGCGGTCGGCTTGCTGGCGCTGATCTCGCCACAGGTGCTGTCCTCCGGTCACGCCGCGCTCGCCAGCGGCTTCGAGGCCGCCTTACCGCTGCATTATGTCGCCTTGCTGCTGATCCTGAAGGCGGTAGCCTCGGCCGTGTCGCTCGGCTCAGGCTTTCGCGGCGGCCTGTTCTTCGCGTCCTTATTTCTGGGCTCCGTTCTGGGCAAGGTGTTTGCGGGATTGCTCGCGCATATCTCGGCGGCGCACGCAATGCCTGCGGTGGTTTGCTCGCTGGTCGGAATGAGCGGGATGGCGGTCGCGATCGTGGGTGGTCCGCTGACGATGGGGTTTCTCGCGCTCGAGACCACCGGTAGTCTGCCGATGACGGCGGCCGTCCTGGCGGCGTGCGTCGTGTCCGCGCTGACCGTCCGGCGCACGTTCGGCTACTCCTTCGCTACTTGGCGGTTCCATCTCCGGGGCGAAAGCATTCGCAGTGCCGTCGACATCGGCTGGATGCGCAATCTCACGGTCGGGCGAATGATGCGGCGCGAGATCCGCACCATCAGGGCCGACATGCCCATCGCTAGTTTCCGGCGCGGCTTCCCACTGGGGGCTACGCAGCGGGTGGTGGCGGTCGACGAATCCGGGCGCTATGCCGGGATCGTTCTTGTGGCTGACGCGCACGCCGAGCACGAGAACGTCACACGCGTCGGGGAGATCCTGCACTACCAGGACGCGATGTTGCTGCCGCAAATGACAATCAAGGAAGCGGTAGCGGCCTTCGAGCGCTCCGAAAGCGACGCCCTCGCCGTGGTGGACGGCCAGGACACCCGCCAGGTGATTGGGTTGCTGACGGAGCAGTACGCGCTCCGCCGTTACAGCGAGGAGCTCGACCGGCGCCGCAAGGAGTTGTCGGGCGAATAGTGCGATTCGCGCACACCTCGTACCATAGACGAGGTTAGACGCCTGCCCGATCTCTTCCAGGAGATGGATCAGGTGAGCCGATCGCCGGTGTGACGGTCGCGGGCTCCCGCCGCAACAGGTCCCGGATTTCCTCGAGAAGCGTCTCGCTCCGGGGCGGCGCCGTTTCCGCGACTTCCTTGCGAATGAGTCTGGATACGGCTTTGACGACCCAGAAGACGCAAAAGGCGACGATGATGAAGTTGATGATCGTGTTAATGAACACCCCGATGTTAACGGTCGGGGCGCCAGCCTTTTGTGCGGCAGCCAGCAAGTCGTAGTGTTGGCCATTCAGCGGGACGAAGTAGTTGCTGAAGTCGACCCCGCCGAGAGCCATGCCGAGCACGGGGTTGAACACGTCCTTCACGAGGCTGTTCACGATGCCCGTAAAGGCAGCGCCGATGATGATGCCGACCGCGAGGTCGACGACGTTGCCTCGCGCAATGAAGGCGCGGAACTCGGACACCCAGCCGGGCGCCTTTAAGGGGAGGTGCCCCCTCGGGATCTGGAACGAACGTTCTGACATAGGCGGAGCCCTTTCGCTGCCAAAAGGTTTCCGCGTAGATTTGACCGCTCGCGACCTCGGCAACCCTAATTAAGTCATTCAGATATCTACGTCGCCCCCGCCACGTAGGCCCGCAGGCTGTCCACCTCGTGGTCCTGCTGCATGATGCGCGCCTTCACCACATCCCCGATGCTGATCATGCCGATGAGCGCGCCATGCTCTATCACCGGGAGATGACGAATCCGGCTCGCCGTCATGACCGTCATGGCCTCGACCTCCGTGGTTTGCGGCGTCACGGTGTGAAGGGCGCGCGTCATTAACTGCCCGGCGGACATTTCGAGGGTACGCGCGCCGTTCGCTGCCAGGGAGTGAACGATGTCCCGCTCGCTCACTATGCCGAGCAGCTGGCTCGCCGCGTCCATCACCAGCACCGCCCCGATCCGACGCTCGGAGAGCAGAGCCGCCACGGCGTCGATCCGTGCGGTCGGCTCGACTGACTGCACCTCGTAACCCTTGTGCTTCAGGATAGCTGCTACCGTCATTGGTCGGCCTCCCCCACACTACACGGCCCGGTTGACCCGGACCGCCTTGTAGGATCGAGCTTGCTCCCGCGGCCCCTCCAACGCAAACGGTACCGTTATGGCACCCGGTCCGTTCAACCGGGCGGATGCCGCAACGTCCCGGCAGGCGGTGAGGAGCACGCCCGCCCGGCGCGGTTTGCCCGGGCGACCTACCGCAGAGTAGGATCGCCCCTGGTGGAGGACCTCCGGGGGGATACGAGGGATGAGCGCGGCATTGAAGCACGACGGCGGCGCAGTTGCGGCACTCTACGGCCGGCTGGAGGAGCGCATCCTGGCGCGCGATCAAGTCGGCGCGAGCGGGGCTTACTACGACCTGGTGCGCGCGGGCCGGCCGATGCCGGAGATCGTCGCCGAGGCCGTGCGGATCCACGCGCCCTACACTCACGTCCCGTATCACGAGCGCATGGATCAGGGCGTGCCGAACTTCGTCAACAACGACCATTGCCTGCTGAGCGCGCGCGCTTCGCTCAACCTCGCCCGGATGCTGCCGCCGGCGCTCGCCAATCTGCCCATGGCTCAGACGATCTGGTACATCCCGACCGGCCTCGATATCTGGAACCAGAAGATCGGACGCGCGCCGGGCCACTACATGCGAGGCTTTAAGGGGCGGGTCGAAAATCCGCCGCCGCCGACGGTCTACTGGGAGGACCAGGAGCCTGTCTCCATGACGGGGCCATTGCGCGACCGGCTCGACAGGTGGATCGAGCTCGTGCATCGCGGCGAGGTCATTCCGGCATACCGCCACTTCCTCGGATTGATGCAGGACGTGCCGAACCGGCGCGAAGTGCTGGCCGAACTCGTGTTCGCCGGCATGATCGACGTGCAGGACCGGATGCTGTTCAATCGTTCGTACACGACCGGACACAAATCCTACCGTGCCCGCGCCACGGTCGAGCTCGGCAACTACGTGGGCTGGGAAAATGCCCACAACGTGGTGTACGCGGGCGCGCTCGATATCGCCGTCGGGCCGCGCTGGTATTCCACGTACGAGATGGCCTGCAACGCCGTCACCATGTTCATCGAAGGCGAGAGCCTGCACGCCGTGCCCTACGGCGGCACCACCGAACGCGAGCGCGCACTCCTCCGCAACACCGCCCCGCTCACGGCGACGGAGGCCAACGAACTTATCGAGGTGGTGCTGGAGCAGCCGGAGCCGGCCTACGTCGAGCAAATCGCCAAATTGCTGCTGGCCGGCAAGAGCCCGCGCCACATCGTCGATGTGCTGCAGATTGCCGCGGCGCAGGTGGTGATCGGGACGCAAACCGAGACCAATTTCTCGATGCCGCAGCATTGCTACGAGTATTGCAACACACTCGGCTGGTTCTACGACAATTTCGAACATCCGCAGCGCCTGAAGCTCCTCTGGGTGGCGGCCTCCTTCCTCAACCGCAACGCCGCCCACCAGCGGCAGACCGGGGAAATGCAATCCGTTCGCGTCGCGCCGCCCGCGAATGCTGGCGCTTTGTCGTCAGGGCAGCTGCTCGCGCGGGTGGAGAGCGCGATCGGCGCGCTCGACGGGCCCGAAAGCCTCGCCTGGACGCAAGCCTATCTCGACAGCGGCGCCGATCGCGCTCCGCTCGTGCAGCGCCTCGCCCTGATCGCAACGCGGATCGGCAACGACCCGCACAATCAGGAAATCGCGCAATGCATGCTGGAGGATTTCGGCAAGAGCTCGTCGCCCGACCGCGACCGTTTGCTGCTCGCCGCCGCCCAGCACACCGCGGTGCATCGCAAATACGGCGACCGCTTCGAGGCAAGCCGGCGGTTCGGCGAGGCGTTCAGTCTGTCTGAGCTTCAGTAGGAGGAGTGTTGGCCGCTCCGACGTGAAGGGGCCGCTAACGTTCGTGTCCCTGCGCATAGTGCCGCGCTTTGCGGATGCGAAATGTCGCCTGCCGAGTCCTTGGCTGTCAGGCCTCGTGGCCGGTAGCGAGCCGCACCTTGGTGGCGACCGGCCCGGCGTCGCCCTCCTCCTCCACGTAGTGGACGATGTCGCCCTCCTTCAGGTCGGCGAAGTCGGCGTTGGTGACGCTATCGCGGTGAAAGTACAGCTGGGTGCCGAGATTGTTGAGGATAAATCCGTGGTCGGCGTCGGGCAGCAGTTGCGTGACCTGCCCGGATAGTGCGCTGCCGCTCGGCGGCGTCGTGTCCACCCGGAGCTGGTCCTTATAGCTCTGAAGCTGGCGTTCTGCCGCCTTGAACGCGTCCCGCAGCGATGTGTGCACATCCGGATGGGAGTATCGTTCCTTGGCACGCTTCGGCTCGCGCGAGACCGCCAGATCGCGTCCAGGCACCGACAACACGATATGGACGTCGAAGACGTTGCCGGTCCGGTGTTGCTGATGCAACGCCTCGATCGACACCCGGCAGCCGACAAGCTGCGGGTATCGCGCCTCCAGCCGCTCGACGTGCTGGCGGATCTCGGCCTCCAGGCTCGGCGACGAGTCCACGCCATGAAAAGCGATGTCGAGCGGCCGATCCATGTTCGTTCCAACTCCTAGTAATGGAAGATGGCGGCGGCCGGGGCCTGCCGGGGCAGACGCGCGGCCGGCAGGCTGAATGCGCGCGCGCCATTGCGCAGGCTCAGCACCGCGGCGTGGTTCAGCAGATCCTCATCGCCCGGGACCGGATGGCCGTGCGCCTCCACCGTGCGACCGGGCTCGTAGCGGCCCCAAATCAATCGGTCGGACGCCACCGCTACGGCGTCCACCCGGCCCTCGTGTGCCGCCATCAGGATTTCCTCGAGCCGAAGCGACACGGTGGGCTCGGCGGTCCCGAGCCGGGCGTTCACCTGATCGAGCACGGTTTCCGCATCCTGATCCAGCAACGGCTCCATGATCCCGAGCGCCTTAGCGTGCAGTTCGGCAGGCGGAATCGCAAACGGGTTGAGCAAAAGCTTTTCGTCCAGGATTTGCGGCAAGTGCGCCAGCGCCGGGAAGTGCCCGGCAGTATTGGGCTCGGCGGCGAGCACGACCGGGGCCGGGTCAGTGCCCAAGGCTGAGCGAACCGCGGCAGCGACCCGGCGCATGTCTTCCAGCATCAACGCCTTGCGCGCGTCCTCGGCGGATTGCCCGCTGCCAGGCGCGAAGTCGGAGGCCGGAAGCGAGTCGAACTCGGCCTCAGCGTCCATCGGAAGCTGGTCGAGCGGGCGTTCGCTCCAGGAGAACGGTGTCGCCGTGAACAGCTTGGCGTTCCCGGCACTCACCGCCAGAACGTGGAAATGTCGGTTGCGCGTCAAGAAAGGCAGCAGGGGTTTCAGATGGAAGTGACGTGCCACTTGCACGCCTTCGTCCATCCCTATGGGCGCGGAGACAAGATGTGCGCTTTGCGGCGAGAGCAGGAGGACGAGGCAAGGATCGCGATGCTCAGCGAAATCGATCGATGCACAAACCGACCGGGCGCGCTCCATCAGGGCTCCGCCCGCCTGCTCGGCATCGGGCAGGGCGCGCAAGCTCCGCTCCGCCTCATCCAGCGACTGCCGTAGCCGCGCTTCGTGCGCCCGAACATCCCGCTGATCGGGATCCGTTGAGCAATAGATCGACAAGGCCGGCCATTGTTCCTCCAGCAGCGGACGGAACCTGTCGCCGTCGTTCAGCAACTCCTCCAACCCAAGCCGGGATGGCGTGAAATCGGACATCGGCGCCCTCCGGCCATACGTCGTGTAAAGCTGAAACACGCGCAGGGCACTGCGGGTTGCTTGTGCCCGGCGATCGAAGCAGTGGAGATCGGGTGCGCCTGACTGAGGTCGGTTGGCCAGTCAAATCGGTCAGGTAAAGGGTGCGCTGCTCGGATGGACGCGATGCCTCGCCATCTGCTCGAAGCCGTACGCTACCTTGAACATGGTCGGCTCATCATAGGGACGGGCGAGGATCTCCAGACCTACGGGAAGGCCGGTGTCGGTGAGACCGGCTGGAACACTGATCGCAGGCATCCAGGTCTGCGAACCGATCAATGTGTTCGTCGGGAAATTCAGCGTGTTCCACCGCCCTGAGTTCGGTTTCGGCGCGGGTAGGCGGCACTACCTGCGCCGTCGGATATACAAGCGCGGCAAGACCGTTGAGCTCCATGAGGTTGACCACCGCCTTCATGAACTCCTCACGCGCGAGATACCCCGGATAAAACGCGGGATCGGCGAAGGGATCGTCCGGACCTGCGGCGATGCCCTCCAGCAGATCGAGCTTCTTATGGTAGCGTTTGGAGGCCACTATTTGCCCGACCGACTTCATCGGAGCATTCGGTTTGGCACCCAGAAATCTGTCGATGTCATACTTCGACCGTGTCAGATACAGCGACGTCTTCACGATGTAATCGTTGAGATCGGGTATCTCGACGTCCACCAGGCTGGCGCCGCCGGCAGAAAGCTCGACCAGCGCCTGGGCTATCAGTTTGTTCACTGGCCCGCTGTCGGGATCGTCGTCACGACCGAACGCGTTACGGACGACACCGATCCGAATGCCGGCAAGCGCGTCCGGGAGCAACGTCGAAAGATACGATCTTGGCGCTCGGGCGACGGAATACGCATAGGTCAACGGATCGTCGGGATCGAAGCCGGCCAGAACGGTGAACACGCGTGCGACGTCGGCAACGCTTCGGCCCATCGGGCCGATCGTGTCTTGGAAGCTCACCAGGGGGTTGCAGCCCCTCCGGCTGATGAGGCCTGGCGTCGAGCGAACTCCCACCAGATTGCAGAATGAAGACGGCAGCCGGACCGAACCTCCGCAGTCCGTTCCGAGCCCGATCGTTGCATATCCGGCGGCAATGGCCGCACCGGTCCCGCCGCTGGAGCCACCCGGATCGCGGGCCAGGTCGTAGGGGTTTTTGGTCTCGCCAGTGCGTGAGGAATAGGCAAACCAGGAGGTTGCCCAGTCCGGCAGCGAGGTCTTCGCGATGATAATGGCGCCCTCGCTTCTGATCCTGGCGATCACAGCGGCGTCCCCGTCAGCTCGATAGTCCGCGAAAACCTCCGAGCCAAAGGACGTCGGCATATCGGCGGTTTCCAGGCAGTCCTTCACGACCATTGGAATCCCGTGAAGCGATCCGACGGGCTTGCCCGACTTAGCAAGGCTCGCGTCGAGCTGATCAGCCCGTTCACGCGCGTCCGGATTTATCGTGACGACGGCGTTGAGAGCCGGACCGCTCTGGTCGAAGGCCTCGATGCGCTTGAAGTAAGCCTCGACGAGCTGGCGGGCAGTAACCCGGCCGGCAAACATCGCGGAATGAATTTGTGCGATCGTCGCCATCTCCAGCGGCGTTCCGTTAATGTCCATCGTGCACCTTTTCGGGTTCATAAAACGGGGGCGGGCGTCGATGCATGGAGCCTACCTCTGGCCCTTCCGGCCGTCGATCCGGACCGCCACAACGGTATCCGCCACGAGTTCAGCGCCAAGTGCGGTATTTTGCCCGATGCCCAAGCGGCGATTGACCGCGATTTGGGCGGCCTCTACCGTCGCCCCAAATACAAGCACCATTGGGGGACTGATCCATGGGAAGCCGCTGGCTGCGTTGGCTAGGGCTCGCCGCAATCGCAGCCACCTGCCTGCTCGGAGGTTCGGTTCGCGCCGCGGACCCGATCAAGATCGCCTACATCGACCCGTTTTCCGGCTCCTTCGCGCAGGTCGGGGACTCGGCGCTCAAGGGATTCGGTTTCATCCTGGACCGCATCAACGCGCAGGGCGGCGCGCTCGGCCGTAAGTTCGAGCTCGTCACCTTCGACGACAAGCTGCAACCGGCGGAGGCGCTGATCGCGCTAAAGAACGCCGCGGACCAGAATATTCATTTCGTGATGCAGTGCACCGGCTCGAACGTCGGTGCGGCGCTGCTCGACGGGGTAGCCAAGCACAACGCCCGTAACCCCGACAACCGGATGATCTATCTCAACTGCGGCGCGCTGGCGAACGAGCTGACCAACGAGCAGTGCGACTTCTGGCACTTCAGGTTCGACGCTAACACCGGCCAGCGCGCCGAAACCCTGGTGCGCGCGCTGCCGAAGTCGCTGACTTCCGTCTACCTCATCAATCAAGACTACCTGTTCGGCCAGGCAATGCAGCGCAACACGCGCGAGTTCCTGGCCAAGCTGCGGCCCGACATCAAGGTGGTCGGCGACGAGCTCGTCCCGCTTGGCAAAGTGAAGGACTTCTCGTCCTACATCGCCAAGGTGAAGGCCTCCGGCGCGCAGGCGCTCATCACCGGAAACTGGGGGCCGGACCTCAATCTCATGATGAAGGCGGGCGCCGATGCCGGGCTCGACATAGACTACTACACCTACCTGTCGCACCTGATCGGCGGACCGACCGCGATCGGCCCGATGGGTGCGAACCGACTGCACACCGTGGTTGAGTTCCACCCCAACGCGCCGGTCGAGCAACATAGCGAGGCCGGCGAGAAGCTGGTGCAAGAATTCCGCAAGGACCACAACTTCGATTTCATAGGCATCAACGCCTACATGATGTTCGTCATGCTGGCGAAGGCGATCGACAAGGCCGGTTCTACCGATGCGTTGAAGGTCGCCGAAGCGCTCGAAGGCCTGCACGCCAAGGACATGATGGGCAACGACTACTGGATGCGCGCTGACGACCACCAGCTGATGGAGCCGCTCTACGAGTTCGTATTTGTCAAGAATGTAAAATATGATTCGGAGGGTACCGGACTGGGCTGGAAAACCGAGGTGACCGTCAAGGCCGACGACCTCGCCCAGCCGACCGTCTGCAAGATGAAACGCCCGACCTCCTGAACCCGCCGGGAGGGCGCTAGCATGGAGATCATCGTCGTCTCCGCGCTGAACGGCCTGGTTTACGGGATGCTGCTGTTCATGCTGGCGAGCGGGCTCACGCTCATCTTCAGCATGATGGGGGTGCTCAACTTCGCCCACGCCAGCATCTACATGCTGGGCGCGTATTTCGCCTTCGAAACCAGCCGCTATCTCGGCTTCTGGCCGGCCTTGATTGTCGCACCCGTGCTGTGCGGGCTGATCGGTGCGGCAATCGAGGTTTGGGGCCTACGGCGCGTCCACCATAACGGCCACATCGCCGAACTCCTGTTCACCTTCGGCCTCGCCTTCATCATCGAGCGCGCGGTCCAGATGAGCTGGGGCATGATCGCCGTGCCGTATCGCGTGCCGATGCTGCTCGATTTCCCCCTGTTCAGCTTATACGGCCTCGAGTTCCCGGCCTACCGCGGCTTCATGCTACTGATCTCGGCCGGGATGCTCGTCTCGATCTGGCTGCTGCTGACGCGCACCCGCATCGGCCTCATCATCCAGGCCTCGCTCACCCATCCGCAGATGGTCAGCGCGCTCGGCCACGACGTACCGCGCGTGTTCACCGCCGTGTTCGCCGGCGGCTGCGCGCTGGCCGGGCTGGCCGGCGTGATCGGCGGCAACTACCAGACCACCGAGCCGAGCATGGCGGCGGCCATGGGGCCGATCGTGTTCGTGGTCGTGGTGTTCGGCGGCCTGGGCTCGCTCGCGGGCTGCTTCATCGCCTCGCTGATCATGGGACTGGTGCAGACCTTCGCCGTAGTGATCGACGCGTCCCTTGGCGACCTGCTCCATCCACTTGGCGTGGCGCTTTCGTCCAACACCCTGCTCGGCGAGTTCCTCACCGTGCCGATCGCGCGCATCGGCCCGCTGCTGCCGTTCGTGCTGATGATCCTCATGCTGCTGTTCCGGCCGCGCGGCCTGCTCGGAACCCGCGACACGTGATGGACGCGACCGCCCCCATCGTCGGCACGGCTCGCGCGCGGTGGCGGTCCGCGCCCCTGCTGCGCCAGTGGCCCTGGCTCGTCGTCCTCGGTTTCGCAATCCTGCTGCCCTGGGCGGGCTACGACTGGGCGCATCATCGCCAATCGGGCTTCCTGATCTCCATGCTCAGCCAGATGGGCATGATGGTGATCTTCGCGCTGTCGTACAACATGCTGATGGGTCAGGCCGGGCTGCTCTCGTTCGGCCATGCCGTGTTCTTCGGCCTCGGCGGCTATGTCGTGGCCCATGTGCTGAACGGCGCGCCCTCCGGCAACTCGCCGGTCCCGGTCGAGCTGATCCCGCTGGTCGGTGGCCTCGCCGGCTTGGTTTTCGCAATCGTGCTCGGCTACATGGCGACCCGGCAGCGCGCCACCGCGTTCGCCATGATCACGCTCGGCATCGGCGAACTCATTACGGTCGCAGCGATGATGTTCCACGCTTTCTTCGGCGGCGAGGGCGGTGTGACGACCGACCGAATGATCGGCAACAGCCTGTTCGGCCTCACCTACGCGCAAGGCATCCAGGTCTATTACCTGATCGTGGCCTGGACCGCGCTCGCCGTGCTCGGCATGGCGTTCCTAACCGGCACGCCGCTCGGCCGCATGGCCAATGCCTGCCGCGACAACCACGAGCGCGCCCAGTTCATGGGCTATGACCCGAAGGCGGTGCGCTTCCTGCAGTTCGTGCTGTCCGGGTTCTTCGCCGGCATCGGCGGCGGGCTGTTTGCGCTCACCTACGAGATCGTCACGTTCGACGCGGTCGCCGCCCCCCTGTCGGCCAACGCGCTGCTGATGGCCTATATCGGCGGCAGCACGGTGTTCGCCGGGCCGATCCTCGGCGCGGTGCTCATCACCTTGCTGCAAAGCGGGCTCAGCCTGCTGTCCAACGCCTGGCTGGTTTATGTCGGCATCCTATTCATCGCGATGGTGATGTTCGCGCCGGCCGGCATCGCCGGCATCATCCTCGCACACCGGCCGATCGCACGCGCCAGGCGTCTGCGCCGGCTCGCCGTGCCCTACGTCCGGATGCTGATACCCGGCGCCGTTACAGTGTTCGGCCTCGTCGCTTCCGTGGAGCTGGTGTCGTTTCTCACCATCGGCGCGGCGGAGGGCAAGACGCTGGTGCTGTTCGGCAATCAGATCGACATTCACACGGCAGCACCTTGGGTGGTGGCCGCCTTGTGCCTGGTCGGCGGCGGCGTTTGGCTGCGCCGGGAAGGACGCGCGTTCCATCGCGTCTGGGAAGCGATCACCGCCGATCTAAAGGCTGCGGCAACGTGAACGCGCTCGAACTTCGCGACGTGAAGAAGAGTTTTGGGCCGACGGAAATCATCCGCAGCGTCAACCTCGACATCGCGGCGGGCGCGCGCCATGCCATCATCGGCCCGAACGGCGCCGGCAAGACCACCCTGTTCAACCTCATAAGCGGCCGTTTCCCGATCACCTCCGGCCGCATCGCGCTCAACGGCGTGCGGATCGACACGCTGCCGCCGCATCGGATCAACCGGCTCGGCCTGTCGCGCTCGTTCCAGATCACCTCCATCTTCCACCGGCTGAGTGTGTTCGAGAACCTCCGCTGCTCGCTGCTCTGGAGCCGGGGCTACAAATACTCATTCTGGTCGCCGCTCGCCCGGCAACGCGCCTTGAACGAGCTCACCGAGCGGCTGCTGGAGGAGATCAACCTCGCCGGCCGGCGCGACGTGACCGCCGGCCTCCTCTCCTACGCCGAGCAGCGCGCGCTCGAGATCGGCATGACGGTCGCGGGCGGGGCGGCGGTGATCCTGCTCGACGAGCCGACGGCCGGAATGAGCCACAGCGAGACCGACCACGCCATCGCGCTGATCCGCCGCGTCACGGAGGGCAAGACCCTGGTCATGGTGGAGCACGACATGCAGGTGGTGTTCGGCCTGGCCGACACGATCAGCGTGGTGGTCTATGGCCAGCTGATCGCGTCGGGTCCGCCTGCGCGCATCCGCGCCGACCGGGCCGTGCAGGAGGCCTATCTCGGGCCGCTGGCGGCCTGATGCTCGAGGTCGTGGATTTGCACGCCTATTACGGCAAGAGCCACATCCTGCACGGCGTCGACTTGCAGGTGCGCGAGGGCGAGATCGTGAGCCTGCTCGGCCGCAACGGCGTCGGCCGCTCCACCACCTGCAAGGCGATCATGGGCCTGGTGCCGCCGCAGGGCACGGTGCGCTACAAGGGGCGCGAGATGGCGGGGTTGCGCTCCGACCTCGTTTCGCGTGCCGGCATCGGCTACGTGCCGGAGGATCGGCAGGTGTTTCCCACGCTCACCGTGCGGCAGAACCTGGAGCTTGGGTTGAAGCGCGCGGGCCGGTTCGGGCGGTGGCGGTTCGACGACGTGTACGGGCTGTTCCCTAATCTTGGCGCGCGGCAGGACACGGCGGCGGGCGTGCTGTCTGGCGGCGAGCAGCAGATGCTTTCCATGTGCCGCACCCTGATGGGCGACCCCGACCTGGTGCTGATCGACGAGCCGACCGAGGGCTTGGCGCCGAAGCTCGTGGAGCAGGTGGGCGTGCTGCTGGGCGAGATCGCCAACCGTGGCGTGGCGATACTGCTGGTGGAGCAGAAGCTCACGATTGCGCTGAAGATTTCGCACCGGCTTTACGTGATGGGCCACGGGCGGATCGTGTTCGAAGGCACGCCGGAGGCGCTGGCGGCGAACGAGGGCGTGCGGAAGGAGTGGCTGGAGGTTTGATCGCCACTCAGCGAACGTAGGCCTTCGCCTTCGTGTGCGCCAACTGAGCGCTTTCGCTTGCTTCTCCGCCCTACAGCCGATCGTCTCCAAGTAGTTGGTCAAGCGTAAAAGGACAGTCGGCCGGAACCGGAGACGGCGGCTGGCCATCCACTATCTCCGGCAAGGCCTTACGGGCATCGCTGTAGAGATCGGCGACATCGAGCTTATGGCGCATGGAGGGCGCGAAGCGACGCCGCGCCTGCAAGCGAAAGCCTCGCGAGTCACCCTGCCAGCTTGGCGCGGTGACCGACGCCGGCCACGCTTCCGCCTTAAGCCAGTGTACGAGCGCCTGGAACAGCAACGACTCCACGGCCTCGACCTGGCTCCGGCCCACGCTCTCAATCTCCTCGATGATATTCTCCCAGTCCGGATGGGTGTCGTTCAGCCGTTCACCGGCCGCAACGCGGCGGAGCAACGCGCCCTGCTCCTCGCTCCAGACCACGATATCGGCGTCGTAAAGATCGCTCATCCCGGTTGCGCCTCAACCTGTTCCTGACTGTCGAGCCTGTAGTGGACACCTCAAGCCTTTAGCATGAGGGGGCTTGCTGGTTCGTATTCATCGCGCCGCTTCGTAGTCGCCGAGCTCCGCTTCGAGGAGGGCTCGCCCCGGGTCGCGCCCGGTTAGGAACTCGTTGCTCCCAGTATGGCGCAGGATGCCGGGCAAGGTGTGCAGGTCGGCATCCTCGATTACGTCCTCCGCCCCGCTCGGGAACGGCACGCCCATCCACGAGCCGAGCTGGCGGCTGCGTAGGAACGTGCTGCGCCCCACGGGCAGACGCTCCGCCTCGTAGGAGCGCAACGCCGCCGCGACCTCCCCGCCAACCGCCAGCGCCCGGTTGAGCGCGCGGCCGAGGGCCACCGCGTCGCCTGCCGCCTTGGTCGTCCCGTAGCCCACATGCGGCCGCGCGGTCACCGCCGCGTCGCCGAGCAAGGCCACCCGGCCGAATGCGAACTCGGGCGAGCAGAAATCGTAGACGGGGGTCACGAACGGCTCCGGAATGAGATCGAGCGCATCGAGCAGCGGCTGTGTCACGATTTCCCTGGCCGCCTCGCGCATTGCCGCGACGATCTCCGGCCGCAGCAACGCGGGCGGAATACCGAACTCGTACTGGTTGCCCGAAGCGTCGGTGAGAATGTCGGCGAGTTGCTCCGGCGTCGCGCCGGCGTACCAGACCCAGTTATAGCGCCGATGGCCGGGACGTAGATCGTTGTTCCGGCCGGGGATCGGATAGCCGATCGAACTCGTACCGCGGCGGGAAGAAGAACGTGAAGTGATCGAAGATGCGCCGGTGCAGCTCGGGCGGCAGCGCGCCCTCCTCCACCAGCCCCCGCCAGATCACGTAGCCGGCGTACTCCGGCTGCACCTCGGGCCGGTAAATGCCGCGCACGGTGGATCGGATGCCGTCGGCACCCACCAGCACGTCCCCGGTCACGCTGCTGCCGTTGGCGAACGAAGCGGTGACACCGTCCTCGGTCTGCGAGACCGACACCAGTTCGTGCCCGAGATGATAGCAATTGTCCGGGGTCGCTTCCCGTACGATCTGATGCAGCCGGTCCCATGAAGTAACGATCTGCGGATGGTGCCGGCGCGCGACCACGTTGCCCGCCCGGTCGAGCGCGACGCGGTATGTCACCGGCAGCCCAAGCTCGTGGCTTCCCGCACCGCTTTCGTCCAGTGCTTCGGCGAGTTCCGGATGCGTCGCGATGCCGGCGCCGCGGCCGACGAGTTCGACAGGCGACTTTTCGAACACGTCCGCTCGCCATCCGCCGCGCCGCAGCAACGCCGCAGCCAGCAGTCCGCCGGCGGACCCGCCGACGACAATCGCCCTGGCTTGATCGGCCGAACCCTTGCCGTTCTGCATCGTGTTCTCCGCCATCCGGTGTACCGTTCGGCTCAGAGCCGTCGGACTACGGTATAGGACAGGTACACAAACAACGTTACGCCGAGCAGCACCAGCAGGCCTACGAGTGCGAAGTCCAGTCGCGCGCCTGTGTCCGACCGGACGTCCTTGCTGTCGATGTCGCGCGTCGTCTGCCGGAAGCGCAGCATCGCGAGCACCAGTGTCGCACCTCCCATGAGGATGAGCAGCAATCCGGCGACGTTGCCGACCGCATGCCCAACCGGCAAGGCATCGCGCCCGGAGAGCGACCGGCTGGCGATCTCCAGGAATAGATCGAACTTCTCGACCAGAAAGCCGAACGCCATCACCGCGATCGCGGTACGCACCCACGCGAGGAAGGTCCGTTCGTTCGCGGCGTGGTCGGTGTAGTGTTCGATCATGGGTCGGCGGCGCGCACGCTACAGTGCCGCCTCCGCCGCGACCCGCAGCGCGTCCGCCGTGCCGCCGGTCAGCACCATCGTGCGCACCTTGTGGCTCCGTGCCACGTCCTTCCAGGCGGCCATGCGATCGCGGATGCGGTCTGCGGGGCCCACGAGCGAGATCTCGTCGATCAGCGCCGTTGGCACCGCCGCCTCCGCCTCGCGCTTCTTGCCGTCGAGATAGTAATTCTGGATGGTCTCCGCGGCCTCCTCGTAGCCGAGGCGCTTGGCAAGGTCATTATAGAAGTTCTTCGACCGCGCTCCCATGCCGCCGATGTAGAGCGCCAACTCGGGCCTGAGCGCGTCGCGGCACTTTTCAAGATCGTCGCCCATGCGGATGCGCACGTAAGGCGCATTGTCGAAATCGGCCATCGTCTTGCCGCCGCCCGCCTTGCGCATCCCTTCCTCGATCGCGTCCGTGATGAGGTTGGGCTGCTCGGGCGAGAAAAAGATCGGCAACGTACCGTCCGCGACCTCGCCCGCTGCACGCAGCCCGGCCGGCGTGATGGAGGCGGTGTAGATCGGCAGGCTCGGATCGGCATGGATGATGCTCTTCAGCGGCTTGCCGAGACCGCTCGCGCCGGGGCCGGAATAGGGGATCGTGTAGTGCTCGCCCTCAAAGGTGAGCGGCGCCTCGCGGCGGAGCACGCGGCGGATGATCTCGATATACTCTTTGGTGCGCTGGATCGGCTTGCCGTAGGCCGCGCCATGCCAGCCCTCGATCACCTGCGGCCCCGACGGGCCGACCCCGCACAGGAAGCGGTTGCCGGACATGAGTTGCAAGGTCTGCGCCGTCATCGCCGCACAGGTCGGTGTGCGGGCCTGCATCTGCATGATGCCGGTGCCCGCCTTGATCCGCGTGGTGCGCGCCAGCACCCAGGTTATCGGTGTGACCGCGTCGGTGCCGTACGCCTCGCCCGCCCAGACTTGGGAGAAGCCGAGCCGTTCCGCTGCCAGCACGTGTTCGATGTCGACCGGGTTGCCGGACCCGAGCCTGAGAGTGATCCCGAGCTGCATGGGGTCAAACCTTGTTCAGGACGTCTTCGCGGAACCGCCGCATGGTGGTGAGCGAGGTTTCCACGTCCTGGGTCACCAGCGTGAAGTCGACCGCGACCACCCCGATCTCCTTCATCGCGCGAAGGTCGGCGATGATGTCCTGGTTGCTCCCGGAAAACAGCCGGCGCTGGCCGTCGTCGGCCTTGTCCGGCAGCCGCTCGCCGTGGGTCGCGACCCGGTAGGCGAGTGCGACGTCGGACGGCTTGCGCCCGGCCTTCTCCACCATGCCGCGCAGCTTTTCGATGCCGGCCTTGTAGCGAGGCAGGCTGTCCAGGCGGAACTCGGGGTTGGTGCCGAGCGGATACCAGGCGTCGCCGAGGCGGGCGGTGCGCCGCAGCGCCGGGCCGCTCTCGCCGCCCACCCAGATCGGCGGGTGCGGCCGCTGCACCGGCTTGGGGTCGCACAGGATGTTGGCGAACTGGACGTACTTGCCTTCGTAGCTCGCCACGTCCTGTGACCACAGCGCCTTGGCCGCGTAAATGTATTCGTCGGTGACCGTGCCGCGATGGTCGAATGGCTCGGTATCGAGCGCCTCGAACTCTTCGCGCATCCATCCCGCGCCGATGCCCCAGATCACCCGGCCGCCCGAGAGCACGTCCATGGTCGCGATCATCTTCGCCTGCACCACGGCCGGGCGGTGCGGCACCACCGTCACCGAGGAAAGGATGCGCAAGGTCTTCGTCTTGGCGGCGACAAACATCATTTCCATCAATTGCTCGTGCCGCTGCGCCCGCGCGCCGGCCGGGAACTCGCCGCTGTCGGCATAGGGGTATTTGTTCGCGATGGCGGTCGGGATCACCACGTGGTCGCTCACCTGGGCGAACTCGTAGCCCATCGCCTCACCCTCGGTCGCGATCCGCGTCAGGATGTCCGGGGCGATGAGATCGCCCGATGTCGGCAGGTTGAACCCGAACTGCATCCCATCCCCCTCTGCATTGCTGCCCGGAGGCTAGCACCGCATTCGGCCGTTGGCTTCCCCCGGCCGTGGAGGCAGACTGCGGCCGAGCCAGACAGGGAGACGGCGACGGGCCCTTCTTGCCGACGCGGCACGAGCCCAGAGCCGATCAAAGCGACACAACATGACCGATGACCAGCCACTGACGGAGTGGATCAGCCACGCTCCACTGCCAACCTTGCTCGCCCGCGCCGCAGCGCTGCGCGATGAAGGGCACGGGCGCAACCTGTCCTATTCGCGCAAGGTGTTCATCCCGCTCACCAAACTGTGCCGGGACGTCTGCCACTACTGCACCTTCGCTGAGCGCCCGCGCGGCGGCAGGCCCGCCTATCTGTCCCCCGACGACGTGCTGGCGATCGCGCGGGCGGGGGCGGCGGCCGGCTGCACGGAAGCGCTGTTCACCCTGGGCGATAAGCCGGAACTCCGCTTCCAGGCCGCGCGGGACGCGCTCGCGGCACTCGGCTATCCGACGACCATCGCCTATCTCCGCGCGATGTGCGCGCTGGTCCTGAAGGAGACGGGGCTGCTGCCGCACGCCAACCCAGGCGTGATGACGCGCGAGGAGATCGCGAGCCTCCGCGAGGTGACGGCGAGCCAGGGGATCATGCTTGAATCCGCGAGCGCGCGCTTGTGCGAGCCGGGCGGAGTACATCATGGCTCTCCCGACAAGCACCCCGATGTGCGGCTCGAAACGATCCGACTGGCGGGCGAGCTCGCTGTCCCGTTCACCACCGGCATCCTCATCGGCATCGGCGAGACCCGCCCGGAGCGGCTGCAATCGCTCCTCGCGATCCGCGATCTTCACGCGCGGCACGGGCACATCCAGGAAGTCATTGTGCAGAACTTCCGGGCCAAGCCGAAGACCAAGCGCGCCGGAGCGCCGGAACCCGATCTCGAGGATCTGCTCTGGACGGTAGCGGCGGCTCGGCTGATCCTCGGGCCGGCGGTCAACATTCAGGCGCCACCCAACCTTACGCCGGGCGAGTACGAGCGCATCGTCGCCGCGGGCATCAACGACTGGGGTGGCGTGTCGCCCGTGACCCCCGACCACGTGAACCCGGAAGCGCCTTGGCCCGCGATCGAGGAGCTGGCCCAGCGCACGGCGACGGTCGGCAAGGTGCTGGTGCAGCGGCTTCCCGCTTATCCCGAATACGTGCGGGATGCGCAACGCTGGCTCGCCGCGCCCGTGGCCACGCAAACGATGCGGATGGCGGATGCCGAAGGCCTCGCCCGCGATGACGACTGGGCGCCCGGCCTTACCGTGCCGGCGCGCACTCACACGTCGCGGCTGCCCAACGCCGATCCGGCTCTCGTAAGGCTGGTTGCAAAGGCAAGCAACGGCGAGCGGCTGGACCAAGCCGGGATCGTCCGGCTGTTTGCCGCCCGGGATGCCGACTACGACCATGTGGTGGCGACCGCCGATGCGCTGCGGCAGGCCGTGAGCGGCGACGTGGTGCGCTATGTCGTCAATCGCAACATCAATTACACAAACATCTGTTACTACAAGTGCAAGTTCTGCGCCTTCTCCAAGGGCCGCACGCACGAGGCGCTGCGGGGCACGCCCTACGATCTCGATCTTGAAGAGATCGTCCGCCGCTCGCGCGAGGCCTGGGATCGTGGCGCCACCGAAGTGTGCCTGCAGGGCGGCATCCACCCGGACTATACGGGTGCGACCTATCTCGGCATCGCGCGGGCGATCAAGGCGGCGCTGCCCGGCATGCACATCCACGCCTTCTCGCCGCTGGAGGTCACGCAAGGTGCGGCGACACTCGGATTGTCGCTGTCCGATTTCCTTGTCGCGCTGAAGGAGGCTGGCCTCGGCACCCTGCCCGGCACCGCCGCCGAGATCCTGGACGACGACGTGCGGCAATTCATTGCACCCGACAAGATCATGACGGAGCAGTGGCTCCGCGTGGCGCGCGAGGCGCATGCCCTTGGCGTGCGGACCACCTCGACCATCATGTTCGGCCATGTGGAGACGCCGCTGTCCTGGGCGCGCCACCTGCTGCGCTTGCGCGACCTGCAAGCGGAAACGGGCGGGTTCACCGAGTTCGTCCCCCTGCCCTTCGTGCACATGGAAGCGCCGATGTATCTCCGCGGCCTCTCGCGCCGCGGACCGACGGTGCGCGAGGCCGTGCTGATGCACGCGGTCTCCCGGCTCGTGCTGCACCCGCTCATCACCAACATCCAGGTTTCCTGGGTGAAGATGGGGCCGGAAGGGGCGACGCTGTGCCTGAACGCGGGCGCCAACGATCTCGGCGGAACCTTGATGAACGAAAGCATTTCGCGCGCCGCCGGCACGCAGCACGGGCAGGAATTTCCGCCCGAAGCAATGGAGGCGCTGATCCGCTCGATCGGCCGGCTCCCGGAGCAGCGGGACACGTTGTATCGCCCGGTGTCACCCGAGCGCCGGGCCGCGTCATTCGGCGCGGCCGACCTGGAGCCGGTGGTGCTTAATCCGCCGCGCAAGCAACCTCACCCCGGCCCTCTCCCGCCAGCGCGGGAGAAGATTGTCCTTTCCCCCTTGGGGGAGAGCGTGGGGTGAGGTGAAAGCACAGGGGGGTCCAGACATCCAGCGGAGATTTGCAACAACCCGGAGGGGTACCGGGACCGCGATGCCCTCGAGTTGCGCCACCGCTAGCTGTAGAGGGGAGACGCCCGACGTCCTGGTCGCACCGGAGCGGTCCGACCTGATTAGGGAGGCGTTCCGACTCGAGTGGCTGACAGTTGCTTGGATGCTCATCGAAGCCGTAGTGGCGATCGCGTCGGGCCTCGCTGCCGGAAGCGTCGTTCTGCTGGCGTTCGGACTGGACAGCGTCATTGAGCTGATCTCCGCAGGGTTGCTGATCTGGCGGTTGTCCGTCGAATTGCGGCGCGGCCAAGCATTTTCCGAGCGTGCAGAACAGCTGGCCAGCCGCCTCGGCGGCGGCCTGCTATTCGCGCTCGCGGCATACGTGGTGGTGGCGGCGGGGTGGGACCTTTGGACACGGGAAGGGGGAGGCTTTTCAATCGCGGGCTTGGTGGTGAGCCTGCTGGCGATCCCGATCATGCGCTATCTGGCGCGTCGCAAGATTGCCTTGGCTGACAGGCTCGCAAGTCGAGCCATGCGGGCCGACGCGATGGAGAGCATCACGTGCGGCTGGCTGTCCTTCGTCGTCGTTGTCAGTCTCGTCGCCCAAGCGGCATTTGGGGCATGGTGGGTCGACCCGGCTGGGTCTCTGGCGATCGTCTGGTTCTTAGTCAAGGAAGGCCGGGAGGCATGGTCTGGCGAAGAGTGCGGATGCCCCTAATCCGCCTGGGTTCATAGGCATCCTACGGATACCAACGACCGCGGCGCCCGGACCCCGCAGCAGAACTAAAATCAGATTTGAGTTGCTTCACCGGGACGTCGCTGACGAGGCCTTCCTAAGCCAGCGCTAGTTCCCGGTATTTTTCCCTCGCCACTTCATCGCATCGCGCGCGGTAGGCGGGGGCGCTGCCGCTGTAGCGGGCGATGATGCGGGTCTGCTTGCCCTCCACGTTCTTGTTGACCCCGGTCATCCAGGAATCGACCTCGTTGGACAGCAACCCCACCCCAAGCGCCCGGACGTGATCGGTCCAGGACGCGACCCCCTCCGCTGTCGCCTCCAGGCGCGTCAGCTGATGCTGGCCCGCGTAGCGGATCAGGCCCGTCACCCAGTCCACATTGTATTCGATGCTGCGCGGGATGTTGCCGAATGCGGTGTGCGGCCCCATCAGCATCATCATGTTGGGAAAACCCTCCACCATGACGCCGAGATACGTCTCGGGACCGTGCGCCCATTTCTCCTTTAGCGGCAGCCCGCCCGCGCCCCGGATGTCGATCCGGTCGAAGCTGCCGGTGATCGCGTCGAAGCCGGTGGCGTAAATGATCATGTCGAACTCGAATTCGCCCGCGCTCGTCCTGATGCCCTTGGGCGTGATCCGCTCTATCGGCGTTTCGTTCACGTCGACCAGCCGGACGTTGGGCTGGTTGTACACCTCGTAATACCTCGTCTCGAGCGGGACGCGGCGCGTGCCGAAGCCGTGATTCTTCGGGATCAGCTTCTCGGCGACCGCCGGGTCCTTGACCCGCTCGCGGATCTTCCTCGCCACGAAGTCTGTGATCGCCGCGTTCGCGCGCCGATCGACCATGATGTCACGGAAGTTGCCCTGCCAGATGCCGAAGCCGCGATCGGCGTAGAGCCTTTCCCAGAACGCCTCCCGCTCCTGCTCGGAAACCTCGAACGTCGCACGCGGGTCGGGCGTGTGCAGGAAGCATGCGAAGGTTTCCTGGCAGCGGCGGAACATCTCGGGATAGTTCGCCCTGATCTTGCTCATCTCCTCGGCGTCGATCGGGCCGTTATGCAGCGGCGCGCACCAGTTCGGCGTCCGCTGGAACACGGTGAGGTGCCCGACCGTCTTGGCGACTTCCTGTATGGTTTGCACGCCGGTCGCACCCGTGCCGATCACCGCGACCCGCTTGCCCGCGAAGCTCACCGGCTCATGCGGCCATCGGGCGGTATGATAGGCTTCGCCTTCGAACGTCCCGACGCCCTCAATTCGCGGCATCGTCGGCGCCGAAAGCGGGCCGATCGCAGTGATAAGGAAACGGGCGCTTTGCCGGCTGCCGTCTTCCAGGATCACGTCCCAGCTCCGGGTCGCGTCCTGATAATGGGCGGCGGTGACGCGGCTGTGAAACTGGATGTCACGGCGCAGATCGAACTTGTCAGCCACATAGTTCAGGTAACGCAACGTTTCGGGCTGCGGCGAGAAATGCTCGGACCAATGCCACTCGTTCAGCAGCTCTTGCGAGAAGGAGTAGCCATACGAGTAGCTTTCGGAGTCGAAGCGCGCGCCGGGATATCGGTTCCAATACCAGGTGCCCCCGACGCCCGACCCGGCCTCCAAGACGCGCACGCGCAATCCCAGCTCCCGCAACCGATACAGCTGATACATGCCGGATATCCCGGCGCCGATGACGATGGCGTCGTAGTCGAGGGCCGTAGGGTCAGGGGTGCGCGTCGGATGCGAGGTAGTCACCGCTATGGCTCCTTCGTGCATGTCATGCAGTCGGCCGCTCCGCGAGCATCGTCCGCGCCAGACCGGAGCTTTCGAGGTAAGCGGAGGTGCGCGTCGGCAAGCGCGGGGTCATGCGCAGAAAGCGCAGGAGGTCGGCCGGATGGTCGATATCCATGCCGATGCCAGGCAAAGGCACGACGGTGGGCTCGATACCGCCTGCGCGCGCCGCCGCGAGATGCGGAAAAAAGCTGTCGTCGCCGAAACGGAGGGGAACTACATCGGGCGGCGAGAGAAGCACCGCATTCGAGCCACGCTCGTCGTGGGCAGGTACGATGGTGAAGGACGGGGCCGGGCGATGCGCGGCCAGCACCGTTTCGACCTCGCCCGCTGTGATCCGGGGGATGTCGCCCGGCACTTGCAGAAGCCCACCCCGGCCCTCCCGAAGCAGGATCCGCGTCGCGGCCATCACGGCGCCGGTATGGCCGTCCCCGGCCCCCTCGGTGGTGACCCGCGCGCCGAACCGTTCGGCGAGCGCCGCCGCCGCCCCATCGCGCGTCACGACGAGCAGGCCGGCAAGGCCACGCACGCCGGCTAGGGCGCCGAGCACGTCTTCCGCCATGACCAAGGCCAGCGCGTGCCGCTGCTCATGTGTGAGCAGGCCGGCGAGGCGCTGCTTGGCGCCGCCCACCTCCTTGATCGGAACGACCGCCCAGACGTCCGCAGCACTCACCCGGCAAGCTCGTCCGCCGCCTGCAGCACCGTCCGCGCCAGCGCCTCGCGGTCGGCGAGCGTCGTCATCAGGGTTGCGGCCAGGAACACGCGCGGCCGGATGCGGAACAGCGCGTCCGCGTCCGCCTGATCGGCCACGTAGCCGTCGAGCAGGTCCGCGTATCGTTCGGCCACGGTGGCGGCGCTCACATCGAGGCCGAGTTCGGCCATCATCTTCGCGGTTGGCCCCTTCACGGCGCGGCCCCCGATGATCGGAGAGACGGCCACCACCGGCGCCCGACAGGCGGAGAGTGCGGCCCGCGCGCCGGGCATGGCCAAGATCGGCTCGATGCTGATGAAGGGGTTGGACGGGCAGATCACGACGGCGCGCAGATCGGGCCGGGTCAGGCTGGCGAGGAAGTCGGGGTGCGGTCGCGCGGCGGCGGCGCCGACGAACGCCAGCTCCCGCACCACCGGCCGGCATTGCTGGCGGACGAAATAGTCCTGGAAGTCGAGCCAGCCGGTCTCGGCCCGCACCCGCGTGCGCACCGGATCATCCGACATCGGCAGCACGCGCGCCGGCACGCCCAAGCGGCGGCCAAGGTCGTCCGTGATCGCGGACAGGGCCTCGCCCGCGCGAAGCCGCCGGGTCCGCTCCACATGAACGGCAAGATCCTTGTCGCCCAGACGGAACCAGGTCTCGCCGCCAAGCTCACCAAGTGCGGCCATGAACGACCAGGTTTCCCCCGCCCTCCCCCAGCCGGTTTCTGGATTGGCGATCCCGGCAAGCGTATAGAGTAGCGTGTCGATATCGGGCGAGATGGCGAGGCCGAGATGCTCGAAATCATCGCCCGTGTTGGCCACCACCAGCAGTTCGTCCGCCTCGAGCACCCGGCTCAGCCCGAGTGCGAGCTTGGCGCCGCCGATGCCGCCGGAGAGCGCGACAACCAGGCTCACCGGAACAGATCCTCGGCGGCCGGGCGGACCAGCTCGCTCGCCGGAACCACGGGCGCGGTCCATCGCAGGCCCCGTACCACCACCACCGGCCGCCCCTCGTCGGCCTGGCCCATCAACAGGCCCGCGGCGGCGGCAATTTCGTCGGCGAGTGCCACCACCGTCACTTCCAGGGTGCGGCCGAACATGTCCGGCTTCCCGCGCAGGTCGACGAGGGCGGGCAATCCCGCCGACCCGATGGCGACCCCCACCGTGCCGCGCCGCCAGGGCCGGCCGAAGCTGTCGCTCACGACCACGGCGACATCGACGCCGAAGCGCGCCGAAAGCTCATGACGCAGCCCTTCGGCGCTCCGATCCGGGTCGAGCGGGAGCAGCAGTAACCGGTCGGGCTCGCCGAGCGGTGTGACGTTCGAGTGGTCGACCCCTGCATTCGCCATCACGAAGCCAAGCCGGTGCTCGGTGATGAGGAGGTTCGGGCGGCTGCGCACGACGCGCGTCGATTCAGACAGGATCACGTCGACGATGCGCGGGTCCTTGCCGATCTCGGCGCCGATTCGCGTGGCTTCGGGCGAAGGCGAGACGTCGGCCAGCGCGACGAACCGGCCCTCCGCCTTGGATACGATCTTCTGGGCGACGACCACGACATCGCCCGAGAGCAGCGGAGGTTCGAGCGCGGCGGCGATCAGCGCGGCAAGGTCGTCGCCCGGGCGAATGACGGGAAGGCCGGCAGCGGCGAAAAGTTCGAGGCTCACCCGAACTTCTTGCGCAGGAGCGGCAGGACCCGTTCGCCATAAAGCTGGAGGAAGCGCGGCTGGTCCGGGCCTGGGGCGTGGAACACGAGATGGTTGAAACCCAGCCCGTGATAGTAGGCGATCTTCTCTACATGTTCCTCGGGATCGGTGGAGACGATCCAGCGCTTGGCGGTGCGCTCGACCGGCAGGGCGTCCGCCAGTCGCTCCATCTCCCGAGGATCGTGCACCGACATCTTCTCCTCAGGCGTGAGCGCCAGCGCTCCCCAGTGCTTGGTGTCGGCCATGGCGCGCTCGCGATCGAGATCGAAGGAGACCTTGACCTCGATCATCATGTCGTAGCCCGCCCCGTCGCGCCCGGAGGCCTTGAGGCCCTCCTGGACGTTGGGCAGCAAGGTTTCCGTGTAGAGCTCGCGCGCCTTGCCGCTGGTGCAGATGAAGCCATCGGCCTGACGACCGGCGTATTTCGCAACCAGCGCTCCGGCGGCGGCGACATAGATCGGCACCGGCCGCTCCGGCCGGTCGTAGATGGTGGCGTCCTTGGTCCGGTAGTACTGGCCCTCGAAGCTGACATGCTGCTCGGTCCACAGCCGCCGCATCAACGTCACCGCCTCGCGCATCCGGGCGAAGCGCTCCTTGAACTCGGGCCACTCCATGCCTGTGGCCGGAACGTCGTTGAGGCTTTCGCCCGTGCCGATGCCAAGCACCACCCGGCCCGGGAACATGGCACCCAGCGTGCCGAATGCCTGCGCCACGATGGTCGGGTGATAGCGGAACGTAGGCGTCAGCACGCTGGTGCCCATCTCCACGCGCTCCGTGCGCGCGCCGAGCGCGCCGAGCCACGCCATCGAAAACGGCGCGTGCCCGTCCGTGTGCTTCCAGGGCTGGAAGTGGTCGCTGGTCCAAACACTGTCGAAGCCGACCCGCTCGGCTTGCACGGCGAAATCGAGCAGCGGCCCGGGGGCGAACTGCTCCGCGGACGCCTTGTATCCGAGCTTCAGCACGGGCGGTCTCCCTTCCGACGGACGGAGGGAAGCTAGGGAGAAAGCGGGGCTTCATCAACCGCGCCCCGAGCTATCGCCGGGAGCATC
Organism: uncultured Alphaproteobacteria bacterium; assembly: GCA_963757115.1. GTDB lineage: Bacteria > Pseudomonadota > Alphaproteobacteria > Acetobacterales > Acetobacteraceae > CAVWQV01. Next base: position 545,897 of record CAVWQV010000006.1, on the reverse strand, counting down.
CCCGATGTTGTCAGACTTCGATCGTTCCACGCGAGACTGGCACGCAGCCGCCGCCGACGCGCGCGATGACGGCACCCTCGGCCGATTTGGAAGCGCGCGCCAGCAACCGGCTCGGACGGCCCATCTCCTCGCCTTGCACGATGTCGAAGGCAAGGTCCACGTCTTCGCCCGGAGCGAGCGAAACCAGCAGGGCCGCGAGCGCCGCGTTGGCGCTGCCCGTCGCGGGGTCCTCGGGGATGCCGTCGAGCGGGCTGAACATGCGAGTGCGGAGGCGGGCGGGATCGACCGGATCGCGGACATAGAGATGGAGCCCGAAATGCCGCGGCAGGTTCGGGATCCGCGCGACGACGGCGCGGAAAGCAGCGGGATCGGGGCTGGCGGAGGCAAGCGCGTCCCGCTCCGCGATCTCGGCCAGAACGAAGTCGATCCCGACCCCGGCGACCAGCGGAGTGTGCGATGTGGTATCCACTGCGTCCGTCGGCAGGCCGGCACAGGCAGCGACGAGCTCCGTCGGCACCGCGTCCGCGAGGGCGAGCGCCCGCGGCGCTTCGATTTCCGCCCCGCCGGCCGCGCCGTCGGCGCCGCGCAGCATATCGACCGGAACGAGGCCGGCCTCGACCTCGAGCGTCAGCCGGTCGGGCCGGGCGGGGTCGCGGCCGGCCAGCACGAAACCGGTGCCGACCGTCGGATGGCCGGCGAACGGCAGCTCCTGGCGCGGCGTGAAGATGCGAACGCGGGCCGCGTGGGCCGGGTCGGCCGGCGGCAGGACGAACGTCGTTTCGGACAGGTTGAACTCGCGCGCGATCGCCTGCATCACGTCGTCCGACAACCCGCTCGCGTCCGGGAACACGGCGAGGGGATTGCCGCCGAAACGCCGCTCGGCGAACACGTCGATCGTGACGAATTCGTAAGCCACCATCGATGCCCTCTTTCCGCTAGCATGGCGCGTTAATAGATCACCAACATCGGCGTTAAGCCGAGCGTTTCACGGAGAGAGTGGCACCATGTCGCCGACAATCACAGTCCGCCCGCTGCTGCCGCTTGGCGCGGCGCTGGCCCTTGGCGCGTGCGCCGTCGCGCCACCGTCGGGGCCCTCGGTGATGGCGCTTCCCGGGCAGGGAAAGGATCTCGCGGCGTTCGAGCACGACGACCTGACGTGCCGCCAGTATGCGGCGGCGCGGAACGGGTACGCCGACCCGTCCAAGGCGGCGACGCAGAGCGCGGTCGGCAGTGCCGCAATTGGCACTGTGGTCGGGGCGGCGGCCGGCGCCGCGATCGGCGCAGCAGCCGGCAATCCCGGCGCGGGAGCGGCGATCGGCGCAGGAAGCGGACTCCTGGTCGGGTCGGCGGCCGGCGCCAACAACGCCTACGCGTCGGCCGGGTCGATCCAGAACGGCTACGATATCGGCTACACGCAATGCATGGTCGCGCACGGCAACACGGTCCAGTCCTCGCCGGTCGGCTACGCAGGCTATGGCGGCTACGGTTACGGCTACGGTTACCCCTACGGATACGGATACGGATACGGCTATCCCGGTTACTACGGCGGTTACTACGGCCCCGGGATCGCGATCGGTGTGGGCGGCTGGGGCGGTTGGGGTTGGGGCCGTGGCTGGGGCGGCTGGCGTGGTGGTTACTACGGCGGTTGGCACGGCGGGTACTATGGCTATCACGGCGGGTATGGCGGTTATCACGGCGGGTATGGCGGTTATCATGGCGGGGGTGGCCACCACTAGGATGAGCCATCGACATCAGCCCGGGGCCAGCCTGCCCGGAAACGATGGTTGGAGTAGGATGCCTCGCGCACGGCGGTTAGAAACGAGGCACTCCCTCGCGCAGCGCGTCGGACGGGCGCGTCAGCGTCGTTGCAGAAGCGAACACCGCCTCGGCTTGCCGTACGGTGCGGAGCGTGGCGGCCCAGGCGAACAGCAGAGCGCGCTCAAGTCCGGCGCCGACGAGGAGCCTGCTAATCCTGTGTTCTGCGCCGAGCAGGCCGATCTGGACAGGGGCGGCCCGGGTCGTCACGTTGCATCGCAACAGAGCGAGGTTGGCGATGCTGTTCGAGATGGACCAGTTGAGCGCGATCAACGCGTACAAGCTTTTGGTGTCGACCGTGGTGCCGCGTCCGATCGCCTGGGTTTCGACCCGCGATCTCGACGGCACCGTCAACGCCGCGCCGTTCTCGTTCTTCAACGCGATGTCCGGTCAGCCGCCGATCATCTGCTTCGGCATCGGCGGCCGCGCGCCGGGGGACGCCAAGGACACCGGCAACATTATTCGCCGCACTGGGGACTTCGTGGTCAACCTCGTGGACCAGGCGCGCGCAGAAGCGATGAACATCACCGCAATCGACTTCGGCCCCGAGGTGGACGAGTTCAAGGAAGCCGGGCTGACGCCGCTGCCATCGACCCGGGTACGAGCGCCTCGCATCGCTGAAAGCCCCGTTTCGATGGAATGCGAGCGGCTGGTGATCGTGGAAGTGGGCGTGGACCGCGCCGTGGTCATGGGCCGCATCGTCGCCATGCACATCCGCGACGATTGCGTGCTGGACGTCGAGCGCTGCTACGTCGATACGCCGAAGCTCGACCTGATCGGCCGCATGCACGGTCGGGGCTGGTACGCTCGCACCACCGATCGCTTCGAGCTGCCGCGTATCGAGGTCGAGGACTGGTTCGGACGCAAGGCCGCGGAGTAGTCAGCCGATCATGTCGGCCAGCGCGGCCATGCTCGGCACGACGAGATCGGGCTGATACGGCCAGCGCGCGAACGGGCGCTGGCGACGGTCGATGAACGCAGCCCGCATCCCGGCCGCCTTGGCTCCTACGCAGTCGAACTCGTGATTGGCGACGAACAACACCTGCCCGGGAGCGACACCGCAGATCGCGGCGGCGCGAGCGTAGGTCGCAGCGTGCGGCTTGAAGGCGTTGCCCTCGGCTGCCGAGATCAGCCGATCGAACGCGATGCCGTGATGCGGCAGTGCCGCCTGCAGCATGTCGGGATCGCCGTTCGACAGCACCACGAGCGAATAGCGCGCGCGCAGCCGATCGAGTGCCGCGGGCACTTCGGGAAAAGGCTTCAGCCGTTCGATGCAGGAGACGAGAAAGCGGACGTCCTCCTCCGTGTGCGGAATGCCGGCCCGCTCCATCACCTGGCGGACGGAAAGCTCTCCGATAGCGCGGTAGGAGGTGTGCTGCTTGCCGAGCAGCGCGTCGATCATCGAGTTCTCGAAATGCGTCCTGCGCCACCAGGTGACGAAGCTGTATGCGTTGCCGGTCCAACGCTTGGCCTTGAGGAAGTCGACCGCGACTTCCCACAGCCCGGTCTGCATGTCGACCACGGTGCCATACTGGTCGAACATGCAAATCTTCACCTCCTGTCTCACCTGCGCCGGATCGACCATCGCTCTTTCGAGCCTCCCGCTCTGCGAAGAGGCACCGTATTCTTGTCGAGCAATCGGAACAAACGGCCGGGCTGCAGGTGGAGAGTTCGATCGGGCGAACGGAGATCAGGGAAGCGACGCGCCAACGTCGGCCGTGTTCGGCACAATTGAGTTTGGTCCGCACCTGTTCTGCAGTATGATTTGATTATTAAGATCGAAACTGCTGATGGCTAACTTGTATGCGAAATCGATCTCGAGATTGAGCCAGTCGTGATGTCCCGCCCGGTAAAAGCTCTCATGGCGGTCGGCGCGGTTCTGGCCGGGACGATCTGCGTCGAGCTGACTACCAGCGTCCCGGACCACGACAACTCCTCAGTTGTCGTGTCCAAATCGCCGCTCGCGCAGTCTGCGAGCACGGGAGCGATCGTAGCGCCGCCGGGACGGGCCGCGCTGGTCGACACGATCCTGGCGCGCCCCTTGTTCGCCCCCAAACGCCGACCTCCTTTGAACGCCAAATCGCCTGCCGCGCCGCAGACCGCTGTCCTCCCGCGACTATCAGGGGTCATCACGAGCGGTGATCAGCGCACCGCCATCTTCGCCGCCGATGAAGGCCAGCGACCCGTGGTGGCGGCGTTGGGCGAGCATGTCGGCCAATACACCATCCAGGCAATCGAGCACGAGAAGGTCACACTCGTCGGACCCGCGGGCACACGCGTTCTGCAACCCAGCTTCGATCCGCATCCCCGCCCTGTCGAACCAACCGCGAATGCGGTGGCGGTCCAGGCGCCTTTCGCCAACGCGGCGGCCGTCATGCCCTCCGTGCGCAACCTGGCCGGCTTCGGCGGCCCGCCGGTTGGTCGGTCAGAGGCGATCGACCGGTCTCGCGCGATCGCAGGTCCCGCAAGTCGGCGTTCGGACGAACCTGAACTCCGCCAGGTGAACCGGGGCGGAGTGGTTTTCCGCCCCAGTCTTGCAATGCGGGCTACCGGATCGTGCCGTTTACCTGATTGGGGAAGAAGCCGCCCCCCGTCGTGACCCCGTTGTAAACAACTCCCAGCACCTGGGTCGTTGTGCGACGGAAAGCCAGCGAGTCGCTGTCGCTCGGCGAGATGTTGATTTGAAGATTACCAACTGAGAGTCCCTGCTCATTGCCACCGCCAGCCTTCGCACGAACGGCGGAGATCGCGTTGGCTGCGGCTTGCTGGCCAAGCATGCCCAGCGCCGTCCTGACCGCCCCGCCGTGATAGGCCTCGATCGCCAGAATGCTGGCCGCAGCACTGAGGTACGCTGGATTTTTGAGCAGAGCGGCCGCACCGGCGTAGGCCGTCACGCCGACATCTTCAAATATGAACGCGCCGAGCAGAAAGCTGACCTCGTCGGCGAACGGGTTGAACTGCGTGCCAGCCGGGACCAGCCCAGCCTCCGCTGCCAGCGCATTGAAGCTGTTCAACAAGTCGATGTTCGGCGCCGCCACCGCGGCTGCGCCGAGCGCACGCCTGAGAAACCGAACATGATTGACTTCGTCGATCGTAAGCTTCTGCGCATACTCGAAGATCGCAGCCGTTTTGAAGGGCACGGCCGAGCCGCCAAGCACGAAGCCGCCGGCGCCGCCGACACCTCCGCGGTCGTTTGCACTCAATCCCTGGCCAAGAAACGCCCGGATGTAGAACTCCGCCTCGAGGTACTCGAGGTTCAGCGCGAAGTTGAGGATGTCGGCATCCGAGACCGCCGCCTGCGCCGCCGCGGGGTTGCTAACAAGCGCGGCCCCACCGGCGGCAACCGCGCCGGCCGCCATGACCGCCGCGGCGCCCGCGCCGAACTGGCCGATGAGCGAACGACGCTGCACCGCGTTCGGGCTGGCATGCGTCGTTTTGTACTGCTGATCCACGTAAGGGAGCTCCCTGCAAAGCAGACGGCCCAAAGCCGCCCACCCAACCATTACTGGCGAGGTTGGAAACGGATGCGGAATTATGGAAGCGGCCTAAATTCGCGGTAACACGAGTCTGTGAACTAGGGTGGTGTTTGCCGTCACTCCGGCATCGGATCCGAGTGAGCCGGGCCGCCTGTGTTTTGATCTGTACATGTACGGCCACGTATTTAATGGAAGTGCGGCGGCGGATGCGACGACGTCCCTGCCTCGTGCCGAGGCAGGCGATCTGCCCCGACCGGCGGTTTCGGCCTGCTACGAGGCTCGCCGCCGCATCAAGTTGGTCGCGCGACGGCGTAGCCGACCAAAGCGGGCCAGGCCTTTTCAGCTGCCGGTCGAGGAACGCGAGCGTCGGTCCGTCCGCCTCGTCCGCATCGCGGAGCCAGAACAGCAGCGTCGCGCTGTAGATCGAGGCCAAGATCGCGCGCTTGCTGTACCAGCTCCAATCGGCCGACCGGTCGCCCGCGGCGTGCCAGATCGCATCCACGGTCCGCGCCGTCGCGGCCGCAGCGATGCGCGCGTTCTGCGGCTGCGCCAGCACGGCGAAGGCGCGGCGGATCGCTTCCTTATGCGGCCGGTTCTGCCTCAGGCGAAGGGCCAGCACCGCCCGCACCCGGTCGGGCAGCCGCATGGCGGACAGGTCGAGCGTCGCGGCTTCCGCTTCCATGCGGCGGTCGGCAAGGTCGATGAATGTCTCGACCATGTCGGCGCTGCCGCCAGCGAACAGCAGGATGGCGTCGTCCTCAGGCTGTCCCATGGAGGCGAGTGCCGTCCGCAGCGCACGCGAGGTCCAACCATCGAACGGCACGTTAGGCAGCAGCGCGTCGACCGCCGCGTCGCGCTCGGGGCTTCGTTCGGGAGGCTGCATCACCGGCTGGCCAACGCCGCGCGCGCGAGTTCCTCCGTGAAGCCGAACAGGGAGAAATCGGTCATCCGCATCGGATAGAGAATGCCGTCCAGATGGTCGTACTCGTGCTGCACGACCCCCGCGTGGAAGCCGCCGACCTCCCCTCCCACCGCATTGCCGTCACAATCCACGCCACGGTAGCGAATGCGGGGGCGCGCGGCACCGCTGCCCGAAGCCCCGGAATGGAAAGGCAGCCCTCCCAGCGCAACACCCGCTGGTCGCTCACCAGCTCGAGCTCGGGATTGATCACCACTGTGTCGGGGATCGGTCGATCGTCCGCCTCGTCGCTCGCCCGCTCAGGAGGCACCCGGAAGACGAACAAACGGAGCGGCACGTGCACCTGCGGGGCCGCAAGCCCGGCCCCGCCCGCGTCCTCCATGGTTTCAAGCATATCGGCGACGAGGCGGCGGATGTCGGGCGCACCGGGGTCGGGCACCGGCTCGGCCCGCTGCAACAGGACGGGGTGGCCCATGCGAGCGATTTTCAGGATGGACATGAGGGGGAGATTTGGTGCGCGCGCCCCGACGGCAAGCCGGATCAGCTTCGTCGCGACAGGGCGCGATGGAACAAGCGCTGCAGCAGGCCCGCCACGCCCGCCGGCATCAGGTACATGAACGCGATCAGGATCACGCCGTAGATCCGCTCCGGGCGCGGCCTTGGACACCTGCTCGGCCACGTTGGGGATGAACACGATGAACGCCGCCCCGAACAAGGCGCCGCTGAGCGACGCGACGCCGCCGACGATCAAGCCGACGAACAGGAACACCGACACTGACCGTGAAGCTGTCGGGCGCGACGAACTCGACCGCGATCGCGCTGAGGGCGCCCGCGATGCCGGTATACATGGCGCTGACCGCAAACGTCCCCGTCTTCAGGCGGGCGATATTGATGCCCATGGCCTCGGCAGCGAGCGCATGGTCACGGATCGCCATCATGGCGCGGCCGATCCGGCTTCGGATCAGGTTCCAGGCGAGCAGGAACAACAGCGCCGCCGACCGCCAGGGTGAACAGATAAAGGTATTGGTCCGAGCTCAGCGGCAGCCCCCACGGCGCATCTGGCTTGGAGATCACGATGCCCTGGACGCCGCCGGTCCACTGCTCGATGCCCTTGAACTTGAGCAGCTGCGGTACGGCGGTCGCGAGCGCGAACGTGGTCAGCGCCAGGTAGAGGCCGGTGAACCGCAACGCTGGAAAACCGATCAGCCAACCGACGACGGCGCTCACGACGGCGGCGACCGGGATCGTCGCCCAATACGGAACGTCCCAGTTCGACATCAGGATCGCGGCAGTGTAGGCGCCAATCGCGTAGAACGCGCCGTGCCCCAGCGAGATCTGGCCGTTATAGCCGGTGACGAGGTTAAGCCCGAGGATGGCGATGGCGTAGACCACCACCATGGTCAGCTGGAACAGGTGGTAGTTGCTCGCGGTGAACGCGAGCGCGATGCGCCAGGAGCACGAGGGCCACGAGGACGACCGACGCGGGGCCGGTTCGAAGCGAGGCCTGCGCCCGGAGCGGGGTCGCGGCCTCGGTGGCTTCCGCGGTGACTTCGCTCATGAACCTACACCCTGCTCATCACGACGCGGCCGAACAGACCGTTCGGCCGTACCATCAAGACGGCTACAATGATGACAAGCGCAAGCGAAAGCTTTAGTTCGGTGCCGACCACGTAGGCACCCCCGAGATTCTCGATCACGCCCACGGCGAAGCCGCCGATCACCGCGCCGAGCGGGTTCTCGATGCCCCCGAGCAGCGCCCCGGCAAAGGCGTAGAGCAGCACGCCACCCATCATGTTCGGATCGAGGAACACGATGGGCGCAATCATCATCCCGGCGACCGCGCCGATCGACGCCGCGAGCCCCCAACCCAGCGCCAGCATCCAGCCGACACGCACGCCGACGAGCCGACTGGAGCGCGGGTTGTAGGCCGCGGCACGCATGGCCAGACCGAGGCTGGTATGGCGGAAGAACAGATAAACCCCGAGCAGCACGATCAGGGTCACCACGGTGGAACCGAGTTCGTGGCCCGACAGGTAGCCGCCGAGCAGCGGGGTCGAGCCACTGAACGGGCACGGAAACGTTTTGATGGTGAAATCCCATATCCAGCCGGTCATCGCGTTAACGATGAGAAGCAGACCGATGAATATCCCGACCGAGGCAAGCACCGGCGCGTTCTCCATCGGCCGCATCAGGATGCGCTCGACCAGCACTCCCATGATGAACGACACCACGACCGTGAAGATGAACGACACCCAGTAGGACCAGCCGGCTGTCACCATCGTGCAGGCGATGTAGGTGGAAAGCGTCGCCATCTCGCCTTGGGCGAAGTTCACGTGGTGCGTCGCCTGGTAGATCATCACCAGCGCCAGCGCCACGGACGCGTAAATGCCCCCGGTGGCGATACCCGACAGGATCTGGTGGATGACGCCCTGCATGGTCGCGGCGACTCCCTAGTAGCCGAGGTACGAGCGGCGGATCGCTTCGTCGTTGCGGATATCGGCCGCCTTGCCGGAGACAACGATGCGCCCGGTTTCGAGCAGATAGGCCCGGTTGGCGAGTTCGAGCGCCAGATTGGCGTTCTGTTCGACTACCAGGATGCTGACCTGCTCCTCGGCCATGATGCGGGCGAGAATGTCGAAGATGTCCCGCACGATCAGCGGCGCGAGCCCGAACGAGGGTTCGTCCAGCAGCAGCAGCCGCGGCCGCAGCAGCAGCGCCCGCGCGATCGCCAGCATCTGCTGCTCGCCGCCCGACAGGGTTCCCGCCTGTTGCCGAAAGCGTTCCTTGAGCCGGGGAAAGTAGCCGAACATGCGCTCGAAATCGGCCTGGACCTCGCGCCCCCGGCCGCGCACGTAGGCGCCGAGCCGCATGTTCTCCTCGACCGTCAGCTCCATGAATGTGCCGCGGCCGTCGGGCACATGTCCGATCCGGCGGCGGACCACGTCCTCGGTCGCCTTGCCGGCGATCTGTTCGCCCGCGTAGCGGATTTCGCCCGTCGTCCGCACCATCCCGCAGATGGCGCGCAAGGTCGTCGTCTTGCCCGCGCCGTTGGCGCCGAGCAGGGTGGTCACCTGCCCCTCGTCGACCACGAAGCTGATGCCGTGCAGCACGTTGGTCTGCCCGTAAGCGGCCTTGAGGTCGACCGCTTCAAGCAGCGCTGGCATGGTGCGTCTCCCCGAGATAGGCGCGGATCACCTCGGGCTCGGCACGGACCTCGTCGGGCGTGCCATCGGCGATCTTCTGGCCGAACTCGAGCGCCACCACCTTGTCGGACACCCGCATCACCAGGCTCATATGATGCTCGACCAGCAACACGCTGCACTCGAACTGCTCGCGGATGGAGCGGATCAAGTCGCCGAGTTCGTCCACCTCGCCGTGGTTGAGGCCCCCAGCCGGCTCGTCCAGCAACAGGAGCTTGGGTTCGCTGATGAGCGCCCGGGCCAGCTCCACCCGCTTCTGGGTCCCGAACGGCAAGGCGGCGACCGGAACCTCTGCCACCGCCTCCAGATCGAGCAAGCGCAGCAGCCGGTAGAGCTTCTCGTCCGCGTCGCGTTCCTCGGTGCGCACCGGCGGCATCCGGAGCGCGTTACGAACGATCCCGGTCCGGGCGAGGTGGTGCGCCCCGACCAGCACGTTCTCGCGCACTGAAAGCGTGCGGAACAAGGCGAGGTTCTGGAATGTACGGCCGAGCCCAAGATCGATCATCTTGTAACGCGGGGTGCCGGCGAGCTTGCGGCCTTCGAACAGGATCTCGCCCTCGCCGTAGCGATAGATGCCGCTGATGCAGTTGAACAGCGTGGTCTTGCCGGAGCCGTTCGGGCCGATCAGGCCGCAGATCTGCCGCCGGCCGACATCGAACGAAACACCGTTGAGCGCAACGACGCCCCCGAAGCGGACGACGACATTGCGAACTTGGAGCAATGCGGCGTCGATGTCAGCGCGCGGGCCGACGTTCATGGGAATCTGGACGCGGCGGCGGGCGGCCGGCAATCGCGCCCAAGCGTGTTCCCAAGACGTGCTCCCTGTTCATGGTTCCGGCGACCGCTCGGGCTGCCACTCTTGGGCCCGACCATACGGGGGGCGACCGGCAAGTCAAGCAACCAACCGGCGCCGCATTTGCGCGGAATGATCGAGTTCTGACAGGGTGTTCGAGCGCTTTGAGGGAGGCGAGCATGGACCTCGTCGTGGCCGTCATTTCACCCGGCGCCATGGGTGCCGGGATCGGCGCGCGGCTGACCGAGCATCGGGTGGAGGTGCGCACCCTGCTTGCCGGACGCAGCCCCGCGACCGCTGCGCGCGCCGCCGCCGCGCGCATGATTGGAACGGACGAGGCCGGCATCGCCGAGGCGTCCTTCGTGCTCTCGATCCTGCCGCCCGGGGATGCCCTGTCGCTCGCCGAACTGCTTGCCCCCTCGCTTCGCCAATCGGGAAGAAGCCGCACTACATCGATTGCAACGCGGTCAACCCCGGCACGGCCGCCCGCATCGCGAGCGCGATTGCCGCGACGGGGTGCCCGTTCGTGGACGGCGGCATCATCGGCGGCCCGCCCGCGCCGGGCGGCAAGGGGCCCGCTCTGTACGTTTCCGGCCCGGAGGCCGCGCGCGCCGCGGTGCTCGGAGACTACGGCCTCGACATCCGCGTGCTGGACGGCCCGGTCGGCGCGGCCTCGGCGCTGAAAATGTCGTATGCCGGGATCACCAAGGGCTTCACGGCCCTCGGCGCGGTCATGGCGCTCGCCGCGACGCGAGGCGGCAGCGCCGACGCACTACGCCGCGAACTGGCCGACAGCCAGCCGGCGCTATGGGGCTGGCTATCACGGCAGATGCCGCGCATGCCCCCGAAGGCGTATCGCTGGGTGGCGGAGATGGAGGAGATCGCCGGCTTCATCGACGACGAGGACGCGGGGACCGCAATGCTCGCGGGGGCGGCCCGGCTTTATGAACGGATCGCCGCCGATGCGAAGTCCGGGCAGAGCGACGGGGCGGCGCTCGGGACGTTCTTCGGCGGCGGCCCAGTCGCGGGAAAGGAGTAGCTACGATGGACGTTCGTCTCGACGGCCGCAAAGCGCTGATCACCGGCGCCAGCAAGGGCCTTGGCCTCGCAATGGCGACATCTTTCGCAGCGTCGGGCGCAGACGTCGCGATCCTCGCACGTCGCCCCGACGCTCTCGAGGAAGCCAAGGGCGTGATCGCCGCCACGGCCAAGGGCCGCGTGGTCGCGGTTGCCGCTGATGTCTCGAAAGCTGACGAGGTGGCGCGAGCGCACGACGCGGTCACCAGCGCCCTCGGCCCCATCGACATCCTGGTCAACAACGCCGGCACCTCACAGACCGGCAAGTTCGAGGACATCACCGACGCGGTGTGGCAGGCCGATCTCGACTTGAAGCTGTTCGCCGCGATCCGCCTAGCCCGGCTGGTATTCCCGGGCATGAAGGAGCGGCGCTGGGGCCGCATCATCAACGTGCTCAACATCGGCGCCAAGGCGCCCCGGGCGGGAAGCGCCCCCACCGCCGTCTCGCGCGCCGCCGGCATGGCGCTCACCAAGGTGCTGGCCGGCGAGGGCGCGCCGCACAACGTGCTCGTCAACGCCCTGCTGGTGGGCTTGATCGTCAGCGATCAGTGGGTGCGCCGGCACGCGGCCCAGGGTGCCAACGTCCCGTTTGAGGAGTTCACAGGCAAGATGGGCGCCAACGTGCCGCTCGGCCGCATGGGCACGGCGGAGGAGTTCGCGAATGTCGCCTGTTTTCTCGCCTCCGACCGTGCCGGCTACGTCACCGGCACCGCGATCAACGTGGATGGCGGCAGTTCGCCGGTAGTGTGAGGGCCGCTCTGCCGCCGACTTCACTCATCACGCGCGGGTCAGGCACTGGGCCAAATTCTAGATCTTTGCCTCAGATAGTATTCCGGACTGAGAACGTTAGTTCGCGTTCGCTAACCGGAAGGTGCGCAGCCTCACCATTCAGCTCGGCAGACCAAGCAGCACGCGAGGCTGCTGCACAGCGACAAGGGCTATGACAGCGGCGCCGTCCGCCGCAAGATCGAGAGCAAAGGTGCTGCACCAAACATTCCGCCAAAAGCCAACGCCGGTGGAAGAGGTGCTTCTCGCCTTACTTCTATCGCCAGCGAAACGCCATCGAACGCGTGTTCGGCCGGCTGAAGGACTTCCGTCGCATCGTCACGCGATGCGACCGTCTCGTCCGCAACTTCCTGACCTCGGTCTGCCTCGCCGCTACCATGTGCTACCGGTTATGAGTCCGGAGCCTAAAACGCGATCACGAGAATAACCTTGTAAGCTGGGTTCGCCTTCTTCACACTGCCTTTCGTCGTGCCCCAGGTGTGGATCTTCCCCTTCCACCGATACATGTAGTGGCAGAGACCACCATACATTATACGGTTGTCTTTCTTGACACCGATAATACCGTCCTTGCCGGTTTCAAACAAGGACAAGGTCGCTTTGGTCTGCCACATGCGATCCAAGTAGTCGACGATGGTGCGCGGAGGCATGCCAATTGAATGAAGCTCCTCGTCCATGAGGTCTTCATCAGGTTTGCCGACCGCATCATTGATGAGCTCTATATATTTGTCGATGCTGAACCCGCTGAAATCCGTGCCCGCGGCAGTGGGCGGAAAGCTTCGCGTGAAGGTTTCGATCTCTTGCAGCAGCCCTTGCTTGCCGGCCGCCTTGAGCAACATGAGATAGGTTTTGATCTCTGCCAGTACTTTGGTCGGGATCCCTGCGCCGATAAGGAGCTCCCTCTTGCCGGGGTTCAGCTGGTAGATGGACTGAAGCGAGCTCGTGAACCCGCAAACACCCCAATAACGGTTTGCATCACCTACTTGCTGGATCTTGGTTTGCTTCCCGGACATGGTATCGCCCCCAATAGGCTGGTTAAAGTGACTTTATGGACGTAGCGGCTGGCGTCCGATGCGCCTGCGCCGAGTCATTAGGTGGTAAAGTACCCCACGACGCAAACCGTTGCTCATGTCACGCTCCCGCAGACCGGGATCGTGAATTATACCACCTCGCGTCGCCCCAACAGGTTTATGGGTCCGAGCTCTAAGCTGCTGGTCTAAGCGAGGCGCCCGATCTCGCCCAGCACGCGCGCCAGGTTCTTGCCAATCTGCGTCATGGCCACATCCCAGCCGAATATTCCGAAACGATCGAACTCGGGCACCATCGCCGCGCCGATAGCGAACGTGGACCGGCACACCAGCGCCGCCGGATCGGGCATCACGGCTGGGCGCCAGGCGAACAGGGCGAGATCCTTGCCCGGCAGATAGCGGTGCCGGCCGAGATCGACCAGCGCCTCCGGCCCGGCCAGCAGGCCCGTCTCCTCGGCGAGCTCGCGCGCGGCCGCCTCGGCCGCCGTCTCGCCCGGCTCGGCCAAGCCCTTCGGAATGTCCCAGCGCGGCGAACGGGTCGCGTGGCCGAGCAGCAGTCGGGCGCCGTCGGTGACCAGCACGCCGCAGCTCAATTTCCTGCTGGAAATGCGCGCCATCCGGCCATCATATCGGCTGTACCCCGACGAAGAGAACGATGCACCGATGGCGAAGATCATTCCCGTGCCGAGCTTCGACTGCGTGGTGTTCGGCGCCACCGGCGACCTCACCCTGCGCAAGCTGCTGCCCGCGCTCTACGCCCGGTTCCGCGACCGCCAGATGCCGGCCGACAGCCGGGTGATCGCCGCCGCCCGCTCGCCGCTCGACGACGCGCAGTATCGCGAACGGGCGGCCAAGGCCCTGCGCGACCACGTTCCCGCCAAGGAACTGGACGAGGCGGTCGCGTCTCGCTTCTACGGCCAGCTGCGATATGCGCGGGTAGACGGCACCACCGACAAGGGCTGGGACACGCTCGCCGCCATCCTCGGGGAAAAGCCGCCCGAGCGCATCCGAGTGTTCTATCTCGCGACCTCGCCTGACCTCTACGGCCCGATCTGCCAGCATCTCGGCCAGCACGGCCTGGTGACGCCGCAATCCCGCGTCGTGCTGGAAAAGCCGATCGGCCACGATCTCGAGTCCGCCCGCGCGATCAACGACGAGGTGGGCGAAGTCTTCGACGAGACCCAGATCTTCCGCATCGACCACTATCTCGGCAAGGAAACGGTGCAGAACCTGCTCGCGCTGCGCTTCGCCAACACGATCTTCGAGCGCATCTGGAACACCGACGTGATCGAGCATGTGCAGATCACGGTGGGCGAGACCGTCGGCGTCGAAGGACGCGGCGGCTACTACGACCGCTCGGGTGCGCTCCGCGACATGCTGCAGAACCATATGCTCCAGCTGCTCTGCCTCCTGGCGATGGAGCCGCCCCTGTCGCTCGAGGCCGATGCGGTGCGCGACGAGAAGCTGAAGGTGCTGCGCGCGCTGAAACCCATTCAGCCGCACGAAGTCCCAGCCCTCAGCGTGCGCGGCCAGTACACTCAGGGCGCGGTGAACGGCCAGCCGGTCCCGGGCTACCTCGCCGACTGAACGGCGCCGGCCGCCCAACGGCGACGTGAGCCGGACCGAAACGTTTTTGGCGCTCAAGGCCGAGGTGCGCACCTGGCGATGGGCCAACGTTCCCTTCTATCTCCGGACCGGCAAGCGACTTCCCCAGAAGGTGTCCGAAATCGTCATTCAATACCGGGCCCTGCCCTTCTCGATATTCCCCAGCGACGGCCTCGACCTTCAGCCGAACCGGCTCATCATCCGGTTGCAGCCAGAAGAAGGGATGCGGCTCGAGATGATGACCAAGGAGCCGGGGCCGGGCGGCCTACGGCTCCGCCCGACGGGCCTCGACATCAGCTTCGAAAAGGCTTTCGCGACGCGCTACCCGGACGCCTACGAGCGGCTGCTGATGGACACGGTGCGCGGCAACCCCACCCTGTTCATGCGACGCGACGAAGTTGAGGCCGCCTGGACCTGGGTAGAGCCCGTGATCGAGGCCTGGAGCAACTCCCCGGATCTGCCGCGCCCGTACGCAGCCGGCAGTTGGGGACCCACCGCGTCCATAGCCCTGATCGCCCGTGACGGCCGGACCTGGCATGAGGAGCTTAGCTAGGGACGGTCATACCTGCGTCGGTACAATCCTTGCCCGTCGCGCTCTGAATTGAGATTCGCCGGAACTTCCCGGGCTTGATTGTCCGAGGCCTGACGGGGCGTGCGTTCCAGAAAAAGCGGCCTGGCCGTATCCACGGCCAGGCCGAAGGTAAGGTCCGGGTTGACGCGGCCTCTCGGCCAACCGGTTTGCGCAACCTGGGGCTGCCCAAGCCGATGGCGCATCATTTCTCATTTCCGCGTCCGCCGGGTGTGACCCAGATCACACCCGGAACGGGATCCAACCCAAATTATGAGTACGCCGGGCGGGCGCTCAGTCGTAGCCGCCCTCCTTTTCGCGCTCCTCGGACGCTTCCTTCTGCGTCTCCTGATCCACGGGCCGCGCCTCACCCGGCTTGCTCGGCGCATCCGGCTTCGATTGCCCAGCCTCTTCTCGCTTGCCGTCCGCCATTGCATCCTCCTCGTTGTCCTACCGGTGGCGAACGGGAGGGGCGCCCGTTGGTTTTCGTGCGGGAACCCGCCAACGCCGACCGGGGCGCTCATGCGCTCGCAGCTGCGTCAACCACTCGGTAATCAATCGGTCCCTACATCGCGCAAACTCGCAAGAGCCAGCGCGCTCCATGACCATCGCCCGTATCCAGTCGTTCGCGTTCTCCGGCATCGAAGCGGTGCCGGTCGAGGTGCAGGTGCAGATCGCGTCGGGGCTGCCCGCATTTCTCGTCGTCGGACTGCCGGACAAGGCCGTGGGCGAGGCGCGCGAGCGCGTGCGGGCGGCGCTGACAGCGATGGGCCTCGCCTTGCCGCCGCGCAGGGTGCTCATCAATCTCGCTCCGGCCGATCTGCTCAAGGAAGGCAGCCATTTCGACCTGCCGATCGCGCTCGCGGTGCTCGCCGCCATGGACGTATTGCCGCGCGAGGAGATCGGCCAGTTCGCCGCCCTCGGCGAACTGTCGCTGGATGGCTCGCTTAATCCCGTGGCCGGCGTGCTGCCCGCCGCGATCGGCGCGTCGGCGCGCGAACTTGGCTTGATCTGCCCCGCGGCACAGGGCGGCGAGGCGGCCTGGGCGGGACGCATCGAGGTGCTGGCGCCGCCCGACCTCCTCTCCCTCATCAACCATTTCCGTGGCAGCCAGGTGTTGAGCCCACCGGAGCCGTCCGGGGTCGCCCAACTCCCGCCGGGGCCGGATTTGGCCGAGGTGAAGGGCATGGAGACCGCCCGGCGGGCGCTGGAAATCGCCGCCGCCGGCGGCCACAACCTCCTGCTGATCGGACCGCCCGGCGCCGGTAAGTCGATGCTCGCTGCACGGCTGCCCGGTTTGCTGCCCGATCTCACGCCAAAGGAGGCGCTGGAAGTCAGCATGATCCACAGCGTGGCCGGGATGCTGGACGGCGGACGGCTGGTGATGCGCCCGCCCTATCGCGAGCCGCACCATAGCGCCTCGCAAGCGGCGCTTACCGGCGGTGGCCAGCGCGCCAAGCCCGGCGAGGTGTCGCTCGCGCACCGGGGCGTGCTGTTCCTTGACGAGTTGCCGGAGTTCCCGAAGCAAGCGCTCGAAGCGCTCCGGCAGCCGCTCGAGTCCGGCCGCACCACGGTCGCGCGCGCCATGGCGCACGTCACCTACCCGGCGCGGTTCCAGATGATCGCGGCGATGAACCCGTGCCGCTGTGGCTATGGCGGCGATGCCGCGCGCGAGTGTGGGCGCGCGCCCCGTTGCGGAGAGGACTATCAGAACCGCATCAGCGGCCCACTGCTCGACCGCGTGGACCTGACCGTGGCGGTGCAGCCCGCCTCCGCCGCCGAGCTCGCCCGCGCGCCCGCCGGCGAGAGCAGTGCAACGGTCGCCACCCGCGTCGGCCTGGCGCGGGGAGCGCAGCGCACGCGTTACGGCGAGAACGGGCCCTCCAGCAACGCCGAGGCGGAGACCACGGAGGTCAGGGTCGGGCCGGAGGCGCAGAATTTGGCGGAGAGCGCGATGGAGCGGCTCCGCTTGTCGCCACGGGGCTATACCCGCACCCTGCGGGTAGCGCGTACCATCGCTGACCTCGCGGGCGCGGAGGTGGTGCGGCGGCAGGATGTGGCGGAAGCGCTCGCGTTCCGCCACCGAATGCCAGGCCGCGCCGCCTAGCGGTCAGCTTTCCAGCATCGGCTTGCCCTCATGCGCGACCAGCAGATCGTGCATGTCGTTGGCATGCTCCTCCTCCGTGCCGAGGATTCCTTCCATCATGAGCGCGTGGTGGGGTCATCTTCGCCGAAATAGCGGATCAGTTCGCGATAGTGGTCCACCGCGATGCGCTCGGCGACTAGGTTCTCGCGGATCATGTCCACCAGATTCTCGCCTTCCGCGTACTGGGAGGCGGAGCGGGTCGCGAGGCCCTCGGGATTGAAATTGGGCTTGCCGCCAAGCTGGTTGATGCGCTCCGCCACGGCTTCCATGTGCTGCCGCTCTTCCTTGGCGTGCTGGGCGAACTCTTCCTTCACCGACTTCGCTGGAGATGCCGGTCGCGGCGACGGCATGCATCGTGTAGCGCAGCACGCAAACGATCTCTGTTGCCAGCACGATTTGCAGGATTTCGATGGTTTGCTTGACGTCGCCGCCGTAAGTGGGCGTGACGGCCCCGGTCGAGAGGTGCTGGCGCGCCCTCTCGCGCAGTGTTTTCACGTCGCTGAGGAAGGGCTTGGACGGGACAGCATTGGTTTCGCTCATCGGTTGCTCCGGAATTAATCGCTTCAACAACGCACCGAACGACTTGGCTGGCAACCCGGAGAGAGATCATGCTTCTGCGCGGAACGCATCTGCGATCCTGCGCACCTGCCCAGCGGCGTCCACCAGAAGCACGTCGAACCGGACGCCTCGCCGACCCCAGCACGGATGCTCCGCCAACACCTGTTCGGCTGCCCCCACCAATCGAGCACGCTGTCGCGCAGATAGGGACGCCGCGGCGTCGGCCAAGGTCGGACGTGCCTTGACTTCGACGATCGCGAGCAGGCCGTCGCGTTCGGCGACGGCGTCGACCTCGCCGGCGCCGGTCCTGAGCCGCCTGGCGAGCACGGTCCAGCCGTCCCGCTCCAACGCCGCGCAGGCGAGCGCTTCGGCGTCGACACCGAGATGGTGTGCTCGCCGTCCCCGATCGCGCCGCCTCGATCCCGGCGCAGCGTCCTCGCCGCCGGGCGGTCGCGACATCCCGCCGGCCTAAGACGACCGACGCCGGTCGGGCAGCCACACTTCAACGCTTGGATGCTCGGATTTCGGCGCGCGACCCGTCAGGTTCTCGATGCGCCACGAATAGCCCAAGCCGGAAAGCTCCTGCCCGAGGCGACGCGCCCAGGCGTGATCCTCGCTGGCGTAAAAGCGGATGACCCCTGGCGAGGGCGGACCCTCGGTGGCCCGCGCTTCGACCAGATCCGGCGTGACGCCCGATCGCGTGACCAGCTGCTCCGCGGCCGCCCGACTGCTATCGGAGTTGGCCGCGTAAAGTATCACAAGAGCGGGGGTTCGGGATTTGGCCGCTTCGCCCGGTGCGGGTTCGCCCGACGCGGGTTCGCCCGACGCGGATACACCCGATGCAGCTTCGGCAGGGTCGGCGGCGGGCGGCGGAGGGCGCTGGCGCTGGCGCTGCTTGTGCAAGCGACGGGGCCGTGGCGACGGGCATCGGCGCTGTGGGCGGCGCAACGGCTGGGGCGGCTTGCGAAACCGGCGCGGCGGGTACCGCAGCCGCCGCTGTCGTCGAGACACCCGACGGCCGGCGGTCCGGCGGTGGTCCGAGCCACTCCAGCAAGCTTCCGCCGGCGCCGGCGGCCATCAGCAGGACAACCCAGAACCAGAAAAGCGTACGCAAGCCGAATCCGGCACTGGACCTATCCCTTCTCATGCGCACAGGCCTCGACAACGGCCGGTGCGAACGTGCGCATGAAAGGGCCGAGCCCCGCGAAGGATCCTCACGTGCGGGAGCAAGGTCGTTTCGACGGTCACGTGATCCTCCTTGGCTGCCGCATCCCGCCTCCAGCCACACGGGCGCGGCGAGCGGGCAATGCTGACCATGCGAGTTATTGGTCCGCCGTGCGTGTGGGGACGATCACACGATAAGGCAATCGCATGGCCCCTTGTCGACCCCGTTTCTGGCGCCCGAAGGGTGGACATATCACGACGGAAGGTGCCTGCTTCGGATGCGGAAGCTAGGCCGAAGCCGGCGGCGTTTTCGCGCGCGAGGAGGCGGCGCCGAACAGCTTCCGGAACTGGCCGCAACAAGCGGCGACGATGGGGGAAACGACATGAACAGACGGGCATTCCTGGCCACTTCGGCGGCCGGCGCGACCGCGGCCGCGACGCTGCAAGTTGCAGGAGCCGCGACCGTCCCGCAACCGGGTGAGACGGGAGTACCGCTGCAAGGTCCGGGGGTGGAGCACATGCCGCTCGGTCCGCTGCCAAACGCGCGCTACCCCGACCAGCACATCGAGGTGCTGGACGCCAAACGCTTCAAGGGCAGCCCCGGCACCGGCGCGGTAGAGCGGGTTGCAACCGGCTTTCGCTGGGCCGAAGGTCCGGCCTATTTCCGGGCCGGCCGGTATCTTATCTTCAGCGACATCCCGAACAATCGGCAGATGCGGCTGCTGGAGGATGACAACCACCTGAGCGTGTTCCGCTCGCCTTCGTACAACTCAAACGGCAACACGGTGGACCGCCAGGGCCGGCTGATCAGCTGCCAACATGGCGGCCGGCGCGTGGTCCGCACTGAACTCGACGGAACCATCACGATCATCGCCGACAGCTACAACGGCAAGAAGCTGAACTCGCCGAATGACGTGGTCGTCGCGTCGGACGACTCGATCTGGTTCAGCGATCCGTCCTACGGCATCGGCGGCAACTACGAGGGGCTTAAGGCCGAACAGGAGCAGTCAACGCACAACGTGTATCGGGTGGACCCGCGGAACGGCAGCGTCACGGTCGTCGTCGACGATTTCACCCAGCCGAACGGGCTTGCATTCTCGCCCGACGAGAAGAAGCTGTACATCATCGACAGCGGCATCACCCACGGCGGTCCGGCGCACATCCGCGTCTTTGACGCCGATCTCGGCAGCGGCAAGCTGTCAAACAGCAAAGTTTTTGCTGAAGGCTTCGCACCGGGCCTTACCGACGGCATGCGGCTCGACGTCGAGGGCAATGTTTGGACCAGCATGGGATGGGCCGATCCGAAAGAGGACGGCGTACGCTGCTACGCCGCGAATGGCGACCTGATCGGCAAGATCCATCTCCCGGAAACCTGCGCGAACCTGGTGTTCGGCGGCCTACTCCGGAACCGGCTTTACATGTGTGCCAGCACATCCGTCTACGCGCTCTACGTCAACACTCAGGGTGCAGCGGCGCCCTGACCGTTCGGCGCCGCGCGACGTCAGTGGCGCGGCGCCTCGACCGGTGCGCAATTGCTCCGGCCGGATGCGAGGCAATCCTGCATCCGGCCGCTTTCCCGCAAGCGGCCGATCAACAGAACGACGGCCGCGATGATTACGACGACGACCACCAACGCCACGAGGGCGCCGCGACGCGAGCCGCCCTCGTTCTCTTCGTCGCTCATGGCCCTACGCGCCCCTTCCCTCGACCGCAAGACAGGCGGCCATGTGCCGCACCGACGCAAGTTTGTGACGGATGAAAACATAGCCGGCCCGAGAAGCGCCTCAAAACCATTCAGAAATCGGACGAGGCGCGCGGATACCGGACGACATGTCGGCTCCCGCGCGCCGCGCTCCGCGCCACTATCGGCGTTTCGCTCGTCCTCTCAGCCCACCCTCTCCGGCAATGGGCGGGAGCGTTCGACCTCTCCAGCGCTTGGCTCAGAAGCCCGCAGCGGATCGAGGCCGGGGGGAGACGGCGGCCGCGCCCACTCGTTGGCGAGGCTGAAGCCAACCCCGAGCAGGACGGGGCCGAGAAAGATCCCGAGCAGCCCGAACGCGAGCAAACCGCCCAGCACGCCGAGCACGGTGAGGAGGAAGGGCAGCTTCGCGCCTCGCGCCAGGATCCAGGGCTGGATGATATGATACGTGCCGGAGATCACCAGGACGCCGTAGCCCAACAGAAAAATCCCATGGCCGGTCGCTCCGCTTGTCAGCAGCCAGATGCCGGCCGGCACCCAGATCAGCGGCGCGCCGATCGGCAGGACGGCGAAGAATCCCGCAATCGTTCCCAGCAACACGGGACGTTGCACCCCGGCGACCCACAAACCGAATGCGGTCAGCACTCCCTGTACCAGCGCCGTGCCGAGAATGCTGTACACGGTGCCCCGGATCGTAGCCCCCGTGACCGCGATCAACCGCTCGGCTTGCGCGCCGGCAACCCGGTGCAGGATGCCTCGCAGGCGTTCGGCAATCGGCTCCCCGTAGAGATAGAAGAAGAACGCGATGAACAGCGCGAACAGGAACAGCAGGACGCCGTTGGCAATTCCGAGCAGCACGCTCAGGCCGCCTTCCGCAAGTATCCCGAGGTAAGGACGGAACGCGGCAAACATCATGCCGAGATCGGCCGACCAGCTGTTCCAGAGATCCCCGATCACGGGACCGAACAGCGGGATGGCGAACACCCAGCCAGGCGATTCCGGGAGCCCGGCGCGGAGCGCTCCTTCTACGATGGCACGAAGATGGGCCACGTCCGTAGCACTGTTGGGCGCGGCGACGGCGAGCGGCAGCACGACCACCACTGCGGTGAGCACCACCATGATGGCAGCGGCCCCACCGTGCCCGACCCGCAGCCGCAGTCGCACCCATTCGGCAACTGGCCAGGTGGTGAAAACCAGGATGCCGGCCCACAGGATGGACGAAAAGAACGGGTAAAGGACCAGCACGCAGCCGATCGCGATGCCGCCGAGCAGCAGGCCCATCAGCACCCGTTCAGCCACCATCGAACTACCGCGTGCTCCGGCTATAATGCCGCCTGCGTGCCTCGCCGGCCGCTGCTGGTCAAGACAAAGCCCGGAGGCTAGCCTCCGTGGCAACCGGAAAGAGACGACCATGCCAAGGTTGGCCGCCAATCTGTCAATGATGTTCAACGAGGTGCCGTTCCTCGACCGGTTCGGCCAAGCCCGCGACGCGCAGTTCGATGGGGTCGAATTCCTGTTCCCGTATGATTTTCCCGCCGGCGACATCCGACGCCGCCTAGACGATCACGGCCTCACGCTCGCGTTGTTCAACATGCCTCCGGGGAACTGGGCGGCGGGGGAGCGCGGGCTCGCCAGCCTGCCCGGCCGAGCGGGAGAGTTCCGCGACGGGGTAAAACGGGCGCTCGACTACGCGGGGGCGCTCGGGGTCCACCTGATCCATTGCATGGCGGGCATCGTGCCGCCCGGCGTCTCGCCGGTGACGGCCGGGAGTGTATACGCCGCCAACCTCGCCTGGGCGGGCGAGCAAGCGCTGGCGGCCGGGGTGCGCCTCGTCATCGAGCCGATCAATCACCGGGACATGCCGGGCTATTTTCTCCACACTCAGGCGCAGGGTGCGGCGGTGGTGGAAGCGATCGGGCGCGACCGGCTCGGCCTGCAGTTTGACGTGTATCACTGCCAGATCACCGAAGGTGACGTGACGCGGCGCATGGCGGAGTTCCTGCCAGTGATCGCCCACATGCAGATCGCGGACGTGCCGGCGCGCAACGAGCCGGGGACGGGCGAGATCGGCTGGGAGTACGTGTTCCGCCAGATGGACGAACTCGGGTACCGGGGCTGGGTCGGCTGCGAATACCGGCCCGCCGCCGGAACAGTTGACGGGTTGCGCTGGCGCGAGCGGTACGGGGTGTGAGATCCCAGTCGGCACAGCGCTCTCCGTCCTCAAAGGATGAGGGTCGGTCGAGACCGCTTTCGCGTAGGAAGGGACTGTCGGCATGAAGATCGGTTTCATCGGCCTGGGCATCATGGGGCGTCCGATGGCGCTCAACCTGAAGAAGGCGGGCCATCAGCTTTTCGTGCCCGAGCGCCGGAGCCTTGCCGACGACATCCGCGCCGCTGCCACCGTTCTGCCCGACGCGCGCTCGGTCGGGGCCGAAGCCGAGACACTGATCCTCATGCTGCCGGACACGCCCGACGTGGAGCAGGTGTTGTTCGGCGCCGAGGAGGGTATCGCCGGCCGCCTCGCAGAAGGGTGCGCTGGTGATTGACATGTCCTCAATTAGCCCGCTCGCCACGAAGGAGTTTGCCCGTAAGATCAATGCGCTCGGCAGCGATTACCTGGATGCGCCGGTGTCGGGCGGCCAGGTGGGTGCGAGGGACGCCACCCTCACCATCATGGTGGGCGGCCCGCCAGCGGCGTTCGATCGCGCCCGGCCGTTGTTCGAGGTGATGGGCAAGAACATCACCCATGTCGGCGAGGCGAACGGCGCGGGACAAACCTGCAAGGTCGCCAATCAGATTATCGTGGCGCTCAACATCGAGGCTGTGTCGGAAGCCTTGGTGTTCGCCGCCAAGGCCGGCGCCGACCCGGCCAAAGTGCGCCAGGCGATCGCTGGCGGTTTCGCCGCCTCCCGGGTTCTCGAGCTGCATGCAGAACGGATGCTGAAGGGCAACTTCGATCCTGGCTTTCGCGTCAGGCTGCACCAGAAGGACTTGAACCTAGCGCTATCGTCGGCGCGCGAGCTCGGGGTTTCGCTGCCGAACACCGCGATCGCCCAGCAGATGTTCGCCTCGGTGGCGGCCCATGGCGGGGCAGAGCTTGACCATTCGGCCCTGGTCAAGGCAATCGAGGGGCTCGCCGGAACCGAAATCCCGAAATCCGGCTAGCTACTCGCCCCATTCGCGCCGTCGCACTGCGCGACCCCCGGATTGCATAAGGGACCATTCCTAGCCATAAGATCGGCCAGGATACATTCTGAGACACGCGAGTCGCAGCCAAGTTTGCGCGAGCTGGTTGAGAAGGCTGTTTGTCCATGATGCGGTTCAGCGAAATTGGTCAGCAGTTGAGAGCCTATCGGCTGGAATCCGGGTTGCGGGCGGAGGAGATCGCGGCCCGTCTTGGCGTATCCCGGGCCGCCCTCTATCGCTACGAGAAAGGGGAGGTGATCAAGCTCGACACGATCAAGCGTCTTGCCGAACTGCTGAAGATCTCGCCGCTTTCTTTGCTGGGCATCGGCGTCGAGTACCTACAATCGCCCGGTGGGATTTTTCGAGCGCCTTCGGCAGCTCGAGGAGACCGCCGACCAAGTTCTGCAAGTATCGGGTCCGGTTTGCTACCTGACGACCTCCGACGCCTACGACGCGGCCCTGGCCGAGGCCTTCGAAGAGGCGGCCGAGCAGGCGGGCGCGGAACGAACGGCGATGCGCGCCTCCGCCGAGCAGGTGATGGGGCTCCTGGCCGCCCGCAAAAAGGTCTACGCCATGCGGCGGCCGAGCATCATCGCGATCATCTCCGTCAATTCGGTGGAGCGCTTCCTGGTCGTCGGCGTGGGCGGCACGGTCGGCGTATCCGACCGGATGCGGCGGATCTGCCGTCAAGTGGCGACGACCGAAGTGGAGAACATCGCGGCACTGATGGAAGCCGAGCCGATGGGCCTACAGTTCGGCCTGCTCGACGGGGCCGAGCCCAGTTCCGCGTTCCAGATCCTCCGCGCCCGCGACCGCGCGAGCCTCGCGATCAATCCGTTCCGAACCGATACGCATCCGAGCGGGCAGACGGGGGTGGCGATGATCACCGGTGCCGACGAGGCGATCGCCGCGCATCAGCGCGTCGCCGAGACGAGCTGGCGCGAGGCCATCAAGGGGCCGGCGGGGGCCGCCCGGCTGCGTGAACTGGTGGCCGCCTCCCCCGCCTGACCGCCGCGGTTCTTGCCCGACCTTCTGGCCGCCCTATGGTGACGCGATGAACCGTAATTTCGCGCCGTTGCCGGCCCACCCCGACGTCGTCATAGAGGCCGAGCGGCGGGTCTGGAACGGGCGCTTCCCCCTTGACGAGGTGCGATTCCGTCATCGCCGGTTCGATGGCACCATGTCCGGCGTACGCAGTTGGGAGCTGTGGCGCCGAGGCCGGGCAGCGGCGCTGCTCCCGTACGACCCGGACGCCGACTCCCTCGTCCTGCTCGAGCAGTTTCGCCTTCCAGCGCTGGCGGCAGGCGTCGAACCGGTGTTGGTCGAGTTGCCGGCCGGGCTGTGTGACGGTGCCGAGCCACCGGACGCGACGGCGCTGCGGGAGACGCGTGAGGAGATGGGGCTGGAAGCCGATCAGCTCGAGCAGATCGGCGACGTGCTACTGTCGCCCGGAGGTGTGGACGAGTTCGCCAGGGTGTTCGCGGGGCGGGTGCGCGCGCCGGAGGCCGCCGCCGACGGCCTGTGCGGCACGGGGGGGCTCGCATCCGAGCACGAGGACATTCGCCTGCGGGTTTGGCCCGCCGCTCGGGCGATCGAGGCGGTGTTCGACAACGCTTTCCCGAATAGCGTGACGGTGATCGCGCTCCTCTGGTTCGCCGCCCGTCACGATTGGCTGCGCGCGCGATGGAGGCGAGCTTGACGGAGCGTCTGTTCCTCGACGATCCGGCTCTCAGCACGGTCTCGGCCACCGTGGTCGGGAGCGCAACCGAGGGCGTCACGCTCGACCGCACCGTATTCTACGCACGTTCCGGCGGGCAGCCGGGCGATACGGGCGCGCTACGGTGGGACGGCGGCTCGATGCGGGTCGCCGATACGATCAAGGGCGCGGGCGAGGCGATCCTGCACGTTCCCGAGGGAGGAAGCGAGCGCCCGCCGCCCGGCACGGTCGTGGAGGCGGCGATCGACTGGGAGCGGCGGCAGCTGCTGATGCGGATGCACACCAGCCTGCATCTGCTCTGTGCCGTCCTCCCCGGAGCGGGGGTCACCGGCGGGCAGATCGGCCTTGAGCGGTCCCGGCTCGACTTCGATCTTCCGGTTGCGCCGTTGAAGGAGGAGATCGACGCGGCGCTCAACGCTTTGATCGCAGCCGACCACCCGGTGACTTCCGAGTGGGTCGAGGAGGCGGTGCTGGACCAGGACCCTGGCCTCGTGCGCACGCTCTCGGTCAAGCCGCCGCGCGGCGCGGGCCGGCTTCGCCTGGTCCGCATCGGCGCTGGCGAACCGCCCGTTGACCTCCAGCCCTGTGGCGGCACCCACGTCCTTCGCACCAGCGCCATCGGGCCGATGGCGGTCGTGAAAATCGAGAACAAGGGCCGGCAGAACCGCCGGGTGGTGATCGCACCCCGGGCGGAGGAGGATTGATGGGACCCCTGGTGAGCACCGATTGGCTAGCGGGCGAACTCGGCCAACCCGATCTCGTCGTGTTCGACGCGACCAAATACCTGCCCAACGAGAACCGCGACGGCCGAGCCGAATATGTCGAGGCGCACATCCCAGGCGCGCGCTATTTCGACATCGACGAGGTTGCGGACACGGAGGCCGATCTGCCGCACATGGTCCCCTCCCCGGCCCGCTTCGCCCGGCTGCTCGGCGGCATGGGCGTGTCGAACGCGAGCCGGGTGGTGTTCTACGACCAGAAGGGTCTCAGCTCCGCGGCGCGGGGATGGTGGCTCATGGGGCTGTTTGGACACGAGGCGGCCGCCGTCCTGGACGGCGGCTTGCCCAAATGGGTCAAGGAGGGGCGGCGGATCGAAGCCGGCGAACCGGGCCCGGCCGCCCCGGCCGAGTTCCGGCCCGACTTCCGCGCCACCCGGCTCCGAGGGATTGGCGACCTCCTGCACAACCTCGATTCTCACGCCGAGCTGGTGCTCGACGCCCGGGCCGCCGGCCGCTTCGCCGGGACCACACCGGAACCTCGGCCGGGGATGCGGAGCGGCCATATCCCCGGGTCGCGCAACCTGCCCTACACCGACTTGCTCGCCCCGGACGGCACGTTTCTGCCGCCGGCCGAGGTACGGGACCGCCTGGCCCGTGCGGGAGCTGACGGTAGCCGGCCGGTGGTGACGAGTTGCGGCACGGGGGTGACGGCTTGCATCCTCACGCTTGGCCTCACGCTCGCGGGCCTGCCCGCGGGTGCGGTCTACGATGGCTCCTGGACGGAATGGGGCGGCCGGTCCGACACCGCAGTCGAGCGCGCGGGCGCATGACGGACGACCCGCGCGGCCAGGGTTTCCGCACCCGCCTGTCGCATGGCGGTCGCGCCGGCACGCGCCTGCACGGCTTCGTCAACCCGCCCCTGCACCGCGGCTCGACGGTGCTGTACGGCACGATGGCGGGGCGGCGCGCGGCGGCGACGAAGCGTCTCGAGCAGGCGCTCGTCTACGGCATCATGGGGTCTGAAACCCATTGGATGCTCGAGGACATGGTCGCCGAGATCGAAGGGGGCACGCGCTGCCAGATCGTCAGCTCAGGGTTGGCAGCTGTGACCACCCCGCTGCTCGCCTACCTCAAGGCCGGCGACCATTGCCTGGTGACGGACAGCGTCTACGGGCCGGCGCGCAACTTCTGCGACAAATTCCTTCGCGACTATGGCGTAGAAACAACCTACTATCACCCGGAACTCGACGCTGACGGGATCGCGCCGCTGTTCCGCCCGAACACCCGCGTGCTGTACGTTGAAAGCCCGGGCAGCCACACCTTCGAGGTGCAGGACGTCCCGGCGCTGGCCCGCGCCGCCCACGCGCGCGACGCGGCCGTGCTGATGGACAACACCTGGGGCTTTCACCATTTCCAGCCGTTCAGCCACGGGGTGGACGTCTCGATCCAGGCGCTCACCAAATACGCAGGCGGCCACTCGGACCTGATGCTGGGCAGCATCACGGTGAACGCCGACGCGGATTGGGAGCGGGTTCGGAGCACCTCGCTCCTGCTCGGACAATACGCGAGCCCGGACGATTGCTGGCTGGCGCTCCGGGGGCTGCGTAGCCTAGGCGTGCGCCTTTCCGCGCAGATGCAGAGCGGCTTAGAAGTCGCTCAATGGCTGGCGGCGCGGCCGGAGGTGGCGCAGGTGCTGCACCCGGCCCTTCCCGGCGCGCCGGGGCACGCCCTGTGGGCGCGCGATTTCTCGGGAGCGAGCAGCCTGTTCGGCGTCGTGTTCCGGCCCGAGTATGCCGCGGCGGGGGTCGAGGCGATGGTGGACGCGCTCACCCTGTTCGGCATCGGCGCTTCATGGGGCGGCTATGAGAGCCTGGTCCTGCCGACGACCGGCTATGTGACGCGCACGGCCGGGTCGGGCCGGCTCGAGCGGTCCGACCATGCGCGTCCACATCGGGCTCGAGGACACAGCGGACCTGATCGCCGACCTCGAGCGCGGCCTCGGCGTACTGCGCGAACATCGCCGGTAAGCGGGCCTCCGGTCCCGTTTCGCGCTCACGCGCCTGGTCTACGCACGAACAGCAGCGCTGCAAATGCACCGCCCGCCAGCGTTCCCGATAGCAGCAGCGCGGCCCCAGCTCCGCCGCGATCCAGCACCAGACTGAATAGCAGCGGCGCGCCGCCTTGAAGGATTCGGGCCGGCGCTGCAAGCAGCCCTGTCCGCAACCCGTAACCTCCCGGTCCAAACAGCGCGAGGGGCAATGTGCCGCGCGCGATTGTCAGCATTCCATTTCCGCCGCCATGCAGCAGCGTGAACAGGATGGCCGCCGGCGCTCCGACGATCCACAGCAAGCTGGCGGCTATGGGGTGCATCGCCGTGGCGAGCCGCGCCGAGACGAGGGGCGACACTCGCCGCAAAAACCCGAACTCGAACAGCCGTGCGCCGACCTGCGCCGGGCCGACCAGAGCCGCCGCCGCGACCGCGGCCGATGGCGTCGCGCCGAGCGCCTCCAGCAGCCGCGGCAGGTGCGCCGCCATGGCCGTCGAAACGAACCAGCTGGCAGCGAACACGCCCGCCAACACGATCATCGTCCGCCGTACGGCGTCGGGCACTGTGCCCGGCGCCGCCTCTGCGCCCGGCCCCCTCTCCGCAACCGGGGCCGGCGCTTTTGGCACCAGCAGCCGATTTCAGGGGCAGCCCGAGCAGCAGATGCAAGGCCGCCCAGATCAGACATGCGCCGCGCCAGCCGAACGCATCCATAAACAGGGCGCTTGCCGGCCAGCCGACCGTGCTGGCGAAACCCGCGAATAGGGTGATGCCGGTGATCGCGTTGCGGGCGTCGCGGCCGTAGATGCCGGCAACGGTCGCAAAAGCTGCCTCGTAGAGGCCGAAGCCCATCCCGACGCCGATAACGGTCCAGGCAGCCGACAGGCCGACAACGCCGGACGATAGCGACAGAAGCGCCAGCCCGGCCGCGAACACCAGATTGGTGCAAGAAAGAACATAACGGCCGCCGTGACGGTCAATCATCCGGCCGGCCGCGGGGCCGAGCAGACCCGAGAGCAGCAATGAGGCGGAGAAAACGGCGAAGAACCATGACCGCGGGAGACCCATGCTGTCACAAATCGGATCGGCCATGACTGCCGGGAGATAGTAGGTCGATGCCCACGCGAGCGTCTGCGTGATGCCGAGCGCGGAGACGACGACGCTCGGTCGTCCGATCACGCGGTTACGCAGTCTGCGCCCGCTCATACCAGCCGCGCGACCGGCGGACGATCTGGACGATCGACAGCATCACCGGCACTTCGACAAGAACCCCGACGACCGTTGAGAGCGCCGCGCCGGACTGGAAGCCGAACAGCGCAATAGCCGTCGCCACCGCGAGCTCGAAAAAATTACTGGCGCCGATCAACGCCGAAGGACCGGCTACGCACCATTCGACGCCGAGGCGTCGATTGAGCCAGTACGCCAGCCCCGCGTTGAGATAAACCTGGATCAAGATCGGCGCGGCGAGCATCGCGATGACGGCGGGCTGGCGCATGATCTGCTCGCCTTGCAGGCCGAATAGAAGCACCAGCGTCAGCAGCAGCGCGGACAGCGACAGCGGCGCGAGGGTGCGGAGCGTTCGACGGAGCGCGGACTGCCCGCCATTCGCCAGCAGCCCGCGCCGCCAGAGCTGCGCCACGATCACCGGCACAACGATATAGAGCAGGACCGACAAGATCAGCGTGTTCCACGGCACGGTGATCGAGGACAGGCCAAGCAGGAGCGCGACAATCGGCGCGAAGGCGAACACCATGATCGTATCGTTCAGAGCGACCTGCGACAGCGTGAAATGTGGCTCGCCGTCGACCAGGTTCGACCAGACGAACACCATTGCCGTGCAGGGCGCTGCGGCCAGCAGGATCAGCCCGGCCATGTAGCCATCGATCATGTTGGCCGGGAGATAGGGCCGGAACAACAGGCCGATGAACAGCCAGCCCAGCAGCGCCATCGAAAACGGCTTGACCAGCCAGTTGATACCGACCGTCGTGGCAATGCCGCGCCAGTGGCTTCGCACTTGCCCGAGTGCCGCAAGATCGATCTTCAGCAGCATCGGGACGACCATCAGCCAGACCAGCACGGCGACCGGCAGATTGATTTGCGCCACCGTCGCCGCGCCGAGCACATGAAATACGCCAGGCAAGGCCTGGCCGAGCGCGATGCCGACAACAATGCAGAGCGCGACCCACAGCGTAAGGTAACGCTCGAACGTTCCCATGGAGGGCGCTTTACCCGGCGCGACCGCGGCCGCTTCACTCATGGCGCAGGTCTCGCAACGCGGTGACCGCCCCATCCACGATTTTCTCGCCGTCCTCCTTGGAGAGCTCGCCTCGCTGCGGATTGGGAAGAATGTCCAGCACCGTTTCAGAAGGGCGGCACAGTTTCACAGCCGAGGGTGTAACGACAATCGGGCGGTTGATTAGGATCGGGTGCGCCATCATGGCTTCGATCAGCTGATCGTCCGTCAGGGCGGGATCGCCGAGCTTCAGTTCGTCGTAGGGCGTTCCTTTCCGGCGCAGCACATCGCGCACCGGTATTCCCATGCGGTCGATCAGGCTCATCAGCTCGTCGCGTGAAGGTGGGGTTTTCAGATACTCGATGACGTGTGGGTCTTCCCCGCTGTTGCGGATCAGGGCGAGAACGTTGCGCGACGTGCCGCAGTCGGGATTATGGTAGATCGTGATCGTCACGGCCGCCCCCCACAGCAGGCGCCGTCGGCGGCCAAATCCGGCTTCGGCGCACAGCACGCGCGTGGCGGCGTTTCGGGAGTGCAGCAGGCCGCGGCAGTCGTGCGGATCGGGCCGAGGTCGACGCTATCGCCGTAGACGGTGCTTTCGCCTGAGGTGAGGAAGGTTTCCCACGGCAGGCCTTGCGGGTCCGCAACCCACGACTTTTCCGACTGTGCGTAGCAGCAGGTGGTCGCGCCCTCTTCCAGAATCGGATGGTCAGCTTGTTGCAGCCTCCCGTAAACCTCGTGCAGCTCCTCCGAGGTTTCGACCTGAATGCCGAGGTGATCGAGGCCGCTTTGCGCGCTTCTGGTCGAGATGGCGAAGTTGACGCGCGGATCATCCAGCATCCACTTGGCATAGTCGGGCTTGGTGACAGTCGGCTCGGCCGCAAAAAGAGTGCTGTAGAAGCGGACAGACCGGGCGATGTCCTCGACCGACACATGGACGTGCAGGCGCTTCATTGGCGCGTTCCTTCCCTGGTGGCGATGAGGGCGGCGCCGTCGCAGACGCCGATCCCGCAGCCCGCGGCGTCGCCCTGACAGCAGTTCTCCGTGAGGTAGCCGAGCAGCGCGTTCATGGCGTCATATTCGGCCATGTAGATCAGCGAGCGCCCTTCCCGGCGGAACGTGACCAAGCCCGCATGCTTGAGTTGGCTCAGGTGGAAGGACAGGGTTGCCGAGGGCAAGTTCAGCCGTTCGCCGATCTGACCCGCCGGCATCCCGTCCGTCCCGGCCTGCACGAGCAGGCGGAACACATCGAGGCGAGATTCTTGCGCAAGCGCCGCTAACGAGGCGATCGCGACCGTCTTTTCCATATCTCCACATTTGTGGAAATGATGTGCATTGTCAAGCGCGGGGGCAAACGGTCGAAAAAGGTTCTCTTGCTATTCGGCCCGCCCAAGCCGATATCGCGACGAGGATTTCGTGATCGCGTATCGGCGGTCGGTCGTTCCGGCTCATTGCCTCTCGGAATTCGTCATCTCCAGAAGGCCCGGCGCCGCTGTTACGCGCGGTAGGCGGGCGACACGACGCATGGCCGCCCGGCCGCGTTAAGGAATTTTCCCGTTTTGTCCGATCCCTCGTTCGCCTCGCTCGGCCTGGCCGAGCCACTCTTGCGCGCGCTCGCCACACTAAAGTTTGCAACTCCCACCCCGATCCAGGCCGCCGCGATCCCGCCCCTGCTGGACGGGCATGACCTCCTCGGCATCGCCCAAACCGGCAGCGGCAAGACCGCCGCCTTCGGGCTACCGATCCTTCAGCACCTCGCCGCCGTGCCGCACCGCGCCCGGCCGTTCGCGACGCGCGTGCTGATCCTTGCTCCGACCCGTGAGCTCGCCTTGCAGATCGAAGCCGCCATCCGAACTTTCGCCGCGGGCCAGCGCCTCACCACGGCCGTCATCCTGGGGGGCGTCGGCCGCCGCCCGCAGGAGGAGCGCATGAAGCGCGGCCCCGACATCGTGGTCGGCACGCCGGGCCGCATCCGTGACCTGATGGGCACGCGGCATCTCAAGCTCGACGAAGTGACGCACTTTGTGCTCGACGAAGCCGACCGGATGCTCGACCTCGGGTTCATCCGCGACATCCGCGCCGTGGTCGCGGCACTGCCGGCGGCACGCCAGTCGTCCCTGTTCTCGGCGACCATGCCGGCGGAGGTCGAGCAGCTCGCGCGCAGCTTCCTGCGCGACCCGCGCCGCGTGGAAGTTACCCCCGCCGTTAAGACGCCGGTACTGATCGAGCAGCAGGTGCATTTCGTCGAGACCGCCGCTAAGCGCGGGCTTCTGACGCGTTTGCTCGGCGATCCGGCGCTCGAGCGGGTGATCGTGTTCACCCGGACCAAGCACGGCGCCAACCGCGTCGCCGAGCACCTCGATGCGGCCGGGATCGGCGCCGAAGCGCTACACGGCAACAAGAGCCAGTCCGCACGCGAGCGCTCGCTCGAAATGTTCCGTTCGGGGCGCGCCCGCGTGCTGGTCGCGACCGACATCGCCTCCCGCGGCATCGACGTGAAAGGCGTGTCGCACGTGGTCAATTTCGACCTTCCGGTGGAGCCCGAAAGCTACGTCCACCGCATCGGCCGCACAGCGCGCGCGGGCGCGGCCGGCATCGCGATCGCGTTCTGCGATCCTTCCGAGCGGGCCGCACTCCGCGCGATCGAACGCCTCACTGGCGTCAAGCTCGCGCCGGTGGGCGACGTTCCGGCCGAGATACCGTCGCAACTACGACACGCGCCGGGAGAAGTGCGCCGTCATCGTCACGAGGTACGGCGGCACGCGTCGCCGGGGCGGAAGGCGGGCGCGACGCGGCACGTTCAGCATGTCCGCGGAGACGCGCGACATGTAGCCCGAAGTCGGCCAGCTTGAGCCGGAACGTACGATCGCGCGCACGATGGAGCCTCTCACCCGATCATGGTGCGCCTTCGCGCACCATAATCGGGCTGACGAAGGATCAAGTTCGCGCGTCGTGATTTGGCTTAGAATCCGACAGGACCTACCGATCCGACCCAGCTGCGGATCTTCGAAGGGTCAGCTTCGTCCATGTAGAAGAAGTGGGTCATGACGGGCTTCAGGACGGGCTTCGTCGCGTCATCGTGACGATGCCGCGGAAAATCTTGAGCGATCCGCCATCCCAGGTACTCGGCTACGTCATGGTACGCGGTGAAACCCGTGTCGATGAATGCGCGCAGATTTTTCCCGGATCGCTTCCCGTCCGTCCCACTGAGCAACGCCGAGGCGGCGCGTGGCGTGGTCCGCGAAGCAGTCGAACCCTTGAGGGTCAGAACAGCCTGGCGATCTGGCCGTAGGTCGCGGCTATCTCTGCGTCGAGTGGATTGGCCGGCAAAAGTCCGCCCGGGTGAGGGCGCAGGCACAGAAGTTCAGCGCCCAGCTGCCCTCGTCCCTGCAAACAGCGTCGCGGACGGCGGCAAAGTGCGGGGGCTGCTATGAGTGGGGTAAACGCGCACCTGGCCGGCGATCTCTCGCTTACGACCCTGGCCGCCGAGGCCGGGATGAGCGAGCGCAGTTTCAGCCGGCACTACGCGCAGGCAACGGGGCTGACTCCGGGCCGGGCCGTGGAGCGGCTGCGAGTGGAAGCCGCGCGGCGATTGCTGTCGGAGTCACGCCTTCCGGTAAAGCGGATCTCGCAGCGCTGCGGCTTCGGGTCGGAAGAAACCATGCGCCGCAGCTTCCTGCGCCTGCTGGCAGCCACGCCGCAGGATTACCGCGCTCGCTTTGGTGCCTAAACGTCGGCGGGGGGCCGGTGCCATTCTACCGCGCCAACCCGCGCATGGAGGCCGGTTGGCCCGGGAGCGCCAGCACCTTCCCGGTGTCGGTCAGCTTGCCGCCGTCCACCCGGAACACCTGCACATTCTTATCGATATAGTTGCCTACGTAAACGAAGCGGCTGTCGGGGCTGAATGCGATGCCCTCCGGCACGCCGCCGAGCTTGCCTTCGCCGACGCGATGCAACGGACCCTGGGGTGCCACGCTCATCAGCACCAGGCTGCCGTTGGGCGTGTAGGACCAGCGCTCCCGCTTGGACGCCGAGCCCCGGAGCAGCGGCACGGCGAGCCATTTGCCGTTCGGTGAAATCGCCATGCCCTCCGGCCCGTCGCCCACGGCACCTTGGTCGATCACGCGCGGCGGGCTCGCGGCGGCGTCGATCGTCACCACCGTGTCGATGTTGCCGGAGAGGCCGCCGCCCTGGTTGATCGACAACGCGTAGCGCCCGTCGGGCGTGACCTCGACGTTGTAGGGGGTGTAGCCCGCGGGCATGTCGAGTGCTTTGTCGTAGCTGACCTTCTCCCCGTCGATCGCCAGCACGCCGATGCGGTTGGAAAGATTCTTGACAACAAACGCGCGCTTGCCATCCGGGGTGATCGCCACCGCCGCGACTTCCTCCTCGATCGGCACTTCAGCCACGGCGCGGACGGTCGTGCCGTCGATTGACAGCACCGACACGCTCTTGCCGGCGCGGTTTGCGATCAGGGCGAGCTTACCGCTGCGTGCGATGGCCAGGCCGGAGGGCTGCTTGCCCACCGTCACGGTGTCGAGCAGCTTGGGCGGGCTGGCGTCCAGGTCGACCACGAACAGCTTGTTGTCAGGTGCCGTGCTCCAAGCGCCGTCCTTTTCGTTCGTAACGACCGAGCTTGCGAGCAGCGCGAGGCGGCCGTCCGGCGTGATCTGCAAATTGGTCGGCGGCCCGACCAGCGAGTTGGCGAGCGGCAGGCTGGCGCGTATGCGCGGGTTCGCGGGGTCGCTCACGTCCATGACCACAAGCGCATCGTTGCCGCCCGGGCCGACGCGGATGCCGTTGGCATCGAAGAACGCCTTGCCGTCGAGGCCGACCAGAATGTCGTTCTGCCCAGCCTCCGCGACCGCAGGCAGCAGCGCCAGCGCGCCCGCGAGCAGCGCCGATGTCCTCGTCATGTTCCCACCCCGTCGCGTTTCGTTGCACGGACCGTACGGCAGCCCGCGCCGGCGTTCAACGGGCGGGACCCTCGCTTGACCGAGGCGCGCCGTTGCCTCGATCATCGGGGCATGAGCATGGTCAACATCGCCGCACCCCGCCTGATGATGGTTGGCGGCGGCTCCGTCCGCGAACTCCCGGCCGTACTCGCGAAGTTCGGCCTGACCCGGCCGATGGTGGTCACCGACCCGTTCATGGTTTCCTCCGGCACCGTGCAACGCTGCCTCGAGCCCCTCCGGGCGGCGGGCTTGGCGCCGGAGGTGTTCAGCGACACGGTATCCGACCCGACCGACACGGTGGTGGCGGCGGGGGTCGCGGCGCTCGGGGGCGGCCGTTTTGACTGCCTCATCGGCTTCGGCGGCGGCTCGCCGATCGACACCGCCAAGGCGATGGCGATCCTCGCGGCGGGCGGCGGGGCCATGCGCGACTACAAGGCTCCGGTTGCGGCCGATCACGGCGCCCTCCCGATCATCGCGGTGCCGACCACAGCAGGGACCGGGAGCGAATGCACCCGCTTCACGGTCATCACCGACACCGCGAGCGACGAGAAGATGCTCATTGCCGGCCTAGGCGCGCTCCCGCTCGCGGCCGTGGTCGACTACGAGCTGACCTTCTCCGTCCCGCCGCGCACGACGGCCGACACCGGCGTCGACAGCCTCACGCACGCGCTCGAAGCGTTCGTCTCGCGACGCGCCAACCCACTGTCCGACGCGCTCGCGCTCGCGGCGATGGAGTTGATCGGGCGGCACATCCGCGCCGCCTATCATTCGCCGCGCGACGCCGCGGCGCGGGAAGGCATGATGCTGGGCGCGACCACGGCGGGCCTAGCCTTTTCCAACAGCTCGGTGGCGCTGGTGCACGGCATGTCCCGGCCGATCGGCGCGCACTTCCACGTGCCGCACGGTTTGTCCAACGCGATGCTGCTGCCCGCCGTCACCCGTTTCAGCATCGAGGCGGCCGCCACGCGCTATGCGGAAGCGGCGCGACGCATCGGCTTCGCCGAAAAGTCCGACCCGGACGGCGTCGCCGGTGGCAAGTTGCTGACCGGCCTCGCCGCGCTGAACCAGGAGCTGGGCGTCCCGACCCCGGCCGAGTACGGCATCGACGAGACGGCTTGGATGGAGCGCCTCGCGCTGATGTCGGATCAGGCGCTCGCCTCGGGGAGCCCCGCCAATAACCCTCGCGTGCCGGAGGCGGCCGAGATCGCCGGGCTCTACCGGGAGGTCTGGTCGGGGGCGCCCCGCAACGCGCAGTCCTGAGCGCGGCGCCCGGGCCACGTCCGAAGCCAGACCGGAACCGCGGCGGCTGGCAGCGGCCGCGAAACCAGGAAGCCCTGGACCTGATCGACCTCGAGCCCGCCCAGGTCATGCCAGGTCGCCGCATCCTCGATCCCCTCGGCGATGACCGTGGCGCCGTTCGCCTTGGCCGCTCCGATCGCCCGCCGCAGGAACGCCGCAACCTCGGCCTTGTGGCGGTTGCGGATCACGTGACCGTCAAGCTTCACCGCCGTGAAAGGCAAGTCGAGAAGCGCGAAGGGATGCGGCATGGCGGGACTGAGATCGTCGAGCGCCACCCCATAGCCGGCGCCGCGCAGCCGCTCCAGCGCGCAGCGTAGATCGCCGAGATCGCCGATCGGTGGACGGCTTTCAGTCAATTCGATGACGATCCGCTCGCGCGGAACATTGGCCGCGGCGCGGACCGCGTCGAGCGCTCGCATCCTGCTCCGGTCCATAATCACGTCGAGTGGCACATTAAGGGCTACGGTGAGCGGCTGCTCGCGGAGCGCTGTCCCCGCCAACTCGGCGATTACGCGGGCCGCAACGGCACGTGTCAGATCGCCGCTGCGTCCGGCATCCTCGATGCGCGGGACGAAACGGTTCGGAGGCAGCACGCCATGCGCCGGGTGGTTGAGCCGGGCGAGCGCTTCGAGCCCCGCGCATACGCCATCCGACAGACGCACGATTGGCTGAAACCGCACCTCGATCATGGAGCGTGCCAGGGCGTCGAGCACGTCGAGATCCTCGAGATCGGCCGGCGCAAGGTGATCGGCCGCGCTGGTGTGACTAAGCGCCGCGGCGACCGAGCGCCGATCGGGACGCGGGATTCGGGGAATGCGGGCGACCTTCCGCCGCCGCGCGCCGAGCAGGGTGAGCGCGGTGCTTGATCCCGGCTCCCCGGCCGTAAGCCCATGTAGTTCGTCGATCAGACCGTCGGACGCGTTCGGCTGAACCAGCACGTGCGAGTAGGGCCTTGGGGCCGTGACGATCCGGTTGATTGCCTCGCGGCCGGATGTCACGGAATCGAGCGCGTCGAGCTCGATCGCCTTCGCCGCAGCATGGACCGCTCGCGACCAGTTGCGGCCGGTGCCGACCAGCAAGATACGAAGGCCATCGGGCCGCATTCAAACTCCAACTCGGATTCGCTGAAACAGCGTGGCACGGAAAGGACCGTTTGTGTCGACGCCTGGACGATTTCGCCCGTGATACAGAAGAAACACGCCATTTCCAGGCTAGGAATATGATCGTGTGTAAAACCTTCGTGTGCGCCAGCAGCGACGGGATCAAAGGGGCCCACGACCGGCTCCCCGAAACGGTTGGCCACGATCACGGGCCGGCGGTGGTGGCCGCCTTGGCGGGGCGCGCGGGCGCGCTGTCGCGGCGAAGCCGGTTTTCCCCCAAGAACAACAGGATGGGCGCAGCGATGAAGATGGAGGATGTGGTGCCGACGAAGATGCCGAACAGCATGACCAAGGCGAAGCCGGAGATTGACGCCCCCCCGAACAGCGCCAGCGGCAAGGCGGCGAGGAACACGGTCGAGGACGTGCCGAGTGTACGGTTCAGGGTCTCGTTGATGGACAGATCGATCAGCTCGCGGAGCGGCATCGTCCGATACTTGCGCAGGTTCTCGCGCACCCGGTCATAGACGACGACCTTGTCGTTGGTGGAGTAGCCGATAATGGTGAGTATGGCGGCTACCATCACGAGGTCGAACTCGATCCCGGTGACCGCGAGGAAGCCGAGCGCCTTCGTCACGTCCAGCACCAAGGTTACCACGGCGCCGACGGCGAACTGCCACTCGAAGCGGAACCAGATATAGACGAGGATCATCAGGAGGCTGATGCCGAGGGCGAGCAGCCCGTCACGGAACAATTCGGCCGAGACGGCGGCACCCACCGCATCGGTGCGAGCACCTTGCTGCCCGGCATCGCCTGCTCGATCGCCGCGCGGACCTTGTTCACCTCCTGCTGGGTGGCCGCTTCGGACGGTGCCGTCGGCAATCGGATCAGCACCTGGTCGGGAGCACCGAAGCGTTGCACGCCCTGCTCGCCCACGTGCTCCCCGGCGATGCGCAGCGCGGATCTTGTCGAAATCGGCGGGACCGGGCGTGCGGACCTCCATCACGATGCCGCCCGAGAAGTCGATGCCAAGATTGAGCCCCGGGTAGAACAACAGCGCCAAGGACGCAGACGACAGCAGGGCCGAACCAAGGAGACCCAGAAAGCGTCCGCGCATGAAGCGAATGCGGGTGTTGTCCGGGACCAGACGGGCGATGGGTCGGTAAAACATGGCGGTCAGACCGGCAGCGCGCGCGGCCGCACGGAGACGTACCAGCGCGAGACCAGGAGGCGGGTGAGCATCCAGGCGGTGAACATGGTGGTGGCGATGCCGACCGTGATGGTGACCGCGAAGCCGCGCACCGGGCCGCTGCCGAACACGAACAGCATCACGTGGGCAAGGAAAGCCGTCGTGTTGGTGTCGAAGATGGTGCGGTAGGCGCGGTTGAATCCGGCTTCCAGCGCCTGAAGCGGCGGCCGGCCGTGCCGTGCTTCCTCCCGGATGCGCTCGTTGATCAGGATGTTGGCATCGACTGCCATCCCGAGGGTGAGCAGGATGCCGGCCATCCCCGGCAGGGTCAGGGTCGCCTGTATCAAGCGACAGCATCGCCACCATCAGCATGAGGTTGACCACGAGGGCCAGGTTCGCGAACCAGCCGAACAGGCCGTAGAAGGTTCCCATGTAGCCGATCACGAGCAGGAAGCCGACGGCCAGCGAGATCGCGCCCGCGCGGATCGAATCGGCACCCAGTTCGGGACCGACGCTGCGCTCCTCGACGACAGTCAGCGGCGCCGGAATGCGCCCGCCCGCAGCAGCACGGCGAGATCGTTGGCCGAGGCGGGCGGTAAAGCTGCCGCTGATTTGACCGCGGCCGCCGGTGATCGGCTCACGGATCACCGGGGCGCTGATCATCTGGTTGTCCAGCACGATCGCGAATCGGTGGTTGACGTTGGCGCGGGTGACGTCGGCGAAACGCCGCGCGCCGACCGAGTTGAAGGTGAAATTCACCACCCAGTCGCCGGTCTGCCCATTGGTCCCTGCGCGGGCGTCGGTCAGATCGCCGCCGTCCACGTCCACCCGGCGGCGGACTGCGATCTTTCTGGTTCGGCTTGTTCTGCATCGGCAGATATTCGTCCCCGGGCGGCGGCGGCCCGCTCGCGGAGGCATTGGCGCTCTCGTCCACGAGCTGGAACGTCATGTGGGCGGTCTTGCCCAGCAGTTCCTTGATCCGGTTCGGGTCCTCGATGCCTGGAAGCTGGACCACGATGCGGTCGGTGCCCTGGCGGGTGATCTGCGGATCCACCACGCCCGTTTCGTCGATCCGGCGGCGGACGATCTCGATCGATTGCTGGACGGCGGCGGTGGCGCGCTCGTTCAGCGCGACCGGGGAGAGCGTGAGCGTGATCGCCCGTCGGCGTCGAAGCGAGATCCAAATCCGGTCGCCCGCTGGCATTCTCGGCGCCAGCGAGCGGCCGGAGCGCGGCCATCGCTTCCTCCGTGCGCGCGGGGTCGCGTAGGCGCAGCAGCACCCGGTTCTGGTCGGGCTGGGCGTCGAGGCCCTGATAGAAGATGTTGCCGGGGCGGAGCGCCCGGCGCACGGCATCCATCAACGCCTCCAGGCGCTCCTTGATGACCGCCTTCATGTCCACTTCCAGCAGCAGATAGCTGCCGCCGCGCAGGTCGAGGCCCAGATGGATGGTGCGCCACGGCAGCCAGGCCGCGGGCGCCGGGATCAGGTTCGGAATGCAAAGGAGCGACGCCGAGCACGCAGACGCCCAGAATGAGCATGATCTTGAGGCGGCTGAAATACACTGCGGACGCACCTCCCGGCTCGCAACAGACGCCGCTCCGCTGGCGCCGCCGCCTTACTCGGGGCCGGAGTGGGCGCGGGAGCCAATAGCGATGCGGCTCCGGCGGGATGCAACCCTGGCGCTCAGCAACGAGCGCCGCTCAGCCGACGCGGTGCGGCCGTAGCCCGCCGTCATCTACATGCGGGCCAGGGAGCATCAGCCATGCCGGACCAGCCGGATGCGCGTCGGCGTCGCCGGCGCCGGGCATTTCGG
Organism: uncultured Alphaproteobacteria bacterium; assembly: GCA_963757115.1. Classification (GTDB taxonomy): domain Bacteria; phylum Pseudomonadota; class Alphaproteobacteria; order Acetobacterales; family Acetobacteraceae; genus CAVWQV01. Next base: position 504,813 of record CAVWQV010000006.1, on the reverse strand, counting down.
CCGCTATCATGCGCTCAAGGTCGCGGCGCGCCGCGCGGGCTCGTTGGCCGGGATGCACGACCCTGACGAGGAGCGCGCCAAGGCGGTCGGCTGGGAGGCGGGCGCGCCGTCGCTCGGCTTCGAGCATTTGTTCGCCGGCGGCGATGCGGCTATCGTCGCCGCTCCCGCCGCGGCGCACCACGCGCTCGCCGCCGCCGCACTTCGCGCGACAAGCACGTGCTGGTGGAAAAGCCGCTCGCGGCCTCGCTCGCCGAGGCGGACGAGCTTGGCCGCGCTCGCGGCTGAACGCAAGCTCGTGCTCCAGGTCGGGCATCTGGAACGATTCTCGGCCGCGCACGGCGCGCTGGCCGGCCGGATGGGCCGGCCGCTCTATGTCGAGGCAACCCGGATCGCGCCGTTCAAGCAGCGCGGCACCGACGTGTCCGTCATCCTCGACCTGATGATCCATGATCTCGATCTGATCCTGTCCCTGGTGGACAGCCCGCTCGACAGCGTCGATGCGGTCGGCGCGGCCGTCGCCAGCGCGCACGAGGACATCGCCAACGCCCGCGTCCGCTTCCACAACGGCTGCGTCGCGACGGTCACCGCGAGCCGCATCTCGTTCCGGACCGAACGGCGGATGCGCATCTTCTCCGCGTCTGGCTACTCGGCTGTCGACTTCGCGGCGCGACGGCTGACGTGGATCGCACGCGGCCAGGGCAAGCCGATCCCGGGCGTCGCCGATTTCGGCTCGGAGGATTTCTCTTGGGAGGACCATGACGCGCTGGCGGCCGAGCAGGCGGCGTTCGCCGCCTCCGTTTTGGACGGCGCACCGGTGCTGGTGGACGCCACGGCCGGGCGTCGCGCGCTCGCCGCCGCCCTCGCCGTCACGGAATCCATGGCACGCAGCCGCGCCCACGCAATCGCTTCAGGCTTGATCGAGCAATCGCAGCACGGCGGCGGCGGCGGCGGCTGACGGCGCGCCCTCCGGCGGGCGGAGCTTGGCGAGCACGGAGCCAAAGCGCGCGCGCTGCGCCTCGGCGCGGGAAGGATCTTCAAGCAGGCCGTGCAGCACATCGGCAAGGGAGGCGGGGGCACACTCCTCCTGCAGCAGTTCGGGCACCACCTCCTCCCCGCCCAGGAGGTTGAGCAAGGAGGCATAGCGCACGGTCACCAGCCGCCGGACGATTGCGGCCGTCATGGGTTGCGCACGGTGCGCGACCACCATCGGCACGCCCGCCATGGCGAGCTCGAGCGTGGAGGTTCCCGATTTGGTAAGCGCCGCCCCACTTGCCGCAAAGGCGTCAAGCTTGTCGGCGGTCTCCGTGACCACGACAGGCGGCACGGCCCAGGCTCGGGTTCCCGCGATCACCGCCGCGGCAACAGGGAGTGCGACCGGCACGACCGGCCGCAAGCCCGGCACTCGACGGCAAGACGGGCGACGGCGTCGCCGAACACCGGCAGTATCCGACCCGACCTCCGAGCGGCGGCTTCCCGGCATCACAGTCAGCACGGGCCCCTCGGCCGTATTCCCGTGGCGTGCTCGAAAGCGCGGCCCGTCCCCCCCGTCGGCGCCGCTTTCGAGCACGGGATGGCCGACGAAGGTCGCCGCAAGCCCGTGCCGGGCAAAGAACTCGGGCTCGAACGGCAGCAGGCAAAGCAGCGTGTCCCAGAGGCCGGGAAAGTGCCGGACCCGCCGCTCCCGCCAGGCCCATACCTGGGGGGCGACGTAGTGCGCGCGCGGGATGCCGAGCGGCCCGATCCGGCGCAGCAGGCGGAGGGTGAAGCCGGGACTGTCGATCGTCACCACCACCTGCGGACGGAGGCGGCGGATGTCCGCCTCGGTTTCGCTCAAGCGCCGCTGCAGCTGCCGTATGCGGGGCACGACTTCGAGCAACCCCATGAGCGCGAGATCGCGCATCGGGAACAGACTGGACAGGCCCCGCGCCGCCATCTCCGTCCCGCCGACCCCGGCGAAACGGACGCCGGGCCGGGCGGCCGCGAGTGCCGTCATGAGCCGGCCGCCGAGGACGTCGCCGCTGCTCTCGCCCGCGACAAGGTAGATCAGGGACACGCGGCGCTCGGATATTTTTGAGCCATCCGCCGTCACCTCGCCGGTGGCGAGACTTCGCCGGTGGTGGAACGGTCGGACGCTTGTGCTGACGATCCGTACAACGTCTCGGGCGCTATCTCGGGTACCATGATCTCTCGCAACGCGCCGTCACGCACGGCACGGTAAAAACAGGTCCGGCGGCCGGTGTGGCACGCAACGCCGGTTTGCTCGACCAGCAGCAGCAGGGAGTCCGCGTCGCAATCCACCCGGAGCTCCACGAGCCGTTGCACCTGACCCGAGGTCTCGCCCTTGCGCCACAGCGCGCCCCGGCTGCGGCTCCAGTAGCAGACGCGGCCGGTCGACAGCGTCTCAGCCACTGCCTCCGATTCATCCAGGCCAGCATCAGCACCTCGCCCGTGTCGTGCTGCTGCGCCACCGCCGGCAAGAGGCCGTTTGCGTCGAAGGCGAGGCTCGCCACGATCTCGGCGACTGGGGCGGCTGTGGCATGTTCGTTCATACAGCTTATGTTGGGAGGATCAGGAGCGGTCTGAAAGGCGTTCGAGATGGAAGCGGGCCGGTTCTCGGCCGACACCGAGCGATTGCTGGACCGGGCAGCGCAGCTTTGCGCTGAGCGGGGTGCTCGGATGACGCACCTCCGGCGCGAGGTACTCGGGCTGATCCTGGACACCGACGGCCCGACCGGCGCCTACGATCTCCTCGATCGCCTCAAGGTGACGCGGCGCGGGGCGGCCCCTCCCACCGTCTACCGGGCGCTCGACTTCCTGCTGGAGCACGGCTTCATCCACCGGGTCGAGCGCTTATCCGCATTCGTGGGCTGCATCGCGCGCGAACGCGAGGAGCACGCGGCGCAGTTCCTGATCTGCCGCCAATGCAGCAAGGTCACCGAGATCGAGGACGGCGGCGTCGTCCATGCTCTCGCCGAAGCCGCCGCGCGAGCCGGGTTCAGCGTCGGGCGCGCGACGGTTGAGGCGGAAGGGGTCTGTGCGGGGTGCCGGGCGGGCTAAGCCTAATCAGTGGATCTCGCCCGACCGCTTGAGCGCTTCGCGCAGCTTGAGCGGGGTGAAGCCGGGGGCGGCGCATACATCTAAAATCACCCGCTCGCGCCGCGTGATGAGGTCGATCGCGGCGGGCAGCTTACGCACGGCCTCGGCCGGGATCACCACCGCACCGTGGTAGTCGGCATGGACCACGTCGTCGTGCCCGACCTGCATCCCGAACACGTTCACCGGCTTGCCGAAATCGACCATGTGAACATGGGCGTGGCTCGGCCCGACGCGGCCACCGATCATCTGAAAGCCCTGGGCCCAAGCGCTGAGATCGCGGAACGAGCCGTTGGTGACGCAGCCGAGCGCGCCGAGCGCCTTGTGGATCGTGGAGTTCACCTCGCCCCAAAACGCGCCGTAGCCGGGCCGGTCGTCGAGGTCTTGGAGCACCACCACCGTGGGCAGGTCGGCCTCGCCGACGTAATCGTACCAGTCCTCCCGCTTAGTGACTGCCCCGCGCGGCGGTTCCTTGGCCCGGATCGTGCCCACGCGGGCAAGGCCGATGATGGGCGGTGCCTTCGGGTCAACCGCCACCATCGGCTCGACGGTGAACCCGATCGCGCGCCGCTCCGGGACGACCAGCTCCAGCCCGTTGCAGATCGTCGGCGTATCCCACTCGCGCAGCGCTTGAAGATCGGACAACGTGAACGGCCGCTCGGGCATGGCTTCCTCCGGGAAATTTACGGCACTCTCGCGCGGCCGGTTGTGCCGCGCAATGCTGGCGGCGTTGGAGGAGAATGCACCGATGACCTGGCCGACCAGTAGCGGCGTGCTCGAACTCGGCGACTGGGCGGTCGAGCGCGGCGGCGCCATAGCCGACGCGCGCTTGTCCTGGCGCGCGCACGGCACGCTCGCCCCGGCGCGCGACAACGTGGTGCTCTATCCGACCAGCTACTCCGCGCAGCACCCTGACCTCGAGTGGCTGATCGGCCCTGACGGCGTGCTCGATCCGACAGCGCTGGTTCGTCGTAATCCCGGATATGTTCGGCAATGGCCTGTCGTCGAGCCCGTCCAACACGCCGGGCTACCCGCCACTGGTGACCGCGGCCGACAACATTCGCGCGCAAGCCCGGCTGCTGCACGAAGTCTGGGAAGTCGAGCGATTGCACGCCGTGTACGGCTGGTCGATGGGCGCGCAGCAGGCCTATCACTGGGCGGCACTCCGCCCCGGCGCCGTCGGACGCATCGTGGTGAACTGCGGCACTGCGCGCACCGCCACGCATAACCGCGTGTTCCTCGCCGCGCTGATGGCCACACTTGAAGCAGCACCCGAGTACGACGGGCAGGGTGGCTTTTCGGCCGAACCCACCGGCGCGTTGCGCGCCTTTGCCCGCATTTACGCGACCATGGCCCTGAGCGCGGATTTCTACCGCGACGATCTACATCTGACAGCACTCGGCGCGCCGGACCTCGAGACGTTTCTCCGTCGCGACTGGGAGGAGCGCTACCGCCGTCGCCGCGCAGCCGATCTGCTGGCCCAACTTCGCACCTGGGATGCGGGCGACATCAGCGCGAATGAAACCTACCGGGGCGACCTCGCGGCCGCACTCCGCGCGATCGAGGCGCGCGTGCTGCTGATGCCGGGAGAGACCGATATGTATTTCCGCGTGGAAGATAACCGGCGCGAACTCGCGCATCTGCGGCGCGGCACGCTTTCGCCGATCCCAAGCATCTGGGGGCATCGGGCGGGCAACCCGGTACAAAATCAGCCGGACGCGACGTTCATCCGCGAGAAGGTGCGCGCGTTCCTGGAGCAGTAACGGCCCGCCGGCTCAGTGGCCGAAACCCTTCACGATCTCTTCGGTCATCTTCTTCGCGTCGCCGAACAGCATCATGGTGTTGGGCCGGAAGAACAGCTCGTTATCGACGCCGGCGTAGCCCGACGCCATGGAGCGCTTGATGAACAGCACCGTTCCGGCCTTCTCCACGTCAAGGATCGGCATCCCATAGATCGGCGAAGCGCGGTCCGTCTTGGCGGCCGGGTTGGTCACGTCGTTGGCGCCAATGACATAGGCTACATCCGCAGTGCTGAACTCGTTGTTGATGTCCTCGAGTTCGAACACGTCGTCGTACGGCACGCTTGCTTCGGCGAGCAGCACGTTCATGTGGCCCGGCATCCGACCCGCGACGGGGTGGATCGCGTACTTGACCACGACCCCTTCCTTCTTGAGCAAGTCGGCCATCTCCCGGAGCGCGTGCTGCGCCTGCGCCACCGCCATGCCGTAACCCGGCACGATGATGACCTTGGAGGCGTTCTTCAGGATGAAGGCCGCGTCGTCCGCGTTGCCGCTCTTTACGGTGCGGTCGGCCGCGACGCCGCCCGGCCCTGCGGCCGCGCCAGCGTCGGTGCCGAACCCGCCCAGCAGCACGTTGATGATGGAGCGGTTCATGCCCTTGCACATCACGTAGGACAGGATCGCGCCGGACGCGCCGACCAGGGATCCGGTGATGATGAGGGCGAGGTTCTGGATGGTGAAGCCGATGCCGACCGCCGCCCATCCCGAATAGCTGTTCAGCATGGAAACCACGACCGGCATGTCAGCGCCGCCGATCGGGATTATCAGCAGGAAGCCCAGGCCGATCGAAAGCAGCGCGATCAACCAAAACACGAGCTGATTGCCGCCGCTGGCGACGAACGACACGATGAGCACGACAAGCAAGATGCCGAGCCCGAGGTTAATCCAGTGCTGGTTCGGGAAGGTGATCGGCGCCCCCTTCATGAGCGCCTGCAACTTGGCGAACGCGATCAGCGAGCCCGAGAACGTGATGGCGCCGATCGCGAGGCCGAGCGACATCTCAATCAGGCTCTGGACGTGCAGGTGGTGGGGCGTGCCGATGCCGAACGCTTCCGGGGCGTTCAGCGCCGCGGCGGCGACGAACACGGCGGACAGGCCGACCAGCGAATGGAATGCCGCCACCAGTTGAGGCAGCGCCGTCATCTGGATCTGCCGCGCGACATAGATGCCGATCGCACCGCCAATGACGATGCCAAGCAGGATCAGAGTGTAACCGCTGCCGGACATCCCGCGATGCAGCAGGGTCGCAAGCACGGCGATCGCCATGCCCGCCATCCCGAACTGGTTGCCCCGGCGCGAGGTAACGGGGCTCGACAGCCCGCGCAGCGCGAGCACGAACAGGACGGCGGCGACGAGATAAGCGAGGGCGGTCAGGCTGGCGGACATGCGGAGCGACCTATCTTGCCCGAGCTTTGAACATCGAGAGCATCCGTTGCGTCACGACGAAACCGCCGAAGATATTGACGCTGGCCAAAGTCACGGCCACGAAGCCGAACCCCATGGCCCAGCCGCTCAGCGCGAGGCCGGTCGCCAGCATCGCGCCGACGATGATGACGGAGCTGATCGCGTTAGTGACTGCCATGAGTGGGCTGTGCAACGCCGGCGTGACGTTCCACACCACGTAGTAGCCCACGAAACAGGCCATCAAGAAAATCGCGAGGAGAAACACGATCGGCTCCACCGCTTCGGCCGGTCCATACGGCGGCAGCGGAATGCCTGCGCCATCCGCGATCAATCGCGCGTGGACGGCGAGCTCGTTCGCTCGCTGGGCAAGGCGGTTGGCCTCGTCGGCGAGTTGGGTCGGGTCCATGTCGTTCTCCGAAAACCAGTCGAGGCTCAGGCGGCCTGTGAGGGCAGGAAGTTGGGATGCACCACGGCACCGCTGCGCGTCAGCATCACACCCTTGATGATGTCGTCGTCGGCCGGGAGCTTCGGCGCACGCGCTTCCTTGTCCCAGAACGTCGTCAGGAATGTGAGGAGGTTGCGCGCATAAAGGGCGCTGGAGGCGACCGGAATGCGCGCCGGCCAATTCTTCCAACCGAGGATGGTGACGCCGTTCGGGGTCACCGTCTGCTCGCCCGGCATCGTCGCCTCGCAGTTGCCGCCGTTGTCGGCCGCGAGGTCCACGACCACGCTGCCGGGGCGCATGGTCTCCACCATTTTGCGAGTGATGATGACGGGCGCCCGGCGGCCCTGGACCAGCGCGGTGCCGATCACGATATCGTTCTTGGCGACCGTAGTGGCCATCAGCTCGGCCTGCTTCTGCCGAAACGCTTCGCTCATCTCGCGGGCGTAGGCGCCGGTTTGACCCGCGGTCTCCTCGTCCTCAACGCCCACGAAGGTTGCGCCGAGCGAGCGGATCTCCTCCTTCGCGGCAGGCCGAACGTCGGTCGCGGACACGATGGCGCCGAGCCGCCGGGCGGTGGCGATGGCCTGCAGTCCGGCCACACCGGCCCCGATGATAAAAACCCGTGCCGGCGGCACCGTACCCGCCGCGGTCATCATCATGGGAAAGCCACGCTGGAACGCTGTCGCCGCCTCGATCACCGCCCGATAGCCGGCGAGATTAGCTTGGCTCGAGAGCACGTCCATCGACTGCGCGCGGGTGATGCGAGGCAGCAACTCCATCGCCACCGTGTCGACACCCGCCGCGGCGAGCGCCGGGACGACATCGGCGTCGGCAAATGCATTGACCACGCAAAGCAGCATCGCCCCGCGCGGGATCGCCGCCCGCTGCTCGGGTTCTGGAGCCTGCACGGTAAAGACCACCTCCGCGCCGGCCAGCGCGGCCGCCGCATCCGGCGCGATCTCGGCGCCGGCCGCGGCGAACTCGGCATCCGGAATCGCCGCATTCGCACCCGCCCCCGCTTCAACGGCGACGGTAAGGCCGAGTGCGATGAGTTTTTTCACCGTGTCCGGCGTCGCCGCGACCCGGTTCTCCCCCTCACGCCGTTCCTTCAGCACCGCAAGGCGCATGCACTAGCTCCCCCCACCCGGGACGGCTGGCTGCACCATTACCCGGAGCGACGGGAGGAGCCAGCGACATTGCACCCGGCCGGCGGCACCATGCCGACGGCCCTCGAGACGCGCAAGAGGGCCGGCGGGCCAGGGTCGGATCGCGGAAGCAGGAAGCCTAGAACGCGGTGGGCGAGCTCGCCATGCCTTGCAGCTGGTTTTCGCTCAGAACCCGCTCGTGACTATCTTGGGCGTTCTTCACCCGGTATTGGCAACCTTCCGTGGTCACCGGAAGCCTGCGCACGATCGTGTAGATGCCGGGCCGCACGTTCGCGTCCAACTTGGTTGGCATGAATGCGACGCGATCACCGGCAGCGAACTTGTGTGTTGCGGTAGACATAGACCCTCCTGAAGGGCGGCGCGAACTCACGCCGCCCCCGTGATCATTGCACTTGCAGGTTCGCGGCCGACGTCTTCCCCTGCTGACCGCGCTCCAACTCGTAGCTGACCTTCTGGCCCTCGTTCAGTGTGGAGAGTCCCGCCCGCTCGACGGCGGAGATGTGGACGAACACATCCTTCGTGCCATCGGTCGGCTCGATAAAGCCATAGCCCTTTTGGGCGTTGAACCATTTAACAGTACCTGTCGACATGTCGTGCTCCAAACGGCCTCGCCCCGCGGAAATGCGGGACATCGAACTTCCGACGGGAGGACCAGAGGGCAAGCCCACAAGGGCAGCGATCGGGACTAGACCCGGCCGAACGTTCAGCCGCCAACAGCACTACGCCCTATTCGACCGGGTGGCACGCGTTTTTATTTGGTTGCGCCTTCAAACGGAAACCGCGGCGCGAACTCGAAAGCAAGGGCTCTCAACCGAAGAGCACGGCGGCCCGCCGAACGTCGCCGAAGCGGTGGCCACGCGGTTCGTATAACGTCCCGCCCTAGTTCGATCGAGGCGACAATGCCGACCGACGCCTTTGCCCTGGATGACGGCAGTCCGCCGCCGACCAATGCCCCTGCCCCGGCAAGCTCCCGGCATCAAGTCCGGCGGCTCATGCTGTTCTTTGCGATCGTCTATGTCGTCGAGGGCGTCGGGCAAGCGAAGGTCGGCATCGTTTGGCAGCCGTTGAACTACTACCTCAAGCAAAACTTCGGCTGGACGCCGGTGCAGATCAGCCTGTCGCTGGCTGTGCTCGACCTGCCTTGGGTGATCAAGCCGCTGTTCGGATTGATCTCCGATTTCGTGCCGCTGTTCGGCTATCGGCGACGCGCCTATCTGCTGCTCGCGAATCTCGCCGGAGCCACAGCCTACACCTGGGTCGCGTTGACCGCGACGCCGGGTGGCATCGTGACCGCGTTGCTGCTCACCTCGTTCGCCATGGCGATTGCGAGCACGCTGTGCGGAGCGCTCCTGGTCGAGGACGGGCAGCGCTATGGCGTGACCGGCCGCTTCGTGAACCAGCAATGGCTCTGGTTCAACGTCGCCACCATGATCGCGGCGGTGGCCGGCGGGGAATTGATCGGCTGGCTTTCAGCTTATGGCGCGCTCCGCGCGGCCGCGCTCACCGCTGCCCTCGCCCCGCTGGCCGGCTTGCTCGCGACCTGGATCCTGGTGGACGAGCCGCGCAGCAGCGCCAACCTGGCCGCCTTCCGCCGGACGTTGACCGGACTGCTCGCGGCATTCCGGGCGCGCCGGCTTTATCTGATCGCCGGCTTCCTTTTCCTTTATTACTTCAGTCCCGGGTTTGGCACGCCGCTCTACTTCCACCTCACCGACCGGCTGCATTTTTCGCAGGCCTATATCGGCACGCTCTCCGCGATCGGCTCGGCCGGCTGGGTCGCGGGGGCGCTGCTGCACCGCCGTTTCCTCGAACACCTTTCCTCCCGCGCGCTGCTCAATCTCAGCATCGCGGCGGGCACACTGGCGACGCTCGCGTTTCTCCTGCTGCACGACGAGCCGAGTGCGGCGGCGATATACTTCCTCAGTGGGATGGCGAGCATGATCGCCAACGTCGCGACCCTGACGCTTGCCGCCAACACGTGCCCGCCGCGCGCCGAGGGCTTCGTGTTCGCGGCGCTGATGTCCGTCACCAATCTCGCGAACCCGGTCTCGGACAATGTCGGCTCGTATTTGTACCAGAACGTGTTCGCAGGCTCGCTCCCGCCGCTCATAATAGTATCGGCGGCAGCGACAGCGCTCGTGTTCGCGCTCGTGCCTTTCCTTCGGCTCGGCCGGCGTGCGCAAGGCGAGCCGAACCGAGCGTAGGCGGATGCCGCGCGCGCGGCCGGGCTCAGACCGCTACCGGGACGCCCGCCTCGGCGAGAGCCGCTGCCTGCCGCGCGGCAAGCGCCTCGGCCTCGAAATCCTCGATCAAGCCGTGGAACATCTCGTACCAGTTCAGCTGCGCGTTCAGGCGCAGGAACACGCCCCCCAACCCAATCGCGCTCCGGTCCATCAGCACGAACTCGCGCGGCGGCCGCACGCCGCCGGTCCGCTTGAGGCCCGCGTGCACCTTTTCGGCCACTTCGCGGCCGTATTGCGGGTCGTTGGTCTCCTGGATCGGCCGCACACGGTCTTGCATCAGCGGCTCGTAGAGGAAGCGCGCCCATTGGTTGAGCACGCCCATCTTCTCCTTGCGAGAGATCGTTGAAGCCCCAGGTCTCGTAAGCGTGGTGCGCCTTCTCGTCATCGTTGTCGCGCACCGCCTCGTAAAGCTCGATGACGCCGCCCACGAACTTCGCGCCGAACACGCGGATGGCGCCGAAATCGAGCAGGTTCACCGACCCGTCCGGCCGCACCTGGTAGTTGCCGAGATGCGGGTCCCCGTGGATCACCCCGAAGCGGTAGAACGGCACATACCAGGCGCGGAACAGCGCCCGCGCGACCTGGTTGCGCTCCTCCTGGGACGGGTTTTCCTCAAGCCGACGCAGTAGCGGGCGGCCGTCGAGCCACGTCATCGTCAGCAGTCGCGTCGTGCAGTAGCCTTCGATCGGCGTCGGGATGTGCACCCGGCCGTCTTCGCGCAACATGATTTCGTAGAGCCGCATCTGCGCCGCTTCGCGCTTGTAGTCGAGCTCCTCACGAAGGCGCTCCGAGAGCTCCTTGAAAATCTCCTCGTTCTGGATCGCACTGTCCATCCGGTGATAGATCGCCATCGCCAGTCGAAGCTGGCGGATGTCGGCCTCCACCGTGCTCGGCATGTCCGGGTATTGCAGCTTGCAGGCGACCTCCGTGCCGTCCGGCAGACGACCCCGATGCACCTGCCCGAGCGAGGCGGCCGCGGCGGCTTCCTGGCTGAACTCGGTGAATTTGGAGCGCCAGTCTGGGCCGAGTTCATTGGCCATGCGGCGGCGCACGAAGGGCCAGCCCATCGGCGGCGCGTTGGATTGCAGCTCGGCGAGTTCAGCCGCGTATTCGGCGGGCAAGGCATCAGGCACGGTGGACAGGAATTGCGCCACCTTCATCAGTGGGCCCTTCAGCCCGCCGAGAATGGTTTTCAGGTCCTCGGCGTGGGCGGCACGATCCGTGCGCATTCCGAGCACGCGAGCACCGGCGACCCGCGCCGCGATGCCGCCTACCGCGCCCGACGTGCGCGCCATCCGCCGGAGTTCGCCGAATAGGCTGCTCCGCTCGACCTCGGGGTTAGCGGCCATCAGCCGGCATGCTCCAGCTCGTCGATAAAGCCCGCAATCACATCGAGGCCCCGCGTCCAGAACGCCGGTTCGGACGCATCGAGCCCGAACGGCGCCAGTAATTCCTTGTGCCGCTTGGTGCCGCCCGCTCGCAGCATGTCGAGGTACTTCGCCTGAAACCCGGGATGGCCGGACTGGAACACCGAGTAAAGCGCGTTCACCAGGCAGTCGCCGAACGCGTAAGCGTAGACGTAGAACGGCGAGTGGATGAAGTGCGGGATGTAGGACCAGAACACCTTGTAGTCCGGCGTGAATTCGAACGCCGGGCCAAGGCTCTCGGTTTGCACCTTCATCCACAGCTCGCCGATCCGCTCGGGAACCAGCTCGCCCCCGCGGCGCTCGTCGTGCAGCAGGGTCTCGAACTGATAGAATGCGGTCTGCCGCACCACCGTGTTCAGCATGTCCTCCACCTTGGAGGCGAGCATTATGCGCCGGCGGCGCGAGTCGGTCTCAGCGTCGAGCATGGCGCGGAAGGTCAGCATTTCGCCGAACACGCTGGCCGTTTCGGCGAGCGTGAGCGGGGTGCCCGACATGAGATAGCCCTGACCGGCCGCCAGCACCTGGTGCACGCCGTGCCCGAGTTCGTGCGCCAGCGTCATCACGTCGCGCGTCTTGCCGTGATAGTTCACCAGCAGATAGGGGTGCGCGGACGGCACGGTCGGGTGCGCGAACGCCCCGCCCGACTTGCCCGGCCGCAACGTGGCGTCGATCCATGGGCGATCGAAGAACTCGCCTCCGATTTTGGCGAGTTGGGGCTGAACGCGCCGTAGGCGGTGAGCACGCGGGCTTGCGCGTCCTCCCAGCCGATCGCGACATCGTCGTCGGCCGGCAACGGCGCGTTGCGGTCCCAATACTGCAGCTTGTCGAGGCCGAGCCACTTCGCCTTCATCGCATAATAGCGGTGCGACAGGCGTGGGTAGGCCTCGCGCACCGCCGTCGCCAGCGCGAACACCACCTCGTCTTCCACCATGTTGGAGCGGTTGCGATAGCTGCCGGGCTGCGGGTAGCGCCGCCACGTGTCGATCGATCTCCTTGTCCTTGGCGAGCGTGTTGGTCACCAGCGCGAACAGCCGGATGTTCTCGCCGAACGTGGCGCCCACCGCCCGCCCGGCCGCCTCGCGCACCGCGCGGTCGCGATCGGACAGTTTGTTGAGGGCGTCGGTGACGGTCAGCTGCTCGCCGTTCACCGGGATGCGCATGGCCGCTACCGTCTCGTCGAACAGGCGGCTCCAGGCGGCGCGGCCGGTAACCTCCTTCTCATGCAGCAGCCGCTCGAGCTCGTCGGACAGCTGGTGCGGACGGAACACCCGAAGATCGCGCAGCCAGGGCCGCCAGCGCGCGGCGGCGGGGTCCGCGAGCTTTTGCTGGAGCGCGGCGTCATCAAGCCGGTTGAGCTCCAGGGTGAAGAAAATCAGGTGGCTGCTGATCGCCGTGACGCGCTCGCTGATCGTCTGATAGAAGCGGCCGATCTCGGCGTTGGTGCTGTCGCCGCTGAACAACAGCTGAGCGTAGGACATCAGGCGGCCAAGCACCTCCTCGATCCGCTCGTATTCGGCGATGGCGGAGGCGAGGTCTGGCCCCGTCATTTCCGCGAGCTTCCCCGCATGATTGTCGGCAAAGCTGCGGGCAGCGGCATCGGCTGCGGCTAGGTCGGCCTCCACGCCGGCGCTGTCGGGACCGGGGTAGAGGTCGGACAGGTCCCACTCTGGAAGCCCGGGCGCTGCGCCCCCGCCGGCATCCGGGGCACGTACGGCAGCGGCCCCGGGTGAGCTGGTGGTCGGGGCGAGGTCGTGCATCGGATGTCCTGTCCTGGTGTCTCGTGTCGGCATGTAATGTTGTAAAGAGCGGCGTCAAAGGGTTGCGATGACGGGCAAGCGCGTGCACCTGCTGGGATCGGTGCCGATCGACACGGCACCCGGGCTCGAAATCGGTCCGCTCACCTCGCCCATGGTGCTGAAGCGCGAGGGCCCGATCCGGTATGTCGACTATCTCCCGACTGCCGCGCTGCGGGCCAGCCAACGCGACCCATCAGTCGTGCTCGACGACATCGTCGAGGTCGACATCGTTTGGGGCGAGCGCCCGTTGCGCGAGTTGGCCGGCGGCCAGGTCGCGTACGTGCTGGCAAGCCACGTGGCGGAACACGTGCCCGACTTGATCGGCTGGCTGTTGGAACTGCACGAGGTACTGTTGCCAGGCGGCACCCTCGGGCTGGCCATCCCAGACCGGCGCTTCACCTTCGACGTGTGGCGACGCGAAAGCAGCTTGGCGGAGATCGTGGAAGCCTATCTGCTCCGCTATCGCCAGCCGTCGGTTCGGCAGGTTTTCGAGGCGGCGTCGCTTGCGGCGCCCGTGGACGCGGCCGCTGCCTGGCAATCGGACCCGCGCGCGGGCAACGCTCCACCCGACAAGCTCGCGGCGGCCTTCGCACTGGCGCGGAACCTCGTTGCCGAACCGCGCTATGTCGACGCGCATTGCTGGGTGTTCACGCCGGCGAGCTTTCTCGACACGGCCGAGGCGTTGTTCCGGCTCGGGCTGTTTCCCTTTGCCATCGCGCTGTTCCGCCCCACCGAACCCGGGCAGCTCGAGTTTCTGGTGCGCTTGACCGCCGGGGCGGAGCCGGCCGAGGCGGCGGCCTCCTTCGCCGAAGCCCGCCGCGTGCTCGCCGCGGCGCCAGCGCCCGGCGAGGCCGGCACCCTGGCGCGCGAGAACGCCGCGCTGCGGGAAGCGCTCCGCGTCACGCGCGCATCTACCTCCTGGCGGATCACCGCCCCGCTTCGCGCTGTCGGTCGCCGCTGGCGGCCGCGCAAGCAAATGTGAGGCTACAGCACAGAGCCTCCGTTCGACCGCGCCGGGTCTGACCAGCCCGGTCAATCGCTGTTAAGAGCCGGCGCAGAGTTTAGATCGAGAGAGCCATGGCGGGGACGGAAGACGGGCTCGACATCCCGCAGCGCTACTGGGCGATCGGCACGATCGGCCTCGGCCTGGTGATGGCCGTGCTCGACGGCGCGATCGCCAACGTGGCGCTGCCCACCATCGCGCGCGACGTGGGAGCGACCCCCGCCGCGTCCATTTGGGTGGTCAACGCCTACCAGCTCGCCGTGACCGTCTCATTGCTGCCACTCGCCTCGCTCGGCGACATCCTGGGTTACCGCCGGGTCTACCAGGCCGGGCTCGTGGTGTTCACGATCGCCTCCCTCTTGTGCGCGCGCTCCGACTCACTCACGACACTCGCGCTCGCGCGGGCCGCGCAAGGTTTTGGGGCCTCCGGGATCATGAGCGTGAACACCGCGCTGATCCGCTTCATCTACCCGCGGCGGCAGCTAGGGACGGCCATGGGGATCAACGCGCTGCTCGTCGCGGTCTCCGCGGCGGTCGGGCCCACGGTCGCATCCGGCATCCTGTCCGTGGGACCGTGGCAATACCTCTTCTACGTCAACGTGCCGCTCGGTTTGGCGGCGCTCGCGCTCGGGCTGCGGACCTTGCCCGCGACCGGCCGTGCGTCGCACCGCTTCGATGTCGGCAGCGCCTTGCTCAACGCTGCCGCGTTCGGCTTGCTGATCGTGGCGGTGGACGGCTTCGGCCAAGGCGAGCGGCGGAGCCTGGTAGCGCTCGAATTCGCCGGTGCCATCATCGCCGGATGGCTGCTGGTGACGCGCCAGCTGTCCCGCACCGCGCCGCTGCTGCCGGTGGACCTGCTGCGCATCCCGGTGTTCGCGTTGTCGATCGCCACGTCGATCTGCTCGTTCGCCGCGGCGGCCATGGCGTTTGTGTCGCTGCCGTTCTTCCTCCAGGACGCGCTCGGCCGCTCACAGGTGGAAACCGGGTTGCTGATGACGCCATGGCCGCTCACGACCGCGGTGTTGGCGCCGATCGCCGGGCGGCTATCCGACCGCTACTCAGCCGGCGTGCTCGGAGGGATCGGCTTGGTGGCGCTGACGGCAGGGCTCGCCGCACTGGCCCTGCTGCCCGCGCATCCCACTGAGCTGCAGATCGGCTGGCGCATGGTGGTCTGCGGCTTTGGCTTCGGGCTGTTCCAGACGCCCAACAATCGCGCGATGATCGGCGCGACGCCGCCGCATCGCAGCGGCGCGGGCGGCGGCATGCTGTCCACCGCCCGCCTCCTTGGGCAAGCACTGGGGGTGGCCCTGGTGGCCGTCGTGTTCGGCCTCGCCCCGACCCACGGCGCCAAGGTGACATTGCTGCTGGCAGCGGGCATCGCGATCGTCGCCGCCGCCGTGAGTGTGGTACGAGTGTCACATCGCAGACCATCCCGCACGAGGTGAGCCTTTTGTGGCGGGACCGGGGCGCGGGTGGTGAGGTGCGTCACAGGCACGCCCCATTGCGGACGGCAGTCTGACCTCCGAACGCAATCACGGAGCGTGCCATGACACTCCCAGAACTCGACTGGCCAACCGACCTGTTCGCCGACGAGGTGTTCGCGGACGAAGCGCGGGCCACGGATGCGAGCGAACTCGGCTCGTCCCTTTGGGTGATGATGCGCCAGGTCTGGGTTCGCCTGACCACGGGCATCGATCGGCCGGGCGTGGCCACATAGCCATCACGCGGTGCCGGGAGCCGAAGCGGACGGCGGAGCGGGCTTGAGCTTAGCGCGCGAACTGCTCACGTTGTCCTCGCCACTCGGAGGCAGGCGATGAGCGCGCAGGACCAATCGGACCGTCCGGTGTCGGTGGACTGGCGAACCAACGGCGTGCGGGTGATCAAGGGCGATACGCTTGACACCAACACGCCGCAGACGCCGGGCATGAACCGGGCCGCTGCGATCAACGCCGCGCGGGTCGGGGCGCAGAAGATCTGGGCTGGCACCGTCCACATCCATGCCGGCGCCAAGACGGGCGCGCATCATCATGGCGAACTCGAAAGCGTCATCTACGTCCTGAGGGGCCGCGCGCGGATGCGCTGGGGCAACCAGCTCGAGTTCGTGGCCGAAGCGGAGCCGGGGACTTCATCTTCGTCCCGCCCTACGTGCCGCACCAGGAAATCAACGCCAGCGACGACCAGACGCTCGAATGCGTGTTGGTCCGCAGCGACAACGAAGCGGTGGTGGTGAACCTCGACATCAAGCCGGTGGAGCAGCCGGAGGCGGTGTATTGGGTCGACCCGATCCACAAGCATCCCTGAGCGCCTCGCGAAGTCGCCCTGTGGCGTAGAGCGGCAAGGTCAGGAGAGGCACCGTCAACGGCTGATCTGTCAAAAAACTATATCAAAGCTCGGCTAAACCAAATGTTACGGAAACGTCAATCACCCGAACAAATTCCCGCGGAAACGAAACATAATCATGGGCAAGAGCGTGTTGAAGGAAGGAAAGTCGCCATCGCAGATGATCGACAACAGGATTGAGGAGCTTGGAGATTGGCGCGGCCAGATGCTTTCGAAGCTCCGAGCGTTGATCAAGCAAGCCGACCCTGACGTTGTCGAAGAATGGAAGTGGAGAGGAGTTCCGGTGTGGTATCACGGCGGTATGCTCTGCACTGGCGAGACTTACAAGAGCATCGTCAAGATGACCTTTGCTAAAGGGGCCGCACTTGAGGACCCGTCGGGCCTCTTTAATTCCAGCCTCGATGGCAACACGCGGCGCGCCATCGACTTCCACGAAGGCGAGAAGATCGACGAGGAGGCATTGAAGTCTTTGATTCGTGCGGCCGTGACGCTGAACACGTCCGACGCCTCCGGCTGATCGGGCTCAACAGTGGCGACCTCGCCGACCGCTTGCGAACACACCGATTGCGCGTTACGGTTCAGCAAGGATCAAGGGAGGCTCACAATGCGAGCAAGCTTAATTGCGGTGCTGCCTGTTGCTGTACTTCTCTCTACCGCAGCGGGTGCGCAATCGGGAACGCATTCCAAGACCGACGCCCAACTTATCGCAAATGCGATGTCCGCAGCGCCGCCCGCGATATCCAAGGACGCGACTGTCGTTTCGATGGAGGATAATAAAATGCGCATCCTCCGCAAGGGCACGAATGATTATACCTGCGTTCCCGACGATCCGGGTTCGCCGGGCAATGATCCGATGTGCCTGGACAAAAATGCCATGGAATGGCTTCAGGCATGGATGGATCATAAGGACGCCGCCAAGGGAAAGATGGGCCTCGTCTACATGCTGCAGGGCGGCTCTGACGCCAGCAACGACGATCCCTTCGCCACCAGTCCGCCGGAGGGCAAGAAGTGGGTTTCGACAGGTCCCCACGTCATGGTGGTCGGCATGGCAGGCATGTTGGACAACATCCCGACGACAGCGGACGCACCTAAACACCCATTCATCATGTGGGGCGGCAGCTCCTATGAGCACATCATGATGCCAGTGAAATAACCTGCGACATGCCGCAGATCACGGCGCCCGCATCGGCGAACGTCGCCGAGCGAATGCCGAAGGACCGGCAGTGTATCGACGTAGTCGCCGTAAATGGGCTGATGTCTAGGAGGCCAAGGATGCGGCCGCAGTGGCCCCATTGCACACAGACAAGACCTCAGCGCAGTCCTCGATGGCGGCCTGTGTCTGCCGACGTTCCTCCGTCCAGCCCCGGACTAGGCCTTCTCCACTGGCGGCGGCTTCCACGTGCCGTTGTTGATCGAAGGATCCGTCTCCTTCGGCCAATACATGCGCAGCATCGGGATGAACTGACCCTTCGGTGCCGGTAGCCAGTTCGCTTCGAGCTCGGTGCCGGGCGACTCGTTCTGGAAGTGCAGTGTCAGTGACCCATCCGGATTCGACTTCAGATTGTTGCGTGGACTGACCGTAAACTTGTTCAATGGATTGGGAACGAACCACCATCCCTTGTCGATTTCATACATCGTGATCGACCAGAAGGCGTCGACGGGCGGCGTTTCATCCTTGGCGAACGTGAGCGTGTACCTGTTCGCGCCCGTGAGCGTCCGGCCCTCGCTGTCGACTTCGGTGTACGGGTAGACGGCATCCTCCGGCAGATTTGCGGGCCAGCCGAAGGCCGCCACCACAGCCCGCTTCATGTAGTTGGTCCCGTAGACACCGAGACCCTTGGTCACGACCCAGCCGTTCACCATTGCGCCCAGGCTGCCCTTGTTGGCTTCGATGCGCTGCAGGGCGGTCTTGCCGAGGTTCTGGAGCGCGGCCTGGTCGGCCCGCTCGAGCTTTGCCAGATCGAATTGCTGCCCCGGAACGAGACCGATCTTGGCCATACGGGCCAGCATCGGCGCATCTTCGGGGGCCGGAGGGGCCGCGTTGCCCATCAGACGCGCCATCATGTTGAAGTACGTGGAGGTATCCATGTCGAGGATCACGGTCTGCGGGGCGTCAGTCATGCTGAAGCCAGCGTTCGGATTAACCGGGGGAATTTGGTACGTGTTAGGTTTGCCGTATCCGCTGAGTGGCACGATCTTGTATGAGCCTGCAACGCATTGACGGCCGCGTAATCCTGGTCGGTGCCGTCGGCGTAAGTGCGCCCCAGGATTACCATATAGCGCGTGGCGCACTTGATCTGCTTTATCCCGTCGGGCACGTTGCCAGTCCAGCCCGGACCAGTGATCAAGTAGTTCGCCGCGTTACCTCCGGCGGTGCGGGTGCCAGGCGAATTGAAGTCCGTCATCCAAAGATCGCTCATCTCGAACAGGTAGAAGCGCTTGCCCATGTCCGGATGGCTGAACACCTGCGGCTCGGCCAGGTCCAGCCACGCCACCGAATAGAGCGTGTCGGCATTCGGTGCCGATACCCCACGGAAGCCGGCCGCCGGATAACGCTTAATATTGGCGAACTGGCCAGTCGGCGCATGCATGCCTTCGGTCTTATCGACGTTGGACATCTGGACACGCGTGACCTCGGTCGTGATCAGGGAATAGCCGTAGATGTAGGCATCAAGGGCGATCTGTTCCGCTTCCGACCTCGGCTTCGGCGGCTTCTCTGAGACCTGACCCGATGCAGCGCCCCCTCGCAGCGACAGCAGCGGCGTTGCGCCGAGCAGAGCAGTGACCGTCCGTCTTGAGTAGCTGTGTCTCACAAAGGATCCTCCACAAGCGTTCAGGGTCGGTAAACCAGGATGAGTGAATTTACGGCGGTGCGGCCATTCCAAGCGGCTTAGACCGATTCCAACGGGCCTCTGTAGGGACGCTAGCTCGCCACTGGGTGTAGCACTATAACAGGACCGTGACAATTCGTCCGTCAGAACGGCTACCGTCGGCACGTTGCAGCGCCGCGTTGCCAAGTCCCGTGCGAAACTCAAGGATTTCGCACTGGCCACACAGGCCAGCCTTCATCAACGACTTAAATGATGCGAAACTCCGGTGCGAATATCCTCGCGGGCGAAATCGCCCTCTGGGCCACCAATTCAGATTTCAACCATCTCATGTTCGCTACTTGAGTTGCGGTAGCAAGCTCGCGACGGAGGATGCCTTTTCACGTGCCGATTACTGAGCGCCGCCAGAAGCCGCCAGCAATCTCGGACTTTCAGTCGACCGCCTCGCCCAGAGCCGGACCGGCGGTCGCTTCCGCCCCTTCCCCCTCCAACCCCAGCAATCGGTCGGCCTCCTCCGCCTCGGCGGCCAGCACGCCGCCCAGCTTCTTGCCGACCTGACGCGTGCGCAGCCTGGTGTCGTCGATGCTGCGGCTGAGCTTCTCGGCGCGGTCGGCCATGCCGTCGAGCGCCGCGTTCAGCTTGCCCCATTCGGCGCGCACCGCGCCCAGCATCGCCGCGATCTCGCCCGAACGTCGCTCCAGCACCAAAGTGAGCTGGCCGATGCGGATGGTGTGCAGCAGCGCGGGCAGCAGGCTCGGCCCGAGCACCACCACGTGATAGCGGCGGCGCACCTGCTCCACGAGGCCCGGCGCGCGGCTCACCTCGGCGAACAAGCCTTCCGTCGGCAAATACATGATGGCGAAATCGGCGGTGCGCGGCGGGACGATGTATTTGCGTCCGATACGATCGGCCTCCTCGCGGATGCGGCGCTCCAGCGCCCGGCGGGCGGACTGCTCGGCGTCCCTGTCGGCGGCCTCGGCGGCCAGCAGCAGCCGGTCGTAATCCTCCGTCGGGAACTTGCAGTCCACAGCCAGCCATAAGGTGCCGTCCTGCACCGGCAGCCGCAGCGCGAACTCGACCGCCTCGGCGCTGCCCTCGCGAACCCGGACGTTGCGATCGAAGCCGCCCGGCAGCACGTCTTCCAGCATCGCGTCGAGCTGCGCCTCGCCCCAGGCGCCGCGCGCGCGCACGTTGGAGAACAAGCGCTTGAGGTCGCCCACCTGCAACGCGACCGCCTGCACTTGGCCGATCGCTTGCTGCACCTGCGCGAACTGTTCCGCCACCTGCCTGAAACTCTCGCCGACGCGCTTTTCGAGTGCCGATTGCAGCTGCTCGTCCACCGCCGCGCGCATCTGTTCCAGCTTGGCTTCGTTGCCGGCGCGGATCGCTTCGAGCTTACCGTCGACCTGGGACCGGAGCTGCTCCTGCTCGCCGCGCAGCGCCTGAGCGAACTGGTCGAACCCCGCGCGCAAGCGGTCCGCCATGTCGGTGCGCATTGCGGCGAGGCTCGCCTGTGTGGCGGCGTGGAAGCGCTGCAGCACGAGGTTCTGCTCGCGCTCGCCGGCCTGCACCCGGTCGAACGCGATCGCGAGGCTGTTGGTCGTGCCCTCGGCGACGACGTGGCGCAGCGCCCGATCGAGTTCCGTGAGCGCGCGACGCTGGCCGGCAAGCATGGCCGCGAGCCAAAGCAGCAGTGCGGCAAGCACGAGCGCCGCGCCGATCGTCAGCAGGCTCTCCGGCGGCAGCTGGGCCAGCGTGTCCATGCGCGCGCGATCGCTCACCCCGCCCGCTCGCAGGCGGCCGGGAGAGCGCTCGGAGGGCTACATCCCGAGGGCGCGGCGGTAGAGATCGAGCAGGGTCTCCTGCTCCTCGACGTCGGCCGGCTCCTGCTTGCGGATGCGAATCAGCTGGCGCATCACCTTGACGTCGAACCCGGCCGACTTGCCCTCGGCGTAGATGTCCTTGATGTCGCTGCTAAGCGCGTGGCGCTCCTCTTCCAGTCGCTCGATGCGGTCGATCAGGCTCCGGAGGCGGTCGGCCGCAATGCCTCCCGTCGCCGGCTCGTCAAACTTCGTTTCGGTCGCGTCGAGAGCCATGCGCTCACCCCCGTGCTTGGCAGGGGCGCCGGTCTATCGTCCCGTCCGAGTTGCGGTCAATCGGTCGGGTCGATCAGTCGGGGTCGATCCGTCGGGGTCAGTGCTGATCGCTGGATCGCGCGAAGGCGGCCTTCTGATCGGCGCTGGCCGGCGCCTGGAACTTGGCCTGCCACTCCTTGTACGGCATGCCGTAGACGATCTCCCGGCATCGGGGTCGGCGAGGGCCATCCCTTGCTGCTCGGCCGCCTCGCGATACCATCGGGACAGGCAGTTGCGGCAAAATCCGGCGAGGTTCATCAGGTCGATGTTCTGCACGTCCGTCCGCTCGCGCAGGTGCTCGACGAGCCGGCGGAACGCCGCCGCTTCGAGTTCGGTACGGGTCTTTTCGTCGATCGGGGGCGCGGTCATTTGGCAGTCTCCGGTTCCGTCCTGCCCGCTCATATGGGAAGGATAAGGGCGGAACAACGACGCTGCCCCCCCAGTGCAGCGCGCCCGGAGGGAAGGGCCAGCCTTGCAGATGACCGAGGACCTTCGCCACGAGCCGTCGCTGGAGTGCCCCCCGGCCGCTCGCTGCTATGAGCGGGCTTCGGGGCCCGCGCGCTGATGGCCACAAAAGCGGGCTGGGACGATGGCCGGGCGCGCGCCGCACTGCGCGCCCTGTTCGACGCCGCCGTCGCCGCCGCCGATCCGCGCGTGGTGCTCTCCCGGCACCTGCCACCAAAACCGGCCGGCCGTTGCGTCGTGGTCGGCGCCGGCAAGTCGGCCGCCTTGATGGCGGCGGCCTTGGAAGCGGCCTGGCCCGACGTGCCGCTCTCCGGGGTCGTGGTGACCCGCTACGAGCACGCCTGCCCGACCGAGCGCATCCGCGTGCTGGAGGCGGCGCACCCCGTCCCGGACGCCGCGAGCGAGGCGGGTGCCAGGGCCGTGCTGGACGCCGTGCGCGGCCTGGGGGCGGACGATCTGGTGCTGGCGCTGATCTCGGGCGGTGGTTCGGCGCTGCTGGCACTGCCGGCGCGGGGGCTGACGCTTGAGGACAAGCAGGCGATCAACCGCGCGCTGCTCGCCTCCGGCGCCACGATCGGAGAGATGAACGTGGTCCGCAAGCATCTCTCCGCGATCAAGGGGGGACGACTGGCGGCGGCCGCCGCGCCCGCCCGCGTGGTTACGCTCGCGATCAGCGACGTGCCGGGCGATGATCCCGCCGTGATCGCCAGCGGCCCGACGGTGCCCGGACCCCTCGACCTACGCCGACGCGGCCCGGCTGCTTGCCCGCTACGGGATCACGCCGCCGCCGCCCGTGGGGGCGCGGCTGACCGAAGCCTCAGACGAAACGCCGAAGCCCGGCAGCCTGCCGCACGCGAGCTTCCAGCTGATCGCCACCCCGATGATGGCGCTCCAGGCGGCGGCGGAGACGGCGCGCGGCCTCGGCCTTGCACCGCTGATCCTGGGCGACGCGCTGGAAGGCGAGGCCGCGACGGTTGGGACGGTGCTGGGCGGCATCGCGCGCAGCGTGCGCGCGCACGCGGTTCCCGTGACGCCGCCAGCCGTGCTGCTCTCGGGCGGAGAGACCACCGTGACGATCGGTCGGGCCGGCGCCGGGCGCGGCGGGCGCAACACGGAGTTTCTGCTCGGCCTCGCCCTGGCACTCGACGCTGCGGCTGGCATCTGGGCGCTCGCCGGCGACACTGACGGCATCGACGGCACGGAGGATGCCGCGGGCGCCTTCGTGACACCCGATACGCTGCACCGCGCGCGGACAGCCGGGCTCGACGCGCAAGGGTCGCTCGACTGGCACGACAGCTACGCCCTGTTCGCGGCGCTGGGCGACCTCGTCCGCACCGGGCCCACCCTGACCAATGTCAACGATGTCCGTGCGATCCTGATCGCCTGACGTCGCAAGGAGTCCGCATGGCCGCCACACCCAAGCTGCGCCGCCGGCGTCGCACCAAGATCGTCGCGACGCTCGGCCCGGCGAGCTCGTCACCGGATGTGATGGGCCGGCTGTTCCAGGCCGGGGCCGACGTGTTCCGGCTCAATTTCTCGCACGGCTCGCACGACGACCACGTGGCCCGGATCGCCGCGATCCGCGAGCTCGAGGAGCGGACCAGGCGGCCGATCGGCATCCTGGCCGACGTGCAGGGGCCGAAGCTCCGCGTCGGGCGGTTCGGCGGCGGACGGGTGCATCTGCAGACCGGCGGCGACTTTCGCTTGGACCTCAATCCGACGCCGGGCAACGCGAGGCGGGTGCAGCTGCCGCACCCGGAGATCATCTCCGCCGCGTCGATCGGCAGCTCGCTGCTGCTCGACGACGGCAAGCTTCGGCTACGTGTGTCCCGCAAGCGGGAGGACGCGCTGGAATGCGACGTCGTGGTGGGGGGCCCGCTATCCGACCGCAAGGGCGTGAACGTGCCGGACGTGTCTCTGCCGATCCCCGCGCTCACGGAGAAGGACCGCAGCGATCTCGCCTTCGCCCTGGCGCACGGCGTCGACTACATCGGGCTCTCCTTCGTGCAGCGCGCGGAAGACGTGGCGGAGGCGAAGGCGCTGGTCGGCGGGCGCGCCTGGATCATGACGAAGCTCGAGAAGCCGCAGGCTCTGGACAACCTTGATGCGATCCTGGAACTTTCAGATGCCGTGATGGTCGCCCGGGGCGACCTCGGCGTGGAATTGCCGCCCGAGGAGGTGCCGCTGGCCCAGAAGCGCATCGTCCGCGCCGCTCGCCAGCTCGGCAAGCCGGTGGTGGTGGCGACACAGATGCTGGAAAGCATGATCACCGCCCCTGCCCCGACCCGCGCCGAGGCGTCGGACGTGGCGACGGCGGTGTTCGACGGCGCGGACGCCGTGATGCTGTCTGCCGAGACCGCGGCCGGCCAATTTCCCTACGAGGCGGTGAACATGATGGATCGCATCGTCGCCCGCGTGGAGCAGGATCCCGGCTGGCGCGCCATCATCGAGGCGAGCCGGCCTGCGCCCGAGCACACGACCGCCAGCGCGATCGCCGCCGCCGTGCGGCAGGTCACGCACACGATCGGGGCGCAGGCCATCGTGGCGTTCACTACCAGCGGCGGCACCGCACTGGGAGTATCGCGCGAACGGCCGGAATCCCCGGTGCTCGCCCTCACCCCCTCGCTCACGACTGCAAGGCGCCTCGCAGTGGCTTGGGGGGTTCACGCGATCGTCGTGCCGGACGTGCATTCCATGAGCGAAGCAACGACGCGGGCGGAACGAGTTGCGCGGTCGGAAGGCTTCGCGGCATCGGGGCAGTCGATCATCGTCGCGGCCGGCGTGCCGTTTGGCCACTCGGGCACCACCAACTCCTCCGCGTGACGACACTCCGATGAAGTGCCGGCGGTGATCGGTCGACCCCAGCGGCGGCGCGAGGACGACCGCTTCCTTGTCGGGCGAGGGGCCTATCTCGACGACCTCGCCTTCGACCGCCTCGCCCACGCGGTCGTGCTGCGCTCGCCGCACGCCCATGCCCAGATCGGCTCCGTCGAGGTCGAGGCGGCCAGAGCGGCGCCGGGCGTGCTTGCGGTGCTTACCGCTGCCGAGGCGAGCGCCGACGGGCTGCTTCCGCTGCTCCCGAACGTCGTGGCGAACACCGAGACCGGCGAGCCCTTCGCCTTCGCGCCCCAGCCGCTCCTCGCGCAGGAAAAGGTCCGCTACGTGGGCGAACCGGTCGCACTGATCGTGGCCGAGACCCGCGCCACCGCGCTCGACGCCGCCGAACTCGTGGCCGTTGCCTACGCGCCGTTACCAGCCGTCGTCACCGCCGAGGCCGCGCAAGCGCCCGATGCGCCGCAGATCGCGACCGAAGTCCCCGGCAATGTCTGCTTCGACTGGCGCGCGGGCGACGCGCCGGCGGTGACCGCCGCTTTCGCGCGAGCGACGCACATCGTCACCCTCCGCCTCGATAACCATCGCGTCGTCGCCAATCCGATGGAACCGCGCGGCGTGATCGGCGCCTATGATCCGGAAGCCAGCCGCTACACCGTTCACGTCTCCAGCCAGAGCATCCACACCAACCGCGACAACACCGCGCGCGTGCTGGGCGTGCCGCGCGAGGCAGTGCGCTTCGTCGCTCCCGATGTCGGCGGCGGATTCGGCGCCAAGAACTTTACCTATCGCGGAATTCGCGCTCATGGCGTGGGCCGCACGCCGCGTGGGCCGGCCGGTCAAGTGGATCGCGACCCGCGGCGAGGTGTTTCTCGCCGACCATCAGGCGCGTGACCACCAAGCCGAAGCGGCTCTCGCCTTGGACGCGGACGGACGCTTCCTGGCGCTGCGGGTCGAGAGCGTCGCCAATCTCGGCGCGTACATGGCGGGCAGCTCGGGCGGGGTGCAAACCTTCCAGTACGCGCATTTGCCTGGCACGGTCTATGCCGTCCCGGCTATCGAGCTGCGGGTGCGCGCCGTGCTGAGCAACACGACGCCGATCGGCGTTACGCGCGGGCCGGGGTTCGCCGAGACGGTGAACGTGATGGAGCGGCTGATCGACGCCGCCGCACGGCAATGCGGGCTCGACCGGGCCGAATTGCGCCGGTGCAACATGGTCAGGCCTGAGGCCATGCCGATGACCAATGCGTTCCGGCAAGTCGTCGATAGTGGCCGCTTTGCCGAAACGTTCGACTCCGCGCTGGCACTCGCGGATTTCGACGGGTTTGCAGCGCGGCGGAGCGAGAGCAAGGCGCGCGGGCGCTTGCGGGGGCTCGGCTTCGCCTACCACATCAAGGCGACCGGCGCGTCGCCGCACGAGAACGTGGATATTCGCTTCGAGCCGGATGGCACCGTGTCGATCATTACCGGTACCCAGACCATCGGCCAGGGTCATGAGACGACGTTCCCGCAGATCCTGACCGACCGCCTCGGCGTCCCGACCGCGCTGATCCGCCTGCGCCAGGGTGATACCGACCTGATCCCGGCAGGCGGCGGCCACGGCAGCTCGCGCGCGACCTACATGGGCGGCACGGCGATCTGGCGCGCCTCGGACGAGATCATCGCCAAGGGCAGGCGCATTGCGGCCGACGCGCTCGAGGCCGCGGAGGCGGACATCTTGTTCGAGGACGGCCGCTTTCGTGGTCGCGGGGACCAATTTGGCGATCGGGCTGCTCGAGGCGGCCGCGCAGGGGCGCGAGGCAGGCACGCCGCTCGACACCTTCCACGCCTGGACGCGGGAAGCGATGACGTTTCCGAACGGGGCGCACGTCGTGGAAGTGGAGATCGACCCGGACACCGGCCGAGTGGAACTCGTTCGCCACACGGCGGTGGACGACTACGGCATCCTGGTCAACCCGATGATCGCCGCTGGACAAGTGCACGGCGCGATCGCGCAGGGTGCCGGGCAGGCTCTGCTGGAACAAGCGCGCTACGATCCTCACTCCGCCCAGCCGATCACGGGGTCGTTCATGGATTATGCCCTGCCGCGCGCCGACGACCTCCCGCCATTGACGGTCGCCTTCAACGGGACGCGTTGCACGACCAATCCGCTCGGCGTGAAGGGTTGCGGCGAGTTCGGCGCAGTCGCGCTATTCCCGGCCGTCGGGAATGCGATCCTGGATGCGCTGGCGCCACTCGGTGTCCGCGATTTTGACGGGCCAGCGACGCCGTTCCGCATCTGGCGCGCGATACGGGACGCGGCCGGTCGGCGGTGACGATCGGCCCGCGCTCGCCGCGCCCTGGCGCCGGTTGCGAATAGCGGATAGCAGGGCTTGCGTGCGTCCCGCCTACGGGCGCTCAGCGCCGGCACTCAAGCGGAGGTCTTCCGTGCAACTTTCCATGCTGATCTCCAAGAGCCTCGGGGCGGCGATCCTGCTGACGGCCGCTTGCGCCCCGAAACCGCCGGCGAGCGATCCGGAGGCCTTGGCGTTCTACAAGGAGCGCAACGATCCGATGGAGCCGACAAACCGCAAGTTCTATGCGGTGAACAACGCGATAGACCGTTACGCGCTTCGCCCGGTGGCGCTCGGCTACCGGCACGCGGTTCCGTCCGTCGTGCGACGGCACGTCCACAACACGCTTGCCAATCTCGGCAACCCGGTGCAATTCGCCAACGACGTGTTGCAGGCCCACCCGCGCAAGGCGGGTAATACGATGATGCGCCTCCTGATCAACACGACGGTCGGCGTCGGCGGCGTGTTCGACGTTGCATCCGGCTGGGGCTTTCCGGACCATGACACCGATTTCGGCCTGACGCTCGCCGTCTGGGGCACCCCTACCGGGCCGTTCCTGTTCCTCCCGGTGCTGGGCCCGTCCGACCCCCGGGACGCGGTCGGTTTCGGCGTCAACGTCGTGCTCGACCCGTTCACCTGGGTCACGTTCGGCGCCAGCGCTACGCTCGGCTGGGCACGCTATGGCGTCGGAGCCGTCGACTCCCGTGAGCGCGTGCTGGACGCCACCGACTCGATCCGCAAGACCGCGCTCGACCCCTATGCCACGTATCGCAGCCTGTTCCAGCAGAACCGGGCGGCCAACGTCGAGGCGGCGCGCAAGGATTTGCCGGCGACGATTCCCGTGTGGTTCAAGCAGCCGGCGCAGCCGCCGAACACGCCGCCGGCCACCCCGATCGCCCCGGGCCCGGCGCCGCAACTCGCGCCACCGGCCTCACTTACTCCGTAGCCGCTCGCCGCTGGCGTATTCGAAGCCCAACCGCTCAAGAGCATAGGCCCGAATCATGTTGCGGATCGGTTCTTCCTACTCGAAGCCTCCCTGGGCTGACGCCGCGACTACGCGATGAAGCTCGAAACCCCTCGGCAGGTCTCGGTTATCACGGGTGCCACGGGTGGCATCGGGCGGTGGATCGCCCTCGGCCTGGCGCGGGCAGGCCACCACGTGGTGCTGGTGGGGCGTGACGCCGGGCGGGCCGCTGCGGCCGCGTCCTGGATCGCGGAGCACGCACCCTCGTCGAGCACGGAAGTGCGGCTGGCCGACCTGGCTTCCTTGCGAGCGTCACGGACCGTGGGCGAGGAGATTGCAGCGGCGCATCCGCGGCTAGGGCTCCTGGTCAACAATGCAGGCGTGTTCCTGGCACGCCGGCAGGTCACGGCCGAGGGCCTGGAGCGCGTGATTGCGGTCAACCACCTGGCGCCCTTCGTGCTGACGGACGCCTTGGAGGGTGCGTTACGCGCCGGCGCGCCCTCGCGCATCGTCAACGTCGGCTCCTCAAGCTCCGACCGTGCGACGATCGAGCCTGACGACCTCGAACTTGCGCGACGCTGGGGAATGGTGCGCGCCTACAGCCAGTCCAAGCTCGCGCTGATGATGGCGACACTCGCGCGCGCGGAGCGTCTCCGGGGCAGCGGCGTCGTGGCCAACGTGGTGCACCCGGGGACGGTCGCCACCGGCCTGGTGCGCGAACCAGGCGTGATCGGCGCGGCGTGGCGGTTGATGGCGCCGTTTCTCCTGTCGGAAGAGCGGGGCGCCGACACCCCGCTTCACGTGTGCTTGGCGCCGGACTGGGCCGGTGTCACGGGCGCGTATGTCAAGCGGCGGGCAGCCGTTCAGCCCAACCCGCGCGCCCTCGACCCGACGCTGGTCAGGAGGGTCGACGCCGCCACCATGGCCCTGGCAGCGCGGGCGCTTCAGATCGGGAGCTCGAAGCCCGAGCCCCCTCCCCGCCCGGCCGCTTGAGCCGGGCAAGCGCCCACATTGCCCGGACGTGCGCGCTCCGGGACCGCGCCTCCCCGCTGAACCCGCCCCGCGCCGCCGAGGCGCGGTCGGAGGGCGCGAACAGGGTCGGCTCGTAGCGCGCCAGAGCGGCCGCGTCATCGGTAAGCTGCCCGCCGTAGCCGAGACACTGCACGGCCCGGTCCACGAGGCCGGGGACGAAGCGCACGCCAAGCGAGAACAGCAGCGTCGTGAAGCTGACCGGCATCTCGCGACCGCCGTAGACCGCCGCGAGATGGATCGCCTGCGCCACGACGTCGGGCTCGTAGATCGGCGGCATCGGTCGTCCGGGCCGCCCCATGTGCGACGGGGCATGGTCGAAGAACGGCGTGTTCACCGCCGGCGGAAACAGGGTTGTTATCGAAACCCGGCTGCCCTCTTGCCGCAGTTCGGCACGCACCGCCTGGTCGAAGCCGCGCACCGCGTGCTTGGCCCCGGAATACGACGACAACAAGGGCATCCCGTGAAAGGCGACCGCCGAGCACACATTGACGACGCGGCCCCGATCGCGCGGCAGCAAGCGCCGCAGCGCGGCGCGCGTGCCGTTGACGGTGCCGCCGTAGGTCACGTCGGTCACGCGGCGGAACTCCTCGGCCGGCGTGTCGAGGAAACGCCCATAAGTACCGTTGCCCGCGCAATTCACCCAGACTTCGACGGCACCGAGCGCCGCCTCGATGCGGGCGGCGGCCGCTTCCAGCGCGTCCGGCTCCGTTACGTCCGCC
This sequence comes from uncultured Alphaproteobacteria bacterium, assembly GCA_963757115.1. Classification (GTDB taxonomy): domain Bacteria; phylum Pseudomonadota; class Alphaproteobacteria; order Acetobacterales; family Acetobacteraceae; genus CAVWQV01. The sequence continues at coordinate 474,789 of CAVWQV010000006.1, read as the reverse complement.
TGTGCCCAGGCTGCCAGCGCGCCGTGGCCCTGTACGTCGGCGGCCGCCGCCTCCAGCCCGGCTCGGCCCCGGGCGATAAGGCCAACCCGCCAACCATGCCGCGCGAATACGCTCGCCGCACAGCGACCGATGCCGGACGACGCTCCGGTGATGATAATGACGCGGGAGCCGGCCTCCGCAGGACACGTTCGCACGTCGCGCACCCGGCCGAGAGCTCATTGGGGTGTCTGTGTGAACAGCCGAGACAGCCAGCCGCGCGGCGAGTTCGGGCTGATGCCCTTGCCGACCGTGACCGTCGCCGTCATGCCGATCGCCAGGCGCACCGTGTCGGGAACCGAGTTCGATCTGTATGCGGACCGGGATCCGCTGGGCGAGCCGCACCCACGTGAAGACGGGATCGACCGAGGCCAACCCGAGCGAACCCGGGCTCGTGTTGGGTGTGTTGATGCCCAGGGCGATGCTCTGCACATGCCCGCGCACCGGATCCCGAAATCCCATGAGCGCAGCCAGTGCCGGGTCACCGACCCGGATACGGGCCAGCTTGGTTTCCTCGAAATAGCCAGCAATCCAGAAACTGTCCGTGTCCACGATGGACAGATTCCGCATACCCGTCGTCGCATAGTCGCCTTCCTGCAATTGAAGATTGGTGATGTAGCCGTTCACCGGCGACAGCACCTTAGTGCGCTCAAGATTTCACGCGCGCCTGGTTCAACTGCGTGATAGCGGCCGTGTAGGCCGAGCGGGCAACGTCGAAACTGGACTCAAATGTCTGCTTCTCCTCCGTGGAGGTGGACAGCGTCGTGAGTTCCTGCCTGCGCTCTGCTTGCAGTCTCTTGGTGTCCATGTCCGCCCGCCTGCTTTGCAGATTAGCCTCGGCCGACGCCACAGCGATCTGATAGTCTATCGGGTCGATTTCGTAGAGCACCTGCCCCCGTTTCACCGCTTGGTTGTCCACGATGTACACGTGGGCGACGCGACCTGACACCTCCGGTGCCTGACTAACCACGTAGGCCAGAACCTGGCCGTCCCTGGTCCAGGGCGCGGTCAAGTAATGGTTCCAGATCACCACGCAGGCAATCGCGGCGCAGGCCACCAGAAGAAGGGTTACAGCGACCCGTACCCGGCGGCGGGCAGCGGCGAGCATCGGCGAACAGGTTCCTCCTTCGGGTCGGTTTCGGCGTTAGGATGCCGAAATTCCTACAGCCAACCAGCGAGTATGCCCACGATGCAGACGTAGATCGCCGTTTCGGCCAACGGAGGGTTCCACATCCAGCGGAACAGCTGCAGCCGGCTCAGCGCCAGCCTGATCGGAACATAGACCACCAGGGCGGCCGCCATATAGACGAGCAACGGCGGAAGGAAGATCCCAAACAGGTTGGTTTCTCGCCACATGTCAGGTCGTGAGCTTTCGGTAGAACCGCAGCGGTGCGTCGTCCCGTCCGATCAACCGGGCGGCACCGGCCATGCCAGAGACAGCTTGACGCAAACCTTGGAACTCAGGTTGCACCGCTTGGTAAGCGAGAAGTGTCTGCGCTGACTGCAAAATCGCGGGCGCATGCCCCGTCGACAGGCTGCGGCTTGCCTCAGCTACGGCGGTGCCGAGCAGGGGATCGGAGGCGATTGCGGCCAGTCCGGTGTGGGCACGACGGATCGCGAGGTCCAGTTCACCCATTCCGTAGATATGGCCGAAAAGCCGCCGTCGTCCGGGCGCCGGAGAGCTCAGCCAGAGCATGACGATCGACATGCGATCATAGAGCAGCGATTGCGCTTGCGTTCGTTGGAGTAGGCGTCCGGGCTCTTGCATGGTCCGGCGGAGGTCGGCGCCGACGCGGCGAGCGACCCGGTACAACCGCCGAGATGGGGATACTCGGAAAATCAGGTTGAAGGAGAGCGTAGTGAACAACACGCTCAAGGCCAGCTGCAGAACCGTGTTGCAGTAGGTCAGCAGGTTGAAGGTCTCCGGGTTGGCCGGGGCCAGCAGCAGCGCGACATACAGGAACGCGGCTCCTGCATAGGGAGCGAGTTGCGGTTGGCGCACTGCCAGAACCGCGGCGATCGCCATTGGCGCGACCACCAGCGAGAACGGGACGAAGCCTTCGGCCAATGGCATCACGAGGTAGTTGGCCAGCGCCCACCACGATTGCCACTGGCACTAAAGGCGCTCCGAACAGCAAGCTGGCCTTCGAGGGATTGGGCTGGGCGCCCAGAAGCGCGATCACCGCGGCGGCCTGAACCGGCAGCAGGGTCGCCCCGCTCCAACCGGCGAGCACGCAGACGATTGAGCAGAATTCCCGCCGAAACGATTGCGCGTACGGCTCCCAGCAAAGCCCCTGGAATATCGTAATCGGGTTGCAGCCTGATTCGGGGCATGGGATCGGTGCCCTCTACGAGCGTGTGCAGGCCTGCAACCGCCTCGCGATGGGCATCGAGAAGCTCGTCAGCCCGTTCCAGCAGCAAGGCGTCGAACGGTCGCGTCGGCCGAGGCGCCTCCGGCGGCGGCTGGCCGGAGGGCGCGCGCAGCGCGGCAGCCACGGCTTGGAGGTAGTCGCGAACCGCGGGCGGCGTGTTGCGCCCCAATATGGCAGCGACGGCCCGGCTGGCCGAGACCATGGCCAGCAACGCGGCGATCGTGTGACGGGCGCCGTTGGCGCGATTCCGACCGTCCGGCAACTCCAGCGCGGCATAGACTACCTGGGTTTGCAGGGCCGCCGCTCCGGCAGCAATCTGGACGAGGGCCAGGTCGTCGCGCAGCGGCCGCCCTTCGAGTGCGTCCACCACCATGGCGACCATGGCCTGGGTTCGGTCCCGAAGCTCCGCGACGAGTTCGTCGAACGCGGCGGTGCCGGCGAAGACGTTGTTGACCACCAGCACCGACACCACGCCTATGAGAATGGCTGCGACCCGGTCGAGCGTGGTGATGAGTGCCGTCTGGGGCGTGTCGATGATCGCAATCGAAATGATTCCGACGGTGTAGCCGCTGAGGGCGGCGCCGTAGGAGCGGAAATCCCGCAACAGCGTCGCGACGAACGTGCACACGCCCAGCCAGAGCGAGAACCCGGCCAGCAGCATCGTGCGATCCTGTGGGAACATCGCCAGCAGCGCCATGGCAACGCAGCCGCCGATGAGGGTGCCGATCACGCGATAGATCGCCTTGGAGTTCGACATGCCCGCGGAGGGCTGCGCTACGATGGCGACGCAAACCCCGGCAGTGGAGGCCGAATCAACCTGCGCGGCGAACGCGATCAGGTAGGCCAGAAGCAGGGCAATCGCCGACCGGACCGCAAAAGGCAGGGCTCCCGGGAAAAAACCCGGCAGCGTGAGAAAGGGGGTACGAGACGCCGGTATCGTTTGTGACAAATGCGGACGTGCCCGGCTTCGTTTGCCTCGGAGCGGGATCCTGCACTGGCTTGCCCGCGATTCTCCGGCCGCAAGACTGAGCTCTCGGCGCGTCGCCGACAAGAGCCCGACGGCTCACGACGGTGCCCACGTCAGCCGGCCGGCAGCTTCGCTCGCTGCCGGCCGGCGCCGAAGTTGGAGAACGACGGCGGCCCGGGTCGAACGCCGCCCGTTCGGTCAGGCGCTCACGATGGAATTCGAGGCCAGCTGCGCGATTCCGACGAAGGTGATGTGGGTGCCGTCGGACAGGGCGACCGTCGTGTTGCCGCCGCTGCTTTGCACTTGCGGCACATCGCTGCCGTAGCCGAACAGCTGCAGCTGATCGACGCCCACTTTGAAGCCGCCGATCACGTCGGCGCCGCCGCCCTGACCGTGCAGCACCGTGTAGAGATCGTGCCCGGCGCCGCCATTGACGGTGGCGTTGCCTTGCCCGAACACGAAGTTGTCCGCACCGGGACCTTCGGTTGCGACCATGTCGCCGGTTCCGGCGAAGAACTGGTCATTGCCGGAGCCGCCCTGGGCGACGGCGCGCCCACCGAGGCCGACGATGAGATTGTTGCCGCTCCCGCCGACCAGCGTGGCTTGCCCCGAGCTGCCACCCACCAGCGTATCGTCGCCGGCGCCGCCAAACAGCTCGCTCGTTCCCGTGCCCGCCCACAGCGCCTCCGGTCCCGGACCGGCCACCATGACGTCTTGGTTGCTGCCGCCCACCAGCGTGCCGTCCGCCGCACCAAATATGGTGGACTGCCCGAGGCCGCCGAATGCGACGCTTCCCGGCTGCATGACCATCGTGTTGTTGCCGGAGCCGGCCACCAGCAGGTCGCCGGCACCACCGCCGACCAGCGTCGTGTTGCCGTCGCCGGCAACCAGCACGTTGTGCCCCCCGGTGCCGCCTTGGATGGATCCCCCTCCGGCGCCGCCGAACACCGTCGAGGCGCCGCTGCCGCCGGAAACGCTCATGGCTCCGGTGCCGCCGATCAGCATCAGATTGCCCGATCCACCCACCACCTGCACCTGCGGACCCACTGCGTACACCGTGTCGTTGCCCGCACCAGCGGAGACGGTATCGTTGCCTTGTGCGGTGACGGTGTTGTCTTCCGTCAGGAGGTCGATGTGGCTGCCGACGGGGCCGCTCGAAGCACTTGCCGACTGCTGCCCCCCGGAGGTGTCGAACACCGGCTGGCTGAACGGTGAGGTGCTCGGCTGAGTGATCGTGCCGATAAGGTTGCCCTGGCTGTCGTAGATTTGACAGCGTCGCCGACGTATTCGTGACCGATCGGAGCAGCTTGTTGCCCGAATCGTAGGTGCTGACGTTCGTTGCCTGCCCGGTCGGGTCGTAGGTTTGCGTGACCGTGTTCCCGGCCTGGTCGGTTTGGGTGGTGGTGTAGCTGCTGTCGTTATTGACCGTGACCGCGAGGGTCGCCGAAGCATTCGATGTGTTGCCGGCCGCGTCCGTCGCCCTCGCCGTGATGTTGTGTCCGCCCACTCCGAGCGGGCTTGAGAAGCTGAACGTCCACGCGCCGCCGTCGCCGACGGTCGCCGTCCCGATCGAGGCGCTGCCGTCGTAGAGGGTGACGGTGCTGCCGAGCTCCGTTGTGCCCGTGAGCGCCGGCTCCGCCGGGTCGGAGTTGCTGCCGGCCGTGGCGAGCGTCGGCGCTGCAGGGGCGGCGGTGTCGATCGTCAGGCTGAACGCGCTGGTGGGTGTGGAGGTGTTGCCCGCCACGTCCGTCTCGGTCGCGGTGAGCGCGTGGCCGCCGTCGATGAGCGTGGGCGCGGTGATCGACCACGCGCCGCTGCTGACCGTGGCGGAGCCGATCGCCGTGGCGCCGTCATGCAGCGTCACCGTGTCGCCGCTGACCCCAGTGCCGGTGAGCACCGGTGCGGCGTGGTTGGTGATGCCGTCGCCCAGCGCGCCGCTGTCGCTCCCGGCGGCGAGCGCCGGGATGGACGGGGCCGATGGCGCGAGGGTGTCGATGGTCAGGCTGAACGCGCTGGTGGGTGTGGAGGTGTTGCCCGCCACGTCCGTCTCGGTCGCGGTGAGCGCGTGGCCGCCGTCGATGAGCGTGGGCGCGGTGATCGACCACGCGCCGCTGCTGACCGTGGCGGAGCCGATCGCTATGGCGCCGTCATACAGCGTCACCGTGTCGCCGCTGCTGCCCGTGCCGGTGAGCACCGGTGCGGCGTGGTTGGTGATGCCGTCGCCCAGTGCGCCGCTGTCGCTCCCGGCGGCAAGCGCCGGGATCGACGGGGCCGATGGCGCGAGGGTGTCGATCGTCAGGCTGAACGCGCTGGTGGGCGTGGAGGTGTTGCCCGCCACGTCCGTCTCGGTCGCGGTGAGCGCGTGGCCGCCGTCGGTGAGCGTGGGCGCGGTGATCGACCAGGCGCCGCTGCTGACCGTGGCGGAGCCGATCGCCGTGCCGCCGTCATACAGCGTCACCGTGTCGCCGCTGCTGCCCGTGCCGGTGAGCACCGGTGCGGCGTGGTTGGTGATGCCGTCGCCCAGCGCGCCGCTGTCGCTCCCGGCGGTGAGCGCCGGGATCGACGGGGCGAGCGGAATGGCAGTATCGATCGTGATGTTGAGGGCGGTCGAGGCGGGGGACACGTTGCCCGCGACCTCGGTCTCCTGCGCCGTCAGCGCATGGCCGCCGTCGCTCAGCACGCTCGTGGTGATGGACCACTGGCCGCCGCTCACCACCCCGCTGCCGACGGAGGTGCCGCCGTCGTAGAGCGTGATGGTGTCGCCGTCGACCGCGCCACTGCCGGTGACGACCGGGGTGTTGAGCTTCGTGAGGTCGTCGTTGGGCGCGCCGGTGTCGCTCGCCGACGTCAGTGCGACACCCGTGGGCGCGGGCGGGATCGTGGTGTCGAGGGTTACGGTGAGCCCGCCCGAGGGCACCGAGACGTTGCCCGCGATGTCGGTTTCGGTCGCCGAAAGCACGTTGCTGCCGACCGACAGGGGGGTGGTCGCGCTGACCGACCAGGCGCCGCTGCTCACCGTCCCGCTGCCGATGATGGCGTTGCCGTCGTAGAGCGCGATGACGTCGCCGTCGGCGCCGCCTTGGCCATCGATCACCGGCTGGGTGACGTTGGTGATGTCGTCGCCCGGCACGCCGCTGTCGCTCGCCGGATCGAGGGCGAGGCTCGTCGGCTGCGCCGGCGGCAGGTGTCGATCGTGATGTTGAGGGCGGTCGAGGCGGGGGACACGTTGCCCGCGACCTCGGTCTCCTGCGCCGTCAGCGCATGGCCGCCGTCGCTCAGCACGCTCGTGGTGATGGACCACTGGCCGCCGCTCACCACCCCGCTGCCGACGGAGGTGCCGCCGTCGTAGAGCGTGATGGTGTCGCCGTCGACCGCGCCACTGCCGGTGACGACCGGGGTGTTGAGCTTCGTGAGGTCGTCGTTGGGCGCGCCGGTGTCGCTCGCCGACGTCAGTGCGACACCCGTGGGCGCGGGCGGGATCGTGGTGTCGAGGGTTACGGTGAGCCCGCCCGAGGGCACCGAGACGTTGCCCGCGATGTCGGTTTCGGTCGCCGAAAGCACGTTGCTGCCGACCGACAGGGGGGTGGTCGCGCTGACCGACCAGGCGCCGCTGCTCACCGTCCCGCTGCCGATGATGGCGTTGCCGTCGTAGAGCGCGATGACGTCGCCGTCGGCGCCGCCTTGGCCATCGATCACCGGCGATGCGACGTTGGTGATGTCGTCACCCGGCACGCCGCTGTCGCTCGCCGGATCGAGGGTGACGCTCGTCGGCTGCGCCGGCGGCACGGTGTCGATCGTGATGTTGAGGGCGGTCGAGGCGGGGGACACGTTGCCCGCGACCTCGGTCTCCTGCGCCGTCAGCGCATGGCCGCCGTCGCTCAGCACGCTCGTGGTGATGGACCACTGGCCGCCGCTCACCACCCCGCTGCCGACGGAGGTGCCGCCGTCGTAGAGCGTGATGGTGTCGCCGTCGACCGCGCCACTGCCGGTGACGACCGGGGTGTTGAGCTTCGTGAGGTCGTCGTTGGGCGCGCCGGTGTCGCTCGCCGACGTCAGCGCGACACCCGTGGGCGCGGGCGGGATCGTGGTGTCGAGGGTTACGGTGAGCCCGCCCGAGGGCACCGAGACGTTGCCCGCGATGTCGGTTTCGGTCGCCGAAAGCACGTTGCTGCCGACCGACAGGGGGGTGGTCGCGCTGACCGACCAGGCGCCGCTGCTCACCGTCCCGCTGCCGATGATGGCGTTGCCGTCGTAGAGCGCGATGACGTCGCCGTCGGCCCCGCCTTGGCCATCGATCACCGGCGGGGCGACGTTGGTGATGTCGTCACCCGGCGCGCCGCTGTCGCTCGCCGGCGGCAAGCGCCGGGATCGACGGGGCCGCTCGGCGCCACGGTGTCGATCGTCAGGTTGAACGCGCTGGTGGGTGTGGAGGTGTTGCCCGCCACGTCCGTCTCGGTCGCGGTGAGCGCGTGGCCGCCGTCGCTGAGCGTGGGCGCGGTGATCGACCACGCGCCGCTGCTGACCGTGGCGGAGCCGATCGCCGTGCCGCCGTCATACAGCGTCACCGTGTCGCCGTTGACGCCCAGTGCCGGTGAGCACCGGTGTGGCGTGGTTGGTGATGCCGTCGCCCAGCGCGCCGCTGTCGCTGCCGGCGGCAAGCGCCGGGATCGACGGAGCGCTCGGCGCCACCGTGTCGATCGTCAGGCTGAACGCGCTGGAGGGTGTGGAGGCGTTGCCCGCCACGTCCGTCTCGGTCGCGGTGAGCGTGTGGCCGCCGTCGATGAGCGTGGGCGCGGTGATCGACCAGGCGCCGCCGCTGACCGTGGCGGAGCCGATCGCGTGGCGCCGTCATACAGCGTGACCGTGTCGCCGCTGACCCCAGTGCCGGTGAGCACCGGTGCGGCGTGGTTGGTGATGCCGTCGCCCGGCGCGCCGCTGTCGCTGCCGGCGGCAAGCGCCGGGATCGACGGGGCCGATGGCGCGAGGGTGTCGATCGTCAGGCTGAACGCGCTGGTGGGCGTGGAGGTGTTGCCCGCCACGTCCGTCTCGGTCGCGGTGAGCGCGTGGCCGCCGTCGATGAGCGTGGGCGCGGTGATCGACCACGCGCCGCTGCTGACCGTGGCGGAGCCGATCGCCGTGCCGCCGTCATACAGCGTCACCGTGTCGCCGCTGCTGCCCGTGCCGGTGAGCACCGGTGCGGCGTGGTTGGTGATGCCGTCGCCCAGCGCGCCGCTGTCGCTGCCGGCGGCAAGCGCCGGGGTCGAAGGCGGCGGCACGATGTCGATGGTGACACCCAACGTCCCGGACGGGGTGGACACGTTGCCGGCCACATCCGTTTCCGTGGCGTGAAGAACGTGACCGCCGGACGACAAGGTGCTGGTCGTGATCGACCACGCGCCGCCGGCAATAGTCGCAGCGCCGACCAGCTGGTTCCCGTCGTAGAGGGCAACGGTGTCCCCGGAGGTCCCGATCCCGCTGATCACCGGCGTCGTGATGCTGGTGATCAGATCGCCTTGGGTGCCGGTGTCGCTCGAGGCCGCCAAGGTGAGCCCGGTGGGTGCGGCCGGTGCCGTCGTGTCAATCGTGAGGGTGAAGGCCGGCGACTGGGATGACGCCACGCCCGCGGCATTGGTCTCTTTGGCGGTCAGATGGTGCACGCCCTCGGCAAGCGGGCTGCCAGCGGATACGGTCCAGGCGCCACTCTGCACGGTGCCGCTGCCGAGCAAGGTGCTACCGTTGTAGACGGCAACCGTGTCGCCGTTGCTGCCCGTGCTGCTCCCCGTGATCACCGGAAGCGTGTGGTTGGTGATGCCATCCCCGGGCACGCCGCTGTCGCTCGCGAGCGCAAGGCCGGGGGTACCCGGAGTAGGCGGCGGGTTTGTCTCGATTGTTAGGACAAAGGGCGTGGAGGCGGGCGAAACGTTCCCGGCCGGGTCGCTCTCTCGCGCCGTGAGGTTGTGCGGGCCGTCGTTCAGCGGGTTGGTCAAAGCGACTGACCACGCGCCGCCGGTGACCGTGGCGGCGCCGAGCAGGTTGGCGCCGTCGTAGAGCGCGATGCCGTCCCCATTGGCGCTGCCGTGGCCGTCGATGGTCGGCACGGTGTCGTCGGTGATGCCGTCGCCCGCTACGCCGCTATCGCTCGCCGGATCGAGGCTGACGCTGGTTGGCGGCGCCGGCGGAACGGTGTCGATCGTGACATTCAGCGCGGTCGAGGCGAGCGACACGTTGCCCGCGACCTCGGTCTCCTTGGCGGTTAGCGCGTGGCCGCCGTCGCTCAGCGCGCTCGCGGTCACAGACCACTGGCCGCCGCTGACGACTTCGCTGCCGACGGACGTACCGCCGTCATAGAGCGTGATGGTATCGCCGTTGACCGCCCCGCTACCGGTGACGACCGGGGTGTTGGTATTGGTGAGGTCGTCGTGTGGCACGCCGGTGTCGCTTGCCGAGGTCAGCGCGAGACCCGTCGGTGCGGGCGGGATCGTGGTGTCAAGAGTAACGGTGAGCCCGCCCGAGGGCACCGACACATTGCCGGCGACGTCGGTCTCGGTGGCGGACAGCACATTGCTGCCGACGGACAACGGAGTGGTCGGGCTGACGGACCATGCTCCGCTGCTGACCGTCCCGCTGCCGATAAGCACATTGCCGTCGTAGAGGCTGATGATATCGCCATCGGCCCCGCCGTGGCCGTCGATCACCGGCGAGGCGACGTTGGTGATGTCGTCGCCCGCGACGCCCGTATCGGTGCTCGAGTCGAGCGAGAGCGCCGTCGGAGCCGCCGGGGGCGTGGCTTGCAGCGTGAAGCTCAGGACCGCGGAGCCGACATTGCCGCCCGCGTCGGTTTCCGTCGCCGTGACGGTATGGCCGCCGTCGACGAGGCCCGTCGGGGCGAACGTCCACCCGCCGGAATTGTCGGCGGTCGCCGAGCCGAGCACCGTCGCACCCTCGGTCAGCACCACGGTGCTGTTCGCATCCGCGGTGCCCGTCAGCGAGGGATTGGAGGTGATGCCATCGCTGTTCGACGCACCCGTGTCGCTGGTCAGCGCTTCCGTCACCATCGGCACCAAACGCACGTCCGTCCCGCCCTGCCCGTCGGCGGTGAGCGCCAGCGTGGTGTGCGCGGCCGGGGCGGCGTTGAGATTGAGCGTGTCGGTCGATCCGCCGCTGCTCACGACAATCGTGCCGCCGACGATGGAGGCGGAGGTGGCCGACAAAGCGAGCGTGCTGAGGTCGATCGTGTCGCCGCGTGCCAGGCTACCAATCGTGCCGCCGAAGCCGGCCGGGTCAGTAAGGGAAACCGTGACGCCGGAGCCCGCAAGCAACACATCCTCGCCCGCGGAGACGACGCCGTCGAGTGCCAGTGTGCCACCCGTTTTCACGGCGACCATGCCGCCGTTTAGGACCGGGCCGAGCGCACCGTCGATGGCGAGATGATCGCCCGACCCGACGAGGATCGTGCCCTCGTTGCGGACCGCGACGCCGCTGCCGAGGGTTGCCGTGCCGGGGAGTTCCCAGGTGCCGCCGGCGTCCACCTGTAAGCTTTGGAAGCCGACGTAGTTGGTGCCGAAGCCGCTCAGGACGCCGGACGCCGCCGTCCCGCTCATCAGTTCGAGCGTGTTGCTGGCACTGCTGGTCGCCGACACGGTGCCGCTTATGATGCCGTCGGTGGTAATCGCGAGGGTGTTGGAGTTGGTGCCGCCGAAGCTGATCGCCGTGCCGCTCGTGCCGGTGATGGTACCCGCATCGAGGACGACACCGCCGGCATCGAGCGCTACTCCGACACCCCCCGTGATGTTGCCAACGTTGATGACGGTTGCCGACCCGACCGAGCCGCTGAGCGCCGTGCCGCTCGCGGTGGAAGCGCTGATGACGCCGGAGTTAACGATTAAGCCGCCCGCCTGGGCGACGTCGGTTGCGAGGCCGCCAGCCGAAACCACGAGGGCGCCGGCGCTCACGGTGGTTCCGGAGGCAATGCCGCCGGAGGAGACCGCCTCCGTGCCGCCCGCGACGACGGCGGCCGATGCGATGCCGCCCGACAGCACCGCCTGCGTGCCGCCGCTTACGATGGTGCCGCTGGCAACGCCGCCAGAGGAAACGTACTCGGTGCCGGCGTCGACCAAGGTGCCGTGCGCGACCGCGCCGGCGTTGACGAGTTCGCTGCCGCCGCTGACCGTCGTCCCGCTGACGATGGCGCCCGACACGAGCGAGAACGTGCCCCCGAGGCGACGGTGGTGGAGGTGGCCGATCCGCTGCCGAACACCGTCGCCGAGCCGGCGACGTTCGCGCCGACGGCGATGCCGCCCGACGAGACGAGCATGGCACCGCCCGAGCCGACGCTGGTGGCGCTCGCGGTGCCGCCGGACAGCACGGTTTCGGTGCCGCCACTGCCGACCGATGCCGAGACGGCGCTGCCGCCCGAAGAGATAGTTTCCTGCCCGCCGGAGCCGATCGCGGCACCCGTGGCGATGCCGCCCGACAACACCGTCTCGGTGCCGCCACTGCTGAGGTTGAGGCCGCTCGCCGCCCCACCCGAGCTGATGATGGCGTTGGCGCCCGCGCCGAAGGAGCCGCCGCTGATCACGCCTCCGCTGGTCGCATTCACGGTGCCGCCGCTCGCGACGACGGCGGCGTTCGCCTGTCCGCCGGAAGAGACAATCTCCTGGCCGCCGCTGAGGACATTTGCCGCAACCGTGGTGCCCTCGACGTACTCGAAGGCGCCCCCGGAAATCACCGTGCCGCTCGCGGTGCCGCCCGAAGACACGTAGTCGGCGGCGCCGCTGGCAAGGGCCGCGCCGCTAGCGGTGCCGCTCACCACGATTAGTGTGGCGCCGGAGTTGACGGTCGTCGCGTTTGCCGTGCCGCCCGACGAGACGATTTCCGCGCCGCCTGAGGACAGGTTCGCCGAGACCGTGGTGCCGCCCACCACGAACTCTCCGCCCTGGAAACCCACCTGCGTGCCGCTCGCCGTGCCGCCGGCGTAAACATAGTCATCGCCGTTGCTAAGCGTCGTCCCGCTGGCCGTGCCGCCAACGTAGACAAGTTCGACGCCGCCGGAGCTGATCACTGTGCCGTCGGTCAGACCACCGGATACGACGGTCTGGACGCCGCTGCTGAGCACGGTGGTGGCGTCCGCGACGCCGGAGACTAGCTGGGTACCACCGCTCGACACCGTGGTGGCGGACGCGGTCGCGCCCGAGCCGACGACCTGCGAGCCGGTGTGCAGCAGCGTCGTGCCGGCGACGGTCGCGCCAGACAGTAGCACCTCCGCGCCGCCCGATACGGTAGTGTTGCTAACGATCGCGCCGGAGGAGACGTTCTCGGTGCCGGCGTTGACGACTGTGTTGCTCAGCGTGCCGCCGGACAGGACGTCGAGGTGCCGCCGTTGACCGCCGTCCCGCTCGCAACGCCGCCGGACGACACAGTCCAACACCGCTGACATTGACGGCGGTGGCCCCGCGACATCGACCGCCGTGACGGTTTGCGATGCCGCCACCATCGCACCGATGGCGCTGCCGCTGCCGAAGATGGTTTGCGATCCGCCGACCTGCACGGTGGTGTCGGTGGCCGAGCCGCCGCTGGAGATGTTTTCGACGCCGCCGCTCGCGATCGTGCCGCTGAAAGCGTAACCGCCCGACAGGTTCTCGACGCCGACACCGTTCCGCAGGGTCCCGCCACCGGCGAACACGTCCTGCGTGCCGCCGGCCCATCGTGGCGGCGACCACCCGCCGCAGCGGACATTCTGGTGCCCGCCGCTGAGGACGTCGGCGCTATAATCGGTGCCTGACCGATGCGTTCCGATGCCGCCGCTGCCGATCGCATTATTGCCTGCCCAAGATGACACTTTCGATCCGCCCGAGAAGGTTACCTCGAGTTCGCCTTGCCCTCGCAGGACTTTGCCGCCACCGGCGCTAACGGTCGTGTCGTTCGCCGTGCCGCCCGAGATCCGTTCTGCACGCCGCCGGCACTCACGGTTGTGTTGTTCGCCGTGCCGCCCGAGCGTCCGCGTCCTGCTCGCCCCCGCTCGACACCACCGTTGACGTGGTGATGCCGGTGTCGGAGACGATCTGGAATTCCGCCAGCGCTGACCTGCGCGGCAACAGCAGATCCGGAGTAGCCGACCGATTGGACCGCGCTCAGACCCGAGCCCGAGCTGTCGAATACCGACGCGCCGGTATCGATGCCCCCGAACACATCCTCTTCGCCGCCGCCGACGACGGTGGTGGTGTCCGCCGTCCCGTGCGCATAGACGGTGAACAAACCACCCGAGCTGACGGTGGTGCTGGTGGCGGAGCCGCCTCGCCCGATCTGGAGCTGCTCGGTGTTGTCCTGGACCGTGACGCCGGATGCGATCGTGCCGGAGCTGACCGTGGTGGTGCCGGAGCCGATGGAGGTGACGTAGGTGGGGGGCATCGGGGCCTCTTCGATCGCTAAAGTGCCGGCGCGAAGGGCGCGGCGCGGCGGATTACGGTTGCGTTCAAAAGGTTAAGAAGAAGCTACGGGCGCGCGCTCGAAGCTTCGGGGTGTGGATTGGTGTGCTCGGAAGGCAGCAGGCCGGGGATGCGGGCGATTGCGCCTTTCACTTGATCGGCCGTAATCAAGCGCGTGCATTCGAACTGCCGCGGCGTTCCGGCGTGGCGCGGGCACCACAGGAAATCCTTGTGATCGAAACGAAGGCGCGGGTCGTTCCAGCACGAGTTGCAGGTGTGATAGTTGATTATTCGGAACGGAGTGGCGAACTCATTGGTCGGATGAGTGAAGCCGCTGATGAGCACTGTCGGCGTACCTGCGGCCCAGGCAAGCCATGACAACCCGCTCGACAGCCCGATAAAAGCTGCGGCGTGCCGCAGCCAGCGCGCACGCTCTACGAGCGGTCGGTCTCCAGTCTCGTCTTCCGCCCCGTGCGGGATGTGGTTCCAAATGAGACCACCGCCATGCACTGGCTTTTGGTCGATGCAGATGACACGATAGCCGGCCTGCTTCAAGATGCGCGACCACCTCGCGCCAGCCATGCGGATTGTTCCAGTACTTGGCCTGGCTCGAACTCTGTGCGGCGATGCACACGTAGGGCTCGACTATCGGCCGGCTCTCGTCCGGCAACGCAAGAAGCGGCGATTGTTCGGCGGGGTCGACGCCCAGAATGTAGGCCGCCGTGCGATGCAGCCCGACATGGCGGAAGTCACACGGCTGCCAGGTGTTGTCGGCGTCGTCGAAGAAAAGGCCCATGTAGTAGGTGGCGTAGTAGAGCTCCGGCCGCACCTCCTCGTGGGTGACGAAACGGATCTGCGGGTAAGCGTCCCGCAGCAGTGGGATGATGAGCCCGGACATCGCACAGGTGAGCCGACAACGATGCACGTCGGCGAAGCGGGCGGCGAACGGGAACCAGGCGAGCACGTCACCCAAGGTGCCGACCGGAAACTGGATCAATACATCGCGGTTCTCGGCGGAATAGCGATGCTCGAACACCAGCTTGCCGCCGGCGAACACCTCGATGCCGCAGCGCAGATAGTACCGTTTGCGACTGCTGACCAGCGCTTCCTTGACCTCGGTCTCGTACAGGATGTTGCCGGTATCGAGGTCGCGCAGTTTGATCCGCCATTGGCCAGGGGGCACCGAAACCCGGCAGCCAAGGTTGAAGTCGAAGCGGACGCCTTCCGGCCCGTGCTGTGTCGGCTTTGCTGCGGCCGGCGGATAGGCGGGCTTGGGCTGCGGTTCCGGCTTGACGGGAGCGGACGGGGAGGAAGCACTGCGAGCCGGAGCGGCCGGCTCGGTTACCTCGGCGTCGGCGGTCAGAGGCCCCGGACCGGCGAGATCCCGGACGAAGTCGAGCGAGTGCTCCAAGGTTCTTTTTGTCCTCAGCGGCGGAGCGATCGAGTGCCCAAGCACTCGCGAACTCGCTCCTAGGCCGAGATCTTCAACAAATGGTTAACGGCGCCCTCCGACGGGCCGGTTTGTCGCGGGACCGACGCGGCTCGTCATCGCGCCCATTTTCTTGAGGAAACCTCGCTCCGGCCGCCTCGTTGGCGTCCCACTCGCGCACCAACGGAGGCCACATGTCGCCCAGAAGCGCCGCTGAACGCATCACGCCCACGGGTGCCAATCGCCGCAGCCTGGTCAAGTGGGCCGCCATGGCCGGGACGGGCCTCGCAGGTGCGGCCGCCGCGCAAACCCCGCCAAAACGCCCGGAGCGGATCGCCATGGGATCGGCGAGCCACGGCGTCGGGCCGCTGCGCAAGGGCATGATGGGGTTCACCCTGGCGCATGAGCAGTTCCCCGTGCCCGAGCTGGTGCAGCTCGGGGCGCTGGCCTCCCACTCCGGATTCGAGCTGCTAGCGACGAGTGACCACTTCCAGCCCTGGCAGGCTAATCAAGCCCACGTCGGGCAGGCCTGGGTTACGATGGGCGCATTGGGTGCGCAGGCGCCGCACGCCTGGATGGGCACGGCCGTGACCTGCCCGACCTTGCGCTACAATCCGGCGGTGGTCGCCGAAGCGTTCGCGACCCTCAACAATTTGTATCCCGGGCGCGTGTTCCTGGGCGTCGGCTCGGGCGAGGCGCTCAACGAAGAGGCCGCGACCGGGGTGTGGCCAAAATGGCAGGAGCGCTGGGACCGGTTGGTGGAGGCCATCACGGTCATCCGGGCGCTGTGGGCCGGGGAGGCCGTGTCGCATAAGGGCAAGTACTACAACGTGAATGCCAAGCTGTACGACGCGCCATCGAAGCCCATCCCGCTTATCACCGCAGCCAATGGCAAGAAGTCGATGCGCCTCGCCGGGCAGCACGGCGACGGGCTCATCAGCGACCCGAAAAGCTGGAAGATGTACAAGTCGGAGTGGGAGGCCGGGGCACGGGACGCGGGCAAGGACCCCTCCACGATGCCGGTGATCATCGAGCACTACGTAGTGGTCGGCGACAAGGCGGAGGCCGACAAGGCGGCCGAGCTATGGCGGTTCGGGCCGAAATCCTGGAAGGGCTTGTACGACGTCCGCGACCCGACGGAGATCCAGAAAAAGGCGGAGGCCGAAACGCCGCTCGACGAAGTGATGAAAGGCTGGCCCGTCGGCACCGATCCCGCAGTGCATATCAAGGCGGCCCGAGAGCTGTTCGACAGCGGCGTGAGCGTGGTCAATGTCCACTCGGGCCAAGCAGACCAGAGGCGGGTGATCGAGTTCTACGCCTCGCACGTCCTGCCAAGTTTCAAGCAGTCGGGTTAGCGGGCACCGGAGACCGGGTTCACAAGGCGCCGCCGCGCCGGCCGGCGCGGGCGCCGAGGCGGAGGCGGAGCGCGTTCAGTCGGATGAAGCCCTGGGCGTCCACCTGGTCGTAGGCGCCCGCATCCTCCTCGAACGTCACCACGTCCATTGAATACAGGCTGTTGGGGCTTTCGCGCCCGATCACCGTCGCGTTGCCCTTGTAGAGCTTGAGCCGTACTCGGCCCGATACGGAGCGCTGGCTTTCGTCGATCAGCGCCTGGAGCATCCGGCGCTCCGGGCTGAACCAGAAGCCGTTGTAGATCACCTCCGCGTAGCGCGGCATCAGACTATCCTTAAGGTGCGCCGCCTCGCGATCGAGCGTGATGCTCTCGATGCCGCGGTGCGCGGCGAGCAGGATGGTCCCGCCCGGCGTCTCGTATACCCCGCGCGACTTCATGCCGACGAAGCGGTTTTCCACCAGGTCGAGGCGGCCGATCCCGTTGGCGCGCCCAAGTTCGTTGAGCCGCGTCAGCAGCCCGGCAGGCGAAAGCCGCGCGCCGTCGATCGCCACCGGATCGCCGCGCTCGAAGTCGATCGCGATCACAGTTGCCTGGTCGGGCGCGTCTTCCGGGCGGATCGTGCGCTGGTAGACGCTTTCGTCCGGCTCGACGGCCGGGTCTTCCAGTATCTTTCCCTCCGAGGACGAGTGCAGGAGGTTGGCATCGACGCTGAATGGCGCCTCGCCGCGCTTGTCCTTGCTGATCGGAATCTGGTTGGCTTCCGCGAACTCGAGCAGCTTGGTTCGGCTCGTCAGGTCCCATTCGCGCCATGGCGCGATCACCTTCACGTCCGGGTTCAGGGCATAGTAGGACAGCTCGAAGCGCACCTGGTCGTTGCCCTTGCCGGTGGCACCGTGCGCTACCGCATCGGCCCCCACTTCGGCGGCGATCTCGATCTGCTGCTGGGCGATCAAGGGCCGGGCGATCGCGGTGCCAAGCAGATACTGGCCCTCATAAAGCGTGTTGGCGCGAAACATCGGAAACACGTAGTCGCGCACAAACTCCTCACGGAGGTCGCGGACAAAGATCTCTTTCACCCCGAACATTTCGGCCTTGCGGCGAGCCGGTTCCAGCTCCTCGCCTTGCCCGAGATCAGCGGTGAACGTGACCACCTCGCAGTCATACGTCGTCTGCAGCCAGCGGAGGATCACGCTGGTATCGAGCCCCCCCGAGTAGGCGAGCACGACTTTTCTGACGTCCGTCTTCATGCCCCACCTTCATGCGGCCGCCTTCTCGGCGTCGCGGCCAAGCGCCGGGGAGTAGCCCTCATGCCATCCCCGCGCAAGCTGACAGCCGGCGGTTCACGCGGACGGATGACGCCGAGCGTACACCCAATCAGACCGGGACCGCGGCCGCGAAAAACCGCACAAACGTATTGCGCCTTGAACTCGCTAGTCGTTCCGCTTCCGATAGCTCGCCCAGAACGAGAAATTTGCCACGGTCTCGGTCACGTGCGCCGGATTTAGTGTGCCACGGTTCACGGCCGCAAATCGGGCCGCTACGAGTGAATGAATGTCTTGGCCGTCGTCGGCCCAGGCCGCCTCTCTGGTCGGCACGGCGCGGCGGCGATTGTTGACGAGCACAAGTGGCGAACCGCCAGAAAGCACGGCATGAACGCGAGGCGATGTCGGCCGCTGGGTCGAAGCAGTGCTGTAGCACCCAGATCGAGACGGCGGCCGTTGCCCGCACGCCCAGCCCCGCCATTTTTTCCAGCATTTCCGGCGAGCACGCCTCGAAGCGGGGCGATGCGACGTAGGCGGCTGCGAGCGCGCGCATGTGAGCACTGATATCGACCCCCACGACCCAGCACCCGGTTCGCTCGATGAGCGTTTTCGATACCCGACCGACACCGCAGCCGTAGTCGATGACCACATCGTCGGCCCCTAACGTCATCTCTCCCAGGATCAGGTCGGTCAGATACGGGGTCTCCGCCTGCCACCGTGTCTCTGTCGTTGCCTCGGCGGATTTCCTGGGTCAGGATGATGCGCTTAGCGGCATCGAGGCTCGCCACCGAGAACACCTCGGGAGCATAGGTCAGCGCCGTCATGCTAAAATGTTTCCTTCATTCCGATTGTACATGGCGACCCTGCTGTATCACAGCGACGCGCCGGATTTCTCCACGAGAAGCAATGCAGCGGGGTGATCGCCAGGGATCGAGCCGTGAAAGTCACGAGCGATCCAGCGGCCGCGGCGGCTTGGCTATGCGGCGAGCTCGCCCACTCCCAGAGCATCAGCCCGCGGCGGCACGGCTCCGGCGGGTTTCGGTGCGCAGCTGGCCGCACGCCGCAAGGATGTCCTGCCCTCGCGGGCTGCGCACCGGCGAGGCGAAGCCGGCGTCCATCACGATGCGCGCGAACTGATCGACGGCTTCGGCCGCGCTGGTCTCGAAGCGGCTTCCCGGCCAGGGGTTGAACGGGATCAGGTTCACCTTGGCCGGAATGCCGGCGATCAGGCGGACCAGCTCGCGCGCTTCGGCCGGCGTGTCGTTGACCCCCTTCAGCATCACATATTCGAACGTAATCCGGCGGGCGTTGGACGCGCCCGGATAGCGGCGGCAGGCCGCGATCAGCTCCCCGATCGGGTAACGGCGGTTGAGCGGCACCAGCTCGTCCCGGAGGTCGTCGCGCACCGCGTGCAAGGATATCGCCAGATTGACGCCAAGCTCGGCGCCGCAACGCTCTATCATCGGCACCACGCCAGAGGTCGACAGCGTGATCCGGCGGCGGGACAGCGCGATGCCCTCGTTGTCCATGGCGATTGCCATCGCACGGGCGACGTTTTCGTAATTGTAGAGCGGCTCCCCCATGCCCATCAGCACGATGGTGGACAGCAGCCGGGGCGTCTCCCCCTTCGGACTAGGCCACTCCGCGTAGGCGTCGCGGGCCGCCATGAATTGGCCGACGATCTCGGCCGCACCCAGGTTGCGCGACAATGGCTGGGTTCCGGTATGGCAGAACCGGCACGACAACGTGCAGCCCACCTGCGAGGAGATGCACACCGCGCCCCGGTCCTCGCGCGGGTCGGGGATGTACACGGTTTCCGCTTCCTGGCCGTCGCGGAAGCGGAACAGCCACTTGCGGGTGCCATCGGCGCTGACCTGCGACTCCGCCGCCTCCGGCCGGCCGATGACGAAGCGTTCGGCCAAGCGCCGTTGAAGCGGCCGGGCGATCGAGGACATGCGGCCGAAGTCGGTGACGCCCTGGTGGTAAATCCAGTGCCAAAGCTGCTTGGCACGGAACGGCTGCTCGCCGATGGCGGCGAGCTCCACCGCAAGCTCCGCGCGAGACAACCCGACCAGGTCGCGCCGCCCATCGGCGTCCTGCGCCGGCGGCGGCGCGAACATGGCCGATTTTGCGAGGATGCGGGCCCGCTCGGCTTCGCTGAGCTCGCCGGGCGCCAAAGCGACGTTCATCGGGCGGGACACGCCTTGGCGATCGCCGCGTAGGCCTGATCGAAGCCGTGGAGGCCGAACGTGTCGGTGACCTGCGCCCCCCGCGGCGCGGGCGCGTGCATGACCGCCTGACGACCCTTGCGCATAGCGCTCGCGACCGCCGCACCGTCGCGCGCGAACGCAAACCGTCCGGCCGTATAGAAAGGCAACGAGGCTTGGTCCACCTGTAGGCTGGCCTCCGCGTTGGCGCCGAACGTGTAACCGGCACTGAACGCAACCGCATCCCGCCCTGCCGGGCGCTCGGTCACGGTCAGGACCGGACGGCCGCGGCCCGCGAGTTGCGGGACGGAGCTCGTCGGATAAGCAAAGGCGTAGCACACGGTCTGACCGTTTTCGTCCCGCGTCAGTGCTGTCCAGTCATCCCATTTGCCGAAGGGTTTGGGGCCGCTCGGCGGTGCTTCGCTCGCTGGAGGCGAGGGATGACGCTTGGGCGCCGCCGTTACCGGGATTGCTGCGAGGAGCAAAGCGAAGAACACGGGCACGAAGCGCGGGCGCATGCGCCGTCAAATACGTCGCGCCCCGCAGCAGAACAAGCATGACGCGAACTCTTGCTCTCGGCAACTCCTGGCGAGCCTCGCCCCGAGCGGTCTATCTCTCCGCCATGCTCGACCCGACCGACGCCCAGCTCGCGGCGCAATACGAGGCGTATCCTTATCCCCAGCGTGATCCGCGCGAGGAGGCCAAGCGGCTTATCGTTGGCAGCCCCGGCCATCTGCGGGAGATCGACCACTGGGTGTTCGGGGGGCGCCGCCCGGCGAGCCAGCCGTTGCGCGCGCTGATCGCGGGGGGCGGGACGGGTGACGCCGCCATCATGCTCGCCCAACAGCTGACGACGGCCGGCCGGCCCGGCATTGTCACCTGGCTCGACCGCTCGGCGGCGGCGGAAGCGATCGCGCGCGCCCGGGCGGATGCAAGGGGCCTCGCCAACATCGTCTGGGAACGACGCTCATTGCTCGATCTGCCCGGCTCGGGGCTCGGCCCGTTCGACTACATCGATTGCTGCGGCGTGCTGCATCACCTGCCGGAGCCGGCCGTCGGCTTGCGCGCCCTGGCCTCGGTACTAGCCCCAGGCGGCGGCATCGGCCTCATGGTCTATGCGCCGCACGGGCGCACCGGGGTCTACATGCTGCAGGACGCGCTTCGCGTGCTCGCTCCGGCCGCCGAACCGCCGGCGGCAAGGCTGGATGTCGCCAAGCGCGTCATGCGTCACCTGCCGGAAACCGCCTGGCTCCGCCAGAACACCTACTTCGGCGATCATATCGAGGGCGGCGACGCCGGCCTCTACGACCTCCTGCTCAACCCGCGGGACCGGTCGTTCACCGTGCCTGCGCTTGCGGAGCTGCTCGGAGCTGTCGGATTACGACCGACCTGCTGGCTCGAGCCGATGCGCTACGACCCGGCGACATGGCTTCCCGACCCCAAGCTCCGAGCCCGGGCTGCGGCTCTCGACCCGATCGCCCGCGCCGGACTGGCCGAGGCGCTGACCGGAAACATGAGCACCCACGCGCTGTATTGCGTGCGCGAAACCGACGGCTTCGAGATGGCGGACCCTCATGCGCCCGGCGCCATCCCGGTCGCGCGCGAGATGCCGGCGGCCGAGATGGCGCGAAACATCCGCCCGGACGGCACGCTGCCGTTCCGGTTCGACGGCTTGCAGGTACCGGTTCCGTTGCCCCCGCAGGCAGCCGCGATCCTTCGTCTCGTCGACGGGCAGCGCACGGTCGGTGCAATCGGCGCCGAATTGGCAAGCCGCGGCACCGGCCCGGAAGCATTCGCTCGGGCCTGGGCGGCGACGTTCCGGCCGCTTGAGCGCTTGAACCGCCTGCTGCTGGCGCCGCCGCCGGCGTGACACGCTTTGCCGGCTACGGAATTGGCCTCGCCTGTGGGGCAATTCTCCTGTTCTGGTTGATGCCAGTCGTCGCGATCACCGGCGAGGGCGGGCTGTGGCGCTCGCCGGCGGCGGACATGGCGCAAACCCTGACCGGTCATCTCGCCCTGCAACTCGATCAGTGGCGGCTTCCGCCCCTGCTCGCCCGCACCTTGTTCTGGCCGCGCGGGGCCAGTATCGCGCTCACCGACAGCAATCCCCTGTTCTCGCTAGGGACCAAGCTGCTCGCCACCCTGCGCGGCAGCGCGCCAATCAACGGGCTGGGGCTCTGGCTCGCCTGCTGCTGGGCCTTGCAACCCGTGGCGTCGGTATTCGCGCTTAGGGCGATCACCCCATCGCGGGCCGGCGCGTTGGCCGTTGCTGTTCTCGCCGGGTTGTTCCCTGCCCTCCTCGTGCGCGTCGGGCATGTCAACTTGTGTGGCCACTTCTTTCTGCTGCTGACGATCGGCCTCACCCTGCGGCTGCTGCAAGCGGAGCGGACGGGACGGTGGGTGGCCGCGACCGCCGTGCTGACCGGGGCGGTGCTGTGCCACCCCTACCTGTTCATGGCGGCTGCCGCGACGTTGGCGGCGGTGCCCGTGCAGGCCGTGCTCCGGCGCAGCGCCGGATGGTGGCGGCCGTGTGCGCGGTTCGTCATCGCGATCGGGCTGCCGGTCGCGGTCTTTGTCGCACTGGCGGGGACGCTTGGCGGGGGCGACAAGGGGTTCGTCCACTACTCCATGAACCTGCTGTCGCCGTTCTGGCCGCAGCGTTCGGGGCTGTTCGGCGCCGACCTTCCCGTAATTGACGCGACGGGGGGCCAGTACGAGGGCTTCTGCTATCTCGGCGCCGGCAGCCTCCTCCTGTTGATCGCCGCCGCGCCGCAGGCCGGTCGGCTCCGGCGCTGGCCGGGCCTCGTCGCCGTCATGGCGGCGCTGACGGCGCTGGCCCTCAGCAGCCGCGTGTATGCGGGCAATCTCAAGCTGCTCGACCTCGGGGTGAAGCCCTGGGAAGACATCTTCGGCGTGTTCCGGGCGGCCGGTCGGGCATTCTGGCCAGTCGGCTACGCCCTCGTCATTGGCAGCGTTGCCGCTGCCTGTTGTCTCCCTCGCACCCTCCGCTGGCCGCTGCTCGCGGCGGCTATCGTGCTGCAGGTCATTGACACCGGCCCGGTGCGCCGGGACGCGGCCGAGGCGCTGGCCGGCCGGATCGCCCAGGCCGTCCCCCTGCCCTCCATTCCCGAGGGCGCTACGTTGCTGACAGTAGCGCCTGCACCCGGCTGCGGCGCGTCGGCCGAGGCGCGCGCCCTCACCAATCCGCTGCTGCTCGCGGGCGTGCGTGCCGGGATGCGGCTCGGCGATGTCGGGATGGGCCGCGCCCCGACATGGTTCAGTTGCGAAGGCGTGCTGTCCGACGCGCTGGAGATGCCGCTCCGGCCGCGCGAGCTGCGCGCGTACACTGACAGAACGGCGCAGGGCCCCCTGCGCCCGGCCCTGCTCGGTCCGGAGGCGGCATGCCGCAGCACGCAAGGCGTCGTTTGGTGCGCGCGCGGGGTGGCCCTATCGGGCGAGCCGTTCGCGGGCGCGCCCATGCCACGCGGAGATGCTGTGGCCGACGTCCTCGGCTGGGGCTGGCGATTGGGCGAGGATGGCTCGGCTTGGTCGGAGGGGCCGCGCGCCACCCTGCTGCTGCCAGCGCCGGAGGGGGATCTCGTGCTCACGCTGCGAATTGCGGGGATCGGGCAGCGCCCGGGCACGGTGCGCCACGTCGGCGTCACGGCCGGGACCATTTCACTGCCCCCGCTCGACCTGCCCGACGGCGACAGCCGTGATGTCACGTTGCTCATCCCGCCGACCGCGGTCGCCAACGGCATTCTGCGTCTGGCGTTCGACTTCCGCCGGCCGGTGGATCCTGCCGTCCGGGGTCTGACTGCGCCCGTGCATCGCGCGGCCGTTCACTTGACGGCGGCGTCCGTGCGGCCTGCTCCGCCAGGGCGTGCTCCCTCGTCGGGAGGGCGGACTTGACACGCATCCCCCGCCGGGTCTGGCATTATCTCGCGACGTCAGGACGAAAACAGGTTGCCGCAGCTATCGCTCCATAGCCCGATCGGCGACATCACCGTCTCCGAGGACGAACGGCGCCGTCGTCGCTCTCGATTGGGGCTGGGGCCGCGATCAGCAGGAAACCGCGCTGCTTAGGTCCGCGCGCGAGCAGCTCGAGGCCTATTTCGACGCTGAGCTACGGACGTTCGAGCTGCCGCTGGCTCCCGCCGGATCGCCTTACCGACGGCGCGTGTGGGAGGCGCTGTGCGCCATCCCTTATGGGCACACCCGAACCTACGCGGCAATCGCCGCTGCGGCCGGAGGAACCGCGCGCTCAGTTGGGCAGGCAAACGGCTCCAATCCCCTGCCGATCATCATTCCTTGCCACCGGGTCGTCGCATCGACCGGGCTCGGCGGCTACTCGGGCGGCGACGGCCTCCGCACCAAGCGGGCGTTGCTGGCTCTCGAAAGCGCCTTGCTCGTTGCTTGAACGCGCCTGCAACGGAGAACTCCATGACGAAGGCTATCCGCATCCACGCCCCGGGCGGGCCAGAAGCGATGCGCTGGGAGGACGTACCGACCCCCGAGCCCGGCCCGAACGAAGCGCTGATCCAACAGGAGGCGGTCGGGCTCAACTACATCGACGTGTATTTCCGCAACGGCCTCTACAAGTCGCCCACGATGCCGCTCACGCTCGGCATGGAAGGGGCGGGCGTCGTGAAGGAGGTCGGCGCGGAGGTAACGGACGTCGCCCCTGGTGACCGGGTCGCATACGCCGGATCCATCGGCGCCTACGCCACCCAGCGTGTCATCGCCGCCGATCGGTTGGTAAAGGTACCTGAAGACATCGACATGAAAACGGCGGCCGCCATGATGCTGCAAGGCATGACGGCGCAGTACCTCGATCCGCCGCACCTATGAGGTGAAATCCGGTGACACGATCCTGGTCCATGCCGCAGCCGGCGGTGTTGGGCTGATCCTTTGTCAGTGGGCCAAGCATCTCGGCGCGACCGTGATCGGCGTCGTGTCGACGGAGGCCAAGGCGGAACTGGCCCGGGCCCACGGCGCCGCGCATACGATCATCGGCCATGCCAATCTCGCCGCCGAGGTGAAGCGGATCACCGGGGGCAAGATGGTTCCAGTCGTTTACGACAGTGTGGGCCGCGACACCTTCATGCCGAGCCTCGACTGCCTTGCCCCGCTGGGCCTGATGGCCAGCTACGGCAGCGCCTCCGGACCGGTCGGGTCGTTCGACCTTTCGATACTCGCCGCGAAGGGCAGCCTTTACCTGACTCGCCCGACGCTTGCTACCTACACGGCCAAGCGCGCGGACCTGGAAAAAACCGCGAGCGATCTTTTCGAGGTGGTCCGCTCAGGGGCCGTGAAGATCGAGGTTAACCAGGTGTTTCCGTTGAAAGAGGCGGCGGCGGCGCACACCGCGCTCGAGAAGTCGCAGAACGACCGGCAGCACAGTCCTGCTACCCTAATGATAAAAGTTAGTCGGGCGCCGCGCGGGGTGTGACGGCGGTTACTGCTCGGCAACAACCCGCTGGTATCCTGTCTGAGAACAGGAGAAAGCGCCATGCTCGCCCCGTCCCTCTTCGAGAACACGCACCCGTTCCTGAGCCGGAACGCCGAGTGGGCGGCCAGTCGGGCGGTTGATGGCCAGGACCCGCACGCGCGCCGGCAGCGTCGGCGGGCGATCCTGCAGGCCCTGCTTTATCTGGCGGCTCTGTTCGGCGGGCGCCGCTGCGATCGGTTCCCTGCGTTAACCGAGGTCGGACCGCTAGCCAGGTGATTGCGCCGCGCTAGAACTCAGTCCGGCTTCCGGTGCTTGGCTTCGAGCGCGTCACGCCGGCGCTGCTCTGCCCGCGCATCATTGGCCTTCTGCGCGGCGGTGCGACCGTGCCGCGCTCGCTTCTCCGTGGCCGATCGCTCCGCCGCTCGCAGCGCCAACCGCTTCTTCGCCCGTTGCAGGTTGACGATCTCACCCATCCAGCCATCCTTACCCGCTCACGCCGGAAACTCAACGGAGGGCGATGTAAGTGGGCAGCATGATCGAATTGAAATCGGAGGACGGCTTCAACCTGGGGGCCTACACGGCCGGTGAAACCAGCGCCACCAAGGGCGTCGTGGTCATTCAGGAGATTTTCGGGGTCAACCACCACATCCGCGACATGGCCGACCGCTTCGCCGCCCAAGGCTACAAGGTGATCGCACCCGCGGTGTACGACCGGGTGCAACGGGGCGTGGAGCTTGGCTACACGCAGGAGGACATCGGCCGAGGCCGCGAGATCCGGATGCAGCTCGACGACAAGAAGCTGATGGAGGACGTGGAGGCCGCGGCCAAGCACCTCGGCGGAGGCAAGCTCGGCATCGTCGGCTACTGCTTCGGCGGCACCGTCGCCTGGTGGGGCGCTACGCGCAGCCGCGCCTTTTCCGCCGCCTCGTGCTGGTACGGCGGCGGCATTCCGGGGACCAAGGAGGAGCGGCCGAATTGCCCGGTGCAAATGCATTTCGGCGAGAAGGACGCCTCCATCCCGATGAGCGACGTCGACGCGGTGCGGGCCGCGCAGCCAAGCGTTGAAGTTTATGTCTATGAGGGCGCGCAACACGGCTTCGGTTGCGACGAGCGCGGCAGCTTCAGCAAGCCCGACTATGAGCTTGCCCAAAAGCGCACGCTCGATTTCTTTGCCAAACACCTGGCTTAGTCGACATAATGAGCGGGTAGACCGACGCGCCGCCATGTTGGTCGGAAAAGGCTGAACCGGGCGGCGCAACTCGCGTTCTTCGGTTATCGTTACACGAGGAAGGTTCTGCCCATGGGCACCATTCTCCTTATCATACTCATTGTTCTGCTGCTCGGCGCGTTGCCGACTTGGCCGTATAGCGGGGGCTGGGGCTACTATCCCTCGGGCGGGCTCGGACTGATCCTCCTGATTGTGATCGTCCTGCTCGTTTTGGGTCGAATCTAGCCGGTCCACAGCGACCGGTGATCTTGCGTCGGCAGGGTGGGGCGGCGTTGGCCGCCTTACCCTGAGCCGGCCGGCACGATCTCGCTAAACGGTGGCGGTGGTCGGAGATATAAACTATTCGACCGTGGCGGGCTCCGCGGCCGCCGCGAGCTGGGTTTGCACCAGTTCGGCGAACTTGCCGTGCCGCGCCAGTAGAGCGTCGAACGTGCCCCGCTCCGCAATCCGGCCCGCGTCAAACACCAGGATCTCGTCGGCATCGCGCACGGTGGACAGGCGGTGCGCGATGATAAACGTGGTCCGCCCCGTCATAAGCGCCTTGAGCGCGCGGCCGACGCGGGCCTCAGTGGCAGCATCGAGCGCGCTCGTCGCCTCATCCAAGATCAGGATTGGCGGATCTTTCAACAGCGCCCTGGCGATCGCCAACCGCTGACGCTGCCCGCCCGACAAGGTGCTGCCTCGCTCGCCGATCATGGTGTCGTAACCGCGCTGCTGGCGCACGATGAAGTCGTGCGCCTCGGCCTGGCGGCAAGCGCGTTCAATCTCCTCGGGTGTCGCGTCCGGCTTGCCGACCAGAAGGTTGTCGCGGATGGTGCGGTTGAACAGCAAGCTTTCCTGGAAGACGACGCCGATCGTCCGTCGCAGGCTTTCGAGCGTCACGTCGCGAAGATCCTGCCCGTCGATCAGGATGCGCCCGGCGAGCGGATCCCAAAGCCGCTGCAGCAGGCTCATGGCCGTCGACTTGCCCGCGCCGGTCTGCCCGACGAGCGCGGTCACCGTGCCCGGCCGGGCCAGGAACGACACGTCCGTCAGAATGTTCGGGCCACCCGGATAACCGAAACTCACGTCCTCGAACGCGACCTCGCCCAGACTTGCCACTACTTCCTTGGCGTCCGGCTGCTCCGGCACCGAACTGCCCGAGTCCAGCACGCCGAAGAAGTCCTCCAGCGCGGGGACCCGGAAGAACAGGCTGGAGGCGAACGATACCGCCGATTCGAGCCGGCCGATCAGCAGGGTGGCGAAGCCCATGAAGGAAACGATCTGGCCCACGTCGGCCTGGTCATTGAGATGCAGCACGGTCCCGACGAGGACGATGCTGATGACCGCGATCGTGCTCGATGCCCGCGTCAACACATTGACGACGGCCCACCAGGTCAGCACGGGGAATTGGTGCGCGATCAGCTGTGCTGCGATTTCGCTGAACAGGCGGGTCTCGGCCCGGAGCCGAGTGAATGACTGCACCACGACCACGTTCGCCAGCGCATCCTGCGCGGTTCCGGCCAGGGTGGAATTGAACGCCTCCACTCGTCGTTGGGCCGCCTCCGTCGAACGAATAATGGTGGTCGTGACGATGAGGTAGACGGCCACCAGCACGATCAGCGCGATCGCCAGCCGCCAATTGAGCAACGTGGTGAGCGGCAGCAGCACGAGCACGGCAAGGCACGTGGAAAGCTGTTCGCGGAAGAAAGTCAGCCAGAGCGCGAACAGCCCATCGGTTCCGGAGATCATCATCTTGATCAGCCGGCCCGAATGCGTTTCGCCGTGAAACGACAGCGGCAAGCTCGAGCACGTGGCCGAAGAAGCGGCTCATCGCGCGAACGCGGTTGCGATGGGCCAGGCGCTCCGATTGCAGGGAGACGCCGATATTTGCCGCGATGCCCCCCAGACCCACGCTAGCCCATAACGTAAGCAGCGAGCCTGTCTGATCCCATAGTTGGAAATGTGGCAGGGCGTCGGACCGCGCCAACAGGTCGATCACACGCCCGAACAGCACGGGATCAAGGAACTGCAGCCCGGCCGCCGCGAAATTGGCGATCAAGAGCAGAAATGCCACCGGCCGATCAGAGCCGAGCAATCCCAGCACGCGGCCGTAAATCTTCAGGAAGCGCATGGGTCGCTCAGCATGGCTGACAGGAGAAACGTGCGCTCGGGGCCACGAATTCGTCCTGCGCGGCGATCAGGAGAATTTCGCGTGAGCCGGCTTCCGCCGTTCGCCGGAGCAGGCCATAGATCGAGGAACCGGCGGCTTCCAAAGCTGCGGCAGCGCTGCCCGAACGCAGCCGATGCAACAGGAAAAGTGCCGCGATCGCGTCGCCCGCGCCGTTGAAGCCGCGCGGGATCAGCGGCGTGCGGAGCAGGTGGAAGCGCCCGCCCTCGCCAGCGAGCAAGTCGATAGCGTCGCGCGGTGTTTCGTTGGTGCGAAGGCTCGTCAACAGCACGACACCCGGCCCATCCGGACGCATTCGCGCCTGCAACCCAGTAATTGCCCGTTTCGCCTCCTCCCGCGACCCGCACGCGGCGCCCGTGAGTTCCCGAAGCTCGAATAGGTTGGGGGTCACGATGTCCGCCTGCGGCACCGCGCGGTCTCGCAGCATTAATCGCACACCATCTCTTACGTAGACGCCAGGCCCATCGTCGCCGATCACCGGATCACAGCAAAAGACCGCGCGAGAGTTCGCCCGGCGGACCCGCCCGACCGCATCGAGCACCGCTTCACCCACCGCCGGGTCGCCCAGATAGCCGCTCAGTATCCCGTCGCAGCGCTCGAACGCTCCCCTCCGCTCGATCCCATCCAGGAGGGAACGCACAGCTTCGGGTGTGGCGACCTCCCCTGTCCAGTCTCCGTAGCCCGGATGATTGGAGAACTGGACCGTATTGAGCGCCCAAACCTCGGCCCCGAGGCGTTGCAGCGGGAAGACCGCGCTGGCATTGCCGACATGGCCGTAGCTGACCCAGGACTGGATGGAGAGCAGGTTCATTGAGGGCCGTTTGGCATGAGGGCGGGTCCGACACCATGCCAAAAACCGTGGCCCGGCATGGACCATGGAAGCTGCGGATGGCAACCGGCCGGAGGCTTCGGGCGTTCGCGGCGAAGTTCGGCCGTGCAACTCGACTGAAGGATGTTCGGATGAAACCGTCACTCCCCGCGTGTGCCGCGACCCTAGCTGTCCTTCTGGCCGTATCCCTACCGGCGCTGGCGCAAGACGCGGGATCACCCGCGCCCGGGGCGGCGGGACGTGACGCAGCGACGCCGCATTCCTCGTCCGAAGCCGAGCCGAGCCGTCGGGAGGCCCAGGTGGAGCGTCGTATTGCCGATCTGCACAGCAAGCTGCACATCACGGATGCACAGAAATCGTCCTGGGACCAGTTCGCGCAGGTAATGCGGGACAACGCCCGCAACATGGACCAGACCTTCGAGCAGCGGTCCAAGCGGGTGGATGACATGACCGCGATAGAGAACATGCAGTCCTACGCGCAAGTTGCCGAGGAACATGCCCAGGACGTGCAGAAACTGGTCGGAGCGTTCCAAACGCTCTACGAGAGTATGACGCCTGACCAGAAGCGCACCGCGGACCAGCTGTTCCGCAATTACACCGAGCGCGCCCAGCAGCGTGGCTTGGGCCGCCGCGGATAGCGCGGCCAGTCCGCCAGCACCCGATCCGCCTGTCGGGACATAGCGGAACGCGTCTTGCAACGGCCGGCTGATCGAGTGAGGGCCGCATGGACGATGAACGCGAACCGCTGATCAATGCCGGCACCGCTGTGCTCGGCATCCGCTGCGAGCCCGAGTGGCGGGCGGCCGTCCGGCTGCACCTCGATGTCATACTCGGCCATGCGGCCCATGTAGGCGGCCTGCCGCTGGGCGATGAGACGGAACCGGCTCCGGTGTTTCGCGCGTGACCGCCTGGGCGACAGCGGCGACGATTGCGGAAGCCGTCGGCAGCGGCGCGGCCACCGCGGCCGCCGTGACCGAAGTAGCTCTCGCGACGATCGGCGAGCGTGACGGCGCACTCGGCGCGTTCACCGCGGTCACTGCCGACCGTGCCCGCGCCCGGGCGGCGGCACGCGACGCGGCACGCGCGGCGGGAGCGCCCCCCGGCCCGCTCGAAGGCGTGCCGTTCGCGGTCAAGAACCTCATCGACGTGGCCGGCCTGCCCACCCTAGCCGGCTCCAAGATCAATCGCGCACATCCGCCAGCGAGCACCGACGCGACGCTCGTCGCGCGGCTCGAGGCCGCCGGCGCCGTGCTGGTGGGCGCGCTCAACATGGGCGAGTACGCCTACGACTTCACCGGCGAGAACGTCCATTACGGCCCGTCGCGCAACCCGCACGATCGGGCGCGCATGAGCGGCGGCTCCTCGGGCGGGTCCGGCAGCGCGGTCGGCGGCGGTCTGGTGCCCCTGGCGCTCGGCTCCGACACCAACGGCTCCATCCGGGTGCCCGCCTCCTTCTGCGGCATCTTCGGCCTCAAGCCGACCTACGGCCGCATCTCGCGCGCCGGCTCGTTCCCGTTCGTCGCCAGCCTGGACCATCTCGGCCCGCTTGCCCGCAGCGTCGTCGATCTCGCCCTGGCCTATGACGCGATGCAGGGCCCCGACCCGCTCGACCCGGTTTGCACCGAACGCGCCGCCGAACCCGCCACTCGCTCGCTCGAACGAGGCGCGTCCGATCTGCGTCTCGCCGTCGCGTCCGGCTATTTCCGCGCGGGTGCCACGCCCGCGGCCCGTGCCGCGATTGAGGCGGTCGCGGGCGCACTCCGGATCGGCCGCGAAATCGAGATTCTCGAGGCAGCGCGCGCCCGTTCGGCCGCTTACGTCATCACCGCGTCAGAAGGTGCCGCGCTGCATCTCGATCGGCTGCGCGCGCAGCCGGAGGACTTCGATCCCGACGTGCGCGACCGGCTGATCGCGGGCGCGCTGATCCCCGCACCGCTCGTCCTCCAAGCGCAGAAGTTCCGCCGATGGTATCGCGAAGCCGTGCTGCGGCTATTCGAGCAGGTGGACGTCATCGTCGCAGCCGCCACACCAATTACGGCGCCGCTGCTCGGACAGAAAGTCTTTCGAGCTGGACGGCAAGGAAGTTCCGCTGCGGCCCAACATCGGCGTGTACACCCAGCCCATCTCCTTCATCGGCCTGCCCGTGGTCGTGGTGCCCGTGTCCGGGGACGAGGCTCTACCGATCGGCGTGCAGATCATCGCGCCGCCCTGGCGCGAGGACTGGGCGTTGCGCGTCGCCTGGGAACTGGAGCGGCGCGGCGTGGCGCGCGCTCCCCGCCCGCCCGGATCGGAGTAGACCGGTGGAGATCAACCTGCCCGAGCCGCTCGCCGAATTGACCGCGGCATTCGCGCGA
This sequence comes from uncultured Alphaproteobacteria bacterium, assembly GCA_963757115.1. GTDB lineage: Bacteria > Pseudomonadota > Alphaproteobacteria > Acetobacterales > Acetobacteraceae > CAVWQV01. The sequence goes on along the minus strand of CAVWQV010000006.1, from coordinate 442,705 downwards.
TACGAGGAAGCGCTGGTCGGCAATGATGTCGCGACATTGCAGGAGCTGTTCGCCAAGCTGCCGACCACGATCCGTTACGGCATCGGCGAAAACCTGTATGGCGCCGCCGAAATCGCCGCGTTCCGGGCAGCGCGCTCACCTGTCGACCTGTCCCGGACACTGTCGCGCACGGTGATCACCACCTATGGCCGGGATTTCGGCACGGCGTCGACCTTGTTTCACCGCGCCTCCTACGGCATCCGCGTTGGCCGCCAGATGCAGAGCTGGGTCCGCTTCTCGGAAGGTTGGCGCGTGGTCGCGGCCCATGTGAGCGTGATCGAGCCGCCGCCAGCCTAAAGGGGCTACGGTGAGCCTCGCGCTGACTTCAACGCAGCACGGCTTCCGTTTTTCGCTCGATCAACTCGAAATCGATTTCGGCGCCAAGCCCAGGTCTTGAGGGCGCATGCATCAGCCCCTTGGCATCGATCTCGAGTTCCTCGGCCATCCCGTATTTGTGTGCTTCGTGCGGCAGGAGCACTTCGAAGTAGTCGCAGTTTCGCAGTGCGCAGGCCACGTGAAGGTTGGCCAAATTGTTCAGCGAATTGCCGCTGTGGTGGATTTCGTAGTTCATGCCGAACGCTTCCGCGAGATGCGCGGTCTTCAGCATGTTGGTGATGCCGCCCTTGAGCGGGATGTCGCCGCGTAGGTGGTCGGTGGCGCGCTCGGTGATCCAGATTGCGTACCGATCGAAGCCGCCCGCCGGGTACTCCGTCGCCATGATCGGGATGTCGAGTTTCTGCCGGAGCTTGACGTAGCCGTAGATGTCTTCCTCCGAGAGCGGGTCCTCGTACCAGAGGTAGTCGAGTTCCTCGGCGACGAAGCCGACGCGGAGCGCGTCCGGGTATTTGTAGCTCCAGCTACTGTCCAGCATGAGCGTGTAGTCGTCACCGACCGCCCGCCGCACCGCTTCGCACACCTTCATATCGGTTTCGGGCTGGGTCGGCGGATGGATCTTGTAGGCTCGCCAACCCTCCGCCTTGAAGCGTTGCGCCTGCTCGACATACGCCTCCACGCTCGGGAGTAGGGGGGAGCTCGCGTAGGCCGGAATGGAAGTCTTGTAAGTGCCGATCAGTGCGTGCAACGGAAGTTCGGCATATTTCCCGGCGAGATCCCAGAGTGCGACGTCCGCTGCCCCGATGTTGCGGTAAGACACCGAACGCGACAGGAGCAGCATCGTCCGATGCAGGCGCTCCCGCTCGAGCGGGTTCTGGCCCATGAGCATCGGCTTGAGCCACCGCGTCACCTGTTGCGCATCCATGCTCGACGGGTTGCTCGCCGAGCCGACGAACGCGTGGCCCTCGAGCCCCTCGTCGGTGTGGATGCGGAGCAGCCCGAGATTGCTGCCCCCACGGAACGTGTCCCGGGCGTGGTAGCGGGTCGGCGGTATGTCGTCCCAAGAGAAAACGGTGAGAGAGACGTCGTCAATCTTCATGGCCGCATCGCCTTTCCCCTTGCTTCGCGGAGTGGTGTACCGCTTTCGGCCAGCTCGCGCAGCAGCGCGGACGGCGCCCAGCGCTCGCCGTGTTGCTGATGCCAATTGCGGATCTGGTCATAGATCACGCGAACGCCGATGCCGTCGGCCCAGAACATCAGCCCGCCGCGATAGCGCGGGAAGCCGAAGCCGTGCAGCCACATCACGTCGATGTCGCTGGCTCGGTACGCGATGCCCTCCTCCAGGATCTTGCACGCCTCGTTGACCGACGAGAACAGCAGCCGGCGCAGGATTTCCTCATCGGAGAAAGCCCGCTGCTTGATGCCGAGTTCAGCGGCGACCTCCCGGATGACGCGGGCGACCTCCGGATCGGGGTGCGGCGTGCGGTCGCCCTTTTCGTAACGATACCACCCTGCCCCCGTCTTCTGCCCGTGCCGGCCCATCTCGACGATGCGATCGGAGATCGGCAGCTTGCGATAATGTGGGTTCTCCGCGGCGCGGCGCTGCCGCCCGGCATAGCCGATGTCGAGCCCCGAAAGGTCGCCGACGGCAAACGGGCCCATCGGATAGCCGAAATCGACCATCACCTTGTCCACCTGCTCGGGGAGGCAGCCCTCCTCCAGCAGGATGGACATTTCCGTATTGAACGGCGCCCGCGAGCGGTTGGCGACGAAGCCGTCGCAGTTGCCCGCCATGGCGCTGATCTTGCCGATGCGTCGGCCGAGCGCCATCGTGGTGGCCAGCACGTCGGGCGCGCTTTCGCTGCCCTTCACCACCTCCAGGAGCTTCATCACGTTGGCCGGGCTGAAGAAGTGCGAGCCCGCCACATCCTGCGGGCGCTTCGTCGCTTCCGCCATGCGGTCGATGTCGATCGCGGAGGTATTGGTCAGCAGCAGGGCGCCCGGCTTCATGGCGGCGTCCAGCTTGCGGAACACCTCCTGCTTGATCGGGATCTCCTCGAACACGACCTCGATCGCGACGTCGGCGTCGCCGATCTCATCATAGCTCGTTACCGGCTGGATGCGCGCGAGGCGCCGCTCCATCTCGTCAGCCGCCAAGCTGCCGCGTTTGACGCTGGTCTCGTAGTTGCTGCGGATGCGCGCCATGCCCCGGTCGAGCGCTTCGCGGGAAACCTCCAGCACGCGCACCGGCACCCCATGGTCGGCGAAGCTCATGGCGATGCCGCCGCCCATGGTGCCCGCGCCGACCACGGCCGCGGTCTTGATCTCCCTGATCGGCGTGTCGGCCGGGATGTCGGGCAGCTTCGCCACTTCCCGCTCCGCGAAGAAGGCGTAGCGCAGGGCGCGCGCCTCGTCGGCGTTTTCCAGTTCCGCGAACAGCTCCTGCTCACGCCGCAGGCCCTGCTCGAACGGCAGGGTGCAAGCTGCCTCCACCGCCGCGATGCAGCTGTAGGGGGCCTTCTGGTTGCGCGCTCGCCTGGCGATGCTCTTCCGCATGGCGTCGAACAGGCCGGGTTCCGCGTCGGCGAGCTTGTCGGTCTGCTCGCTCACTCGCGGCAGCGGCCGGTCGTCGGCGATCCGGCGCGCCGCTGCTACGGCCGCCACGCGGAGATCCGTCGCGTCCTCGACAATCGCGTCGATGATGCCGAGCGCGAGCGCCTCTTCCGCCCCGACATGCCGCCCGGACACGATCATCTCGAGTGCCGCTTTCGGCCCGATCAGCCGCGGCAATCGCTGCGTGCCGCCCCCGCCCGGCAGGATGCCGATCAGCACTTCTGGCAAGCCAACCTTGGCGCTTCGCTTGGCAATCCGATAGTTGCAGGCGAGCGCGTTCTCGAGCCCCCCGCCGAGTGCGAAACCGTGGATGGCGGCGACCACGGGCTTGTCGCTCCGGTCGAGAACGTCGTGGCTCCGCTCGCCGACCGGCGGCCGCACCCGCCCCTTGCCGAACTGCCGGATGTCGGCGCCCGCGATGAACGCGCGCCCCGCGCCGATCAGCACGATCGCGTTGATCGCCGGGTCGGCGTTGGCCTTGCGCACGGCGTCGATGATGCCTTCGGGCACGCCGGGGCTGAGCGCGTTCACCGGCGGGTTGTCGATGACGATGACCCCGATGTCGCCGTCCGTCTCGAAGCGGACGAGCGCTTTATCGGTCATGATTCCTCCCGCCGAGCGTTATTCCGATAAGCGTAGGCCCGGGTTCGCCAGCCGTCCACGCTAGGGGGCGGGGAACAACGCGCTGCTGTGGTCGAGCCACCAATAGACGAAAAGCCCGATCCATTCGTGCGCCGCGCCATCGATCGCAGAAAGGTGTTGGCCGAGCGATGACGGCACCCAAAGCCGCGGGTCGTAGCCGGATTTATAGCCGACCGGCCAAGCGATCACGGGCCAGCCCACGGCTCGGAAAGCACCGACCGCACGCGGCATGTGTTCGGCCGAGGTGACGAGCAGCCACGTCTCGCCCGGCTTCGGCTGCACGAGCGCCTTGCTGTTTACTGCGTTTTCCCACGTGGTGCGCGAGTGTTTTTCAAGCACGATCCGGTTCGGCGGGACGCCGAGTTCCACCAGCAGCGTCGCAGCCGTCTCGAACTCGGGGACGCGGCTGTGCACCAAGGAGCCGAAGGCGCCGGTGTAAACCACCTTGGCGTCCGGATACTCCCGGGACAGTGCCACCGCCTCCGTCATTCGCTCGGCCGCCGCGTTCAGTGACGGGATCCCCCGCGCGCTGCTCACTTCAGGTTCGAGCGCGCCGCCCAGCACGACGATCCCCGTAACGTGCGCAGGCGGTTCAGCTGGACGCGGAAAGCGATCCTCGAGCGGCAGTAACGCGAGCTGGTTAACGGGCAGCAGCAATACGAGCACGAAGCCGATGACGCCCGTCCAAACAAGCCATCGACGCCGCAAAATGAGGCCGCCCAAGCAACAGAGCAGCAACAGCGTGCTCGGCTGCAGCACGAGGCCGGCGAGCTTGGAGATCACGAACATCATGAGGGAGGGATTTTATTCCTCCCTCCGCCCTCTCTCGCAAGAGCGGAGCGATCAGTCTCGATACGAAGCATCCCGCCGGTCGAGCGAGCGCAACAGGCCCTCCCACTCGATCAACCCGTAGCGGCGGGTCGCACCAGCCGCGTACATCGCCGTCGCCTTGTCGATCACCGGCTGCGACAACTCGTTCAGCGCCGCATTGCACGCCATGGCCGCGAGTTGCGCCTGACACGCGCGCTCCATCCCGTACATGTAGTTGAAGGCTTCCGCGACACTCGGCCCGGTCGTGAGCAGGCCGTGGTTGCGCAGCACCATCACGTTCCGGTCTCCGAGATGCGCCGCCAAGTTTTCGCGCTCGGCGGGGTCGCGCTCGGGGCCGTTGAAGTCGTGATACGCGACGTGCCCGAAGAACCGCATCGCGGTCTGGGTCAGCGGCAGCAGCCCGCAGCGCAGCGCCGAGAGCGCCATCCCGGCGATCGTGTGCGTGTGCATCGCCGCCATCGCGTCCGGCCGCGCGCGATAGATCGCGCTGTGGATCACGAACCCGGCCGGGTGCAGCGAGTAGGGAAGCTGGGGTTGATGCACCACTTGCCCGTCCAGATCGACCTTCAGCAGGGAGGAGGCCGTGATCTCGTCGAAGAACATCCCGTGCGCGTTGATGAGGAAATGCCCGGGCGCGTCCGGCACGCGCGCGCTGATGTGGGTATAGATCATGTCCGACATGCCGTAGTGGTCGCAGAGCCGGTAGCACGCGGCGAGATCCACCCGCGCCTGCCACTCCGCCTCGCTCACCGCACCCCGCAGCGACCCGAGCGACCCGCCGATCCCGGTGTCCACCCTCGCCTCCGTTGCTGTTTCCCCTGCGCACGCTACGCTCGCCTCCGGAGACGCGCCATGGACGGAGAAGCACCGATGCTGAACGGCACGCATCGCTTTCCCAGGATGGAACAGGTCGACTACGGCAAACCGTTCGCGCCGGCGGTCGCGGCCGAGGCGGAGCGCCTCGGGGCCCGTGCCGTGTTCCTGATGGTCGGCGGCACGCTGTCGCGCGAGACGGACGTGCTGACCCAACTGCGCGACGCCCTCGGCAACCGCATCGCCGCTACCTGGACCCGCATGGGTGCCCATACGCCACGCGAGGACGTGGTCGACGCCGCCAACGCGGCCCGGTCCGCCAAGGCGGACCTGATCGTCACCGTGGGCGGCGGCAGCGTGACGGACGGAGCCAAGATGGTGGGGCTCTGTCTCGCCAACGACGTGACCCGCCCCGACCAGCTCGACGCCTTCGCCGGCCGCTCCCGCAAGGAGGGAAGCGGCGACCCCGAGCCGCTCAAGGCGTCGACAGTCCGGGGCGTTTCGGTACCGACCACGCTCTCGGCCGGGGAGTTTTCCTCGATCGCCGGCTGCACCGACACCAGGAGGCAGGTCAAGCAGGGCTACTATCACCCCGACCTGATTCCGCGCTCAGTGGTGCTCGACCCCGCGGTGACGGTGCACACGCCCGAGTGGCTGTTTCTTTCGACCGGCATCCGCGCGGTCGATCACGCCGTCGAGGGCTTCTGCTCCACGGTGGGTGGCCCGTTCTCGGACGCGGCCTGCCTTCACGCGCTTCGCCTGCTCGGCCGGGGTCTGCCGCGGGTCAAGGCGGACCCGAGCGACCTCGACGCACGGCTCGACTGCCAGACCGGCGCCTGGCTGTCCATGGTCGGCGTGGGTGCCGGCGTGCCCATGGGTGCGAGCCACGGCATCGGACACGTACTCGGCGGGACGGCCGGGGTGCCGCACGGTTACACGTCCTGCGTGATGATGCCGCACGTACTGCAGTTCAACGAACCGGCCGCCGGCGATCGGCAGAAGCAGATCAGCGAGGCGCTCGGGCGCGCGGGGCAACCTGCGTCGGAAGTGGTGCGTGCGCTGATTGCCGGGTTGGGGCTTCCTGGGCGGCTCCGCGATGTCGGAGTGCGGCAGGAGCAGTTCGACGTTCTCGCCCGGGAATCGATGAATGATCCCTGGCTCTCGACCAACCCGCGCAAGGTCGACGGGCCGGATACCGTGCGCCAGCTGCTCGAACAGGCCTGGTAGGCCCCAGGGCTGGTAGCCGTCAGGCCTAGAAGGCTTCCGGCCCGGCGCGCTTGGCGGTAGCGTTCCCGTGAGGGAGGATCCACCGCCAATGGCTGATTACGATTGGATTGTCGTGGGGGCCGGTTCGGCCGGATGCGTGCTCGCCAACCGCCTGAGCGAGGACCCGACCAAGCAGGTGCTGCTACTCGAGGCCGGCGGCAAGGACGACAATTTCTGGATCCCGATTCCGGTCGGCTTCGCCAAGCTGATGGTCAATCCCAAACTAAACTGGATGTTCGCGACGGAGCCCGAGCCGAACTGTCACGGCCGATCCATCCCGATCCCGCGCGGCAAGACGCTCGGCGGCTCGAGCTCCATCAACGGGATGCTCTACGTGCGGGGCAACCCGCTCGACTACAACACGTGGTCCCAGTTCGGGAACCGCGGCTGGTCCTACGACGCGGTGCTGCCGTATTTCAAGAAGTCGGAGCACTACGAGCGCAACAACGGCGATCCCGCTCGAGGCTATGGCGGCCCGCTGAACGTCGCCGAGATGCGCGAGAACCACGAGCTGTGCGACGCATTCATCGCCGCCGCGGGAGCCGAAGGTTGGCCGCGCAATCCCGACTACAACAACGGCCACCAGGAAGGCTTCGGCTACTTTCAGGTGACGCAAAAGCACGGTCGACGCTGGTCGACCGCGCGGGCCTTCCTCGATCCCGCGCGCTCGCGCCCCAACTTGCACGTCGAGACCAACGCCCAGTGCACCGGCCTCATCCTGGAGGGCAAGCGCTGCGTGGGCGTCCGCTTTGTCCAGAACGGGGCGGCGCGCGAAGCACGCTGCCATGGCGAGGTGGTGCTAGCGGCGGGTGCCGTGCAATCGCCGCATATCCTGGAGGTTTCCGGCATCGGTCAGCCCGACCTGCTGCACTCCTTCGGCATCGAGCCAGTGCACCAACTGCCCGGCGTCGGCGAGAACTACCGCGATCACTACGCTCCCCGCATGAACTGGCGGGTGAAGCTGCCGATCACGTTGAACGAGCAAACCCGAGGCCTCAATTTCGCCCGCGAGATCGCCAGGTATTTCATGAGCGGCCGCGGGATCCTCACCTACACCGCCGGGATCGTGTTCGGCTTCGTCAAGACCCGCCCTGAGCTCGAAGAACCCGACGCGCAGTTTCACTTCGCCCATGCCAGCTACGGCAACGCCGCCACTCGCTTGCTCGAACGCGAGCCGGGCATGACGCTGACCGTCTACCAGTGCCGGCCGGAATCGAAGGGTTCCATCCATCTCCGTTCACCGGACCCGCTCGCCGCTCCCGCGATCCGGCCAAATTACCTGGCCGATCCCATCGATCAGCGCGTGCTGGTCGATGGGATGAAGATCGGGCGGCGCATCATCGAGAACCCGTTGCTGGACAAGTACCGGGCCTACGAGATCAATCCCGGTGCTGCGGTGCAGACCGACGAGGAGTGGCTCGACTTCGCCCGGCGCAACGGCCAGACGACCTATCACGTGGTCGGCACCTGCAAAATGGGGAGCGACCCGATGGCAGTCGTGGACGACCAGCTACGGGTGCGCGGGATCGAGGGCCTCCGGGTCGCGGACGCATCAGTGATGCCGACGATGGTTTCCGGCAACACCAATGCCGCGACGATCATGATTGCGGAGAAGGGCGCGGACTTGATGAAGGCCGGTCTCCGCGGCGAGATGGCGCGGGCGGCATGATGGCAGTGTGGTAGACTTGCCTCCATGAATTTCGCGCTCCGCAGCCGGATGACGGTGGCCGAGTTCCTCGCCTGGGAGGACCGGCAGGAGATCAAGCACGAGTTCGACGGGTTTCGGCCCGTGGCGATGGCCGGCGGGACGGCGGCGCACGCAAGTATCCAGCGCAATTTGGCGATCACGTTGGGTGGCCGCCTCCGAGGCACGCCATGCCGTTTCTACGGCAGCGATCTCAAGGTGGAAGTTGCGAATAGTATTCGCTACCCGGATGGCTTCGTTGTCTGCACGGCCGTGCCGCCACGCAGCACGGTGGTGCGCGATCCAGTGGTAATCTTTGAGGTGCTGAGCGAGAGCACCAGCAGCACCGATCTCGTGACCAAGAACCAGGAGTACGCCGCGACCCCCTCCATTCAGCGTTACGTCTTGCTCTCGCAGGACGCGATCGGGGGAATGGTTTTCGAGCGCGCGGGCGATGACTGGAGGGGGCACGTCCTGGCTGCCGACGCAGTCCTCCGCTGCCCGGAGATCGGCATCGCAGTCCCGCTCGCGGAGTTCTACGAAGGCATCGACTTTGGTCCCGAGGAGGAGGTGCCAGCATGAACCGGCTCGCCCACTCTCCGCCGCCGGCATCGTCGCTTGGCCCGTGGCGGCACGGGTCGGAGGTTCCAGTTTAGCCGGCACTTGTCTGTTTCGCGGCGCCGGCCTCTCCTAGATCTGACGCAAGCCGGCGCACCAGGCCTGAAGCAGCCGGCATCAACGGGGGGAACGGCGTATGAGGCTGCAGAACAAGGTCGCGATCGTAACCGGCGGCGCGTCTGGCATGGGGGCGGCGACGGCGCGCATCTTTGCCCGCGAAGGCGCCAAAGTGGTGATCGGCGACTTGCTGGAAGACGAGGGTCGCAAAGTCGCGTCCGGCATCGGCGATAACGCCGTGTTCGAGCCGCTCGACGTCACCGACGAGGCGAACTGGCGATCCGTGGTCGAGCGAGCGACAAGCCATTTCGGCAAGCTAGACGTCCTGGTGAACAACGCCGGGATCAGCGCAAGCGGCTACCAAGACCTGCTCGAGCGGCCGGCCTGGGACACGGTGATGGCCGTGAATGCCACGGGCGTTTTTCTTGGCATGAAATACGTGGTGCCGGCGATGCGGCAGGCCGGCGGGGGTTCGATCGTGAACCTTTCTTCCATTTCGGGCGTCGTGGGGCAGGACGGCATCCACATGGCCTACAACGCCTCGAAAGGCGCGGTGCGCACCATGACGAAGTCGGGTGCGGTGCAATGGGGCCGAGATCGAATCCGGGTCAACAGCGTTCATCCCGGGATCATGCCCCCCATGCGGTCGTCGGGCCGAACGGCCGACCCCGCTTTCCGAGCCGAGCTCCTGCGCAATGTTCCGCTAGGACGCTCCGGGGAGGTCGACGAGGTCGCCAACGCCGTGTTGTTCCTCGCCTCCGACGAGGCCTCCTACATCACCGGCGTTGAGCTTTACGTGGATGGAGGGTTTCTCGCCGTCTGACGCCCGCCGTGTGACCTATCGCCCGTTCAGCGGTGCGGAGGAGCTTCGCTCTGCCGCCCAACTGGCGCCAAACGATTTATTGCTGCAACTCCACAAATTCACCTTCTCGACGCCCGGCCTCATCGTGTTAGCATCCAACTCCGGCATCCTGGTTCGCCAGGATGGAGGAGTGGTCAGCTGTTAAGGTTGGGTAACGCCGACGGCAGCGTCTGTGAAACCCGGTCGACAAAGGCACGTTGGCCGAAGAGGTTGCGAGCGGGTTGCCGGATCGTTGCTCGCAGCATGGTGGTGTGCGGGAGCCGCCTTTGAAACGAGCGTTCCTGACGGGTTCGCCCAGCAGGGTCGGCGCTCAGAACATCGGCGTGCACCGCATTTTCTCAAACGCGTCTCGTCCGACTGGAGGAACCCGTGCCCTTTGATGGTAGCGACTTCTCCCAAGCCTTCTCGCCGACTGTCGAGCCCGTCTCGCCTGCCGGTTCGACAGGCTGGTTCAGTGCCGCCAAGGCTCTCTGCGAACGTGCGTTACACCTAAGCCGCATGCAGCTCTTGTTCACCGGGAATACGCCCGAACTGCTTGAGCCTGCGACCGCTCACCTGCTGCGCCGCGCGCGGCTGACGATCGAGTCGGAGGAGAAGTGGGTTCAGGGTTACTACTCAACGTCGGATGGTCGGCGCTGTGCCATGGGTGCCCTGCGCTCCGCAGCCAGGCACTCCGATCCGCGTCGAGTGCGCGCCCGGGCGCATCACCTCCTTCGCGAAGTCGCGCGCGAGCGCGGGTTCCAAAGCGTTGAAGGAATGAACGACCGCTGCACGCATCAGCAAGTGCTGACCGCGTTCGACATGGCCGTTCGCGTCGCGGAACGCTCGCCGCGACTTCACTAAGGTTCAGGCGCGGGTAATTCCCGCCGCCGATCCTGGCGCGTTTCGAGCTTCAACCCGGCCGGGAACACACTTGGCGGGGAAGGGTTGGTGCATCATGGCGTCCTCGCCTGACGCATAACGACTTCCTCGTTCAATTTGAGCCGAGGGTCCGCTAGGGCGTGCGCTGCCGCTATTCCGTCGCGGGCAGCCGTCGGGCCATGCGTGTGCGCCCCAAGGGCCGGATATCCGCGTCGGGGGCCATCGCCTTGATCGTGGATTGCAAGCTCGCCCTCTTTTCGTGAATGGAGGCGATCACGGGCCCCATCGCGATTCCCACATCGACCAGCACGGCCTCCGAAAGCTGAAGACTCGCCTCAATCGTCTCCGGGACCGCGTCGGAAGCGCCTAGACGATAGAGATGCGCGGCGTGGGCGCCGTCGCGGGCGCGGGCGACGATCAAAAGATCGGCCCGTTCCGCCCGCGCGCTGAGGACGAGTTCATCGGCCACAACCGGGTCGTTCAGCGTAACCACCAGGGCGCGTGCATTGTCCAGGTGCAAGCGTCGCAGCAGTTCCAAGCGTGTGATGTCGCCGAAATAGACCGGCTTGCCGGCTGCACGCTGTCGGGCGACACCGTCCGGATCAACATCGATCGCGACATACGGCACCCCATGCACCTCCAGCAGTGAGGCCACGGTTTGCCCGACGCGCCCGAACCCGGCGATGATTACGCGAGGCAGATTTTCGAACGCACCGGGCACCAACATGCTTCGGTCGATCCGCGCCATCCGAGGAGCGATCCGGCCGCCCAGCCCGGACAGCAATGGGATCGCTGCCATCGTCAGCGCGGTCACGAACAGCACCACGGTGGCAGTATTGGGGTCCAGCCAGCCCCCGCCGATTGCGGCCGCGACGATGACGAAGCCGAACTCCCCACCGGGGCCAAGCAGCAGGCCCGTATGGAAGGCACTCGGCCACTTCAGGCCGAAGGCGCGCGCGATTGGAACGACGATCAGCAGCTTGAGCAGCGTCACGGCCGCTATGGCGCCGCAAACGAGACCAGGGTGGGCGCCCACCGCACGGAGATCGAGACCCATGCCGATGGAGATCAGGAACACCCCGACCGCCAAGCCCTTGAACGGGTCGATGGTGACTTCGACTTGCCGCCGATACTCGGTACCGGCCAGCAGCAATCCGCCGATCAGGGCGCCGAGCGCCATCGATAGGCCGGCCGCCGCGGTGGCAAGTTCCGTGCCGATCACCACGAGGAGACACGCCGCAACGAACAGCTCCGGGCTGCGGGTGCGCGCGACGCTGCGGAACAGCGGCCGCAACGCCAACCGACCGATGGCAACGATCGCGAAAATCGCAAGCAAACCCTTGCCGGCGGCAAGACCGAACGCGGCCGCGGTTTCGCCTCGATTGCCCGGACCGAGCGCGTCCAAGGCGAACAGCACGGGCACCACGGCCAAGTCTTGGAACAGCAGGACAGCGAAGCTGGCCCGGCCGGTCGCGGTGTGGAGCCGCTTCTCCTCGCCAAGCACCTGAAGCACGACGGCGGTGGAGGACATCGCAAGCGCGAGGCCGATGATGATCGCGCTCGCCGGGCTGAAGCCGGCCAGCATTGCGGTCCCGGCCAGAGCCGCCGCACAGAGGACGAGCTGCAGGCACCCGAGGCCAAACACCTGCCGGCGCATCAGCCACAGCCGCTCGAACGACAGCTCGAGACCGATCATGAAAAGCAGCATCACCACGCCAAGGCGTCCGATCGGCTCGATCGCCTCCGGCCGATCGATCGTGACGACGGCGAGCCAACGCCACCGCGGCTCGAGCGACGCCAGTCCGAACGGGCCGACGATCACGCCGACCAGCATGAAGCCGATCACCGGGCTGACGCGGAGGCGATGGAACAGCGGGATGACAACGCCGGCCGCACCCAGGACGACGAGTGCTCCCTTGTAGAGCGACGTGTCGAGTGGTGCGGCTTCCATCACGAGAGTCTAACAGAGACGGCAATTCGCTGCCGGGGATCGGTTCGCCCGCGGCGGCAAATCTCGGCCGGTCGCGCATGGTGGTCCGCCCGAGGAAGCGCTAGGATTGGTCTCCCCAACCAGGATAGCCGCCTCATGCGTCCTTCCGGCCGCGCGGCCGATGCGCTGCGCCCCGTTTCGTTCACTCCGGGCTTCGCCCGCCACGCCGAGGGTTCCTGCCTGATCCGCGTAGGAGACACCGAGGTGTTATGCGCGGCCAGCGCCGAGGGAAGGGTTCCCCCATTTCTGCGCGGCACCGGCAAGGGCTGGGTCACGGCGGAGTACGGGATGCTTCCGCGCGCGACGCACAGCCGGGGCGACCGCGAAGCGGCGCGCGGCAAGCAATCCGGGCGGACGCAGGAAATTCAGCGGCTGATCGGGCGCAGCCTGCGCGCGGTCGTGGACCGGCAGGCGATGGGCGAGCTCAGCATCACATTGGACTGCGACGTGCTCAACGCCGACGGCGGCACGCGATGCGCGGCGATCACCGGTGCCTGGGTCGCGCTCCATCTTGCCTTCAAGAAGCTGATGGCCACTAACGTGATCGCACGCATGCCACTCAACGGTCAGGTCGCAGCCGTCTCGTGTGGGCTGGCGGGCGGCGTTCCCGTGCTCGACCTCGACTATGCGGAGGATTCCGAGGCCGAAGCGGACGCCAATTTCGTGCTGACGGACGGTGGCGGCATTGTCGAAATCCAGGGCACCGCCGAACGGGCGCCGTTCTCCGAGGCGGAGTTCCTCGCCTTGCTCGGTTTGGCCCGGCAGGGAACAGGCGCGTTGTTCGCGATGCAGCGCGAAGCGGCCGGGCTTGGCTGATGGCGAGAAAGCTCGAACCAGGTGCCCGCCTCGTGGTCGCGACACACAACGCAGGAAAGCTCGCCGAGATTGCCGATCTTCTGCGGCCGCACGCCGTCGCCATTGTTTCGGCCGCGGAGCTTGGCCTGCCGGAACCGGCAGAGGACGCAGCGGATTTCTCCGGCAATGCGCGCATCAAGGCACTCGCCGCGGCGCGGTCGGGCAAGGGACCCGCACTCGCCGACGATTCCGGATTCTGCGTGGCCGGGCTCGGCGGCGGGCCGGGGGTGCACTCGGCGCGCTGGGCCGGACCGGAACGAGACTTCGCGGCGGCAATGGCAAGGGTCGAGGCCGAACTCGGCCAAGCGGCTGATCGGCGTGCTTGGTTCGTCTCGGCGCTCTGCCTCGGCTGGCCCGATGGGCACACGGACACATTCGTCGGACGGGTCGACGGGATCGCCGTGTGGCCGCCACGCGGCGAGCGGGGCTTCGGCTATGACCCGATGTTCGTGCCCCTGGGCAGCGCCGAGACGTTCGGCGAGATGCATCCCAACAACAAGCACGCGCTCAGCCACCGCGCCCGCGCGTTCGAGCAGTTGCTCGCGGCCTGCCTTCCCCGACGCTAGGGGCGGTCCATCGCTCGGACGCACGCCGCGCGAGCACTGGTGATGCGCAGCAGCTCGGCCGCCGTAGTCCGAAAGACGTGGCTTGGTGAACCCGCCGCGGCCCAGATCGGGTCGAGCTGAAGGAGATGCTCGTCGAAGATCACGAGCGGCGGGGTGAGATGCCCGATGGGAGCGACGCCGCCGATGGCGAACCCGGTGACCCGCGCGCACCCAGGCCGCGTCGGCGCGGCCGAGCCGGACCCCAAGCAAGGCTCCGACCCGCTCTGCATCGACCCGGTTCGCGCCCGAGGTCAGGTACAAGCACCGGGCGCGGCGACTCCTCTGCCGTGCGGAAGATGATTGACTTGACGATCTGCGCCACCGTGCATCCGACGGCGGCGGCGGCATCCGACGCCGTTCGCGCGGTGCCGGTGACTTCTGTGATGGTGTCCGGGTGTCCGTTCGAGGCCAATGCGGCCCGCACCCGATCCACCGATCCGGCTTCAGCTGTCGTCGCCGATGCGCTCATCAGGGCCTACCTCCGCAGTGGCGTCGCAGCTCGCTCGGCCAAACTCTGCATTGCCCCCAGGTCGGCCAGCGCATCCGGAATGGCCGGCTTGGAACCGCGATTTGTCCATGTCGAGGATCAAGTAGAGGGACGAGGCTGTGGAGGAGGAGTTGCTGTCCACGCCGTGCTTACCCCATCGTGCGGCGGAGCCTAGCAGCCCGCCGTCGGGGTGCACCGCTCGGAGGCTATGCATGTCGGACCGGTTTTTTGAGGATTATGTGGTGGGCAGCGTTTCGGAGCTTGGCTCCTTCACGATCGACGCCGAGCAGATCGTCGCGTTCGCACAAGTCTACGACCCCCAGCCGATCCACACGGATCCCGAAGCCGCCGCCGCCGGCCCGTTCGGCGGGCTGATCGCCAGCGGCTGGCAGACGGGCGCGCTCATGATGCGGCTCGTAGTCGAGAACTATCTCTCGCCCGCCTCCAGCCTCGCCTCGCCAGGAGTGGACGAGCTGCGATGGCTCCGACCGGTTCGCCCAGGGGATACACTCTTCGTCCGGCTCACGGTTCTCGAAGCGACCCGCTCCCGTTCCAAGCCCGACCGTGGCGTCGTGCGATCGTTGATCGAGCTGCGGAACCAGCGCGGGGAGGACGTGATGTCTGTGAAACCGATCAATCTGGTCCGCTGCCGCGAACCCGCCTGACCGGCGACCCCGCCGCGGCCAGGCCGCGGTTAACCTTTTGGTATCACGGACGCGCGAGGTTCGGGGCCGAAAGGAGATCGGGATGCTGCTTGGGGTGATCGGGTGCGCGGTCGTCGACCACGATTTGAGACTGATCGTGCTCGCAGCGGCCGTATGTGTTTTCTCCTGTCACACCTCCGTGCTCCTGCTGTCCAGGGTCGCCTCTGAAGGCGCACGCACACGGCCCCTCTGGATCGCCGTCGCGGGACTGGCTTTCGGCGCCGGAATGTGGACCACCCACTTTATCGCGATGCTGGCGTTTCATGCCGGCATGCCCGTCGCTTTCAACACGGAGATAACCCTGGCGTCATTGGCACTCGCAATCTGCGTCAGTTTTGCCGCCTTCGCGCTGCTGCTGGAGACGCGCTCCGCCCCGCTCGGGCTTGTGAGCGCCGGACTACTGCTCGCCGGGGGAATGGCCGGAATGCACTACATCGGCATGACCGCGATAGTGTTGCCCGGACTGCTCCACTTCGCAGCCGGCGGCGTCATCGCGTCTGTCGCAATGGCGGCTGTGCTCAGTGTTGCCGGCCTGTTCATGTTCGTCCGCGGCTACTTGGCCGCGGTCGCATTACTGCTCGCCCTTGCGATTTGCAGCCTTCATTTCACCGGCATGGCCTCTTTGCGGATCGAAGCGGCAAGCTTGCACACGGACCTGGTATCATTGCCTCCTGTGCTGCTCGCCTTGGCCGCCGCGGCTGCAGGCCTGCTCGTGCTGGCGCTTAGCCTGACCGGCTCCGTGCTGGATCAGCGCTTCGGCTCCTCGGACCCAAGTGAGGCGCCGCGGTGGCGCGAACCCGCCCAGGCAAGGTTCGAAGGTATCCTGTTCGAAGCGGATGGCGTCATCACCGATGCGAACGCGGCCGTCGGCGCCCTCTCGGGCAGGGCGCCAGAAACCTTCCTTGGGGCGGAACTCGAAGCCCTGTTCGATCCGGGTACGGCGCAGCGCCTTCGGGAGCCGGAGCCTGAGGACGGACCGGGCTCGGTGGAAGGAGAACTCCTGTGCAGCGACGGCAGCACCAAGAGCATCGAGGTTGCGCGGCGACCGATCGGCGGTCCGGGCCGGCGGGTGGTGCTTGCGGTGCGAGACCTTTCCGAACTCACCGCATCCGAACCGGATGACGACGATACTTCGGAAGGCGAGGCCGACGTTCTCGGCCCTCCGCAACGGGCCGTCGCTCTTTCCTGAGCACCGCTTAGCCGAGAACTGACGGATCACCTTCTGCGAACCGCACCAGGATTTCGGCTGGTCCGATCTCTCGCGTGATGAAAACGAGCCGGCTGCTGCGGTCGCCATCGGGCCAGTCGGAGAGCCAGTCCGGCGGGTAGCAGCGTATGTTGCACGGCATGGATCGCCGCCGGGCCGCCGGGCCGGTCGGCAAAGGCGACCAGACCCTTTACCCGCAGCAGGTCTTCGCCGCGCTCCCGAGCCAAACCTCCGAGCGCACGGGCAAAGGCCAAGCGGGTCATCGGCCGGCCGAGCGTGATCGCGACCGTCTCGATCCCGTGCGAGTGCGCGACGGCGACCATCGGACGCCGCCGCCACAGCGGCCGATCGGGAGCGTCCGAGCCCCGGAACAGCAAGCCATCGGCACCGTCGGCTTGGGCCTCGGCGAGGTCCGCGGTCGGGTTCAGCGCTGCAAGCGTATCCAACAACGAGGGCGGTGGCGGGGCGAGGTCGGTCTTGCTGATCGAGCAGCCGATCCGCCGTGACGGCCTGCGCGGTCGCCTCGCCGAACCGTTGCAGCGTGGCTTCGCCGGCGATGCCGTCCACCACCGTGAGGACCGTATCGAGCCGCAGCTCGCGTTCAAGCCGGGCGTCCGCGGCCAGCGTGTAGAATCGGCGCAGGTTCGGCGAGCCCGCTGGTTTCCACCACCACGCGACGGAACGGCGGACCACCGCCGCCGGATCGGCGCCCGAGGAGTTCACGCAGGGTGCGGGCCAAATCTTGCCTAATCATGCAGCAAAGGCAGCCATTGCCCAACTGCACTACCCCGTCGGAACTGGCTTCGACGAGAAGGTGATCAAGGCCGACGGCGCCGAACTCGTTGATCACCACCGCCGTGTCCCGCATTGCTTCGCTCGCCAGGACGCGGCGCAGAAACGTCGTCTTGCCGCTGCCGAGAAACCCGGTCAGCACCGAAATAGGCAGTGTCTCGCTGGACAGCATCGCTGGCATGAACCCCGCGCTCGCAGGAGCGCGGGAGCATCTATGCAGCGCAGGCGCTCGGCGACAAAGCGCCCCCGGCTAGCTCGTCAGGAGTGAAGCTGTGCCGCTTCGCTGGGTGTGACCGCTCCCGCTCCGGCGTGATGGCTTGTCTCGAGCGCGTCGGGGCTGCCTCCTTGCACTACCCGGAGGCAGCGCGCGAACAGCGCCAGGATTTCCCGCTCACTGCAGGCCCCCTGGCCACGCAGCAAGGTGCTGCCGGCCGGAAACGGATGATCGTGGTTGCCGCGACCCGGCGGCGAACAGGACGCACTGCATCAAGCCGAAGGCCACGGCCTCCTGGCTGTCACCCTGGACCTGAACGGTCATCGCACCCTCCCAAACCTGTTTAATGACAGGATGGCACCGGGTCACGGCGCGGCTCAACTCGAAATTGTGTGATGGCGGATGAGCGAACTAGGGAGGGATGCCGGCTACGATCGTCATCAACGATGGTCGCCTTTGCTACCAGGGGCTCTCGGTCTGAGCATTGCCCGCGATCCGGGCGTGAGCACGGCCCAGACCAGTTCCGCCTAGAGCATTGGCAGCCGGCGTGGTTTCGGGTCCCTTGGAAACGCCTGGTCGATCCGGGCGAGATCGGCCTCGGTCAGATGCAGCTGTCCCGCCCCGGCGTTTTCGGCAGTGTGGTCAGGGCTTGACGCCTTGGGGATGGCGAACAAGGACGGTCGCCGCACCAGGAATCGGAGCGCCACCTGCCGGGGGGTCGCGCCATGGCTCGCCGCGATCTCCTCCAGCACGCGACCGCCTTCGGTGCCGCGGCCTGGGAAGCTGCCGTGACCAAATGGGCTGTAGGCCACGACGGCGATCCCATGGTCCTCGCACCATGGAAGAACGGCGTGCTCGATCGCGCGCTCCCCCAAATGGTAGAGGATCTGGTTGCAGGCGAGGTGGCCCTGGCCTCCGGCCCCCCAAGCCGCTTCGAGGTCGGAGACGTCGAAATTGCTCACGCCCCAGGAGAGGATCTTACCTTGGGTGCGAAGCTGCTCGAAAGCCGAGAAGGTGTCTTCGAGCGGATGGCGGCCGGGCCAGTGCAGGAGGTAGCAATCCAGTCGGTCGGTCCGGAGGCGGGCGAGCGATCGCTCGCAGGCCGCCACCGTGCCCGCGCGTGAGGCGTTGCTGGGCAAGACCTTCGAGACGAGAAACACCTCGTCACGCCGCCCGGCGATCGCGTCCCCGACCACCTCCTCAGCGTCACCATACATCTCAGCCGTATCGATATGGGTCATGCCGAGGTCAAGGCCGCGGCGCAGCGCACCCACAGCGGTCGGTCGGTGCGCTTCGTCGATGTACCACGTTCCCTGGCCGATCACCGAGACGCTGCGATGCTCCGGGCCGAACGGGCGCCGCTCAACGCTACTCGCTCCCGGTGTTGGATTGGCGCGGGGGGCAGCGCCAATTGAAGGGCTCACTCGGCCGCTGCTTGCCGCGACCGCTCGCGCGCACCCCCGAACAATCGGATCACCTCGCGATTGAAAGCGGGAATGTCGTCCGGCTTGCGGCTGGTAACCAGGCCCTGGTCGACGACAACCTCCTGATCCACCCACTCCGCGCCTGCATTCTTCAGGTCGGTCTTGAGCGAGGGCCATGACGTCATGCGCCGCCCGCGCGCGAACCCCGCTTCGAGGATCGTCCAGGGACCGTGACAGATCGATGCCACGGGCTTGCCCGCTTCGAAGAATGCCTTCGCGAACGCGACCGCCTCCGGCACGGTGCGGAGCGTGTCGGGGTTCAGCACGCCACCGGGCAGCAACAGGGCATCGAAGTCTTCGGGTCGGGCGGCGCTCAGAGAAGCATCCACCTGGAACTCGTCGCCCCATTCCGTGAACTTCCAGGCCTTCACCTTGCCATCCTTGGGCGAGATGATGCGGGTCTCGGCCCCGGCGTCGCCCAGCGCCTTGCGTGGTTCGGTCATCTCCACTTGCTCGAAACCGTCCGTGATCAGGATTGCGACCTTCAGGCCTTTAAGGGTGTCGGAAGCCATGCTCGTGTCTCCGCTAGACAAGTTTCCTTGCGATTGGGTCAGCAAGCCGGCCGCGCTGGACGCGGACTGACCTGCCTGAGGAGCGGGACATTCCTGCTCCGGTCCGCAAAGAAGGGTTCGTGAACGCGAAACGTCTCGGCCAAAGCGCAGTTTTCGCTCGACAGCGTTTCAACGCGGCGCACACGGAAAGGTAATGGCGCGCCCGGAGAGATTCGAACTCCCAACCCCCAGATCCGTAGTCTGGTGCTCTATCCAATTGAGCTACGGGCGCCGAAGGCCGCCGATGTAGCCGATGCCTCGCCCAGGGGCAAGGCGACCACGGCGTCACGCGGCGAGTTTGTCGAGCTCCCGCAGGATCGCCTCGCCCATGACGCTGGTGCCCACCTTCGCGGTGCCGGGCGCCATCACGTCGGCAGTGCGCAGGCCGCTCGCAAGCACATTGCTGCAGGCCCGCTCAATCAGCGCAGCATCCTCGTCCATCTCGAAGGAGTAACGGAGCAGCATGGCGAAACTCAGCACCTGCGCCAAGGGATTGGCGACACCCTTGCCCGCGATGTCGGGTGCGCTGCCGTGAATCGGCTCGTATAGCGCGAGCCTGCGCCGGACCCGTCCGGCGAGCCTAAGGTCGCCGAAGGCAGCATCCCGAGGCTGCCGGTCAGCATGGACGCCAGATCCGACAGCAGGTCGCCGAACAGATTGCTGGTCACGATGACATCGAACTGGCGGGGGTTGCGCACCAGCTGCATCGCGCAATTGTCCGCGTACATGTGCGACAGCTCGACATCGGCAAACTCGCGCTGATGCAGCGCGGTCACCACCTTGCGCCAGAACAGGCCGCTTTGCATTACGTTGGCCTTTTCCACGCTGGTGACGCGGTTCCGTCGCTTACGCGCAAGCTCGAAGCCGACGCGGGCCACGCGCTCGATCTCGCTCGTCGTGTAGCTCTCGGTGTCGTAGCCCCGCTCCTGCCCGTCGGGCAGCCGTTGAACGCCGCGCGGCTCGCCGAAATAGATGCCGCCCGTGCTCTCGCGCACGATCATGAGGTCGAGCCCGCGCACCACGTCGGGCTTTAGAGTGCTGGCGTCCACCAGCGGGTCGAGCACCAAGGCAGGGCGGAGATTGGCAAATAGATCAAGCTCCTTTCGCAACGAAAGGATAGCTAGCTCCGGTCGCTTGTCGAACCCGAGCCCGTCCCATTTCGGGCCGCCCACCGCACCGAACAGGATGGCGTCTGCCTCTCGCGCGGCTTGCAGCGTTTCCTCCGTGATCGGCACGCCGCGCGCATCGATAGCGGAACCGCCGACGAGGTCTTCAGTGATATCGAACGAAACGGTGCGCCGCCGGTCCATCCACTCGACGACCCGGCGCACCTCCCGCATCACTTCCGGCCCGATCCCGTCACCCGGCAGCACCAGCAGCTTCTTATTCGCGGCCATGCGCGTTTTTCCTTAGTGAACGGATCAGCCGGCGGTAATTCCCGGCAGCCAAGCATGGTTGCGCGCGCGGTCCTGCTCGAAGGCGTCGATTTTGGGCGCGTGCTGCATCGTTTGGCCGATGTCGTCGAGGCCGTGCAGCAGGAGGTGTTTACGGAACGGGTCGATGTCGAAGCCGATTTCCTCGCCATTCGGCCGGATCACCACCTGCCGCGCGAGATCGACCGTAAGACGCGCGTTGCCGCCGAGCTTGGCGTCCTGCATCAGCTGGTCGCAGACCGCGCGCGGCAGGCGCAACGGGAGGATGCCGTTCTTGAAACAGTTATTGTAGAAAATGTCGGCGAAATCGGGCGCAATGACGCAGCGGATGCCGAAGTCGAGCAGCGCCCACGGCGCGTGCTCGCGCGAGGAGCCGCAGCCGAAGTTCTCGTGCGCAATCAGGATCTGCGCATGCCGATATGGTTCCTGGTTCAACACGAACTCCGGCCGCTCCCGGCCGTCGCCGTCGTAGCGCAAGGTGTCGAACAGATGCACGCCGAGGCCGCTGCGCTTGATCGTCTTGAGGAAGCGCGCCGGGATGATCTTGTCGGTGTCCACGTTGGCCAGCGGCAGCGGGGCAGCAGGCGCGGTCAGGGCGGTGAACGGTTCCATCGGCGCCCTACCCGAACTGCCGCACGTCGGCGAGGTGCCCGGTGACCGCGGCTGCCGCCGCCATGGCGGGGGACAACAGGTGCGTCCGTCCGCCCGGACCCTGACGGCCCTCGAAGTTGCGGTTGGACGTGCTGGCGCAGCGCTGGCCGGGAGTGAGCTTGTCGGGGTTCATGCCGAGGCACATGGAGCAGCCCGCTTCGCGCCACTCGAACCCGGCTTCCGCGAGCACGCGGTCGAGCCCTTCCGCCTCCGCCTGCTGCTTGACCACGCCGGACCCCGGCACCACGAGGGCCCGCACGCCGGAGGCCACCTTGCGGCCCCGCGCCACCGCGGCGGCAGCCCGGATGTCTTCGAGCCGGCCGTTGGTGCAGGAGCCGATGAATACTACGTCCACCGGCACGTCCTCGAGCCGCTGGCGCGGTGCGAGGCCCATGTACTCGATCATGCGCTGCATCTGCGCCCGGCTCGCCTCATCGGCGGCGTCATTCGGGTCCGGCACCGCGCCGGTGATCGGCAATACCGCTTCCGGGCTGGTGCCCCACGTCACCATCGGTGCTATGGCGGCGGCGTCCAGGCGCTCGGTCTTGTCGTAGTTCGCGCCGGGATCGCTCGGCAGCGTCCGCCAGTACGCGACGGCCTGCTCGAACGCTTCGCCTCGCGGCGCATAGGGCCGGCCACGGACATAGTCGAACGTCGTTTCGTCCGGCGCGATCAGCCCGGCCCTGGCTCCCGCCTCGATCGACATATTGCACACGGTCATCCGACCCGCCATGTCGAGCGCGCGCATTGCGTCGCCGCCGAACTCGATGACGTGGCCGGTGCCGCCCGCCGTGCCGATCCGCCCGACGACCGCGAGCACCAGGTCCTTGGCCGTGGTGCCGAACGGGAGCACCCCGTCGACCGCCACGAGCATGTTCTTCGATTTCTTCTGCAACAAGGTCTGCGTGGCCAGGACATGCTCGACCTCGGAGGTGCCGATGCCGAAGGCGAGCGCGCCCAAGGCGCCGTGCGTCGAGGTGTGACTGTCGCCGCAAACGATCGTCATGCCAGGCAAGGATATTCCCTGCTCCGGCCCGATGATGTGAACGATCCCCTGCCGCACGTCCATCACGGGAAAGTAGGGCACGCCGAACTCGCGGACGTTGCGCTCCAGTGTTTCCACCTGGATCCGGCTGTCCTCTTCCTTGATGCCCGCGCGGCGGTCGGTGGTAGCGATGTTGTGGTCCGCGACCGCGATCGTCGCGTCCGGTCGACGGACTCGGCGGCCGGCCAAGCGCAGGCCTTCGAACGCCTGCGGGCTGGTCACTTCATGCACGAGGTGGCGATCGATGTACAGCACGCAGGTCCCGTCGGGGAGCCGCTCCACCACGTGGCTGTCGAAGACCTTATCATACAGCGTGCGGGGTACGGCGCCGGACATCAGCCCCTCCTTCAAGTTCAAACTGTAACCTATTCCGCCGCGGCGGGCTCGTCACGCGGTTCGGCGGTCGTGCCGGGCACCGCGCGGGCCTTCTCGGCAATGCGCGCCGACTTGCCGCTGCGCCCGCGGAGATAATACAGCTTGGCACGGCGCACATCGCCGCGACGCACCACCGCGATCTCTGCGATCAGCGGCGAGTACAGCGGGAACACCCGCTCGACGCCCTCGCCGTAGCTGATCTTGCGGACGGTGAAGTTGCTGTTGATGCCTTTGTTCGAGCGCGCGATGCACACCCCCTCGAAATTCTGCACCCGGGCGCGCTCGCCTTCGACCACCCTGACGGCAACCCGCACCGTGTCGCCGGCCTGGAACGCCGGCACGGCGCGCCCGGCCGCCAGCTGGGCCATCTGATCGGCTTCGAAGCGCTGGAGAATGTTCATCAACCTGATCCCTTCACTCAATTCCTACGATCCGGCCGTATTGCCGACAGCCAAGGTCGCCCTGTTCCCTGCATAGGCCGCCCACAGGTCGGGCCGGCGTTCGCGCGTGACCTGCTCGGCTTGTTCGAGCCGCCAACGGGCGATGTCGGCATGCCGACCGGATAGCAGCACGTCCGGCACCGCGCGCCCTTGCCACTCGGCCGGGCGCGTGTAGTGCGGATACTCGAGGAGCCCGCCGGCAAAGCTTTCCTCGGCGGCGCTCGCTGCGGCGCCCATCACGCCGGGCAGCAATCGCACGGATGCGTCGAGCAGCGCCATTGCGGCGATCTCACCGCCGGACAGCACGTAGTCGCCGGCGCTCAGCTCCTGCAGGCCGCGCGCCTCGACCACGCGCTGATCCACGCCCTCGTAGCGGCCGCAGACCAGCACCACACCCGGACCGGCGGCGAAGCGCTGCGCGTCCGCCTGGGTGAAGCACCGCCCGCGCGGCGTCAGCAGCACGAGAGGCCGTTCGTCGGCGACCGCGCCGAGTGCGGCATCCAGCACGTCGGCCCGCAGCACCATGCCGGCACCGCCGCCGAACGGGGCATCGTCCACGCTGCGGTGTCGCCCCGAGGTATGGTCGCGGATGTCGATCGCCTCAACGGACCAGCGTCCGGCCGCCGCCGCCCGCCCCGCGAGCGAATGGCCGAGCGGCCCCGGAAACATAGAGGGAAACAGCGTCAATACCGTCGCGCGCCAGCTCATGCAGCGGCACCCTCGCCTTCCGCGACGACCGCCTCGTATGGCAGCACGACGCGCAACCGCCCCGCTTCCGGATCGATCTCGGGCACGCAGGCGCGCGTGAACGGCACCAGGACGGGGGGAGCCGGCGGACGCGCGATCTCCAGGCTGGCCCCGGCGCCGTAGTCATGCACGGCAGCAACGGTGCCGAGGACGACGCCCGCCTCGTCCAGCGCCGCCATGCCTTCGAGGTCGGCGAGGTAGAACTCCTCCGCTGCCGCGGGGGGAAGTTGGTCGCGATCGAGATAAAGGCGGGTATTGGTGAGCCGGGCGGCCGTGTTGCGGTCGGCAATGGGAACGCGCTGCTCCCCGATGATCTCCGCCAACGCCGCGACGCCGTCACCCCGCCACGTCAGGGCGAACCGCCTGTCGCGCTCATCCCAGAGGGGCCCGTACACGCTCAGGCTCGCCGGCTCGGCGGCATAGCTCGCCACGCGCACCAAGCCCTTTACGCCGTGCGGCCTGCCAACCACGCCCATTAGGATGCGCTTGCCCGCCATCCGCGCCCGGTCAGCCTGCCGGAGCCGCGGCTTTAGCCCGCTCCTGCGCGCGCTTCTTCGGCGCGGACTTCACGGGCTGCTCGCGGACGGGCGGCATGGATGCGAGGCCGGCACGGCCGATGAAGCGGGCCACCCGGTCGGTTGCGATGGCGCCCTCCCCAAGCCAGTGCTGGATGCGCTCGTCCTGCAAGCGCACCCGGTCCGCATGATCGGTCGGCAGCATGGGGTTGTAGCTCCCCAGCTTCTCGAGAAACCGCCCGTCGCGCGGGCTTCGGCTGTCGGCCACCACGATGTGGTAGTACGGACGCTTCTTCGCGCCCGCCCGAGCGAGGCGTATCTTAAGACCCATTACCTTTGGCACTCCTTCGTTGCACGCGGCATCCCGGCCTTTGGGATGACGGATGTTGGTGATTATCAAAATGGCCGCCCGCTCCGCGGTGCCGCCATGCCCTTCGGCATCAAAGCCGATAGCCCGTGCCGCATCAGTCCCTTCTGCCCGAGCTTGTTCATTCGCTTCATCATGGTCGACATGTCGTCGAACTGCTTGAGCAGCTTGTTGACCTCCTGGACGGAAGTACCCGACCCGGCCGCGATGCGCTTCTTGCGGCTCGCCTTGATGATATCGGGGGTGCGCCGCTCCTTCGGCGTCATCGACGAGATGATCGCCCCCTGCCGCTTCAGGATCGCCGTGTCGAGATTGGCGTCTTCGATCTGCCCCTTGAGCTTGCCGATGCCCGGCAGCATCCCGAGTATTCCCGACAGGCTACCCATCTTGGTGATCTGCTTGAGCTGCTTGCCGTAGTCCTCCAAGTCGAACTGCCCCTTGGCCATCTTGCGGGCGAGCTTCTCGGCCTCCTCCTCGTCGACCGTCTCGGAGGCCTTTTCCACCAGGCCCACGATATCGCCCATGCCGAGAATGCGGCCGGCGACACGCTCGGGATGGAAGTCCTCGAGCCCATCCAGCTTTTCCGAGACGCCGGTGAGTTTGATCGGCGCGCCGGTCACCGCGCGCATGGAAAGTGCCGCACCCCCCCGGGCGTCGCCGTCCATGCGGGTCAACACGATGCCCGTGACACCGAGCGCCTCGTTGAACGCCTTGGCGGTGTTCACGGCGTCCTGGCCGGTCATCGCGTCGACCACGAGCAAGGTCTCGACCGGGTTGCTGGCCGCGCGGATCTCGGTGACCTCAGCCATCAACTCCTGGTTGATCGACAGCCGGCCGGCCGTGTCGAGGATGACCACGTCGAACCCTTCGCGCCGCCCCGCCTCCATCGCACGGCGGGCGATCTGCACGGGCGTTTCGCCCGGCACGATCGGCAGGCTCGGCACGCCGGCCCGTTCCGCGAGCTGCGCCAGCTGGAGCTGCGCGGCAGGCCGCTGAGTATCGAGGCTCGCCAGCAGCACGCGCCGGCGCAACCGTTGGCGCAAGCGCAGGCCGAGCTTGCCCGCAGTGGTCGTCTTGCCGGACCCCTGGAGGCCCACCATCAGGATCGGTATGGGCGCCGGAGCGTTGAGGTCGAGCGGCACCGCGCCGGCCCCGCCCAACTGCTCGATCATCACGTCGTTGACGATCTTGACGACCTGCTGGCCCGGCGAAACGCTATCGAGCACCTCCGTCCCGACCGCCCGCTCGCGCACCTTGCTGATGAACTCGCGAACCACAGGCAAGGCGACATCGGCATCGAGCAGCGCCAGCCGGACCTCCCGGAGCGCCTCGTTTACATCGGTTTCGGAAAGAGCGCCGCGCCCGCGCAGCCGGTCGAAGACCCCGCCTAGCTTTTCGGAAAGCGACTCGAACACGACCCCTGCTCCAAACTACAAAACGCCGCTGCGCGAACCTCGCGGAGCGGCGGGACCCCGCTACACACGGGGAACGGGACGTTGGGACGGCCCGGCACCCGGCCTTATGGCGATCAGCCAGGCCCAAGTCAATGTGCCGGCCCGGAGGTGGCGGGTCAGACCCACTACCGGCCTGGAGGTGACCTTGCTCACACACGGGCGGTCCATGGCGTTGCATTCTAAGTTCTGATGCGAAACAAAAGCAGCCCGGGGGGCAGCAACGTGGACATCGGAGCCCAGGACAGCTCGTTCGCGACGGCGGGAGCCGGGGACGAGGTCGCGACCGCCGCAGCGGAAGCCGAAACGATGCTCCGCTACGCCTCCCAGGCCGGCATTGAATTGCCGACCGAGACGGTGGCCACGATCGTCCAGACCCGGGCCGGGAGCGCCGGCGGCAAGATCACGCCCGACCTTGCTGTCGCGTTCTACGCCGCCTACGCCCGGGTCGCCGCGCGGCTCCGGCCCGTCACCATCGACACGCTCCGGGTGCCGGACGCCGAGACCACGGCTGTGCTTCGCAGGATCGGGACTGTGTCGGTTCTCCTCGCCGTCGCCGTGATCGTCTGCTCGATCATCACTTTTATGGCGAACGCGATGTCGGCCGACATCGACGCCGGGATTTCTCACGCCAATGAGCTTGCGGTGAAGCTGCGCGACCAGGTCGGGCCACCAGCGAGCGGCGTCGCGGCGACAATCTGCGCACGGCCGACCGCCGCACCCGAACCGCCGATCACCTCCGATAAGCTGCTGCTTACCCAGGAGTTGCAGGATTTCGCGGCCACGATCCGCACGCTCATGACCGAGGCCATCAAGCTCAACTATTTCGTGCTCAAGTGGGAAGACAGCCCGCTTGCGAAGCCACCGCCTGGCTCACCTTGGAAGGACCAGGCCCGGGCGCTGCTCCAGCTCAACCCGGAACTGCTCGACCACCGCGCCGAGACGTTCTGCAAGATCTACGCGTACGAGGACGTGCGCAACTTCGCCAAGAACGTCCGGGCCGACGTCATCGCGATCTTCGGGGCGCTGGCAGCGTATTTCCTTCCAGTGCTCTACGCCCTGCTCGGCGCCTACGCCTACACGCTGCGCGACTTCTCGGAGCGCATGAAGCAGCGGACCTACCATCCCTCCTCTAAGGCCAACGCCGCCCGCACCATCGCGGCTATGACGGCCGGGGCCATCATCAGCCTGTTCAACAATCTCGGCCAGGGATTGAGCCTGTCGCCGCTCGCGATTGCATTCTTGGTGGGCTACGGGGTCGAAGCTTTCTTCGCCTTCCTCGACACACTGCTGACCGCGTTCAACGCCAAGCGGCGCGCGCCGCCCTCTACCATGGAGGCACACAGCTAGCGGGCGGCTAAATAGGCGCGGGAACCGCGGATCGGTTATCGGGCCATGATTCGGGCGATTGCGCCCGAAACGGCGGAGAATCTGCGATGGGCCTTACACGCAAGCGCATCCTGGTCACCGGCGGCGCCGGCTTTCTCGGCTCGCACCTCTGCGAGCGGCTGCTGCGGGACGGCCACGATGTGTTGTGCGTGGACAACTTCTTCACTGGGCGCAAGGACAACATTGTCCATCTGCTCCCCGACCCGCATTTCGAGATGATGCGGCACGACGTCACCTTCCCGCTCTACGTGGAGGTGGACGAGATCTACAACCTGGCCTGCCCCGCCTCCCCGGTGCATTACCAGTACGATCCGGTGCAGACCACCAAGACCAGCGTGATCGGTGCGATCAACATGCTGGGCCTCGCCAAGCGGATTGGCGCGCGCATTCTCCAAGCGTCGACCAGCGAGGTTTACGGTGACCCAACCGTGCACCCGCAAAGCGAAGATTACCGGGGCAACGTCAACCCGCTCGGACCCCGCGCCTGCTACGACGAAGGCAAGCGGTGCGCCGAGACGCTGTTTTTCGACTATCACCGCCAGCACGGCGTTCGCATCAAGGTCGTCCGCATCTTCAACACATACGGCCCTCGGATGCATCCGAACGACGGGCGGGTGGTTTCCAACTTCATCGTCCAGGCCTTACGCGGCGATGACATCACGCTGTTCGGCGACGGCAGCCAGACGCGGGCCTTCTGCTATGTCGGCGACATGATCGAGGGTTTCGTTCGCATGATGGCATCCGACGCCGACGAGACCGGCCCGATGAACCTCGGCAATCCGCACGAGATCCCGGTGCGCGAACTGGCCGAACAAGTTCTTGGCGCTCACCGGCTCGCGCTCGCGGATCGTGCACCGCCCGCTGCCGCAGGACGACCCGCTGCAACGCTGCCCCGACATCAAGCGGGCGCGCACCCGACTTGGCTGGGAACCCTGTGTGCTGCTCGATGACGGGTTGGGCCGAACGGTCGCGTATTTCGAGGCCCTGCTCTCGGAGCGCGACAGCTCACATCGGCAGCCCTGACCGCATAAGCCCCGCTTCGGCCGGCTTCCCCGATACGGAAAAGCCGACCAACGGCGGTCGTCTCAGCGCGGCGACAGCACCATCACCATCTGCCGGTTTTCCATGCGGGGCATCTGCTCGACCTTGGTCACGGGGTCCATCTCCGTGCGGATGCGCTCGAGCACGCGCACGCCGATCTCCTGGTGCGCCATCTCGCGGCCGCGAAAGCGGAGCGTCACCTTCACCTTGTCGCCTTCCTCGATGAACGACTTCATGGCGCGCATCTTCACCTGATAGTCGTTCTCGTCGATGTTCGGGCGGACCTTGATCTCCTTGATCTCGATCACCCGCTGCTTCTTCTTGGCTTCGTTCTTTTTCTTCTGCTGCTCGTATTTGAACTTGCCGAAATCCAGGATCTTGGCCACCGGTGGGTCGGCGTTCGGGCTGATCTCCAGCAGGTCTAGCCCCACCGAGTAGGCCCGGAGCAGCGCGTCCCGCGCGGTCATCACGCCCTGCATTTCACCTTCCTGGTCGATGAGCCGCACTTGGGGCGCCCGGATCTCTTCGTTAACGCGTGGCCCGTCGCGGGTCGGCGGCGCGGGCATTGGTCCTCTAGCTATGGGTCTCTCCTATGATTGTTGGAACGCGTGGTTTCTTACGTGCAGCCCGGTCAGCCAGCAAACGCGCTCGAAAGGCAGAGCTGCGCTTCGATCTTGCCCGTCCAGGACGTTACGATCAAGCGCCGGATGCCATTGCGGGTTGCGGCACTGCAGCATGCGCGCGCTTCAGATCGGGTGGGGTCGCCTCCGCCGCAAGCCGCGCGACGGCTTCGTCGAGCGGCAACACCTCTTGCGCGTCGCCACCGAGCCGACGAAGCGCCACAGTGCCTTCGGCGGCCTCCTTGCGGCCGACCACAGCAATCACGGGCACGAAGGCGAGGCTGTGCTCGCGCACCTTGGCATTGATCTTTTGGTTGGTGAGATCCGTGTTGGCGAGGAGGCCAGCCTGCCGCATCGCGGCAGCCACGGCTTCGGCGTAAGTGTCGGCATCCGACACGATCGTCGCGACCACGACCTGCACCGGCGCCAGCCATAACGGGAACCGCCCGGCGCACTGCTCGATCAGGATGCCGAGGAAGCGCTCGAAGGTGCCCAGGATCGCCCGATGCAGCATCACGGGGCGGTGCTTGGCGCCGTCCTCGCCGACATACTCGGCACCCAACAGGTCGGGGACGACGTAATCCACCTGCAACGTGCCGCACTGCCAATCGCGTCCGATCGCGTCCCGCAGCACGAACTCGAGCTTGGGACCATAGAACGCCCCCTCGCCCGGATTGAGCTCGTATGCCACCCCGGCAAGGGCGCACGCCTCCCGCAAGGCCGCCTCCGCTTTGTCCCAGGTCGCGTCATCGCCGGCCCGCGGGGTGGGGCGGTCGGCGAACTTCACCCTGAAGCTGTCGAAGCCAAAGTCGCGATAAATCGAGCCGAGCAGCTCAACGAACCGCGCGGTCTCGGGAGCGACCTGCGCTTCGGTGCAGAAGATGTGGGCGTCGTCCTGCGTGAACTGGCGCACCCGCATGATGCCATGGAGCGCCCCCGACGGCTCGTAGCGATGGCAGGTGCCGAATTCCGCCATGCGGAGCGGCAGCTCGCGGTACGAGCGGAGGCCCTGGCGGAAGATGAGCACGTGGCAGGGACAGTTCATCGGCTTGAGCGCGAGATGCTTGTCCTCGTCCTCGACCCGCGCGATGAACATGTGGTCGCGATAGTTCTCCCAATGGCCGGACGCCTCCCAAAGCGAGCGGTCGAGCAGTTGCGGGGTCCGCACCTCCTGATAGCCCGCCGCATCGAGGCGGCGGCGCATGTAGCTTTCCGCGGTCCGGTAGAGGCGCCAGCCCTTTGGATGCCAGAACACGCTCCCGGTGGCTTCCTCCTGCAGATGGAACAGGTCCATCTGCTTGCCGATGCGGCGGTGATCCCGCTTCTCGGCCTCCTCCAGCATGTGAAGATAGGCCGCGAGCTCTTTCTCGTCGCGCCAGGCGGTGCCGTAGATGCGCGAAAGCATCGCGTTGCGGTGGTCGCCGCGCCAGTAGGCGCCCGCCACCTTCATCAGCTTGAACGCCCCGCCGACGTCGGCGGTCGAGCGCATATGGGGGCCGCGGCAGAGGTCGACCCAGTCGCCCTGTCTGTAAAGGGTGATGACCTCGTCCCGCGGCAGGTCCTCAACCAGCTGCGCCTTGTACTTCTCGCCTCTCTCTTGGAAGAAGCGGATCGCCTCTTCGCGATCGACCACCGACCGCTCGAATGGCGCGCCCCGGGCGATAATCTCGCGCATCTTCGCCTCGATCGCGCCGAAATCCTCCGGATTGAACGGCTCGTTGCGCGCGAAATCGTAATAGAAGCCGTTCTCGATCGGCGGGCCGATGGTGACCTGGGTTCCGGGGTACAGCGACTGCACCGCTTCCGCGAGAACATGCGCGGCGTCGTGGCGGATCAGCTCCAACGCTTCCGGGTCCCGCCGGGTGACGAAGGTCACGGCCGCGTCATGCTCGATCGACGATGCGAGGTCGACGAGCTTGCCGTCGAGCTTCATCGCAAGCGCCGCGCGGGCGAGGCCAGGCCCAATCGCAGCCGCCACCGCCGTGCCCGTCACCGGCCCGTCGAAACGGCGCTCGGATTGGTCGGGCAGAGTGATGACGGGCATGAAAAGCGTGGCTCCTCGAGCAGGGTTCAGCGGGTCTATGGCGATGCCGCGACGCGGCTGCAACCCTGCGCCTCCGTTACCTCCCATGCCGCCGCAGCGACGGCGGCGGGGGCCGCCAAGCGGCCAGGATGCGGTCGCGCAACGCGTCAAGGCGTGCGACGGCCTGCTTTGCCCCGAAATGGCGGTGCGCGCGCTCGAGCCCCGCCGCGGCAAGGGAGGCACGCAGGCCGGGGTCGCGAGCAAGACGAAGCAGTGTGTCGGCTCCCTGCTCGGGATCATCGGGGTCGAAGCGCAGGCAGACGTCGGACGCGATCTCGGCCAAGCCTCCGCGACAGGAGCAGGCGAGCGCGGCGCCGCTCGCCATCGCTTCAAGCGCCGTCAAGCCGAACGGCTCCTCCCACCGGCTGGGCACGACGACGATGGCCGCGCGCGACATGGCAACAAGCACGTCGGCGTGCGGGATGAAACCGGTCATCTCCACACCCGCTGCCGCGGCGGCCGGGCGGAGCCGGCGAATGAACGCCGTTTCGGGGGATGTCGGGGAGAAGCCGTCCGCGCCGATCACCGCCGCGCGCCAGCCGCGCAGGTGCGGCAACGCCCTGGCACACGCGGCAACAAACGCGTCCGGCGCTTTCTCAGGCACAACGCGGCCAGCGAACAGGATCAGCTTCTCCCGCTCGATCGGGGGCGAGGGCGTCGGCAGCGCTGCCTCGTCAACGGCGTTTGGGATGACCAGCGGCACCCGTCGTGCCGGGGGATCGATGCCGTCGAGAAACGCATCTCGGATGAAGCCGGACACCGTGACCACGGCACTGAGGCGTTCCAGCAATCCAAGCCGGGCGCCCCCCGAGCGCGCGCCGCGCATGGTGCGCGGATCGTTGTGCAGGAACAACGTCACCGGAAGACCAGGGAAGGCTCGGGCCAGCCGGCGCGCAACGTCCGGTTTGTTGTGGACTTCGATCGGGCCTGGCGGGAGTTCGGCGACGGCACTCGCGACGGAGAGCGCGTAGACCTGCGTCGGCTGGAGCGGCATCCATCCCGGAACCAGCACGGGCAGGAAGTCGATGCCGGCGAACGCCTCACCCTCGAACGCCCGCCCGATCACCAACGACGCATGGCGCGAGCGGGCCGACGCGATCCGCCGGACCACCATCGCGACCGCCCCCGCGCCATCCGGGCCGAACCGTTCCCGATGCGGCAGAACAATGGAGAACCGCACAGAGGACGTGCTGGCGTTCGGCAACCCCGGCCCTATCGTCTACGCTGTGCCGACACCACGGCGATCTCGGAGGTGATGAGCATGCGAGCCCGTCGCCTGCCATGAAGCGCATACTGGTCATCAAGCTCGGTGCGCTGGGTGATTTCGTTCACGCCTTTCACGCCCTGGCGGCAATACGCTGGCATCATCGGGGCGACCACATAACGCTGCTGACCACACCTCCGTACCGCGGGTTGGGCGAAACGATGCCCTGGGTGGACGCCGTGCGGCTCGACGATCGGCCACCCTGGTGGAACCTTCAGGCGCTCCGCCGCACGCGACGGGCCTTGCTCGGCTTCGATTTCATCTACGACCTGCAAACGTCGCGCCGCTCCAGCAAGTACTTCCGCCTTGCCGGCCGGCCGCCCTGGTCCGGCATCGCTCGCGGTTCCTCGCATCCCCACAGCAACCCGGAGCGAGACCGGATGCATACGCTGGATCGGCAACGTGAGCAGCTGCAATTGACCGGGATCATCGCATTTCCCACGCCATCGCTCGAGTGGCTGGTCCAGCAAAGCGAGGCGCCCGCCTTCGCCCGGCCTAGCGCCGTAGTCATTCCTGGAGCCGGCGGCCTCGGGGACCGCAAGCGCTGGCCCGTTCGGCACTATGCCCGCGTCGCTTCGGAGCTGGCCGGACGGGGTGTGCTGCCGCTGATCGTAGGGGGAGTCGCGGAAGCGCCGCTGGGCAAAGCCATCGTCCAGGCGTGCCCAACGGCGGTCGACTTGACGGGGCGCACCACGATCCCCGACATCGCCGCACTGGCGGCGCGGGCCGACCTCGTTATCGGCAACGATACGGGCCCGCTGCACCTCGCCGCCAAAACCGGGACGCGCACCATCGTTCTGTTGTCGTCGGCGACCGTTCCGGCCGAAGCGGCCCCGCGCGGCCCGAGCGGCGAATGGGCCACCGTCGTTCAGGAGCCCGAACTTGCCGACCTGACCGTCGAGCGCGTGATGGCCGCCATCGATCAAGGCAGCAACTCGCGGTAGACAGCCAACGTCGCGCCTTGCATCGCACGAGTGGTGTAGCGAGCGAGAACGGCCGACCGCGCTCGCGCGCCGACGGCCCGGCGCTCGTCCGCCGCCATGTCGAGCACGTGCGCGATCGCGGCCGCCAGCGCCCGCGCGTCGCCCGGCGGAACGCGCCAGCCGGTCACGCCGTGCTCTACCGTCTCGGCCGGGCCGCCCCCGTCCGCCGCGATCACCGGGCGCTCCATTGCCTGCGCCTCGATCACCACGCGCCCGAAAGCTTCCGGTGCCGTCGCGGCGTGCACGACGACCTCCGCCAGCGCCAGAGCCGCCGGCACGTCGTCCACAGCGCCCGCCATCCGCACCCGTTCGGCGATGCCAAGCCGCTCGGCAAGGCGGACCAGACTTCGAGCATAGGCTCCGTTCCTCCCCGCTTGGCCCATCAGCACGCAGCAGAGGTCGGATCGGCGAAGCGAAGCCATCGCTTCGAGCAGAACCGCGTGGCCTTTCCACCGCGAAAGCCGCCCTGGAAGCAGTACGACCCGCTGCCCTTCCGAAAGGCGCCACGCGGCGGCGAGCCGGGCCGTCCGCTCGCCCGAAACCGCCGCCGGATCAAACACGGCGGTATCCACCCCGCGCGGGATCACCCGAAGCCGGGCCGGGTCCAGTTCGTGCCGCGTTTTGATCAGCTCGGCAATGAAGCGGCTAATCGCGATCACTCGGTCCCCGCTGGCCATCACGGCGTTATAGCGGCGCTTGAAAGGCAGTCCTTCGTTGTAGGCACCGTGATATGTGGTCACCAGTCGCACGCCCGTCTGCCGCGCGGCGAGCAAGGCCGACCAGGCGGGCGCCCGCGAACGGGCGTGCACGATCTGCACGCCTTCGGCCCGAATGACGTCCGCCAGCCGGCGTGCGTTCAGCAAGATCCGGATCGGGTTCTTGGTCGCGAGCGGCAGGGCGATGTGGCGTCCGCCTCCCTGATGCACGGCATGCACCAGCCGCCCTCCAGCGCTTGCCACCAAGGCCGTACCGCCGCTCTCCACGATCGCCCGCGTGATTTCGACCGTGCCCCGCTCGACGCCCCCTGACATCAGGGACGGCAACACCTGCAGCACCACCATGCGACGGGCTATACCATCGGCGCTTCCTGGCACAAGGCGACGCGCATGACAGCCTCCGGAATGCTGGATCGCGGCGACGGCGTTCATCTCGCCTGGTCGCGCGTCGCAGGGCGCGGCCCGACCGTGGTGTTCCTTCCCGGCTTCAAGAGCGACATGGCGGGCGAAAAGGCGACCGATCTCGCTCGATGGTGCGAGGCGCATGGACGAGCCGTGCTCCGGTTCGACTATTCCGGGCACGGCGCGAGCGGTGGACGGTTCGAGGACGGGACTATTGGACGCTGGCGCGACGACGCCCTTGCGGCAATCGATGCGCTGACCGAGGGCAAGCTCATCCTGGTCGGCTCTTCGATGGGGGGCTGGATCGCCCTGCTCATGGCGCGCGAGCGCCCCGACCGCATAGCGGGCCTGGTCGGCGTCGCGGCGGCTCCGGATTTCACCGAAACCCTCATGTGGGAGTCGATGACCCCACCGGAACGCGCCACGCTGGCCCGCGACGGCGTCTTGCTGGTCCCGAGCCAGTACGGCGAACCCTATCCGATCACCCGCACGCTGATCGATGAGGGGCGGGCGCATCGGCTCCTCGACGGACCGATCGCGCTCGCCTGCCCCGTGCGGTTGCTGCATGGCCAGCGCGACGCCGACGTGCCCTGGGAACTCAGCCTACAGACGGCGGCGCAGATCACCACCGACGATGTGCAGGTCATTCTGGTCAAGGATGGCGACCACCGGCTTTCGCGCCCATCCGACCTGGCGCTGCTACGCCGAACTGTGGCGTCCCTCCTCGGCGAGGATGGCCCGTAGCCCCTCCCGGTAATCCGGGTGCCGCCAGGATATGCCGAGCATCGCCTGTGTTTGCCGGCTCGAAACCTTGCGGTTCTCGGACCAGAAGCCGCGCGCCATGGGGCTCATCGTCTCCCATGCCTCCGCGAACGGCACGGCCGCCGGCGGCGGTACGCCGAGCAGCCTGGCCGCTTCCTCCAGCACGCGCGCCGTCTCCTCAGGCACATCGTCCACAAGGTTCAGCACGCGCGCGCCGGGTCCACGGTCCTGGCGCATGGCGGCGAGCACGGCAAGGGCTATGTCCTCGCGGTGGATGCGCCCGAACGCGTGGCCGGGTTTGACGATCCGCCGCGCGCCCCCGGCACGGAGGTCATCGAGCGCCGAGCGGCCCGGCCCATAGATGCCGCCCAAACGGAACAGATCAACGGGCACCTGCGCCGCGGCCGACCAGCCGGCTTCGGCCGCCACGCGGCGGCGCGTGCGCGGCGATCTGGGGGCAGCCTCGGTGGCCTCGTCAACCCAGCCACCCGCGCGATCGCCGTAAACGCCGGTGGTCGAAAAATAGCCGATCCAGCGGAGCCTGGGCGCTGCCGCGATCTCCGAAGCGAAGCGCAGCAGAACGGGATCGCCCGCCTCCTCGGGTGGCGCGGTTGCCAAGATGTGCGTCGCTTCGGCGATAGCTTGGTCGGCGGCTTGAAAGGGAGTGCACACGACACAGGCCGGCGGTGTCAGACGGGCCGGATCGCGGCTGGTCGCTATCACCCGAAGGCCGGCATCGAGCGCTGCGCTCGCGACGGCGCGGCCAGAATAGCCGAGGCCAAACACCAGCAGCACGTCCCCGGGGCGGATCATGCGCAACCATTTGCCCGACGCGGGCGGGGATGCCTAGAACTCGCCCGCATGGTTCGCCTGCTCGCCTTCCTGGCTACGGCGGTCGTGGGCTTCGCGACGACCGCCATGGGGAACGACCCCAGCTCGTCGCCGCTGCCGCTCCCCCCGGTGCCGCCGCGGCTCGCCGCAGACGCCGACTACCAGCACTGCCTCGACATGCTGGGGGACGACCCGGCCGGCGGCTACGCCTTCGCGGACGCATGGTTCGCCACGGGCGGCGGCGCGCCGGCACTGCACTGCCAGGGTCTCGCCGCCATCGCGCTGGGCGATCCGCAATCGGGGGCGACCTTGGTCGAGAGGGCGGCGGTGGAAAGCCAGGCGACGGCTGGCGCACGGGCTGCCGTGCTGGGCGAAGCGGTGCAAGCCTGGCTGATGGCCGACGACGCGGCCCATGCGTACGAGGCTGCAAGCAAAGCCGTCGAACTGGCGCCGGAGAACCCCGACCTGCTGATCGACCGTTCTATCGCGGCGGCCACGATGGAGCGCTACCTCGATGCGATCGACGACCTCGACCGCGCCCTGGCGCTCGATCCCGATCGAGCTGACGCCCTGACCTTCCGGGCGGCTGCCTGGCGCAACGAGGGCAAGCTTGCCACCGCGCGGGCGGACGCCGACCGGGCCGTCGCGCTCGACCCCGAGAACCCCGAAGCACTACTGGAGCGCGGTATCGACCGCCAGCGCGCC
This sequence comes from uncultured Alphaproteobacteria bacterium, assembly GCA_963757115.1. Taxonomy (GTDB): domain Bacteria; phylum Pseudomonadota; class Alphaproteobacteria; order Acetobacterales; family Acetobacteraceae; genus CAVWQV01. Next base: position 405,377 of record CAVWQV010000006.1, on the reverse strand, counting down.
GGTGACGAGGCAGGGGCGCGCGCCGATTGGGAGCGCGCCAAGACGCTGGCCCCGGACAGCGCCACGGCCGACTTGGCCGAGCAGAACCTCGCCTTGTTGGAAGCCGGTCCCGTCGGCCGGGAATGACGCGGCGGACGGCTACGACCGCAGTGCCTGCTTCATGCCGAACCGGGCCAGAAAGCGCAGCACCTCCGCGATCCCTGCGCTGCCACGCACGGCCATATAGTCGAGCGGCGCGAGCCCGTGGAATGGCAGTGCACTGGTGCGTTGCCGAAGCCACTCCCCCGCATCGCCGAACATCAACTCGAGGCTGTTGCCGATCTCGGTAAGGTATTCGAGCCGGGTCGCTTCCTCGGGGGTCAAGGTGAAGCGCGGCCGCTTGCCCGTACTCGTGAGCCCGCCCGGATGGCCCAGCAACCGAAGCGCCGTTTCATCGGAAACGCCCCAGCGGTCCATCAATGGCCAGAACGACTTGGTGGTGATCCCCGAACCGGCCGGGGCCGGAGGGGGCGGGGGCGGGGGCGGCCGACGCGGCACAACCGGCTTGCCTCGCTTGGACGACGGCTTGGCGCGGGCGGCAACCTTGGTCGGCATGTCCCTTAGGTTAGTTCCACATCAAACAAACGACAAGACTCAATCCGCGAGCGTAACGCGCGCGTGATGACCCTAGCTGGTCGCGGCCACGAGCCAGACACTGCCCGCGAGCGTGATGCCGTCCGGCTGCATGTGTGCCGCCAGCGCGTTCCGGATGGACGCGCGCACGCGGGCTTCCACATCCGGCCCCGCCCCGGCGAGAAGCCTCCTCACCGGCCCGATCTCGATCGCGCCATCGGTCGCACGTTCAAGATCACCGGGGCCGCCGAGCCGCATGGCGGTCTGGTGAGGCTCGATCTGCACCACCCCGAACCCCGCGGAGGCCAGGATGCGCCGAACCCGCTCGGGGTTGGCGAAGGCGAACGGGCCAGGGGCGTCGGGGTCGGGCGGCGGCTGATCGGGAAGATGCGCCTTCGCGGCTATGATCGGAACCAGGAACCACGGGTTCTCGGACAGCCTTTGCCAGCAGGCGAACACGAGACGTCCGCCGGACGTCAGGGCACGCCGAACATTGGCGAATGCCGCGACCGGATCGTCGAAGAACATGACCCCGAAGCGCGAGAACACGAGATCGGCCGATTCAGGATCAAACGGGTGCGTCGCCGCGTCGGCCAGGAGCAGGTGGGCCTGCGCGAGGCCGCGTGCCTGCACCCGTTCGGTGGCGCGGGCGAGCATGGGTTGGGAGATGTCGACGCCGAGCACCGAGCCGGTCGCGCCGACCCGGTCGGCAATCGCCAGCACCGTGGCACCGCACCCGCAGCCAACGTCGATCACTCGTTCGCCAGGCGATGGCCGGGCCCGGGCAAGCGCTGCCTCCGTCAGCGGCGCCATGAGCGTGTCCATTCGCTCCTGCCCCGCCACCCAGCGCGGGCCCGCTTCGTCATTCCAATAGGCGACCTGATCCAAGGCGCGATTGTCGCTCATGGTCCGCTTGCTCCGACGATGCCGCGCCCGATCAGGTCCTCGATATCCTGCGGACCGAAGCCGTGCGCTTTCAGGACTAATTCGGTGTCGGCGCCGGCGAGCGGCGCGGTCCCGCGCTCAGTGCCACTCTCTAGAGCGGGCGCCCCGGGGATGCGGGGCACCGGCATCTTCGCCACGAGCCCAGGCTGCGCCAGATAGCTGTACAGCCCGGTCGCTTCCACATGCGGGTCGCGCAACGCCTCGTCCCAATCGTTGCAGACCGAATGCATCACACCGGTACTCGGTCAGCCTCGCCGCCCAGTGGGCGTTGGGCCTTGCCGCGAAGGCTAAGGCGAGGATCGGGGTCAGGATCGCCGAGTGGGCGATGCGGTCCGGGACGGTCGCGAACCGGGCATCCTCGCCAAGGTCCGGCCGTTCCAGCGCTTGGCAGAAGTCCCGCCAGCTGCGCCGCCCGGCCACAAGGGCGAACACCCAACCGTCGGCCGTCTGGTAAACCCCCCGGTGTGAGTGGACCCATGGCGGGTTGCCCTCGTAGACCACCCTTTGGAGCATGGCGTAGGTGTTGAGCCACGCCGCACCCTCCATCAGGCTGCCCTCGATGTAGCGGCCCCGCGTCTCGCCCCGTCTTGCGTAGAGTGCGGCGGCGAGCGCCTGGAACGCGTAAAGTGCGCTCAGGATGTCGACCGGGATGGAGGCGACATTCATCGGCCGGCCATCGGGATCGCGGTTCTCCGCCATGAACCCGCTGAACGCCTGCAGCACCGGGTCCATGGCGGGTCGCTCGGCATAAGGCCCCGTCTGGCCGAAACCGGACATCGAGAAGTAGATGATCCCGGGGTGTCGGGCGGACACCGCCTCGTAGCCGAAGCCCAGGCGGGCGATCACGCCGGGGCGGAATCCTTCCATGAACACGTCGGCGCCCTCCAGCAAGCGCCAGAGCACGGCACAGCCATCCGGCGATTTGAGGTCGATGCCGATGCTGCGCTTGCCGAGATTGCCCATCACAGAGAGCGCTGTGTTGCCGCCGGGCTGCGGCGCCGTCACCCGCACCCAGTCGCCGCCGTCCAAGTTTTCCACCTTGATGACGTCCGCGCCGTATTGCGCGAGCAGCATGGCGGCGTACGGAGCCGCGATGCCCTGGCTGAGGTCGACCACCTTAAGCCCGGCGAACGGTGCCTCGTAGCTCATCCACGGGCACCCTGCCGGCGCCAGCCAAGCCAGTCGCACACCGCCTCGCCCATGACGAGTTCGAGGTCGCGCCCGGTGAGCCAGGGCATCTCTTCGGTGAACATAGTGACGCATTGACGATAGGAGCAGGGCATCCGGGTGATGTCGGTGCCCCAGAACACCCGTTGCGGCCCGAACGCGTCGAACACGCGGCGGATGTGGCCATGGATGTTGCGGAACGGGTAAGGCGCCGTCGAGTAGCCGGGAGTTCCGGTGGCCTTCACCGCGATGTTGGGATACCGCGCAAGGCCGCACAGCTCGTCGTTTCGGGCGAACGCCGCGTCGTCCATGCCGCCGCGCACGTAACCCAGGTGATCGACGATCAGCCGAAGCGCCGGATGCCGCTCCGCGATCCGCGCCAGTAACGGGAAGAAACGGCTCGCCATCAAGGCGATCGGCAGGCCGAGACGCTCGGCTTCCGGCCAGAGCCAATCCATCGTGCCGTCCTCGTGCCAATTCTGCTGCTCGGGGCGGATCAGGGCGTAGCGCAGGCCAAGCATCCCGGGCCGGCGCTTCCAGCTCTGCAACACCGCCCGGCTTTCCTCCGGCCGGTCGAGCGGCACGTAGCCGAGGACGGCGAACGTGTCGGGACGCTCCCGCGCCGCCTCCACCGCAAGCTCATTAGACTTCGGGTCCCAGCTCGGCGGGTGAATCACCGCCGCATCGACGCCAGCATCGCGCATCTCGCGCAGGAGCTCGTCCTTGCCATAGGCGGAGATCTGGCGGTGATGGCTAACGGGCGTGCCGCTCGACCACAGATGGACCTGCGCGTCGACGATCTGCATGGTCGTCCTCCCCTCGGCCGCTTCACAGGAAGTTCGCAGGAACCGTGGCGGCCAACAGCGCCGCTGCCTCGTTCGCGCTTGCGGCTGTGCCGGCTCTACTGCTGCTTCGGCATGAGCGCGTCGTCGATCTCCCTGGCGCGTACCGCAGCAGGGCGGGCGCTGACCCGTGCCCAGTATCGTTCGAAAGCCGGGCGCTTCTCGATCGTGCCAAACATCATCCCAAATCCTATCGAGGACCCGAAATAGACGTCGGCTGCCGTGAACGCGTCGCCGGCCACGTAATCGGAGGACGAAATCGCACTCTCCATTGCGTTCATCACGTCCTCGAACGTGCCATACCCCGCCATTCGTTCACGACCCTCGGGCACCTGGAATCCAAGCGTCTTGTTGGTCACGGCCGCCTCGATCGGGCCCGCGGCGAAAAACATCCAGCGGTAATAGGCCGCCCGCCTCCGGTCGCCCGGCGGTGGCGCAAGCTTGGCGTCAGGGAACGCATCGGCGAGGTAAGCGCAGATCGCGGCGGCCTCCGTCACCACGCTTTCGCCGTGCCGAAGCGCCGGAACTTTCCCCATCGGGTTGATGGAGAGATAGCCCGGCTCCTTCATCGTTGTTCCGTAATCGAGCACCTCGGTGCGGTACGGTCGGCCGACTTCTTCGAGCATCCAGCGCGCGATGCGGCCGCGGGACATCGGGTTGGTGTAGAGGACGATCTCGTCAGTCATGTTGCACCTCGGACGCGCAGGCGCTCATGGTTGTCACGCGGCTGGAGCCGACCGACGGCCGGAAAGGATGCGCACGCCTGCGGGGCCCACGTGCTCCTCGTGAGGCTCGCCCGCGGGCACCTCGCACACCTCGCCCGCGCGAAACGTTTGCGGCACGCCGTCGCGCGTAATGGTGATCTCGCCTTCCAAAATCAGCAGCTTGGCGTCAAAGCCGTGGGCGTGCTCGTCGACGGTCTCGCCGGCGGCACGCGCCGTGTTCACCGGCTTGTAGCCATCCCGCAGCAGTTCCGCCTCAAAGGCACTCGCGTCCATGCGTTCCCCCATTCTTCGCGAGCCGAGCTTGAACCCGCACCGGCGCAAGGACAAGGATGCGGGCCACCAACAAGGGAGGAAAGCGTGATGCCCAAGGTCCTGGTAATTCACGGCGCCGGCATGAGCATGCGCGGCAAATTCCAGACCGAGATCTTTGGGACCATGACCCTTCCCGAATACGACGAGAAGATCAAAGGCTATGCGACGGCGCTCGATATGGATGTCGAGATCTTCTCCTCCAACAGCGAGGGAGCCGTGATCGATCGCCTCTACGCCGCGCACGACGCGGGCTTCGACGCCGCGCTGTTCAATCCCGCCGGATTTTCGATCGGCTACCCGGCGCTGGTTGCGGCTTTGACGCAGGTCGGCTTTCCGGTGATCGAGGTCCACATCTCGAATCCCGTGCGGCGCGGCCCGGTGTCCGACACCGCGCGGGTAAGCCAGGGGATCGTCGCGGGCTTCGGGGTCGCGGGCTATGAGGTGGCGCTTCGCGGCCTCCGGACGCTGTTGGCGGCCAAGTAGGACGGGAACGCGGCGGCTTACAGGTCGTTCGGACAATATTGGGCCGTCGCCGGCCGCACGCACGAGGACGCCCGATGTCTGATATTCCCGCCCAGGAGCAAGAGCGCCAGCCTGGCGTCGAGAAAGATATGGAGCCGCGCCCGCGCTCTCGGATGGAGGACTACATCCCGCGCGACGAAGCTGGCCGGCAAGGTGGCAGTGATCTCCGGCGGAGATTCAGGCATCGGTCGCGCTGTTGCGATCGGCTTCGCCAAGGAAGGAGCCGACGTCGCCATCCTCTACCTCGATGAGGAGGCGGACGCCGCAGAAACCGTGCGGTTGATCGAGGCGGAAGGGCGGCGCGCCATGCCGCTTAAGGGCGATGTCGGTGACTCGAGCTTCTGCCGCTCGGCGGTTGCTGAAATCGTCGACGGATTGGGCGGGATCGACATACTCGTCAACAACGCTGCCGAGCAGCACCAGGCCGAGAAGTTCGAGGACATCACCGACGCGCAACTCGAACGCACCTTCCGCACCAACATCTTCGGCCAGTTCTTTCTGACGCGCGCGGCCCTGCCGCTGATCCCGGCGGGCGGTGCAATCATCAATACGACTTCCGTTGCGGCCTATCAGGGCAACCCGACATTGATCGACTACGCCAGCACCAAAGGTGCCATCGTCTCGTTCACCCGCTCGCTCGCCAAAGCAGTGCTCGATCGCGGAATCCGGGTGAACGCGGTGGCTCCTGGCCCGATCTGGACCCCGCTCATCCCGGCGAGCTACCCCGCCGAGAAAACCGCGCAACACGGCGAGGAGAGCCCGATGGGTCGACCGGGACAGCCCGATGAGGTCGCACCCTGCTACATTTTCCTGGCGTCCAGCGACGCTTCCTACATGACCGGGCAAGTGCTGCACCCGAACGGCGGCATGATCGTGAACGGATAAGGAGTTCCCCGATGTCCGACCTACCTACCCAACCCGATCTTCCTCCGGAGCCGCCCATGCCGCCGAGCGAAGTCCCTCGGCCGCCCGCCGAAGTGCCGGGACCAATCGGCCCCGATCGGTCGCCGCCGACGCAGCCGCAAGCGTAGCGACAGCGCATCGACGGAAACCGAGCGATTGGAAACGTAGCGACTGAACGCGTTTGCGGACCGCATGTTACGGAAATACTTCGTCCTACTGCGCACGACGATCTACGAGTTCATCGCCGATGACGCGCTGAGCCATGGGGCGGCGATCGCCTATTACACGGTCACCTCCATGGCGCCCGTCCTGCTCATTGTAGTCGCCATCGCAGGCTTGGTGTTCGGGCAGGAAGCGGCCCAGGGCGCCATCGTCGAACAACTCTCGGGCCTGATGGGAAGCCAAAGTGCCCAGCTCTTGCAGAGCATGGTCCAGAGTGCGGCGCATCGCGGGACGGGCCAGGTCGCTACCGTCATCGGCGCGCTGACATTGCTGATCACCGCAAGCGGCGTGTTCGGCGAAATGCAATCATCGCTGAACGTGATCTGGAAGGCCGCGCCGGCCGAGAGCACCGTCTCGCGGCTGGTTCGGGCGCGGCTCGCATCCCTTGGACTGGTGGTGACGCTCGGCTTCCTATTGCTCGTGTCGCTCGTGATCAGCACCGCGCTCAACGCCGCGAGCGCCTGGTTCAATGCGGTAGCGCCCGGCTTTCACGTAGTGCTCCAAGTGGTAAACTTCCTCTTCTCCTTATTGATCGTTTCGGTCTTGTTCGGCGCCGTGTACAAAGTTTTGCCTGACAAGTCGCTGACCTGGAGTGACGTCGCGGTCGGGGCAGTGTCCACCGCAATTCTTTTCACGTTGGGCAAGTTCTTGATTAGCCTTTACATTGGCTCGAGCACGATCGCGTCTAGCTACGGCGCGGCGGGCGCCCTCATTATTATCCTGATCTGGGTCTACTACTCTGCGCAGATCTTCCTGCTCGGCGCGGAGTTCACGAAAGTCTACTCCAACAGCAGAAACGGCCCGGGTATTGCGAGCCGGCACGGGAAACGCTGCCCACCCCGAAATCGCCCGGCTGGAAAAAGAACTCCGCACTCGGGTCTGATCACGCCCGGTTCAGGGCAAACGCGAAAGCGCAGCGCCCATTGTAGCTTCCGCCACGAAGCTCCGTGCCGTCGATTCTGCCCGCGAAGGTGACGTCGCCGCCCTCGTCGCCGGATGCCGCCGCGCGCAGGACGCCGCCCGGTTGGGCGGTGCCCTGCAGATCGGGGCCTGCCTCGACCGAGAGGGTGAGGTGACCGTCCCGCACGACCGCCCTCGCCTCACTCGCGCCACAGGAACCGGTGGCAAGGCCCTTGTAGGCGCCGTCGATCGGGGCAGTCACGGAGGCCGGTGCTGGTGGCGGCGGGTGCCGGACGGCGCACGCAGCGACAAGGAGCGGAACCAGGCACGCAGTGCGAGCAAAGATTGCAGCCAGCATCAATGATGCATCTCACCATGATCGTGGACCATCTCATCCGGCGACGCGGCGCCTGCCCGCGCCACCTCCGCCGTGGCCGTCACCGGACTGGCCGAGGCAAAATGGAGCGTAATCGGGAACGTATCGCCCTCCCGGAGTTCCTTGCGCAGCCCGAGCAGCATCACGTGATAGCCGCCCGGCTTAAGCACGGCGGGTTCCCGGGGGCTGACCGGGATGGCGGCGACGGGCCGCATCTTCATCACCCCGCCCTCGTTCGAGCTTTCATGCAGTTCGGCCTTGGCGGCCACCGGCGTGTCGACGCCCGTCAGTTGATCGGGAGCGCCGGCATCGGTCACCGTCATGTAGAGCACGCCCGGCCGCCCTTGGGCGGCGGCGCGCGACCAGGCATGTTCAACCCGGATGGGGCCTTCGTCGGCGCGCGCGGCGCTCCCGATTCCTAGCAGAAGTGCGAGGACAAACCACTTCGACATCTTCGTGTTCCTCAGGATTGGAGATACCGGGACAGCACTTCAGCCATCTCTTTGCCGGAACTGTCAGCCCGGATCGGGGCGACGAAGCGGCCTTCAGGATCAATGAGATAGAGGATGGAGCTGTGGTCGACCGTGTAGTCGCCCGGCTTATCGCCCGTCCGGTGGACCGCGTAGTACACCCGATACTCGCGCGCGACCGTCGCGATCTCCTCGGGCGAGCCGGTAAGGCCGATGAGCTTCGGGGAGAAGGCGAGCGCATATTGCTTGACCACCGACGGCGTATCGCGACCGGGATCGACGGAGATGAACACTGGCTGGAGCCGGTCGGCCTTCGCGCCCAGCAGGTCCATGGCCTCAGCAACCTGGTTCAGCGTCGTGGGGCAGACGTCCGGGCAAAACGTGTAGCCGAAGTAGATCAGCATCCAGCGCCCGCGAAAGTCCCGATCGGTCACTTGCCGACCGTCGCCATCGGTGAGGTGAAACGGGCCGCCGATCGACGGCACACCCCCAACATTCCCCCAGAGCGTGATCCCGGCGATCAGGAGCACGGCCGCGAGTGCCGCCCCGACGAGCGTGTAGCCCGGCAGCCGTCGGCGCCTGGCCGGGGTCATGGCTGCGTCCCTCCCGAGGGGAAGATCGGGCGGCCGAACACGGTATTGCCCAGCAGGTCATCGAGGAACAGGTGCAACTGCGCGATAACTCCGACATTGGTGCCGGTCGTCTTGTTGAGCGGGATGAGCAACTCAACTCCCACCTGATAGCTTGACGCCGAGTAGATGACGCCAGGCGCCACTTGCCATGTGGTGCCTTGGTTGCTTGGCGAACTCCCGGGCGACGTCCAGGTTAGCTCGACCAGGGGTGTCAACTGGCTAACAAAGTGGGGCAGCCCGAGATCCTTCACTTGGGCCTGCAGGTAGGGAAGGCTGTACTGGAGCGAGATCCCGGCCGACCAAAGGTTGGCGTCGCCCCGGTTGTCCGCGGTCGAAAGCACGCCGGTATCGGGGTCAGTCGTTGTACTGGTCTTGAGCGCCTTGTCGGCGAAGGCGTAGCTGAACTCGCCCGTGATGGCGAAAGGCTGCAGATACGGGACAGGAAGGTCACCGAAACCCTTGCCGAAATACAAGGTAGGGGTAGTCGCTCCGAACTGGCTGGCGCCGACATGTTCGGTGCCCGTTCGACCGAATGCCCGCACCAAGCCGACCGAGACCATGAACTCGTGCTCGGGGCTGAAGCAGTCCTGGTACTTGGCGGTGACAGATAGGTTCTGGAAGCCGGTTCTGGTCTTGTCGTTTTCGGTGTGCTGCACCGTGTAGCCGTCGTTAATCCCGAAGCCGAAGTTGTCGGTGATCCGCTTGTCATATTCAAAGCTGAAGTCGTACGTGTGAACGGGACCGGGGCCGCCCTCGGCCCCGCTGCGCTGGTAGGTAAACGTCGGCAAAGACGCCTCGTCCGCCACCCCAGGGTCGTCGATCGTAAGGGTCACGGGAAACAAGCCGGTCCCCGCAGTCGGCGTGACCCGAGCGCGGCCTCCGGAGCAAGCACCCCGGCGCAGGCCGAGGCAATGAACGCATGCCAGTATCGCACTGGAACTCTCCTCTGATCCGAGACCTCTTGGGAGGCAGGTGATCCCTGCATAGGGGTCGATCGGTCAGGCGGAGACGGGCGGACCCCTCGGCTGGGCGGAGGCAAGCTTCCGGACGGGATCGGCCGTTGCTGGCCGCGCCGGGCTGGGGCGCCACCGCCCGGCGGCGGCCGGCACGGGCATGCGCGGGCCAAAGCCAAGCAGCAACGCGGACCCGCCAACCGCGGCGCACAACGGACAAATGGCGCAGTCCGAGTGGGCTGGGGACGGGCGCGGCAAATCGTCCGTGGGCGCGGTCCCGCCGTGGCAGATCACGCCAGCGGACAGGGTGGTCGCAACCGGGTCGGGCCCTGGGATGGCCGCGGCCGCTCCGATCCTGGCGGCGAGCGCCACCAGCGCGAGCAACAGTCCCCCGATCCAGCGGCGCGCGTTTGGTGATGACTGACGGCCGCGCGACATGACCGCGGAGGCTAGCGGGGTTACCCGCAAATTCAAGCCCATGGGTCGACAAGTCCATCCCGCAGCTTGTCGCACCCGAGCAACGGAGAATGCGCCACTCTCAATTCGCCCTTGCCACGAGCGTCGCTTCGCGGAACTGTTTTGTGCGGCGGGTCTTACAAACGTCACGCAGCGGAGAGCGAAGAGGATGGATCAGATGGCCGGGGCCGCTCCGGCCCGACCGGCTGGCGAGCCAGGCCCGAGAACGCCGGCTTTCCAATCCGTCCGCGATCACACCGAACGGCTAGTTGCAGCACTGACCGACGAGGACCAGTGCGTGCAGTCGATGCCCGACGCTAGTCCGGCAAAATGGCATCGGGCGCACACCAGCTGGTTTTTCGAGGAGTTCGTCCTCCGGCCGCATCGGGCCGCGTATAGATCGTTCGACCCTGCCTTCCGGTATCTCTTCAACTCCTACTACGAGGCCGTCGGCGCCCGGCACCCGAGGCCGAGCCGGGGATTGCTGACCCGCCCGTCCACCCGCGCGGTGACCGCCTATCGCCAGCATGTGGACGCGGCGGTCGCCGGTCTGCTGGCGGACCCATCGCCGGCGGTCGAATTGCTTGTCGAGCTCGGGACGCAGCACGAGCAGCAGCACCAGGAGCTGCTGTTGACCGATGCGCTGCATCTGTTCGCGCAAAACCCCCTGGCGCCCGCCGTCCTGCCCGGCTGGCGCGAGCCGCCCGGCGCCACCGGTCCCACCCGGATGCTCGATTTCGCGGGAGGCATCGTCGAGGTCGGTCATGGGAGCCAAGGCTTTGCCTTCGACAACGAGGGACCGGCGCACCAAGTGCTGCTGCAGCCCTACCGCCTAGCCGACCGGCTGGTGCGCAACGGCGACTTCCTTCGCTTCATCGAGGATGGCGGCTACCGCACCGTGTCGTTGTGGATGTCGGATGGCTGGTCGGTGGTCCAGGCGGAAGGATGGGGGGCGCCGCTCTACTGGCGACGCGAGGACGGCGGTTGGCTGCAATTCGGGCCCGGTGGCCTCGCCCCTCTCGATCCCGACGCTCCAGTCCGGCATGTGAGCTGGTACGAAGCCGACGCGTTCGCACGCTGGGCGGGCGCCCGCCTGCCGACGGAAGCCGAGTGGGAAGTCGCCAGCGCCGATCCGAGAATGCGCGAGTGCCAGGGCCATGTCTGGCAATGGACCGCTAGCCCCTACATCGCCTACCCCGGCTTCCGCCCGGCCGAAGGTGCGATCGGCGAATACAACGGCAAGTTCATGGTCAACCAGATGACGCTTCGCGGCAGCTCGGCCGCGACCCCGCCCGGGCACGCGCGCCCGACCTACCGCAACTTCTTCTACCCCGACCGGCGCTGGCAGTTCAGCGGACTGCGCCTCGCGCAAGACGCCTGAACGACGCGCGGGCGCGCGGCTGAACGGACGCTACCAAAATCGGAGGAAGTGATGCCAGACGGCGGCGAGGTTCCACGTCCGGACGTGGCGAAGGATGCGCTTGCAGGGCTTCTTGCGCCCCGCAAGACGCTTCCGGCCAAGCTGTTCTACGATGCCGAAGGCTCCCGCTTGTTCGGCCTGATCACCGAGCTGCCCGAATACTACCTGACGCGCACGGAACTCGCGCTGCTGCGGAACGTGGCGCCGAGCGTCGGTGTCCGCGCGCCGGCCGGCGCGGCCGTGGTCGAGTATGGCGCCGGAAGCGAGGTGAAGGCGGCGATCCTGCTCGGAGCGCTACGCGACCCCGCCGCCTATCTGCCCATCGACGTCGCCGAGGGAGTGTTGGCGGAAAGCAAGTCCCGCCTCGCGCGGCAGTTTCCCAGACTCGTAATCCACCCGATTGTCGGCGACTTCCTCGCGCCGTTCCGCTTGCCCTCTCTCGTCGACCGGATGCCCCGGCTGGGCTTCTTCCCAGGTTCCACGATTGGCAATCTCGAGCCGGCGGTCGCCGTCCGCTTTCTCGGCCGCGCGCGCGAAACGCTCGGAACGGGTGCGATGCTGCTGGTCGGCGTCGATGTCCGGAAGGATCCGTCGATCCTGCTCCCGGCCTACGACGACGCGAGCGGCATCACGGCGGCCTTCAACCGCAACGTCCTGCTGCGCCTCAACCGGGAGGCCGGCGCGGACTTCGATCCGGCCAGCTTCGGCCACCGCGCCCTGTGGAACGATCGCGAAAGCCGGATCGAGATGCACCTGGTGAGCCACACGCCGCAGACCGTCCGTGTCGCGGATCGGTTGATCGCGTTCGCCGAAGGCGAAACGATCCACACCGAAAACAGCTACAAGCACACGCCCGAGCGCTTTGTCACCTTGGCGCGTGAAGCCGGTTGGCTCCCAATGCAACTGTGGACCGATGACGACGCTTTGTTTTCCATCCATCTGCTGAGGGCGGGGACGGCATGAGAAACGCTCGCGCACGGGCGCTCGCAAGAAGGCGGCGGCCTCCCCCGGATTGGCTTGGGCCACTCGTGGCAACCGCGCTTTTGTTGCTGGCGGTGCAAGCCATGGCCGCCGACACGCCACCCCCAGCACCACTGCCGCCGAAGACCGGGGAAACCGGACCGACAATCCCTCCCCCAGCGAGTTCGCAGCCGTCGAACCGCGGCGTGATCCGGCCGCCGACGACCGTGGACCCCGGAATGAACCGCGGAACTCCCAAGAGCGAGGTGTTCCCTACCCCTGTCGTGCCACCGCCGGGCACGCCCGGCGGCAATCCCCGGGTTACTCCGAAGTAGCCGCCGAAGCGGTCAGCGACGGTCGCGACCCGCTCCGCTGCACCGGCTTGGACGCCGCCATCCGGGTTGGCTTCGGTTCCGCGCCCGGCTCTTGCCCGTTCTTGCCGACTTTCTTGCCATTTTTCTTGCCGCCCTTTTTCGCAGCCTTCGCGGCACGTTCGGGCGGTGCATGGGCCTCTGCCTTGGAGGTCGCTTGCTCCTGTCCCGTTTCGACCAAAAGGCGGGCTCGCTCCCAGTATGCGAGTTCCCGCCCCTCTTGGCGGCCCTCGGCTTCCCACAGGAGATAGGCGCATTCCCGGATACGTTGTTCGATGGCGTCCATGCACGTCCCTTTCTCCCGGCGTTCTAAAGGGCCGGACAAAGTCGCGACAACCGCACACGCCAGTTTTTATCCGGAGAACGGGAACGGTCCGGGCGACGGGCCGACGAAAGCAACGTGCGACGCCAGGCCGTCAGTCGCCGACCAGCGATGCACCGCGAACGCGGGTGGATCCAGCACGAACGCGCCCGGAAGGTCCGAGTTCGAGCAGCAACGCCATTTGATGGCAGGGTGAGGGAGCCGTGATCGCGGGCACATCGCCGACCCGCCCCATCACAGTCCGATGCACGTGCCCGCAAAGGACGCGTATCACCTGCGGATGCCGCGCCAGGACCGCACGAAACTTATCGCCGTCGTGCAGATTGTCGCGATCCATGAAGCCGATCCCGCACTCGAATGGCGGGTGATGCATGGCGATTAGAGTCGGCCGGAGCGGCTCGGCAAGCAGCGTCCGGTCGAGGAAGTCCAGCCGTGCGGCGCAAAGCTCACCGTGATTGCTGCCGGGAACCAGCGTGTCGAGCATCACGAGCCGGAGCGACTGGTCATCCACTACGTATTGGATAAAGCCCGTTCCTTGTCCGAGACCGGGAAGTTGGCTCAGCACGCGGCGGAGCGGTTCGCGCTGGTCGTGATTGCCCGGAATGACATAGACCGGAACCGTCAAGTGCCGGCGCACCATCGCCAGAAACACTTGGTACTCCGCCTCCTCGCCGCGATTGGCAATGTCCCCGGTCACCAGCACCGCATGCGGAACCGGCTCAAACGCGGCGACAGCGGCGAACGCGCGCTCCGCCATGGCGTTCGTGTCGATTGATCCGAAGGCAAGGCGGCCCGGCGCGCAGATGTGCAAATCGGTCAGTTGGCAAATCAGCATCGAATTTCCGGCACGAACGTCAACCGCTGGTTTAGCACGCCTCAGAGGAGGAGCGCATCCTTGCGGTTCGCGTTCGATCAGCTGAACCCATATAGGCGGGCCGGGTTGTCGGCCAGCACCTTGCGCTGCGTGTCGGCATCCGGCACCCAGTCGAACAACTGATCGAGCAGCGCTCCCGCATCCGGCACGGGATCGATGCGCGGGTGCGGCCAGTCAGTTCCCCATACGCAGCGATCGGGCGCGGCAGCGATCACGGCGCGCACACTCGGGCCGGCATGTACGGCCCGAAGATATGGAAGTGGCAATCGCAGGCGAGCGCGGGTGGCCGCCCCCTGGGTCGACTGATTTCAACCACGGCGTCCCCCTATTCACGCATGATGCGCCACACCGTCCCGTTGGCGTCCTCGCTCACCAGGAGAGCACCGTCCCGATCCACGGCCAGCCCCACGGGGCGGCCCCACACGGCGTCATCCGAGATGACGAATCCGGTCAGGAAATCCTCGTACTCGCCGGTCGGGCGTCCGTCCCGGAAGCGCAGCCGGACCACCTTGTAGCCGGTACGCTGGCCCCGGTTCCAGGAGCCGTGCAGCGCCACGAAGGCGTCCCCGCGATAGTCAGGAGGGAACTGCCCCGCGTCGTAGAAGGTGATGCCGAGCGGAGCCGAATGCGGCTGGATCAGGACGTCCGGCACTGTGACAGATCCGGCGAGATCGGGGCGCCGGCTGGCGACCCGCGTATCTTCGTGGCCGCCGATGTAATACCAGGGCCAGCCATAGAACGCGCCTTGGTGCACTGCCGTAGCGTAATCGGGCGGAAGATTGTTGCCCAACCCATCGCGCTCGTTCACGACGCACCAAAGCGCGCCGGTGCGCGGTTCGACCGCCTCGCCGGAGCAGTTGCGGAGCCCGGCTGCGAAAATCCGCAGGTCGCTGCCATCCGGCTTGGCCACCAGCACCGCCGCCCGGCCCTCCTCCGCGCCCCAGGCGGCGCCGGACGCGTGGGCGGCCAGGAAGCCGGCCGGAGGACGCGCACTCATGTCCCCCAGGTTGGTTTCCGAACCGACCGCGATGAACAAGCGCGATCCATCCGGGGAGAAGGCGAGATCGCGTGTCCAGTGCCCGCCCGTGGGTAAGCTGGGCACGACGACCTCGGCCGGCCCGCGTGCCTGCGTATCGCCCGCCCGGTACGGAAAACGCAGCACGCGCCCGCTCTCGGCGACGTAGACGAAGCGCGGCGCGGAGCCGGCTGGCCAAAACGCGATCCCATATGGCAGCGAAAGCCCGTCGGCGAACACCAGAGGGGCCACGCCCGGCCGCAGGATACGGATCCGCCCCGCCCCGCTTTCGGCCAGAAACACATCGCCGTTAGGCGCCGTCCTGAGCACGCGCGGCATGTTCAAGCCGGACGCGACCAGTTCCGCGCGAAACCCCGGAGGCACGCGAGGCAGCGCGGAACCGGAGCGCGCGACGACCGATGGGGTGTTCGACGCCGATCGCGTGGCTCCCGGTGAAGGCAAATCGTCGGCCGTGATCCGGCGTACGACGCCCGGGGCGTCGGTGCTCCAATCGCCAAAGGCGGCCGGCCCGGTGCGCGTCTCCGCTGCCCGACCCGCCAGCGGCAGCAACAGCGCCGCAAGCGCCAACACGGTCAGGCGCCGGACCGCGGTCAGTGCCATTGCGACGCCGCCTCCGCATAGCCGATCCGGCGATGCGGCGGCACCGGGTAGCGCCCAGCGACGCGCTCGAGCAGCAGTGACACGTCGGCGGGAAGCGCCGCCTTGACTGCGGCGTCAAGAAACAACTGTTCGAGCACGTCCTGCTGCGCGTGG
The DNA here is from genome assembly GCA_963757115.1 of uncultured Alphaproteobacteria bacterium. GTDB lineage: Bacteria > Pseudomonadota > Alphaproteobacteria > Acetobacterales > Acetobacteraceae > CAVWQV01. Next base: position 389,604 of record CAVWQV010000006.1, on the reverse strand, counting down.
CTTCCGCCCAGGCGATGCATTTCGCCCAGCACCGGCCGCATCGCCGATACCGCGGCGGCAGGCTGCCCGCGACGATGCAGCAGCACCGCCTCGCAGATCGGGGCCGCCACCACGCGCACCAGCGGGTCCGGCGCCTGTCGCACCGCCCCGAGCATTCGCGAAGCCGCCCCATCGCGGCCGGTCGCCGCCAGCGCCATCATCCAGTGCGGCAAGGTGAAACCCGAAACCGTATCGCCGACGCGCGCCTCCGCCTTGTCGGCGAGCTCCGTCCAGCGGTCGCCCACATCGACCCCCTGCCGCTCCAGCCGGAACAGAATGGAGGCGGCGTTCTGCATGTCGATGAACAGATCGGGAGTCACCTCGGTGAGGCGGGATGACAAGTCGCGAAAGCGCTTGTCGTAGAGATGCAGCACCTCCTCGAATTCGCGCTTCTCCAGATGAAACATGGCAGCATGCCACCAGAGATGGTGCATGAGGTTGTTGGCCCCGTCCCAATTGGGGGCGAGCGCCGCGAGCCAGGCGAGCCCCTCCGACCGGCGGCCCTGCATCTCCATGACGTGCGCGACGCCGTGGGCCGCCCAAAGGTCGGTCGGGTCCCGCTCGATCGCCTCGCGGCCCACCGCCTCGGCCGGGATGTAGAGGCCGCATTCCTCCAGCGCGAAGCAGCGGCAAGCGAGCAACGAGACGTAGCCCGGAACGTCCTCGGTCCAGTGCGGCATCACCTGTTCTGCGGAGGCGAGCATCAGGTCCGGTCGGCCGCGCCAGAAATCGATAAAATGGGCCATGCGGAACGCGACCACGTCGCGCGGGTGCTCGGCCAGGATCTGGTTCCAGACGCCCACCGCGCGACTGAGGTCGCCTCCGACCCAGTGTTTGAGGGCCGCGAGATGCGCGCGCTCCCGTGCTGTAGCGCCCGCCATGTGCCGTTCGGCACAGCCCGCCGCATCCGCCGCGACGGGCTTCGCGCTTGCCCGCAACGAGAGCATCGTGAAGTAGCCCTTGAGACAGTGGGCAAGCCCAAAGCCGGGATCCGCTTCCAACAGCCGCGCGAGCCGTCCGGGCATATCGGCCCGATGGGCGACATAACCGCCGATCAGGTCGTCGAATGCGCGCTCGGCAGTCGCAGAGTTGGTCGTGATCTCCAGGCCCTGTGCATCCCACCCCATAACAGCTCCCCTTGTGGCAGGGCGCCATCATGCCTTCCTGGCGGCTACTCCGTCACGAGGGTGACGGCCGCGGTGCCCTGCCGCATCATCCCAAGCGCGCGAGCGGCCCGCTGCGACAGGTCGATGATCCGGCGTTGCGGGGGCATCCGGTCGGTTATTGTGACCACCACCGCCTGTCCGGATCCCTCCGCGAGCACCCTGACACGGGTGCCGAAGGGCAGCCACGGATGCGCCGCCGTCAAAGCGTCATTGTCGAACCGCTCGCCGCTCGCCGTTCGCCGACCCTGCCAGAAATCCGCATAGAAGGAGGCGACACCGCGTTGCCGCCAGCCCGACGCGACGTCTCCATCCGCGCGAGCGGGCGCGGTCACGACGAGGTCGAGGGCCGCCGTCATCACGGCCAAACGGATCGCCTGAGCGGCGAAACGCCGCAGTGTCCGTCCCCGACGATCGAGCAACGGCAATAGACACCGTCGCGTCAAGGAAAATTTTCCGCCGAAACATGAGTAAAGTTCAGCGACGGCAGGCGCCGGGCAATACAGGCTCAATCGCTCGCCTCCGATGAGACCGGAACGTTCCGGACAGGACTGGCCAGAGCCTCGGTTCGACTAGCGGCGCAGCACCGCAGCGACCAGGATGGGTTGGCGTGGATCGACCAACCAGCCCAATTCTGCTTATTTCGCCGGAAGTGGCAAACTAAAAATACCGCACCCGTCACGAGCTAAGATGATGGCGTGCGGCGGCCAATGGGCTTCGCCCAGCCCGAGCAGATCTGAGCATGCGGACCGCCCCGCGTTAGCGTGCTGTCACCGCTCTGTTGGGAGGGATCAGCCGGTGCGTCGGGCCAACGTGGCGCGACCCAGCCCGGCTAGACTGGCTTGTCGCCCTTCACCGTGACCCGGAACCCCGAGCGGGTGGCGGGAAAGTAGTCCCACAGCGCCTGATGCTGGACGCATCGGTTGTCCCAGAAGGCTACGCTGTCAGCCTGCCAGCGGAACCGCATCTGGAACTCGGGGCGGGCGCAATGGCCGACGAGGTACGCCAGGATCGCCTCGCCCTCCTCACGGCTCACATCGTTGATTTTGGTCGTGAACATGCGGTTGACGTAGAGCGCCTGCCGCCCGGTCTCCGGATGGGTTCGCACCACGGGATGGACCGCGCGGGGGTAGGTCTTGCCGCGGTCGTCCACGCCTCTGTCCGCGTAGCGCCCGCGATAATACGGCTCGCCGTCATGGATCGCGGTGAGGCCTTCGAGATAGGCCTTCATGCGTGGCGAAAGCGCGTCGTAAGCCGCATACATGCTGGCGAACAGCGTGTCGCCCCCGACCGGTGGCACCACGCGCAAATGCAGAATGCTGCCCATCGGCGGCTCCGGATCGCAGGAAACGTCCGAATGCCAGCTTTCACCTGCGATGTACGTGGAGTGCGCGTCCGCATAGACGGGCATCACTTCCGGGTGTCCCTCGGCTCCGGGCGCGCCGGGGTGGACGTGCAAATCCCCGAATTTCCGGCCGAATGCCTTGTGGCTGTCGAGGTCGAGCTGTTGATCACGGAAGAAGATGACCTGATGCTCGAGTAGGGCGGCGCGGACGGCGGCGACCTGGCTTGGGCTCACCTCGCGCAGGTCCACTCCCGCGATCTCCGCCCCGATCCGCGGTGTTAGCGGCCTTACATCGATCTCGTCGTAGCTCATGCCGCACATCCTCGAATAGCCGACCGTAGCGCCGGCGACCCCTCGCGCCAATTGCGGGATGGCCGTTCACCCGGATGGGACCCATATCGCCTTGGCGCACGGCACCCAGTAGCCTCGACGGCGGATGGCATCTTGGTGGTAACATGGCCGTAAGACGCATCGTTGCGAACATCGCCGCCGAACGGATCGACGCCGCGAGGGCGTTCTACGGCGACGCGCTTGGAATGGCCGTAGCGATGGACCTCGGATGGATCATCACCTTCGCGGCCGAAAGCCAGGCCGTGCCGCAGATCAGCGTGGCGACCGAGGGCGGCTCGGGAACCCCGGTGCCCGACATTTCCGTCGAGGTGGACGACCTTGCCGATGTTCACCGGAAGCTCGAGGCGGCCGGTTTCAGGGTCGAGTATGGCCCCGTAACGGAGCCATGGGGTGTGACACGCTTCTATGTCCGCGACCCGTTCGGGCGGCTGGTGAACATCCTGGCTCATTCATGAGCAAACATTGGCTCGTTCGGGAAGCGACTCTAGAAGTCGCGCGGACCAGCCCTGGGGCCGGCCGCGTCTCGTTGTTGATAGCGCAGGCAAGGCGCCGGCGCAGGGCCATCGACAACGTGATCAGGAACGCCCCGCAATATAAGTGCGTAAGTCTTTGAATATCTGAAAGGGCGCAAGAGTGCGGGCACACCGGCAAGGCTGCCTCATTCGTCTTGGCCTCCTCGTAGCCGTTGCAAGCCTCGGGCTCGCCGCGGCGCCCGGAACTGCGCGGGCGCAGAGCGCTTCGGGAGACGACCTGCTTTGGGTGTGCGAGCACTACGGGTGTGAGAAGGAGATCATCCTGCTGACCCAGGCCGTCATGCGGGACCAGAAGACGGGCGCATCCTACACAGTGTCCGACCCGGTGTGTTTCCGGCAGGAAACCACCTGGTCGGAAATCGTTGCCGTGGTGCAAACGGGATTAAAAGCGCATCCCGAAACGCGGCAGCGCGACGTGCACGCGCTCGTCCTGTCCTATCTTTCAGCGGCGTTTCCCTGCGTGCCGACGTGAACCGAAGCGTGCCAAAGTGGCGGGCGCCCATACGACGATCCAGGCGCTATGCAGTCTTCGTCCTGATCTCTTCGAGGATCGGCATTAGGTATGTCTTGAACAGATCGGGGTTCTCCGACATCGGGAAGTGCCCAAGCGCTTCCATCCTGGTCCATGAAGCCCCCTTGATCTCGGCCGCAAGCGCTCGCCCCGCCTCGACGTACCCAGACCAGTCGTAGTCAGCGTTCAGAATGTAGACATCGACCTTGCTGGTATCGATATGCTTGGCCGTCTCCGTTAAATCGTGCTCCACACTATAATAGTGGAGATCACCTTTGAACACAGCGGGCGCGCCCTGGCTGTAGCACCAGATAGTTTCGCGCCGGTACACCTCGGGCGACATAGGCGCACAAAGCGTGTGCATCATCGCCGGCTTGCTCTCGTTCGAAAGGCGTGGATGCCAGAAATACGGGAGAAGCTGATCAGACCCGTGACTCTGCGCAGTCGCCTCAATCCCGATTACGGCACGGAACTCAGTCGGGTAGTCCAGCGCAAGGTCCGGAGCGAGATGGCCGCCCATCGAACATCCCATGTAGATCGGATGATCCAGCTCCAACTCGTGGGCAAGCGTCACCACGAACTGCATGAACCAAGCCTTGGTCAGCTTGTACTCCTGCTCCCAATACCTGACCGAAAGCGGTGGAATCGACTTCCCGTGATATGGCAGATCATAGGCGATCAAATGAAAGTTCCGAGTGATCTCGGGATCCTCAAGGAGATGCCGCCACTGGCGGGCATCTGATCCAGCCGTGTGTTGCAGCAGAACCGGAATCCCCTGACCTGCCTGCTCAACGAAGACGCGATACTCAATTCCGTCGACGGAGAGATACACATATCCAGCCTTGATATCTGCAAAACGAGCCATCGCTTCCTCCCGCGTCAAGCACACGATTCGACGGCACATTGGCGCATCACCGCCAGAATCCGACTGACCGCACCGTAGTAAGCGTAAAGAGATTCAAGATCTCCTCCGCACGTGAACCCGTGATGTACCTGCGCTGGCAGAAAATCGTGGTAGTACGGCCGAGGTACTTCCTTGAGTAGTTCCCGCCATGATTCTGGCGAGCCGCCGATATCAATGTTATATGCATCGAAGCCTTCAGTCCCCGCTTTGAACTCCTCCACACGGCCGTTCTCGACCCGCATGAAGTACTGATCCCGACCGACAAAGAAGCGGATCCGGGCAGACCAAAACCGTGCGGCAAGGGACCATTCGCGATCGGCCTCGAGACCTCGGCGGATAGCATCCACCGGCAGCATCACCGCTGTTTCCATCGTACTGCTCCTCCCTTCGCGGTCCCGCCACGCTTGTCGGAGACTCTGCCAGTGAACTTCGCGCGATGCGAGGTCCGCGACGAAGGTTCGTAAACGGTCAGCATGTCGCCCCACGTCAGCGCGAGGCGTCGCTCAGGATGAACGTGGGCACCTTGCCGCTGGGGTGAGGGCCAGAACTCGGGCTTTGCGGGTCTCACCGGCGTTGCTGTCCGTCTCCACACCCACTCGAACCGATGTTCGGTAAGCGCGAGGATCTATGCCGCCTTCCAGCAACTGCCGGACACCCTCATGCCGTGGCGCCGCATCGGCTGATCACCTCCATCTGGCGTCCGGCGCGGCAACGCTTCACACTGCCGAAGCGGAACGGTCGAAGACAAGATCGTAGCTGGAGGAACCTGGATGGGCGAACGCGTCAGCCGCAGAACACTCGTGGCGTCGGGCTTGGCGACAAGCGCCGCGCTGGCGCTCCCGCGGCGGGCGCGCGCGGAGCAGCCCACCGTCCGCATTGGGGTCCTCACCGACATGGGCGGCGCGTATTCGGCCAATACCGGCCCGGGCTCGGTGCTCGCGACGCGGCTCGCCATCGAGGATTTCAGGCAAACCAAGCCGCCCTTCGCGGTGGAACTCCTGTCGGCCGATCTGCAGCTCAAGCCGGACGTGGCACTTTCAATTGCCGGCGACTGGTTCAACAACGCGGGCGTGGACCTGCTGACTGACGTGCCACTTTCCTCGGCAGCGTTCGGCATCGGCGAGCTTGCCAAGCAGCGCGACAAGCTGGCGATCTTCACCGGCGCGGCGTCGGCGGACCTTACCGGCCCGCATTGCGGACCGAACCACCTTCATTGGGCTTACGATACGTGGTCGATGCCTCACGCCACCGTGGACAGCTTGGTCAAGGAAGGCGGCAACAGCTGGTTCTTCATTACGGCCGACTACGCGTTCGGCCACTCGCTCGAGCGAGATAGTGCATCCTTCGTCACCGCAGGCGGAGGCAAGGTGCTGGGAGAGGCGCAGCACCCGTTTCCGGGAACCACCGATTTCTCAGCGTTTCTCGTCCAGGCCCGCGCCAGCGGTGCCAAGGTGATCGGGCTCGCCAACGGTGGTAGCGATTCGGTCAACTGCATCAAGCAGGCGGCTGAGTTCGGCATCCGCAAGGGCGGCCAAACGGTTGCCGGCATGTTGCTGCTCATCAACGACGTGCACGGCATCGGGCTCGAAGCGGCGCAGGGTGTTGCGCTGACCGAGCCCTACTACTGGGACTTGAACGACGACACCCGGGCGTTCGGGCGTCGTTTCGCCGCCCGTATGCCGACGGGCGCGATGCCGAACTCCGCTCAGGGCGGCCAATACTCGGCCGTCACCCATTACCTGAAAACGGTGGCCGCGATGGGGGCCGAGCGGGCCAAGGCAAGCGGGCGGGAGGTGATCGCGCGCATGCGCGACATCCCGATCCAGGACTCGATCTACGGCAGAAGTGCGATCCGTCCCGACGGCCGAGTGATCCACGATATGCACCTGTTCGAGGTCAAGGCGCCGGCCGACTCTCGAGGGCCATGGGACTACTACAAGCTCCGTCGCACGGTCCCGGCCGGGGAAGCGTTCCGGCCTCTGGACCTGGGCAAGTGTCCCATGCTGAGCACCTGAAACAGCCGGTTCCCGCCGCCTCAGGCCCCGCGCTGGTCGCGACCGGCGAGGAAAACGACGTAGAAGCGTCCCCAAGGCAGCCGGACGGTGCGCCGCATGTCCACCGAGTGGTCCATCACGTAGCGCATTCCAAAAGCCCGCTGCACGGCCTGCAGCTGATCGGCCGTGAAGCTGCCGGCGATCTCCTTAGGCACCCTGGAGAGGAAGCGCGAGATGAAGGGGTTGGCTGCTTTCATAGGAACATACTGCGCCCGATCCGTTAAGAAAGCGTTAATCGGCAGGAACAACCGTGGAATGAAACCGGTTCCGGCGGAACTTTTGGAGGCTATTCGGAGAATGGGCCTGCTTGCCGGCGAGGCGGCGGGCGAACCCCTGACGGGAGGCGTTTCCTCCGACATCTGGCGCGTCGACCTCCCCTCGGGACCGGTCTGCGTCAAGCGCGCCCTCCCGAAGCTTCGGGTGGCCGCGGATTGGCAAGCCCCCGTTCTGCGCAATCGCTACGAGGCAGGCTGGATGGCCCGAGCGAACGCCGCCGTCCCTGGCGTCGCGCCGGAACTGCTCGGGCATGACGAGGCGACCGGCTCGCTGGCGATGGCGTATCTTGATCCCGCCCGCTACCCGCTTTGGAAGGCTAAGCTCCGGGATGGCATGGCCGACCCTACGTTTGCCGCGGCCGTTGGCCGCTCGCTTTGCGGCATCCACGCCGCGACCGCCGCCGATCCCACCACTGCGGCGGCCTTTCCCACGGACGCCATATTCCACTCGATCCGGATCGAACCCTATCTGCTCGCCGCCGCCCGTGCCCATCCGGACCGGGCCGATGCCCTTCACGCGCTCGCGGCCACCACGGCCCGAACCAAGCGCGCCCTGGTGCATGGCGACGTCAGCCCGAAGAACATCCTGGTCGGACCCGCCGGACCCGTGTTTCTCGACGCCGAGTGCGCATGGTGGGGCGATCCGGCGTTCGATCTCGCGTTCTGCCTCAATCACCTCCTGTTGAAGTGCCTCTGGACGCCCGGGGCGAGCGCGCGCTTCCTCGATTGCTTCGGGGCGCTTGCCGGGGCCTATCTGCAAATGGTCGACTGGGAGGAACGCGACGGCCTCGAAACGCGGGCCTCCCGGCTGCTGCCGGGGCTGTTGCTGGCGCGGGTGGATGGCAAGAGCCCAGTCGAGTACATCACCGACGAGCGCGACAAGGACCGCGTGCGCCGCGCCGCGCGCCAACTCCTCGCCGCTCCCGTCGATCATCTTGCGGCCGTGCGCGAGGCCTGGGCGAAGGAACTGGCGTGATGACCGCCATCACGGAGGTGATCGGACGGCGGGTTTGGGACAGCCGCGGCCGCCCCACGGTCGAAGCCGAATTGCACGTCGCGGGGGGCGCCGCCGGCCGGGCGATCGCTCCGGCGGGCGCTTCCACCGGGTCGGGCGAGGCGCGCGACCTTCGCGACGGCGGCCCGGCGTTCGGCGGCTACGACGTCAGCCGGGCAGTCCGCCACGTGAACGAGGTGATCCGCCCGACCGTGCTCGGCCTCGATGCGGCGGACCAAGCAGCACTCGACGCGCGCCTGATCGCGCTCGACGGCACGCCCGACAAGTCGCGGCTCGGCGGCAACGCCTTGCTTGCCGTCTCGCTCGCTGCCGCGCACGCCGCCGCCGCCGCGCGCAAAATCCCGCTCTGGCGGTATCTCGGCGGATCGCAAGCCCCCCTGCTCCCCCTGCCGCAAATCCAGATTTTTGGGGGTGGCGCCCATGCCGGCCAGCGCATCGACATTCAGGATCTGATGGTGGTTTGCCCGGCGGCGCGGACCTTCGCCGAGGCGCTCGACTGGACCGCCGAGGTTTACCGGGCGGCCGGTTCCCTGATGCGCGCGCGGGGGGCACTCGCCGGCGTTGCGGACGAAGGCGGCTGGTGGCCCGACTTCGCGGCAAACGAAGAGGCGCTTGCCACCCTGGTCCAAGCGATCGAGCTGGCCGGTTTCAGGCCCGGCGTCGAGGTCGGGATCGCGCTCGACATCGCCGCCTCCGAGTTCGGCCGGGCCGGGCGCTACCGGCTCGCACTCGAAGGCCGCCAACTCGACAGCGAGGAGATGGTTCGGATGCTTGCAACCTGGGTCGATCGCTACCCGATCCTGTCGATCGAAGACCCGCTCGCCGAGGACGACGCCGCCGGATTTGCCGCGTTCACGCGCGAAGTGGGCTCCCGCGTGCAGGTGGTCGGCGACGATTTCCTCGTGACCGAGGCCGGGCGTATTCGCGCCGCAGCCAGCGAGGGCGCCGGCAACGCCGTGCTGCTGAAACCGAACCAGCGCGGCACGCTCACCGAGACCCTTGCCGCCTGGGACGCGGCCCGCGCCGCCGGGTTCGCGGCGATCGTTTCGGCCCGCTCCGGCGAGACCGAGGATGTTTCGATTGTGCATCTCGCCGTTGGTTGGAGCGTGGGGCAGCTCAAGGTCGGCTCCTTCGCCCGGAGCGAGCGCATGGCGAAGTGGAACGAGGCGCTGCGGATCGAGGAAGCGCTCGGCGCTCAGGCCCGCTTTGCCGGCGCGTCGGCTCTCGGGCGCTCAGCCGAATGAAAGTCCTGTTCCATTACGCGGTGGGCTCCGACCTCGCGGCGCGACTCGAAGCGCTTGGCCTTGATATCGTGACCTGCCCGGAAGCCGACGATGCGCGGCTGTTCGCGTTGCTCCCCGAAACCGAGGTGATCTGGCATGTGCTCCGGCAGGCCGACGCGGCATTGATGGACGCGGCGCCAAGGCTCCGGCTGATCCAGAAGATCGGCGTCGGGGTCAACACGATCGATCTCGAGGCCGCCCGCGCGCGCGGGATCGCCGTATGTAACCTGCCCGGCACCAACGCGCGCGCCGTCGCCGAGCAGACCTTGCTGCTGATGCTTGCCGCCCTGCGCCGCCTGCCGCAGTTCGACGCCGCGACACGCGCCGGGCGCGGCTGGTCGCTCGACCCCGCGATGCAGGACGGGTTAGGTGAACTCGGCGGCCGAACGGTAGGCCTGGTGGGCTACGGTGATATCCCTCGCGTGCTGGCCCCGGTGCTCGTCGCCCTCGGCTGCCGCGTGCTCTACACGGCGCGCTCGGAGCGACCTGACGGCATCGGCACGTTCGTTACGCTCGACACGCTTCTCGCCCAGTCCGACGTGGTCTCGCTCCACATTCCGCTGAGCGAGGAGACGACCAACCTCATCGACGCCGGGAGAATTGCGCGCATGAAGCGGGGTGCGGTGCTGGTCAATACCGCGCGCGGTGGGCTCGTGGACCAGACAGCGCTGGCGGAGGCGCTCCAGAGCGGCCATCTCGCCGCCGCCGGGCTCGACGTGTTCGCCGCCGAGCCGCCCGATGCGGGCGAACCTCTGCTGCGGCTGCCCGAAGTGGTGGTGACGCCGCACGTCGCCTGGATCACGACCGGCACATTCGATCGCAGCTTCGCGCTGGCTGCCGAGAACGTCCGGCGGCTGGAGGCCGGCGAGGCGTTGCTCCATCGCGTCGCGTGAGGAGGTGATGAGCGAGGACGACGAACCCGCGATCCAAGCTATCGCTGTCCTGGTTCCGGCACTGATCGGAGCGCTCGCGAAACTGCAAACGATCGCTCGCCGCCTCGATCCCGCTCGCCGTCTGACTTTGCTCGCCTCCGCCGGAGCGGAGGCTGCGGAACTGCGGCGAGCACTCGACCCGTGCCGCGCCGGTCCGTGGCCAGAGCCGCTCGCGGCCATGCGGGCGCACCTCCTCGCGGCGGGAGACGCGGCGTTGCTGGCCTTCGACGAGTTGAGTGCTGCAGAAACCGGAGGGCTGCGGGATGCCTACCGGGCGCTCCGACATGCGACGCGCGCCGAAGCGGCCTTGTATCCCGTGGCGTCCGTCATGCCATCGGTGAGCCGGTTCTATCTCGAGCCCGATACGACCGACGCCGCCCTGCGTACTGCGCAGCTGGCGAGGCGGATCCGACGCGCCCCGATGTCGGCGTGATGCACTCGGGCGAAACGCCGGGCGAGCGGGGCGGGTTTTCGCTCTACGTTCCGGAGGACTACGACCCGTCCCATGCGTATCCGCTCGTCATGGCGCTGCACGGCGGGAGTGGCAACGGCGGGACGTTCCTATGGTCCTGGCTTCGCACCGCGCGGACGCGAGGGGCAATCCTCATTGCGCCGACCGCGATCGGAGACACATGGTCGCTCCGTGACCCGGAGCTCGACGGCAACAATCTCGATAGCATTCTCGCCCATGCGCGGCAGCGCTGGAACATCGATCCGTCACGGCTGTTGCTGACCGGGATGAGCGACGGCGGCACGTTTGCGCTCCTCAGCGGGCTTGCCGATGCTTCGCCGTTCACGCATCTCGCACCGGCCGCGACGGGCTTTCACCCGATGCTGCTTGAGTTCGCCGAGCCATCCCGCATCGCCGGCCTGCCGATCTACCTCGTGCACGGAACGCTCGACTGGATGTTCGACGTCGGCCGCGCGCGCGGGGTGGCGCGCGCCCTCGCGGCGGCCGGAGCCGACATCGTGTTCCGCGAGATCGACGACCTCTCGCACGTCTACCCGCGGAGACGAGAACGGCCGCATCCTGGACTGGCTTGACGGCAAGCGTTGACCCTGTAGTCGTCTCAAGTCGGCATCTGATGTCCAGACCAGTCGGCCTCGATCAATGGAGCAGGACACCGCTCCCGGCGATCGGCAAGCCCCTCGGGATGTGCTTGCGAATGCCGGAGGCAAGGATCAACCCGGCACCTACGAGCATCATTGCTCCCGCGACGAGCATCGGCACCATGTATCCGCTGGTCGCATCGTGCAGCAATCCGGTGACTTGGGGGGCGACATAGCCTGATATGTTGCCGAAGGAGTTGATGAACGCGATCCCGCCGGCTGCGGCGCCCGCGCCGAGATACGCGGTGGGAAGATTCCAGAACACCGGCAAGCAGGACGCGGTGCCGAATACCGCAACGGAGAAGGCGGCCATGGCAAGATAGACGTTTCCCAACAGGAATCCCGCGGCAACGGCGCCGACTCCCCCGAGCAGCAACGGCACGACAACGTGCCAAACTCTTTCGCCTGTACGGTCCGAGCTCCGAGACACCAGGATCATCCCCACGCTGCCACATAGGTTGGGCAACACCAGAACGTAGCCGATCGCTGTATTCGAGAGACCAAGCGATTTCCCGACCAGCGGCAGGAAAAAGGCAATCGCATAGACGCCGTATGCGATGCAGAAATAAGCGATCGTGAGTACCGATGATCTGCTGGCTTGCGATGGAGCGGAGCAGCCCCTTGCCGTGGCCGGACTTCGCTGTGGCTTCCGAGTTCGAGCCGTTGTTGGAGCCATTGGCGCTGCTCAGAAGTGAGCCAGCGAGCTTCCATCGGCCGGTTACACAGTGTCGCGATGCCGTAGACCGCGAGCATCACTGCCGGCACGCCCTCGACAAGGAAGATCCACTGCCAGCCTGCGATGCCGAGCGCCCCATCCAGCTTGAGAAGACTAGCGCCGAGAGGACCGCCGAGCACGCCGGAGAACGCGCCAAACGCGTAGAAGATGCCCATCATTCGGCCGCGGTAATGGTTAGGGAACCAGCAAGTCAAGAAATAGGCAACACCCGGAAAGAAACCTGCTTCGGCCATCCCGAGCAGAAAACGTACAATCACGAAACTCGTTTCGTCCGTGACAAGGGCGGTCCCGGCCGAGAAAACACCCCATGTGGCCATGATGATGCTGATCCAGACCCGCGCCCCAAGTCGGGCCAGCACCAAGTTCGCCGGGAACTGGAAAAGGATGTAGCTCCAGAAGAACGCGCCAGCGCCTAGCCCGTAAGCGCTGGCGGTCAGCCCGAGATCCTTGTTCATGGTCAGCGCAGCCATCGACACGTTGAAGCGGTCGAGCGCGTTGATCATGTAACCGATGCTGAGAAAGGGGATCAGACGCCACGCGACCTTGCGCATGACGACACTCTCGAAGCCAGGCGTCATCGTTTCCTCCGGAAAACTCTAGCGGTCCATTCAGGAGCTTAGAACCGCCCGCGCCAGACTTCCAGCGCACGAACCGGACCAGCGCGAACGCCCGCCAGCTGATCGCTCCCCATGCTTGCGCCGAGTCCCCGGTGAGCTCAATCTGGCGTCCCGAACGGGCTGACGGTCCGCGCCGCCTATATGCTGCTTATATTCGCCGGCGACGCGCGGGCCATCGCAATTATACGGCGCGGGGACTTCATATGGGGCCAGAGTTCCCGCCCCGTGCGCGCGATGTGGGCTGATCGGAGGCCACCGTGTTGGACGTGTTGTTCGTTGTTGCTGGCTGCGCCTTCTTCGTGGTCGCCGTTTTCTACACCACCGCCTGCGAACGGCTCTGAGGCAACAGACGATGACGCTCGATTACATGCTCGGCTCCGTCGTGACCTTGGGGCTGCTGGTCTACCTGGTCTACGCGCTCATCCGCCCCGAGCATTTCTGAGGCACGAACCGATGACAGTCAACGGATGGGTGCAGATCGCGCTCTACTGCGTGCTGCTGACCTTGCTGGTCAAGCCGTTCGGCGGCTACCTGACCCGAGTGTTCAATGGCGAGCGGACGCTGCTCTACCCTGTGCTTCATCCGCTAGAGGTCGCGCTCTACCGGATCTGCGGCGTCCGCGAGGACGAGGAGCAGCACTGGGTGACGTACGCCGTCGCCATGCTGTTGTTCAGCGTCGCCGGCTTTCTGTCGCTCTATGCTCTGCAACGGCTACAGGCGATGTTGCCGTTCAACCCGCAAGGCCAGAGCGCCGTCGGCACCGACCTCGCGTTCAACACCGCCGTCAGCTTTATCACCAACACCAACTGGCAGTCGTACACGCCGGAAAGCACGATGAGCTATCTGGTACAGATGGCTGGGCTGACCGTGCATAATTTCCTGTCCGCTGCAACGGGCATCGCGCTTGCCGTCGCGTTGATCCGCGGCTTCGCCCGGCGCTCATCTGCCACCCTTGGAAACTTCTGGGTCGATCTGACCCGCTGCACGCTCTACATCCTGCTGCCAGTTTCGATCGTGGTTGGGTTGTTCTTCGTCTCGCAGGGAATGCCGCAGAACCTGCACGCTTATACCGAAGCCACCACGCTCGAAGGTGCCAAGCAGGTTATCGCGCAAGGCCCGGTCGCCTCCCAGGAGGTGATCAAGATGTTCGGCACGAACGGCGGCGGCTTCTTCAACGCCAACTCCGCCCACCCGTTCGAGAATCCGAATGCGCTCACCAATTTCGTGCAGATCCTGCTGATCTTCTCCATCGGCGCCGGTCTGACCAACGTGTTCGGCCGCATGGTCGGCAATCAGCGACAGGGTTGGGCCATCTTCGCCATCATGGGCGTGCTGTTCCTGGCGGGGGTGTTCGTCACCTATCCCGTGGAAGCGGGCGGCAATCCCGCCTTTGCCGCGATGCACGTGGACAGCGCGGCGTCCGCCTTGCAGGCGGGCGGCAACATGGAAGGCAAGGAGGTCCGGTTCGGCATCGCCAACTCGGCGCTGTTCACCACGATCACCACGGATGCTTCCTGCGGTGCGGTGAACAACATGCACGATAGCCTGCTGCCGCTGGCCGGCATGGTTCCGATGGTCAACATCATGCTCGGGGAAATCATCTTCGGGGGCGTCGGCTCGGGCCTCTACGGAATGCTGGCGTTCGCGATCGTCGCGGTGTTCGTTGCCGGGCTGATGGTCGGCCGAACGCCCGAGTACCTCGGCAAGAAGATCGAGGCGAAGGAAGTGAAGATGTCCATGCTGGCCATCCTGATCCTGCCGCTGTCGATCCTCGGCTTCACGCGCACTCGCCGTGGTGCTGCCTGGCGGCACGGGTGCGATGGCGAATGCCGGGCCGCACGGGTTCAGCGAGGCGCTTTACGCTTACACCTCAGCGACCGGCAACAACGGCAGCGCGTTCGCAGGACTGTCCGCCAACGTTCCATTCTGGAATGTCACGCTGGCCTTCGCCATGCTGATCGGCCGCTTCCTGTTCGTGATCCCGCTGCTGGCCGTCGCGGGATCGCTCGCGTCCAAGAAGATCGTGCCGGCCTCCGCCGGAACGTTCCCGACCGATGGCGGCCTGTTCGTGGGCCTGGTTGTCGGAGTGATCCTGATCGTCGGCGGCCTCACTTTCTTCCCCGCACTGTCGCTCGGCCCCGTGGTCGAACATCTCGCGATGAACGCCGGCACGACATTCTGATCCGCAAGTCAGGAACCCAAGATGGACGCCTCCAACACCCGTCGCGGCGGCGCTTCCGCGATGCTCGATCCCGCGATCCTGGTCCCTGCCCTGGGCGGCATGATCCGCAAGCTCGATCCGCGGCTGATGGCGCGCAATCCGGTCATGTTCGTGGTCGAGGTCGTCGCGACGCTGACGACCGTCATCTTGATCCGCGACCTCGTGAGCGGCGGCGGCGACCTCAGCTTCACGCTCCAGATCGTGTTCTGGCTATGGCTCACCGTGCTGTTCGCCAACTTCGCCGAAGCAGTCGCGGAGGGGCGCGGCAAGGCGCAGGCGGCGGCGCTGCGCAAGACCCGCACGGAAATCCACGGCGAAGCGGCTGCGCGGGGAAGGCAGGAACTGGGAGGAAATCCCCGCTTCCTCCTTGCGCGTGGGCGACGAAGTGCTGGTGGAGGCGGGCGACCTGATCCCCAGCGACGGCGAGGTGATCGAAGGCATCGCCTCGGTCGATGAATCCGCCATCACCGGCGAGTCCGCACCCGTGATCCGTGAAAGCGGCGGCGACCGTTCAGCCGTGACAGGGGGCACCCGCGTGCTGTCCGACGAGATCGTGGTGCGCATCACGGCAGCCCAGGGCTCCACCTTCATCGACCGCATGATCGCACTCGTTGAGGGCGCGCAGCGGCAGAAAACCCCGAACGAGATCGCGCTCAACATTCTGCTGGCGGGGCTGACCATCATCTTCATCTTCGCCACCGCCACCATCCCGTCCTTTGCGGCCTATGCTGGCGGCGCGATCTCCGTGGTGATCCTGGTCGCCCTGTTCGTGACTTTGATCCCGACGACGATCGGCGCCCTGCTTTCAGCAATCGGCATTGCGGGCATGGACCGGCTGGTGCGGTTCAACGTGCTGGCGAAATCCGGGCGTTCGGTCGAGGCGGCGGGCGACGTAGACACGCTGCTGCTCGACAAGACCGGCACCATCACGCTCGGCAACCGGCAGGCGTCGGAGTTCATCCCCGTGTCGGGGGTCAGCGAGCAGGAGCTCGCGGATGCCGCGCAGCTGTCCTCACTTTCGGACGAAACGCCGGAAGGCCGTTCGATCGTCGTGCTGGCGAAGGAGCGCCATGGCATCCGCGAGCGGGACATGGCGCCACTGGGCGCCACCTTCGTCCCGTTCACCGCCCAGACCCGCATGAGCGGCATCGACCTTGCGGGCTCGTCGATCCGCAAGGGCGCGGTCGAATCCATCCTGGCCTATGCGAGGCGCAAGGAGGCGATGCCGCTTGCGAACCGCGCGGGCGGCGGCGTGGCAGAGGCGACGCGCCCCGTCGCCCTGGACGCCGCCGCGCGCGAACTGACCGCGAAAGCCGAGCAGGTGTCCAAGGCCGGCGGCACACCGCTCGCCGTGGCGAAGGACGGCCGGCTGCTCGGCATCATCTATCTCAAGGATATCGTGAAGGGTGGCATCCGGGAGCGCTTCGCGGCCCTGCGCCAGATGGGCATTCGCACGGTGATGATTACCGGCGACAACCCGCTGACCGCGGCGGCGATCGCGGCCGAGGCGGGCGTGGACGACTTCCTTGCCCAGGCCACCCCGGAAGCCAAGCTGAAGCTGATCCGGGACGAGCAGGCGAAGGGCAAGCTGGTGGCGATGTGCGGCGATGGCACCAACGATGCGCCGGCATTGGCGCAGGCCGATGTCGGTGTAGCGATGAACACCGGCACCATGGCAGCCCGCGAGGCCGGCAACATGGTCGACCTCGACAGCGACCCCACGAAGCTGATCGAGATCGTGGGCATCGGCAAGCAGTTGCTGATGACCCGCGGCGCGCTGACCACCTTCTCCATTGCCAACGACGTGGCCAAATATTTCGCCATCATTCCGGCGATGTTCCTGGCCTTCTACCCGCAGTTGGCGGCGTTGAACGTCATGCGCCTGGCCTCGCCGCAAAGCGCCATCCTGGCCGCGATCATGTTCAATGCGCTGATCATCGTCGCGCTGATCCCGCTGGCGCTGCGCGGCGTCACCTACCGTCCGGTCGGTGCCGCAACCGTGCTCCGGCGCAACCTGCTGATCTACGGCGTAGGTGGCCTCATCGTGCCATTCGTCGGCATCAAGCTCATCGACCTATTCATCAACGCCGTCGGCCTCGCCTGACGCGCGGGAAACCAAACCATGCTGAACCAGATCCGCCCCGCCATACTGATGATCATCGTCATGACGGTCATCACCGGCCTCGCCTACCCCTTGGCTATGACCGGCATCGCCGGCCTCGTCTTTCCGCATCAAGCCAACGGCAGCCTGATCAAACACGACGGCAAGGTGATCGGCTCCTCCCTGATCGGCCAGAACTTCGCGGGGGTTACCTACTTTCACGGCCGTCCTTCGGCCACAACCGACACCGACCCCAACGACAGCACCAAGACGGTGCCCGCGCCCTACAACGCGCAGAACTCCGGGGGATCGAACCTCGGTCCGACCTCGAAAGCATTGGTTGATCGGGTCAAGGGTGACGCCGAGAAGCTCAGCGCGGAAAATCCGGGTACGCCGATCCCGGTCGATTTGGTAACCACTTCGGCAAGTGGCCTGGACCCGGACATCACGCCCGCCGCTGCCTTGTTCCAGGTCCCGAGAGTGTCCAAGGCCCGCAATCTGCCGGAAGACCGCGTGCGGCAGCTGGTGACGGAACACACCGAAGGCCGATTTCTTGGCGTGATCGGCGAGCCGCATGTTAACGTTTTGCAGCTGAACCTCGCGCTGGACGCGCTCGGAAAGAGCTGATTGCCGCCGCCATTCATTCCTGGCTTCCTGATCGCCGATGAGCGGGCCTGACCGGCGCCCGTCGCCCGATGCGTTGCTTTCCTCGTTGCGAAACGAAAGCCGGGGCCGGCTGAAGCTGTTCTTCGGCGCAGCCCCCGGCGTCGGCAAGACTTTCGAGATGCTGTCCAACGCGCAGACCAAGCGGCGCGAAGGTGTGGACGTCGTTGTCGGCATCGTTGAAACCCATGGGCGCAAGGAAACCCTCGCCCTGCTGGACGGGCTCGAAGTAGTGCCCCAACGAAAGGTCGAGTATCGGGGCCGCAGCGTCGAGGAGATGGACCTCGATGCCGTGCTGGCCCGACGCCCGCAACTCGTTCTGGTCGACGAACTTGCCCACACCAACGCGCCAGGGAGCCGCCATCCGAAGCGCTACCTCGATGTCGAGGAATTGCTCGCGGCCGGGATCGACGTCTTCACCACGCTGAACGTGCAGCACGTCGAAAGCCTCAACGACGTCGTGGCGAGCATCACCCGCATTCGGGTGCGCGAGACCGTACCGGACTCAATCATCGACCGTGCCGACGACATCGAGGTCATCGACCTCACGCCGCAGGACCTCCTCAAGCGGCTGAAGGAAGGCAAGGTTTACTTACCCCAACAAGCCGAGCGAGCGACCAAGCACTATTTCAAGCCGGGCAATCTGGCTGCACTCCGTGAACTGGCCCTGCGGCGGACCGCCCAGCGTGTGGACGATCAGATGGTCGACTACATGCGCAGCCAAGCCATCCACGGGCCTTGGGGCGCCAGCGAACGCGTGCTGGTTTACGTCGACGGCGCCGCGGGCAGCCAAGCGCTGGTGCGACACGCGCGTCGTATCGCCGACAGCCTGCGTGGGCCGTGGCAAGCCATCGCGATCGAGGGCGGCACGTGGAAGGAGGGCGCAGCGGCGAGGCGCGATCGCCGACGCGCTGCGGCTCGCTGAGCGCCTGGGCGGTGAGGTGGTAACGGTGCCGGGCGCCGATCCCGCGACGGCCATGGTCGAATATGCCAAGGCGCACAATTTCACGCATATCGTCATTGCGCCGTCGCGGCGGGCGCATTGGACGGAGCTGTTCCGCGGGTCGACCGCTCAGCGCGTGATCAGTCGGGCGGGCGGCATCCACGTTCACGTTCTCGCAGAGCCGGCGCAAGGCGTGGAAGCGGGCAAACAGCCGGTGCTTGGACGGGCCGCGCTAAAGCGGGTAGAGCTCGCGGCGTGGGTCATCAGCGTCTTGGCGGTGATGGGCGCGCTCGCAGCGGCGAGCCTGCTGCGAGAACTGCTGGGCATCACCAGTGTCGCGCTGGTCTTCCTGCTAGCCGTGCTTGCCAGCGCCGTCGCCGGCGGCCTCGCGGCGTCACTGCTCGCGTGCCTGCTCAGCGTTCTCGCCTACAACTTCTTCTTCCTTCCCCCGCTCTACACCTTCACGATCGCGGACCCGGAGAACGTCGTCACTTTGGGCGTGTTCGCGCTTGTCGCAGTGATCGCGAGCAATCTCACAGCGCGCATGCGTACGCAGACCGTGACCGCCCAAGCGCGAGCGAGGACGACGGAGGAATTGTATCAGTTCAGCCGAAAGCTGGCCGGCGCCGTGTCCCTCGACGACGTGTTGTGGGCGACGGCCTATCAGGTCGCCCGGATGCTCGACGTGCGCGTCGTCCTGCTGCTGCCGGGGGAGGACGGCTTGACGGTGCAAGCCGGGTACCCGCCCGAGGATTTGCTCGATGCGGCGGATCTCGCCGCGGCCAAATGGACGTGGCAACACAATCGGCCGGCGGGCCGCGGCTCGGACACTCTGCCGGGCGGCAAGCGCCTGTTCCTGCCGTTGCAGACCGGCCGCGGCCCGGTCGGCGTGCTCGGGATCGACCGCGACGAGCCGGGTCCCTTGCTAACCCCCGACGCGCGCCGGCTGCTCGACGCGCTGTCGGACCAGGCGGCACTTGCCGTCGAGCGGGTCAACCTGGCGCGCGACGTGGACGAAGCCAAGTTGCAGGCTGAAACCGATCGGCTTCGGTCCGCCCTGCTGACCTCGATCTCGCACGATCTGCGCACCCCGCTCGCCTCCATCCTGGGTTCGGCCACCAACCTGAGTAGCCGGCAGGCCGCGCTGGACGAAGCGGCAAGGGCGGCGATGATCCGCACGATCCAGGAAGAAGCCGAGCGGCTCAACCGGTTCATCGGCAACCTCCTTGACATGACACGTCTCGAGTCCGGCCCACTTAAACTGAACGGCGGGTTGGCAGACCTGTCGGATGTCATGGGTGCGGTGCTCCGGCGCGCGGACCGGATTCTGTCGGCCAACAAAGTGGTGGTCGAGTTGGAACCGCAACTGCCGATGCTGAGCGTCGACATGGTGCTGTTCGAGCAGGTGTTGTTCAACCTGCTCGACAACGCCGCCAAGTACTCGGCACCCGGATCGCGCATCGACGTGCGCGCGCGACGAATTGGCGGACGAGTGGTGATCGAAGTTCTGGACGAAGGCGAGGGTATCCCGCCCGCCGATCTCGAACGAGTGTTCGACAAATTCTACCGGGTTCACGGCGGCGACCGACAACGCGCCGGGACCGGCCTCGGGCTGCCGATTTGCCGCGGCTTCGTGGAAGCCATGGGCGGCACGATCAAGGCCACCAACCGGGCGGACCGACCGGGCGCGGTGCTCACCATCAGCTTCCCGATACCAGCGCAGCCCCAGCTCGAGGAGGACGCCGCGGCATGACCGCCGGGGCCGGCCCGCTTCGCGTGCTTGTCGTGGACGACGAGCCCGCGATCCTGCGGTTCCTGCGCGCCGGCCTTTCCGCCCAAGGGTTCGTGGTCGCCGACGCACAAACCGGCCGCCAGGCACTGGACGCGATCCGCCGGGGGGCCACCGACATGGTCGTGCTCGACCTCGGGCTGCCGGACGTGGACGGCCTCGACGTGATCCGCGAGGTCCGGAAAGCCGGATCGGCCGTGCCCATCATCGTGCTGTCCAGCCGGGACGACGAGACCGCCAAAGTGGCGGCCCTCGATCTGGGCGCCGATGACTTCGTCACCAAGCCGTTCGGCATCGACGAGTTGTTTGCTCGCATCCGCACCGCCCAGCGGCACCGGTTGCAGCAGTCGGGCGAGCGGCCGTTGTTTCGCAGCGGCGATCTGACCGTCGACCTCGTGCGTCGGGTGGTGACCGTGCGTGGCGAGGAGGTGAAGTTCTCGCGACGCGAATACGAGCTGCTGCGGCTATTGGTGGCGCATAACGGCAAGGTGCTCACGCACCGGTCATTTGTTGCACGAAATTTGGGGCACCGAGACCGACGTGCAATATCTTCGCATCTACATCCGGGCGCTCAGGCAGAAGATCGAGGCCTACCCCGAGCGACCCGTCCACATCCTGACCGAGACAGGGGTGGGCTATCGAATGAGGGCAGCAGATTGACGAAAGCTGTGCGGGATGTCAGTCGCAAGAGCCGCATCACCATTCCTTGTGTTGCGAGCCAGCAATGACGTTGGCTGACCTGCTGCGGCCGGAGCGCATCGTCCACGGACTCCGGGTCAGGGACAAGACGCAGCTACTGGAGGAACTGGCGCAGCGGGCGGCACGGAGCGCGCCGGTTCCCGCCGAGTTGATCGCTGCCGCCCTGACCGAGCGCGAGCGTCTCGGCTCAACCGGGCTCGGCAAGGGCTTTGCCCTGCCGCATACTCGGCTGGCCGCCCTCGACGACATGTTCGGCCTTCTTGTCACGCTTGCGCGACCGATCGATTTCGACTCGATCGACGGCAAGCCCGTCGACGTCCTGTTCCTCCTGCTGATGCCGGAAGAGAAAAAGCAGGAGCATGTCGCAGCGCTCGCTGCCGTTGCCCGCGCCATGCGCGAGCCCATGACGTTGTCGCGCATCAGGGCGTCCGGCAGCGCGAGCGCGCTTTACGAGACGATGATCGCCGTCATGAAATCGGAACCCGGCAGCCCTTCCTAGCGTCCGGAACGGCTTTGCCGGCAGGACTCAGGCAAACGCCTGCCTGATCCGTCCCCAGTCCTCCAGCGCCCATTCGCAGCCCGGCGTGATCGGGATGGTGATCTGCGACCAACCGGCACCGCGCAGCGCCTCGATCCGCTGTTTGATCTCCTGTTCGCTCGCGGTGAATGTCGTCCGGCGGATCAGCTCGGCGGTGACGAACCGTTGCTCTTCCGGCTTGACGAACACGAAGTGGCCCCGGTGGTTGTTGATGTAACGAGCTCGGGCGGCTGAAATCCCCGCGCGAGGTCCACGTAGCCCGCCACCTCGGCGGCGACCGCCTCCGGTACGCGGGAGGTGTTCTTCCATCCCTCCATGTCGAGGTCAGCCTCGCGATGCAACAGCACCGCCGCCCGCGGCCCCGACTGCGCCATCGCGCGCGGGCTGTCGGCGGCCTCGCCCGGAGCAAGCACGGTGCCCGGCACCCAGGCCGTCGCGTACAGCTCGTCCGAGCGTTCCCGCCCTCGGTCCAGCTCGCTTGCATGGACCGGAGCGCCTCGATCGCCCCGTCGACATCGGCGACGAACGTCATCCACGCCGCTCGCAGCTTGGCCACCAGCGCCTGTGACTTCGGCCCGTAGGCGGAGACGTGCAGCCGAACCGGATCGCCGATGTTGATGAGCCCGATCTCGGGGTTGAGGAACTTGATCTTCTTGCGTTTGCCTTCCACGTCGGTTTCGACGATCTCGTCTTCAAAAGCCCGCAGACGACCCGAATGTACTCGGCCATGTCGGCGAGCTTCATCGCGCCGAGGCCCATCGCGCGCCGCGCCGAGAAGCCGGTGCCCACGCCGAAGTCGATGCGTCCTGGCGCCAGCCGGTTGAGTGTGGCGAAGCAGTTGGCGGTCTGTGCGGCAATCCGGTTGGAGGGCACGAGGACGCCCGTGCCGAGGCGGATGCGGGAGGTCTTGGTCGCGGCGAGGCCCATAGCGATGAACGGGTCGGCCGTGATCATCTGGGTGTCATAGAACCAGGCGTGCGAGAACCCGAGCTCCTCGGCGCGTTGCGCAAGCTTCCACGAATCCGCCGCCGTGGCGATGCCGATGCCCCAATCCATACGCGTCCCCTTCCCTTGCCGCCGCCACAGCATCTTAACACTTGTTACGCTAAGTCAAAGGAGCGCCTGAACGCTGGTCGATGGCGCCGACGACGCACTCCATGCTCCCTCGTGCTCGCTCTTGCGAGATCGGGCACGATCTTCGCTTGATGCACCATGAGCTAAGGAGGGACACATGGCGCGCTTCGATGGAATGGTCGCGGTGGTGACGGGCGGCGCGTCCGGCATTGGCCTCGGCATCGCCGGCCGGCTCGCGGCGGAGGGCGCCCGGCTGTCGCTCTGGGATCGCGACGAGCGCGGGCTCGGCCTGGCACGCGAGCGGCTCGGCGACGGCGGGCACGACGCGGTGGTCGAGATCACCGATGCCGAAGCGGTCGCCCGCGCCGCGGACGCGACGGCCGCCACGCTGGGGCGTATCGACATACTGGTGGCATCGGCAGGGATCACCGGCCCGAACGCGACGAGTTGGGACTACGCGGTCGCCGACTGGAACCGGGTGATCGACGTCAACCTCAACGGCTTCTACTACACCTGCCGCGCGGTCGTGCCACACCTGCTTCGCACGAGGGATGGTCGCATCGTCGCGATTGCCTCCATTGCGGGCAAGGAGGGCAACCCGAACGCCGCAGCCTACAGCGCGTCGAAAGCTGGGGTGATCGGGCTTGTGAAGTCGCTCGGCAAGGAGCTTGCCGGGACCGAAATCCGTGTCAATTGCGTGGCACCCGCGGCCGTCCGAACCCCGCTCTTTTCGCAGATGACCGCTGCCCAGATCGACTACATGCTTTCCCGCATACCCATGGGTCGATTTCGGCGAAATCGACGAGATCGCTTCCTTGGTCTGCTTTCTCGCAAGTCGCGAATGTTCGTTCAGCACCGGGGCTGTGTTCGACGTCTCGGGCGGGCGGGCAACTTACTGAAAGGCTTGTAATGAATAAGGACGACCTCGCCTACATGCCGGCGACGGAGCTGGCCTCCCGCATCGCGCTAAAGGAGCTCTCGCCTGTTGAGGTCGTCGGCGCCGTGCTCGAACGCATCGAGGCGTATGACCGGCGCGTCAATGCGTTCGCCTATCTTGCAGCCGACCAGGCCATGGAGGCGGCGCGGCGGGCCGAAGCGGCCGTCATGTCGGGCGACAGCCTGGGGCCGCTGCACGGCGTTCCTGTCACGATCAAGGATCTCGCCATCACCAGCCGCATGCCGACGCAGTTCGGCTCCCGCATCATGGAGGGCAACCGACCCACCGAGGACGCACCCGTCGTGACAAGGCTCGAGGCGGCGGGAGCGGTCATTCTCGGCAAGACCACCACCAGCGAGTATGGCTGGACCGGCGTCAGCCGAAGCCCGCTGACCGGCCTCACGCACAATCCATGGAAATACGGCCTCAATGCGGGCGCCTCCTCCGCGGGCGCGGGAGCGGCCTGCGCCGCGGGATTTGGTCCGCTGCACCAGGGAAGCGACGGGGCCGGCTCAATTCGAATGCCGGCGCATTTCTGCGGCGTGTTCGGGCTCAAGCCGACCTACGGCAGGGTGCCGCAATATCCCGTCAGCACCGCCGATTACACGACGCATATCGGGCCGATCACGCGCACCGTGGCCGATGCCGCGCTCATGCTGCGCGTGATGGCCGGACCGCATCCGCTCGACAACACGTCTTGCGGCTCGCTGCCCTCCGACTACGGGGTGCGTTTTCATGATGGCATTCGCGGCAAGCGCATCGCCTACAGCCCGGACCTCGGCCACGCCCGCGTCGACCCCGAAGTCGCCGCGATGGTCCGAAAGGCCGTCGGCCGGTTCGAGGCGCTCGGAGCCATCGTCGAGGAGGTTGCCGTGCCCTGGGCCAAGGACGGCCCCGAGCTTGCCCGACTGTTCTGGCCGGCGCACTTCACCCGAATCGCGCCGAAGCTCAAGGACTGGGCGGCTCGGATGGACCCGGGCTTCGTGGCCGTCATCCACGCGGGCCAAAAGGTCACGATGACCGACTACATGTTGGCGCGGGATCGCAAGGCAGCCTACATCGCCGCCGCGCATCGCTGGTTCGAGAACTGGGACCTGCTGCTTACGCCGGCGGTTTCGGTCGAAGCTTTCCCGGCGGAGCGGCTGATCCCGCAACACTGGCCGGAGCACGACTGGGACTGGCTTAGCTGGGCCGAGTTCTCCTATCCTTTCAACCTGACAGGCGATCCAGCGGCAAGCGTGCCGTGCGGCTTCACCGCCGCCGGCCTTCCCGTGGGACTGCAGATCGTCGGCCGCCGGTTCGACGATTTGGGCGTCCTGCAGGCAGCGGCGGCGTTCGAGGATGTGCAGCACTGGGCGGAAAAACGGCCCCCGTTTTCGGCGATCGGCTGGTAATCCCTTGCCGGAGAGGCCGGACCGGCCATTTCAGGGTATGGCGAAACCAATTTGTCGAACGGGAGCCGCGAAGCCGCGCACGACCGTTCGCGGCCGAGATGCAGGCGCTGCCCGCGTTCCCGGCGGCGGCTGGCGAACGCAACGGCGCGATGCGCGGAACCATGAACGGAAAACGAAAGGCGGCGAATGAAACGACCTCGGGCGGTGGCGGAGCCGGCAGATAGCCGGACGGAGTTCCGGTTGGATGATTTCCTCCCTTACCAGCTTTCTGTCACCTCGAACCGGGTCGGGCGAGTGTTCGCCCGGAATCTCACCCAAGGGTTCGGCCTTACCATCCCCGAGTGGCGGGTGATCGTGGTGGTCGGGCGGTTCGAGGCGATCTCGCCAAGCCGGGTCAGCGAGCGGACCGGGATGGACAAGGTCAAGGTCAGCCGCGCCGCCGCCACTCTCGTCGCGCGCGGCTTGCTCCGGCAATCCGCAGGATCCGGCGGACGGCCGCGCTCGGGTGCTGCGCATGACCCGCAAGGGTGAGCGGGTCTATGCCGGGGCCGTCCCGCTCGCACGTGAGCTGGAAGACGAACTCAAGGGCGCGCTCAGCCGGGCTGAATGGGCGACCCTGCAAAAGGCGCTCTCGCGGCTACACGGCCACCTCGAACAGGAAGCCGGCACCGACAGCGAACCTGCGACGGAGTGAAGGGGCGCGTGGCGCGAGGCAGCGGCCCTCATCCGGAGACGGAAAACCCTCCGTCGACCCGGTATGGCGGCTCCGGTCACGAAGTCGGATGCCCGGCTCGCCAGGAAAACAGCGGTTCCCGCGAGGTCGTCCGATGTACCCAGCGGCCGGCCGGCGTCCGGGCAAGCACGCGATCATGCAGCCCGCCCACCTGCTCGCGTGCCGTCCGCGTCAGATCGGTATCAATCCAGCCCGGCAGGATCGCATTGCCTGCACGTTGTCGCCGGCCCACGCGGTCGCCAGGGCACGCGTGAGCTGGACGATGCCCCCTTTGCTCGCGGCATAGGGCAAGGCATACGGCGCGCCGAACAATGACATCATGGAGCCGATATTGATTACCTTGCCGCCGCCGGCGGCCTGCATCGGGCCGAACGCCGCCTGGGCGCAGAGAAAGGCACTGGTCAGGTTGGTGTCCATCACCTGATGCCACTCGGCTTCGGTGAACGCTTCCGGCCGCTTGCGGATCGAGGTGCCCGCGTTATTGACCAGAATGTCGAGTCGGCCGAAGCGCTGGACCGCCTGCTCGGCCAGTGCCCGGCAGTCCTCTTTTCGCGTCACGTCGGCGACCACGAACACGGCCCCGTTCCCGAGGCCGCTCGCCGCCGCCTCTCCTTTCGCCGCGTCGCGACCGGCCAGCACGAGCTTGGCGCCGGCTTCGGCCAGCCCGCGGGCCATGCCGAGCCCGATGCCGCCGTTGCCGCCCGTGATCACCGCAACGCGACCGGTCAGATCGAACAAGCGCATCAGGCAGCCCCCCGCTCGAGGCGGCCGCGGGCTTCCGCCAGATGGTCGAACCGCAATGTGTAGGTGCCGAGCCCGAGGGTTTGCGACCGAAGCTCGATGATGATGTCGTGCAACTCCGCCTCCGGCACGAGCGCCTCGACATTGTCCCAGCCTGGCCAGCCGGGCCGTTCCGCATAACCGAGGATCTGCCCCCGGCGGCCGGTGAGCAGTCGCTGCGCCCGCGCCGTGTAGTCGTTGGGCAAGCTGATGGTGACGTGATGGATCGGCTCCAGCACCACTGGATCCGCCTTGGCGAGCGCCTCCGTCATCGCCAGGCGCGTGGCGGTCTTGAACGCCATGTCTGAGCTGTCCACCGAATGGAACCCGCCGTCCAGCAGCGTGACGGAGATATCCACGACGGGGTAGCCGAACGGCCCCTTGCGGGCCGCCTCCTCCGCCGCCTCGCCGACGGCGGGGATGTATTGCCGTGGCACGGCGCCGCCCACGATCCGGTCGTGGAAAGCGAAACCCTCTCCGCGCGTCCTTGGCGCCACCTCGAGCTTTACGTCCGCGAACTGGCCATGCCCGCCGGTTTGGCGCTTGAGGCGCGCGTGCTGCTGGACGGATTGGCGAATGGTCTCCTTGTACGCGACGAGCGGCCGCGCGGTCTTGAGCCGCAGCCCATGGGCCTTGGCCAACCGGGCGATAGCGGCTTGCAGGTGGATCTCGCCTTGGCCGCGTAGGATCGTCTCGTTGGTTTCCTGATCTTGCGAAACCGTCAATGAGGGGTCTTCCTCCACCAGCTTGTGCAGCGCGCCAGACAGCTTGACGTCGTCCTTGCGATCGAGCGTGGCGATCGTGATCGTGTACACCGGCTCGGGAGGTGTGGGGAACGGCAGCGGGTCGGGGGCGGTCGTCGATGCGAGCGTGGCACCGGTGACGGCGCCCTCGAGCCTGCCGAGCGCCACCACTTCGCCGGCCTGCGCCTCCGAGATCTTTTGCGGCTCGCCGCCCGGCATCCGCATGATGCCGCCAAGCCGCGACCCGGCCAGCACCACGCCATCCTTCACGGTCCCACGCCAGACGCGGGCAAAGGAAAGCTTGCCGGAATGGCCCGCGTGGGCGGTTCTGAACACCTGCAGCAGCGCGTCCCCGTCCGGGGCGATCCCCCGCCGGCCGGCGCTTTCCCGCACCTCGGGTGCGTCGTGCCGAAGCGCCTTCCAGAGCCGTCGCACGCCGTTGTTGCGCTCGGCCGAACCTAGCAAAACCTCGACGACCTCACCCGCAACTTGGTCGAGGTGCAATTGGGCGTAGATCTCAGCCGAACTCGGTCTCACGTCCTCAAGAATCTTTTCCAGCAGGCTGTCGTCATGATCGGCGAGCACCTCAAGCAGCGCGTTCAGCGCCTCCCGTTCGCGATCTTCCATATGGGCCGGACGCTGGATCAGCTCGGAAGGCTGTCCCGGGCGGTATCGGTAGGCCCGCTCGCTGACCACATCCACGTAGCCGGCCACCGCCTCCCCCTCCCGGATCGGCACCTGGCGCAGCACAAGCGGATGGCGCGCATAAGCCTGCAATGCTGCGAGCAGATCGCGCACGCGCCCGCTCAAGGTGTCAATCTTGTTGACGAAAACGATGTGCAGGGCACCCTCGTCTCAGTGAGCCGCCGCAACAACGGGCCGACCGTTGCAGCGCGTTCCGGCGTCGGCTCGCACACGACCACCGCGATGTCGGCCACGGCCAGCGCGCAATCCGCCTCCCACGCGAACTCGACCGATCCCGGGCAGTCGAGGATGGACCACGCATCCCCCATGAACGTGCAGTGGCCGAGCCGCAGCTCCGTGCTCATCGTCCGTTCGCGCGCGTCGCTCGCTCGCCGAACCGGGCTGCCAGCGGCCGCGAGCAGGGCTTCGAACAGGGTGGACTTGCCGCTTCCGTAAGGGCCGACGAGCGCCACTGATCGTGGCCGCACGCCGACCGCGCTCGGGTTGCTTGCTGACATCCTGCACGCCTCCGTTGGGCCGTTTCCCGGCCTCCTCGCTACGGATCGACTGTAACTGAGATTGCCATGCGTGCTAGTTCGGATGCCACGGCCGAGCTTGCTTAGGGCGGACGATCGTCGATCTCGGCACGGATCGCCTCGGCCAACACCGTTGTCGGGAACGGTTTGCGCAATACGGACCAGCGAGTGGCGGAGGCGAGCTCCTCGCCGTGCCCGGTGACCAGCAGGATGGGCAGCTTCGGGTAAAGCTGGCGGATGTGCTCGGCGCACTCGGCTCCGGTCATCATGGGCATGCCGAAGTCGAGCACGACCACGTCGAAGTCGCGAGTCCACCCGCTCGATCGCCTCGATACCGTCTCCCGCCAGCACCACGGCCGCGCCAAGCTCGCCCAGGAGTTCCGCGGTGGTCTCGCGCACGTCAGTATCGTCATCGACAAGCAGAATTGACAAGCCGGCTAGCGACTGGGGGCTGGCGGTGTCGGCGAGGGTGACCGGCTCTTTCTCGCCTGGGCGGCCCTGCGGCAAGTAGACGGTGACGGTGGTGCCGGCGCCTGGCCGGCTCGCGATACGGACGCCGCCGCCGAGTTGCTGGGCAACCCCCAACACCTGGGCGAGGCCGAGGCCCGAGCCCTTGCCGCTCTCCTTAGTGGTGAAGAACGGCTCGAAGGCTCGCGCAAGGACTGCCGGAACCATGCCGGTCCCGGTATCCGTTATGATCAGGGCGACAAAATTCCCGGCGGGCGGGTCTTCCGGCCGGCTACCGGGTCCGACCGTCACGTTCTCCGAAGCGATCGTCAGCCGGCCGCCTTCCGGCATGGCGTCTCTCGCGTTGATCGCGAGATTGAGCACGAGGAGCTCGAGCTGCGTAGGATCGGCCAGTGCCGGCCGGTTGACGGACGAACGGGGCAGATCGATCGCGATCATGCCGCCAAGTGTTGCGTCCAGCAGGGGCGCCATGGATCTGACGAGCCGGTCGACGTCGACCGGCTGCGTCTGGAGCCGCTGCTTGCGGGCGAACGCCAGGAGCTGGGAGGTAAGCTTCGCCCCGCGATCCGCGGCTCTGGCCGCGTTCTCGACAAGACGGCTGGCGCGGCCGGTCCCGCTCACTTCGCGTGACAGCATCTCCAGCGTGCCAATAATCGCCGTGAGCAGGTTGTTGAAGTCGTGCGCCACGCCCCCCGTGAGCTGCCCTACAGCCTCAAGCCGCTGCGCCCGTCGCAGCGCTTCCTCGGCGTCAAGCCGGGAGGTGACGTCCTCAAACGCTAACACACCTACCTCGATCGCGCCGCCCGGCCCGCGGATCGGAGCGGAGCTGACCTCGAAGGTGGCGCGGCGCCCGTCCGCGGTGACAAAGGGTTGCAGCTTGCGCAACGTCACCGCGCCATCGCGGATCGCGCGCGCCAATGCGTATTCCTGGGCATCCAGCGGCCTGCCGTCGGGATGCACGGCTCCGATGAGGGCGAAATCACGCAAGCTGCGTAGGCCCGACAGATCACGCCCCGTCAGGCGGTGTGCCGC
The DNA here is from genome assembly GCA_963757115.1 of uncultured Alphaproteobacteria bacterium. GTDB lineage: Bacteria > Pseudomonadota > Alphaproteobacteria > Acetobacterales > Acetobacteraceae > CAVWQV01. The sequence goes on along the minus strand of CAVWQV010000006.1, from coordinate 359,401 downwards.
GACGTTCTGAAACACCAGACTGCCCGTGGGCGAGACCACCAGCACGCCAAGAGGCATTTGGTCCAACACCGCCCAAAGCCGCCCCCGTTCGTCCGCCAGAGCGCGGTTCGCGCTCTCGAGCTCCTGGGTGCGCTCAACCACGCGCGCTTGCAGGCCCTGCCGCTCCTGCTCCAGCCGCGCCTCGGCTTTCTTGGCTCGCGTGATGTCCCGAACGATACCGAGGGCGCGCGTCGGTCGGAGGCTCGCGTCGAACAGCACGCGCGCCGTCGACCGCAAGCCAATGTTCCGCCCCATTGTCGTAACGGCGGAAGCGGAATGCGTGCCGGGACGTTCCATCCGAAGCAGGGTCCAGGGCGGCGGCGTAGGCGCGCGCGGTCGCGAGCTCGTCCTCGGGATTGATCAATCGCCGGAGCAGCTCGCGCGTGGCCGGGAGCTCGGGCGGCAAACCGAGGAGGGCCCGGGCGCCGGCCGACCAGGTGCGATGGTCGGTCGCGATATCATGGTCCCACGTGCCGAGGCCGGTGGCGCTCAACACCAGACGCAGCCACTCCTGGTTCCGCTGCAAGGCTTGGTCCGCGCTGAGGAGGCGCTGGTCACGGCTTAAGTCTTCGGTACTGTCGTGAAGTTCGAGGCCGACTGCGTCACCCGGCAGCGGATATGCGCGAGCGACGAGGGAGCGTCCGCGGAGGGCGAAGGTAAAAGCGGCGTCGATGCGATCGACCATGACTCGTCGCAGCTCGGCTTCGGCGATGGTCCCGGCGAGGGGGATCGGCAATCTCCAAAACTCGCAGCCCACCACTTCGCCACGCTCGCAACCGAGCATCCGCGCCGCCGGAAGATTGGCGTAGAGGCACTCCCAAGCGCGGTCCAGCGCGATGAAGCCGTCGCTCAGATGCTCGACGACCGCGAACGCGTCGAACCGGCCAGCGAAGGTTCCCCTGCCGCCTCCGTCATCGCGGCCCGGGTTCTCAGCCAATCCGATTGCGGGCAGCAACGGTCGCGTAGATTTCGGCATCGACTACACGACCCAGGACTCGGCCCCCTCGCCCGTGAAACGCACCCCCGATGCGCTCCCGCCGCCGCGATTTAGCGCCCGGATGACCTGAACGCGGGCCGAAGGCGGAACCATGAACATCATGAACCCTCCCCCGCCGGCGCCCGAAACCTTGCCGGCCGTCGCACCATGCAAACGCGCGAGGCCGTACAGCTCCTCGATGTGGTCGGTGCTCACCCCGCTCGCGGTCCGCTTCTTGGCAGTCCAGGATCGATCAAGGATCTCAGAGATCCGCGCGACCTGGCCGCGCAGCAAAGCGTCCTTCATCTCGATTGCATCGCGCTTAAGCTGATGCAGGCTTTCTAGATTGCTCCCGCCGCTCATGGTCATCAGCTTTTGCTGCTCGGCGATGATCGCCTCCGACCGCCGCGACACTCCCGTGAAGCAGATTACAATGGACGTTTCGAGCTCGCTCAGCACCGGTGCCGCGATCCGGAGCGGGTTCACAATCACACGGTCGCCCGCAAGGAACTCGATGAAGTTCGTCCCGCCGAACGTTGCGGCGTATTGATCCTGCTTTCCCCCGGCAAGCTGGAGATCGATGCGCTCCACCTCGTAGGCCAGATGCGCGACGTCGTAGGGGCCGAGCGGCGCATGGAGATATGTCGTGAACGCTTCGACCAGGGCCACCACCAGGGCCGAGGAAGATCCAAGCCCCGACCCGGCGGGAGCGTCCACATAGGAGACGATCCGGATCGGCGGCAATACGCCGCCGTTGAACGCGCCGATCATGCGCCGTGTCACGCCGGCATGGAGCTGCAGCGAGGAATCGCTCAAAGCGCCGAGGTCGGCCGGGAAGCTCTCTTCCTGCTCGAGGTCGGGGGCGACGAAATGCACCCGCGCGTCGGCGGAAGGCTCGATGAAAGCGTAGGCATAGCGGCCTATCGTTGTATTCAGCACGGCGCCGCCATGCTCCTCGCAGTATGGGGCAAGGTCTGTTCCGCCCCCTGCAAGACCGAGACGCAGCGGCACTCGCGCCCGCACCGTCGCGCCGTCCTGCCTCCTGTCCGGCGGCATGCCTACCCTCTCGTTGCCTCAGGCTCACGCGATAGTTGCAGAATTGGTTGAATAAAGGAAGCAAGATCGCCGCCGGTGAAGAGGTGGCCGGCGACGCCGGCGGCGGCCGCCGCCTCCATGTCGCGGGCCTGATCGCCGACCAGCACGCAGCGGGTCGGGTCAAGCTCCCAGCGCGCGATCAAATCGAGGATCATGCCTGGCGCGGGCTTCCGCCAAGGACTCGCGCGGCGGTACGCTGGGACGGCGGCTTCCTCGTGGAACGGACAGTAGCGTATGTCGTCGATGGTGCCGCCGTGCCGCCGCACCTCGTCCGTCATCCAGGCATGAAGTTCCTGCAACGCGGCCTCGGTGTAGTAGCCCCGCGCCACCCCCGACTGGTTGGTTGCCACGAACACGTGCCAGCCTGCTCCCGTGGCCATGCGGATCGCCTCGATGGCACCCGGCACCCATTGGAAGCGCTCGCGCGTGCCCACCCAGCCGTGGTCCACGTTGATCACCCCGTCCCGGTCTAGGAACAGCGCGGGACGCCGCATTCGTTCCGGCAACTCCGACCTCGCACGGGCGAGGTCGGCAGGCACGCCGATGTCTCGGAAATAGCCTTGCGCCGGAAGGCCGCGTAGCGTGCCCGCCTGCGCGAGGCGGGGCAGCACGTCGGCCTCGAGCGAGCAGCGGGGCGAGAGCGCATCGACCAGCGCGCGGTTGAGCAAATAGACCCCCCCGTTGATCAGGCCGGCGCTGCCTTCCGGCGGCCGTGGGCGGAACGCGGTGACGCGGTCGCCCTCGAGTTCGACCACGCCATAACGCGAGGCGTCCTCCATCGAACGGAGCACAATACGGCCGGCTACGTCGGCACCATCCGCGGACGACGCTGCCAGCAGGTCGGCAAGATTGCAGTCGAAGATCGAATTGCCGTTGATCAGCAGGAATCGTTCGTCCAGACGGTCCCGGGCGTGGAAGATGGCTCCCCCCGTGCCGGCGCGAAACGGCTCCTCCGAGACGGACAGTCGCGCAGTCCCGGGGAGGTGCGCAGTGATTTCGTGCAGGCTTTCCTCGACCCTGGCCGACAGGTGTCCGGTCAGCAGCAGGAACTCGGAAACCCCGAAACGGACGAACTCGCGAAGCAACCAGGCAAGGAACGGCCGGTCACCGCAGGGCAGGATCGGTTTCGGTGTATCGGTAGTGAGCTCGCCGAGCCGCGTCCCAAGCCCACCAGCCAGCACGGCGCATTGGCGAACGGTGATCTCGTGCAAGCCCCGCCGCACCCGTCAGCTTGCTTCGTCAGCCGGACAAAGCGCCCGTTCCACCAAGGCGCACAGCACGTGAGCCGCGATAATGTGGACCTGCTGGATCACCGGCGTTTGCGTGGAAGGTGCGGTGAGCAGCAGGTCGGTTCGTTCCGGCATCTTGCCCCCGCCGGCGCCGGCAAAGCCCAGCGTGGTCAAGCCCCGGCTCCGCGCGGCGTCCAGCGCGCGGAGTATGTTGGGCGAGTTCCCCGAGGTTGAGATGCCCAGGAACACGTCACCTTCCCGCCCAAGTCCGAGCACCTGGCGTTCGAACACGTGGTCATACCCGTAGTCGTTTGCCGTCGCGGTGAGCGAGGAGGTGTCGGTCGTAAGCGCGATCGCCGGGAGCGGCCGGCGATCGTACATCAGGCGGGAGATGAACTCGCCCGCGATGTGCTGGGCGTCGGCAGCACTCCCGCCGTTGCCTGCGATCAGAAGCTTGTTGCCTCCACGCATCGCCGCGGCGGTGACCTCGGCCATGGCGAACAGCAGGTCCACGGCCCCCAAATCGTCCGCAAAGGCGCTGACCGAGCGAACCGTCTCGGCCAGATATCCAGCGATGTAGTCACGGTCAGGGGACGCCGCCACTGGACCCTCGCTTCATGCCTGCCGTGGCGCCGCTCTCAAGGGGATGGCCTCGGCTCACTCCTGTCCGCGCTTGCTGTCGACCAGAATGTCGGAACCGGGGTCGGGCGGCTTGGACGAGCCCGCGTCCATGTCATGCGCTTCCATCAATCCATAAAGCGTGGGCCGGCTCACGCCGAGAAGCCGCGCAGCTGACGACAGGACGCCGTTGCTTCGCGCCAAAGCCAACTGGATCACCTCACGTTCCGCGCGCATCCGGGCCGCCCGCAAGTCGAGGTCGACCACGCTGTCCTCCGCCGATCCGATCTCGAGATCCGTCGCGTCGAGCAGCTTGCCTTCCGCCATGATGACTGCGCGCTTCATGCGGTTGTCCAGCTCGCGCACGTTGCCGGGCCAGGAATGCTCGGTGATGGCCGCCACGGCTCGATCGGTGAGCCCCCGCAGGCTTCGGCTAAACTCACGATTATAACGATTGAAGAAGAAATTGGCCAACAGCATGGTATCCCCGCCGCGGTTTCGAAGCGGCGGAATCCGCACTGTGACCGAGTTCATCCGATAGAACAGATCGTTGCGGAAAGCCCCGGTCTGCACACGCTCTTCCAAACTGATGTTGGTCGCCGAGACGATCCGGACGTCGACCTGGATTCGTTGCCTCCCGCCGATCCGTTCGATCACTTGGTCCTGCAGGAATCGCAGCAGCTTGACCTGTAGCGGATGCGGCAGGTCCCCCACCTCATCGAGGAACAGCGTCCCCTTATTGGCGTTCTCGATCTTGCCGAGGGTCTGCTTCACGGCGCCCGTGAAGGCTCCTCGCTCGTGCCCGAACAGCTCGCTTTCCAGGAGGTTCTCCGGGATGGCGCCGCAGTTGATGGCAACGAACGGCTGGCGGGCGCGCGGGCCGAGCTCGTGCAGCGCCTGTGCCAGCAATTCCTTGCCGGTGCCGCTCTCGCCAAGCAGCAGGACCGGCACGTTGGTGGCGGCGAGCTTTTCGACGTCCCGGCAAACCTTCAGCATGGCGTCATTGCCGGTGATGACGCGCTCGATCGGTGTGCTCGGCCGAACGGCGGCCAGGCGCCGGTTCTCGTTCTCGAGGCGACGCAGCCTGACCGCGCGGTCGACGATGGTCCGCAGCACCTCGATCTCGGTGGGCTTTTCGCAAAAATCGTAGGCGCCGATCGAGATCGCCTTGAGCGCATTCGGCTTCTGGCCGTTGCCGGTGACCACGATCGACTTGGTGTCGGGCGAAATGCGCTGGAATTGCTCGAGCGTCGCGAACCCCTCGCTCACCCCATCGGGGTCGGGCGGCAGGCCGAGATCGATCAGCGCCACCTCCGGGCTCTCCCGCTGCGCCACGGCGATCGCTTGACGACGGTCGTGGGTAATGAACAGCTCGCACCCTGGGAACGCCCAGCGGTACTGCGACGCAATGCCCTCGTCGTCCTCGACGATGAGCAGCTTGGGTTTGGTCACCGCATCATCGCCCGGGCTGGACGCATGAAGTCTCCGAATGTTCGACGCCCCGGCCATTAGGCCGCCCGGACCGCTGAGGCGGCGGTCCCGGACGCCTCACCCGTGGCTGCAACGGAGGGTAGCAGAAGCCGCATCGTGGTGCCCACACCCGGTTTGCTGATCGCCACCAGATCTCCCCCACATTCGCGCGCCAACTCGCGGCACTGGAACGCCCCGATCCCATGGCCGCCGGCCTTGGTGGACGCGAAAGGAACGAACAGCTTGTCGCGAATGAATTCGGCCGACATGCCCGACCCATTGTCGGCGATGTCGATCGTAACGCTGAGCGGCTCGTGCCGGATGATGACCGACACCGTTTTCCGCCGTGGCGAGGCCTCGACAGCGTTGTCAAGCAGGTGAGCGATCACGGCATCGAATGCGCCGGGATCCATAACGACGCTCGCATTCTGCCCATCCAAGCGGACGTCGATAGTGACGCCCCGAGCGGTCTGGCAGGCCGCGGCTAGACGCGGCACCCGCTCGGCCGGGGTTATCAAGGCCCGCTCGGCATTGCCCGGCTTGGCCTCGAGGCGGGTCAGCAACGCGGTGACCTTGGCGACCGAGGCCCGCACCGTCTTCAGCATGTCGCGCTGGAACTCGGGATTGTCGACGTGGATCTCGGCGTTGGAAAGCAGCATGGAGAGCTGACTGGACACGTTCTTGATGTCGTGGACGACGAACGCGAAGCGCTTGCTGTATTCCTGCAGCTCGTGCGACTGGGCCAGAACCTGCCGGGCCCGCTGCTCGGCAATGTGACCCGCGACCTCCCGCCCGACGATCCGCAGCAAGTCGAAGGTTTCTCGCTCGAGGCGGAACTTCGCACGCGATTTGCAAACGAGCACGAACCCGATCATTTGGCCGACATGACTGAGCGGGACAGCCAGCCAGAGATTAGGCCAGGGTCGCGCCCATTCAGGCGGGTCGGCAAGGCGGTTCAGTTGCACAATCCAGGCTCCGTCCCGGAATGCCGCCACGAACGGGTCACCGAGTGCCACGGGAATGGTCGCCGCGGGCAGGTTCCAAGAACCGGCCCAGACAAACGCGGTATTGCTCGAGTTGCGGACGAACAGTGCGCCTCCCGGACTGTCCACCACCTCCGCGATGGCGCGAATGGCCCGCGTCTGCAAGCCGACATGGGCCTCGGGAGCCGCAAGGGTCTCGATGCAGCGCATCCACTCTCGGCGGTAGTCATAGCGAAGGATGAAGAAGTGCTCGACAACGAGCCGGCGCAGGCGCGACCGCGCCGACCCGGAAGTCAGCAGAACCGCAACGGTGACCATGCCGCCGAAGATGATGCTGGTCTCCGCCACCACGCCCCATTCCGCCCCGCTGTGGCGAAACACCTCCCCCGAGGCGGCGAGCGCGAGCAGGAATATCCCGCTCGCGATCAACGTGGCGCTGTGAAACACCACCGTTCGCGAGACGTGGATGTTGATCTGCCAGTTTCGGTTCCGGGCGGCCGCGACCGCGAGCAGCGGGGCCACCATCGCCGTGATGCTCGCCCGGCCCTCGAACAACAGGACGGAGATGCGGCGGAACAGCAGGGCGTCGGAGTACAAGACGAAATCGTACAAGAACAGGCCGCCAAGCGCGATGCACGGCAGGTTGATGTGCCAGCGCTCTTCCTCTGGCGTATTAAAATAGAGATTCTCGATCAGGAGAATGTTGCAGACCGCCAAACCAAGCCGGGCCACAACCTCAATGGACCAGAAGCTCGGGCCGTATTGCCCTGCCAGCAGATCGAGCAGCGGCGCTGCCCCGAGCAGGAACGCCGCGACAAGCCCCGACGTAGCAATCGCCTGGCCCAGGTGCCGCTCACGCGACACGGTCCGTCGATAAAGATGCAGCGTAAAGCAATACCAGGCGAGAGACCGTGCGAGCTCCAGCCAGCCCGCGATGCCGGTCGCGGGATCGGACCAGTGCACGGCAACCGCAATCGCCCAAATGGCGGTGACAAGGGAGGCGCCGGCCAGGATCGCGCCCGTCCGGCTTAGCCGGGCGTGCAGCAATATCAGCGCGACGAGGACGCCGTAGATCGCCGCACAAGCCGTATGCAACAGAATAATAGCTGGAACATCGGCCAACATCTGGCTAATCCCAAAACGCCATTCGGATGGACATACAGCAGTGTTCTATCGTGCCCCTCCTGAAGGCACGGTCAGATGTTGAAATCAGGGCAAATCAGCACTGATTAGCACTTGATCGCCGAGGCGATCAGAACGACGTGCGACCATATCCCAGCAACGTCCGGCGCCTCAAGACCATGAAGGTCTCACAGCTTCACGATGCGCAACCAGCGATCATTTGTTCGGCGACTACCCCTACAAAATGCACAAACGATGGGGGTCTGTCTATAATCACGTGCAGAACACGACATTATTCCACGCCGAACCATACGAACGTGTTCTATTTAGCCAAAAAATCCTACTTTTGGTTGAATTCGCGCGAAGTTTGGTCAGGTGGGGCTTGGTCCGTCGATTGGCCGAGCGAGCGGAGCGTCCGGCTTAGGCCGATGCGGAGGGGTGTCGGCGCCGGCAGGCCAAGCGCGGCCTGCGCGCGCATGGGAGAACCGGACGAGTGCCTAATCTCCCCCGCCCGCGCCGGCCGGAACCGCGCCTCGAGGGTGGTCCCGGCAAGCTCTGCGATGACGCCGGCCAACTCGTTGATGGAGATCGGGTCGCCCGAGCAGACGTTGAAGACGTCCGGCGCGTCCGCCCGCCGATCGAGGGCGCGAAGGAGTACCTCCACGACGTCAGCCACGTAGATGAAATCCCGGCTCTGCTCGCCGTCGCCGAAAATCTCGACTGGGCGACCGGTCGTCAGCCGGTCGCAAAAGATAGAGATCACGCCGGAATAAGGGGAGCGCGGGTCCTGTCGTGGTCCGTAGACATTGAAAAATCGCAGTCCGGTGGTGGGAATGCCGTGCACGAGGGTCGCCACCGCCGCGTGGAGCTCGCAGCCATACTTGTCGGCGCCATAGGCCGATAGCGGCCGCTTCGTCGCGCTTTCGTGCAGCGGCAGGTCCGGGCAGTCCCCGTAAACCGCCGCAGAGGAGGCGTAGACGAACGGGATGGCGCTTCCCCGCAGCGCTTCCAACAGAACGATCGTGCCGGTGAGGTTGACCCGGTGCGTCCCGGCCCAGTCGCGTATTCCGCGGTCGACGGAGGCGATCGCCGCCAAGTGACAGCACGCCGTGACGCCCTCGAGCGCGGCCCGAACCGTTCCAGCATCCGTCACATCGCCGACCATGAGCTCGGTCCCGCTCGCCAGATTGGCGCGGTTCCCCGAGGACAGGTCGTCGAGGACCCGGACCCGTCGCCCGGCGCGTAGCAAACCGTCGCACAAGTGCGAGCCGATGAACCCGGCCCCGCCCGTGACAAGCACCAGATCCGCCACGGCTGCCTGCGGCCTCTCGGCGCTGGTCGGGGCCGCTACTCGCCGTCCGCGACGACGGATCCGGCCATCGTGCCGCCGTCGATGACGATGGTTTGCCCGGTGATGAACCGCCCGGCGGGGGCAGCCAACATAACTGCCGCGCCAGCGATCTCGTCCGGCTCGCCGATGCGCTGCAACGGCGTGCTCCGTGTCCGCTTGCGATAGTTCTCCGGGTTCTCCCAAAGTGCGCGGGCAAAATCGGTGCGAATAAGGCCCGGCGCTATGCAATTCGCGCGAACGTTGCGCGGTCCCCACTCGACGGCGAGATTGCGCGCGAGCTGCATGTCCGCCGCCTTTGAGATGCCATACGTCCCAAGTGTGGCCGAGCCGATCAGCCCGCCGATCGAAGAGATGATGGTGATGGACCCGCCGCCCCGCTCCACCATGATGGGAGCCACCATGTTCGCCATCCATAGATTGCTGCGGACGTTGGTCCCCATCACCCGGTCGAACGCCTCGTCGGTGATCCCCGCCGACGGGCCGTAGTACGGATTAACGGCGGCGTTGCACACCAGGATGTCGATCCCGCCCCAATGTGCCGCGGTTCGGTCGAACAAGGCCTGCAGTTCGTCTTTGCGGCCAACATGGCAAGGTATCGGGATCGCCTCTCCGCCGCGGCCGCGGATGGCCTGCGCCACGGCCTCGCACGCGTCCGCCTTGCGGCTCGAAATCACGACCTTTGCACCGTGCTCGGCCATGCGCTCGGCGATGGCGCGGCCGATTCCCTTGGTGGAGCCGGTGATCACGGCGATTTTGCCGGTCAAATCGAACAACGACGACATCGGTTCCCCCGCCGCGACACGCCGGCCCGCTTCTTGCCGGTCCCTATACCGGCCAGTATGGTTGGCCAAAGCAAATCGTCAAACGGTAACCAGTCCGGTGACACCCCCGGGGCGGGCGAGCCGGAAACTCCAGGAAGCAATCCATAGATGCGAGCTGCGCCGCGATCCGTCTACCGCCACGCCCAGATGTCGCGCCTATTGGCGCCTTCCAGCCTCGCCGTGGTGGGAGCGTCGACCCGCGCGGGCGCTTTCGGCGAACGGGCGCTCAACAACCTCAAGCAGTTCGACGGGCGCGTCTACCCGATCAACCCGCGGTACGAGGAGGTGGGCGGGCTGAAGTGCTACCCGAATGTCGGCGCGCTGCCCGAAGCGGTCGATTGCGCCGTGATCTGCGCTGCCCGCGAGGCTGTCGAGGACATCGTCGTGCAATGCGCGGAGACCGGCGTCGGCGGCGCGATCATCTTCGCATCCGGCTATTCAGAGGTCGGCCTGCCGGAGCGGATTGCGCAGCAGGAGCGGCTGTCGGCGATCTCCCGCGAAAGCGGCATGCGGATCGTGGGGCCGAACTGCATCGGCACGGCCAACACCCGCCGGTCATGCATCGTCACGTTCATGACCCTGACCCCGCCTCCCACGATCGGACACCGCAACATCGGCCTGATCAGCCAGTCGGGCGCACTCGGCTTCTCCCTCGGGCAGGCGGCGGCGCGCGGGGTCTCGTTCAGCCATCTGCTGACGTCCGGCAATAGCTGCGACATCGACATGTCGGACTACGTTGCCTATCTCGCCGACGATCCCGACTGCACCGCAATCGCCTGCGTGTTCGAGGGCTCCTCCAATCCCGAGCGGCTCCTGGAGGCCGCGGAGATCGCGTGGAACAACGACAAGCCGCTGATCGTGTTCAAGATCGCCAAGGGCGAGCAGGGTGCCGCAGCAGCCATGTCCCACACCGGCTCCCTCGCCGGCACGCACGCCACCTATCGGGCGGCATTCAAGCGGGCGGGCATCGTGCTGGTCGATGACTACGAGCGGCTGATCGACACGGCGGCGTTCTTCGCCAAGGCTGGCGAGCCGTCCGGGCCCGGGGTGGCGGTGCTCGCAACCTCCGGCGGAGCAGCGATCATGGCCGCGGATAGCGCCGAGGAGCACGGGGTGCCGCTGCCCCAACCGACGCCCGAGATGAAAGCAGTCCTCGAGCAGCACATCCCGGATTTCGGCGTCGCCGCGAACCCATGCGACGTGACGGCGCAGGTGATCAACGCCCCGGAATCGCTGATCGCCTGCGCCGGCGCGCTGCTCGAGCACGCGCCCTACGCCGCAATGGTCTATCCGCAGGCCTATGCCAGCGAGATGGGCGCTACCCGCCTGCCGACCTTCGATGAACTCGGCGGCGCGAACAGCAAGATCGTCTGCCACGTTTGGACCAACGAGTGGCTGGCGGGGCCGGGTGTCAAGGAAATCGAGACGTCCGACAACATGGCGCTGTTCCGCTCGATGGACAATTGCTTCGCCACCTTGGCCGCGTGGCAGTGGCGCTCGGAGCTACGCCGGAACCCCCGCAAAGCCCCCGAGCGGCTGGTGGACGAGGCGGCGCGCGCGCGGGCCGGTCAGCTGATCGAGGCCGCGACCACCAAGGCGCTGACCGAGCGCGAGGCCAAGGACGTGCTGGCGTGCTACGGCGTGCCCGTCGTCGGCGAGAAGCTCGTGCAGAGCGCCGACGAGGCGGCCGCCGCCGCCGAGGCGCTCGGAATGCCGGTCGTGCTGAAGGCCGAAAGCCCCGACCTGCCGCACAAGACGGAGGCCGGCGTGATCCGCCTCAATCTGCGCAGCGCGGCCGAGGTTCGCGACGCCTATGCGGTGATCATGGACCGCGCCAACGCGGTCGTCCCGAAGCCCCGGGTTAACGGCGTTCTGGTGCAGCCGATGGTGCCTCAGGGTGCCGAGATGGTGGTGGGTGGCCGCGTCGATCCGCTGTTCGGTCCACTCGTCGTGGTGGGCCTGGGCGGCATCCTGGTCGAGCTGATGAAGGACACGGTGCTGGCGCTGGCCCCGGTCGGCCGCGACGAGGCGCTCGGGATGCTGCGCCAGCTCAAGGGCATCAAGCTGCTTGAAGGCTTCCGCAACCTGCCCGCAGTCGATCTCGGCCGGCTTGCCGATGTGATCAGCCGCGTTTCGCTGTTCGTCGCCGACCAGCAGGACCGCATTGCCGAACTGGACGTCAACCCGCTTATCTGCGCCGGCGACCGGATCACCGCCGTCGACGCGCTGATCGTGAAGGCCTGACACCATGAGCGCTGCCCTCAAGCCGTCCGAGCCGGTGCTGCTCCGCGAGGACCGGGGCGCGGTTGCGTTCCTAACGCTGAACCGCCCCCTCGCGCGGAACGCGCTGTCGGTCGATTTGATGACCGCGCTCGAGGACGCGCTGGAGGCGGTGGCCGCGGACCGCTCGATCCACGTCGTTGTGCTCGGGGGCGCCGGCCCCGCCTTCTGCGCCGGGCACGATCTCCGGGAGATCCGCGCCAATCCAGGCCGCGAAGTCTATGAGGCCCTGTTCGCGCAGTGCTCGCGGCTCATGCAGCGGATCGTGGCCTTGCCGAAGCCGGTCATCGCCCGGGTGCATGGGGTCGCTACCGCAGCAGGGTGCCAGCTCGTCGCGACCTGCGATCTCGCGGTCGCGGCGGACACGGCGCGCTTCGCCACCCCAGGGGTCAATATCGGCCTGTTCTGCTCAACGCCCATGGTGGCGTTGTCGCGGGCGGTTGGGCGCAAGGCTGCCATGGAGATGCTGCTCACCGGCGAGCTGATCGGCGCCGCCGAGGCGCGCGCGCTCGGCCTGGTCAACCGCGTCGTGGCCGAGGCCGCGCTGGACGACGCGGTTCAGGCGCTCGCCCAGCAGATCGCGGACAAGAGCCCGCTTACCGTGGCGATCGGCAAGGAAGCGTTCTACCGCCAGGCGGAGATGGACCTCGCGAGCGCCTACCGGTACACGAGCGAGGTGATGACGCGGAACATGATGGCCCGGGACGCCGCCGAAGGTATCGACGCGTTCCTCGGCAAGCGTCAGCCCGTTTGGAGCGGAACCTAGCGATCGGCCGCACCGGCCTACTCGCAGCCGCCGGTCGGTCGCACTAAGTCCGCCGCATGGAAGACCCCTATGTGACGCTCGGCGTGGAACGGAACGCCGCCCCCGAGGCGATCCGCGCCGCATACCGCAAGCTCGCCAAGAAACACCACCCGGACCTCAACCCTGGCAAGCCAGAGGCTGCTGATCGCTTCAAGGCGATCAACGCCGCGCACGACCTGCTCTCGGACCCGGAGAAGCGCGCCCGCTTCGACCGGGGAGAGATCGACGCGAGCGGGGCGGAGAAGCCGCCCGAACGCCCGTTCTATCGCGACTTCGGCGATGCCACCGGTCAGGGCAAATACCGCACGGACGCGCCGTTCGACGCTGAAGACCTCGAAAGCATTCTGTCCCAGGCGTTCGGCCGCCGCGCTCGGGGCGGCCGCGGCTTCAGCGCGCGGGGCGACGATGCGCAGTACTCGCTCACGGTGAGCTTCCTCGACGCGGCGAACGGCACGGTTCGGCGGATCACCCTACCGGACGGCAAGACGCTCGACGTGACGATCCCGGCTGGGTTGCAAGACGGGCACGTCCTTCGGCTCAAGGGTCAGGGCCACCCCGGCTTCGGCGACGGGCCGCCCGGCGACGCGCTGGTGGAGATCACCGTCGCGCCGCACCCGCGTTTCCGCCGCGAGGGCGACGACATCATCCTGGATCTCCCCGTGACCTTGAAGGAAGCGGTGCTCGGGACGACCCTTGAAGTACCCACCGTCAAGGGACCGGTTCGCCTGACTATCCCAAGGGGCTCCGGCACCGGAACGCGGCTCCGGCTACGGGGCCGGGGCATCTCCGGCGGGCACCAGTTCGTCCAGCTTAGCGTGGTGGTCCCGCCCGGGAATGAGCCTGCACTTGAGGCGTTCCTCAAGACCTGGTCGCCTGAGCACGATGCCGACCCGCGCGCCGGAATGGAGGGGCTGTGATGGAGCTCGAATCTCTCGCGCGGCTGATCGCGGACACGACCGTGGTCGAGATTACGAGCTGGGTCGAGCGCGGCTGGGTGCGGCCCGAACAAGACGGCGCACGCCTCGTGTTCCAGGAGATCGACATCGCGCGCGTGCGGTTGATCCGCGACCTGCGCACCGGGATGGCCCTTCCCGACAAGTCGATCCCGGTCGTGCTGTCGCTGGTGGACCAGGTGTACGAGTTGCGCGGACGGCTGCGATCGGTGGTACAGGCGGTCAGCGATCAGCCCGCGGACGTGCGCCGGTCGATCCTCGGCGCGTTGGACGCGGCGCCCTAACAAGCGCTCGAGTGCAGATTATGGGTGCGCCGGCGCGGAGAAATCCTCCAGGACCCGTTGCAACGCTTCGGGCCTGACTTGAACCTCGCCCGAATAAGGGTAGTCGATGGCCGCGATCACAAACAAACCCATGAAGATGATGATGGCCAGCAACCCCGCCATCAGGGTTTGCGAGCGGAGGCTTTCCGTCGCGAAAAACATCGCAAAGCCCACTGTAAGGAAGGCGCCCGCGAACAACGCCAGCCACACGACTCCCGGCACCGCGCCCGATGCGAGGACCAATCGGGTGCGCCGTGCCTGTGTGATCTCATCGAGCTGGTGGAGCAGTTCGGGGAAAACGAGCTTCGCCCGATCTTCTCGGAGGTTGATGGACAGGACCGTCCGATAGAGCGCGTTGAGCGATTGGGTGCCCTCGGGGCTTGGTTGTCCCCTCGACATTGTAGGCCAGTCATTCTCGATCGCCGCGTGCAGGTAAGCCGTCAGTGCATCGCGGATGGCCACCTTTCCCTCGTCGCCGACGCCATCGGTCAGCCGATACAGCCCTGCCACGGCCCCGGCCTCCTGCACGACCGTGTGCTCGGCGTCGCTGAACTTCTCCCAAACGACAATGACCGCGAACGCGATGAGCACGGCGTAGACCACACCGACCACGGCGAACTTGAAGCCGGCCACCTCGTTGTTCGTCGTGAGGCGTTCGAGCGAGACGCGGCGCCGGACGAAGGACGGGCCGAGCATAGCCAACGCCGTGGTCAGCCCCACCAGCAGCAGCCCCGAAGCCCATAATGGCAAGGTCGCTATGTAGAACATTGTGGCCTTTTGCTTGCGCCGGTGCCCGGGGGGATCGTCGAGAGGACCGGTCGAGAATCGATTTGGCGTCGAGCTTGACCCGTTCCCTACATGTCTAACAAGCTTGAGGCGGACGATCGGGCGAGCGGGATGCCGGAGACACGCGGATCGACGATGGATTACGAGGACATCGTCCGCGAGGCATGGATCGATGACAACGACCACATGAACCTTGCCTACTACGTGCTCGTCTTCACCGACGCGCTCGAGGTGCTGCGAACGGAGATGGGACTAGGCCCCGCGCTGCGGCTCACGCAGATGCACACGCTCTACGAGCGCGAGGTGAAGCGGGGCGATCGTCTGCGCGTCGTCACCCAGGTGATCGGGGTCGAGGCGCACGGCCTTCATCTGTTTCAGACGATGTTTCACGCCGGCGAAGGATACCGCGCCGCGAGTTTCGAGAGCGTGGCCCGATTCGATCGCGAGTTGCCGCCGCCGTTGCGCGAGCGGCTGGCATCGCTGATCCCGCAGGTCAGGCCCGACAATGCCGGGCGACGCATCGCGATGCCCGTCCGATGACGGCCGCGGCGGGTGCCCTTGGGACGGTGCGAGCCATCGGGGTAATCGAGACCCCGTTCAAGACGATGGCCGACTGCCCTCGCAACGGCCGTCAGTTGCGCCCGGCCCCGCTCTGCCGCGCCCGGGTACTCCCGGAATTCGTTCCGGGCCTGGCGAGCCTCGACGGGTTCTCGCACCTCATCCTGCTCTACTGGCTCGACCGCCCCGCCCGCGACTACGCGCTCCGCTTCGTCCCGCCCTTTGACACACAGGAACGCGGCCTCTTCGCCACCCGCGGTCCGGTCCGTCCCAACCCGATCGGCCTCGCGGTGGTGGCGTTCGACGGTTTCGAAGGCGAGGATTGCCTGAAGGTGCGCTATCTCGACTGCCTCGACGGCACCCCGCTGCTCGACGTCAAGCCCTATCTACCGACCACCGACGCGGTGCCTGAGGCGAGCCTGGGATGGCTGGAACCGCACGCGACGCGGTAGCTCCGCACGGGTCAGGTGTGCGCCCGCGAAGATGGCTCCCGCAGATAGGATTTAGCCAGCCGGCGCCCGGTGTCGCGCATAGTTCCCCCCCGCATGGGTTGCCCGGTCCGACATGGGCCAGCTCGGTATCTTCGGCAGGCACCCTGGTATGATAGTAACCACTGAAACGTGTTTTAGGAATGGAGCCCGGGCAGCCAAGGCAGTCCTCCCGACGTTCTGGTGATCGGAACCATTATCCTCTTCGCTCGAGAGCGAACTCACCGGAACATGTGCAGGCACGTCCAGGGGCCGCCGCACGGCTCATCCGCCCAGGAACTCCTTTGTCCACCCCTTATACGCCGGATCCCGCGTCGCCCTCGCCATGAACGCCGCGTCGGGCACTCCTTCCAAATCCTTTGGCTTCACCCCGTCCCGCAGCGCCTTCATCGTATCGTGCACCGCCTGCGCGGCGGCCATGATCGGCTGGTGGCCTTGCAGCGCCACGCGCACCTTCCGGCCGGCAAGATAGTCGCGATCCGCGAGGTCGTCCCCGCCGCCGCCAATGATGATCGGAATGTCGATGGCCGCCGCGGCGGCCTCGAGTTGCTGCCGCTCGGTGATGCCGACGAAGAAGAACGCATCCACCCCGGTGGCCGCGTAGGCGCGGGCGCGGGCGATCGCGTCTTCGGTGCTGGTCAGGCCCATCGCAATCGTGCGTCCTACGATAACGAGGTTCGGGTCCTGCCGCGCCGCCAGCGCCGCGCGCATCTTGCCCACCCCCTCCTCGATCGAGGTCAGGCCGCCGCCACCCGGACCGTATGGGCGCGGCAGCACCGTGTCCTCGATGGTGAGCGCCGCCACCCCCGCCGTTTCCAACTCCTGCACCGTCCGCATGACGTTGAGCGCATTGCCATAGCCGTGGTCGGCATCAACGAGCAGCGGCACCTCCATCGCGCGATTGATGCGCAAGGCCTGCTGCGCGAACTCGGTCAAGGTGAGCAGGATCAGGTCGGGCGCGCCGAGCACCGTCAACGACGCGGTTGAGCCGGCGAACATGCCGACCTCGAAGCCGAGATCCTCGGCGATCCGCGCCGACAACGGATCGAACACCGAGGCAGGATGATAACACTTGTCACCACCGAGGATCGCCCGGAAACGCTGCCGCCGTTTGGTCCAGTCCATCCCTGCCCTTCCCCTTCCCTCGTCACCCAGCAAGAAGGCCCGCGGCCCTTAACCGATCAGCCCCACCACAGCGCCGCTGGTAAGCGTCGCCATCGTGCCCGACAGGATCGAGCGCACGCCGAGCGTCACCACCTCGTGCCGCCGCTCCGGCACCATCGCCGACAGCCCGCCGATCAGAATGCCGCAACTGCCAAAATTGGCGAAGCCGCAGAGCGCGTATGTCACGATCAGTCGCGCGTGCGGCGACAGCGTGCCGTCCGGCAGCTTCGCGAGGTTCAGGTACGCGACGAACTCGTTGAGCACGGTCTTTGTCCCCATGAGGGACGCGGCGACGCCCGACTCGGCCCAGGAGACTCCGATGAGCCACATCACCGGCCGAAACGGCCAGGCGAAAGCGCGTTGCAAAGTCAGCGCGTCGCCACCGACGAACGGCAGGTGCGCGAACGCCATGTTCACCAAAGCGACGAGCGCCACGCTGACCAGCAGAACCGCCACGATCGCGACCAGTGGGCGAAGGCCGTCCATGGTGCCCTTCACCAGGGCGTCCGCAGCGTTCAGCGGAGGGTCCGCGATCACCAGCCGCTCCTCGGCGCCGCGCCCCGCCGCGAACGGCACCATCAGCGCGGATACCGCCAACGCCGCCGGCGTGCTGATGACGGAGGCGATCAAGATGTTGCCGAGCGCGTCTGGGATCACGGGTGCGAGGAACGTGGCGTAGATCACCATCACGGTCCCGGCGACCCCCGCCATGCCGCATGTCATCAGCGCGAACAGCTCGCCGCGCTGCATCCCGGCGAGATAGGGCCGCACCAGCAACGGCGCCTCGATCATGCCGAGGAAGATGTGCACCGCGGCCCCGAGCGCCAGCGCGCCGCCCACGCCGAGCACGCGCCGGAGCAGCCATGCAAACGCGGCGGTAACGCGCTGCAGGATGCCCCAATGGAACAACAGTGCGGCCAGCGCGCTGATCGTCAGCACCAGGGGCAGCGCGTTGAAGGCGAGGATGAAGCTTGCACCCGGATGCGTTTCGGCGAACGGCAGCGGCGGGCCGGCCAGATAGCCGAACAGGAACGTGGTTCCGGCGTCGGTCGCCTTCTGCAAGGCAAGCGCTGCCTGGTTAACCCACGCGAGCAAGCGGGTTGCGAGCGGCACGCGCAACAGCAGCACGGCCAGCCCCACTTGCAGCGCAAGCCCGCCAGCTACGGTGCGCCAGGGGATGCGGCGGCGATCCTCGCTGAGCAGGAAAGCGACCAGCAGGATCGCCGCCCAGCCGGCCACGCCCGCTCAGGCCCGGGCAGGCGCGGGCTGGCGCTTGTTGAACGGGAAGTAGGGCGGGATCTCGCCGATCGCCTTCATGTCGACCTCGACCAGGGTCGGCCCGGATGTCGCGAGCGCCTGTTCGACCGCCGAGCCGAGCCCGCCCGCTTCCTGCACGCGCCAGAACGGCACGCCCGCGACCTTAGCGAGTTCGCCGAGGTCCGGCCCCAGCAGGTCGGCAAAATAGTTGCGGCCGCCGTACAGCGCGTTCTGGATATGCTTGATGACGCCGTAGCCGCGGTCGTTCATCACGATCGTCACCATGTCGAGCTTTTCCTGCACCGCGGTCCACAGCTCGCCCACGTTGAGGAAGAAGCCGCCGTCTCCGGTCATCACCACGACCTTGCGTCCGTTCGCGCCGAGGGCTGCACCGATGCCGAGCTGCAAGCCCTGACCGATCCCGGCACCCACGGGATACACGTTGGTTTCCGGCCCGTACACCGGGAACAGCCGGTGGCCCCAGGTCGTGTTGCTGATGGTCACGTCGCGTACCCAGATCGCGTCCCGCGGCATCACGCGGCGGAGCTGCCCGGCGAAGCTCGCATAAGGCCCGAGGCTTTCCGCGTATTCCGCCCGCACCTGCTCCTTGAGCGCGCGCACTTCGTCGGTGAACGACCGGTCGATCGTCATGCGGCCTTCGACGCGGTCGGCCAATGCGCGCAAAGCCAGCTTGGCGTCGGCGCAGACAAAGAACTTCGTCGGATAGGTGCGGCCCGCGGCGAGCGGATCGGCGTCGATCTGCAACAGCTCGTCGGGGAACTTGATCGCGAACTCGGCGGTCTCCTGGCCGCGCAGGCGCGACCCGACCACCAGGAGGAGATCGGCCTTCCTGTACAGCTCCTCGATGCGGGGCTGACCGTTGCCGTTGAAACCACCGAGATTGAGGGGATGGTCCTCGGGCACACTGCCGCGACCTTGCAGGCTCGTAACCATGCCGAACCCCATGTCGAGCAGGCGCGTTGCCGCATTGCCGGCATGTCGCGCGCCCGCGCCAAGCCACAGCATCGGGCGCTTTGCCCGCATCACGCGCGCGGCAAGCTCGTCCATTGCCGCCTCCGACGGTGCAAGCGGCGCGCCGAGCGGCAACGAGAAGCAATCAAGCTCCGCCGGGCGTGGAACGGGGGTGCGCTGCACGTCGATCGGGATTTCCACGCTGACCGGCCCCAAGGGCGGGGTGAGCGCGTCCACCGCGGCGCGCGTCAGCACGCCGAGCGCCTGGTCGGCCGAGCGGATGCGGTAGGCTGTTTTCGACACCGAGGCCAGCATGTCGAGCTGCTCGTAGGGATCGTGCACCGTGCCAACGCCGCGGTCGGCGAACTTGGTCGCCGTGTGGCCCGTCAGATGCAGCATGGGCGTGCTGGCGAACCGCGCCTCGATGAGGCTGCCGACCGCATTGGCCGCCCCCGGCCCCGTGCTGCTAATGAACGCGCCGAGCTTGCCGGTGACGCGGGCGAACCCGTCCGCCATGTGGCCGCCGCCGAGCTCGCCGCGCGCCATCACGAAGCGTACGGCGTTGCGCCGGCCGATGCCGTCCAACATGGGAATGTTGTGGATGGACACGACGCCAACCGCCGTCGAGATGCCGCAGGCGGACAGGAACTCGGCGACCAGATCGCCGACATTGTAGTCGCTGCTCATGGCCGCTCCCGGGGTATTGCCGACGTGCGAGGCTGGAGGACCGGTCAGATGGCGTCAACCGCGAACGCCCGCTCCATCTCCCGCCGGAAACGATAGGCCTCTTCGTCCTGGTCCACCCGCACGTCGGCCCAGGTCACGCTTTGTCCCGCGGGCACGTCCCGCAACAGCGGAAGGCGGCTCGCGAGCCCGATCGGCAAGCCGCCCAGAGCGAGGCTGGTCGGCGCCGGGAGCAGCTTGCCCCACACCAGCGCCCCGCCCTCGCCATCCAACACCTCGCCGGCTTTCAAGTCGCGCTTGGCAGTGGCGACCACATCGCCCCGAAACCCGTCCGGAGCCCCCGTCGGCTCGCCGCGCAACGCGGCCGACAGGATCGACACGTTGAGCTCGAGGCCGATCAGATGGAACGGACGATACAAGGCCGACACGCGGCCCGTATCGTCCGTGGACACGCCATACTCGGTGAAGCAACGCATCGTGTAGGGATTGTCGGTCTCGAACACGACGTAGACGCCCCAGCGCAGGTCGCGCGGCACGTCGCTGCCGTCGCGATGCACCGACGAGACCACCTCCACCTGCCCCGCGTGATGCAGCGCCCCCTGGTGATTGCCCGGCCGCAGCACGCGGGCGAGTTCGTCGGCACCCACGGGAGGAAAGCCGAGGCCGTCCGGCGACGGCGTGAGGCCGGTGCTGTTGGCGATCGCCGCCATTTCGATCCCGGACTTGGTACCGTCGAGGAAGGAGTTGAACATTTGCGGGTTCATGCCTCCGGCGCGCGCCGCTTCCGGCGTGAGGCCATAAAACCCCCACACAGTCTCCGGAGTGGAGGCATGAAAGGCGGGGAGATACTTGGTGCCCTTCCCCGCAGCGAGCACGGTGAAGCCGCAGGCGCGCGCCCAATCGACGAGCTCGCAGACCAGCGCCGGCTGGTCGCCGTACGCCAGGCTGTACACCACGCCGGCCCGCGCAGCTTCCCTGGCGAGCAGCGGCCCGGCCAGCACGTCGGCCTCCACATTCACCATGACGATGTGCTTGCGCTCCCGGATGGCCCGCCGCGCGTGCGCGATGCCGGCGGCGGCGTGGCCGGTCGCCTCCACCACCACCTCGATGTCGCCGGCGCCCAGCATGGCGAGGGCATCGTCGGTGAAGCGCGTCCGCCCGACGCGCTCATCCGTCCAGCCGACAGTTCGGCAGGCCGCGCGCGCCCGGTCGGGGGCGAGATCGGCGATGGCGACGACCTCGATCCCCGGCGTTGTTGGCACCTGTGCGAGGAACATGGACCCGAACTTGCCCGCGCCGATCAGCCCGACGCGCACGGGCCGCCCGGTTGCGAGGCGCTGTTGCAACAATCGGTGCAGGTTCATGGCGGCCTCCTGAGCTTGCCGCCGAGTATACCGGCCCATGCGCTGATTGCAGCCGATCGACCGGCTGTGTTAGCGATCCGGCCGTATTTGAGGGTGGTTTCGCATGTTCGACGGGGAAGGCGGCAAGCGGCGATCGTCGTCTGATGTCTTGGTTGTCCCGTTCATTTTCGTCCCGCACGGCGACCCGACGCCGACCGAGTGGCTTGCCAAGCGCAGCGACCCGATCCGCGTTTCGGCGACCTTCGTGCCGCGCAATCCCGCGTCCGACCAGACCCCGCGCTGGTCGGGGTTTTCCTCGCACCCCGGCTTCGGGGCTGCCCCCATATCCGAAAGCGGCGAGTCGCACCCGACGGCCGGCTCCGAGGCGCCGGAAGCGCCGCCGTAGGCCACTTCAAGCCGAGCCCGTCCCGAACGCGCCAGACCACGACGACGCAATCGCGACGTACATGCGGGTCAACGATTTTCTCGACGAGATCGGTTTGGGACGTCCAGGCCGCGCCTCGATGTTCGCGGCAGCCAGCACAACGCCGGGCACGCCCAACCTGACGCGCACGAATGCCCAACAGGTGACGACCGCCACGGACGGCACCCGGGAAGCCACGAGCGCGCCGGCGACCCGGAGTGCGGCAAGCGAATAATGGACTAACGCCCAACGTCTGGACGACGCGCCGTTTGCAGCGAGATGGGCGCGCGGCTGCTCGACACGACCGTCGCCAGCCCCCAAAAAGTTCGGCACCGCCGAGCTGTAGGCGCTGCCGTGGCGGTAGCCGGGAGCCGCTGCTACGCTTCGCGATGAGGCGGATGCGGAGGAAACCATGCCGGTGATGACGGGCAAGCAGGCGCTACTGGCGCTGCTCAAGAGCGAGGGCGTCGAAATCCTGTTCGGCAACCCGGGCACCACCGAGCTCGCGCTGATGGACGCGCTCGCCGGCGAGACCGAGCTTCGCTACGTGCTCGGGCTGCAGGAGGCGACCGTGATGGGCATGGCCGACGGCTACGCGCAAGCCTCCGGGCGGCTCGCCTTCTGCAATCTCCACGTCGCCCCCGGCCTCGGCAACGCGATGGGAATGCTGTACGACGCCGCCAAGGCGGGCGCCCCCATCCTGGTCACCGCCGGCCAGCAGGACCAGACCTTTGCGCTGACCGAGCCGCTGCTCTGGGGCGACATCGTGGAGATGGCGCGGCCGCTGGTGAAATGGGCCGTGGAGGTGCACCGCGTCGAGGATTTGCCGCGCATCGTCCGGCGCGCGGCCAAGGTGGCCATGGCGCCGCCCACCGGGCCGGTGTTCATCGGCTTGCCGGGCGACGTGCTGAACGCCTCGGCCGACCTCGAGCTCGCCGCGCCGACCCGCATCGCCACGGGCGTGCGCGGCGATGCGGCGGCGGTCGCAGCGGCCGCGTCGCTTCTCGCTCGCGCGGAACGCCCCGTCATCATCGCGGGCGACGCCATCGCCCAAGGCGATGCGCTTGCCGAGCTCGTCGCGTTCGCCGAGCAGCTCGGGGCGCCGGTCTACGACGAGGGAGTGGCGAGCCGCTGCGGTTTCCCGACCACCCACCCGTTGTATCGCGGCACCTTCGTCCGGCTCGCACCCACCATCCGCGCGATCCTGTCGCAGCACGACCTTGTGCTGTCGGTGGGCGCTGACCTGTTCACCATGTCGTTGCCCGCCGACGTGGAGCCGATGCCGGAAGGCATGAAGCTCATCCACATCGACAGCAACCCTTGGGAGCTCGGCAAGAACTATCCGGCCGCCGTTGCCATCCTCGGCGCGCCGAAGGCGACGCTGCCCGACCTTGCCGAAGCGCTCGGTCGCGCGTTCACGCCGGGGCAGCGCGACGCGGCGCGCGTCCGGCGGGACGCGACACAGGCGGACAACGCCGCCGACCTCGCACGATTGAAGGCCCGCGCCAAGGAGCTCGAGAACCAATCCCCCGTGCAGCCGCTCGCCCTGCTGGCCGCGATTGGCGAAATGCTGCCCGATGACGCGGTGGTGATCGACGAAACCATCTCTTCGGGTGCCGGGCTGCGCCGGCTGCTGCGGAGCAACGACGCCCAGAGCTTCTTCGGCTTGCGCGGCGGCGGCATCGGGTGGGGCCTCCCCGCCGCTGTCGGCGTGAAGCTCGCCCTGCCCGACCGTCCGGTGGTGGCGCTGATCGGCGACGGCAGTTCCATGTACTCGATCCAGGCGCTCTGGACGGCGGCGCACGAAAAACTCGCCATTGTTTTCGTGATTCTGAACAACAGCTCGTATCGTATTCTCAAGCAGCGCACCAACGCCCTGAAACAGCTTTCCGCGCAGACCGACACTTATGTCGGCATGGACCTCACCAACCCGCGCATCGACTTCCCCGCCCTTGCCCGCAGTCTCGGCGTGGCGGCGCACCAGGCAGCCACGGTGTCCGAGATGCGCGAGTTGCTGCCGCGGGTGCTCGCCGCGGGCGGGCCGGTGCTCATCGATGTCGAGATGGACCGCGCGTATAAACCCGTCTGACGGATCGGCTGCCTACCCGGGTCAGCTGCCCAGTTGTCGCGCCAAAGGTGGTCGGGGTGCCGGCCACCAGGAACTGCGGCTCCGGGCCAAGTCCACTTCATCGGCCCGGAGCTTTTCGAGTTTCAGCAGCTAGCTATTGCGAGAAGTCGAACATGTCCATCAGGTCGCCGATGGCGGGTCGGTTAGCTCGGAACATAGCTACCGCTGTCCTGCTGCGGGTTCGGCAGATTGTCGCGGCTGCGTTTGGAGATCGTCGGCAGACTCCAATTCCTTTCGATGAATTTCAGGATCGAGACGTGGTCGGTATAGCTGTGCTTGACATGGCCGCCCGTCGAGTAGGGCGACACCGACGATCAGCGGAATCCGCGTGCCGTCGCCGAAGAAGTCCAGGTCTGGATGTAACCCGAGTCCTAGTATCCACCACCTTCGTCCACCGTGATGAACACCGCCGTGCTCTGCCACAGGTCGGGGTTCTTCTGCAGCTCGGTCAGCACCTTCTTGGTGAACGCCTCGAAGATGTCGAACTTCGACGAGGCCGGATGGCCGTCATTGACGCCGGATGGCTTGACAAACGAAACAGCCGGCAAACTGCCGGAGTGCAGATCGTCGTAGAAGTCTGCTGGTATCCTGGGTGGCAACATTGCGCAGCTTCGGATCAGCCATGAATTGGCTTTGGTAGTTGAACGGATTGCAGATGTTGCAATACACGTTGTCGGGATTGTTTGGTTCCGCAACTGACTGATTCCAACCTTCGCCAAACCAGGCGAAAGACACCGAATTGTCGAGCAGCACGTCGCCGATGCTGGGCGTAGGTGAAGGCGGGATCGTGAACGTGGTGGTATCCACCGTGCCGTCAGAAAGGTAGCCTGGGTTATAGTTGTTCAGCAGATAGTAGTGCCCCGGCTCGCAATTCGGATTCGGTTTGTCCGGCAGCGTCGGCGAGATAGTCGAGGATCGGCTTGACGCCGGGCTGCGACTGGATCGGCACAATTGCTATACGATCCGCCCATTGCCGGTCGTGCGCTGCCATATCCGTCATTGGCTTTAGACGTTGTTCGTTCCAGGCTGCGGGTCGGGATTCTCGATTTGACCGGTCGGCGGTGGAGTTGGATTGCCCTTTCCATCGCTGTAACAGATCGCGTCACCAAACCCGGCGAAGATGCTATCAAGTCCCGTGCCGCCCTTGGCCGGTTGGTGGTAGTTGTCGCTGATCGTGTAGCTGTCCGACAGCTTGCTTGAAGTATGGCATATCGCCCTGCCGCGACGTTGTATATTCCCATCGCCACCGAGCCTTCGCCCGACGGGGTGGCGTTTGCCCCTGGCGTCAGCGGTGCGCCGTTGGTGCCGGCGCCGATGGTTTCCTCGACCCACGGGAAACAGGTCATTCAGGCAGCCGCTTGGGTTGCTGACAGTCGCAGACTGCAGCATCGCAATCCATCTGCTGGAACATCTGATAGAACCGATGCACCGGGCTGGCGGCATAATCGTTGTAGGATATAGCCAGGTGTCAGGAAGTAGGGACCGTTCGGCAAGCTGTTGACGTTTGGCAGGCGAGTGTCGACGACGCCGCGATGCGAGGCCAGTCGCCCCGGTTAGAAGCAATCTCAGATCGCGCGGCAGGAGAGTCACTGGTGGCATCTTCCGCCTCGGCGAGCGTCTTGAACGGCGGTCTGGTGTCGCTTTGGGCTTTTGGTCCGCCCGGCGTCAGCGGGGGCAGCGTCGTGATACGGTCCGGCCTTGGTCGGGCGCGATACGGTAGATCGTCGTGTCGGTCGCCTGATATTGGGTCGCCTTGGCGAAGTTCGGCCCCGGCGATCCGTCAGTGTTGACGATCCCCTGCGACAACAGATTGTTCACCGTTTCGCCAGGTTTCGGCTGATATGTCGCATACAGATGATCGAATGAGCGATTCTCGCCATAAATGACGATCACATGCTTGATCGGGGTAGTAGTGTTCTCGTCATTCGCCTGCAACGGGGCGGCGAACGCCGGTGCAATGAAACTAGTGGTCATGGATAACAGCGCCAGAAAACTGGCACTTTTGTGCCGTTTACGGACGGTCATTACATTCTCCCTTATTTATTGTGGCGAGCCGATCATATGCCTTGGCGAAGAACCCGTCCTTACAGCGGTGTTACAGTTCTAAGGCTAACTAATCGCGAAATCTTGTCTTGGGATGAATGGAGCACGCAGCGGTACCCGGCGCGACTGCGATGCACCTGGCTCGGCTCGGTCCAGAAGCGCGTTGGCTCCGGGCCCGCACCTCCGGCGTTCAACAGACCCCGTGCTCGAGCACGAAACTTCGAGGGCCGGCAGCTCTCTGCTAGACTGGTTCACGCCTGAACTGGATCGCGGCGCCGCTCGATGCCGGAGACCCCGGCGAACAACGGAGTAGTTCGATGGTCGACAACGAGATGATTGCACGAGTGTCCCGCAACGAAGGCTTTATCGCCGCGCTCGATCAGAGTGGCGGCTCGACCCCCGGGGCGTTACGCCTCTATGGCATACCGGATAGTGCCTATAGTGGCGATGCCAAGATGTTCGAGCTGGTGCACGAGATGCGCGTGCGGATCATAACCGCGGCACCTTTCACCGGAAGCAGGGTCATCGCCGCGATTTTGTTCGAAGGCACCATGGATGGGAAGGTGCGGGAGCAGCCCGTTCCGACCTACCTCTATAAGGACCGAGGTGTCGTCCCTTTTGTGAAAGTCGATAAGGGGCTTGAAGCCGAAGCGGATGGCGTCAGGCTGATGAAGCCGATCCCCGGCTTGACAGAGCTGCTGGCCCGAGCCGTGAAGCTCGGCGTTGCAGGAACCAAGATGCGCTCCGTAATCGATTTGCCCTCCAAGGAGGGTATCAGAGCTGTGGTGGAACAACAGTTCGAACTCGCCACAACGATCGCATCGCACGGGCTGATGCCGATCATCGAGCCGGAAATCTCGATCAGCAGTCCCCACAAAGCGCAGGCCGAGACGATTCTCCTCGCAGAGTTGCAAAGGAAACTCGATGCGCTGCCGAACGACCGCAAGGTGATGCTCAAGCTGACTATACCTGAGACGCCCGACTTGTATTTGCCCCTCGTCAAGCATGACCACGTGGCGCGGGTCGTCGCGCTTTCAGGCGGCTACACGCGGGCCGAAGCCTGCCGGCGCCTTGCCTTAAACCACGGCATAATCGCGAGTTTCTCGCGCGCCTTGATCGGAGATCTCAGAGTGTCGATGAATGACGCCGAGTTCGAGGCCGCTCTCGGGCAGGCCATCGAGGAGATTTTTCAGGCTTCGGTCCACAAGCATTGATCGCACGTCGCGGCACTCGTCGCGCGCTGAAAAGCGGAGTGCGGCGCCTCCGCATTGCAGTCGAGCTATTCGGCAGCCGTCCGCCACGGAACGGTTCGGCGGAGGCCGCAAGCCGCTACCGAGCTGCGGCCCTGCGTCACAGGAATCGCCGGAGCGCCTCGAGAAACACGCCGAGCCGGTCGTGGTGCACCCAATGCCCCGCGCCCTGCACGCTCAGCACCTCCGCGTTCTGGAAGTGCGCCGCGCGGCCGTCGGTGGCCGGGTTCGAGGCCCAGCTTTCGGCGCCGTGGACGAGCAGGGTCGGGCAGGTGATCCGGCTCCAGAGTAGCTCGGTGTCGGCGTCCGTCATGTCGTACGGCGGCCAGACGCGGACATAGTTGTCGAACTTCCAGCTATAGGTGCCGTCCTCGTTCTGGTTGACCCCGTGCTCCGTGAGATGACGCGCCTGCGCGGGCGAGAGGTGCTTATTCTCCTCCTGCATCCGCGCCAGCGCCGCCTCGATGCTCAGGTAGCGCCGGGGAACCCGGCCGGACAGTGCGCGACGTTCCTCGATCCAGGCGTCCATCCGCTCGTCAATGGGCGGCACCGTCTTGCCGGACAGCCGGCGCGGTCGCGGGCCCAGCCCCTCGATCACGACCAGGCGGCGCACCTTTTCCGGATAGATGCCAGTGTAGCGCAGCGCGATGTTGCCGCCGAGCGAGTGCGCCACGATCGTGACCGGCGCTAGGGCCTGCTGATGGATCAGCTGTGCCAGATCGTAGATGTAGGAGGACAGCGGATAGTTGCCGTCCGCCGACCAGGCGCTGTCTCCGTGGCCGCGCAGGTCGGGGGCGATGATGTGCCAGTCGCTCCGCATCGCCTGCGCCACCCAGTCCCAGTTGCGGCAATGGTCGCGCCCGCCATGCAACAGCAGGAGCGGCGGCGCCGACGGGTTTCCCCAATCGGCATAGTTGAGCCGCAGGCGCTGCGAGATGTAGCTCCGCGCCGCGGGGCCGACCCGATCCTCGCTCACTCGCCGGCCCTCCACCCCATGTCCCAGAAAGCCGTTTCGAGCCGGGTCGCCGCGACAAAGGTGGCAAGCAGCCGGGGGTAGCGCGCGGCCGCACCGTATTCCTCGCCCAGCCGCTCCAGCATCGCGATGGCAGCGCGCACCGCGTGACGGTAGCCCTCGCCCGTATAGGCATCGATCCACTCGGCGTACGGATTGCCGTCGAGCTGTGTTGAGCCGTCCGCCAGCAGCCGCTCGCCGCTTTCGCCGTAGCCGACGAGGCAGGGCGCGAGTGCCACCTGCAGGTCAAGCAAGTCACCCGCTAGTCCGGTTTCCAAGACGAAGCGCGTGTAGGCCGTCGTTTCCAACGCTTCGGGAGTCCCCGCCATGCCGTCTTCGGTCAATCCCCAGCCGGCGCAATAGGAGACGTGCAGCGGCATCTCCACGTCGACGATGGCTGACACGGCGGCGGCGGATGCCCGGATGTCAGTCAGCCGGGTGGCCTTGAACCCGCCAAGCGCGTGGGCCCGCGCGAAATGGATCAGGAACAAGTAGTCCTGGATCAGGAACTGCCGGAACGCGGGTTCGGGCAGGTCGCCACGGCCCAGTGCCTGGACGAACGGGTGCGCGACGTAGTCTTCCCAAACCGCCGCTGCATCGCGTCGTAGGCGCCCGAACAGGCCGTGATCGAGGGGCAGCGGCGTATCGCTCATGCCGCACTTTGTCCCGCGCTCCCGCCCCGCCGCAAGCGGCGGCCTCGTGCGGTCAACCCGGAGCCGGACCGATCAATCCCGAAGAACTCGCCTACTCCGGCACGTCTCGCCCGAGCCGCCGATCTCGGCGGAGGCTCCCACTCGCAACGCGGTTGGCACGTTGCCGGTCGGGTTCATCCGGCGAGCGCCGCCGCCTTGTTCTCGAGACTGCTGACCAGCGCCGGGGCGCCGCCGTTCAGGAGCAGGCTGCGGAAGTCGGAGCGCTGGGTGGCGACGCGGCTGATGTTGCCGTTCGCCAGCACGTCCACCGCCTTCCAGCCCGCCGGGGTTTGCCGCATGACGTAGGCAAGCGTGATCGGGTCGCCGCCGGGCTTGATGATCTGGGTGGTCACGATCTCGTCGTTGTTCGGCAGGCTGCGCGGCTCGGGGTTCACCCGGATCGTTTCGCCGCCATACGTGTCGAAATTGGCCGCGAAGTTGGCGATCGTGTAGCGCCGGAACGCTTCGCGGAGTGCCGCCTGCTGGTCGGCCGGCATCCGCGCCCATTGCGGCCCGACCGAGGTCCGCAGGATCGTGTCGAGGTCGAACGTGCGGTCCACGGCGGGGGCCAGCATGGCGAAGCGCTGAGAAAACGGCGTGCCCTGGCCCGCCCGCATTGCGCGCAGCAGAGCATCGCCGAACTGGCTCACGCTCCCCGCGGAATCGTCGCCCGCGGCTCGCGCGCGCGGGCCCACGAGCGACGCCAGGAGCAAAGCCAACCCGGCGCGCATGGCGCCGCGGCGATCAACCGAAACACGTCTCATCGCAGCATCCATCCAAGCTAGGACAACCGGCCGCTGGCCATGCAGCCTATTTTGCCAACACAGCCTATAAGGTCACGGGCCGCCGCGAAACCAGCCGCCCGAGCCCGCCGAGGCGGGCGGCCGATGACGGCCGTCCACCGACGCTGTAGAAGCGGCCGGACCCTTTTCTCCGGAGCCTGCGTGACAACAGCCGCACCGAGCCAGCCTGCCGCCCTCCTGCGTGCCCGGTACGGCGACGCGGCACCTGAGCCCGGGCCGTTCAACGCGACCATCGAGACGATCCTGTCCCACCGCTCGGTCCGCGCCTTCCTGCCGCGCCCCCTGCCGGTGGGCACGCTGGAGACCCTGGTCGCAG
This sequence comes from uncultured Alphaproteobacteria bacterium, assembly GCA_963757115.1. GTDB lineage: Bacteria > Pseudomonadota > Alphaproteobacteria > Acetobacterales > Acetobacteraceae > CAVWQV01. The sequence continues at coordinate 329,416 of CAVWQV010000006.1, read as the reverse complement.
CCGCGCAATCGGCCTCCACCTCATCCAACATGCAGGCCTGGAGCGTCGTCGCGGTGGAGGAGCCCGGGCACAAGGCGCGCATCGCCACCCTCGCGGGAGACCAGGCGTTCATCCGTCAGGCTCCGCTGTTCCTCGCCTGGTGCGCCGACACCGCGCGCCTCGCCCGCGCCGCGGGGGCGCGCAACGGCAGGCTCGAAGGGATCGAGTACCTGGAAAGCTGGATCGTCGCCTCCGTTGACGCAGCTCTGGCCGCGCAGAATGCGTTCGTGGCGGCCGAATCCCTTGGCCTCGGCTGCGTCTACGTGGGCGCGTTGCGCAACCACCCGGAGCAGGTGGCCGCCGAACTCGGCCTGCCGCCGCACGTGATGGGCCTGTTCGGCCTCGCGGTCGGCTATCCCGACCCGTCGGTCCGCGCGGAGGTCAAGCCGCGACTCCCGCAATCCCTGGTGCTACACCGGGAACGCTACGGCACGGCCGCAGAGGCCGCGGACCTTCCCGGCTACGACGCGGCGCTCAGCCGCTTCTCGGCGGTGAACGGCATGGGTGCGACCGACTGGACGGACCGCGTGATTGACCGTCTCGGCACGGCGCGGAGCCTGCGCGGGCGCGACCGGATGCGGGCCGCCCTCGGCGCCCTCGGCTTCCAACTCCGCTGACCGGAACCGCAGCAATGACCGACACCATAACGACCGATGCGGCCGCCGCGCCCCGCGCCGTTAATCGCACCGATTACCGCGTGCCCGATTTCCTGATCGACACGGTCGACCTCGCCTTCGCGCTCGATCCCTCGGCCACCCGGGTCGCATCGCGGCTGGCGGTGCGGCGTAACCCCGCCTCCGCCGACCGCAACGCCCCGCTCCGGCTTGACGGCGAGGAGCTTACGCTGGTGTCGCTCCAACTTGATGGGGAGGCCCGCGAGCCGCTCCTGGAGGCGAGCGGGCTCGTGCTCACGGGTGTGCCCGACGCCTTCATGCTGGATATCGAGACACGCATCGCGCCGGACGCCAACACCTCGCTCACCGGCCTCTACACCTCGAATGGCAACTACTACACGCAATGCGAAGCAGAGGGGTTCCGGCGCATCACCTACTTCCCCGACCGGCCGGACGTGATGGCGCGGTTTCTACCACCATCACCGCCGATCGTGCGCAGACTACCCGGTGCTGCTGTCCAACGGCAACCCGAATGGCGCGGGGGAGAACGCGGACGGCACGCACTGGGCGCGCTGGGTCGATCCGCACCCGAAGCCCGCCTATCTGTTCGCGCTCGTTGCGGGCGACCTGGTGCCCGTGCGCGACCATTTCACGACGCGCTCCGGCCGCGATGTGGCATTGGCGATCTGGGTGCGGCGGGGCGACGAGGACAAATGCGGGCACGCCATGCGCTCGCTGACGGCGTCCATGCGCTGGGACGAAGAGGTCTTCGGCCTCGAATACGATCTCGACGTGTTCAACATCGCTGCCGTGTCCGACTTCAACATGGGGGCCATGGAGAACAAGGGGCTGAACGTCTTCAACTCGAAATACGTGCTGGCCAAGCCGGAGACCGCGACGGACGGCGATTACGAGGGCATCGAGACCGTGATCGCGCACGAGTATTTCCACAACTGGACCGGCGACCGCGTGACCTGCCGCGATTGGTTCCAGTTGTCGCTGAAGGAAGGGCTCACGGTGTTCCGCGACCAGCAGTTCTCCGCCGACCAGGGCAGCCGCTGCGGTCAAACGCATCGCCGACGTGCGCGCGGCTGCGCGCCGCGCAGTTCCCGCGAGGACGACGGCCCGCTCGCGCATCCGGTGCGCCCCGACAGCTACATCGAGATCGACAATTTCTACACCGCGACCGTCTACCAGAAGGGCGCGGAGGTGGTGCGCATGCTGCACACGCTGATCGGGCCGGACGGCTTCCGGCAGCGGCATGGATCTCTACTTCGCGCGCCACGACGACAGCGCCGTGACGATCGAGGATTTCGTCGCCGCGATGCAGGACGCCGTCAGGCGTCGATCTCGCCGCATTCTACGCCTGGTACGCGCAGGCGGGCACGCCCACAGCTGACCGTGTCGGACGCTACGATCCAAAGACGCGGCGCTACACGCTCACCCTGTCGGCAGGAAACGAAGCCGACGCCGGGCCAGCCCGAGAAGCAGCCGCTGCCGGTACCGCTGGCGATGGGGCTGCTCGGCCCGGACGGAGGCGAGCTCCCGACCCGGCTGGAGGGCGAGAACGAGGCGCGCCGGGCACGCGCGTGCTGCTGCGGACGCAGGCGGAGCAGTCGTTCGTGTTCGCCGATGTCCCGGCGCCGCCGGGCCCTCGCTGCTGCGCGGCTTCTCGGCCCCGGTGAAGCTCGCAGGCCTCTCGCTCGAGCGCCACCGCTTCCTTGCGCGCACGACACCGACCCGTTCGTCGCGCTGGGAAGTCGGGCCAGCAGATCGCGACCCGGCATCCTCGACCTTGTGGCGGCGCTATCGCCGCGGCGAGCCGCTGCCTCTCGATGCCGGCCTCGTCGAGGCGATCGCCGCGACCTTGCCGGAGCCGACGCCGATCCCGCCTTCGCCGCCGAGGCGTTGAGCTTGCCCGGCGAATCATTCCTCGCCGATCAGATGGAGACCGCCGACGTCGAGGCGATCCACGCGGCGCGCGATTTCGCCGCGCGGAGATCGGCCGGGCGCTCGGGGCCGCGTTCCGCGCGCGCTACGACCGGCTTGCGACGATCGGGCCCTATCGCGCCGACGGCACGGCCATCGGCAGGCGCAGCCTGCGGAATGTCGCGCCTCGGCTATCTGGCGCGGGCCGGCCGAGGGGATCCGCGCGGCCAGCGCGCAGTTCGATGCCGGGCGCAACATGACCGATGTGCTCTCCGCGTTGGGCGTGCTCGCACAGACCGACAAGCCGGCCGCGCCGAAGCGCTCGCCGCGCTTCTACGAGCGTTGGCGCGACGACGATCTCGTGCTCGACAAATGGTTCGCCGTGCAGGCGATGTCGTCGCTGCCCGGACGCTGGCCGACGTGAAGGAGCTGACCGCAGCATCCCGCTTTCACCTGCGCAACCCGAACCGCATGCGCGCCCTGGTCGGCGCATTCACCAGCGGCAACCAGCTGCGCTTCCACGATGGCTCCGGCGCCGGCTATCGTTTCCTGGCCGACGAGGTGATCACGCTCGACCCGCTCAACCCCCAGGTCGCCGCCCGCATCGTTACACCGCTGGGCAATTGGCGACGGCAGGACGCCACGCGGCAGGGCTTGATGCAAAGCGAGCTGCGCCGGATCAGGGACGTCACGGGGCTCAGCAAGAATACGTACGAGCAGGTGGCGAAGAGCCTGGGATGATCGGAGAACTCTGCGATCCCCTGTCGGCTATCTTGACAACGAATGACGTGATTCAGGAGTTATGGTCCTGAATAGCTTGGTTTTTGGCCGATGGCGTGGCGCTTGCAGCGCTGGACGCCATGCGCCGACATATCGGTCTCGTAATCAGGTTCTGGGCAGGACTGTTCTCGCTCTCGCTTCACTCAGGCCCAGCTGCCACGGCCGAGATCGCGTATGGAGGACAGACGAGAGGCGTGGCGATCATCAGCGTCGAAGGCGAAATCGCTAACGGCGATAGCAACAAGTTCAACCAAGTCGCCGAAGGCCTGTCTGGACGGGTTCTGGTGGTTCTGGATAGCCCCGGCGGGGCACTGTTCGACGGTCTGCTCATCGGCGAGGCATTGCGGTCAAAAGGCTACGCGACGTTTGTCGCGAGTCGCTCCATGTGCACGTCCGTTTGCGGCCTGATCTGGCTGGCCGGAAACACTCGCCTGATAGGCCGGTCGGGGCGAGTAGGCTTCCATGCGGCCTACACACAAACCAATGGCACCATTCAGGAAACCGGAGTGGGCAACGCGATGGTTGGCGCGTATCTCACTCATATCGGCCTATCTTACAGGAGCGTGGCGTTCCTCACGTCATCCTCACCCGAGCATATCCAGTGGCTGCACTCCGACGATGCTCAGAGGTTAGGAATTCAGGTCGAAACCATCCCCGATCCTGCGCCGGACGTCGATGCGGGGCCGTCCCATACGACTGCGGCAGGAACGACGGCAGCTTCGTCGCTTGAGCGGCGTATGATGGATCTCGTGCTGTCCTACTATACCGCCTGGTCACAATCGGGCACCGATGGACGGATGCTTGCCGGCTACTACGGGGAACTCGGTCAACTTCTACGGATCGAACCAGCCGCGCAGCCGGATTATCGGCGAAAAGACTAAATTTGCTGTCCGCTGGCCTACCCGGAACTTCAATATCCGAACCGGCACATTGCTTGTGCGGTGTTCCGACATGTGCGCGGTCACCGGGGTTGTCGAATGGCAAGTTGAGAGCCCGGAGCGCGGGGTTCGTTCTTTCGGGGCCGCCAGCTTCGTCATCAAAATTGCGCCGAGCGCAGAGGGGCTCGGCGGCCTCATCGTTTCGGAGAACGGCGCGGTGCTGTCGAACCGCTTGGAGCCGCTGGCTGTGCAGGCACCTCATTCTGCAGCGATGATCCCGTAGCCCGGAACTCTTTAGGCCGCGCGTTTGCAAGCCGCACGGTGTGCTTGGCTGGTTTGGGCGATCAGCGCGTAACGAGAGCGGCGCTGACGGACGTGGACGGCACGGCATAACCACCCGCGCGGCCGGCCCCGGCGAGTGAGGCCACGCCCGCGATCGCCCATTCTCCGTCCGGCCCACGCGAGAGCAAGGGTGCCCCGCTCGCCCCGCGCGTCGCGGCGCAGGAATGACGCAGCAATGCGCGACCGGCCGGGTCCCGGACAATGCCGATCACCGTGCAGGCGGTATCGGCGAGCACAATGTTTGCGCGATCTTGCTCGTAGCCGCCGAGCATGGCCGGTGCGCCGGTGGTTGGCGTTTGGCGCAGTAGCGGCAACAAGCGGCCCGGGGTGCCGAGCGTCGTATCAAGCCAAAGCACGGCCCAATCGGCGTCTGCTGGAGCCGAGGCTCGGCGCTGGAACCCTGGCCCGATCGCGAAGCCTGGGCCGATGGTGAGGGAGGTGGCGCGGGCGTGGCCGGCGTAGTCGCCGTGGCTATAGCCCGAGAGGACGTGGACCGAGCCGGGCTGCAGGAGCCGCCCGGTGCCGCCCGCGAACACGCAGTGCGCCGCCGTCAGCACCGCCCTCGCCCCGATCAGCGCGCCGGTACATCGGGTGCCGAGTTCGGTCTGCACGCGTACCACAGCGCGCCAGGGCGCCGCCGTCGGGTCGACCGGGACGCGCGTCGAACCAGGCCCGAGGCCGGGCAGCAGGGACGGCGAAGGCACCTGCGCACCCATCGCCCGCGACAACTGGGCCAGGATCAGCGCGGCAAGCACAAGTCCGGTACGATGCCGCATTGGCCGATCCTGATCCATCCGGCAAAGCGCGGCGACGAAGTTCAAGGGGTCCAGTGGCGGCGGTCTGGTTGAGTGCGCGCCAGTGTCCGCGGGGACCAAAGCGCTTGATCGGGGCAAATCGAAGACTTGGCTGGGGGACCTGGATTCGAACCAAGGCTGCCCGGGTCAGAGCCGGGAGTTCTACCGCTAAACTATCCCCCAATCGGGCCTCCAGCGGCGATAGCATGGTAGGCACACCGGGGCAACCGCGACGGTACACCGGAAAATGATAGGGTTGCCGAAGCGGCTAGGGCGTTGTGAAATCGCGGAAGTGCAGAGGAGTGAAATGCGAATGGCCGAGCGACCGGCACCGGCGCTCGATCAGCAACCAAAGCAAGGCGGCGCCCCCGCCTTCGCGGCGCTTGACCTCGGCACCAACAACTGCCGCCTTCTCATCGGCTCGCCCTCGGGCCAGGGCTTCCGCGTGCTCGACAGCTTCAGTCGCATCGTCCGACTGGGCGAAGGGCTTTCCCATACCGGATGCCTCAGCCCCATGGCGATGGATCGCGCTCTTGTCGCGCTCCACGCCTGCACGACCAAGCTGACCCGCCGCCCCGTGCGCTCGGTCCGTGCGATCGCGACCGAGGCGTGCCGCCGCGCTGCGAACGGGTCCGAGTTCCTGGCCCGCGTACGGGCAGAGACCGGCCTTGCCTTTGACATCATATCGACGCGCGAGGAAGCCGAGCTAGCGCTTGAAAGCTGCACGCCGCTCCTGGAGGGCGACGGGCAGCGGGCGTTGCTTTTCGACATCGGCGGCGGCTCGACCGAGATCGCCTGGGTGCGTTTGACCCATGGCCGGCCGCAGCTGATCGGCTATGCGTCACTGCCGCTCGGGGTCGTCACGCTCGCCGAGCGCTTCGGCCCGGTCGGCTTCACGGCCTCGGGCTTCCCCGCGATGGTCGACCACGTGGCCGAACGGCTCGCCACATTCGAGCGGATCCACTGTATCGCGCGCGAGATCCGCGGCGGCGGTGTCCGTTTGTTGGGCACCAGCGGCACCGTGACCACGCTTGCCGGCGTGGCGCTCGCCTTGCAACGCTACCGGCGCCCGCTCGTGGACGGCGCGGTGCTCACCCGCGAGACCGCGTGCGCTGCGGTTGAAAGCCTGCGTTCGCTGGGTCGGGAAGGGCTGATGCAACACCCCTGCGTGGGCCCGGAGCGAGTGGACTTCGTCCTGCCTGGCTGCGCCGTTTTCCTCGCCATCATCCGGCTTTGGCCCGCTCCGCACGTCACCGTCGCCGACCGCGGATTGCGCGAAGGCATGTTGCTCCGCATGATCCGGGCCGACCGAAGTCGAGCCGCCCGCCCCACCCCCTGCGCGCGTGACGCACGCCCGCGCGAGGCGCGCCCCCGCCTGACGCGCCACCTTTGACAAGCGGACAAGGGAGACAGCCGCCGCGCGCGCCGGCCGTGTCGCTGCGCACGGCGCGCGGCCGGAGTGCCGCATCACAGCGATGGCTCGCGCGGCAATTGAACGATCCCTACGTCCGGGCGGCCAAGCAAGCCGGCTGGCGGTCGCGGGCGGCATTCAAGCTGCTCGAACTCGACGATCGGTTCAAGCTGATCCGTCGCGGCGCGCGCGTGCTCGACCTCGGTGCGGCGCCGGGTGGTTGGAGCCAGGTCGCCGTCCGCCGCGGCGCGGCCTGCGTGGTCGGCGTCGATCTTCTCCCGATCGATCCCGTCGCGGGAGCGACGTTCCTGCAGGGCGACTTCATGGAGCCCGACATGCCGGACCGGCTCGCGCTATTGCTCGGCGCCCCACCCGATCTCGTGCTGTCCGACATGGCGCCCAACACCACCGGCCATAACGCGACCGACCACCTCCGCATCATGGCCCTTGCCGAGATGGCCGCGACCTACGCTCGCGAAGTGCTCGCGGCGGGCGGCGGCTTCGTCGCTAAGGTGTTCCAGGGCGGCTCGGAGCGCGAGATGCTGGCCGCACTCAAGCGCGACTACACCTTGGTGCGTCACGCCAAGCCGCCGGCGAGCCGCAAGGAATCGAGCGAGCTCTACGTGATCGCAACGGGCTTTCGCGCCCTCCGGTGACGGCGCCCGGCGGCGCGACCGGCGCGTCTCACTGCGCTGACACGAACCTGTCCCCAAGCTTTGCTTGCAGCAACACGCCGGGATGCCTATTTGGAGCCGTCAAGCTTCCAGGGTCCGGCGGCTTGACCGTGGACCCGCTCGCGAGAAGGTCCCCCATGGCCCCTGACATCCTCCCGGACTCCGCGTCCGACCCAACGGTCGGCGGCGGGCCGGCGGCATCCCGGGTCGAGGAAGCACTCGCCTTCGATGACGTGCTGCTGGCGCCCGCGTATTCGGAGGTCGTTCCCGCAGCGACCGATATCCGCACGCGCCTGACACGGGACATCACCCTCAACATCCCGCTGATCTCGGCCGCGATGGACACGGTGACCGAAAGCGCGATGGCCATCGCTCTAGCGCAGAGCGGCGGGATGGGCGTGATCCACAAAAACCTCGATATCGCCGAGCAGGCGGCGCAGGTCCGTCAGGTGAAGAAGTTCGAAAGTGGGATGGTGGTCAATCCCGTAACGATCCATCCCGACCAGACCCTGGCCGACGCGCGCGAGCTGATGACCGCCTACCGGATCAGCGGCATCCCGGTGGTAGAGCGCGGCACCGGGCGGCTGGTCGGCATCCTCACGCATCGCGACGTCCGCTTCGCGACCGACGCCTCGCTCCGTGTCTACGAACTGATGACGCGAGAGAACCTGGTGACGGTTCCCGGCGATGTCGGGACCGACGAGGCGCGGCGGCTCCTGCACCGGCACCGGATTGAAAAGCTGCTGGTGGTGGACGACGCGTTCCGTTGCGTCGGCCTCATTACCGTCAAGGACATCGACAAGGCGCAAGCGCACCCGCACGCCAACAAGGACGAGCTTGGGCGCCTGAGGGTCGCGGCGGCCACCGGAGTCGGCGCCGACGGCCGGACGCGGGCCGAAGCGCTGATCACGGCGGGGGTGGACGTTATCGTGGTGGATACCGCGCACGGCCACTCGGCCGGGGTGCTCGACGCGGTGACGGGGATCAAGCGTCTGTCCAATGCGGTGCGGGTGATCGCGGGCAATGTCGCGACCCCGGAGGGCGCGAGGGCGCTGATCGACGCGGGGGCCGACGCGGTCAAGATCGGCATCGGGCCGGGCAGCATCTGCACGACGCGAGTGGTCGCCGGCGTCGGCGTGCCGCAGTTCTCGGCGGTGCTGGAAACCGCCGCCGTTTGCCGGGCGCATGGCGTGCCCGCGATCGCCGATGGCGGTATCCGTACCAGCGGGGACGTGGTGAAGGCGATTGCCGCCGGAGCGGACTGCGTCATGGTCGGCAGCCTGCTCGCCGGCACGGACGAGGCGCCGGGCGAAGTGTTCCTGTATCAGGGCCGCTCCTATAAGTCTTATCGCGGCATGGGTAGCCTGGGTGCGATGGCGCGCGGCTCGGCCGACCGCTATTTCCAGCAGGAGATCGCCGACACGCTGAAACTGGTGCCGGAAGGCATCGAGGGCCGCGTCGGCTACAAGGGGCCGGTGCATAGCGTCATTCACCAGCTGGTCGGAGGCCTGCGTGCCGGCATGGGCTACACCGGTGCGGCGACCGTGGCGGATCTGCAGCGTAACGCCCGTTTCCGCCGCATCACCGGCGCCGGCTTGCGCGAAAGCCACGTCCACGACGTCGCAATCACCCGCGAGGCGCCCAACTATCGGCAGGATTGAATGGTTTCGGTACCCAACCGGTTTGCGCAAGCGATCCTGGCGCTGTCACTCTTGATCGCATTCCGCAACATCTCATCCCACGATCGAGACGAATGACCGCGCGCATGATCGCCGAGAGCCGAGGCGGAGGTCTCGCCGTCCAGTGACCCCCGCTGCCCGGATCGCTGCGGCGATCGAGTTGCTGGAGGCAATCGAGGGCGCGCCGCGCAAACCGGCCGACGCCGTCGCCAACGACTTTTTTCGCCAAAGGCGCTTTATCGGCTCGGGCGACCGACGCGCCGTTTCCGCGCGCGTCTGGGCGGTGCTGCGCGCGCGCCGAAGGCTTGGATGGTGGCTGGAACGCGCCCGCTTGCCGCCAGAGCCGCGAACCCTGACCGCCGCTTCTCTGCTCGTGGAAGGCTGGGACTTTGCCGGGGTCGCGCAATCCTTCTCCGGCGGCCGCTTCGCCCCCGCCAGCCTCCGAGCGGATGAGCGCCACGGACTACTGACCCTGCAGGGCCGCACTCTCGATCACCCGGCAATGCCGGAACCTGTCCGTTTCGAGTTACCCGACTGGGTTCACCCGCTGCTCGCGGCACGGTTCGGCGACACGCTCGGAGCGGAAATGGCGGGCCTCGCCGAAGCGGCGCCGCTCGACCTTCGGGTCAATCTCCTGAAGGCGACGCGGGCAGACGCCCAAGCCGCACTGGCCGCCGAAGGGTTCAACGCCGAGCCCACGCCGTTGTCGCCCTGGGGCCTCCGCTTGCCGGGCCGGGCGGCACTCACCACCGGTCGCGCGTTCCAGGACGGGCTTGTGGAAATCCAGGACGAGGGAAGCCAGCTGGTGGCGGCGCTGGTCGGCGCGCGGCCCGGGATGCGGATCGCCGATTGGTGCGCCGGCGCGGGGGGCAAGACGCTGGCACTCGCGATGTTGATGGAGAACCGGGGCCACGTCGTCGCCTGCGATGTCTCCTCCGTGCAACTCGAGGGCGCGGTGCGTCGCCTCCGCCGCGCCGGCGTGTCAAACGTAGAGCGCCATTTGACCCGCGCCGGCGACAAATGGGCCAAGCGGCGCGCCGGGAGCTTCGACCGCGTGCTGGTCGACGCGCCCTGTACCGGCATTGGCACGTGGCGGCGCAATCCCGACGCTCGATTACGGCTCGCGCCCAGCGATCTCGCCGAGTTGCTGGCGCGGCAGACGGCCATCCTCGACGCCGCCGCTCCCCTAGTTCGCAGCGGCGGATGTTTGGTCTACGCTACCTGTTCGCTCTTAAACGAGGAAAACGAGGCGCAGGTGTCCGGCTTCCTTTCGCGTCATCCCGGTTTTGCCGTGCGTCCACTCGCGGTCGCCTGGACGATGGGCGCACCGCCCTGCCACGGCCCGTTCCTTTCCCTGACCCCCCGCCAGCACGGCACAGACGGGTTCTTCGGCGCGGTTATGGAGCGGGTCGCGTGATCTCGATTCGCCGGGCCCGGCCCGCCGACGCCATCGCGATGGGCGCGGTGCACGTCGCGGTGTGGCGAAGCACCTATCCCGGCATCCTGCCCGACGGCTTCCTAGCCCGCCTTTCAGTGCCCCGACAGGCGGCCTACTACGATCATGCGATTCGCGCATCGACGCCCGTCTATGTCGCGACGGTGAGCGGCCCGGATGCTCTGCCCGGCATCACCCCACGTGTGATCGGTTTCGCGACGGGCGGGCGGGGCCGTGGTGCCTCGGCAGTCACCCCGCGTCTGGGCGAGGGCGAGATCGAGACCCTGTATGTACTCGACGACTTTCGCGACCGCGGCGTGGGACGGCGCCTGATGCGCGCGACCGCGCTCCATCTCGCCGAGGCGGGCTGCCGTTCCGTGTATCTCTGGGTGTTGCGCGACAATCCAAGCCGGTGGTTTTACCAGCGGCTCGGCGGGCGCGCCGTGGCCGAAGCCTACACCGAGGTGGGCGGCCAATCAGTGATCCAAACTGCGTTCGTTTGGGACCCGATCGAGAAGCTTCTGCAAGCCTCGCCGCAGGCCTCGTAAAATTTCCGACGCTTTTGCGACAAGGCTCCCGGTTGCACATCCCGAGGCTTGCTGCGGTTTCATTGTTGCCCGGATCGGGGCCGTGCTAGGGACCGCGCATGACCCCGGAACTCGAACAGCTCGAAGCCGAGCGCATTCTCATCCTCGATTTCGGCAGTCAGGTCACGCAACTGATTGCGCGCCGACTGCGCGAAAGCGGCGTTTACTGCGAGATCTGGCCGTTCAACGCGGACCCGGGCCGCATCGCCGCGTGGGGGGCGCGCGCCTACATTCTGTCGGGCGGGCCGGATAGCGTAACGGAAGGCCGGTCACCTCGCGCGCCCGATGCCGTATTCGCGGCGGGCGTCCCCGTGCTCGGCATCTGTTACGGTCAGCAAACTATGTGCGCCCAGCTAGGCGGCGCCGTGACCCCCTCCGAAACCCGCGAATTTGGCCGTGCCTTTGTCGACGTCGCCGACGACTGCGCCCTGTTCGACGGCGCTTGGGAGAAAGGCGGGCGCGAGCAGGTGTGGATGAGCCACGGTGACAGCGTGGCGCGTCTCCCGCCTGGGTTTCGCGCGGTCGCGCGCAGCGCAGGCGCGCCCTACGCGGTGATCGCGGACGACGCGCGCCGTTATTACGGAGTGCAGTTCCATCCGGAGGTTTCGCACACCGCGCACGGCGCGCAGCTGTTGCGTAACTTCGCCCACGGCGTCGCCGGACTGTCCGGGCGATGGACCATGCGGAGCTTCCGCGATGCGGCAATCGCACGGATCCGCAACGAGGTCGGCCGCGGTCAGGTGATCTGCGGCCTTTCAGGCGGCGTTGATTCGGCGGTTGCCGCGGTGCTGATCCACGAGGCAATCAGCGACCAACTCACCTGCATCTTCGTCGACACGGGCCTGCTGCGGCACGGCGAGGCCGAGGAGGTGGACCGCACCTTCCGCCATCGCTTCAACATCCGCCTCGTTCACCGGGACGCGGCAAATCTGTTCCTTGGCGCGCTCGAAGGCGTGGCGGACCCGGAAGCCAAGCGGAAGACGATCGGCCGCGCGTTCGTGGACGTGTTCGAGGAAGAGGCGACCAAGCTGGGCGGGGCGGATTTCCTGGCCCAGGGCACGCTCTATCCGGACGTGATCGAGAGCGTGAGTTTCTCCGGCGGCCCGAGTGCCACCATCAAGTCGCATCACAACGTGGGCGGCTTGCCGGAGCGGATGCGGATGAAGCTCGTGGAGCCGTTGCGCGAGTTGTTCAAGGACGAAGTGCGCGCGCTCGGACGCGAGCTAGGCCTACCTGACGCGATTATCGGGCGCCACCCCTTCCCCGGCCCCGGCCTCGCCATCCGCATTCCGGGGGTCGTGACCGCCGATCGGATCGCCACTCTGCGCCGTGCGGATGCGATCTTCCTGGAGGAGATTCGTGCCGCCGGGCTGTATGAGGCGATATGGCAGGCGTTCGCGGTGTTGCTGCCGGTGCGCACGGTCGGCGTTATGGGTGACGGCCGGACCTACGAACAGGCGTGCGCACTGCGCGCCGTGACCAGCACGGACGGCATGACGGCGGACGTGTACCCGTTCGACATCGGCTTCCTCGGCCGGGTCGCGAACCGCATCGTCAATGAGGTGCGGGGGATCAACCGAGTAACTTACGACATCACCAGCAAGCCGCCCGGAACCATCGAGTGGGAGTAGGGGAGTGGGCGGTATTTGGCGGTAGAAAGGCTATTTGTGAGTGCGTGCGGCGATTTTTGGCGTGATGCGAGCTCGTCGGATAGCGAGACCGGAAGAGCTGAAGGCACCGCAACGTCCGGTATTCGGCTGATCGCATTTCCGGTCATAGCCGCTTGCGGTCGGTCACGCTCCCTCAGGACCGATATATTGCTTAATCGCTCTCCTCCGGGAGCAGGACAATTTTGCCCCCAAGTCCGCCTCGCTCGATCCTCTCATGGGCCTCGCGCGCCGCGGCGAGTGGCAGTCGTTCGATGACGGTGGGATTGATCGCTCCGTCTTGGAGCATTTTGAAGAGCGCAGCCACATCCATCCTGAACTCGTCCGGTCGGGCGACGCGTCGCGCGGTTATCGCGTAGAAGGTGGCGCTGCGGCGACCGAACAGCATTGGTGCGGCCTCCCATAGCTTCAGGCGGGCGAGGCCGAGACCCGCCGCCAGCATGCTCTCGCGCCCCACCGCCAAGGTTTGCGATCCGTATGCGACGAGGAGTCCGCCTTTCGCCAAACATGCAAAGGAGCGCGCAAAGTGCGCTCCGCCGATCGCATCGAAGGCCGCGTCTACCCCGTTGCCCGCTGTCAGGCGGCGCACGGCGGCAACGAAATCCTCCTCGACGTAATCGACAGCAATAGCGCCACGCTCTTCGACAACATGCCGGTTCCGTCCGGAACACGTACCAATCGCGCGAAGGCCTTTTTGGCGTGCCAAATCGAGCAATGCCGTGCCGACGGTGCCGGACGCGCCGACGACCAGAACCGTTGCACCGGGCGGCAAGGGGCGCATTCGAACCAGCATCTGATAAGCGGTCGTGTAGGCAAGAGGGATACATACCGCGTACGCTGGATCGACACCGCTCGGCACGGGAACGACGGAGCGCCCGGGGCGGATCGCGAACTGCGCGTAGCCACCAGTGACGCAGAGATCGGCAACCAGTTGCCCAATGGAGAGGTCCGTGACACCGGGACCGATGGCGTCGATGGTGCCGACCAACTCATATCCAAGAGTGAGCGGCAGCGGGCCTTTCACACCCGGGTATCTGCCGCGCCTGATGAACGTGTCGGTGAACCCCGTGCCCGCGGCTTGCACCTTGATCCGGACTTCGTCTGGACCAGGGATGGGCGGGCCGGGAAGGTCGGTAAGCTCGAGCACGTCAGGGCCGCCGAACCGGGCGATTTGAACCGCTTTATACGTCACGGCGAAATTCGGTTCTGGTCACGAGCAACAAGCACCACGACGATGGCTACTTGGCAGCATCGTCATTCTTCTACCGTCCCCAAACAATCGCAGTCGACAGCAGCACCCACCGATTCGAAGGATGAACGATGCGCGTCTGCCCGGTTGTCGCCCTCGGGCGTTTCGCGCTCAGGCGACTTGCCGCTCCTCCACCACGATCGTGTCGACGATTTTCTCCTCCTCATACATCCAGCGCGTCAAAAATCCGGCGATGGCGGCTCCCAGCAACGGCGCGACCCAGAACAGCCATAGCTGGCCGACATACTCGGCACCTGCGAACAAGGCCGGGCCCGTGCTGCGCGCCGGGTTCACCGAAGTGTTGGTGACCGGGATTGAGACGAGATGAATGAGGGTCAGCGAGAGCCCGATCGGAATGCCGGCAAAACCGCTCGCCGCGCCCTTCGAAGTCGTGCCGATGATGACGAACAGGAAAAAGAATGTCATCACCACCTCGCAGACGAAGCAAGATACGAGGTTGTACTTGCCGGGGCTGAGGTCGCCATAGCCATTGGACGCGAAGCCGTTCGGCACCCAGCCCGCCTTGCCCGAGGCGATCAACCAGAGAACTGCCGCGGCCAGGATCGCGCCGACGACTTGCGCGACGATGTAGGGCAGGACGTGCTTGTTGGCGCAACGTCCCCCCGCCCATAGGCCCACAGTCACGGCGGGATTGAAATGGCCGCCGGAAATGTGACCGACGGCGTAGGCCATCCCAAGCACGGTGAGCCCGAAGGCGAAGGCAACCCCGAGGAAGCCGATCCCGAGGCCCGGAAAGGCAGCCGCCAAGACTGCGCTCCCACAGCCCCCGAGGACCAGCCAGAAGGTGCCGAAGAACTCCGCTGAGACACGCTTCCAAATGTCCATGCCGCCCCCCTAATGTTCCATGGGGCAAATGAGATCGCATCTGGTTGAAACACGCAAGTGAAACGAGCATGTCCGGCCAGCATCAATGGTGGTCAGCGGTCCGCGCAGACCCGCTTCGCCCGATCCGCTACTGCCCGATGCACTACTACAAGAGGAACGATCGCAAGACCGCTCAATCGAGAAACGTGGTCAGGGCGGCGCCCTCGTCGTGGACCATAACGGCGAGCAGTTCGGCCTCTTCGGTCGCACTCGGGTTGTCGATGTAGACGTGGACGGTGCCCTGCGGCTCGTGGAATACCTCGCCCGCTTGATAGGTGGCGAGCGGCAGGCCGGCATGCTCCGAGCGGACAGTTCCCTTCAGCACGTACACGGTGAGGTCCCCGCCATGCACATGCCGTGGCGAGGCCGCGCCGGGCGCGAAGCGCACGAGTTGGGTCGTCATGCGCTGCCGCGGGTTCTGCGCGAGCGGCTCCGAACGCAGTGTCTCGGCACGCCCGCCCGAGCGGCGCGGATCGGCCGTGTTGCAGAGCACGAGCGGCAGCGACGCCTCGATCGACGCGCCCCGCAGGGCCGCGAGCGTCGCCAGAACCAGCAGCGCCGCCGGCAGCAACGGCGCTCTTGAACCCGTCCAGGAACTGACGCCATGCCGGCCAGTATAGCGGTCCGACGGGTTGGCGACCGCGAACATCCCGCTGTAGCGTGGCTACAGCTTCACCTCGCTGATCTGGATGGTTGGCTGAACGTTCGTATAGTTGGGTATGTCGGCCATGATCTGGGGTGCGTGCGGTCCGAATGCCTTCTGGAACGACTCGGCCGAATCGAAGTAGAGGTGACCCATCGCGACGAAGGTGGGCGGAGCGCCGGGCGTGGCGCCCGCGACGCCGTGCTCGACGGCCATGCTCTTGAGCGCTGGGCTAAGCTTCTCCTGAACCATCGGCATGTGGCGCTTGCAGTAGTAGTCGATGTCGAACTTGGCGTTCTCGCTGGCCGGGTAGAACACGCTTACCTTAATCATTGACGTTCCTTCCTTTGGTATTGAGGCAGCGGACTTTCAGACCCGCTCGAAAATCGCGGCGATCCCCTGGCCGCCGCCGATGCACATGGTGACCAGCGCGTAGCGTCCGCCGATGCGCTCCAGCTCGTAGAGCGCCTTCACCGTGATGATGGCGCCCGTGGCCCCTACCGGGTGGCCGAGCGAGATGCCCGAGCCGTTCGGGTTCACCTTGGCGGGGTCGAGCCCGAGCTCCTTCGTCACGGCGCAGGCCTGGGCGGCGAACGCCTCGTTGGCCTCGATCACGTCCATGTCCGCAATGGTGAGGCCGGCCTTCTCCAGCGCCTTGCGCGTCGCGGGAACCGGGCCGATGCCCATGATGGTCGGATCGACCCCGGCATGAGCGTAGGCCACCAGCCGCCCGAGCGGCTTGCGGCCCCGCCGGCTCGCCTCCCCGCCCTCCATCAGCACCACCGCGGCCGCGCCGTCGTTGATGCCCGACGCATTGCCGGCGGTCACGGTCCCGTCCTTCTGGAATACGGGCTTCAGCTTCGCCAAGCTTTCGGCGGAAGCGTCGTCACGCGGGTGCTCGTCCGTGTCGAACAGCGTCTCGCCCTTCCGCGTCTTGAGCGTAATCGGCAGGATCTGCTGCCTGAAGCGGCCCTCTTTTATGGCGTTGGACGCGCGACGATGGCTTTCCGCCGCGAGCGCGTCCTGGTCGGCGCGGGTGATCTGATGCTGGGCGGCGACGTTCTCGGCCGTCACACCCATGTGGATGTTGTGGAACGGGTCATGCAGGGCGGCCACCATCATGTCGACCATCGCCGTGTCGCCCATCCGGGCACCCCAGCGCATACCTTGTGCAATGTAGGCCGAACGGCTCATGCTTTCGGCGCCGCCGCCGATCGCGATGTCCGCGTCGCCCAGGGTGATGCTCTGGGCCGCCGAGACGATCGCCTGCAGGCCGGAGCCGCAGAGACGATTGACGGTCAGCGCCGGCGCGTCCTGCGACACTCCGCCGTTCATGGCCGCGACCCGTGCGAGGTACATGTCCCGGGCCTCGGTGTGGATGACATTGCCCATCACCACATGGCCGACCTCCGCCCCGTCCACCTCCGCGCGCCCGAGCGCCTCACGGATGACCCGGGCGCCGAGCTCGGCCGGGGGGACGTCCTTGAGGCCGCCGCCGAAATCGCCGATCGGGGTGCGAACGCCTGAGACCACGACGACTTCACGCTGCATGACACGCGGTTCCTAATCGGTTGGCGGAGAACCATATGACGACTCGCCGGCGCTGCCTATCGTCGCCGGCCGCCTTTGAAAGAACGCCGATGGACGCGATCATTCCCGATGAACACCCGGTCCGCTTTGACCTGCTGACCGAGAACCCGGTCTACAAGCCGTTCCGCTATCCGTGGGCCTATGAAGCGTGGCTGACCCAGCAACGCCTCCATTGGCTGCCCGAGGAAGTGCCGCTTGCCGACGACGTGAAGGATTGGCACCGCAATCTCACCGCCGCCGAGCGCAACCTGCTGACCCAGATTTTCCGATTCTTCACTCAGGCGGATGTCGAGGTGAACAACTGCTACATGAAGCATTACAGTCAGGTGTTCAAACCGACCGAAGTACTGATGATGCTGTCGGCCTTCTCCAACATCGAGACAGTCCACATTGCCGCCTACAGCCACCTCCTGGACACGATCGGAATGCCTGAGCTCGAATACCAGGCATTTCTTCGCTACAAGGAGATGAAAGACAAGTACGACTACATGCAGGCGTTCCGAGTCGATAGTCGGCCCGACATCGCCAAGACGCTGGCCGCTTTCGGCGCTTTCACCGAGGGTCTGCAGCTGTTCGCGTCCTTCGCCATCCTGCTCAACTTCCCGCGCTTCGGGAAAATGAAGGGAATGGGGCAGATCATCTCGTGGTCCGTCCGCGACGAAACTTTGCATTGCAACTCGGTGATCCAGCTGTTCCGGACCTTCGTCGCGGAAAACCCGGAAATCTGGACCGAGGACCTGAAGCGCGACATCTACATCACCTGCGGCACCATCGTGGAGCACGAGGACGCCTTCATCGACCTCGCCTTTGAGCAAGGGCCGGTCGAAGGCCTCCATTCACGTTCCGTTAAGGAATACATCCGATACATCGCGGATCGGCGTCTCGTTCAGCTCGGGCTGCACCCGCTCTACCACGTCTCCCGCAACCCGCTCGCCTGGCTCGACGAGATGCTGAATGCAGTGGAACACACCAACTTCTTCGAGAACCGCGCCACCGAGTACAGCAAGGCCTCTACTACCGGAACCTGGGAACAAGCGTTCGGACCCACGCAGTCTGTCGGCGATCCCTGAGCGAGCGACAGCCGAGGTTTTCAAGGCAACCGCGGTTCGACCGGCCCGATTAACGGCGATTTAGCGGCCGATTTACGCCCGCATGTCACTCGTCGTCCCTTGAAGGTTCAGTATGCGTCGCATGGCGCATCTGGTTGCGGGGAAATCTTGGACCTGAATCGAGACGACAGGATCATTGAAACCCGCCGCGCCGAACGCATTGGCGCGCGAGCCAAGCCCGCTATCCCACTCGGAGCGGCGGCGACGCGCGATTTGATGAGCGATGGGGGACAAGAGGACATGGACCGGCTACTGAGCCCTCCCCCGCAATCGGATGAAGAGCTCGGTCGCGAGCAGTCAACGGGCTTCGCACCCCGCTACAGCCGCCGTCTATCGGACAAGATCCTGATCGCCTTTCATCACGCTTGCGATCAGGCGGATTTCGAGGTGGCGGAGCAGTTGCTGCTGGTGCTCGAGAAGATGCTCACCCGCCGTCCGCTCACGGCCGACGGCACGCGCCGGCGCAACATGGAAAGCCTGGTCGCGGCGCACGAGCGTCTGTGGTACCTGCGGCACCCGACCGACGAGGTCGGTTGAAGCGCGGCTAGCAACGGAGCGCCAACGCTTCGCCCTCCCGAAGCACCGCCTCCGCCGCCCGCGTGTACTCCGTGGCGCTTTCGTGCAAAATTAACCCCGGCAATACCTGGAACGGCCCCTTCCCGGCTTTGATCGCTTGCACCACCACCAGCTTCGCCGCTGCCCCCGCGCGTGGCCAGAGCGGAAACAGGCTGCCCGAACCGCAGCCCGCCGCTTCCAAGGCGGCCAAGCATTCCGGCACCCGGGCCGAAGGCGCGATCAGCGTCAGGGTCCCGCGCGGCCGCAGCTGCGCGGCGAGTGCTGCGGCCCACACGGCAAATACCTCGCTTTCAGCGAACTTGGCTCCGTCACGCGACGGGACGGGCGAGCGCGTGCTGCTGGCGGGGTGATAGGGCGGGTTCGCGAACGCATGCGAAAATGCCGCATTAGCCTGGATCGTTTCGACCGGAGAGTGGAGGAAGTGGACGGCATCGAAGCCATTCGCCGCCGCGTTGTGCCGCGCGATGGCGACGAGTGCTGGGTCCTTCTCGATGCCGATCGCCTCCACCCCTGACACTCGGAAGGCGAGGCAGAGCACGCCCGCCCCGGCGCCGGTGCCGCCTTCCAGAACTCGGTCGCCTGACCGCGCCGGAACCGCGGCGGCGAGGAGCACAGGCTCGATGCCGCTGCGAAACCCGCGAATGGGCTGAGCGTACCGGACCCGTCCCCCGAGCAGGAAGCCCTCCGTCCGGTCCGTCATGCGAGCGCACCGGCCTCCCCGAGCAGCCGGAGGGCGAAGGCCTCGTCGGCGGGCGCGACTGCGAGACGCCGCTGAATCGCGCCGATGCTTCCTTCCATGATGCTCGCGTGGGTATCGAGCAGCACCGAAGCGATCCCGGCATCGGCCAGGAGGGCCGCCGAAAAACTGAGCCGGACGGGATCGTTGGAGACCAGGACAGTTCGCATGGACCGTTCGCGCGCGGGCAGCCTGAGTTAGCCTTTGGGGGCCGACGTCGTGGTTGTCAAAGCCAGGCTTGGCTTGACCGGTTTTCGACCCCGCCAATATGGTGCAACGCATCAGAGATGGGGGCCGGGAACTCGTCGGGCGTTGCCGCGCGCGTGCCTTGGACCGGCACCGACCATTTCACGGGAAGGCATGTGACGGAAGCTGAAGCGGACGCCAGCGACGCGCTCAACGAACTCGCCGGTCTCCTCCGCGAGGACCTCGCCGCATGCAACCGCGCGATAGTCGCGCGGACGGATAGTCCCGTGGCGCTCATTCCGCAGCTGGCGGCCCACATCGTCGCCGCGGGCGGCAAGCGGATCAGGCCGCTTCTCACCCTCGGCTCTGCGCGCATGTGCGGCTATCCGGGCGCGGGCGGGGGAATGCGTCACGTCAATCTGGCTGCGTGCGTCGAGTTCATTCACACCGCCACGCTGTTGCACGACGATGTCGTTGACGAGAGCCTGCTGCGCCGTGGCCTCGCCAGCGCCAACGCAGTGTTCGGAAACAAGGCGTCCGTACTGGTGGGTGACTTCCTGTTCGCCCGCGCCTTCCAGCTGATGGTGGAGGACGAGTTGCTCCGGGTGCTCGCCATCTTGTCCCGCGCCGCTGCGACCATCGCCGAAGGGGAGGTGCTGCAGCTCATCACGCAGAACGATCTCGCGACTTCGGAAGCGCGCTATCTTGAGGTCGTGCAGGGCAAGACCGCGGCACTGTTTTCGGCGGCGTGCCAGGTCGGCGCGGTGGTCGCCAATCGTCCGGCGGCCGATGAGCGCGCGCTTGCCGACTACGGCACCAACCTCGGGATCGCCTTCCAGCTGGTCGATGACGCCCTCGACTATGCGGCCGATCAGGCGACTTTGGGCAAGACGGTCGGTGACGATTTCCGCGAAGGCAAGATCACCTTCCCCGTGCTCGCTGCGTTCGGCGCCGGGGATAGTGCGGAGCGCGCGTTCTGGACCCGCACGATAGGGCAAAGCGAGCAAGGCGAGGAAGACCTCGACCGGGCGCTGGTGCTCATGCGGCAGCGCGGCGCGATCCAAGCCACGCTCGACCGCGCCGCCTCGTTCGCCCGCGCGGCCCAGCAATCACTGTCCGGCTTTCCCGACTCGGCGCACGCCCGAAGCCTGCGCGCCGTGGCCGACTATACGGTCAGCCGAGCGCGCTAGCGCGACGTCGGAAGCGCCAACATGGTCTAGTCAGGACCACTCGGCCGCGGGCCACGGCGCAGGCGGGCGGCGTCAGCCAGCGACGTTGCCGGCGGTCCGGCCCGGCTCGTGCGGCCCCTCCCCCGCCACGTCGCCCGCCGCCTTGCGGGTCGCCTGCACCGCTTCCTTGGCGGCCTTGGCCATGAGGCCGCTGTCATTGGCGATAGTGACGAAGCGGAAGCCCATGCCGATCATCCGCGCGGCATAAGCGGCGCTGCCGTTGTGCAATCCGGCGAACTGGCCGCGCTTGCGTGTTGCGGCAATCAGCTTCTCGTAGATCCCGAGAATTCTGCGGCTCCTCGCGATCGAGGATCGGTATGAGCCCGAGCGATAGTCCGAGATCTGACGGGCCGACATAGATGCCGTCGATGCCCGGCACGTCGAGGATGGCGTCGATGTTGTCGATTGCCTCCTGTGTCTCGATCATCGGAATGATCATGACCTCTTGGTTGGCGGTCGCCTGATACGAACTCGCCTCCCCGTACATGGCGGCGCGGATGGGGCCGTTGCTCCGCTTTCCGGCGGGCGGGTACTTGCTGGTACGAGACCAGGGCCTGAGCTTCAGCCTTGTTGTTGACCATCGGGCAGATCACGCCCATGGCCCCGCCATCAAGCACCTTGCCGACGATCCCGGGCTCGTTCCAGGGGACACGCACGAGTGGCGTGACCGGGTGCGCCCCCATCGCCTGGAAACAGGCCACCATGGAAAGGTAGTCCTGCACCCCGTGCTGCATGTCCACCGTGACGCTGTCCCAGCCGCACTGGGACATTACCTCCGCGGAGAAACCGGACGGGATCGCAAGCCAGCCGTTGACCGCCGCTTTGCCAGACTGGAGCCGCCGCTTGAGCTGATTGGCCATGATGTGTGTTTCCCGCCCTTGAGTGGCGGCACGCTAGTCGCGCGGTGCTGGACGCGTCAACGCGGGAGCACGTCGTGCATACCCCCGAACCGGCCGCCTAGTTGCGCGCCGACCCCAGCCTCGTGAGCAGGCTGGGCAATTGGGAGGAGATCACCGGCTTCAGGAGCCACCCCAACGGCCGCGCCGCCGCGGCGCGCTGGCGAATTTGCACGTCGCCGTGCGCGCTGATGAAAACCGAGGGCGTGCCGAAGCGCGCCCGTGCTTCCTGGGCGGCCTCGACGCCGTCCCGCTCACCGAGCAATCGCACATCCATCAGGATGAAGTCTGGCCGCTGCCGGCCGCATAGCTCGAGTGCTTCGTCGGCAGAAACGGCGATGCCGAGGACCGCATAGCCCGCATCCTCCAGAGCGGCCTCCCAGTCGCTCGCGATCAGCCAATTATCCTCCGTTATGAGCACCTTGCGGCCGAGCGGGTGCGTCGCTGGCGTGTTTCCGCGCGCCCCGAGGTCGCCCGGCGGCAAAGAGCCAGAAGCGCCGGAGGCGGCGCAACGAGGTTCAATCGCCCGCATGCGTCGCCGCCCCCAATTCGAAGCAGATCGCCGCCACGGTGAAGGCCCCCTCGCGCCTGAGATCAAAGGTTCCGCACAGCCCACGCGGCAGCCCCAGATCGGAGCTTGCACCGCGTGGCTGAAGTCGTCGTCCATCACTGGCCGAAGCTCCGGGCGAGACTGAGCCCTGCAATTACGTGATGTTACAAGCGCTCGCCCGGGATAGCGAGCGCGACTTGCCGGCCGCGCGCGGCTATACCAGGAAACTTGGATCCGGGCGCAGGCGGTAGGTCGCCTCTGGCGCCATCCGGGGCGCGCCGGGCCCCCGGCCGTGCGAAGCCCGGAGTGAGTCAGGGATGCAAGGACACATGGACGCCGACACTGGGGTGATCGAGGCCATCCGCGGACTGCTGGGCGAGCGGATCACGACCAACGCGGCGCTCCGCGAACATCACTCCCATGGGCAGGACACGCAACCGCCGACCCTGCCCGACGCCGTCGCGTTCGTTGAAACCTCCGAGGAAGCGGCAGGGGTTCTCGCGTTGTGCCACGCTCATCACACCCCCGTGGTGCCCTGGGGCGCGGGCACATCGCTTGAAGGGCATGTCACGCCGGTGCGCGGCGGCATCAGCCTCGACCTGTCGCGCATGACCCGCATCCTGGAGGTGAACCAAGCCGACATGGATTGTCGGGTGGAGGCCGGCCTGACGCACGACCAGCTCAACACCCACCTCCGCGATCAAGGATTGTTCTTCCCGGTCGATCCGGGGACGGCCGCCTGCACGCTAGGTGGCATGTGCGCGACCCGCGCCTCCGGCACGAACGCGGTGCGCTACGGCACCATGCGCGAGAATGCGTTGGGCCTTACCGTCGCCCTGGCGGACGGGCGGTTGATCCGCACGGGCGGGCGAGTGCGCAAATCCGCCGCCGGCTACGACTTGACCCGGCTGTTCGTGGGCTCGGAAGGGACACTCGGGGTCATCACCGAAATCCAGCTCAGGCTTCACGGCATCCCGGAAGCGGCTTCCGCCGCCACCTGCCAGTTCCCTACGCTGCAGAGTGCCGTGGAAACGGTGATCACCATCCTGCAGCTGGGAATCCCGGTCGCCCGGATGGAGCTGCTGGATGAGACCCAGATGAGCGCCTGCATCGCATATTCGAAGCTGAATGGGCTGCAACACCTGCCGACCCTGTTCTTCGAGTTCCACGGCAGCGAAGCCGGGGTCGCGGAGCAGGCAAGCCAGGCCGAGGCCGTGGCCGGGGAGTGCGGCGCGCTCGGATTTCGCTGGGCGACTGACAATACGGAGCGTCAGAGGCTTTGGCAGGCCCGCCACGACGCGGCGTGGGCGGCATTCGCCCTCAAGCCGGGGCACAAATACTTCGTGACGGATGCCATCGTGCCGATCTCCCGCTTGAACGAGGCCATTCTGGGGACGCAGGCAGACATCCGAGACTCGGGCCTCACCGCCCCCATCGTGGGCCATGTGGGCGACGGGAACTTCCACACCGTCATCCTCTATCCGCCCGAGCCGGGCGGCCTCGAGCGGGCCTGGGAACTCGACCGCAAGATCGTCGCCCGCGCACTCGAGCTCGGTGGTTCATGCAGCGGCGAGCACGGCATCGGGGTCGGCAAACGAGAGTTCCTGCAACGCGAGCACGGGTCGGACGCGGTTGCCGTGATGCGCTCGATCAAGGCCGTTCTCGACCCGCGGGGCATCATGAACCCTGGCAAAGTGTTCCTGAACTGAGCCGGTGCGCAGCGCGGCTTAGCGCGGACCATCCCGGTCGTAGGCACGCCCCGTCCAGTTGGACAGCGTCAAGAGGGCGAATGGCAGCCCGGCGATCACCGCGAGCAAGCCGGCCGCGAGGCCTGGCGGGCGCAAGGCCGCGTACCAGAACAGGAGCAGGGCGCCTAATCCGACCCAGAGCAGGTACGCCCCGAGCCAGAGCACGGGGTAGGCGGTGATCTTGCGCCACCACTCCCACACTTCGCGCCGCATGGCCAAGGCGTGCTCGCTCAGGCCGCGGCGCGAAATGTGCGGGGGATGCCGGCCTTCTCGACCTGGCCGTGCATCGGCTCCTCGGGCAAGCCCTCGCGCAAGATCGCGCGCGCTTCGAGCAGCCGGCCAATGTCGATCCCAGTCGTGAACCCCATGCTTTCCAGCATGAAGACCAGATCCTCGGTCACGATGTTGCCCGAGGCGCCGGGCGCGTAGGGGCAGCCGCCCAGGCCGGCGAGGCTTGCATCGAAGGCGCGGATGCCTTCCTCGAGCCCCGCAAGCGCGTTGGCGATGCCGAGCCCGCAGGTGTCGTGCAGATGAAGCGTGGTGAGCTTCGGGCCGATCGCCGCCCGCACTGCACGCACCTTTTGCTTGATCTCCGCCGGATTGCCGTAGCCGACCGTGTCGGCGAGTGCGACCTCGTCCGCGCCGGCTTGCGCGAGGGCGGTGGCGACCCGCACGACCTGCTCGGTCGTCACCACCCCGTCGATGGAGCAGCCGAACGCGGTGGAACACCCCACGACCACCGGCATGGGGCGCTCCTGGGCACGGATCCAAGCGACAGTGCGCCCAACCTCCGCGATCTGCTCGTCCACGCTCCGGTTGAGGTTGGAGCGGCTGTGGCCCTCGGTCACCGAGACCGGAATACTGATCTTATGCGCACCCGTGGCATACGCGTTCTGTGCGCCGCGCAGGTTGGGCGCCAAAGCCTGCACCACCAGCCCGGGGATTGCGAGCGCGCCGCGCACGACCTCCTCGGTGTCCGCCATTTGCGGGATTACACGCGCGGGGACAAAGCTGCCCACCTCGATCTCCGGCACTCCGGCCGCCGCGATCGCGGCGATCCACCGGATCTTGGTCGGGGTCGGCATCCTGCCCTTGGCGATCTGCAAGCCATCGCGCGGGCCGACCTCGCAAACACGGACAGGCTCCTTCATCATCGTTCTCCAACCCGGGACTGTCGGGCGCGCACGCAAACAGGGAGGGCGTTCGGCGTCAACCATTTCCGCAACCCTGGGGATGTTCCGGCGCCGCGCGCGCGTCCGGTGAGTTCACGCGCAAGTTCCGCCAGACGGGTATCCGGCTCGGTTGACCGGTCAGTTTGCCTCGGGTCACTATCAGGGCATAGTGCTTGTCCCTTCGTTTTGCGCCCCAATCCTTCGAACCACGGGACGGGCCGCGTTTGGGGATCCAGAAGGTTTTCGCATGACGTCGCGTTCGGTCGCTGCCGCCCTGCTTGCCGGCATTCTTATGCTCGTGCCGCCGGCCCTCGCCCAACCAGGGCCGGGCGGCCCGCCGCCTGCGGTCGGGGTGGTGGCGGTGCATAAGCAGGACATCACTCAGAGCTCTGAGTTCGTCGGGCGCATCCAGGCAATCAACCGGGTGGACCTGACGGCTCGGGTGACAGCCTTTGAGGAGCAGCGCCTGTTCACCGAAGGAACGGAAGTCAAGGAGGGCGACCTGCTCTACAAGCTGGAGCGGGCCCCATTCGAGGCCGCCGTGCAGCAACAAGCCGCGAGTGTGGCGCAGTATACAGCGCTCCTGCAGAACGCCTCGATCACCCTCGGTCGTGCCCAGTCCCTGCTGAATACACCGGCCGGCCAGCGCTCCACCGTCGATGATGCGAAAGCGCAACAAGGATCGCAAGCCGCTCTACTCGCCTCGGCCCAAGCGCAACTCCGCCAGGCGCAGATCAACCTCGATTACACGGAGATCCGGGCGCCCATCGACGGCAAGATCGGGCAAACCAGGGTTACGCCCGGCAACGTCGTCTCACCAAGCTCGGGACCGCTCGACACCATCGTCAGCCAGGATCCCATGTATGTGGAGTTCCCGATCGCGGTCCGCTCGCAGCTCGAACTGGAGAAGCGCTACGCCGACAAGGGTGGGTTGAGCGCCGTGGTCGTAAAGCTTCGGCTCTCGGACGGCAGCAGCTACGGCCCCGACGGCAAGATCGACTACGTCGCGCCGACGGTCGCTCAGAACACCGACACGATCACTTTGAGGGCGACAATCCCCAACCCCCCACGACACCCGCCGATGGCCGGTCAGCCCGTCGACCGCCCGCTGATCGACGGCATGTTCGTGACCGTGCTGGTGCAGGGGATCGAGCCGGTAAAGGTGCTGGCAATCCCGCGCGTCGCCATCCTATCGGACCAGGGCGGGAACTACGTTTACGTGGTTAACTCCCAGAATGTGGCCGAGCGGCGGCCGGTGACGCTCGGTCAGTCCACGCCCACCACGGCCGTGATCGCGTCCGGCCTTGAGGAGGGTGAAAACGTGGTGGTGGACGGTGTCCAGCGAGTTCACCCAGGTCAACCGGTCACGCCTGGACCGGCCGGCTCGCCAGTCCCCGGCGCTCCTCGCCT
Source organism: uncultured Alphaproteobacteria bacterium (assembly GCA_963757115.1). Lineage (GTDB taxonomy): Bacteria > Pseudomonadota > Alphaproteobacteria > Acetobacterales > Acetobacteraceae > CAVWQV01. The sequence goes on along the minus strand of CAVWQV010000006.1, from coordinate 302,608 downwards.
GGGAGCAATGGGCTCCACCCCCTCGTCGGTGGCAACCTCGGCGGCGGCGGCCAACACCAGCCCGGCTAACGGTTCGCCGTTGAGTGGGACACCGCCCGCCAGCGCACCGGGCAGCGGCGGCGGCGGTTCGTCAGGACGCTAAACGGCGAGGCGCAGCACCGATGATTTCCTCCGTCTTCGTCGACCGCCCCAGGCTCGCGATCGTCATCGCGTTCATCATGATGCTGGCCGGGCTGCTTTCAATGCTCCGCATTCCGGTCGCGCAGTTCCCCGACATCGTCCCGCCGCAGGTGCAGGTCACGACGACGTATCCGGGCGCCTCCGCAGACGTCGTCGAGGCCACGGTCGCCCAGCCGATCGAGGCGCAGGTCATCGGCGTCGACAAAATGATCTACATGAAGTCGAACAGCGCCAACGACGGCAGCTACGGCCTCACTGTCAGCTTCGAGCTCGGTACCAATCCCGACATCAATACAGTCAACGTGAACAATCGGGTGCAGACTGCGCTCGCCAGGCTGCCCCCGGAAGTTCAGCGCCAGGGCTTGACGGTGCAGAAGCGCTCGTCGGCGATCCTGGAGTTCCTTCAGTTCTATAGCGAGGGCGGCAAGCAGGACCCGCTCTTCATCAGCAACTACGTCACCATCAACGTGCTCGACACCCTGTCCCGCACGCCAGGGGTGGGGCAGGCTTTCCTGTTCGGCAAGCTCGACTACTCCATGCGGATCTGGTTCGACATGGATCGGCTGGTCAGTCTCAATATGTCGCCCTCCGAAATCATTTTGGCGATTGGGCAGCAGAACGTGCAGGCGCCGGTGGGCCGAATCGGCGCCCGGCCGGTGCCGGAAAACGTGCAGTTCCAGCTCAATCTGCAAACCCAGGGACGATTGAAGACGCCCGAGGAGTTTGGCAACATCGTCGTACGCGCCAACCCGGACGGTTCTGTGCTCCGCGTCAAGGATGTGGCCCGCGTCGATCTCGGCGCCGCGAACATGGACACCGAAAGCCGCTTGAACGGCAATCCCGCTGTCTCCATCGGCATCTATCTCTCCCCCGGCGCGAACGCCGTGCAGACGTCCGCCCGCGTGCAAGCCGCACTCAACCAGCTCAGCGCGCGCTTCCCGGAAGGCCTCCACGCCAGGGTTTTCTATGACAGCAGCAGCTTCGTTTCCGACACGATCCATGAGGTGCTGAAAACACTCGGCGAAGCCTTCGTGCTCGTCGTCATCGTCGTGTTCCTATTCCTGGGCAGTCTGCGCGCCACCATCATTCCGACTGTTGCAGTGCCGGTGAGCCTGATCGCCACCTTCGCCATCCTGTTGGCGGCGGGTTTCTCCGCCAACACCGTCTCCCTGCTGGCGCTCGTGCTCGCCATCGGCATCGTCGTGGACGACGCTATCGTAGTGGTGGAGAACGTCGAGCGGGTGATGGAGGAGGAGCCCGACCTTTCTCCCGCGGACGCCACCAAGAAGGCGATGACGCAGATCACGGCGCCCATCATCGCGATCACGCTCGTGCTCTTGTCGGTCTTCGTGCCGATCGGGTTCATCCCCGGCATCTCGGGCCAGCTGTTCCGGCAGTTCGCGGTCACCATCAGCGTCGCCATGCTGATCTCCGCGATCAACGCGCTCACGCTTTCTCCCGCGCTGTGCGCCGTGTTCCTCCGCCACACTGGGCCGCGCCGGGGCATACTTGGCGGCGTGTTGCGTGGGATCGATCACGTGCGCAACGGATACGCCTCCGTCGTGCGCCGATTGGTGCGGGTGGCCGTCCTGTCCGTGGTGTTGATCGCGCTGTGCGCTGGCGGCATCTTTGGGCTGGCCCGCGTGACGCCCACTGGCTTCCTTCCCGAAGAGGATCAGGGCGCCTTCTTCATCTCGGTCCAGCTTCCCGCCGGCGCCTCGGTCGCACGCACGCGGACCACCGTGGAGCAGATCGAGAAGCTTGTGCGCCCGATGCCCGAGATACAGGGTCTGCTCTCCATCGTCGGGTTCTCGTTGTTGGACGGTGGCAACCAGTCGAACTCGGCCTTCCTGGTCGCCAAGCTCAAGCCGTTCGCCGACCGCACGGCTGCAACGGCAAGGGCGCAAGCCGTTATCGGCCGTGTGTTCGGCACATTGCAGCAGGTGCGCACGGCCAATGCGTTCCCCTTCAACCTGCCGCCCATCATCGGCCTGTCAACCAGCGGCGGGTTCGAGTACCAACTGCAGAATTTGGAAGGGGCGGATCCCGCCTCGATGGGAGGCGTGGTGCAGGGGCTGATTGGGGCGGCCAATCAGGACCCGCGGCTCGCGCGAGTGTTCTCCACCTTCACGCCCACCAACCCGTCGATCTACCTCGACATCGACCGGGAGAAGGCACAGGCGCTCGGTCTATCAATCCTCGACGTCTTCACCGCGCTGCAGGCCACGCTGGGCGGGATCTACGTGAACGATTTCAACCTGTTTGGGCGCGTTTGGCAGGTCAACATCGAGGGCGACGTCAGCGATCGGAGCGATCTTTCCGACGTGTTCAAGATCTATGTTCGCAACAACGTCGGCACGATGGTGCCGCTCAGCGCGATCGCGCAAACGCGGATCGTGCTCGGCCCGCAGGTGATCAGCCGCTACAACAACTATCGTTCGGTAACGATCAACGGCGGCCCGAAGCCCGGCGTTTCGTCCGGCGATGCACTCGCTGCAATGGCACAGATCTCGGCCAAGACGCTGCCGTCCGGGTATTCGTTCGAATGGACCGGGACGGCCTATCAGGAGATCCAGGCATCTGGACAGACCGGCGCCATCCTCGGCCTCGCCGTGCTGTTCGCCTATCTGTTCCTGGTGGGGCTCTACGAGAGCTGGGTGATACCGATTCCAGTACTGCTTTCGGTGACGGTTGGCGTGCTCGCAGCGTTCGTCGCCATCCATGTCACCGGTTTGTCGCTCGATCTGTACGGGCAGATTGGTTTGGTGGTGCTGATCGCCCTAGCCGCCAAGAATGGCATCCTGATTGTCGAATTCGCCAAGGATCAGCGCGAGACCGGGGTGCCGATCCGCGAGGCGGCCGAGCTAGGGGCGAGGACGCGGTTCCGCGCGGTCATGATGACCTCGATCGCGTTTATCCTCGGTTTAGTGCCGCTCGTCTGGGCGCAAGGTGCGGCCATGTTGAGCCGGCGTGCCGTCGGCACGGCGGTGTTCGGCGGGATGATCGGGGCAAGCGCAGTCGGCATCTTCCTGATCCCGATGCTGTACGTGACCTTCCAGAGCACCCGAGAATGGGTGAAAGCCAAGTTCCGCCGGGAGCGGACGCGGGAGCACGTGTGACGCAAGAGCACGTAACAGCAGCTGATGGGGCGTGCCCTGCCCTGGAACACGCCGTTCCGGGCAGGGCATGGAGCCCGTAGCGAAGCAGACGCTACATTTCGACCCCTCGTGTACCGACGTTGTACATGTAGAGGGAGTGACTAGCGCAGATGTAGAGCGTGCTGTGGTGATGGCCCGCGCCGCCGAAACACAGGTTCCCGGCGACCTCGGGCAGCACGATCCTCCCGAGGGGGGTGCCGTCAGGCGCGTAGACGCTCACGCCGTTGAAGTTGTGGTTCGACGACCACCCTCCGGCGCTCCATAGATTGCCGTCCACGTCCACCCGCAAGTCGTCAGCGACGCCACCGTCCGTGTCCTTCAAGTCATGAAACACTCGGCCGTTACTCAGCTTGCCGTCATCTCCCACTTCGAAAACGCGGATCACCGATGGGCCGCCGGTGTCGGAGATGTATATTTTCTTCTCGTCCGGGCTAAAGCAAAGCCCGTTCGGTTGAGTAAAATCACCCGCGACAACGGAAAGTTGGCCCGATTTTGGGTCCAGCCGGTAAACGTTGTGCGGCAACTCGGACTGCGCCCTGGCACCCTCGTTATCGCCTTCGATCCCGTAGCTCGGGTCGGTGAACCAGATCGTGTCGTCTGACTTGACGATCACTCCGTTGGGCGAGTTGAGCTTCTTCCCTTGGTAGCTATCCGCGACCACGGTGACATCGCCGCCATATTCGGTCCGCGTGACGCGGCGAGCACCCTGCTCGCACGAAATCAGCCGGCCCTGACGGTCCCTCGTGTTGCCGTTCGTGAAGTTAGAAGGCGAGCGAAAGATGGACGTGAGGCCGGTGCGCTCGTCGTAGCGCAGCATCCGGTTATTGGGGATGTCGCTGAAGATCACGCACTGCATGTCGCCGAAGTATACCGGACCTTCCGTCCAGCTCCCTCCATTCCACACCCGGCGCAGGGTGTTGGTGCCCGCGATGTACTTCTTGAACCGCGGGTCGAAGACCTCCATCGCCGGATCGGGATAAATCACCAGCGTGGGATCGTCCCAGTCGCGCGGCGGAGGAGTTGTGCCTTGCGGATCGGCCATCGAGGGCGATTGCGCCAAAGCCGGGATCGCTGCCGCCGCGCCCACACCAGAAGCGGCGACACCACGCAAGAGGCTTCTTCTCTGCATTTCGTTTCCTCGTTGTTTATTGATACCCGTCTTGATCGGCCCGGGATCGAAGCACATCAGGGCCGCACGGCCGGTCGCGCCCGTAGCGCAAAGATTGCGCTCGATCCGGCGATGCTGCAACGACTGGGCTCCTGCTCACGATCCGACGCATGCGCTGACAGCAAGCGCTCTCCGTGCTTTTATGAAGCCGACCATCCCGGAGCACGCCATCGATGAGTAAGTTCGGTCTCAGCCAGCCGGTCCGTCGCGTCGAGGACCCTCGCCTCCTCAAAGGAGACGGGCGCTATACGGACGACATAACGCCGGCAAACACGCTGTACGCGGTGGTTCTACGCAGTCCGCATGCGGCGGCGCGCATTGCTAGCCTCGACATCGATGCCGCCAAAGCCGTGCCGGGAGTTGCCGCGATCTACACGATCGCCGACCTGAAGGCCGACAAAATCGGCACTCTGCCGTGCGCGGTCGCCTTGCAGAACCGTGATGGCAGCACGCAAGCCCTGCCGCCGCGCCCGGTCTTGGCCGATGGGATCGTGCACCACGTGGGCGATCCGGTCGCCTTCATCGTGGCCGAGACGGTGCAAGCCGGGCGCGACGCGGCCGAGTTGATCGACGTGCAATACGACGTGCTTCCGTCGGCGACCGACCTCGCCAGCGCGACCGACCCCGGTCAGCCGCTCGTGTGGGACAACGTGCCCAACAACATCTGCTTCGATTGGGAAATCGGCAACAAGGCCGAGGCCGACGCGCTGTTCGCCCAAGCCGCACGCACCGCCACCATCCAGGTAGTCAACAACCGCGTCGTGGTTTCGTCCATGGAGGCACGTGTCGCGCTAGCGGAGTACGAGCCAGCAAGCGGCCGCTGGACGCTCCACTCCAACACGCAGGGCGGCTGGTTGGTGAAGAACCTGATGGCCCCCGTGCTGGGCGCCTCGCCGGACCACTTCCGTGTCATCACCCCCGACGTGGGCGGCGGCTTCGGCATGAAGCTGTTCCTGTACCCCGAGCACGTGCTCACCTGCTACGCGGCACGCAAGCTAGGACGGCCCGTCAAATGGGCGTCCGAACGCAGCGAAGCCTTTCTGTCCGACACGCAGGGACGCGACAACATCACGACAGGCGAGATCGCCGTGGACGCGGACGGCAAGTTCCTGGCACTCCGCACCCGCAACTTCGCGAACATGGGCGCTTATCTGTCGAACTTCGGCCCGTTCATCCCGACTTTGGCCGGGACCGGCGTGCTGGCGAGCGTCTACGGCTTCCGCGCGGTCTACGCGAACGTGATCGGCGTGTTCACCAACACCGTCCCGGTCGATGCATATCGCGGCGCCGGGCGGCCGGAGGCCAACTACCTCGTGGAACGGCTGATCGATGCCGCCGCACGTGAGCTTGGCATCGACAGGGTCGAGCTGCGCCGCCGCAACATGGTTCCGCCCTCGGCGATGCCGCACACGACACCAGTCGGCAAAATATATGACAGTGGCGATTTCGTCCGCGTGCTCGATGCGGCACTTACCAAGATGGACTGGCAAGGGTTCGAGCGGCGGCGGCGCGAAGCTGAGTTGCGCGGCAAGCGGCGTGGGCTCGGGTTGTCCTACTACCTCGAAGCAACCGGCGGCGACCCGACCGAGCGCGCCGAAATCCGCTTCGCCGACGACGGTTTTGTGGACATCTATGTCGGGACGCAATCGACCGGCCAGGGCCATGAGACGGCCTATGTGATGCTGACGGCTGACCGGCTTGGCATCGATGGGGACAAGATCCGCATACGACAGGGTGACACGGACACCATCCCGGTCGGCGGCGGCACAGGCGGCGCCCGCAGCCTGTATTCCGAGGGTCAGGCGATATACGCCGCGGCGGCGAGCGTCATCGAGAAAGGCAGGAAGGCGGCGTCGGAAGCTCTGGAGGCCGCACCGGCCGACATCGTTTTCGAGGACGGCCGGTTCTCCATCGTCGGCACCGACCGCGCCATGGACATTATCGCTTTGGCCGCCACCCAGCGCCGCAAGGCGCAAGCCGGCGAGAACGTGACCACGCTCGACGCCGCCGAAATCGCCAAGATCGACGCCCACACCTTCCCGAACGGCTGCCACATGGCCGAGGTCGAGGTCGACCCCGATACCGGGCATGTCCAGGTGATTCGCTATACGGTGTGCGACGACGTCGGCAAGGCGGTGAACCCGCTGATCGTCCGCGGGCAGGTGCATGGCGGCGTCGCGCAGGGCTTCGGCCAGGCCGTACTGGAGCGCACCGCCTACGACCCGCAATCGGGCCAGCTTCTGTCGGGAAGCTTCATGGACTACGCGCTGCCGCGTGCGGCGGATCTACCTGATATCGAGGTGGAGTTCATCGAGGTCCCCTGCGCCACCAACCCGCTCGGCGTGAAGGGCGCGGGCGAGGCCGGCGCGGTCGGCAGTCCGCCGGCGCTGATGAACGCGGTGGTCGACGCGCTGTCGCCGGCCGGTGTCACGCATCTCGACATGCCGGCCACCTCGGAATCGGTGTGGCGGGCCATGCAGCAAGCCCGCGCCGCCTAACCGGCGGGCGCTCGCAGCAACCTGCCTTACCGGCGCCGACTGGAGCGAGGGTGGGCCGGCCGCCCCCCTCCTCCAGGCCCGCGCACCGTCGCGTATGGCGCGACCGCCGCCTCGGCCTGCCCGAACACGTCGCGCAGGCAGGCTCGCAACGTGGCAGCGATCTGGGCGGGATCGCTCGTCGCGAGCGGGCGCTCGGCGGTCAACCGGCGCTGCACGAGGATGCGCACCGCGTTGGGCCGCTGGTCGATCAGGACGATACCCAAAGTCACTCGGCCTACCTTCTTTGCCGCATCGTAGACCAAGGCAGTCAGGTTGGCCTCCAGCACGAGATCGGCGGCGAGCCGGCTGCCGGGTGCTGTCACCGCCGCGAACAGGCCGGCGTCGCTGAGCCATTGCCTGAGGCCACTCGCCACCGCGTCGGCCGGCGGGACCGACCATTCCTCGTAGAAGTCGATCGCCACGCTTCCGTCCGGCCGCAAGGTTTGCAGCCCACGGATCTCGAGGCCGGGTGCGGCGCGGGTGTCGCGCACCAGCAGGATCCGGCCACTCGCACGCGCTGGCAGCGCCGGCGTCCGCGCGACCGCAAGCGGCCACTCGCGTTTTTCGGCATAAGGTCGTTCAGACAATCCGCATGCACCGACGGAGAGCACGCCGGCGAGCAACGCTCGCCGCCTCATCTCGAGTGCTGCGACGTGCGGGGCGGAGGGCCGCCCAACAGCACCTGCGCTGGATACTGCCGCAACGCCTCGGACGTGTCGCGCAGATTGCCGATTGTCGCTTGTAGATCGCGAAGCAGCGGTCCGAGGGATTGCTGCAGGTCCGCCGTGCCGTTGTCGGCCCGGCGAACGGTGGCGTCGACCGCGGCGAGCAGCACCGGGAGCTTCGCGGCCGACGCGGACAGCCTGTCGGCTGCGTTCGCGGCGTTGGCGATCAGAGCCCGCACCTCCTTGCTCTCCACCGTCTCCCGCACCGATCGGGACGTCCGTTGCAAGTCGGTTGCGAGTCCCGCCAGATCCGCCCGATGCGCCTGATCGCGCAGCTCGGCCAGCAGGGCAGCGGTGCTCCCGAGTATGGCACGGAGGTCTCCGTCCTTTAGCTCAGCCCGCGCGTCGTCGAGCAAGCCGGTGGCACCTTGCGCGAGTGCCGCGAAATCCACGCTGTTGAGCTTGGACAATATCTGCACAGCCGCGTCCTGCACCTGGGCCAACGTGCTCGGCATGGAGGGAATGTATTCGGCGCGCGGTTGCCAAGGCAGTTCGAGCGGCGGGTATTCGTCGGGCTGCACGAAATCGAGCTCGATGTAGCTGACACCCGTGATCCCCTGGGGCGCCACCTTCGCACGCAGCCCGGTTTCCACGGCGTGCGCCGTATCCGGAAGTCGTCCGACCCGCTGCGGGTTGATCACAAAGCGCACGAACACGAGGCGGTAGCTGCTGATGTCCGGCGACACGGCTTGCCCGCCGCCATATTCCGCGCTCACGAGGCCGATCTCCGTCACCCGCCCGAGCGTAACGCCGCGGAACTTCACAGGCGCTCCGACCTCGAGGCCCTGCACCGATTCGCGGAAGTAGGTCTCGAACGGAACTCCCTCGCTCAGGCGGTTGCCGCTCAGGAACACGAGCAAGCCGATCAGCAGCCCAACCCCGCCCAGTATCAGCAATCCCACGCGCAGGTAGATGCCCTGCTCGCCCATCAGCAATGGCCCGCCATTACGTTGTCTCGGCTTCCAGGACTTCCCTGCGAAAGAAAGCGCGGACGCTGGGATTGGTGCTCTCGGCCCGCAGCCGTCTTGGATCGCCCTCCGCGATCACGCCCTGGGCGGCGCGATCGAGCATTATGCAGCGATCGGCGATGGCGAGGATGGAGGCGAGCTCATGCGTCACCACGACGAACGTCGCGCCGAGATCGGCCCTGAGATCGAGGATGAGCCGATCAAGCCCCGCGGACGTGATCGGGTCCAATCCGGCCGATGGCTCATCGAGGAACAACAGCGGCGGGTCGAGCGCCATGGCGCGGGCGATGCCGGCACGCTTGGCCATGCCGCCCGATATCTCGGCCGGCCTGAGGTCGGCGGCTTCGGCGAGGCCCACAAGGCCGAGTTTCACCCGGGCGACCGCCTCGCGCCCCGGTTCGGGCAAGTCCGTGAACATCTCCAGCGGAAGCTTGACGTTCTCGAGCAAGGTCATGGAGCCGAACAGTGCCGCGGACTGGAACATCACGCCGATCTCGCGCAGCATCGCCCGGCGTCCCGCAACCGCTCCGGGGCCGGTGATCGGATGACCTCGGACGACAATGCTGCCACTGCTCGGGGGCAACAGCCCGATGAGCTGCTTCATCAGGGTGGACTTGCCGCACCCCGACCCCCCGAGAATGACGAAGATCTCGCCTTGCCGCACGGTGAACGAGACGTCGCGAAAGACCGTGTCCGAGCCGAAACGCTGGGCGACACGGTCCACGGCGATCTCCGTGGCCTGCCGTAGCCCGCGGGCCGACGTCTCGTCCGTGGCTGCCGTGATGCCCAAAGCCCCGCTCACCAACCCAGCCTGACGATCAGGACAGCGAACAAGCCGTCGAGCAACACCACGGCCACGATTCCGCCGACCACCGCACCCGTTGCGGCCTGCCCGACGGCACGCGGCCCGACGCCCGTGCCCAGCCCCTCGCGACAGCCAATCGCTGCGACTACGGCACCGAAACAGAGGGCCTTGAACAAGCCCTGGAACAAATCCGAAAGCTGCGCCGCTTGCGCCGTCTGGTGGGTGATCGTTACGGCGGGGAAGCCGGAACTCATCATCACAACGCCCATTCCCAACAGGCCGGCGACGTCGAGAACGAGCGTCATCGCCGGCATCACCAGCGTTACCGCGACGAGCCGTGGAAGGACCAGCATGGTCATCGGATCGAGGCCCATGGTCACCAGGGCACTCACCTCCTCGTTCACTTTCATGGTGCCGATCTCGGCGGCGAACGCCGAACCCGTGCGGCCGGCGAGGATGACCGCCGCAATCAGTGGCCCAAGTTCGCGCAAAAGGCTGATCGCGACGAGATTGACGACATAAAGTTCGGCACCGAACCGGCGCATCGGCACCAACGACTGGAATGCGAGGATCATGCCCATCAGGAAGCCGAGCAACACGACGAGGGGCAAGGAACGAACCCCCGCCTGGTCGGCGTAGAGCAGCAGGTCTTGGAGCCGCAGCATCCGCCTCCGGCGTGGCAGGCTGACGAGCGCCACGGCCGCCTCACCGCCGAACGCGACCCCGAGCGCCGCCGCGCGGAGCGCCCCCCGGCCGATGTCACGAAGGCGCAAAGGTGGCGGCGAAGCGGGGCGGGGCGCGATCTCTGCGGCGGGGCGGACACGGTCGAGCAGGGCCGCAGAGCGGGGCGCGAGCCCGGTAATCTCCACCTTGCTCTGGTGCTGGTGCTCGATGTCGATCAGGAACGTGGCACCCGCGGTGTCGATGAGAGCCACGTTTGAACAATCAAGCGTCAGGCCGCGGCCGCCCACGGCCCGAAGCAGATCGTGAACCCGCCGCCAAAGCCGCCCCGTTCCGACCGCATCGAGATTGCCGGCAAAGGCGAGCGTCGTTTGGCCGTCCTGCTCGGTGATTGCGACAGTCGCCGGCGGCCCCTGGTTCACCAAAGCGCCGCCGGACGCTTCAGCGCGCCAGCCAAGCGGCGAAACGCTGGTTCAGCTTGTCGAGGTTATCGCGCCAGAATGCCTCGTCGATCGGTAGGGCACCGGCCTGATTGACCGGGGCGAGCGGGAGGCCAGCGGCCAGTGGTGGAGGGATATCGTCGAGCGCTCCCTTCGCCAGCCCGGCATAGGGCGCCTGCATTGCCAAGCGGGCCTGGATAGCGGTGTCCCCGGCGAAATACAGGAACTGGTTGGCTTGCCGCTGGTTCGGGCTGCCCTTCGGGATTGCCCAGCTCTCGATGGCAGACAGACTTCCCGCCCATTGCACGCCCCAATTGCGGTGCTCCGTCCGGTTCGCCGCGGCGACCTCCGCATTGGTTGCGCTTGTCATAAGTACCTCGCCGGACCCGAGGAGACGGCCGGCATCCTGCTCAGTATCCCACCAGACCGCATACGGTCGGATCTGGTCGAGCTTGCGGAATGCGCGATCGATGCCGTCGGCGGTGCGAAGCGTCCGATACACGTCCCCGGGCGGGACACCATCGGCGAGCAACGCGACCTCGAGATTGGTCCGCGGTCCGCGCATCAGCCCACGCTTGCCGGGATATTTCGCGACGTCCCAGAAGTCCGCCCAGCTTGGCGCGGCCGGGTACTTGTCCCGATCCCAGGCGAGCACAAAGCTGTAGGCGATACTGCCGACCCCGCAATCCGAGACCGCCGTCGGCAGATAGTGTTCTTTGCCGCCGATCGCCGACCAATCTAGTTTCTCGATCAAGCCCTCGTCGCACACCCTCAGGAGTTCGTCGCCGCCCAACAGCACCAAATCCCACCCGGCCGCGAGGTCCTTGTGCCCATGCAGTTCCTCGAGACCGCCGGCGCGCGCCGCCTCCTGCACGGCGATGCCCGTGACCGCGGCAAAAGGCTTGAACAAGACGGCCCGCTGCACGTCGAGCAGGAGCCCGTTGCGAGAGGCGATCGTCAGATCTCGCGCCGCCGCCGTCGAGGCGCTTGCAAAGGCTAGCACCGCCGCGGCTAAACTGAAGCGGAGTATCATTCGCGATCCGGCCCCAAATTTTGCCAAGCGGGCGGGACGGTATCCCCCGGAACGGTCTGGAGCAACGCGCGGAACCAGCCGCCCGCCCTCACTTCAAGACATCTGACGTTCAAACGAACCACTGCCCTTTCGTTCAACAGCCGGAACCGCTCGTGCAACGGGACGTTGGCGAGCTATCGTTTGATCGACGGATCAGGAGGCGAGACATGGCGGATACGATGTCCGACAAAGCGAACGACGCCAAGGAGCAGATCGCGAAGCTCCGCGAACAAGTCGAAGTTCTGATGCGAGATCGGGTGAGCCCGGCGATCGCTGACGCTGCCGACCGCGCAGGCTCGACCGCCCGCGCCGCCGCCGACATGGCGCAGGACCAGGCCGAGGCGTTGTCCGGCCAGGTTCGCGAACAGCCGCTCATCGCGTTGCTGGTGGCGGCGGGCGTGGGTTACCTCATCGGCCGAATCATTCGCTGACGATGCGCACGCTTCGCCTTGCCCGTATCGCCGCCGAAGCCGAGGGGCTTCGGCTCCGCCAGATGGCCAAGCGCCGTGCCGTGCAGGCCGGCATGGGGGCGGTCGCCGTCGTTTTCGTGATCTGCGCGCTTGCCGTGGCGCACTTCGCAGCATGGCTTGCCCTCGTGAGGGTCGTCCCCGACCCGCTGTATTCGGCGCTCATTGTGTTCGCCATCGACGTGGTGATTGCAGGCATACTCGCGTTCCTCGCCAGCCGCTCCTCGCCGAATCGGGTCGAGCAGGAAGCCGTGCGGGTGCGAGATCAGGCCAAGCAGCAGTTGGCAATCACGACCGCAACCGCAGGCGCGTTTGCTCCCGTGGCACGGATGCTGGGCCTGCGGCACGTCTCGGGCCTGGTGATCGGGGCGCTGGCAACGCGATACCTTTCGCGTCAATGACGCACTGACGCTCCCACTCGCTGGCGCTCCCGTCTTTCGATATAGGACGGCGATCCTCGAGGAGCGCGGGCATGGAAGAGACGAGCGTACAGGCGCATCGGGACGGGCGCGTGGGGCGGATTTTGTTGAATCGGCCAAAGGCGCTGAACGCGCTCGACCTTGGCATGATTCGTTCGTGCGCTGCGGCGCTCGACGACTGGCGCGAGGACCCCTCCGTCCACGCGGTGGTGATCCAAGGCGCGGGTGAGCGCGCGTTCTGCGCCGGCGGTGATATCCGCGCCGTGCGTGCCCAGGCGATGGCCGGGGAGATCGCCGAGGTGGAGGCCTTCTTCTCTGAGGAATACGCGCTGAACGAGGCGATCGCGCGCTATCCGAAGCCCTACATCGCGCTTGTGGATGGAATCTGCATGGGAGGCGGGATCGGCGTTTCGGTCCATGGAGCGTATCGCGTCGCCACCGAACACGCCGTGTTCGCAATGCCGGAAACCGGAATCGGCTTTTTTCCCGACATCGGCGCCACCTATTTCCTGCCGCGGCTGCCCGGCCGCCTTGGTTTCTACCTCGGCCTGACCGGGGCGAGGGTGCAGGGCGCGGATTCGGTAGCCGCCGGGCTGGCCACCCACTTCGTGCCCCGCGAAGCGATCCCGGCGCTATCGGACGCGCTCGCCCGCGATGGCGCTGCGGCGCTCGCCGCGCACGCGCGCCCGCTGCCGCCGGTGTCGTTGGTCGAGCATCGCGCGGCGATCGACGCCTGTTTCGGCGAGGACAGCATTCCGCGCATCCTCGCCCGGCTGGAGGCCGACGGCAGCGCCTGGGCCGCGGAGACGCGCAAGACCTTGCGCGCGGTCTCGCCCTCCGCGCTGTTCTGGTCGTTGGAGGCGATCCGGCGGGGTGCGGCCTCGACCTTGCCGCAGGCGCTGGCCCGGGAACTCGCATTGACGCGTTCGATCACCCAACACCCCGACTTCCAGGAAGGCGTGCGGGCGATGGTTGTCGACAAGGACCGCCAGCCGAAATGGCGGCCGTCGTGCATCGAGGACGTGGATCCGGTGGCGATCGATCGGCTGTTCGCGGATTAACGTCCTGGTTGTTGCCGATGCAGCTCAGTAGCCCGAGAGCACGATCAGGAACACGCCGGCTACGACCAGCAGCAGTCCGCCTACGTCCGACCTACGCAGTGTCTCCTTCAGGTAGAACCGGCTGAACAGCAATGTGAACACCACCTCCACCTGGCCCACCGCGCGCACCAGTGCGACGGGTGCCATGGCGAAGGCGGTAAACCAGCAGGCCGAGCCGCAGGCCGACAGCGTTCCCACCAAAGCCGAGGTCCGCCAAGTAGTGAATGCCTTTCGCAGTTCGCGCGGTTCGCGCATCGCAAGCCACCCACCTTGCATGAAAGTCTGCAAGGTGTTGGTGACGAACAGCGCAAGCAACGCGCGCTGCAGGATGCTGGGGCCGATGAGGGCTTGATTGGCAAGCTTGATCAGCACCCCTGTCGCGCCAAACAGTAGTCCCGCGCCCAGGCCGCATAAAGCAGCCGGCTGCATGGTTGCGGCCAGCATTTCGCGCGGCCGCAGCCCGCGCCCGACCAGCGACAAGCTCAGTACCCCGGCAAGCCCCACGCCTATGCCGATGACGGCCAGGAGCCGAAGCTGCTCGCCAAGCACGATCCAGGCGATGATCGCGGTCTGCGCTGCCTCCGTCTTCGAGTAGGCCGTGCCTACTGCGAAGTTCCGGTAGCCGAACGCCATAATGAGGAGATTGGTGCCGATGATCTGCGCCAGGCCGCCGAGAACGCACAGGATCACGAAGCGGGTGGTTAGCGGGGGTAGCGGTAGCCCGATGACGAGCGAGCACGCCGTCAACAGCACGAGCGCGGTCGGCGCGCCATAGAGAAAGCGTACGAACCCCGCGCCGTTGATCGACAGGAGATCGCGCAACTTCTGTTGCAGAGCGGTCCGCCACGTCTGAAACAGTGCCGCGCAAAACGTGACCGGGATCCAAAGCTCCATCCCCCGGCTGCCTCCCCAATTCAACCAGCCTAGAGTTGGACCGATGCAGGTCAACCCGCTTGCCCGTTACGCGGAGACCCTGCAGCGTGTGGCGCTCGGCAGGAGGCTGGCAGAAATGCGGCAACCCCCTCGCGCGCGCAAGCGTTCGGAGCGCAATGAGGAGATCGCTCATGCGCCTGCTACTTTGCGTAGGGATGCTGGCAATCCCAGTGCTGGCAATCCCAGTGCCGGCGCACTCGCAGACCGACAAGCCTCGGGCGGGCAGCTCCGACTTCGCGCCGGCTCCGGTCCCGGCGGTTCCACCGCCTACTCCGCAGACGGGTCAGACCACCATCCCACCCGAGCGCATCGCGCCGCCCGGCACAGGCACCGCGGACTCGACGGATACGTCGTCGCCGAACACGTCTCCCTTCAGCGGCCCGCCGAGCAGCCTCAATCCGGGCACCAACCAGCGCTCGCCTGGCGGCGGCAGGGTGGACCCCGTAACGCCCAACTTGTCGCGCTAACCCTCCTCGCCGTGCTCGGCGCGGGCCTGTCCGCGGAAGCCCAGACGGTCCTGCACCTTTCCGAGACGGCGAGCATAGCGGTGTTGCCGGATGAGATTGCCGGGGCGCTGCGGGCGGAAGCCATCGCACCTTCTGCCGCCGAGGCGCAGCAGAAGGTCAACGCTGTTATGGCGGACGCTTTGCAGCGCGCACACCGCGCCTCCGGCGTGGTGGCCGCGACCGGAGCGTACACCGTGTGGCGCACCGGGCCGACCCCGACCGATCGGCAGGAGCGCTGGGAGGCAGCGCAGACGCTCGACCTTCATGGCTCCGACGGCGCCGCCCTGCTCGCCCTCGCCGGCGAGTTGCAGCAACATGGGCTTGCAACGAGCGAGCTCGGCTGGCGAGTGTCGGAACGTGCGGCTGAAACGGCCCGGCAACGCGCGACGGCAGAGGCGGTGGCGAAGCTGCGCGGCCGAGCGGACGCGATATCGGGCCTGCTCGGGTTGCAATTCGATGCGTTCAAGGAGGTTCGCCTGGATAGCCCAGCCCGACTACCCGCAATGCGCACGCTTTCCGCCGCGACTGCTGGCCCGGCTCCGACCAACCCGAACGTGGAACCGGCGCAGGTGGAAGTCACCGCAACCGTCGATGCCGACGTGCTGCTCAAGCCCCGCTAACGTCCGGATCGATCGCGGGGCGAGCCGCGCGTGGCTTAGCCGCCACTACTCTGCGTCAAACGCCGGCAGCGAGTTGGCCGGCACCGAGCACGCGGCCGTCATCTGCCTGGACGATGACGGCCACGTGCTCCCCGATCGGGATCGCCGCCTTCAGATGCATGGTCTGTCCGGTCCAGACGCCGGCCACGCTCATCGAGCGGACGATGTTTCGCTCGGCCAACGTGCGGCCGCGGTTCTCGCCACGCTCGATGCGAGTTCTGGTGCTCCGTATCGTAGCCGAGCAGCAGCACGCTGCCTCGCTCCGAGCCCGCGCCTACGACGATCTCGACTGCGTCACCGGCGCGACTGACCACGACCGGAGCAACGGTCCTCACAGCCGCTTCGGCGCGGGCCAAGGCCGCATCGACGGCCGGACGATCGGAACCGACGACGTCCTGTTGTCCATCGATCACCATGGCCGGCGTGTAGACATCGGGGCTGACGGACAGCGACACATAACGGCGCTGGCGCTCCGTGGCGGCAGCCAGAGAGAACGGATCAGCCCAGCCGAGATTGTTCCAATAAGTGACGTGGAACGTCAGCGCCAGAACGTCCGGACGGATGCGGGCGAGCTCGGCCACGATCGCATCCGCCGGCGGACAGGACGAACAACCTTGCGAGGTGAACAATTCCACCACCACCGGCCGCCTGCCACTCTGCGCCAGCGCGAACGCGGGGACCAGACACGCGACAACGGAAGCCAGCAACCAGATACGCATCGGCACCTCGCCCACCAGACAGCGGCATCGCACGAATTGTCACCCGGCGCCGATTTCCGGCCCGCTGGCAACGTGCACGGTGCAGCTACTTCGAGCCGACCAGCACCGAAGTTACGCAAGTGTTCGAAGTATTGGAGAAGCGCCCGAGTTCGTAGCGCAACTCGGGCACGGGTACAACGTCAGCCAGGCAGCCCGAGCACGTTCTTGGCGATGATGTTGCGCTGGACCTCGTTGGATCCGCCATAGATCGTCGCCGGTCGTGCTTGCAGGTAGAGCCCGCCCGGGTTGAGCGCGCGATTGCCCTCCATTGGATCGAGCAGCGCCGCGTTCTCGCCCGCTACCTCCACCATCAGGTCGGTAATGCGCTGGAACAGCTCGGTCTGCCAGATCTTCAACATCGAGACATCCGCGCCGAGCGGCTCGCCACGGCGCACGACGTCGACAAACTCGCCGTAGAGCGAACGCAAATCTTCAAGGTCGAGACGGAGTTCGGTGTAGCGATCCTGGAACACCCTGTCGTCCCAAACGCCCATCCGCTCCGCGAGCAGCCGGAGGCGCCCGAGGCTGTATCCCGATAGCTTGGGGGACCCAAGATAGATGCGCTCGTGCCCGAGCAGCGCCTTCGCCATCGTCCAGCCCTTGTTCGGCTGACCGACGAGATTGGCGGCGGGGACGCGCACATTGTCGAAGAACGTCTCGCAGAACTCGTCGTGCATATCGAGCGTGATGATCGGCTTGATGCTGATCCCCGGACTGTCCATCGGCACGAGTAGAAAGCTGATCCCTTCCTGCTTCTTCGCGGCCTTGTCGGTGCGGACCAGCAGGAAAATCCAGTTCGCGTCCATCGCCAGTGTGGTCCAGGTCTTCTGGCCATTGAGCACGTACTCGTCGCCGTCAAGCACGGCCTCGGTGCGAAGGCTCGCGAGGTCGGAGCCGGCATTCGGCTCGCTGTAGCCTTGGCACCAGATGTGCTCGCCGGTCAGGATTTTGGGGAGGAAACGCTGCTTCTGTTCGGCTGTGCCGTGCTCGATCAACAGCGGCCCGACCATGACGATGCCGTGATCATTGGTCCGCGCGACCCCGTAACGCTCGAACTCCTCCGTCAGAATGATCTGCTTGAGCGAGGACAGCCCCATGCCGCCGAACTCGCGCGGCCAGCCGGGGCAAAGCCAGCCGTGCTCGGCCAGCTTCTTGTACCAGACCTGGTTCTCCGACCAATGCAGCCGCTTCGGCGGGTAGCGGAGTTCCGGTGGGTAATGCCGCTCGAGAAAACGACGCACGGCGACACGGAAGCTCGCATCATCGAGCGCATCGAGCTCCTCCGGCGTCGGGATCGGGCTCGAGTTCATTCATCGTCCTGCTCCGGGGAGGCTGCGGCGAAACGTGCGCGATGCAGCGCCGCCGATCCATAGAGGTTGCACAGCACCATCGCCTTGCGCAGGAAAAGCCCGATATTGTACTCGTCGGTGTAGCCGATCCCGCCGTGTAGCTGGATGCATTGCCGGGTGACGATCATGCCCGCCTCCGACGCGCGCGCCTTGGCGCGCGAGACGGCCGCGCGGCGCAAGGTCGGCATCCCGCCCATTGTCGAGCGCCGCCGCCGCCGCCCCGACGCTGGCACGGGCCAGGGCGACCTGGATCCTGAGGTCCGCCGCCCGATGCTGGAGGGACTGGAAGCTGCCGATCAGCCGGCCGAATTGCTGGCGCGTCTTGAGGTAGTCGAGCGTGATGCCGAAGGCGCGGTCCATCACCCCGAGCAGGTAGGCGGCCGCCGCCAGTGTCGCATGGTCCAAGGCGTCCGCCGCGTCGCCCGCGACTTCCTCGGCGGGAGCGGCGTTCATCGTCAACGTGCCGAAATTGCCGCCGTCCTGGGTGCGTTCGATGTTCACGGTCAGTCCGGGCGCGTCACGGGCGACAAGTGCGAGACGGCCGCGGCCCGTAACGAGGAACGCATCCGCGCCGGCCGCCATGGGCACGAACATCTTGCGCCCGTACAGCGCACCTCCCCGAAGCTCGGTCTCGCCCTCGACGGCGTAGCTGTTGGCGCGCTCCTGCCAAGCCGGGATCACGATCCGATCACCGGACAGCACCGGTGCGAGATGCCCGGTGGGGAGCAGGCCCGCGGCCATCGCGGCCGGGATCAGCGGTTCGGGCACGAGGCCCGCGCCGAGTTCCTCGCAGAGGACGCACAACTCGGCCATTCCAAGCCCCGAGCCGCCAGCCGAACTCGGGGACGCGGAGCCCAACCCAACCCATGTCGCACATCTCCCGCCATACGCCGCGGTCGAAGCCTGGGTCGGTGAAGCGGAGTGCCCGCACGCGCTTGAAGTCGCCGGTCCGAGGCGCGATCCCCGCCGCGCTGTCCCGGATCATGCGCAGATTTTCGGCGCGCTCGTCGGCTCCCATCCGTATCCTCCGCTACTTCGGCGGGATAGGGGTCAGGGCGGTTAGCCGCCGAGCAGCTTGGCGTCCGTGCGGGCCTGAAGCGCGTCGAAGCTCAGCCCGGGCGCCTTGTCGAGCACGACGAAGCCGCGTTCCGTCACGTCGAGCACGGCCAAATTCGTGTACACGCGCTTGACCGCGCCCACCGCCGTCAACGGATAAGTGCATCGCTGCACCACCTTGCTACGGCCGTCCTTGGTGGTGTGCTCCATCAGCACCCAAAGCCGCTTGGCTCCGGCGGCGAGGTCCATAGCTCCCCCGACGGCGGGGGCCGTGTCGTTCTCCGACGTCGCCCAGTTGGCGAGATCGCCGTTTTCCGCCACCTCGAAGCCGCCGAGCACGCAGAGGTCGATATGGCCGCCGCGGATCATGGCGAAGCTGTCCGCATGATGCACAAAAGAGGCGCCTTGTCGGAGTGTCACGTATTGCTTGCCGGCGTTGATGAGCCAGGGATCAATCTGGTCCTCCGGCGGCTGCGGCCCGATGCCGAGCACCCCGTTCTCGGAGTGAAAAATCACCTCGCGCTCCGTCGGGACATGGTCGGCGACCAGGGTCGGGATGCCGATCCCGAGATTGACGCACCAACCCTCGGGGATGTCGTGCGCCAGGCGCGCCGCCATGGCGGGGCGGCTCAACGGCTTCCAATCGGCGACGGCGGTATCAGGCATGGAAGGTGTCCTGTTCAGAACCTGGGCGGGTCACCGTAAGGCACGTGCAGCACTCGGTCCACGAAGATGCCGGGCGTCATGACGTGCTCGGGCGGCAGCTCGCCTAGCTCGACGACGTGCTGGGTTTGCACGATGGTCAAGGTCGCCCCCATTGCCATCACCGGGTTGAAGTTCCGCCCGCTCTCCCGGAACGTGAGATTGCCCCAGCGGTCCGCCTGCCACGCTTCGACCAGGGCGATGTCGCCCTTTAGCGCATGCTCCATGACATAGGTCTTGCCGTCGAACTCGCGGGTTTCCTTACCCATGGCGAGGCGCGTGCCCACGGCCGTTGCGGTGTAGAAGGCCGGCACGCCGGCCCCGGCGGCGCGGATACGCTCGGCGAGCGTGCCCTGCGGGGTCAGCTCGAGCTCGATCTCGCCTGCCTTGTACAGCGTCTCGAACACCACGGGATCGGAGCTGCGCGGGAAGGAGCAGATCACCTTGCGCACCCGCTTGAGGTCCATGAGGCGGGCCACGTCCGATCCGTCCGACCCCGGCGTTGTTTAGCGCGATGGTGAGGTCCTTGGCCCCTTGCTCGATCAGTCCGTCGATCAGCTGGTTAGGCTGGCCCACGGAGCCGAACCCGCCGATCAGCACGGTGGCCCCGTCCTTGATGCCCTCCATCGCCTCGGCCATGGACTGCACGAACTTGTTGATCATCAGTGCGCTCGCCCCCTTCGGCCACCGTTAATGCCATTCCGCCCCGCCTCGCAATACCCCGCCGGTCCTTGAGGGAACTACCGAGGATAATGATGACGGCTGTAGTCTGCCGGCCCATCTTGAGGGAGCATCAACCGGGAGCTTAGCCGGATGTGAGGGCAGCGGGATGTCAAAGTCCCTCAATCCGGGCGACGTTACTTACACAGTATCAGGACATATGATGGACGAGTTAACGTGCTACGTGTTCCCCGACTGGGATCCGCGCATCCGACCGGCTGAAGCGACGCGAGATTGGATGACCGCCAGCCCGCACGGCTTTGCCATGCGCTGCCTGCCGCTGAACGTTGCCAATGCGCACGGATGGGAAATACTCTCATATTGCGGGTTCTCGGCGTCGTGGAACGGCGGCTACCGCAAGGAGGACGTGCAAATCAAGCTGGATGCTGGACCGACCGTCGGGCGTCCGGTGTCGCTGTTCGGCGTCGGCACGCTTACATTTCACATCGCCGGCGTGTTCCGCACGCCGCCCGGCTGGAACCTGTGGGTCGGCGGATCGCCCAACCGCTTCAAGGACGCGATCCAACCGCTCACCGGCATCGTGGAGACTGACTGGTCGGTTTACAGTTTCACGATGAACTGGAAGTTCACGCGCCGGAATTATACGGTGCGGTTCGAGCGGGACGAGCCGATCGCGTTCGTCTTTCCGATCCCTCGTGCGGGGATAAGCTCAATGCGACCCGTGGTGCGCGACATCGCGGAAAATCCGGACCTGCGTGAGCAATACCTTGCATGGACGCAGAGTAGGGATGAGTTCCGGCAGCGGATGAAGGGCCCGGATGCGCCGCCCAACATGGCCGATCGATGGCAGAAGCGCTACATGCGCGGGCTAGACATGCGAGACCAGCAGCCAGTTGCAGACCATGTGAGCAAGCTGCGGCTGCCGCCGTTCGAGAAGGCGTAGGTGCGCGCTCTAACTGGCACATGATGACGGCACCAAATCCGTCCATCAGCGAATGTGATTGCCATCGGCCTGCATCCGGACTACTTCCCGCGCCGGGTCACGCCCCCCCACCGGGGCGCTTCTCTTCTGCAAGGGAGAGCCGACATGGCACTTGCCGCGAAGCCGGATCTGCGTCCGGCAATCCTTGCTTCTCATCCGGCCCCTGCGCCAAGCGCCCCGGCTTTTCGCCTGGAGCACTCGAAGCGCGCGTTGCTCGGCCGCTCGCATCGTGCCGCCGGGCCGAAGGCGCAGCTGGCCGAAGTGATCGACCGGTCCCGCGCCATTCTCGGCATCCCGGCGGACTGGCGGATCGGCATCGTACCGGCCTCGGATACCGGAGCGGTCGAGATGGCGCTCTGGTCCCTGCTCGGCGCCGCGCCGGTGGACGTGCTCGCCTTCGAAAGCTTCGGTGAAGGCTGGGCGACGGATGTCGTCAAGCAGCTCAAGCTACCCGACGCGCGGGTGATCGCGCGCCGGTACGGCACAGCTGCCCGACCTCGGCGCAGTCGACTTCGCCCACGACGTCGTGTTCCCCTGGAACGGCACGACCTCCGGCGTCCGCGTCCCGGACGGCGACTGGATCGCCGGCGACCGCGCGGGGCTGACCATCTGCGACGCGACCTCGGCCGCGTTCGCCATGGCGCTGCCCTGGGACAAGCTCGATGTGGTCACGTGGTCCTGGCAGAAGGTGCTGGGCGGTGAGGCGGCGCATGGCATGCTCGCACTTCGCCGCGGGCGATCGAGCGACTGCTCACCCACAAACCGGCCTGGCCGCTGCCGAAGATGTTCCGCCTCACCTCCGGCGGCAAGCTGATCGAGGGCATCTTCAAGGGCGAAACCATCAACACGCCCTCCATGCTCTGCGTCGCTGACGCGCTCGATGGGCTCCGTTGGGCGGAAAGCGTCGGCGGCCTGCGAGGTTGGTCGCCCGTTCGGAGGCCAACCTCCGCGCCGTTGCGGACTGGGTGGCGCGGACCTCCTCGGTCGATTTCCTTGCGAGGAACCGGCGACACGCTCGCCCACCTCGATCTGCCTCAAGCTCGTCGCCCCTTGGTTCGCGGCGTTGGACAGGCCGAACGCAGGCCAAGGCCGCCAAGCAAGTGGCCGCGCTGCTCGAAAAGGAAGGCGTGGCCTATGATATCGGCGCCTACCGCGACGCGCCGCCGGGCTTGCGTATCTGGGGAGGTGCCACGGTGGAGACGGCCGACATCGAGGCGCTGTTGCCCTGGCTCGATTGGGCGTTCGCCGCCGTCGCCGCGCAACACGCTCCCGCCCAGGCGGCGGAGTGAGCGCGATGCCCAACGTCCTCATCAGCGACAAGCTGTCCCCGGCCGCCGTAGAGATCTTCCAGCGGCGCGGCATCGAGGCCGACGTCAAGCCCGGCCTGCAACCCGCCGAACTTCGCGCGATCATCGGCGAGTACGATGGGCTCGCGGTCCGCTCGGCAACCAAAGTGACACGCGAGCTTCTGGAAGCGGCGACCGCCTCAAGGTCGTCGGCCGCGCCGGCATCGGCGTCGACAACGTCGACCTCAAGACGGCGACGGCGAGGGGTGTGGTGGTGATGAACACGCCGCATGGCAACTCCATCACCACCGCCGAGCACGCGATCGCCCTGATGTTCGCGCTCGCGCGGCAGATCCCGGAAGCGAGCGCCTCCACCAAAGCCGGACGTGGGAGAAGAACCGGTTCATGGGCGTCGAGCTGACCGGCAAGACGCTGGGGCTGATCGGCTGCGGCAACATCGGTTCCATCGTCGCCGATCGCGCGGTGGGCCTGCGGATGCGGGTGGCGGCCTACGACCCGTTCCTGTCGGAGAAGCGCGCCACCGAGCTCGGCGTCGAGAAGGTGGAGCTCGACGCTCTGCTCGCGCGCGCCGACATCATCACCTTGCACACGCCGCTTACGGACGCCACGCGGAACATCCTCTCCCGCGAGGCGCTGGCGCGCACCCGGCCCGGCGTGCGCATCGTCAATTGCGCGCGCGGCGGCCTGGTCGATGAGGCAGCGCTGGCGGAGGCCATCAAATCCGGCCACGTCGCCGGCGCGGCGCTCGACGTGTTCCAAACCGAGCCGGCGACCGACAGCCCGTTGTTCGGGCTCGAGAACGTCGTCTGCACGCCGCATCTCGGCGCGGCGACGGCCGAAGCGCAGGAGAACGTGGCGCTGCAGATCGCCGAGCAGATGAGCGATTTCCTGCTCACGGGCGCCGTTACGAATGCGATCAACATGCCGGCCGTTTCCGCCGAGGACGCGCCGCGCCTCAAGCCCTACATGGAGCTCTGCCGGCTGCTCGGCGGCTTCGCGGGGCAGCTCACCCAAGCACGCGAGGGCGTGATCCGGCGCGTCGCGATCGAGTACGAGGGTCACGCGGCGGCACTCAACCACAAGCCGCTGTCCGCCGCCGTGCTCGCGGGGTTCATGGCCCCGGTGCTGGAGGGCGTGAACCTGGTAAGCGCTCCGGTCGCCGCGCGCGAGCACGGCATCGACGTCGCCGAAACCGTGCATGACCGTCCGAGCGAGTATCAGACCCTGGTGCGAGTCACGGTGGAGACCGACCAGCAGACACGTTCCGTTGCAGGGACGCTGTTCGCGGGCTCGCGACCGCGACTGGTGGAGGTCAAGGGCATCCCGGTCGAGGCGGACTTCGCCCGCCACATGCTGTACGTGACCAACCAGGACAAGCCGGGCTTCATCGGCCGCTTCGGCGCGACCCTCGCGGGCGCGGGTATCAACATCGCCACCTTCCATCTCGGCCGCGCCGCACCCGGCGGCGACGCGATCTGCCTCGTCTCGGTCGACGAGCCGGTGGCCGAGGACGTGCTCGCGATGGTTCGCACCTTGCCGTTGGTGGTGCAGGCGACGCCGCTGGCGTTTTGACCGAACTCGCGCGTCCTGCCGGAGCAAGCGCCCAGGCCGAAATCGGCGGCATCCAGGTGCTGCGGGGCGCCGCGGCGCTGTCCGTCGCGTTCCTGCATATCGAGCAGGCGGCCGGCGCCTTCGTTGGGCGGCCAGGCCAGAGCCCCTGGCCGTGGCTGCGCGCCCTGCCCTGGGAAGCCGGGGTGGACGTGTTCTTCGTCATCTCCGGGTTCGTGATGGCCTACAGCTCCGCCGTCATGTTCGGGCGCCCCGGCGCGGTGCGGTCGTTCCTGGCGCGCCGCGTCGCCCGCGTGGTGCCGCTGTATTGGCTGTTCACGACCGCGACCCTCGCGGTGGCGTTTGCGGCGCCGCGGCTGCTCAACGATCCGATCAGCGGCGGGTGGCCCGCGGTCGTGGCGAGCTACCTGTTCGTGCCCTGGCCGCGTCAGGACGGGGCGATGCAGCCGTTGTTCCGCCTCGGCTGGACGCTGAACTACGAGATGCTGTTCTACGCCCTGTTCGCGCCGTTCCTGTTGATGACGCGCCGAGCTGGTAGCGCCGGGGTGATTGCGGTCATCATCGGACTCGCGGCCGCCGGCCAGATCTGGCGTCCCACCCAGTCGCAGATCGGCTTCTGGACCGATCCGATCGTCGTCGAGTTCGGCTACGGGGTGGCCGCTCGGGACGCTGCGAACCGAGGGGATCAGGCTTTCGCGCGCTTGGCGGTTCTTTCTGCTCGGCGTGGGCATCGCCGCCCTCGCGGCGATCGGGGTCGACGACACGCAGCGCCGCGCGTTCAGCTACGGGCTGCCCGCTGCCTGCCTCGTAGCCAGCGCGGCCCTTGGGCCGGCCTGGTCCGGCGGCTCGGCGCTCTCGCGGGCGGCGCTGCTCCTCGGCGACGCCTCCTATGCCCTTTACCTGGTGCATCCATATCCGATGCGCGGCTTGCGCGAAGTATGGTCGCGGATCGGGCCCGGGGGCCCCGCCGGCATCGTTTCCTATATTGTGGCCGCGATCGCGCTCTCTGGCCTGCTTGCCGTATGGCTGCACCGGCGGGTCGAGATCCCGCTGGTGCGGGCGGCACGCAAGGTGCTTGCAGCGCGTTCGTTCGGTTGAATTGTGGCCGCTATGCGGCAGCGCATATCCATTTCGCAATCTTCATCAATGGCATCTGCCGCTCCGCAGCACGACGTTCCCCGGCGGACGGCAAGAGCCACCGATCTCTCCGCTCTGCGGCAACGGCCGGTCCGACGAGCGTCCGCGCAGCGGACAGGAGACGAACCATGCGAACAGCAATCATTGTGGCAGCCGCCCTTGGCTTTCTTAGCTTGCAGAGCCTTGCCGTGGCGGACGAGGTCGCCCGGCACCAGGGCGAGATGAGCCTCCACCAGATCAGCGCCCCGCAGCGGGCCCAGGCGCTTGCCCAGGCTGAAGGGCCTCGCGATCAGACCACGTACGGTCGAGGCTACGCTCAAACGGAAGGCACCCGTGACCAGACGGATTACGGCCGCGGTTACGCGCAGGCCGAGGCGCCAAACGGAGCGCAGCAGCACAGGTATGCGGCCGCGTAGCAGACGGGCGAGACTGCGACTGACAGATCACGGCCGGGTGCTCCCGGCCGTGATCGCATGCTCAGGGGTTGCGGCGGGAGAACGAGACGGCGTAGGCGCCATTGCGCAAAGTCGATCAGCGGGTCGTCCGACGCTTCGATGCCGTCCGTCAGCAGACCGGGCACGAACAGCAGCTTCTTCTGCGCCTCCAGGCTGTCCGGCACCGCGTGATCGATCGTAAGCACACCGAGGTCCACCACTTTGCGGTCGGCCGGCCAAGGTTTCGACGGATCCTTGGTCTGGTCCCCGGCTTCCGCAAGCTGTGCTTTCAGATGAAAGGTAACCTTTTCCCTTTGTAACCGGGCGGGCAGCTCGTCGATCAGGAAGTCGGGCGCACGCTTCGCGGCGTCCGCGGGCTTCAGATAGAGCAACTGCTCCGGAACCATTATGTAACGCACCGCCTGCCGCTTGCCCGCTTTGTCGACGAACACGAAGGCGTCCAGCCCGTTGTATTGCTCGTTCGCGAAGCTGGCGGGTGTTTGGACGCTGGCAAGGGCCGGTCCCAGCGCTGGGTGGGCCGCGGCGAACTGATCGAGCTTGGTTGGCTTCGGCGCTTGCGGCGGGCTGTCGGCGATCGCCAACAGCAGGTCCTGAAACTCCTGCCCGGTGGCGACCGGGAAGAACTTGAGCGAGTTGATCACCATGTCGGTGTCGCTGCCGTCGGGCAGGTGATACTTGATCGCCATGCCGTGCGGATTCGCCTCGTTCGACCCATCGGGCAGGTCGGGTAGTCCGGTCGAGTCCGAGAACCGCACCGTGACCGGAATGGTCTTGCCGGAGAACAGCGTCGCGCGGCTTAGCTCTGCGGCTTGCGGAGTAGCCTTGAAGCTGCCCTCGACTACCACGCCCTTGGCGTGATTGGCGCGAAAGCCCTGGTGCACGCCGGACACCTTGTTCAAGGCGTCGACGGTCTGAACCGGGTCCTCGGCCCGCACCGGCCCTGCGAGCGTCAAGCCGGCAAGTGAAACAACGTAGGGCAATATCCGACGAAACATGGAACACCTCCGAACCGAAGCGCCGCAATAGACCAGCTTAGCGGGCAGGGCGAGATGCTATCGGGTTGCTCGCTTTCCGGTGTGCAAGCCCGATGCTATAGCCCCGGACCGACATGAGCGACGCCCTGCCCCCGAACCCGGCCCTTCTGCCGGCCGGATTGCGCGACCTGTTGCCCCCCGATGCCGAGGCCGAGGCCCGGGCAGTCGAGGCTTTGATGGGCGTGTTTGCGGCACACGGCTATCAGCGGGTGAAACCCCCGCTGCTCGAGTTCGAGGATAGCCTGCTTGCTGGCTCTGGCGCCGCGGTGTCGGAGCAGACGTTCCGGCTGATGGACCCCGACAGCCAGCGCATGATGGGGCTTCGCGCCGATACGACGCCGCAAGTCGCGCGGATCGCCACGACCCGACTGGCCGGGGCACCGCGGCCGCTGCGCCTGTCCTATGCCGGCCAGTGTTTGAGGATGCGCGGCAGCCAGCTCGATCCGGATCGCCAGGTCGCGCAGGCCGGCATCGAGCTGATCGGCTTCGACGGACCCCACGCGGATGCCGAGATGGTGCTGGTCGGAGCCGAGGCGCTGGCCGCCGTCGGGCTTGGGCGCCCGAGCTTCGACCTCACGCTCCCCACGCTCTCCCCGCCCTTCTCGACGACGCGGGTATCGTGGGGGAACAACGCGCGGCGCTGGCCAAGGGACTCGACCGCAAGGACGTCGCGGCGGTCAACCGTTTTGGCGGGCCGCTCGCCGACGTGCTGACCGAACTGCTGCGCGCGGCGGGTTCGGCCGACGGGGCGCTCGAAGCGCTGGGAGCTGCCGACCTTCCCCCGTCCGCGCGCGCCATCGCAAGCCGCATTGCCGAAACCGTGGCCGCCATCCGCGAGCGCGCCCGGAGCTGCGACTGACCGTGGACCCGTTGGAGTTTCGTGGCTTTCGCTATCACACCGGCATCTGCGTGACGGTATACGCGCCGGGGCGTCGCGAGGAACTCGGTCGCGGCGGACGCTATGTGTGCGGCGAAGCAGAGCCGGCGACCGGACTGACGCTGTTCCCCGATGCGATCCTTCGAACAGCACCCCCTCCCCGCATCCGCCCGCGTGTATTCCTCCCGCCAGGCGCCGAGCCGACGCACGCGGCCTCGCTCCGGTCCGAGGGCTTCGCGACGGTCGCGGCCCTCGCAACGCATCCCGATCCGGCCTCGGAAGCCCGCCGCCTGCATTGCTCGCACCTCTTGCTGCCCAACGGCCTCGTCGCCCTGCAAGCCGGCAACGCCCCAAAAACCGAGAGCTGAGCCATGGCGAACGTAACGGTGATCGGCGCCCAGTGGGGCGACGAGGGCAAGGGCAAGGTGGTGGACTGGCTCGCGAGCCGCGCGGAGATCGTGGTGCGGTTCCAGGGCGGTCACAACGCCGGCCACACGCTGGTGGTCGGCAGTCAGACCTACAAGCTTTCGCTGCTGCCCAGCGGTCTCGTGCGCGGCAAACTCGGCATCATCGGCAACGGGGTGGTGATCGATCCGGAGGCGCTGCTGGCCGAGATCGACCGGGTGCGCGCGCAAGGGTTGCCGGTCTCTCCGGAGACGTTGCGGGTCGCGGACAACGCGCCGCTGATCCTACCTTTGCACGGGGCGCTCGACCGCGCGCGGGAGACTGCTCGCGGCGACGGCGGATCGGCACCACGGGTCGCGGCATCGGGCCAGCCTACGAGGACAAGGTCGCGCGCCGGGCCGATCCGGGTGGCCGACCTTGCCGAACCCCGGACCGTCTCGGAGAAGCTCGACGAGCTGTTGCTGCATCATAACACGCTGCTGCGCGGGCTCGGTGCCCCAACCTTCGACAAAGCGATGCTCCTGGAGCAGCTGATGGCGCTCGCGCCGCGCATCCTTCCGTATGCGGAGCCGGTTTGGGAGCGATTGGACGAGGCCAGGCGGGCCGGGACGCGGATCTTGTTCGAGGGCGCGCAGGCGGTGATGCTCGACGTCGACCATGGCACCTACCCGTTCGTCACCAGCAGCAACACGGTGGCCGCAACGGCGGCAGCCGGCAGCGGCCTCGGCCCCGCCGCCGTCGGCACGGTGCTCGGGATCGCCAAGGCGTACACCACACGGGTCGGCTCCGGCCCGTTCCCGACCGAGCTCACCGACGCGACGGGTGCCCTTCTCGGCGAGCGCGGCCGCGAGTTCGGCGTTGTCACCGGCCGTCCCCGCCGGTGCGGTTGGTTCGACGCCGTCCTCGTACGCCAAGCGGTGAAGGTGGGCGGGGTCGGAGGTCTCGCGCTGACCAAACTCGACGTGCTCGACGGTTTGCCGGAGCTCAGGATCTGCACCGGATACCGGATCGGCGGCACCTCTCACCGGCGCCTCCCTGCTTCCCCCGGCGCTCAGGCGCAGGCTGAACCGGAATACGAAACGCTCGAGGGCTGGGCCGGGTCGACGCGCGGCGCGCGCTCGTGGGCCGATTTGCCGGCTTCCGCGGTCAAGTACGTCCGGCGCATCGAGGAGCTCGTGGAGGCCCCGGTTATCCTGCTCTCGACCAGCCCCGAGCGCGACGACACGATTTTGGTGCGCGACCCCTTCGAGGGCTGACGTCGGCCTTTTTCCGTTCGTCAATCTTTTGCGCCGACGATCGGCGCCGGTCCGCAACATCGGCGCAGATGTCTCCTGTTCTCGACACCAAAACCCTGATCGACGGCGAGTACACGATAGACTTCGCGCTTCCACTGGCCGGCGCCGGTGGCGGGCTGTCCTGCTTCACCGCTCGCGATCGCCGCGGCCGTGGCGGGTTCATGGCGCTCGAGACCCGGCCGGGGCAGCCCGCGCGCGCCCACGCCCTTTCCATGCTGATCGGCAATCCCGTCGAGGGCGTACTCTTCACCGCTCGCACACGGACCCGCGACGCCTCCCAGCGGTCGAGAAGGCTATTTCGTCATCGCAGAAGCGCCGCAAGCGCTTTCGCTCTCCGCGACACCTCGGCCGTGGTCGGAGACCGAGTTGCTCGAGCACTTGCTGCGTCCGGCCGTGCGCGCCCTCGAACGGCTGCAGCACCGTCGCGTGACGCATCGGGCGATCCGGCCCGACAACCTCTTCGGGGGCGCCGGGGGACAACCTGTCGTGCTCGGCTCCGCATGGGCCGCGCCGCCGGCCAGCCTGCAGCCCGCGCTGTTCGAACCGCCCTACGCGGCGATGTGCCCACCGAGCGCGCGAGGCGAGGGTACCGCCGCCGATGATGTCTACGCGTTGGGTGTCACGATGCTGGTGCTCGCCCTCGGCCGTCTCCCCTTGGCCGGGCTGGAGGAACGCGAGATCATCCGCATCAAGCTTGAATTCGGCAGCTTCCGCGCGCTCGCGGGGGACGAGCGGCTAAGCGGGGTGATCGGCGACCTGCTTCGGGGGATGTTGGCCGAGGACCCGGAACACCGGCCGCCGCTTGCGCTGCTGGCCGATCCAGGGGCGGCACGCAGCCGCCGGGTTGCTGCGCGGCAATCCAGACGCGCCCAGCGCCCCTTCGACTTTTGCGGCCAAGCCGTCTGGGACGCGCGGAGCCTCTCGTTCGCCATCAGCTGCGACCCCGCCGCGGGCCTTGCCGTTCTACGGGACGGCAGCGCCGAGCGCTGGCTTCGCCGCAGCCTCGGCGAGCCCGCCGTTGCCGCGCGGATCGCCGATCGCGTCGCGGCGGCGCGTGCCGATCAAAGAAGCGGCGATACCGGCACCGCCCCCACGTTGATCGTGCAGGCCACGAGCATCCTCGACCCGCTCGCACCCCTGTGTTGGCCTGGGATCCCGATCTGGCCCGACGGCCTTGGCCCCGCTCTTGCGGCGGCGCAGGGCGACCCCGCGGGACAGGCTGGCGCATTGGAAGCAATCGTCGAAGCCGAGGCCCTGCGCTCCTGGGGCAACGAACGGGAGGAGCGATGCGAGCTTGCCTTGCTTCGGACGGATGCCCGGCTGCATCGGGCTACCCTGCGGGCCCGGCAGGATGGTGCTCTGTGCCTGCTCTATATGCTGAACCCCTTGCTGCCTTGCGACAGCCCAGCACTGGCCGGACGCTGCGCGGTACGCGTGGCCGAGTTGGTGCTGGCGATCGAAGCCCTCGCGGGAGATGTTCGCGGGCAAACCCGTCTCGTGGATCGTCACATCGCGGCGTTCGCCGCCGTCAGAACCGAGCAGCCGGTCGAAGCGGCCGTTCTGGTGGACGGGCCTGGCACGGTCATCGCGCAATTGCGGATGCTGGCCCGACTGCAAGCCCGCTTCCACCCCGCTCCCCTGCCCAACATTGGCCGCTGGTTCGCGGGCCAGGCCGGGTCGCTGCTGGCTACCTGGCATAACAAGGCACGCCGTCAGCAGTTGGAAGCCGAACTGAAAGCTAGGGCGGAAACCGGCCAACTCGGCTCGATGCTGGCATTGATTGAGGATGAGGCGGCACGCGCGGTCGACGCCGACGGCGCGGCGCGCGCCACCGAACTCATTGCCGCCACCAATGCCGAGCTCGAACGGCTCGAGGCCCAGCACGCCGAGCAAACGGAACTCGCCCGACGGCTCGGGCAAGAGTTGGCGGCCGGCGTGGGCCTGGCGGCGCTGGTCGGCACGCTCGCGGTCGCTGCGTTCGGCTAACTCTTGGCCCGCAAGGCACCCAAGGCGGCACCCGCCAAGGCAGCAACCGCCAATCCGGCCGAAGCGCCACCGCGCGCGGCGCGCTCGCTCGTCTGGCTGCAGGGCCTCGTTTGCGGCGGGCTCGTCGCCTGCGCCCCAGCCACGGCGTTCCTGTTGGCGTGGCTCCTGGCACCCGCACTCGCCACCTTGGCTTTTGAGGGCAAACCGGGCCGACCGGTTGCGCGCACCATGCTCCTGTTTGGCGCGAGCGGCGCGGTTTTTCCGACGATCTCACTTTGGGACGCGGGGCAAACAATCGGTGCGGCGTTCTCGCTGGCATTCGACCCTCGGAACCTGGCCATCGCCTGGGTGGCGGCCGGGGTCGGATGGCTGTTGACCGAGCTGGTCCCGGTCGTCGTACAGGCTCGCACTCGCGTCGACGGCGCTGGCGCGCAAGCGGCGCCTGCGCGCATTGCGCGATCGCTGTGCGGCCGAATGGGGTCTAGAGCCAATTGTCGGAGCCGAAATAGTCGAGGATGCTCCCAAACCCAAAAGTTCAGGGCTTAGGGCCACCCGCTCACTCGAAGACGTCGAGCGGCAGGAACGCCGAGACGATCAGGTTCGGCACGTCCACGACCTGGCTCACCTTGAGATCCACGGCGACGCTCGCGAGACAGGTACGCCTGCGCGTCGGACAGACCGCGCGTGTCCACGAGATATTCGATCATGTTGAGCAGCGCGTTGCGCGCGGCGAGCGTGAGATCCTCGGATTCGTTGCGTTCTCCGTCGCGCGTTACGGGGATGCCGGTGGTGGCATAGAACCGGCGCGGTGCCGCCATCTCGGGCCGCGTGAAGTATCCGGGGTGTTCGAAGGACGGGTCCTTCTGGCGGCGCCGCTGCGCCTCGCCTTTCATGACCTCGAAGCGAGCCGCGAACACCGCACTCGTCTCGACGGCCGTGCCGCAGAACTCGCCGTCCCCTTGCGCGAAATGCGCGTCCCCGACCGAGAACAGCCCGCCCGGCTGGTAGACAGGCAGGTACAGCGTCGAGCCCGCCGTGAGCTGCTTGATGTCCATGTTGCCGCCGGTCTCGTGCGGCGCAATGGTGCGCATGGCCTGTGCGGCGATCGACCCGTCGGCCGGATACGCCGACGCGGGCTCCGGCGGAAGCACCGCGCCACCGCGCCGCAGCAGCTCGGCCTCTCGGTCGTTGATCCGCGCGAGCAGCTCGTGCGACGGGGCGAGCCCCATCACGCCCATGAACGGCGCGCCGGGGATGCGAACACCCGGCAAGTCCGCCGAGCGCGCGAACCCCCCGGCCATTTCCCAATGCACGATGTGCGGATGCGGGAAATACTCACGGAGGAAACCGAAGCCGGGCATGATGATCGTGAAGCCGCGCGGGGCCGTGTCGATCGCCTCGATCCGCACCGCGAGCAGGTCCCCTGGCTCGGCGCCTTCGACATAGACGGGGCCGGTCAGCGGGTGGATGCGGCCCATGTCCACTTTCAGCAAGTCGGCAGCCTGGGTCGCGGGCGTCACCTGGCCGTCCAACCCGTCGATCGTGCCGAGCTCGACCCTTACGCCTGGAGCCACCCGCAACGCGGGCTCGATATCCGGATGCCAGCGGTTGTGACCCTTCCCCGGCTGGGCCGCGAGACGCTGGGCGGGATTGAGATCAATGCGAGCATCGGACACGGTCGTCACTCCTTAGACGGCGCGGCCGCGCTGTTCAGTCAGCCGGTTCGGTCCAGGTGGCGAGATAGCCGCGCCAACCCCCGCCAGCGGTTATGTCGGGCGCGGACGCGACCGCCGCCGCTTCCGCCAGGAACCCGAGGCACGGGCCATCGTCGAGGGTTGACCGTGCCGAAACCGAGCGGCGGTGGAACCTTCGCCAGCAGCGCTCCCACCGCGGACGTCGGAAGCACCCAAACTTCCCCGCTAATCGCGGCTCCTCCCGTCGCGCGCCGAACCATACCCGGTCGATCGCCAAGCAGATGCAGCGCGTAACACGGAGCGGTGCTGGCCACGCGGAGCAGCCGGCCGCCAAGGGCGGTAATCTGGCCATTGAGCGGCAGACCGGACATATGCCCGCCTACGCAGAACAGCGCCGTCTCACCCGGTCCCGCCGCGTCGGGCGGCGCGGATTCCGGCAAGGCGGCCCGCGCAGCCCCCGAATGCGGCGCGCAGGCGCGGTGGATCGTATCCGCGATGGCGGCGATCCGTCCGTCCGACCAGGCCGGTCCGACCACGGTGACGCCCACCGGCCGCCCGTCCGGCAGGAACCCGCACGGCACCGCGATCGCGGCGAGATCGCAGAGGTTGACGAAGTTGGTCCAGGTGCCGAGGGCCGCGTTCGGTCCGATGGGGTCCGCCTCGACCTCGGCCAGGCTCGGCGCCGGCAAGGTCGTCGGCAGCAGCAGGGCGTCGCATCGGGCGAACAACGCCGCCGCGTCCCGACGAGCCTGCGCGAGCGCGTGAAAGGCGTCGAACGCATCGACGGTAAGCCGCTTGAAGCCGGTCTCGAGAATCGCGCGCGTGACTGGGTGCAGCATCTCCGGGTTCCGCGTCACCACGTCGCGCAGCGCCGCGGTCCGCTCGGCGACCCACGGACCCTCATAGAGCAGGCGAGCGATGCCGAGAAACGGACCGATATCGAGCGTCTCGCCTGCGAACAGCTCCGCCGCGACGCCGTACAGCCGCGCTTGGTCCGCCCCCATCCCGCTCCCATCCACGCGCGCCAACCGGACAGCAGGCGGCAGTGCAGCGCGAGCAAGATGCCGGGCGGGCGCCGCTCGGCTGTAGGGATCGGACGCATCGGGCCCCGCGACGACGCGGGCGAGCGCCAATCCCTCATCCACGCTGCGAGCGAACACGGCGACGGTGTCGATCGACCGGCAGGCCGGCACGACGCCGGCCGCCGATATGCTGCCGACCGTCGGCTTGAGGCCGACGATGTGGCCGAACGCTGCGGGGACGCGGCCCGATCCCGCCGTGTCGGTGCCGAGCGCCAGCGGCACGATCCCCGCCGCCACCGCCGCCGCCGAGCCGGAGGACGATCCGCCCGGCACGCGGGCGGCATCGAACACGTTGCGCGGCGTGCCGTACGGGGTTCGCGTCCCCACCAGCCCGGTCGCGAACTGGTCGAGATTGGTCTTCCCCATCACGATCGCGCCGGCGTCGCGCAGCTTGCGCACGCAGGTCGGCGTCCCGTGCCGGGCGGTACGTGAAACCAGGGCACGCCGCCGTCGTCGGCAGGCCCTCGACGTCGATATTGTCCTTGATAGCGACCGGCACGCCCCAGAGCGGGCGGTCCCGCTGCCCCTCCGCTTCCAGCGCCCGGGCGCGCTCGCGCAGAGCCTCGTCCGGGACGCGCGTGATCCAGATTGCCGGGTCGTCGTGCGCCCGATCCGCAGCGATGGCCCGCTCTACGCACTCCGCTGGCGTCACGCGGCCTCGCTCGTCGCCACAGCCCCGTCCGGTGAGTGCAAGGAGATCGGCAGCGGCTTCAGCACGGCGTATTTCGCGCAGGCGAACAGGATTGCCGCAACGCCCGCGTAAGCCACCGCGACTTCGGGGGTCCGGGCCCAACCGATCGCCTCGCCATGGATGAACCCGAAGAAGGTCAGCACCGCGCCGGCGAGCGCGAATGCGGCCGCTTTGCCGAATTCCCGGTCGATGACGAACACTGTCGTGGCGCCGAGGATGATACCCGCGAGTGTTGCGCCGCCGCCGAGGGTCTGCAGCCCATGATACAGCACCCCGACTTGCGCCAGCTTGGCCGTTCCGATCGCCTCCGCACTGGTTCCGGCGGCACCGAGCGCGTTGTCGATCTGCGTCTTGCCCCAGGCGGCGATCTGCGGCAGCAGCGCCAAAACGATCGCCGGCGCATGCCGGTGCGGGGTTTCCTGAAACGCCTGCGAGCCGATCAGCATGCCGATGTAGAGCAGGATCGGCAGGATCGCGACCACCGGGACCACCGCCATCAGGAGCGCGATGATGCCTAGCCACGTCAGCACGAGCACCACGACGCCGGTCGCGGCCGAATAGCCGATCCGCCCGCCCATCGCCTTCCAGCCGGGATGGCCGATGTAGACCGCGTTGATGAACGGGTTGCCGAGCAGGCAGCCGATCAGGCTTATCACCCCGTCCGCTGTCAGCACGCGCGTGGTCGGGAAGCTGTCGCCCGCCGCAGCCGCACTCTCCACGTTGTCGAGCGCCTCGATGAGGTCGTAGATGCCGAACGGGATCGCAGTCACGAGGATCACGCCGAGGAACTTGAACCCGCCGAACACGTGCCCGACAGCCGGCAGCGGTACCGCGAAGCCGAAATGGGCGAAGGACGCCCCGACATTCGCAACCGTAAGCCCGCCATATCCGAGGCCGAGCGCGGTCGATCCCCAGCCGATCACCACTCCGGCGGC
The DNA here is from genome assembly GCA_963757115.1 of uncultured Alphaproteobacteria bacterium. Lineage (GTDB taxonomy): Bacteria > Pseudomonadota > Alphaproteobacteria > Acetobacterales > Acetobacteraceae > CAVWQV01. The sequence continues at coordinate 266,795 of CAVWQV010000006.1, read as the reverse complement.
GATCGCGACCAAACCCCCGGGCACGCCGCCGAAATAGCGCACGCCACCGAACCAGTCCGCCAGGATGAGGGCGAAGCACACCAGGCCGATGACCGGCGTCGAGAACACCTGCGTCGCCGGACTCATCGAGATGAACGTGATGGAGATGCCGGCCAGGGAGCCGAGCAGGGCGGCGCGCGGCGTAATGCGGCGGATCACCGGGCCGATGAACCCGCCGATCATCAGCACGAAGCTCTGCACGAACACCCAGGTCAGCCCGGCTTCCCAGGCCTGCACCGGGTCGTGGGTCGCGAGCAGGATCGGCAGCATGACGACGAACGTGACGACGAACATGTGTGGCACGCTGATGCCCGACGGCAGCGCGCAGACGTCGTCCCGCCCGGTCCGCTTCGCGAGGCGATAGGCCAGGAACGCGTAATAGCCGGTGCTGAGGCAGAGCATCAGGCCAAGTGCCGGCAAGATGCGGCCGAACACCAACTCGTCAGGCATCTTGAGCACGAAGCGCAGCAGACCAGTCAGCACCAGCACGTTGACCAGGATGTTGGTGCCGAAGCCGAACAGCGCGTTCCAGTCGCCCGGCACCCACAGCTTCGGGCCGCGTGCCGCCGTCCCCACGCCGCTCATCGCTCGACGCTCTCGAGCACGCGGCCCGCGCCGGCGGGCTCCAGGGCTGCGATCACGTCGGCGGACCGGCTGACCCAGCCGAAGATGCCGCCTTGGGCCGCGATCATCTTCAGGGCGGCCGTCTGGAACTCGGGGAAGTAGGATGCCACGCAGTCTGCCAGGACCAGGCAGTCGTAGCCGCGATCGTTTGCCTCGCGCACGGTGGTGTTGACGCATACCTCCGTAGTGACGCCCGTGACCACGAGCTGGCTAATGCCTCGGTGCAGCAGGATCGCTTGCAGGTCGGTGGCGAAGAACGCGCCCTTGCCCGGCTTGTCGATCACCGGCTCGCCAACGGCCGGATACAGCTCGGGAATGATGTCGTGGCCGGCCTCGCCGCGTACCAGGATGCGCCCCATCGGGCCGGCGTCGCCGATTGACACCTTGCCGCGGCCGCGGACCCGCTTCGAGGGCGGCAGGTCGGCAAGGTCGGCTCGATGACCTTCGCGCGTGTGAATGACGAGGAGCCCGGCATCCCGCCACGCTTGCAGCAATCTGCGGTTGGGCTCGATCGCGCCCCGCAGTTGCGACACGTCGTTGCCGAGCATCTCGCCGAAGCCGCCCGGCTCGAGGAAATCGCGCTGCATGTCGATCATCAGCAGCGCGGCGCGGGGTGGGTCCAGTTCGAAGCCGTAAGGCTCCGCAGGGATCGCTGCCAACGCCGCCTCCGATTTTTGCTGCGCGTCCGTTCAGCGAGCGCAGCAAATGTCGTGCCGCTTGGGCGATCCCGGCGCCTAGTCTCCGGCCGCCGCCCGTTTCCGTTCTGCGAAATCCTCGGTCGGGATCTCAATGCCGCCGCCGCGACGGGCGTTGAGCGAGGCGGCGGTAGGATCGCCCGCAACGACGGTGCGGCCGTAGGCGGCTATGCTTGGGATCTGCTCCTCCGCGAGCGGGGCCATCCACTTCTTCCGCTTGAGTGCCGCCGCGATGAAAGGCGCCAGTTCCGCCTGCTTGCGCGCGTCGCGTTCGGCTTGATCGGCCTTCAGCTCCGGCATCACCTCGGCCGCGAACAGTTCGAGCGAGTCGATGATGTGCTCGTGCCGATTACGCCCGGCCTGCTGAACAAAGATGACCTGATCAACTCCGGCGTCCTGGTACTGTCGCATGCGGTCGACGAGCTGCGACGGCGTGCCGATCCCGTTGCCCTGAGTTGCCGGCAAAGCGTCGCGGGCAAGCTCGAAGCGATCCCACACCTTGGTCACACCCGGGGTGTGCTGGCCGTAGACGTAGTGGTGTCCGAGCGCGAAACCGAAATACTGAAAACCTTCCTGGCCGCGCGCCCTCGCCTCCGCCTCCGATTGATGCACCGAAAAGCCGGTCGCCATGGCGATGTTGGCATTGACGCTGTGCCCGATCGGCACGCACTCCTCGGATTTGATGATGTCGTCGTCCTCACCCGCCCACTTCGCTGCCTCCGCCGGGTCGACAAAGGCGAAGGCAAGCGCGCCGATGCCGTTGCGCGCCGCGGTATGGATGGTGTCGCGGTTGGAGCACGCCACCCAAAGCGGCGGATGCGGCTTCTGATAGGGCTTCGGGATCACGTTGCGTGCCGGCATGGAGAAGAACTGCCCCTGGAAGCCCGGATAGGGGGTCATTGCCAGCATGTTGGCGGTCTGCTCGGTGGCCTCGGCCCACATCGCCTTTTTCTGGACGGGGTCGATGCCGAAGCCCTCCAGCTCGGCGCGCGAGGAGGACGCGCCGGTGCCCCACTCGACCCGGCCGCTGGACACAAGATCGAGCGTCGCGATCCGCTCGGCGACCCGCGCCGGCGGATTGTAGCCGGGCGGCGAGAGCACGACGGCGTGTCCGACATGGATCCGGCTCGTGCGCGCCGCGGCGGCCGCGAGGAACACTTCGGGCGCCGAGCTGTGCGAATATTCTTCTAGGAAATGATGCTCGTTCGCCCAAACACAGTCGAAACCGAGCCGGTCGGCGAGCTCCACCTCCGCCAGCGCCTCGTGGATCATGCGATGCTCGGCCCGTTCGTCCCAGGGGCGCGGAAGCTGCAACTCGTAAAGCAGACCGAAGCGCATTGGCGGTTCTCCTTGGCTGCCCGGGGTGCGGCATCCGGGAACGCCCGTCAACCCTCGCGCAGTGCAACGAACTGCCCACACCCTGGGCGTTCGGGGATGTTCCATGACCAATCTTAGCCATCCCGGGGAGCCGGCGAAGGGAGCGAGGTCAAGGGAGGCGAGCGCTATCGCCGCCGGTCACTTCATAGCTGGCGCCCGTAACCATTCGGGCCTCGTCGGAGGCGAGGAACACCACGGCGGGCGCCACATCCTCCGGGTCCAGCCAGGGGACGCCGAGCGGCGTCTTGGCGATCAGGCCTTGCCGCGCGGCCTCCTCGTCCTGCTTCTCGTCGCCGGTCGGCGCCTTGCCTGCTTCCAGCAGCGACTGCGCGTAGCGCTCCTCGTGCCGGGTTAGCGGGGTGTCGATCAGGCCGGGGATGACAGCGTTCACCGTTATCTTGTGAACGCCGAGTTCGAGCGCGGCGGACTTCATTAGGCCCAGAATCCCCCACTTAGAAGCCGAGTAGGCAGCGCCGATTTTCGTGCCGTGCCGCCCCTGGGTTGAGGACGTTACGATGATCCGCCCGCCGCCACGCTCGACGAGCAACGGCGCGAAAACCCGGAGCACGTTGGCCGTGCCGGTCAGATTGACGTCGATCTGCGTTTGCCAGTCGGCGTCCTCCATTTCGAGCAACGGCTTGAACGCCTGCACGCCCGCGTTTGCGAACACGATGTCGAGGCCGCCGAACGCCGAGCGAACCTGCTCGGCGGCCCGGCGAACCGCTGCGATGTCGCGCTGGTCGAACGAGACGGCGCGCCAGCGGCGCCCCGTTGCCGCCACCTCCTGCCCCGTCCGCTCGAGGTCGTCCGCCGTCGCGGGTGCGACCTCCAGAGTGGCGCTCACCGGTCCGGCAATGTCAGCGCCGATCACATCCGCGCCCTCCCGAGCCAACGCCACGGCCGCGGCTCGGCCGATCCCGCGCGCCGCACCCGTCACCAGCGCGACCTTGCCGCGCAAGCGCCCGCCGGAACCCGGCGCATCCGCCGCGCTCACGAACAAGCCCCCCGGACGCTTACCAGTCCCGGAAACCCGATGCGGCGCTGCAACTCCCGCATGGCGGCATGTCCCTCAATGACCTCGCAACTCAGCGCATCGTGCCGGGGACGGTTCCGGACGGCTGAGGGCCGACCCGCTCGAAGAGGGCACGGGCGAGGTCGGCGAAGGTAACGGCGCGGGCGGAACAAAGCGCCTGCTCGCGCATCCCGAGCCGCTCCGCCGGCCCGAGCGCGCAGGCGCCCCGCATGGCGCGCGCAAGGTCCGTAGCGTCCTCGGCACGATACAGCAGGGCCTCGCGTCCGGGCCGCACGACTTCGAGGATCGGCGGCAGATTGGGGACGATGACGGGGCGGCCGAACCCCAGAGCCAGCGCTACCGCGCCCGAGGTCAGCGTGCGCCGGTACGGTGCGACGACAAAATCCGCCGCCCGGAGCACGTACTGCACGACGCCGTCATCAACGAAATGCGGGATCAGGCGCACGCCGGGCCCGGCCATCACGTAGCGGCCCTCGCGACTATCCGGTTGCCTTCCGCCGATGAGGAGTTCCGCCGTCGGATCGGTGGCCCGCACGTCGGCAAAGGCGGCCAGCAGCGTCTCAAGGCCCTTGTAGCCCCGCATGGCACCCAGGAACGCGAATACCGTCCCCGCCCCTTCCAGGTGGAAATAGCGGCGAGCGGCTTCGTCCGTGATGTCGTCGGGGTAGCCGGGCGCGATGTCAGGATTGCGCAATATCAGGATCCGCTCGGCCGCCCCCCCATCCGCGCGCATGAGCGCGGCACCCGTCTCGCCGTGAACGTGCAGCAGGTCGGCCTCCGCCGCCAAGCCCTGCCGGAGTTCGAGTGAGGCCGCAGGGAAGCGATCGTCGTGCGGGGCGGCGTTGTGCCGCGTCCAAACCACCCGGCCGCCACAGGCGCGCAAGGCGGCGAGCTCGGCGAGGAAGCCGCCGATCCGCTCGCGCGCCTCGCCCTGGCTCGACGCGCCCGCGTACACCGCGTCCTCCCAGTGTAGGTGAAACACCACGTCGCGTTCGGCCGAGGCTTCGAGCGCGTCCGTGACGCTGCCCGCGCGCGATTCCACCACCGGCGCCAGCGCGTCGGAAAGCAAGGCCTGATACGGGTCGCTCAAACGGTAGTCGGGAAAGAACAGCCATGAAGCCTGCCGCACCGGACCCTCCTGCGAAGCCAGGAAGTTCGGGCGCCTGAGTGAACAAGCGGTTGACGCCGGGGCTCGGCCCGGCTCTGCCCCGGCTTAGCCGGCGCTGCGCAGCCCCGCCTTGAAGCGGCCCGCAAGCTCGGCGTAGTGCACGGCGGTCTGGTCGAAGCCGGCGCGCTCCTCGGCCGACATCACCCGCCACAGCTTGGCCGGCGAGCCGCTCCACAGCTCGTTCGGGCCGATCACCTTGTTGGGCGTGAGCAAGGCGCCGGCGGCCAGCATCCCGCCTTCCTCGATCACCGCCCCATCCAGCACCGTCGCCCCCATGCCGACAAAGGCCCGCTGCTTGAGGGTGCAGGCGTGAATGATGCAGGCGTGACCAACCGTCACATCATCCTCGAGGATGGTGGCGAACCGGCCGCTGTTGACGTGCAGGATCGTCCCGTCCTGGACGTTCACCCGGGCACCGATGCGGATCAGGTTGGTGTCGCCGCGCAGCACGCAGTGGAACCAGATGCCGGATCGAGGCCCGATCTCGACATTGCCGATCACGGCCGCGGTCGGCGCGACCCAGGCGGACGGGTCGACGGTGGGCGCCACGCCGTCCAGCGCGTACAGCGGGCCGGTGCCGGCGGGGATGGGCATGTCAGGCATGGACCGGCTCCTTTGCGGGCGCGCACGCGGTGGTGAGGCCGAGCATCAGGCGGATGTTCTGGACGGCGGCACCCGAGGCCCCCTTGCCGAGATTGTCGAGCCGGGCGACCAGCACGGCATGGCGGTGCCTCTCGTTGGCGAACACGCGAAGCTCCATCGCGTCCGTGTCGTTCAGCGCTTCCGGCTCTAGCTTGCCCGCCGCTTCGGCCGGCGGGGTCGTTATGCCCGCGCACCCTCGATACCGCGCGGCCAGCACGGCGACGAGGTCGGCACCCGTCGGCACGCCCGGCAGCGCGTCCAGGTGCAGCGGGATCGAGACCAGCATCCCCTGCCGGAAATGCCCAACGGACGGCACGAAGATCGGCCGCCTCGTCAGCCGGCCGTAACGCTGCGTCTCGGGCACGTGCTTGTGCTCAAGGCCGAGCGCGTAAAGCTCGAACGCCGGCTCGCCTTGCTGCTCGTGCGCCTCGATCAGGGAGCGCCCGCCGCCCGAGTAGCCGCTCACAGCGTTGATCGTCAGCGGGTAGTCAGGCGGCAGCAGTCCGGCGTCCACCAGCGGCCGGATCAGCGCGATCGCGCCCGTCGGATAGCAGCCGGGATTCGCAACGCGGCGCGACGCCGCGATCCGCCCGTCCTGGCCCGGCTCCAGCTCGGCAAACCCATAGGTCCAATCCGGGTGCACGCGATGCGCGGTGCTCGCGTCCAGCAAGCGGGGGCCGCGCGCGCCGAGTTCGTCGGCGAGCCGGGCGCTTTCCGTCGCCGCGTCGTCGGGCAGGCAGAGCACAGTGAGGTCCACTTCGGCCATCAGCGCTTGCCGTGCGGCGGCGTCCTTGCGCCGGTCGTCGGGCAGACTGAGAAGCTCGATGTCCGGCACCGCCCGCAAGCGCTCGCGGATGCCGAGGCCCGTCGTGCCCGCCTCGCCGTCGATGAACACCCGAGCCGCCATGTAGCCCACTCCCGCCCCGCGCCCCGACATTACTCCCTCAGGCCGGGAACGGGTCAAACCGCGCCTCGCCATCGCGGCGCGCGCCAAACGAAAAGGCCGTTCAGGCGGGCCCGCCCGGCCGAAACGTCCAGGGAGGACGCTAGCGTTTGCTGAACTGGAAGCTCCGGCGAGCCTTGGCGCGACCATATTTCTTCCGCTCGACCACGCGCGGGTCGCGGGTCAGGAAGCCGGCCACCTTGAGGATTGGGCGCAACTCGGGCTCGTAGTTGGTCAGCGCGCGGCTGATGCCGTGCCGCACCGCGCCGGCCTGGCCCGACAGCCCGCCGCCGCTCACGGTGCAGAACACGTCGAACTGGTTGTAACGATCGGCCACCAGGAACGGCTGGGTGATAAGCATCCGCAGCACCGGGCGCGCGAAATACTGGGTGACGCGCTTGCCGTTGACGGTGATGTCGCCCTTGCCGGGTTTAACCCAGACGCGGGCCGAGGCGTTCTTGCGGCGGCCGGTGGCGTAGCTCCGACCGAGCGCGTCGCGCTTCGGCTCGCGCCGGACGGGCGCATCTGGGTTGGTCGCCGCCGCGGTGGCAACCGCAAGATCCTTGAGGTCGGCGAGCGTGCCGGTCCGTGTTCCCGACATGACCGTCAGATCCTCTTGTTCTTCGGATTGAGTGCCGCGAGATCGAGCGGCTTCGGCTGCTGGCCCGCGTGGGGATGATCGGCTCCGCCATACACATGGAGGTGCTTCATCTGCCGACGCTGCAACGGGCCGCGCGTAATCATGCGCTCCACCGCCTTCTCCACCACGCGCTCGGGGTGTTTGCTTTCAAGAATCTGCCGGATGCTGCGGCCCTTGATGCCGCCCGGATAGCCGGTGTGATAGTAGAAGATCGACTGCTCCGCCTTGTTGCCGGTTACGCGCACCTTCGCCGCGTTGACCACCACGACATTATCGCCGCAATCGACGTGCGGGGTGAACTGCGGCTTGTGCTTGCCGCGCAGCCGGTTGGCGACGAGTGCCGCCAGCCGCCCGAGCACCACGCCTTCGGCGTCGATCAGCACCCACTGCTTCGTCACCTCCGCCGGCTTCAGCGAGAGGGTGGTCTTCAACATGACGCGATCCTTCGGAAACAGGGCGCGTTATGGTGAGAAAGCCATGCAAGGTCAAGCGGTCAGCGCATGTGGTATCATTCTACCACACACGGTCAGCGCCCCGCCTCCATTCAGTCCAGTAATTGGCTGGCCGTCAGAGCGGGATTGCCAGCAAGGTGTCGAAGTGCCCGCTATCGCAGACGACGATGCGCTCGGCCAACAGCAGCCGCTCGCCGTCCTCGCGCAGCCGGTCACGGTAGATACCGGTCGCGAACAGGTCGGTGCGGCCGTCGCGCATGATGCGAGCGACCAGGAACGGCGTCTCCGCCGCGATCCCGTCACTCATTTGCCACGCCGATGACCGGCAGCCCCGATGATGTGGCGGTAGGCCTGGCGCTCGTAGATGTTGGCCGTCCGCAGCGCGATCACGCGATCGCGCAGCATCGCGCGGCTATCGGCGTAGACGATGCCGGCCGCGTAGCCGCGCCGCTCGTTGTCAGCCGAGGTGATCTTGTAAAGGCAGTCCTCGACGAAGAAATCCGGCCACTCCTCGAGCCGGTCGTCGTCAATCGTCGCGGCATAGGCGGCGTTCAGCGCCGCGACCCGCAACAGGAGCGCGGAGTTCATACGCCGACCATTCGCCGCCAGAGCGACCAGAAGCCGCGCACCGCCGCCTCGGTGGCGCGGGTCGCCTGGCTTTCGGTCCCGGCGCCGCCCATTTCGACGATGGAGGCGGCGTCCGGCGCCGTCGCGATGCCTCGCTCGACGAAGCCGCCGACGCAGCCATCCTCCATGGAGACGAAGCCTGCCGGACCGTTGAGGTTCAGGTGCCGCAAGCGACGCTTGCGCATCTCGGGCGTGTCATCGGCGTAGCCGAAGTAGATCCACTCCAAGTTGGTGCGGTCCACGCCTTTCGGCGTGAACAAGCGCAACGCCATTGCATTCTGCGTCTTCTGCACCACGAAGTTGGGGAAAACGGTAACGATCTGATTGCGGATGCGGTCGCCGTGCTCCTCGACCACATCGAGTAGGCACGGGTCGTTCAGCTTGAAACCATCATCCACCGAGCGCACTCCGGCATAGTTGCGGTCGTCGGTATCGGTTGGCGCCAAGGAGATCGAAGCGCTGCAACCGCCGTTCGGGCTGATGGACAAGCCACCGCCCTGGCTCAGCCGATTGATCCTGAATGTCGCGAAGAACAGGTGCAGAAGACTCGCGTGATACGAGTCGCGCACGTTCTCGGCGTACATCTTCCAATTGTTCGGCAGCACCTCGACGAAGCGGCCGATGATCTCGATCCGCCGACCCGCGACGGAGCGCCGAAGATACTGCAGCACCTCCTCGCCGATGAAGCTCTCGATGTCGGGCGTGTCGTCCCCGAAAGTGCCGAACACCAACCCGCACAGGGTCGTGGTCCGCAGCTTGCGCGGCCCGTGCGCGTCGAGACGGAAGCCCTCCGGCATCCCGCCCTTACCATTCACTCCGCGCTGGAACGCAACCGACCGAAGATTGCCGCGCAGGTCGTAGCGCCAAGCGTGATAGACGCATTGGAAATCTTTCGCCGCTCGGCCCGCATCGTCAAGGCAGATCAGCGCCCCGCGATGGGCGCAGCGATTCTCGAAAGCCGCAATCGACCCGTCCGCATCGCGCGCGACAACAACTGGCATCTGCCCGACGTGAGTCGCCCGCCAATCCCCAGGCTCGGCGATCTCCGACTCGAGGCAGAGAAAGTTCCAGACCGGCCCTTCGAAAATTCGTTCCTGCTCGGACCGCAGCAGATCGGCGTCGCGATATACCCAATAGGGAACCCGGGTCACATCACCCGCCCAGGCTGGCCGTCGCGAGGTTTCCAGATCAGACGTGGGAGCATCCGGCATCGGTGTCTCCTATCACGGCATCGGTCCGAACCGACCTGAGCACTTTCGGTAAATGCTTGCAACAATCCCGTCTTAACTTACCGGCTAATCGACGGGCGGCGAAGGTCGCGATACGCTCCCAGCTATGACCGACAACCCCAAACACGGCCTGGCCCGCAATGCCGCCAACTACGGCGACCGGGAGTTTGCACTCTATCTCCGGCGATCGTTCGCGAAGTCGATGGGCTACTCGCAGGCCATGCTGGACCGGCCGGTGGTTGGCATCGTGGACACCGCCTCGGCCTACAACAACTGCCACCGCACGGTTCCCGAGTTGATCGACGCGGTGAAGCGCGGCGTTCTGGCGGCCGGCGGGCTGCCGATGCCGTTCCCGACCATCTCGCTCTGCGAGCCGTCGCTGTTCCCGACCTCTATGCACTACCGCAATCTTGCTGCCCTCGACACGGAGGCGATGCTCACCGCGCAGCCGATGGACGCCGCCGTGCTGGTAGGTGGCTGCGATAAGACGGTACCGGCGCAGTTGATGGCGGCCGCCTCCGCCGACATCCCCGCCGTCCAGCTCGTAACCGGCCCGATGCTGGCGACGCCGTACCAGGGCGAGCGCCTCTCCGCTTGCACCGACTGCCGGCGCTACTGGGCGCGGTCCCGCGCCGGCACGGTTTCGGCAGAACGGATCGGCGACATCGAAGGGCGGCTCGCCACCACGGCCGGCACCTGCGGCGTGATGGGCACGGCGAGCACGATGGCCTGCCTCGCCGAAGCGCTCGGCATGATGCCGCTCGGGCACGGTTCGATCCCGGCCGTGCACGCCGACCGGCTGCGCGCCGCCGAAGAGGCAGGGACGCTCGCGACCCAGCTCATCAACGCTCCGGTGCGGCCGTCCGCGATCATCACCGAAGCCGCCGTCGAGAACGCGCTCCGCGTCCTCCTGGCACTCGGCGGCTCCACCAACGCGCTGATCCACCTGACCGCGATCGCCGGGCGGCGCGGCATCCGCGTGGACCTCGGCCGCCTCGACGCGCTGTCCGACGCCACCCCGGTGCTGGTCGACCTCAAGCCCACCGGCGACGGCTACATGGAGGATTTCCATGCCGCCGGAGGGATGCCAGCGCTGTTGTGGGAGCTGCGTGGGCTGCTGCGTCTGGAGGCGCGCGACGTCACCGGCGCAACGCTCGAAAGCCGTCTGCGCGCCCCCGCCTTCGTGGACCGCCGCTACATCCGCCCCATCACCGACCCCGTCTCTCCGGTTGGCGGCCTTGTCGCCCTGTTCGGCAGCCTCGCCCCGCGCGGTGCGATCCTGAAGCGCAGTGCTGCAACCACGGCCCTGTTCGAGAGGGAGGCCCGGGCGGTGGTGTTCGACGGCCTCGCCGACCTCGCCGGCCGCATCGACGACCCGGCGCTGGACGTGACGCCCGACGACATCCTGGTGCTGAAGAACGCCGGCCCCCTGACCCCGGCGGGGATGCCGGAAGCAGGTTACCTGCCGATCCCGCAGAAGCTCGCGCGCGGGGGGGTGAAGGACATGGTGCGGATCAGCGACTGCCGGATGTCCGGCACCGCGTTCGGCACCATCGTGCTGCACGTCGTCCCCGAAGCCGCCGCCGGCGGGCCGCTGGCCCTGGCGGAAAGCGGCGACCGCATCCGGCTCTCTGTGCGCGATCGGCGGCTCGACCTGCTGGTCGGCGACGACGTGCTGGCGCGCCGCCGCGCGGCTTGGCGTGCTCCCGCGCGCCCGGCGCGCGGCTGGGATCGGCTGGTGGCCGAGCAGGTGCTGCAGGCCGACGAAGGCTGCGACTTCGCGGCACTTCGGGCGGGTGGCTGACCCCGTCCATGTGATCGGCGCCTCGGGGCGGTCGGGGTCGGCGCTCTGCCGCTCGCTCGCTGCGGATGGCGTCCCCTTTGTGCCCGTGGTGCGGGACCGGACAAAATGGCCAGGAAAGGCCCGGGTCGCCGACCTCCAGGACCCGCCGGCCCTCCGCGCGGCGCTCGGCGACGCGGTCCGGGTGGTGTCCTGCGCGCATGCCCGGCACGCCCCCGCAATCCTTGCCGCCGCGCCGGCCGGGGCGTCGTTCGTGTTCCTCGGCAGCACGCGCAAGTTCACCCGCTGGCCGGACGCGCATGGGCTCGGCGTGCTCGCCGGAGAGGCGGCGTTTCTCGGGTCCGGGCGGCCCGGCCTGATGTTGCACCCGACGATGATCTACGGCGCCGAGGGCGAGGATAACGTGCAGCGGCTGGCGGCCTTGCTGCGTCGGCTGCCGCTGGTGCCGTTGCCGGGCCGCGGGCGGGCGCTGGTGCAACCGATCCACCAGGACGACGTCACCGCGGCAATCCTCGCCGCGCTCTCGCACATTCCCGCGACGCCGCATGCAATGGTCATCGCAGGGCCGGCGCCGGTCACCTACGTCGAGTTCGTGCGCGCGGTGGCCGCCGCCGCCGGGCTTCGCCCACCGCGCTTCGTTTCGGTGCCGGCTTCCGTGCTCCGAGCGGCCGCTATGGCGACGACGCTCGTGCCCTTTGTGCCTTCCGTGCATCCGGCGGAAATCCGGCGACTGCTCGAGGACAAGGCGTTCGATATCACCCCCATGATCGCGGAGCTTGGAGTGCGACCCGTGTCCCTTGCCGAAGGCCTTGCGCGCACTTTCTCCCGGCCGCACAACACCTGATCGCGAAGGAGGATCCGATGCCGATCATCAACCGCATCGCGGATTTCCACGATGAGATGACCGCGTGGCGCCGCGACCTTCACGCGCATCCCGAGCTTGCCCTAGAGGAACGGCGCACGAGCCAAGTCGTCGCGGACAAGCTGCGCAGCTTCGGTGTGGACGAGGTGGTGACCGGCCTCGCCCGGACCGGCGTCATCGGCGTGATCCGCGGCCAGGGCGCGGGCGGTGCGATCGGACTGCGGGCCGACATGGACGCGCTCCCCCTCACAGAGGAGACCGGCCTGCCGTACGCCTCACAAAACCGCGGCGTTATGCACGCCTGCGGCCATGACGGCCACACCACCATGCTGCTCGGAGCGGCCAGACACCTCGCCGAAACCCGCAATTTCGACGGCACCGTCTACGTGATCTTCCAGCCGGCCGAGGAGAACCTGGGCGGGGGCGAAATGATGGTCAAGGAGGGGTTGTTCGAGCGGTTCCCGATGCAGCAGGTGTTCGGCTTGCACAATTGGCCTTCCTTCCCGGCCGGCCAGTTCTATTGGCGGGCCGGCCCAACGATGGCGGCGGTGGCCAACATCGAGATCACCGTGACCGGCAAGGGCACCCATGGCGCCCACCCGAATCGCGGCATCGACCCGATCGTCGTCGCCAGCCACATCGTGACCGGGCTGCAGACGATCGTGTCGAGATCCATCGATCCGATGGACGGCGGCGTGGTGACGATCGGCAGCATCAACGGCGGACAGATCTACAACATCATTCCCGAATGTGTGCGCATGTTGGGCACCGCACGCTGGTTCGATCCGGCGGTAGGCGACACGCTTGAGGAGGGCGTGCGCCGGATCGCGGGTGGCATCGCGGCCGGCTTCGGCGCAACCGCTGACGTCCTGTTCGAGCGCGCGTATCCGGCGACGGTGAACGACGCAGAGGCCATCGGGCTCGCCCGACGCGCCGCCGAGACCGTGGCGGGAACCGCCCGCGTCGAGGAACTCGACAAGCCCACCATGGGCGGCGAGGATTTCGCGTTCATGCTCGAGAAGAAGCAGGGCGCGTACATCATGCTCGGCACCGGCCGGACGGACGAGGACCCGCAGCTCCACAATCCGCGCTTCGACTTCAACGACGACATGCTGCCCGTCGGCGCCTGGTACTGGGTGACCCTCGCCGAGCAGCTGCTGCCGCGAACGGCCTAGCGCCCGGAGGCGTTCGGCGGCTGCGGCGCCGGCGTTCCCTGGGCCGCATCGCGATTCGCCCGTTCGGTGAGCTCGCGATCCAAGGTCTCGACCTCGCTGTTCTGCTGCTGCGTCTGCTGCGGCGTAAGCCCAACCCCGGCCGCCTTTTCATCGCTGTGGACGGGACCGGGCGAGGGCTCGTGGGCCGTACCGTCGTAGATGTTGGCGTTGCGCGCCGTCTGAGCGCCGGCGGGGATCGCGAGCGACAGACCGCCGAGCAGGGCGAGCGCATAGGTCAGTTTGGTCATCGGCATCTTCCGTCCTCCTGTTAAACTGAGGTCACGGGCCGGGCTTGGCCTCCGCCAAGGAAGGTGGGGCGAACGACGGGGCTCGAACCCGCGACATCCAGGACCACAACCTGGCGCTCTACCAGCTGAGCTACGTCCGCCACCCGACAGCCCGGCCTTTATGACCATCGGGCGACCGGCGTCAACGTAGCCTTCCCGCGAAGTGGCGCGCGAGACGCGCGACCGCCTCGTCCAGCACCTCGGGACGCTTGCAGAAGGCGAAACGGGCGTAGTGGGCGGGCGGGTCGGTCTCGTAGAAGGCCGAAACGGGGATGGCCGTCACCCGCGCTTGTTCGGTGATGTGGCGGCAGAACGTGACGTCGTCGCCCGCGAACCCGAGCGAGGCGAAATCGACCGTGAGGAAATACGTGCCGTGGGTCGGCAGCACGGTCAGCCCAAGCCCGGCGAGCCCCGCCGCGAGCCGGTCGCGGCGCGCGGCCAGCGCGGCGCCGAGTTCGGTGAAATAGGCATCGTCCTTGGCGAGCCCGACCGCGACCGCCCGCTGGAGGTTCGGCGGCGTGGTGAAGGTGAGGTTCTGGTGCGCCTTGGCCACCACGGAAGCGAGTGCCGCGGGCGCGGTGACGTAGCCGACCTTCCAGCCGGTCAGCGAAAACGTCTTGCCCGCGCTGCCGATCCGCATGGTCCGCTCCCGCATGCCCGGGAAGGTCATCAATGGGATGTGGCGGTGGCCATCGAACGTAAGATGCTCGTACACCTCGTCGCAGACCGCGAAAACATCGTGCGCCCGCGCCAGCTCGGCGATGAACGCGAGATCGGAGGCGGCGAAAGACCTTGCCGGTCGGGTTCATCGGCGAATTCAACAGCAGCGCCTTGGTGCGTGGCCCGAACGCGGCGGCAAACCGATCCCGCGGCAGCTCCCAGTCCGGCGGGAGCAAGCGCACCACACGCGGCACGGCCCCAAGCATCCGGATCACCGGCAGGTATGTGTCATACGACGGCTCGATCACCACGATCTCGTCGCCGGGCTCGAGGACCGCCATGAGGCAGGCGGTGATCGCCTCCGTGGCGCCCGAGGTGATGACGACCTCGCTGAGCGGATCGACCCCGAGCCCGTAGAACCGGTCACCATGCGCCGCGACCGCGCGGCGGAGCTCCGGCAGGCCCGGCATCGGCGGATACTGGTTGCGTCCGTCCGCCAGCGCCTCGGCTGCGGCGCGGATGATGTCTGCCGGACCGTCGGTGTCGGGAAAACCCTGGCCGAGATTGATGCTGTCGTGCTGCAGCGCGAGCCCCGACATCACGGTGAACACCGTGGTGCCGATCCCACCCAGCAAGGCGTTGACGCCTTTCACCCATCCGTCTCCGGCCGTTCGCGTTGCCGTGTTATGGATGCCGCCTCATTTTCGTGCAACAGAACGGAAGGATTTCTGCCCAGAAACAATGCATCGGGGGACCTGGGTCGCACACGGGTCAAGCGGGGGGCACGGCAACGCGCGGCCAGCTTGCGCATTGCGGGAATGGCACGGCGCGTGCAAACCTCCGTCGCCGCCGTCGGTCGTGTGGCGAAAGGGCAGTCTGTCAACGTGGAGGACGCCCGGTCAGTCCGGGCTTGACGCAGATGAAGAAAATCGAGGCGGTCATCAAGCCGTTTAAGTTGGACGAGGTGAAGGAAGCGCTGCACGAGGTGGGGCTGCAAGGCATCACAGTGGTCGAGGCCAAGGGGTTCGGCCGCCAGAAGGGCCATACCGAGCTGTATCGCGGGGCCGAGTATGTCGTCGATTTCCTCCCCAAAGTGAAGATCGAGATCGTTTGCGAGGACGGGCTGGTGGAACGCGCGGTCGAGGCGATCGTGGCGTCGGCCCGCACCGGACGCATCGGTGATGGCAAAATCTTCGTATCCGCGGTCGAGGAAGTCGTGCGCATCCGTACCGGCGAGCGCGGGGAAGACGCAATCTAACAGGGATGGATGAAGGGTCGCGTCGGGCGATCCATCCAACCGCCGCCGGGGGCGGGCCGCCCACCACGCGGCGATAAATCGCGTACGAAAGGATGAGGACAGGTATGTCGAAAAAGCCCACCACAGGCGCCGGGAACGGCGTGGGCAAGATCCTGGAGATGATCCAGGAGAACTCGGTCGAATACGTGGACCTGCGGTTCACGGACCCGCGCGGGAAATGGCAGCACACGGCGCAGCACGTCTCGACCATGGACGAGGACGCATTTCGCGACGGGATCATGTTCGACGGCTCCTCGATCGCCGGTTGGAAGGCGATCAACGAGAGCGACATGATCCTGATGCCCGACCTCGAGACCGCGACGATGGACCCGTTCGCGGCCAAGCCGAGCCTGATCCTGTTCTGCGACATCATGGAGCCGTCCACCGGCCAGTTCTACAATCGCGACCCGCGGGCCACCGCCAAGCTGGCGGAGGCCTATCTTCGATCGACCGGCATCGGCGACACGGTCATGGTGGGCGCCGAGGCCGAGTTCTTCGTGTTCGACAACGCGAAGTTCGGTGTCGGCGGCAATTACGCGATCTACCAAGTCGACAGCATGGAAGGTCCGGGCGCCTCCTTGAAGGATTTCCCTGAAGGCAACATGGGTCATCGCCCTGTCGTGAAGGGCGGCTACTTCCCGGTGCCACCGGTGGACAGCGAAAGCGACCTTCGCGCCGAGATGCTGTCCACGATGGGCGAGATGGGCTTGCAGGTCGAAAAGCATCACCACGAGGTGGCCCAGTCGCAGCACGAACTCGGCTTCCGCTTCGGCACCCTGGTCAAGTTAGCCGACCAGATGCAGATCTATAAATACTGCGTGCACAATGTCGCGCACAGCTACGGCAAGACGGCGACGTTCATGCCGAAGCCGATCTACGGCGACAACGGCTCGGGGATGCATACGCATCAGTCCATCTGGAAGGATGGCAGGCCGCTGTTCGCAGGGAACGGCTATTCGGACCTGTCCGAAACCTGCCTCTACTACATCGGAGGCATCATCAAGCACGCCAAGGCGATCAACGCCTTCACCAACCCGTCCACCAACAGCTACAAGCGGTTGATTCCCGGGTTCGAGGCGCCGGTGCTGCTCGCCTACTCGGCGCGCAACCGGTCGGCGTCGTGCCGAATCCCTTATACCACCAGCCCCAAGGGCAAGCGGGTCGAGGTCCGATTCCCCGATCCGATCTGCAATCCCTATCTTTCGTTTGCCGCCCTGCTGATGGCGGGCCTGGACGGCGTCAGGAACAAGATTCACCCCGGCGACCCAATGGACAAGGACCTCTACGACCTGCCGCCCGAGGAGCTGCGCGGCATACCCACCGTTTGCGGCAGCCTGCGCGAAGCCCTCGGCGCCCTGGAGGCGGACCACGAGTTCCTGCTCGCAGGCGACGTATTCAGCAAGGACCAGATCGACAGCTACGTCGAGCTCAAGTGGAACGAGGTGTACCGGTTCGAGCACACCCCGCACCCGGTCGAGTTCGAGATGTACTACTCGGCCTGAACCCAGCGGTTACCGCACAGCCCCGGCGCAAGCCGGCGACCACAAACTGCACGATCGGCCCCGCTTCGCTCCGTAGCGGGGCCTTTCGTTTCTGCGACATCCGTCCATTGCGGACACTCTGCCGTCGTCTCTGCGGCAGCCATTACCAGAAACAATCGATCAGCCGATCCGAGTTTCACGTCCACGCGCGCGTGGCTCCGCGCTTGCGTGCCCATCCATTGAGCAACGGTTGCACGAGCCTCCCGATAAAAGCAGTGGCACGCTTCTTGATAGATGAAGTGCAGCTCGCGCCGACGCGTGACGGCTTATCAGGACGGGAACAATGGATCAAAGGGCAACGACATGAAACTGATCATGGCCATCATCAAGCCATTCAAGCTCGATGATGTGCGCGAGGCATTAACTCCGCTGGGCGTACAAGGTCTCACAGTCTCCGAGGTGAAGGGGTTCGGTAGGCAGAAAGGCCAAACCGAGATCTATCGTGGCGCCGAATACCACGTGAGCTTCCTGCCCAAGGTGAAGATCGAGGTCGTGGTACCGTCCGACCTCGCCAACTCCGTCGTCGAAGCCATCAGCCGGTCGGCGCACACCGGCAAGATCGGTGATGGAAAGATCTTCGTTCTGGACATCGATCGCGCCATCCGCATCCGCACCGGCGAGATCGACAACGAAGCACTATGAAGATGATTGGCAAGGAAACGAGTCCGATGAACCGAGTTCGCCTGAACCCGTGGCTGGTGGGAGGCGTTACCGCGGCGGTCTGCCTGCTCGCCTACGCCGTGCCCGGATTGGCCGACGAGCCCACCACCGCGGCCACGGCTGCACCCGCGGCCGCGGCCGCCGCCTCGGGGCCGCCCAAGATCGACACCGGCGACACCGCCTGGATGCTGGCCAGCACCGCCCTGGTGTTGCTGATGACGGTGCCCGGCCTAGCGCTGTTCTATGGCGGCATGGTGCGGAAGAAGAACATCCTTGCCACCTTGATGCAGTCCTTCACTATCTGCTGCCTCGTCACGATTACCTGGATGGTGGTCGGCTACAGCCTGGCCTTCACCAATGGCAGCGCCTATCTCGGCGACATGTCGCGGCTGCTGCTCAACGGCATCGCCGATCACATCAGCAAGGGTGCGGACAGCCGCGTTCGTGCTCGGCGCGGGCACGGATGCCGCCGCGCCGCAGACGGTCCCCGAGACCGTCTACATGATGTTCCAGATGACGTTCGCCATTATCACGCCGGCGCTGATCGCGGGCTCGTTCGCGGACCGCATGAAGTTCTCCGCCATGTGCGTATTCATGGTGCTCTGGTCCATCATCGTCTACTCGCCGATCGCGCACTGGGTGTGGGCGCCGACCGGATGGATCTCGCAGCTTGGCGTGCTCGACTTTGCCGGCGGCACCGTGGTGCACATCAATGCCGGGATCGCCGGATTGGTGAGCGCCCTCGTGCTGGGCAAGCGGCTTGGCTACGGCCAGGAGAATATGGCGCCGTACAATCTCGCCTACGCAGTGATCGGCGCGTCGCTACTCTGGGTGGGCTGGTTCGGCTTCAACGCCGGCTCCGCGGTGGGCGCCAATGGCCGCGCCGGCATGGCCATGACGGTGACGCAGATCGCCACTGCCGCGGCGGCGCTCGGCT
Organism: uncultured Alphaproteobacteria bacterium; assembly: GCA_963757115.1. Classification (GTDB taxonomy): domain Bacteria; phylum Pseudomonadota; class Alphaproteobacteria; order Acetobacterales; family Acetobacteraceae; genus CAVWQV01. Next base: position 248,067 of record CAVWQV010000006.1, on the reverse strand, counting down.
GGATGCTGGCCGAATGGATCACCAAGGGAAAGCCATCCGTGCTCGGGGTGGTGTCGGGTGCGGTGGCGGGGCTGGTCGCGATCACGCCCGCTTCCGGCTTCGTGCTGCCGGGGCCGTCGCTCATCATCGGGGTTGTCGCCGGCGTGGTCTGCTTCTGGTCGGCAACCAGCCTCAAGCACATGCTGGGCTACGATGACAGCCTCGATGCATTTGGCGTGCACTGCATCGGCGGCATCATCGGCGCGCTGCTGACCGGTGTGTTTTCGTACGGCCCGCTTTCGGCGACCGACGCAAGCCCCGACGGTAGCCCGGGCGGCCTCCATCAGTTGCAGCTGCAAGCGATTGGGGTCTGCACCACGCTCGTCTATAGCGGGATCATGTCGTTCATTCTGCTCAAGATCATCGACGTGGTCATCGGCCTGCGAGTGGAGCGCGAAGAGGAGCGCGAAGGCCTCGACATCGTTCTACACGGTGAGCAGGTGTTCTAGAGAAACCGGCAAGGGCGGCTCCCCGCGGTCGCCCTTGCCGCATCTACGCGGATCAAGAAGCCGCACCTACGCAATCACTGAAAGCAAAGAAGTCGGATCAGAGTGATGAAACGCACATCCGGAGCGACTGCCTGGTGGCTGCTATCCTGCTCCCTGCTCGCGCTGGCGAGCGGACCCGCAACGGCGCAAACAGCGCCTTCGGACACGGGGCCGGCGGGCACCGCGCCGGTAGGTGCCGCTCCCGCCGCAGGCGCCTCCCCCTCGACGGGGGCCGTGCCGTCGCCGCAAGCCGCGCCGACCAACGAGCCCAAGCCCGGCGAGCCCGCCAAGACCACTGACACGGCGGCGGCCCCCGCGGCGCCGACATCCTGGGTCGGCGGCATCAAGCTCAGCGCGCAGTTCGAGGGGGGTGCCATCATCAATCCGGTCAACCCGGGCAACGGCCTCAATTTCGGCCAGCTGTTCACCGACCGGGCGAACCAGTTCGTGATGAACCAGGCGCTGCTTACCGCTCAGCGCGCAATCGACCCTAAGGCGACCGACTATGATTTCGGCTTCAAGGTTTCCGCGCTCTACGGAACCGACGCGCGTTACGTGCAGTTCCTGGGGGAGCTGAACCGAACGTTCGCGAGCAAATATCAGCTCGCCTTCATTGAAGCCAACGTCACGGCCCACCTGCCCTGGCTCACTCCGGGCGGTATCGACGTCAAGGCCGGGCAGTTTCCCACGCCGCTCGGCTTCGAGACGATCGACCCGTCCACCAACCCCTTCTACTCGCACTCATACATCTTCAACTTCGGCCTGCCGTTCGTGTCGTTCGGAGGCCTCGCCGTCGCGCATGTCACGCCGGTGGTCGACGTCTATCTCGGCGTGGACAGCGGCGCTAACACCACGGTCGGCCAGGGTGACCAGAACACAGCAGCGGCGGGTACCGCGGGTTTCAACCTGACGTTCCTCGGCGGCAACCTGACCGTCCTCGCCCTCACCCACATCGGCCCGGAAAACCCTTCGCGCACCGTCCCGAATGCGGACGGCTACTACCGCTACTTCAATGACGCCGTGATCACCTACAAGGCGTCCGACAAGCTGACCCTGACCACCGAATTCAACCTCGTCCGCGACGATTTCGGCTTCGGCAACGGACCGGTGAATGCGTTCGGCGGCGCGCAATATGCCAGCTACGCGCTGAACGACCATGTGGCCCTCAACGCGCGCGGCGAGATCTACCGGGACGACAACGGGTTCTTTGTCGCCGGTTTCCGCGGCTACCACGATTTCGTCAACGTGCAGCTCGGCTTTCCGGCGGCCGGCGTGGTGACGGCCGGGCCCACCACGTACAGCGAAATTACCCTCGGCCTCACTTGGAAGCCGACTTTGCCCGGTGTGGTCTCGAGCGCCGTATCGGGCCTGCTGATCCGGCCGGAAGTGCGCTACGACTACGCGCTGACCAATACGCGGCCGTTCAACAATGGGACCGATCGCGGTGCATTCACCTTCGGCAGCGACTTCGTGTTGAGCTTCTGACCGAAGTCACGACCAACCGAAGCCGCGAGCGCGTTCACGGGGCGCGGTCGACCGCGACCGCAACCTCGTTGCGTCGGAAGGGCGGTAGCGTCCATGGCGGATCGTAGAACCAGCTGACCGGCTCACCGATGATCCTCCAGGCGCTGCCATCCAGCCGCGCGATCAACGTGCGGCGCGCTGTGGCGACCGCGCTCGGGTCGATCGACCCGGAGAAGCGATAAACGGCCATGAGCGCAGGCGGCACCGGCATGAGCTTCACCGAAGCGTTGTCGGGGGTCGGCAAGCTTTCCATCGTGTATTTCGACGGCATGAAGAAGCGGATATGCCACGCGCCCGACGGGTCTCGCGCTTGCGCGACGGGGTCGGTCATGGCGACGGTCTCGGAACGGCTGACCTGTTGTGATACGGGCGCCGTCATCGCAATTTCCGTCCGGCTCCGGTTGGCGCCGAAGATGTAGCTGGCGAGCCGTCGAAACCCGGCACTGCGGCTCGCCTCCTCGTCACCGCTGACAACCGTATCGGCCGCGATCCGCGCCGCGTATTGCCGGATTTCGACCGGCCCGACATGCGCGACCACGTCGTAGCGCGGCTCTTCCGTTCCGCTGCGGATGCCCACTACCGAGCACGCACCGAGCGCCAAGCCAGAAACCAAGCTCCAGATGCGCAACGTTCATCGCCTCCGCTTCGTCTCGAGGCGCGCGGGGATTCCTCTGCTCTCAGCCAAGCACGCCGAGTTGCACGCAACCGCGCGATCTCGTCCGCGTCATAGCCCGCCTCGCGGAGCACCGCCTCGCTATGCTCGCCCACCGCACCGCCACGACGCGCCGCCACCTTGCGCTCGCCCGCGACGTGGAACGCGCTGCCGACAGTAAGCAGGTCCTCGCCCTCGAGCGGCACCAGCACGTCGGCATCCCGCATCTGTTGGTCAGCAAGCATGTCATCGAGCGTGCCGACGATGCCAAAGGTGATCCCGGCCGCGTCAAGGCGCGCGCGCCAGGTGGCGAGGTCGTGCGTGCCGAACGCCGCGTCGAAGATCGCGATGAGGGCGCGTGCATTCTTGTGTCGGGCCGGCAACGTTGCGAAACGGGCGTCACTGAGCAGGTCGGTCTGCTCGAGCGCGGCGAGCAATGGGGCAAACTGGCGCTCCTCGTTCAGCACAGTCAGCATGAACCAGCGCCCATCGCGGCAGCGATACATGTTCGTGCAAGCGTTCGGCATGGCGTCGCGCGGCGGCCGGCGGACGACGTGAGCGCCGCAGAGCTTGGCCTGGACGAAGCAGCCATTGGCCCACACGCCGTTGGCGAGCAGCGAGGTGCTGACAACCCCGCCCCGCCCGGTACGCTCGCGCCGATACAGGCCGGTCACGATCGCGCCATACAGCGAGGATGCGCTCGGATGGTCGCCCATACCTGGCAGGGAACGCGCCGGTGCTGCGTCCGGGTCGGGTTTGACCAGGTCCATCAGCCCCGAGCGCGCCCAATAGGCGGTCGAATCGAAGCCGGTCTTCTCGGCCTCCGCGCCGACTTCGCCATACGCGGTGAAGGAGCCGTAAATCAGCCGCTCGTTGCGCCCGCACAGAGCCGCCGCGTCGATCCCGAGCCGCTGTCGGACGCCCAGCGGATAGTTGGTGATGAACACGTCGGCCCCGTCCACCAGCCGATGCAGCGCCGCCTGCCCCGCCTCGTGCTTGAGGTCGATCGCGAGGCTCCGTTTGTTGCGCCCGGTGAGCAGCCACGCCCAGTCCTCGGTGCTGCCCACGGGCATCCCGGGAATGTCGCCGAGCCCGCGATACGCATCGCCCCTCCCCGGCGGCTCCACCTTGACGACGTCCGCGCCGAAATCGCCAAGGATGGTCGCCGCGGCGGGGGCGGCGATGTAGCTCGCGCAGTCGATGACGCGCAAGCCCTCGAATAGCCGCGCTTCGCCGTCGCGCATGTCAGGGCACTTGATTGCTGAAAACGATCGTGCCCGAAGCGGCGAACATGCCACCGACGCCGTGACAGACGGAGATCTTCGCCCCCTCGATCTGCGCCGGAGCGATGCCGCGCATCTGCCTGACACTCTCCTGCAGCGCGTACATCCCGTACATGCCGGAATGCATGTAAGACAGGCCGCCGCCGTTGGTGTTCACCGGCAGCTTGCTGCCGGGCGCGGTGTTGCGATCCGCAATGAACGCCGCGCCTTCCCCGCGCCCGACGAAGCCGAGGTCCTCGAGCCCGTAGATCGGCAGATGCGCGAAGGCGTCGTAGATCATCAGGTGATCGACGTCGCCGTGCGTGATGCCGGCCTCCTTGAACGCCGTCGGCCCCGCCACGCTGAACGCGCGCGAGGAGGTGAAATCCTTCATCTGCGAAATCATTGGCGTTTCCACGCTTTCGCCGGTGCCGAGCACGTAGACGGGCTTCTGCGGGAAGTCGCGCGCACGATCACGATGCGTGACGATCAGCGCCCCGCCGCCATCGGTGACCAGACAGCATTGCAGCAAGCGGAACGGGTACGCGATCATGCGCGAGTTCAGCACGTCATCGACGGTGATCGGGTCCTTGAACGTCGCGCGCGGGTTCTTCGCCGCCCATTCGCGCTGCACCACCGACACCATTGCGATCTGCTCGTGCGTCACACCGTAGCGCTTCATGAACCGCAGCACCGGGATCGGGAACATGGTCGGCGGGCCGAGCGGGCCGAACGGCTGCTCGAATTGGCCGTTGAGGCTGCTGGCCGGCACCGACCGCCCGGGCTGGCCGACGCGCGAGCGCCCGCTTTCGCCGTGCGTGATGAGGATAGTTTTCGCCAGCCCCGCCTCGATCGCGGCGGCGGCGTGGCGCAGGTGGATCATGAACGAGCAGCCGCCGACGGAGGTGCCGTCCACCCAGGTGGGCGTGATGCCGAGATAGTGTGCGATCTGCTGCGGGGCCTCGACGGCGGTCGCGACCCCGTCGATGTCGGTGGGCTTGAGGCCCGCGTCCCTCATCGCAAGCAGCGCCGCATCCGCGTGCAGCTGGATTTGCGACATGTCCGGCACGACGCCGAGCTTGGAGGTCTCCGAAGCGCCGACGATGGCGACCGATCTTGCTCCCATGGCGCTTATCCCTTCGCCGGACGGAACAGGGGGAGTGTGATGTCGTCGTCCAGCTTCTCGAACACGACTTCCAGCGGCATATCGAGCTGCAACGCTTCGGGCGTTTGCGGACAGTCGACGATGTTGGTCATCATGCGCGGCCCTTCCTCGAGTTCCACGACCGCGATGGCGTATGGCGGCGTAAAGCCCGGCACCGGGCGATGGTGGATGACGTAGCTGTAGAGGGTGGCGCGCCCGCTCGCCTTGAACCAGCTCACGTCGGTCGATCCCGTTTCGGGCGCGAACGGGCGCGGCGGGAAGTAGGCTTTCCCGGTGCTGTTGTCCCGCTGCAGCCGGAGCTCGCCGGCCTTGGTGCCGTCCCAGAAATGCTGGGTTTCCGGCGTGGGCACAGGTTTCGCGCGTCCCGGTTCCAGCATCGGCTCTGTTCCCCCTCATGTCGGCCGGGGAGTTTGGCGGAGCGGCCGGTCGTGGTCCAGGGCGGCGGGAAGTCGGGTCGGTGAAGCCGGGCGGCTACACCGAAAAGTATTTTGCCCGGGGATTTAGCACCACGATCGCGCTGGTGGACTGCTCCGGGTGCAGCTGCCACTCGTCCGACAGCGAGATGCCGAGCCGCTCGGCGCCGAGCAGCGCCAGCAACGACGCCTGGTCCTCCACTTTGGGGCAGGCCGGGTAGCCGAACGAGTAGCGCGAGCCGCGATAGCCCTGCGCCAGCATCCGTTCCATCTCGCGGTCGTCCTCACCGGCGAAGCCCAGCTCGGCGCGGATGCGCTTGTGCACGTATTCCGCCATCGCCTCCGCCATCTCCACCGACAGCCCGTGCAGGTACAGATAGTCCTGGTAGCGGTTGTCGTCGAACCAGGCGCGCGCCACCTCGCTCGCGTGCTCCCCCACCGTAACCACCTGCAAGCCGATCACGTCGCGCTCGGCCTCGTCCACGTCGCGGAAGAAGTCGGCGATGCATTCGCCGTCCTCGCGCGGCTGACGCGGCAGAGTGAAACGGCAAAGCTCCGTGGCGCCGTCCTTGTCGAACACCAGCAAATCGTTGCCCTGGCCGGCAGCCTTCCAGTAGCCATAGGCCGCCTGCGGGCGAAGGATGCGTTCGGCGTCGCACATGCCGAGCACGCGGCGCATCACCGGGCGCAGCTCCTGCTTGGCCCAGCCGAGGAAATCGTCGAGCGAGCGGCCCTGCTTCCGGAACCCCCACTGGAATTGATACAGGCTGCGCTCGTTGACGAACGGCACGATCGCGCGCGGCGCCGCCTCGATGACGCGGGCGCCCCAGAACGGCGGCTCGATGACCGGCAGATCATGCGTGAGCCGTCGCCGTCGTTCGCGCACCGCAGCGACATCGACCGGGCGGAACGCGCGGACGTCGGCCGCGCCCAGGGTGCGCGCGGTGTTGCGCGCCTTTCCCGCACGCTTGGCTTGCACGGCGGCGAGGTAGTCGTCGAAGCCGTTGCCTGTCACCTTCTCCATCAGGTGCAGGCCGTCGAACGCGTCGCGGGCGTAGGCGACGCGGCCGCACGCATAGGCCCGTGCGCAATCCTCCTCGACATAGTTGCGGGTCAGCGCCGCGCCGCCCAGCATGACCGGGATCTCGACGCCTTGGCGCGACATCTCCTCTAGGTTCTCGCGCATCACCACAGTGGATTTCACCAGCAACCCCGACATGCCGATGGCGTGCGCCCGGTTCTCGCGCGCGGCGTGCAACATATCTGCGAGCGGCACTTTGATGCCGAGATTGACCACGCGATACCCGTTGTTGGTCAGAATGATGTCGACCAGATTCTTGCCGATGTCATGCACGTCGCCCCTGACGGTGGCGAGCACGACCGTGCCCTTCTCCTGCCCTTCCACGCGCTCCATGTGCGGCTCGAGATGCGCGACGGCGGCCTTCATCGTTTCCGCCGATTGCAGCACGAACGGCAGCTGCATCTTGCCCGCGCCGAACAGGTCGCCCACCACCTTCATGCCGTCCAGCAGGACGTTGTTGATGATGTCGAGCGCCGGCATCGAGCGCAAAGCGTCATCGAGATCGTCGGTGAGGCCCTTGCGGTCGCCGTCCACGATGCGGTCGCGCAGCCGCCCCTCCACAGTATCGGCGCGCTGCTTGACTGTCGCGTCCGCGGCCTTGCGGTCGGCGAACAGCTCCAGCACCCGCTGCAGCGGGTCATAACCTTCGCGTCGGCGATCGAAGATCAGATCCTCGGCAACCTGCACTTCCTCCGGCGCCAGCAGATGCAGCGGGCGGATCTTGGACACGTGCACGATCGCACCCGTCATGCCCGCGCGCACCGCGTGGTCGAGGAACACCGAGTTCAGGACCGCGCGCGCCGCCGGGTTGAGGCCGAAGCTGATGTTGGACAGGCCGAGAATGATCTGGATGTCGGGAAACGCGTCGCGGATCATGCGGATACCCTCGAGCGTCCATTGCCCGAGCTTGCGGTCGTCCTCGTTGCCGGTCGCGATAGTGAAGGTGAGCGGATCGATCAGCAGGTCCGATTGTGGCAGCCCGTATCTGTTGCAAGCAAAATCCACCAGCCGGCGCGCCACCGCGAGCTTGGCATCGGCGGTCTTCGCCATCCCCGTCTCGTCAATGGTGAGTGCGATCACGGCGGCGCCGAACTTTCGCGCAAGCTCGAGCCGCTCGGAGGCCGCCTTCTCGCCATCCTCGAAGTTGATCGAGTTGATGACGGGCTTGCCGCCGTGCAGCTTCAGAGCCGCCTCGATTACGGGCGTTTCGGTGCTGTCGATCACCAGCGGCGCGTTCACCGCGGCGGTGAAGCGGCGGATGACCTCGTTCATCTCCGCCGTTTCGTCCCGTCCGACAAAGGCGGTGCAGACGTCGAGGCTGTTGGAGCCTTCGCCCAGCTGTTCGCGGCCCATCGCGACGCAGCCGTCCCAGTCGCCGCGCTCCTGCAACTCGCGCCACTTCTTGGAGCCATTGGCGTTGCAGCGCTCGCCGATGGAGAAGTAGCTGTTTTCCTGCCGCAACGGGACCTGCTGATACAGGCTCGCGACGGACGGCATCCAGACCGCCGTCCGCAACGCGGGCGTCGGACGGCGATCGCCGCGCTGCTTCAACATGGCGTCGAGTGCCGCGATATGCGCGTCGTGGGTGCCGCAGCAGCCGCCGATCAGGTTCACTCCGTCGGCCTCGACGAACCGTTGCAGCCAGCTCGCCATCTCGGCGGGGCCAAGCGGATACCGCGTTTGACCGTCCACGAGTTCCGGCAGGCCGGCGTTCGGCTGCACGGACAACAGGCCGGGCCAGTTCGCGGCAAGCCAGCGCACGTGCTCGGCCATCTCTTGTGGGCCGGTGGCGCAGTTCAGCCCGAGCAGCGGTACATCGAGCGCGTCGACCACCGTGGCGGCAGTCGCAATATCGGGGCCAACCAGCAAAGTGCCGGTAGTCTCAACCGTGCCTTGCACGAAGATGGGCGTGTCGGTGCCGGCTTCGGCGCGGGCGCGCTTGACGCCATTGACTGCCGCCTTGATCTGCAAAGTGTCCTGGCAGGTCTCGATCAGGATTGCGTCCACGCCGCCAGCCAGGAGCCCTCGACCCTGCTCGGCCAATGCCTCCTCCAGGGGGTCGTACGCGATGTTGCCCAAGCTCGGCAGCTTGGTGCCCGGCCCGATGCACCCGATCACCCAGCGGTCACGGCCATCGGCGAACATTGCCGCGGCCTCGCGCGCGAGCTCCGCCGCGACCCGGTTGATCTCGAACGCCCGCTCGGCGAGGCCGAACTCGCCCAGGGTGATCGGCGAGCCGCCGAAGCTGTTGGTCTGCACCAGATCAGCGCCGGCCTCGAAATACCCGCGGTGGAGGTCGCGCACCAAATCGGGGCGGGACAGGTTCAACACCTCCGTGCAGTTCTCGCGACCCCAGAAGTCGGCCTCCGTATCGAGCGGCATGGCTTGCACGCGCGTTCCGATCGCGCCGTCGCAAAGCAGGACCCGGCCGCGGAGAGCCTCGAGCAGATGGGGGCGGGACATCGCTCCTCCTCAGAAGCTCAGTGCCGGGTGCATGACCGGGCGTGCGACGATTTGGCGGACCGTTTGCCCGGGCCGCCGGGCGGACCAAAGGCGCACCTCCAGCGGGCCCGGTATCGAGCTGGATACCGCCGGCGCGAGACCGCTGCTGGCGAGAAGGTCACCCATCGTGGCGTCCGAGAATCCCGGCCAGCGGTGGGCGAGGCGCTCGGCGAGGTCGGCCCGGCGGTGCGCGGCCAGGTCCACGACCACCAGGAGGCCGCCCGGCCGGAGCACCCTGCCGGCCTCGGCAAGCACCGCCGCCGGCTCCTCGGCATGGTGCAGCACCATGTGCAACAGCGCGACGTCCACCGCGGCATCGGCAAGCGGGAGGCGGTACATGTCGCCGAGCCGGACGGCGCAATGGCCGAGACCCGCGCGCGACAGCCGGGCGCGCGCCAACGCGAGCATCGACTTGCTCGCATCCACGCCCAGGCCGTCGCTCACGCGGGAGCCCAGCAATTCGAGCAGCCGGCCGGTTCCAGTGCCGATGTCGAGTAACCGGTCGATGCCACCCGAAGGAAGCAGGTCAAGCACCGCTTGCTCGACGACCGTGGCGGGCAGGTCGAGCGCCCGCATCTCGTCCCAATCCGCACCTCTGCTGCGGAAGCTATCGGACGCCGCCCGCGCCCGTTCGCCGAGTACACGGGCGGCGTGCCGGCGGTCGGCGGCGAGGGTTGGATCGTCGTCCGGCAGGCGGGCCAGGAGGACACGGGCCAACGCGCCCTGATCACCGGAGGGAAGCGCGAACCGGACCTCGGCCCCTTCCCGGGTCCGGGTCAGCAGCCCAGCGTCGCACAGCAGCCGGAGATGGCGCGAAAGCCGGGGCTGCGATTGGTGGAGTATCTCGGTCAGGTCGGTGACGCAGAACGCGCCGCGCGCAATCAACGCGAGTAAGCGGAGCCGGGTCGGCTCCGCTGCCGCTCGAAGTGTCGCGAGGAGAGAATCCACAACGGCAGTTTATATAAAGATATCTTTATGTCTAGGCCTTAGATCCGGGCGATCGGGTAAGCCCTGGCGTGACCCGCCTGTGCGCGTCGGAGCAGAGGGGTCGTCCAGATACTCCGGTCGGGCTCGGCCGCTAGCTGAGCATCAGAGAGAAACGTGCGGAACGGGCTCAGTCTGGCGGGTCCGAGTCCCCCGATCCGAGTGCCCGCTGCATGAATACGACATCGAGCCAACGCCCGAACTTCAGGCCGGCGGCGTGCAAGGTGCCGACGATGCGAAAGCCGAGGCTGGCATGCACCCCGACCGATCCCGCGTTCTCCGAATCGCCGATCACGGCGATCATCTGACGGAATCCGAGCGCTTCCGCGGCCTCGACCAATCTGCCGACCAGCACTTTGCCGACCCCCTGGCCACGCACATCGTCCCGAATATAAACACTGTTCTCGGCCGCGAAGCGATAACCGGAGCGGTCGCGGAACTGCGTGAAATACGCGTAGCCGAGCACGCCCGTCGCGTCCGTCGCGACGAGCCAGACCCAGCCCCGGTCGGTGCCCCTCCGGAAGCTCTCGGTGATCTCCTCGAGGGTCGGAGGAACGTCCTCGAACGTCCCCGTCCCGGTCAGGACGTGATGCGCGTAGATCGCCTGGATCTCGGGCAAGTCGGTTTCAGCGGCGGGGCGGATTTCCATGGTCGCTCCGAAAGGCGAGATCATCGCCAGCGTTATCGTCCCATTGGCGATGGCATCGTGCAATCCGGTGATGCTGGTGCAAGCGAGTGCTCGAGCGAGCCGGCGCGAGGATTTACCTTGCGTCAACGCGGACGCTAGCAGTATTCGCCCACGGGGCGGTGATGACGAGGAGGCCCGGGTTCCAGGGTTGGAACGGCTTAAATTTGATTTAAGCCACCGGCGACATTATCGATCCGTCGCACACGGGCGCGTTCGCGTGACCCACGGTTTTCATTCGCGTGGACGGGGGCGGAGCGCTACCGAGCCTCCGCGCACGCCTTTCGAGGGGCTCGCCGGTGGACAATGCCAGACAAGAGCCTTCGGGCGGTCATCGCCCAGGGCCCATGAAGCCCACCACGCCCACTGAGACCGAGAACACACAGTCGGATACGCGCCAGCCCGTGCACGTCCGCTTGCAGGCGATGATTGCCGCGGCCCGGTATTACGGTATCGAGCTCGATCCCGGAGAGTATGCCGGAGGACCGGGCGAAGCGGCGCCCGGGGCGGCGGCGCTCTCCTCCTGGGCGCAGGAATCGGGCATGTGGGCGCGGGCGGTTCGGCTGCAATGGAAGCAGCTGATGCGCTTGCAGGATGCCGGGCCGGTGGTGCTGTTGTTCGAGGATGGCGGCGCGGGCCTCCTCACGGGTGTCAACGCCGCCCAGAACGTCGTGTTTCTCAAGAACCCCGAGACCCCTCATAGCGACTTGGCCGTACCGATCGATCAGCTGCGATTGTCGCAGGTGTGGTCGGGCGAGGCGGTGCTGATCCGCTCGCAGCGCGGCATCACCGACGAGGACGCGCCGTTCAACCTGCGCTGGCTTTGGGGCCTCGTGATGCGGGAGCACCGGCCGCTGCGGGACATCGGCCTGGCCTCGCTCACGCTGAGCTTCCTCACGATCTTCCCACCGCTGCTGGTGATGACCGTGGTGGACAAGGTGCTGACCCACCACAGCTACTCGACGCTGACCTTGCTTGGCACCCTGCTCGGGATCGCCGCCTGTTACGAAGCGCTGCTCGGGTATGCCCGGCGGCTAATCGTGCTGGTGGTGGGAATGCGGCTCGACACCAGGCTGCATTTGCACATCTTCGCCCGCCTGCTCCGGCTGCCGCTCGACTACTTCGAGCGCCACCCCGCGGGCGAAACCATGCACAAGATCAGTTCCGTGTACAAGGTGCGCGACTTCCTGACGGGCAAGCTGCTGACCACCTTCCTCGACCTGATTACCTTGCTCGTGCTGCTGCCGTTCCTGTTCTACCTCAACACGACCCTTGCCTGGATGGTGCTCGCGGGCTCGCTGCTGATCATGCTGGTGATCCTGGCGTATCTCCGGCCCCTGCGCGTGGTGTTCAACCGGGTGGTTCTGGCGGAAACCCACAAGGCCTCCGCGCTGGGAGAAACGATCTTCGGCGTAAAAACCGTCAAATCGCTGGCCTTGGAGCCGCAGCGGCGCGCGGTGTGGGACGAGTGCGTCGCGGATGTCGGCAAGTGGCGGCTCGCCTTCGGCCGGCTGTCCAACTGGCCGCAGACCATCGTGACGCCGATCGAGCGGTTCATGTCGGTCGGTGTCGTGCTGATCGGCGCCTACATGGCGCTGTCGGACACCACGGGCTACGCGGTCGGCGGGCTGTTCGCGTTCATGATGCTGTCCATGCGCGTGGCGCAGCCGTTGGTGGGCTTGGCCAAGCTGATCGAGGACTACGAGGAGGTTGGGGCCTCCATCGCCGAGGCGGCCTCCGTCCTGAACCGACCGATGGAGACCAACACGGCCAGCGGCGGGCTCCGCCCGAAGTTCGAGGGCGCGCTGTCCTATGAGGATGTCACGTTCAGCTATGGCGGCACGAAGGTGCCGGCCCTCGATCGGGTTACCTTCTCGGTCCCGGTCGGCACCATGCTCGGAGTGGTCGGTCGGTCGGGCTCGGGCAAATCGACCCTGACCCGGTTGCTGCAAGGGATTAACCGCGATTACAGCGGCTTCCTAAAGATCGACGGCAACGACCTCCGCGAGATCAACCTCCGGCACTTGCGGCAGAGTTTCGGCGTGGTGCTGCAGGAGAACTTCCTGTTCCGCGGCTCCATCCGCGATAACATCATCGCTGGCCGACCTGGCCTCACGCTAGAGGACGCGGTGCGCGCGGCGCGGCTTGCGGGGGCCGAGGAGTTCGTCGAGCGGATGCCGAACGGCTACGAGACCTTCATCGAAGAAGGCTCGCCCAACCTGTCCGGCGGACAACGACAGCGTCTCGCGATCGCCCGTGCGCTCATCACCGACCCGCGCATCCTGATCCTGGACGAGGCGACCAGTGCGCTCGATCCGGAAAGCGAGGCCCTGGTGAACGCCAACCTCCTCCGCATCGGGCGGAACCGGACCATGGTGATCGTCACCCACCGGCTGTCCTCCCTCACCGAGTGCGATCAGATCCTGGTGCTCGATAAGGGCAAGGTGGTCGACATCGCGCCGCACCGGGTCCTGCTGGAGCGCTGCTCCATCTACCGCCAGCTTTGGCTGCAGCAGAACCGCCACCTCGAACCGCAAGGGCATCGCCATGCAGCGCTCGCTCCAAGTCTCGCCCAAGGCGACTAGCCCCGCCCCGAGCCGGCGCGGACGGAGGAAAGATCCGACGCTGCCCGCCCTGCTCGAGTTTCAGTCGCCCTCGGCCGGCATTCTTAGCCTGCCCGTGCCGCGCACCGCCCGGAGCACGATCTGGATCGTCACCAGCCTGTTCTTCACGTGCCTGGTGGTGATGGGCTTGCTGCCAATCGACAAGGTGGTGACGGCGCAGGGCAAGGTGGTGTCGCGCACGGCAACCCTCGTGGTGCAGCCGCTAGAGACCGCGATCGTGCGTTCCATCAACGTCACCGAAGGCCAGCAGGTGCACGCGGGCGACGTGCTGGCGCGGTTGGACCCGACCTTCGCGGCCGCTGACGTAGGCGCGCTCGCGGCTCAGGTGAACAGCCTACAGGCCGAGGTGTCTCGCTTGCAGGCCGAAACGGAGGGCCGGCCGTTCACCTACGCCGGCACTGATCCGGCGATGGCGCTGCAGGCCGCGATCTTCGCGCAGCGCCAGGCCGAGCGGAGCTTCAAGCTCGAAACCTATCGCCAGAAGATCAGCAGCCTCATGTCCACCATGCAGCGCAGCATCGCCGACGCCAGCTCCTACAGCCAACGCAAGACCGTGGCCTTGCAGGTGGAGGCGATGCGTAGAGAGCTCGAAAAGCTGGAGGTCGGCAGCAAGCTCAACACGGCCGCCGCAATGGACAACCGCCTGGAGATGGAGCGCGGCCTGAGCAACGCCGCCGACACGGCGGCCGGCGCGCAGCGCGACCTCGAGGGCATGAAGGCCGAGCGCGACGGTTACGAGCAGAACTGGAAGGCGGAAACCTCCCAGAAGCTATCGGAACAGATGCAGAAGCTTAGCGACGCGCGCGAGCAGCTCAACAAGGCACAGCTGCGACGTCAGTTGGTGGAGTTGCGCGCCGATCGCGATGCCACGGTGCTGACCGTCGCGAAGGTCTCCGTAGGCTCCGTGCTGCAATCGGGGGACCAGTTCATCACCCTGGTGCCCGCCGACGCGCCGCTCGAGGTGGAGGCCAACATCTCCGGGCGCGACGACGGATTTGTCCATGTCGGCGACCCGGTGGCGCTGAAGTTCGACACCTTCCCATTCACGCAGTATGGTTTAGCCAGTGGGACGGTGCGCACGATCAGCGCCGACAGCTTCACGGGCGTCGATGAGCAACGCAGCAAGTTTGGCGGGTCCGCCGTTCCCGTGGCTCAAAGCAGCACCGAGCCGTTCTACCGCGCCCGGATCGCGATCGACCGGGTCGAACTGCACGGGGTGCCGGAAGGGTTCCGGGTGGCGGCCGGCATGCCGATCACAGCCGACATCAAGGTCGGTAAGCGGACGATGCTGAGCTATCTCATGACCAAGGTGCTCCCGGTCGCGTCCGAAGGAATGCGTGAGCCGTGACACCGGCGCCCACCGGGCCGATCCGCACCAAGCGAACGCTTGCCGACCGCCTGACCGGCCTCGTCTCGGCCCGCCAATCGCTCGAGCGGGCGAAGCGGCTCGCCGAGCAGGGTCAGCCGGCGCGTGCGTTCCCGTTGTTTGCGCGTGCCGCTGCCGGCGGGGTGGCGGAGGCGGAGTTCCGGCTCGGCCGGTGCTATCTCGAGGCGGCGGGGGTTCCGTTCAGCCGGCTCGAGGGCGTGCGCTGGCTAGAGCGGGCGGCCACCCAGGGCTACGTAGAAGCGCAGGCGGTGCTGGCCGCCTTGTTCGCCCAAGGCCTCGGCGGCACCAGACCCGGCGATGGTCAGGGGGCCGAGGCCGGGGTCGAACATCGTGGCGCAGCCGCCACCCTGTTTGCCGCCAACGAGACGAGCGAGCCGGATTTCGAGCGCGCCGCCAAATGGGCGAGGCTCGCCGCCGAGGGCGGGTCGGCCGACGGACAAGCGGTGTTGGGCTTCATCCTGAGTTCCGGCCCCGAAGCGATGCGGGATCCGGCCGAAGCACTTCGCTGGTATGCCAAATCGGCGGAGGCAGGGTGCCCGCAGGGTGCACTCGGCTATGCGCTCTCGCTCGCGGCGCACGCACAGGACGACGCGCAGCACCAGCAGGTCGCGGCACAGATGAAGCGCGCGGCTGATGCGGGCCTGCCGACCGCCCTCTACCTCCTCGGCATGATGACGGAGCGCGGCGCCGGAGTGGTCCGCGATTCGGCGGCGGCGGCCGAGCTCTACCGGCAGGCTGCCGAGAAGGGCAACCGCAACGGCCAGGCTCGCTGGGGCCTGGCACTCCTTGAAGGACGCGGCGTGCCGGCCGATCCGTCGGCCGGAGAATCCTGGCTGCGCCGCGCCGCGCTGGCCGGCGATCCGGAGGCGGCCGCGCTGATCGGCGACCTGTACGCCAAGGGCGGATCGCTCCCGCCCAACTTCGCCGAGGCGGCGATCTGGTTCCGGCGTGCGGCGGAGGCGGGGCATCGCGCGGCCGCGCGTGCCATGGGGCTCATGAACCTGACCGGCGCCGGAACCGCGCGGGATCCGCAGGAAGCGGCGCGCTGGTTCCGCATCTCCGCCGAACTCGGCGACCGGACCGCGCAGACCGAACTCGGCAATCTGGTGCTGAAAGGCCTGGCCGAGCCGGACGACCAGCTCCGCACCCGCGAATGGTTCGAGCAGGCCGCCGAATTGGGCGACCTCATCGCGGCGTTCAACTATGGCGTCTGCCTGGCCGAGGGCGTGGGAGTCGAGCGCGACGAACGCCGGGCCGCGCAATGGATGCGTCGCGCGGCGGATGGCGTGGTCAACGCGCAGTATCTTTTTGGGCGGATGCTGGCCGAGGGGCGCGGTGTGGACGCCGACCCGGCGGAGGGCCGCGGCTGGATCGCCCGCGCGGCCGAGACCGGCATGGTCGAGGCGCAGGTGATGCTCGCAGAGATGCTGGTCAACGCGCGTGGGGGGCCGCCCGACCACGCCGCGGCGCTCGCATTGTTCACCAAGGCGGCCGAGAAAGGTCACGCCGGGGCGATGTTTGCGACCGGGGCGCTCTACGGCGGCGGCCACGATGTGCCCACCGATCGCCCGGCCGCCCAGCGCTGGTTCCGCGCCGCCGCCGAGCGCGGGCACGGCCACGCGCAGATGATGCTTGGCCGCTATCTCGCCCGTGGCCTCGGCGGCGAGCGCGATCTGGCCGAGGCGCGGGTTTGGCTGGAACGCGCGGTCGCCCAAGGCTTGGCCGACGCCAAGGCCGACCTCGCTGGCTTGCCGCCGCGGGAGCCGGAGCTCGATCACGATGCGCCAGCCCGCGCCGCCGTCGGCAACTGACGACGCTGAAGCCGGATGGCGGCGCCGGCCGCCGGCCAGACCGACGCCTTGACCAGGCAGGAGGACGCGGCCCGGAACGCGCGGGCCGCGTGGCTGCGCGGGCAAGCCGCCCTGGCAGCGGGTGAGGTCGACGGCGCGATCCGCTGGCTCGATCGCGCGGCCCGCATCGCACCGGAGGACGGCACGATCGCGCTCGCCCTCGCCGCCGCCTGTCTTTCGCGGGACCCTGCTCGCGCAGCCGATCTGTTCGCCCGGCTGGCGAAAACGCACGACGTGCGGGAAGCCTGGCACGGCTTGGCCGTCGCCCGGCTCCGTTGCGGCGCGTTCGGCGAAGCCGCTGCGGCTCTGGGGCAGGCGCTCGGGCGCTTCGTCGCACCGGCGGACGCGGGGGTCGCGGCCGATGCAATCGTCCGCGCGGCTGGGGGCTCCGGGTGGTGCGCCCTTTCCCGCCAGGGCGAGCTCACCATCGGTGGCTCCGCCGGCGGCCGGATCGTTGTGAGCCTGGATGGCGCCCCCATCGCCTCCCCGCGCAAGCGTCGTGAACCGGGCGACAGGCCGAACCTGCGCAAGCTGCCGTCGGAGTGGCGCGGAGCACGTTGGCTCGCGGTTGTGGCGGATGGTCGCCCACTGGTGGGCAGCCCGGTCGACTTGGCCTCGATCCGCCGGTTGGAAGGCTGCGTCGAGTGGGAGGGCGGCGACGTCGTCGGGTGGGCATGGCACCCGGCCGACCCGGATGCCGAGCCGATCCTGCACCTGGAGGGGAACGGGACCTCCACCATCCGTGCTCGCGCGCCATATCCGGGGACCAGCGCTAATGCCGTGCTGCGTCGCGCGCGGGGCTTCACGGTGTCGGCCCACGCGCTGCGACGGTTGGGGCAAGGGCTGGTTCGCGTGCTCGACGAGGACGGGATCGACCTGCTCGGCAGCCCGCTGCTCCGGGCGCCGGAAGCTCCCGCCCCGGCCTGCCCTCCAGGATGGCGCCGCCCGCGGCAACGGAGCACGCCCCGTCCGATCGACGTGATCGTGCCCGTCCGGGACGGCGGCGCCCTCGTCGTCGAATGCCTGGAAAGCTTGTTGGCGACGATCGGCCCGACAACGAGGGTCATCGTCGTCGATGACGGCTCGCGCGATCCCATGGTGCGGGCGGCGCTTGAGGCGCTCGTGCGGCGTCGCGCGCATCCGGTTGATCCGGCACGGGTCGAGCCTTGGCTTTCCTCGCAGCGCGAACGCGGGGTTCCGGGCGGCCCGGCCCGCTGCGGACGTGGTGCTGCTCAACAGCGACACCTTGCTCCCGCCGCACTGGCTCGAGCGGCTGCGCGAGGCGGCTTACGGGTCGGCCGAAATCGGTTCCGCATGTCCGCTGTCGAACAGCGCCACCATTCTCAGCTACCCGGCCGCCGGGGTGTCTCATCCGATGCCGGACAGGGCGGAAACCGAGCGGCTCGGCTCCCTCGCGCATCGCGCCAATCGCGGGCGCGTGGTGGAGATCCCGACCCCGGTCGGGTTCTGCATGTTCGTCCGCCGCGACTGCCTTGAGGCCGTCGGCCTGCTCCGCGAGGATGTGTTCGCGCAAGGGTACGGCGAGGAAAATGACTGGGCGATGCGCGCGCGCGCCCTTGGCTGGCGGCATGTCGCCGCCCCCGGCGTGTTCGTCGCTCACCGCGGCGGACTGTCCTTCGCCGGCGCCAGCGCGCATCTCGCGAGGCGGAACGCGCGCGTGCTGGCGTCACTGCACCCGCATTACGATGCTCTGGTAGCCGATTTCGCGGCCAAGGACCCGCTTGCCGAAGCGCGTCGCCGACTCGATGCCGCGCGCTGGCGTCGATCTCGGGACGAGCGGACCGTCGTGTTGGTGAGCCACGACCAGGGCGGCGGGGTCGAGCGTCACCTGGCCGAGCGTTGTGCCGCCCTGGCCGCCGAAGGGCTTCGCCCGATTGTGCTGCGGCCGGGACAGGACAAGACGGCTTGCGTCGACGACGGGCTGTCCCGCGGCTTCCCAAATCTCCGCTTCGCCCTGCCGGCCGAGTTGGGCGCCCTCAGCCGCTTCCTGTTGCGCCAGCGTCCCGATCGCGTGGAATTCCACCACTTGCTGGACCATCACCCAGGCCTCATGGCGCTGCCCGCCATGCTGGGGGTTCCCTACTCCGTCACCGTTCATGACTACGCCTGGTTCTGTCCGCGCGTGACGTTGCTCGGGGGAGCGCGGCGCTACTGCGGCGAGCCGGCCGCGGCGGTATGCGAACGTTGCGTCGTCGAGCACGGCAGCGCGTTCGAAGAGGACATCTCGGTGGCGGCCCTGCGGACGCGCGCGGCCAAGTTCCTGAAGGCAGCCAGCCAGGTGCGCGCGCCATCCACCGACGCGGCGCTCAGGATGCGTCGGCAATTTCCCGGATTGGCCGTGCAGGTGGTCGCGCACGAACCGGAGGCGCCTCCTGCCCGGCGGCGGTATCGTTCAGCCGACGGAACGGCCCGGGTTTGCGTCATTGGCGGCATTGGGGCGGCCAAGGGATATGACGTGCTGCTCGCCGCGGCATCCGACGCCGCGACCCGGGCGCTGCCGCTCGAATTCGCCGTGGTGGGTCTGACCGACGACGACGAACAACTCATCGCAACCGGCCACGTTTTCGTAACCGGACCATACAAGCCGGACGAAGCCGCAGCACTGATCGAGGCGCAGCAGGCCGAAGTGGCGCTTCTACCCTCTGTGGTTCCCGAAACCTGGTGCTTCTCGCTCAGCGAGGCGTGGCAGGCGGGTCTCGAAGTCCTGGCTTTCGATCTCGGCGCTCAAGCCGAGCGCATCCGCCGCACCGGACGAGGCCGCCTGCTTCCGCCGAGCACATCCATCGGCACGCTGAACGACACTTTGCTTGCGATGGCGCGAGAGACCCGCCATGAATGGCGCCGGCGCTCTGCAACCGAAAATTGCGACTTGGTAGCGAGCTGACCGCTTCCTATCAGCGAAGATGAGACAAAACATGTCCCAAGCTGCAATGGCATCCCCACCGCAATCGCAAGCTGCAAGACTCTCGGACGAAAATGCTCGGCTGACCGAACTCAAGGCGTCGGCTTACCTTCTCACGCTGGAGGCTGGGCTGTTTTATATCGGCAGCACGCCGGGTGCTGCGGCGCCGAGGGACGGGTCCGGCCTGCCCGGCGTCCGGGTCTCGCCGGCACCCGGCGCGGCAAGCCGGGCCGAGGCCGTGTCGATCGCCACGTTCCGTGATGACGGTTGGCTCGGCGGTCCGGACGACGCGGCGTTGGTGCGCGTGTCCTCGGGTTCGTCACAGGTGCTCGTTACGATCTATCAGTCAACCAACCACCGGGCCGAGGCGGCTCCGCGGCTCAGGATCGAGCGATTGAGCCTTCAGGAGGCTACAGCTTCCTCCTCGCCTGCCGCCACCGCGCCCGCTCCGGCCGCCCCACCGGCGGATGCGGAGGTGATCGCCCACGTGTCCCGCTTCGGGGACATCAGCGCCCGCATCGGCGAATGGATCGGGGTGCGCGGCAGCAAGAAATGGATTGAGGGCTTCGCCATCGCGCCGAAAACCGGCCCGGGCCGCGAAGGGTTCAACCCGGCAGACATCGAGTATCAGGCCGTGCTCGGTCGCGGATGGCTATCGCCCTGGGTCGAAGGCGGCACGTTCTGTGGCAGCCGCGGCATGGCGCTGCCGGTGCTCGGGGTACGGGTTCGCCTACGGGCCGCGGCAGCGGAGGCGTTCGAGTGCAGCTGCAGCGCCACCTTCGTCGATGGTAGCTCCGCCGGCCCGGTGCCGGCCGGCGAAGCCTGCGAGGCGGAGAGCCTGGCCGCGCTCGAGGCGTTCCAGATCGTGCTGGCGCGAAAGCCGGCAGCCGCCAAACCCGTGCAGCGAAGCACCAAGCCGGAGCCGGCACCGGTGGCATCCAGGACGCCGCGCGTGCTGAAATCAGCGCGACGGAGCAGCCGTTGACCCTCGCCCGACCACGCTAACCATTTCCGGATCGAGCTGTCGCGTGCGCTTCCTGTTCGTCCACCAGAACTTCCCCGGTCAGTTCCTGCACATCGTCCGGCACCTCGTGGCCGAGCGGCAGCATGAGATCGTGTTCATTACGCAACCGAACGCCAACGAAATCTCGGGGGTACGGAAAGTGCCGTACCGGGCGCCCGAACCGCCCGGGCCCGATACCCATGTCACGGTGCGGGAGTTCGAGACCGCGGCGCGCCGGGGCGAGTCGGTCGCGCGCACGGCCACCAACCTCAAAAAGCTCGGCTTTGCGCCTGACATCATCATCGGCCATCACGGTTGGGGAGAGCTGCTGCATCTCCGTGACGTGTGGCCGGACGCGCCCGTGCTCGGGTATTTCGAGTTTTTCTACCATGTCGACGGCATCGATGTCGGCTTCGACCCCGAGTTCCCCGCCGATCCTGCGGACTTTCCCCGCATTCGAGCCAAGAACGCGGTCAACCTTCTTGCCCTCAACCTGGGCGGCTTCGGGCAAACTCCGACGGCGTGGCAACTCTCAACCTATCCGGCATGGGCCCGCGAACAAATCACTCTGCTGGCGGAAGGCGTGGACTTGGCGCTGACCCGACCCGACCCGGACGTTCGCGCGGCACCGTTCCGCATCGGGGACATCGAGGTCGCGCCGAATGAAAAACTCATCACCTACGTCGCCCGTGACCTCGAGCCATACCGCGGCTTTCACGTCGTGATGCGGGCGTTGCCGCGGCTGCTTTCGGCCCGCAAGGACATCCGGGTGGTGCTGGTCGGCGGTGACGGGGTGAGCTATGGCGCCGTGCCGCTTGGCACGACCTGGAAGCAAATCTTGCTGAAGGAGATGTCAGGCAAGATTGATCTCGGGCGCGTGCTGTTTCCCGGCCGGATCGACTACCGCACCTATCTCCGAATGCTGCAACGCTCGGACGCGCACGTTTATCTCACCTATCCGTTCGTCGCGTCCTGGTCGCTGCGCGAAGCCCTCGCGAGCGGTTGCGCAGTGGTTGGCAGCGATACCGAGCCGGTGCGCGAGTTCGTCCGCCACAAGCGCAATGGCTTGCTGGTTCCGTTCTTCGACACGGACGGCCTTGCCGACGCGGTGCTCGGCCTGCTGGACGACGAGGTTCTGTCGCGCCGGTTACGCTCGGGCGCCCGGCGTTATGCGGAGAAGAGCCTCGGCATGGCGGAATACATCGCCGAGTATCGTGCGCTGATTGGGCGAATCGCGCACGGGTCCGAGCATGTGCCGCAGCGACGGGCATCGGCTTGACTTGGCGCAGCATTTGCTAGGTATCTGGCTTGAGGGTAGTCCATCGAGGATGAAAGGGACGAGGGAGAGGCGGCCGGATGGAGCAGCAAATGGCCGGAATGCGGCAGTCCCTCGGTTCGCCCGCGCGCCTCGGCAGCTACGACCCCGGCCGGTTTTTCTGCGAGATGCTGCGCCCGGGCCTGCCCGCCAATCCCGCAATCGATCTGCTGATTGAGCGGCTCGCGGCGCTACCGACGGAGGCGCTCCATCGACGGGCGACCGACAGTGAACGCGAGCTGCTGGAGCGCGGCATCACTTTCACCGTTTACTCGGACGCGACCGCAATTGATCGCATCCTGCCCTTCGACCTGATCCCGCGGGTAATCACGGCGGATGAGTGGACCGTGATCGAGACCGGCGTGCGTCAGCGCGTGCAGGCCCTGAACTTGTTCCTGCACGATATCTACCATGACCAGAAAATCCTGAAGGACGGCGTGGTGCCACGCGAGCTGGTGCTCGGCAATGCCGGCTACTGCGCCGCCATGCATGGCTTCGATGTCCCCCTCGGCACCTATGTGCACGTCTGCGGAACCGACATCGTCCGCGACGAGACGGGGCGTTGGCTGGTTCTCGAGGACAATGCACGCACGCCGTCAGGCGTCTCCTACGTGGTCGAAAACCGGCATATGTCGTTGCGCATCCTGGCCGACCTGATGTCCGGGCTCAACGTGCGCTCGGTCGACGAGTACGGCCTCCGACTGCACGAGGCGCTAAGCGAGATCGCGCCACCGACGGTGCCCGATCCACAAGTCGTGCTGCTTTCTCCCGGCATCTACAACTCCGCATACTTCGAGCACGTGTTCCTGGCGCGCGAGATGGGCGTGCCGCTGGTCGAGGGCCGTGACCTCCTTGCCGATGAACGCGGCGTTTTCATGCGGACCACGGCCGGCTTGGCGCCGGTGCACACGATCTATCGACGCCTGAACGACGACTTCCTCGACCCCGACGCCTTCCGCACCGACAGCTCTCTCGGAGTGCGCGGCTTGTTCGCAGCCTGGAGACGTGGCCAAGTCGCGATCGCGAACGCGGTTGGCACGGGTGTCTGCGACGACAAGGCGATGTACGCCTACGTGCCGCGTATCATTCGCTACTACCTCGATCAGGATGCAATCCTGCCGAACGTTCCGACGCGTATCTGCGCCGAGCCGGAGGGTTTGGAGTATACACTCGATCGGTTGGCCGACCTGGTGGTCAAGCCGGTCGCCGAGTCGGGCGGCTACGGGCTGCTGATCGGACCGCAGGCGTCGAGCACGCAACTCGCCGAGTTCCGCGACCGGCTGCGTGCCAACCCGTCAAACTACATCAGTCAGCCCATGGTTTCGCTGTCGGTTTCACCCACGCTCGGGAACAGCGGGTTCGGCGCTCGGCACGTGGACCTCCGTCCGTTCGCGGTAACCGGGCGCGAGACGTGGGTGCTGCCCGGTGGCTTGACCCGCGTTGCACTGCGGGAAGGCACCATCGTCGTGAACTCGTCCCAAGGAGGCGGCTCCAAGGACACCTGGGTGCTGGCGTGAGCGGGGCCGATGCGGAAGCCATGCAGGACGAAGCAGGCGCGCAACCACTGCTCGCCCGCAATGCGGCCGACGTGCTTTGGATGGCGCGCTACATGGAGCGCATCGAGAATCTGGCCCGTATCCTGGACGTTACCCGCACCTACGCGCGCGACGGAGATGACGGGCCGAGTTGGGTGGCGATCGTGCGCATCAATTCCGACGAGGAGCGCTTCTTCGCTCGGCATCGCGAGGCCAGCGCCGGGACGGTGGCGCGCTTCTACCTGCTTGACCACGACAATCCGACTTCCGTGCAGACCGCGATCCATGCGGCGCGGGAAAACGCACGCACCCTGCGGGCCCTGATCTCGACCGAGATGTGGCTGCAGATGAACATCTTTCACGGCCACATCCGCAGCCTTGAAGAGGCGGATATCGCGCCCGCCGAACTGTCCCGGCTGTGCGCCGCGCTGCGGGACGGTGTTCAGGCCCATACCGGCATCACCGAGGGCACGTTCTATCGCGATCAAAGCTGGCATTTCTATGCGCTCGGCCGACATCTCGAGCGCGCCGATCAGCTCACGCGGCTGCTCGACATCAAGTTCAATCCCTTGCTGGGTACGGCCGTGGACATGGAAGTGGACGCGGGACAGTGGAACACGCTGCTGCGAGCCGCTGCCGGCTACCACGCTTATCGCCGGGCCAACCCGCGCGGCTACCGGCCACGCGACGTTGCACAGTTCCTATTGATAAACGGGGCATTCCCGCGTTCGCTTGGGCTCAACCTCGCCCAGCTTGAATGGCACCTGTCGCAGCTAAGGATGCGCTACTTCTTGCAGGGAAGTCTTCGGCCACTCGAAAGGGTCGACGAACTCCGTGCGTTTGTCGCGACCGCCTCGATCGACAACATCCTCGCAAGAGGCTTTTCCGAGTTTCTGGACGGGATTCAGCGCGAACTCGGGGCCCTGCATCAGGACATCGCCGAGGCGTTTTTCCCCGCCTGAACGACTGTCCGCGGCGAACCGTCAATTGATCTGGCGCGGATTAGGGGTGGTCGATGACGCCGGCGGGACGCGGCCAGAGTCGACCCTGGATCGCCGGAGCATGATGCCCTCCCCTGAGCGCTCCATTCGGTAGCCCGCGCGTTCCTGCTGCTCGTCCACTGCCGTGACAGCGCGGAGAAGCGCGGCCAGGAACGAACGACCCCATCCCAGGGGAGATGCGGGGGCGATCGCCTGCCACATTGCGTTCCACCGTTCCTGCCGTTCGGCCACATCCATCCGAAGCGCGGCATCCAGAGCGTCGGCCATGTCGTCAGGGTCGTGCGGGTTGACCAGGATGGCCGCCTCGAGCTGACGCGCTGCCCCGGCGAACCGGGAAAGCACGAGGGCGCCCGGGTTCTGCGGATCCTGGGCGGCCACGTACTCCTTGGCAACCAGGTTCATGCCGTCACGCAAGGGCGTGACCAGCCCGACGCGCGCCTCTCGCATGTAGCCTGCCATCTGGTTGCGCACTCCCGCGCGCGCCACGATGCGGACCGGTGTCCAATCCGGGTCGCCGAACTCGCTGTTCACACTCCCGCTTTCGCTATCCAGCGCAGCGCGGAGCGCCCGGTAAGGAACGACCTCCTTGCGAGACACCGCGGCGATCTGCAGCAAGGTGATCTGGCCGTGCCAGTCCGGGCGGGTTTCAAGCAGCCGCCGGAGACCGCCGACGCGCTGGAGAAGCCCCTTGGTCGGGTCGAGCCGGTCGACCCCGAGGATGAGCTTCTGGCCTTGCAGGCTCCGGCGAAGGCGCTCGGTCCCCTGCCCGCGCCAGGACTTCGCAGCGGTGGCCGCGAACTCGTG
Source organism: uncultured Alphaproteobacteria bacterium (assembly GCA_963757115.1). Classification (GTDB taxonomy): domain Bacteria; phylum Pseudomonadota; class Alphaproteobacteria; order Acetobacterales; family Acetobacteraceae; genus CAVWQV01. The sequence goes on along the minus strand of CAVWQV010000006.1, from coordinate 222,830 downwards.
CGCATCGATCTCGACGGGGAACACGCCGAGCCGCACCTGCCGGCCCGGAAGCCGGAGCCAGCCGTCCACGTAGTCGAGCGCCCCGGCGAGCGCCTGGGCGGCCGCGGCGAAGTTCTCGGCGTCCCGGTCGGTTTGAAAGCCGATCAGGTCGGCCGCCAGCAAGTCACGGATAAGCGCTGGCATCTCGGATACGCTCGCCAGACGTCGGGGCCGGGAAACGGGATGTGCAGAAAAAAGCCGATGGGGTTGCGAACCTGCCGGGCGCGAAGCAAGCGCAGGCAAGGCCAGCATGTGATAGTCATGCACCCAGATCAGGTCGTCGGGCCGCAACATTGGCACCAGTGGGATCCGCCATTCGGGCGTTCACGGCGCGATACGATTGGGCGTCCCGCCGGTCGTAGGACATCAGCTCCGGCATCGTGTGCAGAACCGGCCAGAGAAGACCGTTCGAGAACCCGCTGTAGTATCGGTCGTATTCCGACTGCGTGAGATCGACCGTTGCGAACGAGGTCTTGTCCGACTGCACGACCTTGACCGGAGCCTTTGCCGCGTCCGAGCTGACCTTGCCGCTCCAGCCGAACCATAGCCCGCCGCGCTTCGCGATCAGCCCATCGAGCGCGACCGCAAGGCCACCCGCCTGGCTTCCGTTCCCGGCAGGATCCGGTACTCGGTTCGATACCACGACCAGGCGGTTCATTGCGCCTCCAGCAAGGCCACGGGGAGTCGCGAAAGGGCGTCGCGGACCAAGAGGCGGCCCGAGGCCCCCGTATACCCTGGCCCGCCCAACACGTCGGTCATCTGCCGGCTATCCAAATTACGCGGCAGCAAAATCGCGGTTCCTTCCCACGCCTCCGGGGCGACCAGCGGTGCCAAGTCCACGCCCGGGAGCTTAGCGGCCAAGCGGGTGCTTATAACGATACTAGCACGACCTTCATGAATACGGGAGAACGCTATGACGTGAGTTTCTAATCTTCCTTCGCAGCGCAGCCGGACCAAGCCGCCATCGGCGAAGAGTCCGGACGCGCGCCGCCGATAGTTGAGCGCACGGGCAATCAGCGCCTGTTTCACCCGCCCGTCGCGCCAGGAGGCGAGCAGCGTGGCGGGCGACGTTTCCACCGCGAGCGCTTGATCGCGGGCCGCATAGTCGACCGGCCGGCGGTTGTCCGGGTCCACCAGGGAAAAATCCCAAAATTCAGTCCCTTGGTAGAGGTCCGGTATGCCCGGGGTGGTCAATCGCAGCAGCGTTTGGGTAAGGCCGTTCAGCGCACCGGCAGGCGCGATCCGTTGCGCGAAGGCCGCGATCTCGGCAAGCACGCGGGCCGGGCGGTCGGGATCCAGGATCTGGTCGAGGAACGATCGGCAAGCACCCTCATAGTCCGCGTTCGGGGCTGCCCATTCGGAGTGGCGCTTGGCTTCCCGGAGCGATTTCTCCTGCCAGGCCGCCACGCGCTCGCGGAAGGCCCCGACACCCGCCTTGTCGTCGGCCGACAGGGCAAGCGGCCACGCCGCGACCAGGGTTTGATAAAGCATCAATTCGTCGGCCGGGTCGGGCGCCAGGCTGCCGTCCACCTCGCGCTTGAGCGGGGCGTTGAGCCGCATCAATCGTCCGAGCAGGGCTTCCCACTCGTCGGGGACCTCGCTCAAAACCGCGAGCCGGACCCTGGTGTCCTCACCCCGCTTGTGGTCGTGGGTCGCCGTGGCCAGCAAGGCACGCGGAAACCGCTTGCGGCGATCCTGGGCGCTGCTTTCGAACGCCGCAGGGGAGATCGCAAACTGGGACGGCTCCGACCCCACCTCGTTGCGGGAAAGCAGGCGGCCGTAGCGGTAAAATGCCGTGTCCTCGACCGACTTGGCCGCGGTCGGCGCCGAAAGCTGCTGGAATCGCACCATTGCCCGCAGCCGTTCCTGCCGTCGCGCGCCGGCGGGCTCGGACCGTAAGCCCTCCCCGGCCAGCCACTCGCCCACGAGCTCGAGCAGCGGACGGTCGGCGGTTCGCACCGTGCGGCGCGCGCCCGCCATCGCCCAAGCCAGCACCCGCGCGTCCACCTCGGAGATGCCTGTCGGCCCGGCATAGATGCGGTAGACGGGGAAGTGGACGAGCAACTCCTCGAGCGAGCGGCGGACCGCGGTCAAGGTGTAATCCCGCGTCGAAAGCCGTCGCCTCGCCACCCGATGCAGCGCGGCGGCGGTGTTGTAGAGCTCGCTGAACAGGCTTTCCCGCAAAATCTGTCGACGCGCCGGGCGGGCCTCGTCCAGGAACTCACCCGGCCGGCCAGTCAGGGTAGTCCAAAGCGTTGTAAGCTTCTCCTCCCCGGCGGGATCGTGCAGCACGGCGGAGCTGTCGTTCATGAAGTCGTATCCGGTCGTGCCGTCCGTCAGCCAATCGGTCGGCATCCGTTCATGCGGTGCCAGGATCTTTTCCACCCAGATCGGCGGCGGCTCCGGGGACAGATCCTTCGGGCGGGACGCCTGCTCGGCGGCCATCCGCCGCCGGAGCTTGCGGCAATAGCCCCGAGGGTCGGCCAACCCGTCCACATGGTCGATCCTGAGCCCGTCGATCAGACCTTCGGCGTAGAGCTTGAAAACGTAGGCGTGGGTGTCGTCGAAAACCTGCGGCAACTCGACACGAACGCCGGCCAAACCATTGATGTCGAAGAAACGTCGCCAGTTAATCTCATCGGCGGCCGCGCGCCACCAGGCAAGCCGATAGTTCTGCCGTTCGAGAAGCCGGTGCAGCCGGTCCTGGCCCTCGGCACCGGCGGGATCATAGGCAGCCAGCATAGCCTCGATGGCGTCGGGATTGGCTTCGGCCAGGCTGCGCAAAGCCCCCCGCGCCTCCTCAGCGCGGCGGCGCATCCCCTCGCGCCCCCCAGAGCCCGGACCCACAGCAGCAAACCGGGCCGCAAGGTCACTAAGGCCAGCTTCGGCCAGAACGCCGGCGTCCTGCCTCGGGTCGAGCGGAAACCGGTGCGCATCGTACGCAGAAACGAACAGCCGGCCGTCCTCCCGGTCGAATTTCAGCCGAAGGTCGCCGGCAGCCAGCACCTCGCCGTAGCCCGCGCCGAGGAACGGGGCGAGCAGCTTGCCCCGCAAGGCGGCATCGGGCGGCTCCCAATCGATATCAAAATATTCGGCGTACGGGCTGGCGCGCCCCATTCGAGCACATCGAGCCACCATTCGTTGTCCGAGCCGCCCACGCCCATGTGGTTGGGGACAATGTCCAGGATCAGGCCCATGCCGCGCGGTCTTAACGCGGCGACCAAGCGCCGCAGCGCGGGCTCGCCGCCCAGCTCCGGATCGATCGCATGGTGGTCGACGATGTCGTAGCCGTGCGTCGAGCCCGGCCGCGACTTCAGCAAGGGCGAGGCGTAGATGTGGCTGATGCCGAGCCGGTCGAGGTAGGGGACAAGGCTTACGGCGGCATCGAGCGTGAAGTCCCGGTGGAATTGCAGCCGCGCGGTCGCGCGCAGATCCGTCATCGTCGACTTTCGTTAAGGGCGGCGAGCCGGGCGGCGCACGCCTCCCCGTCGAGCACGCGGTCGGCTGTATCCGGCAGGCGTCGGCGCCAGTTGGGGTGCTCGTGCGAGGGTGCCGGGGAGGTTGGGTTGCTCGACCAGCCCGAGCGCGTCCTCCACGGGGAGGAGCAATAGTTCACAGGCCGCGTGCGCGACATGGCGCACCGCCGCATCGACCGCGACCTTGGGCTGATCGGGCGGCGGCGGATCGCCGCCTGCGGCGCCACTTTCCCGGAAAGCCTGCCAGATTGCTGTGCGGTCGCGCTCGCGACCGGCCCGCTCCGCTGCTTCGTCGCGCATCTGGCCGATGCCCGCCCTCAGGTCGAGGTCGTGGCCGCACCACCAGCCCGCGACGGTCGCCAGATCGTGCGTGCTTGTCATCGCGACCGCCTCGGGCGTCCATTCGGCCGGGGGAGTGAAGCGGCTCGTTCTGTCCCGCTCGAACCACAGCACGCGCATACCCATGATGCCGGCCTCGCGCAGCCGGTCCGAGAACCCTTCGGGGACGGTGCCGAGATCCTCGCCGAGCACAACGGCGCGGTGGCGCCGCAATTCCAGCGCAACGAGACGAAGCAGGTCCTGTTCGGGGAAGCTGAGATAGGCGCCCTCGTGCGCCCCGACGCCTTCCGGTACGACCCAGAGGCGGTTCAACCCCATCACATGGTCGATGCGAACCCCGCCGGCGTGACGCAACGCCGCGCGCAGCATCTCGAGAAACGCGGCGTACCCGTGCTGGCGCAGTCCGCGCGGCGAGAAGGCGACCAGTCCCCAGTTTTGACCCCCGCGGGCTCAGCAGGTCCGGCGGCGCGCCGATCGTCAAGCCGAGCAGCATCTCGTCCTGTCGGCTCCAGGCGTGGCTGCCGCCCGCGTCGGTCCCGACGGCGAGGTCGGAGATCAGCCCGATCGGCATCCCGGCGGAACCGGGCCGCGGCCTGTGCTTCGGCAAGGCCGCGGTCGGCGCGCCATTGCAGCCAAGCATGGAACCCCACCTCCGCCTCATTTTCGTGCGGCGAACGCCGCGACGGCGTGATTGGTCGGGTCGCGATAGCCGTCCGGCCAATCCCGCCAGTTCCACCGGCCCGGATCCTCCGCGAACAGATGCGCGTGCAGCGCCTCGAAGCGGGCGTGGCGTTCCAGCGCGTCGCCGCACTCCTGCCGATACTGTTCGAAGGCCGAGCGTTCGCGGCCTTGCTCGAACAGGCGTCGCAGGACCGCGAGCCGGGCCCGGGTCGCCGCCGGCCAGTCGACCAGAGGCAGCGCCTCAAGCCGCGCGCGCTCGGCATCGTCAGCCTCGGGAAGCGGCCCATGCAGAACGTTGAGCATGATCCGGCTCGAGGGCGCGTACGGCCCGAAGCGCTCGAGGTCGGCGGAAAACTGAGCATGTACCGGACTGATCGCGACGGCGGCGGCGCCGTGACCCGGCGGCCGAGCGCACGAAATCACCGAGTGCCGCGAAATCGCCGATCCCGCCGTCCCCGGTGCGTCGGAGCGAGTAGAGCTGCGCGGCAAGCCCCCAGGGCCGCGCACGATGGCAAACTTCGCTCGGGCGGAGACACCGTGTCGGCGCGATCGCCAGTGTCACCGCGCCGTCGCGCGTTTCGAGCTGGTGATACCCGGGAATGTCGACGGGCTGCAGGACGGAATAGCCCTCTTCCCGCCGCGCTTCGCCCTCGAAGGAGCCGCCATCCTCCAAGGTGATGCGAAACCGTCCGACGTGGCGCTGCAACCGGATTTCCTGGCCGGCAACGCCGGTCAGCAGCGGCGTGAGCGCCCCGCTCCGATCCTGCTCCTCGAGTTGCGCGCGCGAATCACGGATCTCGGCATCGCTACCCGCCGGGAGGTCGAGGCTGCGCAACACAGCGCGGAGCGTTTCAGGAGAAACCTGCTGCTCCTGGCCGAACACGTCGCGCCATCGAGACGCCACCCCGGCGGCTTCGGCGAGACCGAGCAGATCGGCGTCGCTCACCGCGCCGGCTCCGTGATGTAGGCGACGGTGGTGAAGGAGGGCAGCGCGCCCTCCGGCACGACGCGGGTCATGTTCTCGCCGGTGGCGTAGAGCATCTCGCCCGTGAGCGGGCCAATGGGCACTGGCGTCCCGCCCAGATTGATCGCCAATGTCAGCAACGATCCGTTGCCGAGCCGCCAACGACCCACCACCGCTTTCGGGCCGATCACCTCGGCACCCTCGCTCCGGCAGCCCGGGATACCGGGAACGATGAAGCGATGCCTCAAGGCGAGCAATTCGGCGTGCAGGGCGCGAATCCCGGCGTGTTCCGGCCGCTCGGCTTCGGCGGGATCGGGGACGGAGGCGGCGAACGTTCCTTGAGCGTTGGGATCGGGGATCGTCTCTCGCCGGGCAGGGTCGGCGAAGGCCGCGAACCGCTGGAACTCGCGCCGCCGGCCTTCCCGCACCAGCTTGGCCAACTCTTCGTTGTGGTCGGTGAAGAACAGGAACGGCGTCTTGGTGCCCCACTCATCACCCATGAACAGCATTGGAATGAACGGGCTCAGCAGCAGAGTGCCGTGGCGGCGCGAAGCGCCTGTGGGTCGGCGAGTTGCGCCAGCCGTTCGCCGAACGCGCGGTTGCCGATCTGGTCGTGGTTCTGCAGGCAGATCACGAAAGCCGTCGTCGGCAACTCCGCACTCGGCTCCCCACGCGGGTGGCCGCTGTGCGGCGACACCTCGCCCTGGTAGGCGAAGCCCTCCGCCATGCATCGCGCCAGCAGCCGCGCGGCATCCTGAAAATCCTCGTAGTAGCCTTCGTGTTCGCCAGTGAGCATCACGTGAAGACAGTGGTGCCAGTCATCGGTCCACTGCGCGTCGAACAAACCCGGCCGGAGATGGCTCGCCTTGTTTCCCTCGTGCTCGAGAATCAGATGCACATGCCGGCCAGGCTCGACGGAGCGGCGTATCGTCCGTGCCATTTCGTCGAGGAAGTCCGGCTCGGAGATGGCGTGCACGGCGTCGAAGCGCAATCCGTCGAAGCGATACTCCATTAGCCAGTACAGCGCGTTCTGGATGAAGTAGTTGCGCACCTCGGGGCGACGAAAGTCGATCGCCGCACCCCAGGGCGTCGACAGGTCATTGCGGAAGAAACTTTCCGCATAGGCGTGCAGGTAATTCCCGTCGGGGCCGAAATGGTTGTACACGACGTCCAGGATCACCATCAGGCCGATCCCGTGCGCTGCATCGATCAGCGCCTTGAGTTGCGCGGGCGTGCCGTAGGCCGCGTCCGGGGCGTACGGCAGCACTCCGTCGTAGCCCCAGTTGTGCCTGCCGGGAAAGTCCGCCACCGGCATGAGTTCGATCGCCGTGACGCCTAGCTCGCGCAGAGCCGGCAGCCGAGATCGGATGCCCTCGAAGCCGCCCATGGCGCCGGGATGCAGCTCATAGACCACGGCCTCGTGCCACGGCCGCCCGATCCAGGACCCATGGCGCCATTCGTAGGCTTCAGGGTCGACCACCACACTCTGGTCATGCACATCGTTCGCCTGCTGCCGCGAGGCGGGATCGGGCACGCGGAGGCCGTCCGGCAGCCGGAACCCGTAGCGTGCGCCGACAGGGCAGGACGTCACCGCCTCCTTCCAGCCGTCCGCGGCGGATTGCATGGGGACCGCGTCGCGTCCTTCGATTTCGAGCGCGACGGCCGGGACCGACGGCGCCCAAAGGCGGAAACGAGTGTCACCATTCCTCTCCGCTTCCGTGCCGAACGGGAGCGTGTGCCTGAAATGGGCCATGGGGAGATCTCCGGCGTCAGGAAGCGAGCAGGACCAATGTCGCGAGCGGCGGCAGTGTCAACAGCAGGGAAGCGTCGTGGCCGTGCGAGGCAACGCCCTCTGCCCGGATTGCACCGTTGTTGCCGACGTTGGACCCGCCGTAGACGCCGGCGTCGGTGTTGATCATCTCGCGCCACAGCCCGTGCCGCGGCACGCCGATGCGATAGCCATGGCGCGGAACCGGCGTGAAGTTGGAAACGATGAGCGCCGGCGCGTCGCTCTCGTGGCCATATCGCAACCAGGCGAACACGCTTTGGTCGCGATCATCCACCACCACCCAAGCGAAGCCACCGGGCTCGCAGTCCCGCGCGTGAAGCGCGTTGATCTCGCGATAAGCGTGGTTGAGATCGCGGACGAGCTTCTGCACCCCGGCATGGCGCGGGTCGTCGAGCAGGTGCCAATCCAGCCCCGTGTCGTGGTTCCATTCTCGCTCCTGGGCAAACTCGCCGCCCATGAACAGCAGCTTCTTGCCCGGCATCGTCCACATGAAGCCGAAGTAAGCGCGCAGATTGGCAAAACGCTGCCACTCGTCACCGGACATCTTGCAGAATCAGCGAGCCTTTTCCGTACACAACCTCGTCATGCGACAATGGGAGGACGAATTTCTCGGAAAACGCGTACATCAGCCCGAATGTCATCGAATCGTGGTGCCACCGCCGATGCACCGGCTCTTCCGACATGTAGTGCAGCGTATCGTGCATCCACCCCATGTTCCATTTGTAGTCAAAGCCGAGCCCGCCCTCGTCCGCCCGGCGCGTAACACCCGGCCAGGCCGTGCTTTCCTCGGCGATAAGCGTCGCACCTGGGCAGCGTTCCGCGAGCACCCGGCTCAGCTCCTGGAGGAATGCCACGGCTTCGAGGTTTTCCCGGCCGCCATAACGGTTCGGGATCCACTCGCCCTGCTTGCGGCTGTAATCGCGGTACAGCATGGACGCGACGGCATCCACCCGGAGCCCATCGGCGTGGTAGTGCTCAAGCCAATGGAGCGCGCTGCCGATCAGGAATCCGCGCACCTCGTTGCGGCCATGGTTGTAGATGAAAGTGTTCCACTCGGGGTGGAAGCCTTCCTTGGGGTCGGCATGCTCGTAGAGCGGAGTGCCGTCGAATCGCGCCAGGCCGTAGGAGTCGGTCGGGAAGTGCGCGGGCACCCAGTCAAGGATTACGCCGACGCCAGCGCGGTGGCAGCGGTCAACGAAGCGCGCGAAGGCTTCAGGCGCCCCGAGCCTCGCGACAGGTGCGAACTGCCCGAGCGGCTGGTAGCCCCAGGAACCGCCGAACGGGTGCTCCATGATCGGCAGCAGCTCGATATGCGTGAAGCCCATGCGCGCGACGTAAGGAACCAGCCGCTCCGAAAGCATGTCCCAACCACAGCGTTCCGGGTCCAAAGGCAGCCAGGATGGGGCATGGACCTCGTAGACGGCGACCGGCGCGTCCGGCGCCTGCCGCTTTTCTGCTGCGCCATCCATTCCCCGTCGCTCCAGCGCATCGGCGCGGTGTCGGCGATGACAGAAGCGGTCGCGGGAGGCGTTTGATCGGCCCAGGCGACCGGATCAGCCTTCAGCGGCAGCAGCGCGCCGTCCGGCCCCAGTATCTCATACTTGTATCGCGCGCCCGGGATCAGGCGCGGGACGAACAGCTCCCAGATCCCACCGCCCAAGCGCAGTCGCATCGGATGGCGGCGGCCGTCCCACGCATTGAAATCGCCGACCACCGAAACGCGCCGCGCATTGGGCGCCCAGACCGCGAACCGCACCCCGCGCACACCCTCCACCTCCATCGGATGGGCGCCCAGGCATCGGCCCAGATCGTGATGCCGGCCTTCACCAAGCAGATGCAGATCGATATCGCCGAGCAGCAGCGGGAACGAATACGGATCCTCCGTTTCGCGCGTCGCTTGCCCGGTATCGATCCTCAGAAAGTAGGGCCCGACACCGTCACGCAGCACGCCCTCGAACAAGCCGGCGGGGTGGATGGGCTCGAGTTCGCCCAGCGTGTCGCCAGTGGCCCGGGCAACCACCGTGACGCCCCGCGCATCGGGCTGAAAGGTGCGCACCACCGTCCCTCCGGGTGTGGGGTGCGGACCTAGGATGGCAAACGGGTCGCCGTGGCGCGCCTGAACGATCGCGTCGATCGCGGCCGGATCGGGTCGGTACTCGCTCATGCCAGCGCCGGTTCGGCCCGCGCCGCGAGCCGGTCGGCGATGCGCAACAGACCCGCCATCGGAATGCCGAGCCAGGTCGGCCGGTTCGCGGCCTCGTAGCGGATTTCGTAGGCGGCTTTCTCGATCAAGAACAGATCGAGCAGCGCTGCCTCCGCCTCCGGCGGCACCCAGGGGTTCGGCGTTTCCGCCAGGACTTCCCGGTAGCACGCCAGGAATGCCGAGCTCGCGACGTCGCGAAAATGCTCGAGGAGGGCAAGGCGCCGCTCGGCGGTCTGGGCCGAAGCAGCGGTGCGGCCCGGTGCTGCAGCCGCCGCTGCGTAGTCGAACGAACGCAGCAACCCGGCCACGTCGCGGAGCGGCGAGCCCTTCATTCGCCGCTGTGACATGGGCCGCGCCGGCTCGCCCTCGAAGTCGATGATGAATGCGTCGTTCTGCACGACGAGCACCTGGCCCAGATGGAAGTCGCCGTGAACCCGCGTTCGGGTGGAGCCGGCCCCCTGAACTGCGAGCCGGTGTACGCGCTCGTGCAGCTCCGGCTCACGCTCCAGGAGCGTTTTTGCAAGCGTGCCCGTGGCTTCATCCGGCCAGTCACGGATGGCGCGCAGAAGTGCGAACGCCCCATCCATCTGCTCGATCGCCCCATCCGCCCAGGCGGTCAGGACGTCGCCGTCGACTGGCTCGGGGCTGAAATCCGGATTGTCGGACGGCCGGGAAAGCACCTCGTGCAATTCGCCGAGCCGTCGTCCCACCGCCCCGGCGAACGCGAGATAGGGTTTGAACGCCTCAGGGCTCGGCTCCTGCTCGTTGCCTGTCACCGCGATCTCCTCCGCTTCGCGGGCAAGGAAGTCGAGTGTAAGCCCCAGCCGTCGCCCTGGTTGCGTACGAAACCCTGCACCAGCCCGAAGGTGTTCGGGGTACCGTCCGCATCCACCCGAACCATCTCTCCAATCAGCGGCGCGCTGTTCGCGAAACCCTGTTCGGTGAGGTAGCGGGTCATCTCGCCCTCGGGATGCACTCCGGCGAGCACGCGGCGAACAATCTTCAGCACCACCTGATCGCCGATCACGAGCGAGCTGTTCGACTGCTCGGCCGACAGGCGCCGGATTTCCGCATCATCGGCCAGCTGCACCTGATCGGCGACGTGACGTCGGGAGGAAGCGCAGTTCGCCTCCGGGCACCTCAAGCCGCAGCTTATCTCGCATGGCCTTGATCACCCCGCGCGCGAACGCGTCGAGCGCGAAGGCGTCCGTGAGGAACCCGATCTCGCGACCACGCCGCAGCCGCGTGAGCGCCAATTGCTGCACGAGCGGGCCCGGCTCGTCCTCCCGAGCCGCTCCGAGCGGCAGGGCGTAGCGCTCGGTTCGGCCGCCGATATCGGCCTCGACCTCCGCCAGCATCACCGCTCCGCCGGCTTCTGGGAGCCGGACGGCGTAAGCAAGACGCACCGCATCCAGCCGCTCACCCTTGGAGGCGAACCAGCGCCGCTTCGGCAGATAGGCCGGGAGCGCTTCACGCTCGAGCAGGGTGCGGCTCGCGCCAGACAGCAATTCTTCGATGTTATGGCGGACGACCAAGGTGGTGAACTCCGGTAGTGGCTCCGGCGCCGGCATATGCCAGGTCGGCAGTTGCGCCTGGGCAGCGAGCAGGAACCAGAAAAAACCGTACGGTGGCAGTGTCAGCAGATAGGTCAGCTGACCGACGGGCGGAAACACCGAGCCGCCCACGATATCGACGGGCACCCGGCCGCCAAAGGCGGATAGCTCGAGCTCCACCGCCTGCGCAGAGCGCGACAGGTTACTTACACAGAGGATGGTCTCGTCGCTGCCGTCCTCGTTGCGTAGCTCGCGGAGGAACGCGAGCACCTTGCGGTTTCCTGGGTAGAGAAAGCGGAGCGCCGCCGCGGCCGAACGTCTTGTGCCGCACCCGGACGGCCAGCATCCGCCGCGTCCAGTTCAGCAAGCTGTGCTGATCACCGAGCTGCGCTTCCACGTTCACGGCGTCAAAGCCGTACAGCGCATCCATGATGGGCGGCAGCACCAGCCCAGCCGGATCGGCCCGCGAGAAGCCGCCGTTACGATCGGGCGACCATTGCATCGGTGTCCGTACCCCGTCTCGGTCACCGAGATGGATGTTGTCGCCCATGCCGATCTCGTCGCCGTAGTAGATCACCGGCGTGCCCGGCATCGAGAGCAGCAGCCCGTTCATCAGCTCGATGCGGCGGCGGTCGCGTTGCAGGAGTGGTGCGAGGCGCCGGCGGATGCCGAGATTGAGCCGCGCCCGGCGGTCGGCGGCATAGGTTTCCCACAGGTAGTCGCGCTCCTTGTCCGTCACCATCTCGAGCGTCAGCTCGTCATGGTTGCGCAAGAAGATGGCCCACTGGCAAATCGGCGGGATCTCGGGCGTTTGCCGCATGATGTCGGTGATCGGGAAACGGTCTTCCCGCGCGATCGCCATGTACATGCGCGGCATCAGCGGGAAGTGGAACGACATGTGGCATTCGTCCCCGTCCCCGAAATAGGTTTGCGCGTCCTCCGGCCATTGGTTCGCTTCCGCCAGCAGCATCCGGCCCGGGGCATACGCATCGAGCTCGGCGCGGATGCGCTTCAGCACGGCGTGCGTTTCCGGCAGGTTCTCGTTGATGGTTCCCTCGCGTTCCACGAGGTACGGGACCGCGTCGAGCCGCAGCCCGTCCACTCCGAGATCGAGCCAGAAGCGCATCACCGAAAGCACTTCCTGCAGCACGCGGGGATTGTCGAAATTCAGGTCAGGCTGGTGCGAATAAAACCGATGCCAGTAGTATGCCCGCGCCTTGTCGTCCCACGTCCAATTCGACTTCTCGGTATCGATGAAAATGATCCGCGTTCCGGCGTAACGATCGTCGGTGTCGGACCAGACATAGAAGTCGCGCCCCGGCGAGCCCGGCTTCGCCTCGCGGGCGCGCTGGAACCAAGGATGCTGATCGGACGTGTGGTTCACCACGAGTTCGGTGATGACCCGCAGGCCCCGCGCGTGTGCTTCGTGGATGAACTTCCGCACGTCAGCGAGCGTGCCGTACTCCGGGTGGACGCCGCGGTAATCGGAGATGTCGTAGCCGTCATCGCGCCGCGGGGACGGATAGAACGGCAGCAACCAGATCGCGGTTACCCCGAGTTCGGCGATGTAGTCGAGCTTCTGGACTAGCCCCCGAAAGTCGCCGACGCCGTCGTTGTTGGAATCATAAAACGATTTGATGTGCAGCTGATAGATAACCGCGTCCTTGTACCAGAGCGGGTCCTCGATCGCCGGGAGCTTCGGCGCCCGGGCGTGGTGGCCGTGGCTCATGCGGCGGGCCGCACGCGCCAGATCCGGTACGGCATCGTCGGCTCCAGCCTGATGTGTTGCTGCCTGCCTTGCCAGACCGTGCTGTACCGCTCACGAGATCATCGACGTCGACTGCAGCGCTGTCCGGCAGGCCCCATTCCCAGAGCGGCACCAGGAAGTCGGCTTCCTGCACGCCGTGCGGATCGAGACTCACAGCGACCAGCACTGTGTTCGAGCGATCGGGCGTGGTCTTGCGGTAATAGATGATTGCATCATTGAATACGGTCTGGAACGCCACGTTCAGGTGAGAGTGCAGGGCCGGATTGGTCTGCCGGATGCGGTTGAGACGCGTGATCTCGGGGACGATGTTGCCGGGCCTGTCCCAATCCCAGGCACGCAGCTGATACTTCTCCGAGTCGAGCATATTCCTCGCGTCCGGGCAGCGGGCTGGCCTCGCATAGCTCGAAGCCGTTGTAAACACCCCACAGCCCCGACAACGTCGCGGCCAGCGCGGCGCGGATCAGGAAGCCGGGCCGGCCGGAGGTTTGCAGGAACACGGGGTTGATGTCGGGCGTGTTGACGAAGAAGTGCGGCCGGAAGAACTCGCGCGGCGCGGTCGTGTTCAGCTCCTCGAGATACTCCGTCAGCTCCCGCTTCGTGTTGCGCCAAGTAAAATAAGTGTAGGATTGCGAGAAGCCCACCTTGGCCAGCCGATACATCACTTTCGGCCGAGTGAAGGCCTCGGCAAGGAAGATCGCGTCCGGAAAGCGCGCCCGCACTTCAGCAATCATCCATTGCCAGAATGGCAGCGGCTTGGTGTGCGGGTTGTCAACCCGGAACAGGCGGATCCCCTGGCCTGCCCAGAATAGGACGACGTCGCACAACGCGACCCACAGGTCGGGAACCGCCCCGGGCGCATAGAAGTCGACGTTGACGATGTCCTCGTATTTCTTGGGGGGATTCTCAGCATACCGGATCGAGCCATCCGGGCGCCAGTCGAACCAATCCTTGTGCTCGCGCAGCCAGGGATGATCCGGCGAGCATTGGATGGCGAAATCGATGGCAAGCTCAATGCCGTGCCGTTCGGCTGCCTCGCGCAGCCGTTGCAGGTCCGCAAAGGTGCCGAGTTGCGGATGGAGAGCGTCGTGTCCCCCCTCTGACGACCCGATCGCGTACGGGCTGCCCGGGTCATCGGGTGCCGGCGTGAGGCTGTTGTTGCGCCCTTTCCGGTTTTTCCGCCCGATCGGGCTGATCGGCGGAAAGTACAGGACGTCGAAGCCCATATCCCGGATGCGCGGCAAATGCCGCTCGACGTCGGCGAATGTTCCGTGCCGCCCGGGATCGTCGCTCATGGAGCGAGGGAACACCTCGTACCAGCTGGCGAAACGCGCCGCGGTGCGCTCCGCCTGAACCTGCAACGCCGGCTCTACGGAGACCGCGAACGGGCGACGGTCGATGCTCGCCATCGCCTCGGCCATCTCGGGGGAAAGCAGTAGAGCCCGCTGCGCTGCCTCGTCGCCCGACAATAGTGCCTCGACGACTGCCAGGGCGGACGGGTTATCAGCGCGCTCGGCATTTTCGCGTGCCAGCAGGATCCCTTCCTGCACCTCAAGCCGGGTGTCCACCCCGGCCGCCTGCTTCTTAGCCAACTCGTCGCGGAACGTCCCGAACGCATCCCGCCAGGCTTGCACCGTGAACAGGTAGGTGCCGATCTCGGAAAGCGGGAAGCTTGCCTGCCACCGGTCGTTGCCGAGCGGTCGCATCCGCGCCTCCCGCCACCCGCTTTCCCGCGCGTCGCGCCACAGCAACGCGACGGCGAGCACGTCGTGCCCGTCCGCGATCACGTCGGCCTCCACGACCACCGTCTCGCCGACGACCCGCTTGACCGGGAACAAACCATTTTCCACCGACGGCTCGACCTGCTCGATGGCGATGCGCGGGGCTTCGCAGGCAAGGGCGGCGGTTTCGGGCAGTGGCGGGCGCGGCGTCGGCCGCGGTTCGGACCGCATTCCGCGGAACAGGAGAACCTCGCCCGGTTCCACCACGGCCGCTTCGCCCGGCTCGAGCGACGGACGATCGGCGACCAGCAGCGGCTCGAAGCGCGCAAACCTACCGCCAGTCGCTTCGATCAACGTCGCGGCCGACAGGCTACGACGCCGCGCCAAATCCGCGTTGGCCACGACCAGCACGGGCCGTTGTCCGCGCGGCCCCTCCTGCCGCAGCACCGCCGGGCAATCCGCCCCGGCTCCGGCCAGGAGCGCCGGAGGCGTTGTGGACCGGAGTGCCGGTTCGGCGGCACGGGCCTCGTTCAAGGCGGCCACCCGCTTCGAAAGGTCGAACGGCGCCGCTCCCTGCAACGCCGCGAAGTCTTCCGGGGCGTCGGTCGCAGGGTGCATTGGGCGAGTTGCAGCGAACTCGAAGCCCATCGGCACCATCCAGCCGCCGCCGAGCGCGGCCGCAAATCCGAGCCCTCGCTCGTAGGCCGGCCGGAGCAACGCCGGGTCATGTATCCTGGTCGCGAGGCGCCGTTCGAAGGGCGCCTCGGGTGTCATGATCACCGGGGCGATGCGGCCCAGTTCCGCAAGCTCGTCCCAGAACCATTCAGCCCGGAAATCCCACCACGGGAGAGACCCGAACAGATAATCGTAGCCGGCCCGGGCAAGCGCCGGCCTCGACGCGCCCGGGGCCCAGCCAAGGTATAAGGCGTCCGGGCCGCGTCGAGCCCCCGCAATGACGGCTTCGAGAACGGCGGGAGGGATCGCGCCGGAAGGCAGCACCCGAAACCCGCCAACCCCGGCCTCAGCCCACCGGATCAGCTGCGCCGCCCACCATTCGGCGACGCGGGGCGCTTCGGCTCGCAGCCGCGCGGCCTCGAAGTATCCGGCGTCGCCGCGCGGGTCCAGCGCGGCCGCGGCGTCCGTGGCACCGAACAGGTCGCGATGGCTGACGGCCAGCGGCAAATCCGCTGCGACCTGGTCCAGCACCACGTCGAGCAACAGGGTCAACCCCGCCTTGGAACAGGCAGCCGAAAGCATCTCCAGGGCCGCTTCCGCCCCGCCGTCCCAGCCGAGCCGGTCATCAAGGCGATTGTAATCGGCGGGGAGGAACAGATCCCGGCTCGGTCCGGTTGCAAACGGTGGGGCAAGAAGCACGTGATCGAAGCCGAGCCGCGCGATGTCGTCCAACAGCGTCCCCCAGCCCGCGATTGGGCCGGCGAGCAGTGGATTTACGTAATAGATGCGCGGCGCAATCGGAGGCTTTGGCGGGTTCTGGGACGCCGGCTGCGCATCGGGTTCGGCAACTCGCTGCTCAATGTCCAAGATCGCCCCACGCGCGCTGTTCGCCGTGCCGCCCAATCGCGTGAGCGCTGCATCGGTTTCCGTCATTTACCCGCTTTCGCCCAATCGTCGCAGCAGTGTGCGGATCAGTCGAGCTGTACCCCGCCGGTTACGGCCTGGAAGGTTGCCACCGCCAAGGTCATCGGTTCAAACGGTTTGGTTATGACAAAGGCCGGCTCAATGTCCTCGCCGGTCAACAGGCGCTCAGGGTAGGCCGTCACGAAGATCACGGGAACCGGGTGGATCTTCTGGATGCGGGCGACCGCGTTCGCGCCGTCGCCGCCCACTCCAAGATTGATGTCCGCCAGGATGAGCCCCGGCCGGCATTTCGCGGCGAGTGCAACCGCGTCGCGTTCAGTTGTCGCAGTGCCGACCACCCGGTGACCACAGCTTTGCACGAGTTCTTCGATGTCCATGGCGATGATTGGCTCATCCTCAATGATGAGCACGTCGGTGGCCGCCGCGCTCCGCAGCTTGTCGCGCGCGTCGCTCAACGCCAAGCGCGCCTCCTCCGCCTTGAGCGCCACCACGGGCGCGGCTTGGTCGACGGACATCTCCTCGAGCGAGGTGAGTAACAGCAGCTGCCGCTGCTTGCCGGTCAGCGTTCCGGTCGCCCGGCGAGCGACCGCGCTCCGCTCGAAGCTCCGGGTCACGCAGGCATAAAGGGCGCAGCGGGCGTCCCGCGGAAGATTTCCGCCGGCCAAAATCTCTTTCACGCTTTCGGCAACCAGAGCGTCTCCGCGCGCTTGGTTCCCGCTGAGCGCGCGAGCGTACCGCCGCGCGTACGGCAGCGCCGCGACTAGCTCGTTACGAGTGGTCGTAGTCATCGCAATGCAACCTCTTGCGTAAATCGGGACGGCCGCAGACCACTTCTAGCCCCATGAGCCGTCCTCCCCTTCCCCAAGGATCGCGCCGAGCGGACTTGCCGCGTCAGCAAATGATCGGCCTCGTTCCTGAACTGCGCGGCTTTGCCCGCTTCCTGGTGCGAGACCGGGCGGAAGCCGACGACCTCGTGCAGGAAGCTCTGGTGCGTGCGCTTGCTGGAATAGACCAATTTCGGCCTGACACCAACATGAAGTCCTGGCTGTTCGCGATCCTCCGCAACGCGTTCTTCGAGCAAAACCGGCGGCGGCGGACCGAGCGTAACATCCTGGAACGCGGCGCCGAGCCGCCTATCGCGCGGACCGACAACCAAGATAGCCGCGCCGCGCTGTCGGACCTCGAGCGGCAGATCTGGCGTTTGCCGCCATTGCTTCGCGAATTGATCGTTCTCGTCGGCGCGCAGGAGCTGAGCTACGAGGAAGCCGCAGCGATTTGCGGCGTGCCGGTTGGCACCGTCAAGGCGCGCGTATCGCGTGCCCGATTGCAGCTCAGGCGGCTTGTTGATGATGTCTCCTTGGACCAGGGCACCGGGCCAAAGGATGCCCCAGACGCTTAGCGTGCAGGCCAACGCGCCAAACGTGTGTTGCGGTCGCGCAAACGCTTTCCGGCCCGGCTTTCGCTCGCGCATTCGTGAGCTAAGCGATGCAACGACCAGGTCCGGCTATTCATTGTGTTCTGTGTGCGGCCAGTACGCGGCCGGACGGATGAACGACCAGGAGCGCTAAATGTCCGCTACTGCTTCCGAGTTCCCCATTTTCCACGATCAAGTGATTGCGATCCTCCCCAAGCTACGGGTCCAAGCTTTGGCGCTGACGCGCAATCGGGCTGCCGCCGAGGATCTCGTTCAGGATGCTGTTTGCAACGCGCTTTCAGCCCAAGACAGCTTCATTCCTGGCACCAACTTCGCGGCCTGGATGCACCGTATCCTCCGGAATCGCTTCATATCCAATCTCCGCAAACGGCGGGACACGACCGATATCGACGACGTCCCGGCCTCGGCATTTGCGAGCAACGCGGCGCACGAGGACCGCTTGGCCCTAAAGGAGCTTGGGCAAGCTATGGTGAAGCTGCCCGCTGACCAGCGGGAGGCACTCGTGATGGTGGTAGTGCACGGAATGAGCTATGAGGCCCTCGCGGCGGCAACGGGTTGCGCCGTGGGAACGGCAAAAAGCCGAGTGTTCCGCGCCCGCCGCCAGTTGGAAGCCTGGCTTGTCGGCGAGAAGCAGGAGCGGTCCACTGTCCGCGTCCTTAAGATCGTGGATACGGCCGCGCGTCCCGATCAGCCGCGTTCCTAGAACTTTGAGGGGAGTCGGGCGCTAGGGTCTAGAGATGGACGAGTGGTCGGCGGCGGTCCATCGACCCTATGCTTGGCGGTTTTTCCATGAAGCATATCCCGATGAAGCAGCGGAAAGACAAACCGGTGCCGGTGCATCCGCCAACGGTGCCGAAGGCCGAGGCCGCTTTCGACCTTTGGCTGCAACGCGGCCTGCATGAGCTGTTTGACGGCGTTGCCAATGAGCCCATCCCTGAGGAACTTCTGCGCCTCATAGAGGGAGACCGAAAGAAGTAAACTCCAACCCCGTAGGGGCAGATGGTGACTAGGCGTCCGCTCGGCTCGATTCGGGCGCGGGTCACAGTGCTGATCATCGTATCGACGCTCCCATTGATGATCACGGCACTCGTTTTCGCGAGCCGCAGCGGCACGTTCGGGCGCGATGCGCTCCTCCTGGTCGGCGCTTGTGTCGTTGGCATGGGGTGTGCCGTTGCGGCCACTGGGCGTGCGGTCGGCCGACCGCTTCAGCTGCTCGCCGACGCGGTCGAGCACTGGAAGGGCGGCGGCCCGTTCGAGGCGAGAAACCTCACGCTGCCGGTCGAGGTCGTGCACGTGGCTCAAGCGTTCTCGGATGCTACGAAGGCACTTGCCGATCACGAGGTCCAGCTGCGCGAAGCGACGGTGCAGCAGGAACTCCTGATGCGTGAGATCCACCACCGGGTGAAAAACAACCTTCAGATCGTCGCCAGCCTCCTCAGCCTTCAAGCCAACCGGATCAGATTACCGGCGGCCAGAGCCGAGTTCCTGTCAGCGCGGGATCGTGTGCGCGCCTTGGGAACCTTGCACCGACATTTGTATTCGGAGGGGGGGCTTCATTCGATCAACATGCCGATCTTCCTTTCGGAGCTTTGCCGGCAGCTGTTCGAGGCCATGGGCGAGCGTGAAGGCGATCGCATCGGTTTGACCATCGAGGCGACCGAGGTCGAGGTGTCGAGTGACCAAGCCGTTCCACTTTCATTGATCGTGACGGAGGCGGTCAGCAACGCCATCAAGTACGCTTTCCCTTCCGGGCGAAGGGGGCAGATCGCCGTACATCTTGGGGTTATGTCCGAAATGGCATTCCTCTCAATTCACGACGACGGCGTGGGACTCCCAGAGAGTGCCGAAGAGAGCGAGTTGGGCGCGCGGGACGGGCTCGGAATTCAGCTGATCCGCGGCTTCGCGCGCCAGCTTGGGGCGACGCTCGAAGTGCGCCATGGCCCGGGCACGCAGTATGATCTCCGGATTCCGCTGCGGCGTGAGGCCGCGGGCGCGGCGGGAAGCGCCCCTTGACACTAGGTTATCGCGGCTTGCGCGAACGCCTTTCCGGCCGAGGCGGGTCGGGTCCGCCTCCAGGTACCGCACATTGCGCCCGGCAAGGGTGCACGCCGGCGGGCCTGTCAATTCTTCCAAGCCTGCCTTAATCCGAGGCGAATGGCGGACGATGGCAAGCGGGGTCGGCGAGTCGAGGTGCGAGCGTGGCTCCGCACGCAAGGGCGGATCGGCCGTAGGTCAGCCCGGCCGGTCCTGGCCCTCGGGCTGCTCGGCACGGGTCTGGCCATCGGACAAGCATTCTGCGCGGCGAGTGGGCTGGCTGGTGCGCTTGCGGGCCATCCGCGATGGTTATTCCTCGTAGGCTTTGGCGTCATCGCCCTGGCGCGCGCCGGCCTGACACTGGTTTCCGACCGCGCAGCGTTCGCCGCGGGCGCCGGCGCTCGTCGGCGCCTGCGCAGCGATGCCCTGGCCCGCATACTGCACACCGGGCCTGCACTCGGGCGCACGCTCCACTCGGGAGAGCTGACCGCGATCGTTGTGGATCGGATCGAAGCCCTGGATGGGTTATTCGCGCGCTGGATGCCGGCCGCGGGACTCGCCCTGGCTGCGCCGGCGCTGGTAGCCGGTGCCGCGCTGCTCGCCGATCCCTTCGCAGCCCTGGTGCTGGTCGCCTGCGGTTTGCTGGTGCCGGTCGCGATGGCGCTGGCCGGGCTTGGGGCTGCGGCTGCTTCGCGTCGGCAGTTCACCGCACTTGCCCGGCTGCAGACCCGCTTTCTCGACCGCGTGCGCGGGATCGCCACCATCGTGGTGCATGGGCGGGAGGCGGAAGAGGCCGCTGCGCTCGCGTTGGCGGCGGACGATCTGCGCCGGCGGACGATGCGCGTGCTCCGTGTCGCCTTTCTTTCGTCGGTAGCGCTCGACTTGGCGGCGGCCGCGGCACTGGTCGTGCTCGCCATACGCTACGGTCTCGCGCTCCGCGCCGGGACACTGGCGTACCCTGGAGCTGCTTTGTTTGTTTTGCTGCTCGTGCCGGAGTTCTTCGCGCCGCTCCGCGCGTTTTCCGCCGCGTATCAGGATCGAATGCATGCCGTAGGAGCCGCGGAAGCGCTGCTCGCCCTGCCGCCGCTGCCCGATACCGCTAAACTCGGCCCGGCACCCGTTGTACGCACCGTGGCGGCGCGCGGGGCGAGCGTTGCGTTCGAGGACGTGCGGTTTACCTGGGATCCGGCCCGCGGCCCGGCGCTGGACGGGCTATCATTCCGGTACCGGCCGGCGAAGTGCTGGTGCTCGCGGGACCTTCCGGCGCCGGCAAGTCCACCGTGATCGAGATCCTGCTCGGTTTTGTCCGGCCCGATAGCGGCCGGGCGACGATCAACGGTGCCGATCTGACCGAACTGGTGCCGCAGGCCTTATCCAGGCTCACGGCTTGGATCGGCCAGCGTCCCATACTCTTCGCTGGCACCATCCGGGAGAACATCCGCTTTGCCCGCCCCGAAGCCACTGACGCGGAGGTGGCGGAGGCCGCGCGGGCCGCCCGGGTCGACCGCTTTGCCGAGCTGTTGCCGGCTGGGTTGGACACGGTGGTGGGCGAGGATGGCTACGGGTTTTCCGGCGGCCAAGCGCAGCGCATCGCGATCGCACGGGCCTTCCTGAAGGATGCACCCTTGTTGTTGCTGGACGAGCCGACCGCGCATCTCGACCCGGCCACAGAGGCCGAGGTGCTCGACAGCCTCCGCCGCCTCGCCCTGGGCCGGACCGTCATCCTGGCCAGCCACGCGGCGGCCGCCCATGCGTTTGGCGGTCGGCGGCTCGACATCGCGAAGGGTCGCGCCGCGGTGCCGGCGCGAGGTGCCGCGTGAGGGAGTTGCTTCGCGTGGTCGCACTTTGGCGCGGGCACGTCTGGTGGCTGGCGCTCGGCTTCGCGGCGACGCTCGGGGCTTTGTTCGCCGGGATCGGCCTCATGGCCCTCTCGGGGGCGATGATCGGGACCGCCGTTACTGGAGCCCTGATCGCACCAGTGCTGCTGCGCCGGACCGGTATTGCCAGAGTGCTCCTACGCTACTTCGAGCGTTTGTGGTTGCACGAAGGCACCTTCCGGGCGCTTGCATCGCTGCGGGTTTGGTTCTTCCGCAGCGTGTCGCGCAACGCGGCCGGCGGCCTCGGCTTCCGCCGGGCAGGTGACATTCTGACCCGGCTCGTGTCTGACGTGGAGGCGCTGGACAGCCTGTTCATCGGTTTCCTGGTTCCGTTGGCGTGCGCCGTTCTGCTGCTCCCCGCGTTGCTCGTGCTGGTGGGACGCCGCGACGCGGCGCTCGCGGCGGTCATCGGCCCGTTGTTCGTCCTGGCCGCGTTCGGTCTTCCCTGGACCGCCATGAGGATAACGCGCAACGCGGGCCAGCAATTGGCGGGAGCGCTGGCCGGATTGCGCGTGGCGGCGCTCGACGCCGTTACGGGCCTTCGGGAAGTGCGGGCCTTCGGCGCGGAGGGACGGATGCTCGCGGCCGTGCAGGCGCGGGAAGGCGCGTTGCTCGCGGCGCAACGGAGCGTGGCCAATCGCATGACGCTGGCCAGCGTCGGTGCGTTCCTATGCGGTCAACTCGCGATCCTGGCGGTGCTCATCGCGGCCGGGTTCGAGCCGGTGGCGGCGGTGGCCGGCGCGTTCCTGGTTCTCGCGGCTTTCGACGCCGTGGTTGGACTGCCACGGGCCGGAGCGCTGGCGGGGTACGCAGCCGTAGCCGCGCGCCGCGTTCTCGAGGCGGCCGAGGCGCCGCCGCCAGTTCCCGAACCCGCCAAGCCGGCGCCCGCGCCGACGGGTACCGCGCTGCGGTTTGAGGGGGTGCATTTCGGCTGGGACCCCGCCCGGCTGCCGGTGTTCGACGGCCTCACGCTCGACGTGCCCGAGGGCAGCCGGATCGCGATCCTCGGCCCGTCCGGCTCCGGCAAGTCAACTTTGGCGGCGCTCGCGCTCAAGATGGCCGCGCCGCAGCAAGGCAGGGTGCTGCTCGGGGGCGTCGACATAGGCGCAATCGCCGCTCCCGACGTCCGGGCGAGGATCGGGTGGCTGAGCCAGGCGACGCACCTGTTCGACGACACCATCCGCAACAACCTGGTGCTGGCTCGCCCCGAGGCGGACGACGCGGCACTTTGGGCGGCGCTGGACGCGGCCCGCGTGGGCGACGTGGTGCGATCACTGCCAGATAGGCTTGAGACCTGGGTGGGCGAGGGCGGCACTCGCCTCTCGGGGGGCAGGGCCGGCGGCTCGCGTTGGCCCGCGCCCTGTTGTCCGGTGCGGCGGTGCTGATCCTAGACGAGCCTTGCGCCGGCCTCGACAGCGAAACCGAGCGTGCCTTCCTCGGCACATTGAACGAGGTGGCCGAAGGACGAACCGTGATCCTCATCATGCACCGCCTCACCGGCGTCGAGCGACTGGATCGGATCTGGCGGATCTCGGGTGGGCGCGCCATTGTGGCGGCGGGTTGACCGGCGGTTGCGACGCCGGTTGACGCCGGCGGCCGCCGGTCAGTTAACTAAGCTTCAATTACGTCCGGTAGGATTTGGCCATGCGTCGCCTTGCTGTCGGCTTGCTGCTGCTGTCGAGCTTGGGCGCCTGCGCGTCCGATCCTCCGCCGTCGCAGAAATTCCTGGTCTTCTTCCAGGAGTGGTCGGCCAGCCTCGATGACAACGCGCAGGCGGCGATCACCGCCGCCGCGGGCTGGGCGGCCCAGCATCCCGCCCAGACCGTGACGGTGATGGGCTTCGCGGCACCGGATGGCAGCCAGCAAGCAAACGTCGCGCTGTCGCGCACCCGCGCGCAGGTGGTCGTCGACCAGTTGCAACGGGATGGCGTCGACAACAGGCGGATTCGTCTCACGGCCAAAGGTCCGACCGATTTCACCCTTGCCCCGCAGGAAAGCCGGCGGGTCGAGATCGGTATCGCCGGCCTCTAGCCAGCCACTCACCTCGTGACGCCAGGCGCGGTGGAGGCAGACCCACTCGCGGTATTGCGCCGGGTATTCGGCTTCCCGGGCTTTCGCGGCCTGCAGCAGGACGCGGTGCGCCAGATCGTTTCGGGCGGGGATGCTCTGGTGCTGATGCCGACCGGCGGCGGCAAGAGCATCTGCTACCAGGTGCCCGCCCTGTGCCGACCAGGCACCGCCGTGGTTGTCTCGCCGCTGATCGCGCTGATGGACGATCAGGTCGCCGCATTGCGGCAGCTCGGGGTTGCCGCTGGCGCCCTGCACTCCGAACTCGACCCGGCCGAGGCGCGACACACGACGCATGACCTGCTCGAGCGGCGACTCGACCTACTCTACGTGTCACCCGAGCGGCTACTTGCCCCTGGCACGCTTGAGCGCCTGCGCGGCATCTCGCTCGCCTTGATCGCGATCGACGAGGCGCATTGCGTATCGCAGTGGGGGCACGAGTTCCGGCCGGAATATCGCGAGCTTCGTTGCCTACCCGACCGCTTCCCCGGTGTGCCGCGGGTGGCGCTCACCGCTACGGCGGACGAACGGACACGCGCCGACATCCTCCAAGCGCTCGGCATGGAGAGTGCCGCTCCGTTCATAGCCAGCTTTCATCGGCCCAACCTCCACATCGCCGCCGAACCGAAGGTGGGCGAGATGGCGCAGTTGCGGGCGCTGCTGGCGCGTCACGCCGGCGCCTGCGGCATCGTGGTACTGCGGCAGCCGCGCTAAGACCGAGCGCGTCGCGGCGCGGCTGGCGGCAGGATGGATGCCCGGCGGTGGCCTTCCATGCGGGACTTGAACCCTCGGCGAAGCGGGCCGCCCTGACCCGCTTCCGCTCCGGCGAGCCGTTGGTGATGGTGGCCACCATCGCCTTCGGCATGGGCATCGACCGGCCGGACGTTCGGTTCGTGGCACACCTCGACATGCCCGACAGTCCGGAAGCCTACTACCAGCAGATCGGTCGCGCCGGGCGCGACGGCGATCCGTCGCACACGCTGCTTCTCTACGGCGGCGAGGACATCGCTCGGGCGCGTCACTGGCTGGCGCAGTCCACGGCGCCGGACGCGCAGAAGCGGGTGATGCGCGAGCGGCTCGAAGCGATGATCCGGCTCACTGAAACCACCCAATGTCGAACCCGAAGCCTGCTCGCCTGCTTCGGCGAATTGCTCTCCGACCCGTGCGGGCATTGCGACACTTGCGCGCATCCGGTCAACCAGTTCGACGGCACGACGGAAGCGCAAAAGGTGCTCTCCGCCGTTTACCGAACCGGCCAGATCTTCGGCGCACAGCACGTGATCGCGGTGCTGCGCGGCGAGGAGACGCCCATGGTGCTGCGCCATCGCCATCAGGCGCTGCCCACCTTCGGCATCGGCGCGGACCGCCCGCGCCTGTTCTGGCGCTCGGTCATCCGGCAGTTGATCGCCGCGGGGCTGCTTCGCACGGAAAGCGGCGAGTTCGCCAGCCTCGCCCTGGTGCCGGAACTCGCCCGTCCCGTGCTGCGCGGCGAAGGCCGCATGTTGCTGCGCGAGGACGCCCCTGCCCCGGCGCCCCCGCGTCGCCGTCCAGAGCGCGCACCCGCGTCGCCGGTGACCAACGCGCCGCCCGGGTTCGACACGCTGCGGACGTGGCGCGCCGCCGAGGCGAAGGCGCAGTCGGTGCCGCCCTACCTCATCTTCCACGACAGCGTGCTGCGGGAGATCGCTGCCGTGCGCCCGGTCAACCTCGCGGAACTCGGCCAAATCAGGGGCGTGGGCGCTTCCAAGCTCGAACGCTACGGCCTCGGCGTGCTGGCCGCACTCGGGCGAGCGGCCGCCTGAGCAAAAGGAATCGCCTCAGCTTCCCGCCTTAGCCCGCGCCAGCACCTTCTCCCGCACGGTTTCGGGCAAGCCGTTCGGGTCTATCGGGATGCCCCAGACGAGCTGATTGTGGGTGTGCATCATCTGATGGAGGCTGAAGACGTGCATCTGCGCGTTCCGCCGGCCTTGCACATCCTGCACGTGGTTCACGGCCGCCTTGGTCGTCTTGAGCGCGAACAGCGGCTTCTTCGCAATCTTCTCCGCGAGCGCCAAGGTCTCCTGTTCCAGCCGCTCGCGCGGCACGACATGGTTGACCATGCCGCACGCCTTCGCTTCCGCCGCGGTTAGCTCGTCGGCGGTGAACAGGAACTCCTTGCCCTTGCGGATGCCGAGCTCCCACGGGTGCATGAAGAACTCGACGCCAGGCATCCCGAAATCGATCACCGGATCGCGGAAAGTCGCGTCCTCGCTCGCCATGATGAGGTCGCACACCCAAGCCAGCATCAAGCCGCCGGCGATGCACTTGCCTTGCACAGCGGCGATCGTGGGCTTTGGCAGGTTGCGCCAGCGCTCGCACATTTCCAGGTAGATTTCCATTTCGCGACCGTAGCGGCCCTCCGACCCGTTCGCGTCGAAATCGGCCCAGGTGCCCACCACCGGGAAGTCGCGCCAGGTCTTGCCGCCGTCGCCCGCTAAATCGTGCCCGGCTGAGAAATTCTTGCCCTCGCCAGCCAGGATGATGACCTTGATGTCGCTGTCCTGCGCGGCTCGATCGAACGCGGCGTTCAGCTCGTACGTCATTTGCAAACCTTGGGCGTTGTGTGCCCCAGGGCGCGCCAAGACGATGCGCGCGACGTGTGCCGCCGGCGTCTCGTAGCGGACCTGCTCGCTCTGCTCGGCCATCAGAATTTTCCTCCCCTTGCGAACCGGGGAGGGTAGCACCCTAAGATCGCCCGCCAAGAACGGGAGGCTGGAATGGATGAGCTCGCGCACTGGGCGCAACGACAGCCGGAGCGGGCCGCCTGCATCTTCCCCGACAGCGATGAGGCCCTCAGCTTTGCCGAGCTTTCCGACCGGGCGAACCGGGCGGCGCAGTGGCTGATCGACCGCGGGCTCGTCGCCAACGACCGGATCGCCTTGCTGCTCGAGAACCGGCCCGAAGCGATCGAGCTCGCCTGGGCCTGCCGCCGCGCCGGCCTCTACTACGCGCTACCGAACACCCATCTCAAACCGCACGAGTTGACCTATGTGCTTCGCGATTGCGGCGCGGCGCTGGTGGTCACGAGCAAGGCACTGGCCCCCTCCATTCCGGACGAGCTGCGGGGGGAGTTCGCGGTGGCCACAGTGGACGGCCCCGCGCCGGGCTGCCTTGACTACGCCGCAGAAACGGCAAGCCGCAACTCGCCGGCATCCTTGCCCGAGCGGCCGGTCGGGCGCGAGTTCATGTACTCGTCCGGCACGTCCGGCTATCCGAAGGGCATCCTGCGCCCGCTCCAGCCGGCGAGCGAGCGGGGCAAGCCCGCGCCTGGCCGCGAGATCGTGGACAAAATTCTGGCCGGCGACCACACCGGGACCTATCTCTCGCCCGCGCCGTTCTACCACGCCGCGCCGCACGGCTTCTCCATAAGCGCTCTCGGCCAAGGCATGACGGTCGTGATGCTGCGTCGCTTCGACCCCGAGCGTGCGCTGGCCGCGATCGAGCGGTATCGCGTGACGCACAGCCAGTGGGTGCCGACCATGTTCGTCCGCCTGCTCGCGCTACCGGCCGAGGTGCGCGCCCGATACGACCTGTCATCCCAACGCCGCGTGATCCATGCCGCGGCACCCTGCCCGGTCCACGTCAAGCAGCGGATGATCGATTGGTGGGGCCCCATCATTGTCGAGTACTATGGCGGGTCGGAGAATATCGGCTTGACCTTCATCGACAGCGACGAGTGGCTCGCCCACAAGGGCTCGGTAGGTCGACCGGTCGGCGGGCTTGCGGTGCACATCCTTGGCCCCGACGGCGCCGAACTGCCGCGCGGCGAGATCGGCGGCATCTGGTTCTCAGGTTTTTCGGCGCGTTTCGCCTATCACAATGCGCCCGAAAAAACCGAAACCGCGTTCAACGAGCGTGGCTGGGCAACCTACGGCGACATCGGCCATCTCGATGCGGACGGTTACCTCTATCTCAGCGACCGGCGCACCGACCTGATCCTGTCGGGCGGCGTCAACATCTATCCGGCCGAGATCGAGAGCGTGCTGCTGCGCCATGACGCGGTGGCCGATGCGGCGGTGATCGGCGTCCCCGACCCCGACCTCGGCGAGGTCGTGCAGGCGGTAGTGCAGTTGCGCGAGGGTGCGGCGGTGGCGGCCGCCGAACTCGTCGGCTTTTGCCTCGAGCATCTCGGGCGGCTGAAATGCCCGCGCGCCGTGGACATCGTCGAGCGGCTGCCGCGCACGGAGGCGGGCAAGCTGCTCCGGCGCGAGCTGAAGGCGGAGTACAAGGCGCGCGCTAGCCAAGCGGTGTAGCTTTAGCCACAGTCCTCCCGCGCATGGCTTCATGACGACAACGACAAGCGCCCAAATGCGACCTCTCCCGTCTAGGAGAGGATCGGATGTGGGCAAGGGAAGGAACGAACAATGCCACGCGAACGCGGGGCCGCCTGATATGGATCTGGCCCTGCTCGGCAACGCCGTCGTCTCCGGCCTGCTGCTCGGCGGGTTTTATGCGGCGGTGACGGTCGGGGTTTCGATCTCCTTCGGAATGCTCGACATCGTCAACATCGCGCATCCCGCGTTCATCGTGCTCGGTTCCTACGTCGCCTACCTCGCCAATGCTCGTTGGGGTGTCGACCCGATTGCCGCGAGCGTCATCGCCGCACCCGCGTTCTATGCGCTCGGCGTGCTCATTTACGTCATCTATCACTGGGCGTTCGAACGCCGGGGCGATCAATCGCTGCAAGGACTCGCCTTCTTCTTCGGCCTGTTGTTCGTGACCGAAGTGGCGCTCGTGCTGCTGTTCGGCGTGGATTACCGGTCGGTCGAGGCGCCCTATATGGGGCCGAGCTCTGCATCTCGGCGCGATCGATCTGCCGCTGCGGCTCTTGGTGCCGTGCGTCGTTTCGCTGGCGATGATGGGCGGGCTGCAGCTGTTCCTGTCACGGACGTTCACCGGGCGAGCCATCCTCGCCGTGGCACAGGACCAGCTGGCGCTGCGGCTGATGGCGGCGGACCCGCGGCGCATCAAACGCGTTGCGTTCGGCCTCTCGATCGCCACCGCCTCGGTGGCGGGCGCCATCCTGATCGTGATCCAGCCGGTCGAGCCCTCAATCACCCGCGACTATATTGGCCGCGTGTTCGCCATCTGCGTGCTGGGCGGCTTGGGCAGCTTTCCGGGCATGCTGATTGCTGCCGCCCTGCTCGGCGTCGCCGAAAGCCTGACCTCGACCTTCTACGGGCCGTCCTGGTCCCCCGCCGTTTCGTTCGGTCTCTTGCTGGCCACTCTCGCCGTTCGTCCGGTCGGCTTGCTGGGGCGCTAGCGCGTGCGCACGCTGCCCTTCGCGCTGCTGGTCGCTACGGTGGCGGCCCTGGTGTTCGGCGCGGCGCTGTGGATCGGCAATCCGTACGTCTTCTTCGCCGGGTATGTCGTCCTGCAATATGTCGTGCTCGGAACCGCGTGGAACATCCTGGGCGGCTACACCGGGTACGTGAACTTCGGCACCGCCGCGTTCTTCGCGCTTGGGGCCTACACCTCGGTCGCGATCCACAAACTCCATCCGCTGCCGATGCCGTTCCTAATGCTGGCCGGCGGGATGCTGTCCGGCGTCGTCGGGCTCGGCATGGGCTATCTGACGCTTCGCCTCAGGGGCGTCTTCTTCGCGATCGCCACCCTCGCGCTCGCCGTCGTGGCGCAAACGCTTGTCGTCAACTGGGATTTCATCGGTGGCTCGCGCGGCGCGTACGTCGTGCGCCCGCGTCTCGCACCCGTGATGGGCGGCCCCTACATCGACTACCTGTTCTTAGTGATGCTCTGCCTCGTGGTGGTCGCGGTGCTCGTCGCGCGCGCGATCGAGCGTTCGCGCTTGGGATACGGTTTCGCCGCAATCCGTGATGACGAGCTCGCGGCCGAAGCGTCCGGGGTGCCGACATTGCGGCTCAAGCTGGTGGCGACCGCTCTGTCGGGTGCGTTGATGGGCATGGCCGGGGCGCCGCTGCCATACTACGTCTCGTATCTCGATCCGCCTTCCGCATTCAGCCTGACATATGCCGTGAACAGCATCGCGATGCCGCTGATCGGCGGCACGACAAGCTGGCTCGGCCCGGTTATCGGCGCCGTGCTGCTCGGTAGCCTCGAGCAGGTTGCGACCGTGACGATCTCGTCGGCCGTGAACCTGCTCATCGTCGGTCTGGTGCTCATTGGCTTCGTGATCCTGGCGCCGAACGGCCTGATCGGCTTGATGCGCGCAAGCACCCGACCCGAGCCATGAGCGGGGCCCTGCTCGAGATTGCCGGCCTCGGCAAGCGGTTCGGCGGCTTCATCGCACTCCAGGACATCGAGCTGTCGATCGCGGCGGGCGAGCGCGTCGGCCTGATCGGGCCGAACGGCTCGGGCAAGAGCACCTTGGTCAACTGCGTCAGCGGCACTTTGCGCAACGATCGTGGCAGCGTGCGCTTCGCCGGAGAGGCGCTGGACGGGATGCTCGCCCACCAGCGCACGCGTCTTGGGCTCGCGCGCAGTTTTCAACTTCCGCGGCCCTTTGTCAGCCTGACGGTGGCCGACAATCTCCGCATCCCGCTCGAATATACCGTCCACGCCCGCGGCCTGCGCCCCAACGCCGCCAGCATCCCGGAGCGCTGCCGCGCCGTGCTGCGCCTGGTCGGGCTGGAGGCCAAGGCGGAGCGGCGGCCGGGCGACCTCACGCAGATTGAGATGCGCAAGCTCGAGCTTGCCCGCGCCGTCGCCGCCGAACCCAAGCTGCTGATCGCCGATGAACCGATGGCGGGCCTGTCGCACGGCGAGGTCGATGAGATTCTCGCCCTGCTGCTGCAACTGAACGAGACGGGCGTCACCGTGGTGCTGATCGAGCACATCATGCGCGCGGTCATGCAGTTTTCGCAGCGGCTCGTTGTGCTCGTGGCCGGCCGCAAGATTGCCGACGGCCTGCCTGCCGAGGTGGTGCGCAACCCCGAGGTGGAGCGCGCCTATCTTGGCGAGTAGCCTTTCCATCGCAGGCCTGGAGGCCGGCTACGGTTCCGTCCGCGTGCTGCACGGCGTCTCGCTGCGGATCGCTGGAGGCGAAACGGTGGCGCTGCTCGGAACCAACGGCAACGGCAAGAGCACGGTGATGAAATGCGTGATGGGCATCGTGCGCCCGAGCGCCGGCAGCATCACCGCCGAGCTCGACGGGCAAAGCCACGAGCTTGTCGGGCGCGCGACCGAGGACATCGTCGATCTCGGCATCGCCTTCGTTCCCGAGGGGCGCCGGCTGTTCCCCCGCTTGTCGGTTACGGAGAACCTGCTGCTCGGCGCCTATCGTCGTTCGGCACGAGCCGCGATCGCGCGGAATCTCGATTTCTGCTTCGAAACCTTTCCGCGACTTAAGGAGCGGCGTCGGCAGCTCGCCGGCAGCATGAGCGGCGGAGAGCAACAGATGCTAGCACTCGGGCGCGCCCTGATGACGTCGCCGCGCATCCTGCTCGTGGACGAGCCCTCGGTGGGTCTCGCGCCGCTGCTCGTGCGTCGTACCATCGACAAGATCGCCGAGCTGAAGGCAGGTTTCGAGCTGACCGTGCTGATGGCCGAACAGAATTTCACCCAAGCCATACGCATCGCCGACCGCGGCTACGTCATCGTCCATGGCCGGATCGAGTTCGAAGGCGGCTCGGCCGACGAGCTCAATAACAACGAGCTGATCCGGCAGTTCTACCTCGGGCTTTGAACGCGAAAGCCGCCGCTACTCGCCGACGGCAGCGCCCGCCGGGCGGCGGTTGTCGTTAGCCCCGTACAGCAGGCCGGGCCGCATCATGCCAGTTCTCGAGCTGTCGTTGCCGCTCGACGCGGGCTCGCTCCCAGTTGGCCGGGACGGGCCCACCTCGATGATCTCCGCGGCCCCCCAGGGCTTCTGGATGGCGATCTTGTAGCCCATGTCCGTCAGCAGCTTCGCCGTGTCCGGCGACAACGCGAACGGCTCCGCGTATACCACGTCCGGCAACCATTGATGATGGATCCGGGGAGCATCCACCGCTTCCTGTGGCTGCATCCCGTAGTCGATCATGTTCAGCGCCGTTTCGAGCGTAACCGTGATGATGCGCGATCCGCCGGGCGAACCTAGGATTATGGCGACACGGCCGTCTTTGGTAACCACCGTCGGGGCCATTGACGACAGGGGGCGCTTACCGGGTGCAATGCTGTTTGCCCGGCCCTGCACAAGGCCAGACAAATTTGGCACGTCGGGTTTGACCGTAAAGTCGTCCATCTCGTCGTTGAGCAGGAACCCGGTGTCGCCGGCCATCACAACCGCTCCGAACATACCGTTCAGGGTGTAGGTCAGACTGACCGCGTTCCCCGCGTGGTCGAGGATGGAGATGTGCGTCGTTTCTGGCTTCTCGTGCGGCGACACGCCGGGGACCAGCGTTCGGGAGTTGCCTGCCTTGTCGGGCGCGATCGTGCCACGGATTTGCGCGGCGTAATCCTGCGACAGCAGCCTATCTGTCGGATTGGCGACGAACGCCGGGTCACCGAGATCGGTGTTGCGGTCCAAATAGGCATTGCGCATTGCCTCGACCATCAGGTGCACGGAAGCCGCCGAGTGCCAACCGAGGGCGTTCATGTCGTAGCCGGTGAGGATGTCCAGGATTTCGCATAACGTCACTCCGCCCGAGGACGGCGGCGGCGCGGACAGGAAAACATAGCCCCGGTACTCGCAGCGCAGCGGGTCCGACTCGGTGATAGTGTACGCCGCGAAGTCGGCCGCGGTCAGCAAGCCGCCGTTCTCGCGCGAGGCGGCCTCCACCTTCGCGGCGATCGGTCCGTGGTAGAAAGCCTCCGCACCGCCCTTTGCGATGAGCTCCAAGGTCCGGGCCAGATCGGGCTGAATGAGACGATCGCCGGGTTGCAGGCGGCTGCCGTCCGGACGCAAGAACACGCGGGCGACGTTGGGCTGGGTGCGGAACCGGTCGGTGCGAACGTCCAGGAAGTCGGTGTCCGCGCGGGTCAGCACGAAGCCGTCCCGCGCCAAGCGGATCGCGGGCGCCATCACCACGGCACGCTCCATGGTGCCGTATTCGTGCAGCGCCGTATCCAGGCCGAGCACCGTGCCAGGCACGCCGGCGGCCTTGTAACCGTAGAGGCTCAAATCCTTGATGATGTTTCCGTGGGTGTCCAAGAACATGTCGTGCCGCGCTGCGGCGGGTGCCTTTTCGCGGAAGTTGATGAACCGGTCGCGGCCATCCGCCGTGTGCAGCACCATGAAGCCGCCGCCGCCGATGTTGCCACAGCACGGGTTCACCACCGCCTCCGCGTAACCAACGGCGACGGCCGCATCGACCGCATTGCCGCCGGCTTTGAGGATCGTGGCGCCCACTTCGGATGCGAGCCGCTGCGAGGAAACCACCATGCCTTGCGCGTCTTCCACCGCGGGAGCCGAGGCAGCCCATGCCGGATAGGTCCGGATGATCGCGAAGGACAGCAACACACCGCAAAGCGCGACCCGAGCGTGACCCCTAATCGGGGCCATTCCGGCAGCGCGGCAGGACATCGGGCATTAGCGCTTCAGATCGCTGTACGGGTACATCAAGGTCCCGGTCTTCTCCTCCTCCGGCCAGAGGATGACCTCGGTCTTCGGCTCCTTGAACTGCTCGAGGTCGTTGCCGGCGACATTCTGGAACTGCACGGTCAGCACCCGCGCCTTGGCCCACTCGCTGTTGGGGCCGTATTTGATCTCGCCCACGATCGTCTTGAAGCTGTGCGTGCGGATGTAGTCCGCGAGTTTATCCTGGTCGAGCGTCTTGGTCGCCTCGATCGCCTGCTGCAACACCTGCACGTTGGAGTACGCGAACGGCGGAAGATAGTAGCCCAGCAGATCCACGCCCGCGCTGGGCGCCTTTGCCTGATACACCTTGAGGAAAGCCAAAGCCTCGGGGGTGGCGACCTTGGCCCAAGGCAGGAAATAGTCGTAGACGGTGATCCCGTTCAGCAACGGCCCGAGTTGCGTCTTGATCGCTGGCGATTGCAGCCCGACCATGCCGCCGCCGAAGATCTTGGCCTTGAGGCCCACTTCGCGGCTCGCGCGCACCATGCCGACCGTATCGGGCGGATAGGAGGCGACGAACACGATGTCGGGGTCGGTCGCGCCGATCGCGCGCACGATCGGCGTGTAGTCCGCCGTCGAGGGCGGGTACGTCTTGTTGTAGACCACCTTGAGCCCGGCGCGCTTGGCGACCGATAGCACGCCCTCGATCGCGTTGCGCGGAAACTCCGCGTCGGCGCCTACAATCGCCAAGGTCTGCGGTTTCGGGTTTTGCGCCATCGCGACGGCAAAGAAGCCTTCCGCGAAAGCCTCCGCCGGCCGCGGGCCGCCGGCCGGGTTCATCGAGAAATACTTCGGATACTTGAATTCGGCATTCGAATTGAGCCCGAATAGGCCAAGCAATAGCGCGTCGTGCTGCATCACCACCGGGATGGCGGGGCCGATCAAGTTCGTGCCGTAGCCGCTGAGGACGAAGTCGACCTTATCGACGTCGAGAAGCTTCGTGTAGATGCCAGGGACGGTCGACGGGTTGCTCTGGTCGTCATAGTAGACCAGCTTCACCGGGCGTCCGAGCAGACCACCCTTGGCGTTGACGTCTGCCTCCCAGATCTGCATCGCGAGCAGCGCCGCCTTGCCATTCGGCGCGATGCCGCCGGTGAGCGCCATACCGAAGCCGATCGTGATGGGGTCGGCTGCCCGCGCGGTGCGTAGCCCGACCCCCGCCGCCGCCAGCCCCGTCGCAAGCATCAACCGCCGACGTTTCAGCACCCTACCCTCCCCCGACCATGCCTCTTTGTTCGCACGAGCTTAGGCCTGGGGCCGGTAGTGCACCAGGGTCAGGCGGTCCGGGCCGCCTGGACGCCAAGCTCCTGCTCCATCGCTTCGCGCATCAGGAACTTCTGCATCTTGCCCGTGACCGTCATCGGAAACTCGCCCACGAAGCGGATGTGGCGTGGCACCTTGTAGTGCGCGATCTGGCCTTGGCAAAAATCTCGCACCTCCTGCTCGGTCAGGCTTTGGCCCGCGCGCAGCTTGATCCAGGCGCAGAGCTCCTCGCCGAAGCGAGCGTCCGCGACACCGAACACCTGCACCTCCTCGATGCGCGGATGGCGATACAGGAACTCCTCCACCTCGCGCGGGTAGACGTTCTCCCCGCCGCGGATCACCAGATCCTTGATCCGGCCGACGATGTTACAAAAGCCTTCCTCGTCCATGGTCGCGAGGTCGCCGGTGTGCATCCAGCCGGCGCGGTCGATTGCCTGAGCGGTGCGCTCGGGGTCGTCCCAATAGCCGAGCATCACGGAATAGCCGCGGGTGCAAAACTCGCCCGCGGTGCCGCGCGGCACGATCCGGCCCTCGGCGTCGATGATCTTGACCTCGAGATGCGGATGCACCCGGCCCACGGTCGACACGCGCCGGGCCAGTGAATTGTCTGTCGCACTTTGGGTGCTCACCGGGCTGGTTTCGGTCATGCCGTAGCAGATGGTGATGTCGCGCGCGTGCATCTGCTCCACCACGCGCCGCATCACTTCGATCGGGCAGGGCGAGCCGGCCATCACCCCGGTGCGGAGACTGGAGAAATCGAATCGGCGGAACTCGGGGTGCTCAAGCTCGGCGATGAACATGGTGGGCACGCCATAGAGCGAAGTACAGCGTTCTTCCGCCACCGTCGCCATGGTCGCAAGCGGGTCGAAGCCCTCACCCGGGAACACCATCGCTGCGCCGTGTGTCACGCAGGCAAGGCTGCCGATCACCATGCCGAAGCAATGATACATCGGCACCGGGATGCACACCTTGTCCGCCTCCGTGTAGCGAAGGATGCGCCCGATGAAGTAACCGTTGTTAAGGATGTTGTGATGAGTGAGGGTCGCTCCCTTGGGTGCGCCCGTCGTGCCCGACGTGAACTGGATGTTGATCGGATCGTCGAACTGCAGGCTGCGACCGAGATCCGCAACCTGCGCTCGCTCGGCGTCCCCGCCGCGCCCATAGACCTGTTCGAACGGGACGGCTCCCGGAGCCGTCTCCGGGCCGATCTGAACCACGATCTGAAGGGTGGGCAGCCGCGCGGCCTTCAGTCGGCCGGGCTCCGCGGTGCGCAACTCGGGCGCCAGCGTGTTTATCATGCCAATGTAGTCGCTGGTCTTGAACGCGGTCGCCGTGACGAGGCCGCGGCAGCCGACCTTGTTCAGCGCATATTCCAACTCCGACAAGCGGTAGGCCGGATTGATGTTAACCAGGATCAACCCGGCCTTCGCCGCCGCGTATTGGGTGACGACCCACTCTGCGTTGTTCAGCGACCAAATGCCAAGCCGGTCGCCCGGCTCCAATCCGAGTGCCAGCAACCCGGCGGCAAAGGCGTCCACTCGCCGGGCGAGCTCGCCCCAGGTCCACCGGATCCCTTGCTGGCGGACGATCAGGGCCGGCCGGTCGGGCCAGCGCGCCACCGTACGGTCGAAGCGGTATCCGATCGTTTCGCCCAGCATGGGCGCGTCCGAAGGGCCGCTGGCGTAGCTCGGCTCCGCCTCGATCATGATGGTATCCTCCGCGCACCAAGGTGTGGCGGAGCGGGCGGCCTTGGCAATACCGATTTACGGGCCGAGCACGAGCTGCGTCTGCGTCACCAAGGCAACCAGCTTTCCCCCTGGCGCGACGGTGATCCGGGTCTGCCACACCATGGTCCGCCGCCCGCGATGCAGCGGCGTCGCCTCGCCGGTCACCTCCGTGCCCAAGGGGGCGGCGGCGATGAAATTGGTCTTGCTCTCGATGGTCGTCGTCCCGGCGCCCTCCGGCAGGTTGAGCACCGTGCCGGCGGCGCCCAGCGTGTCGGCGAAGGCCATGATCGCGCCGCCATGTAGGGTGGTTGGGCTGGTGCAGAGCTCCTCACGCACCACGAGCGTCGCGACGACCCTGTCGAGCGCGGCCTCGCGGTAGCGGACGCCGAGCAGCTCGGCGAACGGCAGCTTGAGCCGATTCAGTCGTTCCAGCGGGTCCATCGGCGTCTCCTTATCTGCGACCTCGGTTCTCGTTGCAGTCACGGGCGATTCGTCCGACCCTCCGCACAAGGCCCGCCGAGACGGGAAGGGAGGGAAAAGCGCGCATGAAGACCAACTTCAGCCGCGTCATGTCGACCATGGCGCTGCGCTTCAGGGACAATATCGCGATCGTCAACGTGGAGCGCGACCGACGCTACACCTACGCCGAGTACCATCGGCTTACCAACCGTATCGCGCACGCTGCGCGTCATGCGCTCGGCCTGCGGGCGGGAGACCGCGCGCTGCTCATCCTCGAGAATGACAATCTCAGCCTCCTGCACTTCCCGGCGATCTACAAGCAGGAGGCGACTTTCGTGTTCAGCAACCTTCGCGATAGCCCTGAGGAGCACGCTCGGCAGATCGACCACGTCAAGCCGGACGTTGTTTTCATCGAGACCCGACTTGTGCCGCAATACCGGGCGCTGCTTGCGGCGCGTGGCTGCCGGATGGTGGCAATGGATCGATCGCCCGACCTGCCGCCCGAAGTGCCTTGCTTCTGGGACCTGGTGGACGCGGCTTCCGACGCGGACAACGACGTGGAGCTCGACGTTCACGAGCATGTCGCGATCCTTCGATTTACCGGCGGCACCACGGCTCTCGGGAAATGCGCGATGTATTCCATCGACCATTTCCTTGGCATGCGGGACAGCTTCTATCTCACCACGGATCTCGCCTACGATGAGGATACGAAATATCTGCTGCTCACGCCGATGTCGCATTTTAGCCTGATGCCGTTCGTTGCGAGCTTCTTCACCGGCGGAGCGACCTTCACCTTGAACGCGCCTGATCTAATTCAATGGTGTGAAACGGTGCAGCGGGAGCGCATCACGCAATCCGCAATGGTGCCCACCTTGCTTTACCGGCTGCTCGATATGAACAGCGGCAGCACGTACGACCTCACCTCGTTGCAAACCCTGCTCTACGGCGCGGCGCCGATCGCGCCGACCGCGGTCGAGCGCCTCGTCGGCGCGTTCGGGCCGATCTTTGTGCAACTCTATGGCGCGAGCGAGACGATCCTGTTCGTTTCGGCACTCCGTAAGCGCGAGCATCGGTGGGACACGGAGCAGGCGCGCGCGCGGCTTGCCTCGGCCGGGCGGGTGTCTGCCGGGGTCGAGCTGATAATCGCCGACACCGAGGGCACGCCGTTGCCGACCGGCAAGACCGGGGAGATTTGGCTGCGCACGCGGGCGACGATCAACGGCTACTACGGCAACCCCGGGGCGACCGCGGCCGAGTTCCAGAACGGCTACTGGAAGTCGGGCGACGTCGGTTATGTCGATGAGGGCGGATACCTGTTCATTGTCGATCGCAAGAAGGACATGATCATCACCGGCGGATTTAACGTGTACGCGATCGAGGTGGAAGGCGCGCTGGTCGAGCATCCGGCGGTGCTGATGTCGGCCGTGGTCGGCGTGCCGCACCCCGATTGGGGCGAGGCGGTCCATGCGGAGGTGATCCTGCGCGACGGCGTCTCGGCGACGGCAGAGGAACTGATCGCGCATGCGAAGCACCGGCTGGGCAGCTACAAGGCGCCCAAATCGGTCCGGTTCGTCGCCGAGTTGCCGCTTTCGCCTGTAGGTAAGGTACTGCGCCGCGAGGTGCGCAAGCGCTATTGGGAGGGTCAGGAGCGGCGGATCTAGACCCGACCAAACGTTTGGCTACCGCAGCGAACCTGTGAGCTAGTCTCATAGGCACTGAAGTTCATGACCCTTAGGAGATGCCGGACGTACGTCCCATCAATTTCAAGGGTGTGAAACAACAATGTCCGAGACAATTAGCGCGATCCGCATTGCCCCTGATGGCGCCACGGTGCTCAAGCAGCTCGGGCTGCTCGCGGACCTCACTGGCACCTGGACGGGCAAAGGATTTAACCTCATCGGGCGGCCCGACTTCCACAACAAGGAGAATGTCTATCTCCAGCTGAACGAGACCCGCGAGCGGCTCGAAATCAACCCGATCGGCTCGGCGATCCCCAATCGAGGTTTCGGTCAGGACGATATCAACTTATTCGGACTGACGTATTTGCAGCGCATCAGCGATGCCCACCACGGCGGCGCGCTGCACATTGAACCTGGTCTCTGGGTAACCCAGCCAAACACGACGTATCCAGGAGAGGAAGCGCCGGCCGGCGACCAGATCATCGGCAGGATGGGCTCCATTCCCCATGGTAACGCCATGCTGGCACAAGGTTTTGCGGCACCGTTCAAGGGCGCCCCTGTGCTGAAGACGGCGGCCTCTCACTATGCGTTCTCGCAATTTCCCTCTTCAACAGTACACCGTTCCCTGTGCCTGCCCTGCCGGCGCTGCCGGTGGTCAATGCCGAAGGGTCTTCGGAGAAGCTCACCGCGGCCGCCGCCGGCGTGCCGCCCTTCGGTTCGTATGACCTGACAATCAATGGCATCCCGCCAAACGCCCGCACGCCATTCGGCACCACCGAACCGCCGCTGCCGGCATCGATCGATGGTGTGGCGATGCAGGACATCGTCAACGATCCGATCCGCTTGCTGCAAAAGGCTGTCGAGTCGCAGGTAGAAGACGGGCACGAATTCGAAGGTGTCGTGCTCAACATCGCGAGCCAGCGCAAGATCAGTTTCTTTAATCAACCAAACAGCGCGCCTGGTGGCGCGAACACATCGCTGGACGTGCCGACCTTCGCTGGCGGCATCGAAAATATCCAGTTTCTCGAAGGTGGCGAGCCGGCCGGGCCCAAGGGGCCGAATGCCGATACGGCCTTGGTCTACGCGACCTTCTGGATCGAGAAGGTGAGCCACAAGGACCGCCCGCAATTCATGCAGCTGCAATACGCCCAGATGGTCGTGCTGAATTTCGGCATCTTCACTGCGCTGAATGCTCCGCCGAACAGGCTGGTAATGATTGGCTGGCCGCATGTCTCGGTTGCTACCCTGCGCAAGACTTTTAGCTGAGCTGCGGGACGGTGCGGCCGCGGGTTCCGGCCTCTGATTCTCCCGCGTGGGCGCCTGGTTCTCCCAATTTCGGGGGACCGGGCGCGCGCCGTCGCGATCAAGGGCTTAGTTGTCCTGGTCGTCGGGGTTTGCTCGCACGGCGGTGGATGCCCTGCTCGACAATCGCAGCCCCCGGGGTCAAACCGGGCGATCTGGTCCAACTCGCGCAAGCGATGGACGGCACTAGGTAGTCGGCGGTAGGCTCACTCGCAGCAACGCGCGACGCTGGGATCGTGCGGGTCTGCGAAGAACCAGCCAAGCTGGGATTCCGGGGGGAGAACGAATGAAACGAGGCTTGACGCTGCTGTTTTCGAGCCTGATTGCGCTCGGCGTAGGGTGCGCCGGCGCTGCGGCCCAAAACACTCAGGGCGCGTCTACCCAGGGCAAGAAGTCGCTCGCTCTCGTCACCAACGCCGCGGCCGATTTCTGGACCATCGCCCGTCGCGGCGTCGAGAAGGCGCAGAAGGAGCACCCCGACTACGAGATGGAGGTGATCGTCACCGGGCAAGCCACCGCGGCGGAGCAGCGGCGCGAGCTTGACGACCTGCTGGCGCGCGGCATCGCCGGCGTCTCGATCTCCGCCATCGACCCGAAGAACTCGACCGAGGAATTCAACAAGGTCGCCGCCAAGGCCGTGCTGTTCACCACCGACAGCGACGCGCCGCAATCGCAACCGCGTCGCCTATATCGGCACCGACAACGTCGCGGCCGGGCCGTGCAGGCAGGCGAGGAGATCAAGAAGGCGCTGCCGAACGGCGGCAAGGTCATGATGTTCGTCGGCACCATGGATGCCGACAACGCGCGCGAGCGCGTGCAGGGCATCAAGGAAGCGATCGCCGGCACGCAAGATCGAGATCGTCGACATCCGCACCGACGGCGTGGATTTCGCCAAGGCAAAGTCGAACGTGCAGGACGCGCTTGCCAAGGGGGGCATCGACTGCCTTGTCGGCCTCTATTCCTACAACACGCCGCAGATCTACACGGCGGTGAAGGAAGCCGGGCAAGGCCGGGAAGATCAAGATCGTCGGCTTCGACGAAGACCCGCAGACCCTGCGCGGCGTCGCCGACGGCACCATCCTGTCGACCATCGTGCAGCAGCCGTACGAGTTCGGCTATCAGTCGATGATCGACATGATCAAGTACATCGAAGGGCGACAAGTCCTTCATCCCCGCCAACAAGCTGATCATCATCCCGACCCGCGTCATCGACAAGTCGAACGTCGCGGAGTTCCAGACCTCGATGAAGCAGCTGCTCACGAAGTGAGTCGCGTCACGCGAGTGCGCGTGCCCAGAGGCGGCAGCTGCGGAGCCGCCTCTGGATGGTGAACCTGCTCGATCTCGTGGGCATCACCAAGACGCTATCCCGGCGTCATGGCGCTCGATGACGGTCAGCCTCGCGGTCCGGGCGCGGCGAGGTGCTCGGGCTGATCGGCGAGAACGGCGCCGGCAAGTCCACGCTGATGAAGATCCTCGGCGGCGTCACCGAGCCGTCCGCCGGCACCATCCGCATCGACGGCGTGGCGCACGCCGCGCTTGACGGTCGCGGAGGCGACGCGACGCCGGCATCGCCTTCGTGCACCAGGAACTCAACCTCTTCGAGAACCTCGACGTCGCCGCCAACGTGTTCATCGGGCGCGAGCCGCTCACCGGCGGCGCCGCTGCGGCTGGTCAGCAATCGCCGGCTGCACGCGCAGGTCGCGCCCGCTGCTGCTGCGTCTCGGCGCCGATTTCGCGCCCGACGCCCCGGTCGCCGAACTGTCGATCGCGCAGCGGCAGATGGTGGAGATCGCCAAGGCGCTCTCGATCGAGGCGCGCGTCATCATCATGGACGAGCCGACCTCCAGCCTGACCCTGTCGGAGACCGAGCGGCTGCTGCAGGTGATCGCCGAGCTGAAGGCGGCACGGCATCGCGGTGATCTACATCAGCCACCGGCTGGGCGAGGTGAAGACCTGCGCCGACCGCGTCGTCTGCCTGCGCGACGGCCGCGGTGGCCGGCGAGCTCGACCGCGGGACGAGATCGACGAAGCGGCGATGATCCGGCTGATGATCGGGCGCGACCTGAAGTCGCTCTACATCGCCGCCGCAGCGGCCGCCGCAGCGAGGACGGCTGCACGATCGCCGGCCTCGTCACCCCGGCCTTTCCCGACCGGCCGCGTCTCGTTCTCGCTGCGGCGGGGCGAGATCCTCGGACTTGCCGGGCTGGTCGGCTCGGGCCGCACCTCGCTCGCCCGCGCGCTGTTCGGCATCGACCCGATGCTCGGCGGCGAGATCCGCCTGGATAGGCAAGCGCTGTTCGCATCCGCTCGCCGCGCGAGGCGATCGCGCACGGCATCTATCTCGTGCCGGAGGACCGCAAGCGCGAGGGGCTGGTGCTCGAGATGCCGATCGCCGAGAACGTCACGCTCGC
Source organism: uncultured Alphaproteobacteria bacterium (assembly GCA_963757115.1). GTDB lineage: Bacteria > Pseudomonadota > Alphaproteobacteria > Acetobacterales > Acetobacteraceae > CAVWQV01. The sequence continues at coordinate 180,873 of CAVWQV010000006.1, read as the reverse complement.
CAGCTGTGCACCGCTATGCGCGGATGCTGCTGATCGACCGCGCGGCCGAGCGGCGCCGCTCGCGCAGAGCAGCGCGACGAGCCTGACGATCAGGGCGCCGTCGCCGATATCACGCAGGCGGTGACGCTGTCCGGGCGGCAACCAGCAGAAGGTGGTGCTCGCCAAGTGGCTGTCGATGCAGCCGCGCATGATGATCTTCGACGAGCCCACGCGCGGCATCGACGTCGGCGCCAAGGGCGAGATCTACGCGCTGATGCGCGGCCTCGCCGATCGCGGGCGTCGCGATCGCTGATGATCTCCAGCGACATGGAGGAGGTGATCGGCGTCGCGGACCGCATCGCGGTGATGCACGAAGGCGAGATCGCCGGCATGCTCGAGCGCGCCGCAGTTCAGCGAATACAACGTGCTGCGCCTGGCGATCGGCCAGGCGCTCGAACCGGAGGCGGCGGCGTGATGGCGCAAGAAGGAACTCGGCCTGGCGGCGCTGCTGGTCGTGGTCGGCGGCATCACGGCGCTGCTCAATCCGCTGTTCCTTTCGGGCGTGAACCTGCTCGACATGGCCAACCTGATCGGCCTGTTCGGCATCTTCAGCATCGGCGAAGGGCTTAGTGATCATCACCGGCGGCATCGACCTGTCGGTCGGCTCGATGTTCGCGCTGCTCGGCGTCGTGTTCATCGACCTGCTGGTCAACCATCGGCCTCCCCTGGCCGCTCGCGCTGCCGCGATCGTGCTGGGCGGGCCTCGTGCTCGGAGCGCTCCAGGGCTTCCTGGTGCACGCGCGCGGCTGCAGCCCTTCGTCGTGACGCTTGTGCGGCCTGCTGATCTATCGCGGCGCCGCGCGCTACTACACCGACGACGCGACGATGGGCTTCGGCTATGGCGACGACTTCGACGCGGCTCGGGCTGGCTCGCCTCCGGGCGCAGCTGGGGCATTCCGCACACCTTCATGCTGCTGATCGTCGTGGCGGCCGTCATGGGCGTGGTGCTGCACCGCTCGGTGTTCGGCCGCTATCTCTTTGCGGTCGGCAAGAACGAGGAAGCGGCGCGCTTCTCCGGCATCCGCACCGGGCCGTGGTCGCCGGCGCCTACATCATCAGCGGCGGGCTGGCCGGCATCTCGACCATCTTGCTGGTGTTCTACACCAACTCGGTCTCGCCGAGCTCGTTCGGCAATTTCTACGAGCTCTATGCGATCGCCGCCGCCGTGCTGGGCGGTTGCAGCCTGCGCGGCGGCGAGGGCTCGATCCTCGGCATCGTGCTGGGCACCGCGCTGCTGCAGGTGCTGCAGAACCTGGTCGAACATCCTGGGCATCCCGAGTTCGCTGAATTTCGCCGTCATGGGGACGGTGATCCTGCTTGGCGTGCTTGCCGACCAGCAGCTTGGTGACCGGCGCCGCCGGTCCACGGTCCCAACAACGCCCCTCCGACGACCACAGGCCGAATCCCGGCGGAGCAGCGTCTAAGGAGATATCGAATGGCCCGATTCACCTATGATCACGTGCATCTGCGCAGCCCGGACCCCGAGGTGACCGCCGCCTTCTACGAACGGATGTTCGGGGCAGAGGTGATCCGCTCGACCCAGGCGGACGGTTCGCCGCGCATCGATCTCAATCTTTGCGGCCTGACCGTGTTCATCGCCCCGGTGCGGGAGGACCGGACGGGTACAGCGCCGACTTCGCCCTATCTCGGACTCGAGCATCTCGGGGTTGCGGGTTGAGGGCATCGATACGGCCGTCGCCGAGCTGAAGGCGAAAGGCGCGAAGTTCGAGCTCGAGCCCACGACGGTGCGCCCCGGCATCCGTATCGCCTTCCTGCGCGGGCCGGAGAATGTCAGCATCGAGTTGCTGGAACGGAGCTGAACCTCAGCGCTCTTTCAGTAGCATCAGCGCATCCGCGACGGTCAGCCCCGAACCGTCCGCGTGAAGAATCACCGGGTTGAATTCCATCTCGGCGATCCGATCGCGGTGGTCGATCGCGGCCTCGGAGACCCGGGCGATCAGACGCGCGAGCGGGATCGGGCTAACGGGCGATGCGCCACGAAAGCCGTCGAGGAGACGGGCCGAGCGAAGCCCGCGCAGCATTGCCGCCGCCTCGGCCTCCGACACGGGGGCCGGGCGATGCGCGACGTCGCCGAATAGCTCCACCGTGGTGCCGCCGAACCCGGTCATCACGATCGGCCCCCAGGTCGGGTCGTTCACCACCCCGACCACGATCTCGTATCCCCTTGGCGCCATGCGCTGCACCAGCACGCCCTCAATGACCGCGCCCGGCCGGTAGCGCTCGGCCGCTGCCACGATTTCTCCATATGCGGCCTCCACCCCGGCGCGGTCGGCGAGCCCGAGACGGACACCGCCGGCCTCCGTCTTGTGCGGGATGTCGGGCGACTGGATCTTGAGCACGACGGGAAAGCCGAGCATCGCCGCCGCGTCCGCCGCGTCGGCGGCACTCCGTGCGAGGCGCTCCGCCGAGGCCGGCAGGCCGTACGGCGCAAGCAGCGCCTTGACCCGATGCTCGGTCACGACGCGCGGCAGTTCAGTCGGAAGCGTTGCCGCCGCGATGCGCTCCGGGCCCGGCTCGAACGGCGTTCGCAGCCCTTCCGCAAAGCCCGCGATCTTGCCGATTGCCTGCCCGAGTGCCCGAAGGTCCGAATGGAGGAAGATGCCGCAACGTGCGACCGTGTTGCGGCCATGCAGGGAAGGCAGCGTGTAGCTCCAGGCGAGGATCGGTTTTCGTTGCCGGTCCAGCATGGGCCTGACACGCGCCGCATCCAACAACGCCCGCGTTTCGCTGGAAAGCGAGCTGACGAGCACCACGGCGTCGACCTCGTCGGCCGCTTCCAGCAGTTCCAAGGCCTGCATCTGCATCGGCCCGGTATTGGCACCTTGCGCCGTGGTATCGACCGGATTCTGAGCGGAGCCGTACGCCGGGATGAAGGCGCGGATGCTCGCCTGTAGCTCGGGCGACAGGGTGGGCAGGCGCAGCCCATTGGCGGTCAGCACGTCGGACACCCACGCCCCGCCGCCGCCGGAGACGGTGCTCACCGCCACTCGCCGTCCACCTGGCAGCGGGCAGGTGGCGAGCACGCCGGCGATTGCGATGGCTTCGTCGGGATCGTCGGCCTCGATGATGCCGTAGCGCGCGAACACCGCGCGGTAGGCGGTGTGCGAGCCGCTGAGCGAGGCGGTGTGCGAGGCGGCGGCGCGCTGCCCGGCCTCCGAGCGCCCGACCTTGATCGCGATAATGGGCTTGCCGCGGCGCTGCGCCTCAGCAGCGGCGGCGATGAAGCGCGCCGGATCGCGTACCGCCTCGAGGAACAGCATGACCGCGTCCGTGCGCGGATCCTGCACCATATATTCGAGGAAGTCGGCAATCGTGAGGTCGGCCTCGTTGCCAGTCGAGATCACGTAGCTGAAGCCGAGCCCGACCGCCTTGCCGCGGTTGAACAACGAGAAACCGATTCCCGCCGCTCTGCGCCGCGACCGCGATGCGCTTCGATGATACGAGCGCAGGCGGCTCGCTCGTCGGCGGCTCGACCGTCGGGCTGAAGGTGGTGGACGCGCGGCTGATCGCGTTGAAGTAGCCCTCGCAGTTCGGCCCGGCGATGCGGAGGCCGCTGCGCTTGGCGATGGCGGCGAGTGCCGCCTGCTCGTCGGCCGCCGCGGAGCCCTCCTCGGCAAAGCCCGAACTGATGATGACGACGTTCTTCACTCCGTTGCGCGCGCAATCGGCGACGGCCGCGTTAACCGCCGCAGCCGGGATGGCAATAACCACCATGTCGAGCGCGCCGCCGGCGGCCTCGACGCTCGGATAGCAGCGCAGTCCGTCAATCTCCTGGTAGCTCGGGTTGATCGGCAGGATCTCCCCGTCCCAGCCGGTGTGACGGAGATGACTGAGCAACAGCCCGCGGATGCGCTTTGTGTCGGGGGACGCGCCGAGAATGCCGATGGAGCCTGGCCAGAAGAAACTCTCGAGCGGGTGGGTGCTCACGCGCGTTTCCTTCCTGGACCTTCGCAGAACCGTAGTCGGAGCCCCGAACGTGTCAATCGGCGGAGCGTTGAGGCGGACACCGATCGGCGTTCGGCAAATACGGCGTTACGACGTTATGGTGAGCACGTCAGGGTGGGAGGCGAAGATGGTCGCGTCAGACATCAAGGGCAAAGTCGTCCTCGTGACCGGGGCTGCCGGAGGCATCGGTCGGGCGCTGGTCCGCGCATTTACCGAGGCGGGGATGAGAGTGGCCGCGGCCGACTTGCCCGGCGCCGCGCTCGAAGCACTGGCCGGCAGCGAAAGCGTGCTGCCTGTGGCTCTCGACGTGTCCGATTACGATGCCTGCCGGAACGGCGTGGAGCAGGCGATCGCGCACTTCGGCCGGGTGGATGCGCTCGTGAACAACGCGGGGCTCGGCATGGGCCTGGTGAGCCAGGACCATTTCACGCGAACGGTACAGATCGAGGATATTTCGCCGGAGACGTGGCAGCGCGTGCTCGCGGTGAACCTGACCGGGGCGTTCTTCATGGCGCATGTCTGCGTGCCGCGTTTCCGAGCGCAAGGCTGGGGCCGGATCGTCAACGTCACGACCAGCTTCTTCACTATGCTCAACCCCGGATTTTCCCCGTACGGGCCGGCGAAGTCCGGGCTGGAAGCCTGGACGGCGAGCCTGTCGGGCGAGCTCAAGGGAAGTGGGATCACCGCCAACGTGGTGGTACCCGGCGGCCCGACCGATACGCCGATGGTGCCGGACAACTGCGGCTTGGCCCGCGAGCAGATGATCCGGCCGGAACGGATGGCCCATCCGATGCTCTACCTGTTTTCCGAAGCCGCCGCCGACGTTACCGGCCGGCGCTTCGTCGCCGCACACTGGGATCCGGCGTTGCCGGACGCCGAGGCTGCCGCCGCCTCCGGCGCGCCCGCGGGCTGGCCGGAGCTTACCCGCAATTTCGTCTGGGCGGGCCGATGAGGGCCGTTCTCTGCGACCGCTTCGGCGGCCCCGAGGTGCTGGCGGTTCGCGACGTGCCCGATCCCCCGGCGCCGGGCCAAGGCGAGGTGCAGGTGCGCATCGCCGCGCGTGGCGTGCAATATCCAGACGTGATGATGATCGCGGGAACGTATCAAACGAAACGGGAGCCGCCGTTCATCCCCGGCGGCGAGGCGGCGGGCCGAGTGGTCGCGGTTGGCCCCGATGTCAGCCGTTTTGCGGTGGGCGACACGGTGATGAGCCGGCACTCCGGGGGCGCGTTCTGTGAGCTCGCCAATGCGCGCGAGGATGCCTGCCATCCGGTGCCGGCCGGCATGGCCGTGGAGGAAGCGGCGGTGTTTCCCGGCGCCTATACCACCTCGTACTACGCGCTCTTGCAGCGCGGTCGGATGAAACCGGGAGAGTGGGTGCTGATCCACGGTGCAGCCGGCGGTATCGGCATCGCCGCCATCCAGATCGCCAAGTTGTTCGGCGCTCGGGTGATCGCGACGGCGGCAACGGAGGAGAAGCGCCGGGTTTGCCTCGAGCAGGGTGCCGATCATGCGATCGACTACCACGGCCGCTTCCGCGATGCGGTCAAGGAGCTGACCGGCGGACGCGGCGTCGACATCGTCTACGACCCGCTGGGTGCCGAGGTGTTCGACGAAAGCACGCGATGCCTGGCACCCTGGGGTGCGCGGCTGCTGATCCTGGGATTTCTGGCGGGCCCGCCGGCGTTGGCCAAGACCAACCACCTACTGGTCAAGGGCGCGGCGGCGCTTGGCGTCTGGATCGGCGGGCTCGCCATGCACGATCCCGACCAGTGGGCCGCGAACATGGCCGAACTTCTGCGCTTGGCGGGCGAAGGCAAGCTCCGGCCTTACATCTCCCACCGCTTCCCGCTGGAGCGGGCGGCGGACGCCGTGCAGGCCGTCATCGATCGGAAGATAATCGGCAAAGGCGTGATCACGAGCTGACGTCTGCGTCTCCGGCTCCTTCTCGCGACGGGGCCGGCGAGAAGCGACGCTCTGCCGACTATCGATACGTCAGATTGAATGCCCGCTTTCTCACCCCATCGCGCAAGCGCTGCAGGCGCCTGCGCGCGCGGACGGGCCAAGGCTGGCTTCGGCGGCGGTCGGTGGTGCGGCCCGCGCTGTGCGTGCCGAAGTCATCGCCCTGGCTCACTGGGAAGGGCCGCACGACGTAGGGCAGGATGCCGTTCTCCCAGAACCGATCCATCGTGTGGTCGATCGGCATAAACACCCGGGTTCCGTAGGCGATCATGCGCTTCGCCCCCTCGCGCCGGATCAGATATGCCCCGACCCCGAGGATATGCGTGTGCAAGCGGTACAGCGCCGCCCCGCCGCTGAGTTCGGCTACGCGCCGGCCGCGCAGCTTGTCGGTGTCGGGATCGGCCACGTGGCGACGCTTGCAGTCGAGGCGCACCACAAGCCAGTCAGTGAACGGGCAGGCTAACAGATCGCGGACTACCGTGGGTAAGGTCGGCTCGATCCGGACGTCATCCTCCAAAATCAGCGCCACCTCGATCCCGTCGCGCACCATCCGCTGGTACAGGCGGTGGTGGCTGAGATAGCAGCCGATCTCGCTCGGCATCATCTCCACTCCGTAGGTCCGCAACGCGCGGTCTCGATCGTAGACGGAGCGTTCGGCGTCGCTGAGTTGCCGCCCGTCCACGGCAGTGACGAACTCCGCCTCAAGGCCAAGCCCGCCGAGCACACCCGTCATGTAGCGGCGGCGTTCGACATCACGGGCCATGTTGATGACGAAAATGGGCAGGCCCGGCAGCGCGATATGGTCATTCACCACGCAGCGCTCGTTCGGCGAAAGCGTCGTGCATCTCAGCCATCACTTCGTCGATCCCGCGCGTGATCCGCCACTCGGGATAATCGGTCTGGAAACGGCCGGTGTCGCTGATCCACCAGATATGGTCGCCGGCGCGGTTCTCGGGCTGATAGCTATGGCGCATCGGCCGGCCGGTCAGTCGCTCGGCGACCGCGATCGCCTCCCGGACGCTGCAATTGGCGCTGCGGCCGCCGCCGATATTGTAGACGGCACCCGCGCGCGGAGCTCGGAAGAAATGCCAGAACGCGCTCACTAGATCGCTCGAGTGAATGTTGTCTCGAACTTGCTTCCCCTCGTAGCCGATCACCGTGTACGGCGTGTCGTCTACCGCGCACCGCACGAGGTAGGACAGGAAGCCGTGCAGCTTAGCACCGGCTTGGCCGCGCCCGGTGATGCAGCCGCAGCGGAAGCAGGCGGTGGGCAGATCGAAATACCGCCCGTATTCCTGCACCATCAGATCAGCCGCGCATTTCGAAACGCCGAACAAACTGTGCATCGTACCGTCGATGCTCATGGTCTCGTCGATGCCGCGGAACCAGGGATGATCTTGAGGCAGCTCCCACCTTGTCTCGAGGGCGGTCAGCGGCAGGCGATTGGGCGTGTCGCCGTACACCTTGTTTGTGCTGCAGAAGACGAAAACGGCCTCGGGAGAGTGCCTACGCGTCGTTTCCAGCAGCAGCAGCGTCGCGTGGGCGTTGATGGTGAAATCCGTCAACGGCTCGTTCGCGGCCCAGTCATGCGACGGCTGCGCCGCCGCATGCACGACTAACGATATGTCGCGCCCGTGCCTCGCGTAGAGCGCCTCGATTGCCGCCGCGTCGCGGATATCGACGTCAAGATGGGTGTAGCCGGGCAGGTCACGTTGCAGCCCCGACCAGGCCGGCCGCGTGGTGGCCGCGTCGCCGAACAGGCGAGCACGCGTATCGTTGTCGATGCCGACGACGGAAAGGCCCTGCTCCGACAGGAACCGCACGGCTTCAGAACCGACCAGGCCGCCGGCCCCGGTGACGATTGCGACACTCACGCCAAATCCTCTACTCCGACCAAGAGCTCAGTGCGTTCCATACAGCCGGTCGCCCGCGTCCCCCAATCCCGGCCGGATGTAGCCGTGCTCGTCAAGCTGTCGATCGACCGCCGCGGTGAACACCGGAACATCGGGGTGCGCGCCGTGGAACGTCCGGATCCCTTCGGGGGCGGCCAGCACACAAACAAAGCGCATTTCGCTCACCCCGGCGGCTTTCAGCCGCGTCACGGCAGCGACCGCCGAGTGCCCCGTCGCCAGCATGGGGTCCACCACGATTGCCTGGCGGGCGGCGACGTCGTCCGGCAGCTTGAGGAAATACTCGACGGCCTGAAGCGAGACGGGATCGCGATAGAGCCCGATATGTCCGACGCGCGCGGAAGGGATCAGGTCCAACATGCCGTCCAGCAGGCCGTTGCCCGCGCGAAGGATGGACACGAGGCAAAGCTTGCGGTCCGACAGCACGGCGGCCTGCATCGTTTCCAGTGGCGTCGCGATCTCGACGACTTGCAGGGGCAGATGCCGGGTTGCCTCGTAGGCCAGCAACATGCTGATCTCGCGAAGGAGGGTGCGGAAAGACGGGGTCGGCGTCGAAGCGCTCCGCAACAGGGTGAGCTTGTGCTGAACCAGCGGATGATCGACCACCGTGACGCCGGTTCCGCTCTGCCCTGGCATGCCATTGCCTCCGCTTTCTCGCCGCTCAGCCGCGATCGATACCGTCGCTCGCCAGATAGCCGCCGTCCACCTGGATCACGGCGCCGCTGACGAACTCCGACCGGGCCGATCCCCTAGCGGCGCCCGTGATCAGCGCGACGCGGCCGGTGAGCGACGGTTCGTCCGGCACTGGGCTTGGTCAGAAGAAAGCGATGGTGCGGAGCTCGATGCTTTCCCGCGCGGGCGCGTCGGGCGGCGTGTTGGGGTGATCGAATGCGCTGTGTCCGAGGAAGCGCGCCCGCCCGTCCGCCGCGAAGTTCGTAGGTCTTCAGAAGCAGCGCATCGGCCGGTGTCATTCCCGGGAAATACCACCAGTGATGCTGCGGCGCATGGCGCAGCACGAAGATCTCGCCGTCGCGCTCACGGTAACGGAGCGCCATGGTGATGAAGTCGGCCCGGCTCGACGAAGTGGCGTCGCACATCGCCAGCGGCTTCTCCTCGACACGATGGCGGATCGGCTTCCAAACATTGTAGAAGGCCACGCGCTGCTTCAGCAACTCTTGCGCCTCGCCCGGCAGCAACTGGCGCACCCGGAGCGGGCCTGAGTTCGGCGTGTAGTCGCAATGCACGAGCATCACCGGGGCCCGCTGGGTGGTGGTGTGCTCAGCGGTTTGCTGGCCGGCGTTGGCCTTGGTGCGGATCGTGTGGTCGAACACTATGACCCGCTTGGCACCGACGGTGTTCCGGACGAACTCGATGACCTCCGTGTAGAATTGCTCTTGGATTGCCGCATCGTGGTCCCAATCGGCGAAGGACGAGGGGAACTCCCGGAACGCAAAGCCCTCGCGGTCAAGTGAGAAGTCGCCCGCACGTGCCCACCCGTCGTGGACGGGCATCGGGCGCGGATCGTCGCCGGGCGTCTGGATCTGCGCTCCCGGTGGGGGGTCGTAGAAATAGATCTCCGGAGTCCTGCCGGTGTCGCGCGTGTAGTTGAACGTTCCTTGGACCGAGGCCTCGGCCGTCATCGTTGCCACCTGCGCGCCTAGTTCGGGGTTAGCGCCTTCAATACCGCCCCTTCAGTACGCTGCCAGCACGGCAGAGTTTCGATGCCTTGCGTCATCCAGCGCTGCAAGTTTGGGTGCTCGGCAAGCGGCAGTCTCTGAAACGAGTGCATGTGCATGGGCGCAGCCACAGCGATGTCCGCGATGGTGACCTCATCGCCCGTCAGCCACGTCGATTTTGCCAGCCGCGCATCGAGGATACTCGCGAGGCGGTGCCAGTTCGGCGCCTCCTTGGCAATCACGCCCTCGTCCGGTTCCGCCTTCAGCAGGGGTTTGACCGCGTATTCCACGAGATACACGTAGCAACTGGGGAACCAGGTCGCGGCCTCCCATAGCAGCCACCGATTGACGTCGGCCCGCTGCTTCGGGTCCTTGGGATAGTGCCGGCTGCCCTCTCCTAAATCCGCAGCGTATTGCAGGATGGCATTCGACTCCGAAAGCGCGAAGTCACCGTCGGTCAGCGCCGGGACGGCGCCGTTCGGATTGATGGCGAGGAACTCCGGATGCTTGTGAGCGCCGGCGAAATAGTCGACATGGACGCATTCATGCGGTGTTCCGAGCAGGTCGAAGCCTGCGAGCACCTTGCGGCTGTTGACCGTGCAAGGATCGAGATGAACTTTCAGCATTACGTGCTCCGGTCTGCCCCTTGGTGCCCCGGGCGGTCCATGCAAACTCGCCTCGGTCGTTTCCCTTCTGAAAGGTAGCATGCGCCCGGCTTCGGTCAAATTGCTGTTGCTCCCGGGCTTAACCCGGGCGCCAGCTCCACCACTATCGAGGGCATGCATATCGCCGAACACCTGAATGGTATCTCCTGACCGGCGGAGCCTTGTTGCTCGATGGCTTGAACTCACCCGCGTGACCTTGCCGGGCCTCGCCCTGCGGCACGGGTGGCCGATCGGGATCGATCACTGCTTCATGCGCGTCTGCCTCGACGTTTCGCTCGGACGGCCGTGGCGCGAGGCGGTGCGTGCCCCCGCTGTGCGGCACCTTACCGACGCGCAACTGCTGGCGGCCATCGCCGTTGCCGAACGCGTCCTCCTCGAGCCTGCGCTGCTGCCGGCCTTCAACCGTCACAGCCTGCGGCTGCGCGGCCATTGCAGCCCATGACGGTGTTCTTCACCGCCGACACGCATTTCGGCCATGGCGGCGCGCTTGGGCTCTATCGCCGGCCATTTGCCTCCGTCACCGCAATGGACCTGGGTCTGGTCGCGGCCTGGAACGAGGCGGTGCGGCCGGAGGATACCGTTTGGCACCTGGGAGATTTTGCCGTGCGCGCCACGACCGCGCGCGTGGCGGATTTGCTTGGATCCCTGCATGGGACGAAGCACCTGATCACCGGCAACAACGACGGAGCCGCGACAACCGGCTGCCCGCACTGGGCGAGCGTCGCGCCGTACGCTGAGCTCGTGCTGGACGGTGTGCCGCTCGTGCTCTGTCACTACGCGTTCCGGACTTGGCGCGGCATGGCGAAGGGCGCGTGGAACCTGCACGGCCATAGCCATGGTCGGCTGAAGCCCTTGACGCGTCAGGCCGACGTCGGCGTCGACGCGCGCGGGTTCCGCCCCGTCACGTTCGCCGAGCTGAGCGCCCGGGCGGGGCGTTAGCGACGGGTCGCCCCTACTCCGCTGCTGCGGCGCTGGCCTTGTCGAGATCGGGCGCGCTGCCGGCCGCGGCGACGACGCGCGGCGCTTTGGTGACCGCAAGGGCCGCGGCCGCGGACTCGTTCTCCATGATCTTGGCCATGATCGCCTGGCCCGCGCGCTCGAACAAGCCCGCGGTGGTCGATCACGTAGTCGTGCGAGCGACGCAGCCCCGAAGATAGCCGTTGATCTCGGGGATCACGTAGCGCGCGACCAGGTCCCAGCTGCGCAGCGTGTTCTCGCGGATTGGCCCAGTCGTGCGCGAAGCCGATGATCGTGCCGAAGCCGCCGCTGATCTCGAGCACCGACGGATGCGCTGCACGAGGTCGTCCGGCGTGCCGATCACCGAGGCCGCGCCGTCGGAGAACGCGGTCTGGTCAACCGCCTCGTCGGGCGAGGCGAATGGCTGCGCGCCCGGCCGCAGCAGCGTGCCGACGTTGTACTCGTTGTGCCAGCGCATCAGGCCATCTCGGCCTCTTCGCCCGCGCCTCCTCGCGCGTCTCGGCGATGTGCCAGCTCATCACCACGCGCCAGTTCGCGCGGTCCGACCGTCCGCCCGGGCTTGGCCGCCGCCTCCTCGGCGAAGCCCCATTGCGTCGGCAGCGCCATGAGCCCGGCGTTGGACATGGAGCCGATGCGAGAGCACGCCCGTGCCGTACTTGCCCGCCAGTGTCATGCCCGAGGGGCTGATCTGCGAGGCGACGGCGAAAGGCATGTCCTCCTGCAGCGGAAAGAGCTGCAGCGCGCGTCGCGCAAGCGTGAACCAGTCGCTCTCGTGGGTGACCCGCTCGCCGCGAAGCAGCCGCTTGATGACCCCGATCGCCTCGTCCTGCCGGTCGCGCTGCACCATCGGGTCGATGCCGAGCATGTACGCGTCGGAGGGCAGCGCGCCCGGCCCCGAGCCGAAGATCACCCGCCCGCCGGTCATGTGGTCGAGCTGCACCATGCGCTGCGCGACGTTGAACGGGTGGTGGTAGGGCAGCGAGATCACGCCGGTGCCGAGCCTGATGCGCTGGGTGCGCTCGCCGGCCGCGGCGAGGAACATCTCGGGCGAGGCGATCATCTCCCAGCCGGTCGAGTGGTGCTCGCCGCACCAGAACTCGTCGAAGCCGAGCCGGTCGAGGTGTTCCGCGAAATCGAGGTCGCTGCGGAACTGCAGCATCGGGTGCTCGCCGATCGGGTGGTGGGGCGCGAGGAAGGCGCCGAAGCCGATACGGTGCATGCATGCCTCGATAAAGGAGTGCCGGAGCTTACCGTCGCGCCCGCGCTGCCGCAAACCGGCTACCCGGCGGCGAAGGGCGGAGCCGCCCGCAGACCGAGTTTCCAGGCCGCGACGGCAACGCAGCGCTCGAACACCTCGAGCGCATCGAAAGCGCGATCAAGACCGTCGGGGGGCAACACCACGGGATGACCGCCGCCCGCGAGCACCGCACCCGGGATCATGAGGTTGTCGGGCAAGCCGAACCCCTCGACGGAGAGGCCCGGCAGCGGGTCGGGCAACGCCGCCACCTGCCGGCGGCTGCGTTCAGAAAAATCCCGGGCGGCGTTGGAGTAGCCGAACACCGGCTTCCTGCGCCCGAGGAACCAGCCGACCTCGATCAGCGTGCCGGCGTCGGCCGAAGCGCCGCGGAACGGCGTGAGATTGGCAATGACGGCATCGCATCCCTCCATCATCGCCAGGTCCTTGGCGAAGATCGTCTGCCACGCCTTGTGTGGCGGCAGAGTCGCCAGGCTTTCGACGTCCTCGTTCAATGGCGAGACCGCAAGCAGGCCGTGCAGTCGGCATAGCTCGGAACGCCGAACCGCATGCTCCTGCGCATGGGGCAGGAAGACGTCCGGACCGGCTAGATAGACCCGGGGAGGCTCGCTCGTGCGCAGCTTAGGGCCCCGCTGCCGGCTCGCGGAAATACGGCTCCACGGCACCCTTGAGCTTGATCGTCATGGCTGAGCCGTCGCGCTGCAAGGTCTTGCCGACCGCGAGGCGCACCCAGCCTTCGCTCACGCAATATTCCTCGACATTGGTCTTTTCCTCGCCCTTGAACCGAACCCCCACGCCCCGCTCGAGCACGGCAGGATCGTAGTGCGGGCTCTTCGGGTTTACCGAAAGCCGGTCGGGGGGCGTGTCGGTCATGTGATCCTTCCGGTGGTCGCCCGGCGAGTGATAGCCCCTGCGGCGCACGCCTCAAAACCGCGACGGCGGCGGAAATCGTGGTATCGTTCCGTGATGAGCGCCGTACTCCGCCAGCGCATGTCGCTTGCAGAATTCCTCATTTGGGAACGCGAACAGGAGCGGCCGTTCGAGTTCGACGGCTTTGCGCCGGTTGCGATGAACGGTGGCACGATCGGCGCATTCCGAGATCGCGACCAACTCGTCGAGGCGCTGCGCCGCCAGTTGCGGAACACTCCGTGTCGGGCCGTCCGCGGCGACCTGAAGATACTGGTGGCCGGGCGGGTGCGCTATCCCGGACGTGACCGTCACGTGCTCTGCGATGACGAACGACGAGGACATCGTGCCCGACCCGGTCGTGATGTTCGAGGTGCTGTCAGCAACCACGGCCGGCGTGGACCGCATCGTCGAAGAATGAGGAGTACCGCGCGCACGCCATCGATCCGGCATTACGTCATGCTAGAGCAGACCCGGGCGGCGGCCACCGTCTTTTCCCGCGCGGGGCGAGGATTGGGTGGGGCGGGTTCTGACTGGCGACGCCATCATTGAGTTGCCAGAGATTGGCGCACGTTCTGCGGCTGACCGACGCCTATGAGGGCATAGCCTTCCCTCCGGACGCCGACTGACCCCGGCGACCACAATCCCCGCCTACGCCAGGGACAATCGCGCGTATTCGTCGCGTGAGAGCAGTGCGTCCAGCCCGAGACTACGGCCGGGCGGGTCCACAAAGAACAGCGCCTGGATTACGAGCAGAAACCCGTAGGTCCAGGGCCATTCGCCGGGCGCCGAGTAGAGGCCGAACCAGAGATTGAGCACCAGCAAAAACCCCAGCAGGGCGCCGAGGCGCGTAAGGAACCCCAGCATGAACGATAGGGCGACCAACAGCTCCGTCGCGTAGACCGCCGGTCCGAACACCGCAATGTTCGGCAGCACGAGCTCTCGCACCAGAGTGCCCTGCAACGGGATAGGGGCGTGGTCGACGATCTGCTTCATCCAATAAACCAGCCCGTCGTAGTTGGGCGGAATCTTCCACAGCGTCGCTTGCCACCACATGAGTGCCACGGTCACCCGCAGCAGCCAGATCGCGACGTGCCGCCCCTGACGCTGCAACGGCAGCCGGCGCCACACTAAGATCGCGATGGCAATGCTCGCGATCAGCAGCAGCCAGTAGACCGGGGTCGTCCAGGCGGCTTTGGTCAGGAACTCGATCGCCTGCTGGAGTGGACCCGGCCTCATCGGGACGCCCGCCAGGCTTGCGCGGCGGCTGCAACGACATCGAGGGTCGCCGTCGCCCCGTCCGCCTCGCCCTTCTCGAAGTCGCCCTCTACTTGCGCCATGAGGTTGGTGACATGGGCGAAGCACACAACGTCCCGCCCGCGCGCCCGCGCGAAGGCGTACAGGGCGGCCGCCTCCATTTCCACCGCGAGGGCGCCCTCGGCGCGGGCCCAAGCGATCGCCGCCTCGGTTTCCCGGAATGGCGCGTCAGTCGTCCAGCTGGCACCCCGATGGACCACCGCCGGCGCCCCGGCCAACGCCGCCGCAACCGCCCCGATCAGCCCGGGATCCGCCTCCGCGAAGCAGGTGGGCGGGAGGTAGTGGTAGCTGGTGCCCTCGTCCCGCAGCGCGCGGTCAATCAGCACGAAATACGGCGTGGGGCCGCTGGCGACGAGCTGCCCGGCAGAGGTCACACTGATAAGCAAGCGGCAGCCCGAGGCGAACAGCTGCTCGGCCACCAGCACAGCGAACGCCGCGCCAACCGCGCACCCGACTATCCCGAATACCTCGCCCCCGCGCTCGGTCTCGTCGAGAGCGGTGTGATAGCACGCCCATCCCGGGCTGGGCCGGGTCCGGCCCTGCGCGCGGAGGGTGCGAAGCAGGTCGCCGTCGGGATCGAGCACGCAGATCTCGGGGACGGGGGCTAGCGCGAGCCGCTTTTGCCGTCGCGCCTCGCGCAGCAGGTTCTCGGGGACGAACACCGAAGGCGCGTCGTGATGCTTGGCAAGCAGGATCGGCGGGAGGTTCGGCAAGTGGCGGGTCCTTCGTGTTCCTGCCGGGTTCGGCAGTGGCGGCGATGAAGTTACACCGTCCGCCCTGCCCGTGCGCCAAACACCGTGCTCCGCCTTCACCCGGCGGGCGCCCTCTGGAGCATCGTCGCCTCCGTTGGAGCCGGTGAAAGTCCGGCGCATTTTGATACGCGTCTACAACGGCCAGGCCCGGCGCGCAAACCGCGCCGCCCTTCTCCGCCGGCGTTAACGTCTGCTAGAGCCGGTGCCGGACGGAGCACACGGAGGCACATGACGCGGGGGGAGCGCCTGGCTCTGGGCAGCGTCGGCGTCGGCTGCGCGGTGCTGGCGGTCAAGGCGGCTGCCTGGTGGTTGACGGGCAGCGCGGCGATCTACTCGGACGCGATCGAAAGCACGGTGAATGTGGCCGCCGCCGTCGTCAGCCTGATCGCGATCCGGCTCGCGTCCAAGCCCGCGGACGCCAACCATCCCTATGGCCACGACAAGGCGGAGTTCTTCGCCGCCGTGGTGGAGGGCGCGATGATCGTGGCTGCCGCCCTCACCATTTTCGAGCACGCCTGGACAACCTATCGGAACCCGACGCCAGTGGCGCTGCCGGCGATCGGGCTCGCGCTCAATGCGTTCGCGACCGCCGGCAACGCGGGCTGGGCGGCGGTGCTGATCCGCGCCGGGCGGCGGGTGCGCTCGCCCGCGCTGCTCGCCGACGGGCGTCACCTCCTTGCCGACGTCGTCACCTCCTGCGGCGTGATCGTGGGCGTGGGCTTGGCGGTGCTGACCGGCTTTCTCGTGCTCGACCCGCTGCTCGCGGCGGCGACCGGGGTGCACGTGCTGTGGTCGGGCGCATCCATGATCTCGGCCTCGATCGGCGGCCTGATGGACGCGGCTCCCGCGCCCGACACTGTGGAGCGCATCCGCGCCCTCGTCGCCCAGCATGCCGAAGGAGCAATCGAAGCGCACGATCTCCGCACCCGCCATGCCGGACGGTTAACCTTCATGGAGTTCCATCTGGTGGTGCCGGGCGGGATGACGGTGGCCGCGGCGCACGACATTTGTGACCGGGTGGAAGCGGCGCTGAAAGCTGAGATGGACGAGTTGGTGATTACCATCCACGTGGAGCCCGACGGGAAAGCCAAGCACAAGGGCGTGCTGGTGCTGTGACGCGGGCGCGCAGCCCGCTGTTGCGCCGCGCCGTCGTCCTTTCGCTGCTCGCGCACGGGTCGATTCTCCTAGTTGGCTCGCTGACGCTGCACCCCCGCTCCGGCGTTGAAGGGCCGCCGGAAGGCGCCACGGCGGAGATGATTTTCGTCGACCCTGGGGCTGGCCGAAGCGGCGCCAAAGCCACTGTAACGGCCCCGTCCACCCCGGCTCCGCCCAAGGCGATGACCACCGCGCCGGCCAGCCCCGCCGACCCGCTCCCGGGGGAAACCGCGGCGGCCGCCCCTGCCCCGCCCCTCGCACCCGATGCCGCTTCGCCCTCGGCCCCGGCGCACGCGGCCGCCGCGCCCGCGGTCCGGCTCGGGGATGATGGGGCGGGAAGCACGTCCAATGTGGAAGGCGGCGACATCCCCGCCGGGCCGGACCCTGCAGCTCCGAACATCCCGCCCCGTTACCCGCCCGATGCCGCCCGCCGAGGGGAGGAAGGGGTCGTCGTGCTGGAGGTCGCCGTTGCCGCGGATGGCGACGCCACCGGGGTCGGCGTCTATGTCAGTTCCGGCTTCGCGCGCCTGGACCGCGCCGCAAGGGACGCGGTCGCGCGTTGGCGGTTCAAGCCGAAGCTCGACGCGGGATTGCCGACCTCGTCGCGCACGTTGGTCCGAGGTACGCTTCACGCTTGACTAGGAGGGAACATGGTTCGCATCGACCGGGTTGTGACGCGGGGCGGGGACGAGGGCGAAACCTCGCTCGGCGACGGCGCGCGCGTCCGCAAAGATGCCGTGCGTGTCGAGGCGATCGGCGCCCTGGACGAGGCCAACACCGCGGTCGGTCTCTTGCGGCTCCACACAAGCGGCCGGCCGGAGGACGCAATGCTCGCGCGCATCCAGAACGACCTGTTCGACGCGGGCGCCGACGTGTGCGTCCCCGGCGAGGCCGGCGAGCGGTTGCGCTTGAACGACGCTCCCAACGAACGCATGGAGGCCGAGATCG
The DNA here is from genome assembly GCA_963757115.1 of uncultured Alphaproteobacteria bacterium. Lineage (GTDB taxonomy): Bacteria > Pseudomonadota > Alphaproteobacteria > Acetobacterales > Acetobacteraceae > CAVWQV01. The sequence goes on along the minus strand of CAVWQV010000006.1, from coordinate 163,344 downwards.
CCCAGATGAACGCGGCCTTGCCGAAGCTCAGCAGCTTCGTGCTGCCCGGCGGCACGCCTGCCGCTGCCTACGCGCACCTGGCCCGCGCGGCCGTCCGCCGTGCCGAACGCTGCCTGGTGGCGCTGCATGCGGAGGCCCCCGTCAACGGAGCGCTGCTGCGGTTTCTGAACCGGCTGTCAGACCACCTGTTCGTGCTGAGCCGTGTGCTCAACCAAGGCAAGGACGTGCTCTGGGTGCCGGGCGCCAATCGCTGATGGTGGCGAGGGTTGCTGGCGCGCTCCGGCGCGACCGACAATAATGGCCTCGCCCGCCGGGGAGGAACCGTGAACGCGAGCCGCCGATGATCCCCCGCGTAGCCTTTGAGCCCGACGCGAAGCCGCCACTGCACGACTTGCGCGTGGTCGATCTGTCCCGGCTGGTCGCCGGCAACATGGTGAGCTTGCAGCTCGCCGATTACGGCGCCGAGGTGGTGAAGGTCGAGGACCCGGCGAAGGGCGATCCCCTGCGCGCGTGGCGGGTCGAAGGCCTCAGCCTTTACTGGAAAGTGTACGCCCGCAACAAAAAGAGCCTGGCGCTCGATCTCCGCGCCGAGGCAGGCAAGCAGGCACTCGCCGACCTGCTCGCACGGAGCGACGTGCTGATCGAGAACTACCGGCCGGGCACGCTGGAGGCGATGGGGCTCGCGCCCGCGACCCTGCACGCGCGAAACCCCGGCCTCATCGTCGTGCGCGTGTCCGGCTTCGGGCAGGACGGCCCGTACCGTGAGCGCCCAGGGTTCGGCTCCCTCGTGGAAGGCATGAGTGGGTTTGCGGCCAAGAACGGCTTCGCGGACCGTGAGCCGGTGCTGCCGCCCTTGGCGCTCGCCGACATGATTGCGGGCCTTTATGGCGCTTATGCCGTGATGATCGCGCGGCGCGAGGTCGAGCACGGTGGCCGCGGCCAGGTGATCGACCTGCCCCTGCTCGACCCCATCGTGTCCGTTCTCGGCCCGGACGCGGCGATCTATCGCGTCACCGGCGAGATCACGCCGCGCACGGGCAGCCGGTCCGCGACCACCGCGCCCCGCAACGTCTATCGTACGGCAGACGGCCGCTTCGTCGCGATCTCCGCCTCCATCCAGGCGATGACCGAGCGGCTGTTCCGCGCCGTGGGCCGACCCGACATGATCGACGATCCGCGCTTTCGCACCAACGCCGACCGGCTCAGGCACGTGGACGAATGCGAGGCGCCGATCATCGACTTCATCGGGCGTCGTTCGCTACGCGAGAACATGGAGGTGTTCGGCGCGGCGGAGGTGACGGCCGCGCCGGTCTACGACATCGATCAGCTGCTCGCAGATCCGCACGTGCAGGCGCGCGGCATCCTGGTGGACGCGCCCGACGACGAGATGGGAACGGTGCCGATGCACGCCGTTTCGCCGCGCTTGTCGGACACGCCGGGCAAGCTGCGGTTTCCCGCACCCTCGCTCGGCCAGCACACGCGCGAGATACTGGCCTCCATCGGCTACGATCCCGCGCGCATCGACGCGCTCGCCGCCGCCGGGGTGATCAAGGAGGCTTGAGGATGGACGCGAACCTGCCGGTGTGGCGCTCGATGCTGTTCGTGCCCGTCACGCGGCCGCGCTTCGTCGAGAAAGCTGCCGATGCCGGCGCGGACGCGATCATCCTTGATCTGGAAGACGCGGTCGCCCCGGCCGACAAGGAGCGCGCGCGCACCCTGCTTGCCGACGCGGCCAAGGAAGTCGCGCGCAAGCGGGCCGATGTCGTGGTACGCGTCAACCGACCATTGCGCGTGCTGGTGCGCGACCTCGAAGCCGCCGTGATCCCCGGCATCGCCGCACTCGCCCTGCCCAAGATCGAGAGTGCCGAGCACGTGCAACTCATCGCCGAGATCGTGGACGAACTCGAAATCGAGCGGGGTCTTGCCCTCGGCACCGTCAAGCTGCTCGCGATGGTGGAAACCGCGAGCGCGTTCTTTCGCATCGACCAGATCGCGCGGGCACACCCCCGCTTGGTCGGCCTCAACATCGGCGCCGAGGACCTCGCACTTTCGGTAGGCATGGTGCCGGAGCCGGAGGGGCTGTTCTATCCCAAGCAGCAATGCATCATCGCGGCGCGCGCCGCCGGGATCCTGCCGCTCGGCTTCATCGGCACGGTGGCAGACTACAAGGATCTCGACGCCTTCCGCGCCACGGTGCGCCGCTCGCGCCGGCTCGGCTTCATCGGCGCCTCCTGCATCCACCCGTCGAATGTGCCGATTCTGAACGAGGAATACGGCCCGCAACCCGCCGAGGTAAGCCACGCCGAGCGGATGGTGGCGGCCTACGACGAGGCGCTGGCGGCGGGAAAAGGCTCGATCGAGTTCGAGGGCAAGATGATCGATGTTCCAGTAGTGGAACGAGCAAAGCAGCTCTTAGCCCGCGCGCGGGCGATCCAAGCCCGGGCGTGAACCACCGCATCGACGCATCGTGCCCTCACATCGCCACCGCGAACAGGAGCGTCGCGGCCACGCAGAAGCCGACGATCGCCAGCGGCGGGATGCGCCAGCGCTCCAGCAGCAGGAAGCCGACGAGCGCGATTGCCACGTCCCGCCCGGTCTGGACCGCGCTGGTCCAGACCGGGTCGTAGAGAGCGGCCCCCAGCACCCCGACCACCGCGGCGTTGACACCGGCCAGCCCCGCTTTCGCGGCCGGATGCCGGGCGAGCCAGAGCCAGAGCGGCAACCCGGCCAGCGCCACCAGGATGCCTGGGAGGAACATGAACACCAGCGCAGCGGCCGACCAGAGCGCTGCCGATCCTGCGGGTGCAACCACCGCGCCGAGATACGCTGAGAAGGTAAACAGCGGCCCAGGCATGGCTTGCGTCGCTCCGTAGCCGGCGAGGAACGCGTCATCGCGACAGCCAACCGGACGGTACCAGCCCGTCGCGCAGCAGCGGCAGAACCACATGGCCGCCGCCGAATACGAGCGCGCCCGCCTGGTAGAAGATGCCGGCCAGTGCCAGCAACGAGTGCGGCGCCGCCCGCCCGGCGACCGGCAAGGCCACCAGCAGTGCCAGGAACAGGACCAATGCGATCCCGCCGGCCCGCGGGGTCACCGGCATCGGCGGCAGGCCTGGCAGCGCTGGGAGGTCTCGGCACAGCAGCACGCCCCCTACGGCCCCGATGACGAGCGCCAGGATCTGCACACCTGCCCCGCCTGCCACCAGCATCAGCGCCGCCGCGGTCAACGCCAACGCGGCCCGCCGTCGGTCCGGGCACAGCTTCTGCGCCATGCTCCAAACCGCCTGCGCCACGACCGCTACCGCCACGAGTTGCAACCCGTGCAGGATCGCCGACAGGACCCGGCCTTGTAGCGCCGGTGCCAGCATCGCGAAGACGAACAATGCGAAAGCGGAGGGCAGCGTGAACCCGGTCCAGGCAGCGGCCCCGCCCGCCCAACCGGCGCGGCGCAAGCCGACCAGAAGCCCGACCTGGCTGCTCGCTGGCCCCGGCAACATCTGGCAGAGAGCGACGATGCCCGCGTATTCGTCGGCAGATAGCCAGCCGCGCTGGCGCACATAGGCGCGCTCAAAGTATCCGAGATGGGCGATCGGACCACCGAAGGAGGTCAGGCCGAGCCCCAGGCTGACCCGGAACACGGTGCCGGCGCCATGCCGCTTCGGCATTCTTGCCTGCGCGAGGGCCGCGGGCGGGAGCTCCTGCCGTTCGTTCAGCGCGCGGTTGCCCGCCCTACTCCACCGTGACCGACTTGGCCAGATTGCGGGGCTGGTCGACGTCGGTGCCCTTCAGCACCGCCACCTGGTAGGCCAGCAGCTGCACCGGGATCGCATACAGGATCGGGGCGACAAACGGGTCGACCGTCGGCAGCACCACCGTCTCGGCGGCGATCGGACGGAGCTTGGCCGCCCCCTCCCGGTCGCTCAGCACGATCACCCGCCCGCCCCGCGCCGCCGCTTCCTGCAGGTTGGACGCGGTCTTGTCGAACAACGGCCCCGAAGGGGCGATGGCGATCACCGGCACCCGTGGGTCGATCAGCGCGATCGGGCCGTGCTTCATTTCGCCCGCCGCGTAGCCCTCGGCGTGGATGTAGCTGATCTCCTTGAGCTTGAGCGCCCCTTCCATGGCGATGGGGAAGCAGTTGCCCCGGCCGAGATAGAGCACGTCCCGCGCTTCGGCGACCATCGCCGCGATGCGCCCGATCTCGCCGCCCCGTTCCAGCACCTCCGCCGCCCGCCCCGGCACCTCCAGCAGCGCCGCCGTCAGCGACGCCTCCTCGGCCGCCGTGATGGCGCCCCGCGCCCGCGCCGCCGCCAAGGCCAGGCAGGCCAGCACCGACAGCTGGGCGGTGAACGCCTTGGTGGACGCGACGCCGATCTCCGGCCCCGCCACCGTTTCCAGCACCGCGTGGCTGTCCCGCGCCATGCTGCTTTCCGGCACGTTCAGCACCGACAACACGTGCTGGCCCTGGTCACGCATGTAGCGCAACGCCGCCAAGGTGTCGGCGGTCTCGCCCGACTGGCTTACCAGCAGCCCGAGACCGCCCTTCGGCAACGGCGGGGCGCGGTAGCGGAACTCGCTCGCCACGTCCCCCTCCGTCGGGATGCGCGCCACCGCCTCGAACCACCAGCGCCCCACCATCGCGGCGTAGAACGCCGAGCCGCAGGCGCTCACCGTGATCCGCGGCACCGCGCCGAGGTCGAACGGCAGCGCCGGCAGCGTCACCGCCCGGGTCGCCGGATGCACCATGCGATGCAGGGTGTCGCCGATCACCGCCGGGTGCTCGTGCAGCTCCTTTTCCATGAAGTGCCGGTAGGCGCCCTTGCCGATCGCCGCCCCCGTCAGCCGGGTCAGCTGCACCCGCCGCTCCACCTCGACCCCGCTTGCGTCGAAGAACCGCGCACCGTCCCGCCGCACCACCGTCCAGTCGCCATCCTCCAGATAGGCGATGCGCCGGGTGAGCGGGGCCAGGGCCAGGGCGTCCGACCCCACGAACATCTCGCCCTCGCCGAAGCCCACCGCCAGCGGCGCGCCGTGCTGCGCGCCGACGATCAGCTCGGGGTGCCCGGCGAAGATCATCGCCAGCGCGTAGGCGCCGTGCAGCCGGCCAAACGCCGCTCCCGCCGCTGCCACCGGGCCCATGCCCTGCCCGAGATGGTAGTCCACCAGCTGCGCCACCGTTTCGGTGTCGGTCTCGGTGCTGAACTCCTGCCCCGCCGCTTCCAGCTCGGCCCGCAGCTCGGCGTGGTTCTCGATGATGCCGTTGTGCACGATCGACACCCGCGCCGTGCCGTGCGGGTGCGCGTTGGTCTCGGTCGGCGCCCCGTGCGTGGCCCAGCGCGTGTGCCCGATGCCGGTCAGCCCCGGCAGCGCCGACCGCTCGAGCGAGGCCGCCAGGTTGCCCAGCTTGCCCTCCGCCCGACGCCGCTCGATGTGGCCGTTCACCAAGGTCGCGATCCCGGCGCTGTCATAGCCCCGATACTCCAGCCGACGCAGACCATCCAACAGCAACGGAGCCGCCGGGCGGGAACTCAGCACACCCACGATGCCGCACATCAGCTTCGGCCCCTTCCCTGCGCACGCTTCGCGGAAGCTGGTCGCGCCCCCGAGCTTATCCACCTGCTGCCCGCGCGCCAAAGCCAGCGCGTCGGGCGGGACGTCGCGGGTGACGACGCTGCCGGCAGCCACGATCGCGCCGTCGCCAACCCGGACCGGTGCGACCAGCGCACTGTTCGACCCGATGAACACGCCCTCCCCGATCACCGTGCGGTGCTTGGCGAAGCCGTCATAGTTGCAGGTGATGGTGCCGGCGCCGATGTTGGAACCCTGGCCGATCTCGGTGTCGCCGAGATAGGCCAGGTGGTTCGCCTTCGCCCCGATGCCGAGACGCGCGGCCTTGAGCTCGACGAAGTTGCCGACATGGGCGCCCTCGCCGATCACCGTGCCGGGGCGAAGCCGCGCGAACGGACCGATCACGGCGCCAGGTGCGACGGCGCAGCCCTCCAGGTGGCAGAACGGTTTGATCTCGACCCCGGCCGCAACCTGCACGCCGGGCCCGAACACCACGTTAGGGCCGATTGTAACGTCCTCGCCGAAAACCGTATCAGACGAAAGGAACACGCTCGCGGGGTCAGTCATCGTCACCCCGGCGTCCATGGCGGCGCGGCGCAGGCGGCGCTGCAGCACGGCCTCCGCTTCGGCAAGCTCGCTCCGGGAATTGACGCCACGCAACTCGTCGAACGGCGCTTCCACGGCCGCCACACGCCGCCCTCCCGCGCGCGCGAGCGCCACGATATCAGTGAGGTAGTATTCGCCCGCCGCGTTGTCGGCGCGCACCGCATGCAGCCAGTCCGCCATGTCGCGGGCCCCGGCGGTAAGCACGCCGGCGTTGCACAACGTTTCCGCCCGCTCGGCTTCGCTCGCGTCGGCCCATTCCACGATCCGCTCGACGAAGCCGTCCTGCATGATCACCCGCCCGTAACGCCCGGGCTCGGGCGGTCGCATCGCCAGCAGGCCGAGCCCCGCGTCCCCGGCCATGCGGCGTGCCAGGAGCCGCCGCATGGTGTCGGGTTCGATCAGCGGGTTGTCGGCGTAAAGGATCGCGACCTCGCCGTCGCCGAAATGTCCCACGGCCTGCAACGCCGCGTGCGCGGTCCCGAGCCGCTCCTGCTGCACGACCGTCACGTGCGGAGAGGCCGCCTTCGCCACCGCCTCCATCCCCGGGCCGACCACCACGACAATGCGCTCGAAGGCGGCTTCGCAGCTGGCGATCAGGTGCCTGAGCAGCGGACGGCCGCCCAGCTTATGAAGTGTCTTGGGCACTGCCGAACGCATCCGCGTGCCCAGTCCGGCAGCGAGAAGGATGGCGGTCGCGTGTGTCGTCATTCGGTGTTCTCCACGGGGGATGGCGTAGCGGGCCGCCGGCTCGCGTGTCAAAGACTTGCGGCGGAGCCTACTCTCGTCCGCGGTCACGGAGTGAAACACTTGGTTCGGACTTTGCTGCTGGACCTCGACGGCACCTTGGTCGATTCCGTCCCGGACCTGCGCGCCGCAATCAACCGGGTGCTCGATGCGCGCCGGCTGCCATCGCTTTCGCGCGACGAGGTCGCCTCCATGGTGGGAGACGGCGTACAGCCGCTGGTGGAACGCGCCTTCGCCGCGCGGGGCGCCGCCGCCGACCCCGGCGCGGTCGCGGATTTCCTCGCGGATTACGCGGCCCACGTTTCTGTCGAGACGCGGCTCTACCCCGAGGCTGAGCGCACGCTGCGGCGAATGGCGGCGAATGGCTGGCGACTGGCCGTTTGCACCAACAAGCCCGAAGCCCTGGCGCGCGGACTGCTGGCCGACCTTGGCCTTGGCACCCTGTTTGCCGCCGTAGGCGGGGGAGACAGTTTTCCCGTGCGAAAGCCTGATCCGGCGCACCTGCTCGCGACGTTGCGGGCCGCCGGCGGACGATCGGATCGCGCCGTGATGGCGGGCGACCATGCGAACGACGTCATGGCCGCGGAGGGCGCGGGCTTGCCCAGCATCTTCGCTCGATGGGGCTATGGCCGCTTGGGAGCAGGCGCCCAACCGAGCGCATGGGCGGACCGTTTTGCCGACCTCCCGTCCATCGCTGCCCGCCTCATGCCGGAGTGAGCCGCTACGGCGCGATCGCCGTAGCGCCGGGGCCGGCGCCCGTCAGATACATCGTCGCCGGACCGAACCAGCGCGTGTCGAAACTGATCCGCACGGGGATCGGTGGCGCGCCGGGAACGACGGAGGCGAACCAGGCCGAGCCGTGCTGCGGTTTCCGTAATGCCGATTGATCTCCCTCGCGCAAGAACCCGGCCAGCATCCGCCCCTCGAAATCGCAGCGAAGGGCGGTGCCCGCGAATGTCGTTCGGCTGCTCGGCTCCAGCGGCTCCGGCCCGACGGTGTGGGCGGCGACATCGACCGCGCGCCGTCCGTCGAACGTTCGGGCCTCGATGTCGCACCGCCCGGTCTTAGCAACGCGCCGCATCAGCAGTGCGACGGCACTCAGCGTGTCGATCGAGCGCGCCTGCAGTTCCGCCGGAACCGGCTCGCGCTCTGCGTCCTGGGCCGGGACGAGCTTGCGGACCAGCGGCTCGCCCCCCTGGTAGTCGATTGCGATCTGGCGGGCCTGGCCGCGCCAAACGCCGTCGCCGGTGAAATGCAGAGGCTGTGGTCGGTCCCCTTCCCACCTACCCACCACATTGCTGGTCTGGTGGCCGCCGAACAGCGCGCCGATCAACCCCGTTGTGTGAAAGGCGAGCGCGATCCGGTAGTCGGTCGGCCCGAGCCCGAAACTCGTTTGCATTTGCGCCACGGGAACGCCGACGGCATAGGTCTCGTAACCGGCGTGCAATTCCGTCGCGGGCTGAGCAACCGTCGGCTGGGCGAGCGCGGTCGAAGGCCGCGACAAGCCCCACACCAGCAGCAAGACGTAAAGCATTGGCCATCATGACCCGGCCCGACGAGGCCGGCAACGCGCCGGCACCGACCCATAGCCTCCGCCTTGACACCCCAACACGGCGCCGCCTATCTCGCCCACGGGATGGGTGCGTAGCTCAGCGGGAGAGCATCGCCTTCACACGGCGGGGGTCACAGGTTCAATCCCTGTCGCACCCACCAATCCTGTCGACGGATTTAGGGAATTCCCCACAGTTATACTGGTCGACGTGGTCCATCAGTTCCCCTTTCGCCCAATTGCGGCCGCGCCGTTCGGTCTCACCTGGCGCCTCGCTTGATGCAACGCAATCGAAGTTGTCATGCTGACCGGCGTGGCGGAAGCCTTGGATAAGCGTCCCGCCGCGAACGGCCAAGGAGGAACGAACATGAGATTTCAGAACCGAGGAGTGCTGGTCACTGGAGGTGGCAGCGGCATCGGGCAGCAAGTCTGCTACGCTGCGGCGGAAGAAGGTGCGCTTGTCGCCGTTGGCGATCTGGATCTTGAGCGCGCCGAGGCCACCGCCGCGGAAATCCGCAGGCGCAAGGGTGAGGCGCACTCCCTTCAGATCGACGTCGCCAATCCGGAATCCGCGAGGGGGTTCGTGGAGGCGGCGGAGTCAGCGCTCGGCAGGCTCGATGTGCTGGTCAATTCCGCTGGCATTCGAGAAATTGTCGGCGTGCTCGACCTGTCGTTTGCGGAATGGCAACAAGTCATCAACGTCAACCTTTCGGGCACCTTCCTGCCGAGCCAGGCGTTTGCGCAGCGGTTGGTGCATCACGGGAAGAGCGGACAAATCGTTAATCTCGCGTCCACCCTGGGGCTGATGGCGGCGCCGAAGCGAGCGGCCTACACGGCGTCGAAACATGGCGTCGTCGGCTTGACCCGACAGATGGCCCTGGAACTCGGCGACAAGAGTATCCGCGTCAATGCCGTCGCGCCCGGCGTCGTGCGTACGCCGTTGACGGAGCGCTATTTTCAGGACCCGGACTACGCGCAGACGATCCGCGATATCCATGCGGTCGGCCGCTGGGCGGAACCTCGGGAAATTGCCAATGCAATCCTGTTTTTGGCAGACGAAAGCAACGGCTTCATCACGGGCACGATCCTGACCGTCGATGGCGGCTGGACGATTGGCAAGAAGATGTAAGGTCCGCCGCAGACCTGGCGGCCGTGTCAAAGGCTACTCGCGTGCTCGGCACCTCTGCACTGCGCCCTGCAGCGGTCTTGCTCCAGGGCGAGGCGGCGGTCACGATGCCCTGTCGGTGAAACACCGATCAGGGGAGCGACATGGCAAATTCAAGGCGGGAGTTGCTGCTGGGCTCCGTCGTGGCGAGCTTGGCGGCGAGCGTGTTGGCGGACGGCGCGGCGGCGAGTCCGCTTAATCCGGCTCAGACCATCATCAGGCCCCCCGACACGTTGCAGTGGATGCCAAACAAGGGGTACCCCGACCGGAGCGTCGACATGTGCCCGCTCAGCGGCGCTACCACCGATCCGGGGCTCTACTACACGCTGGTGCGCTGGTGGCCCGGCTACATGAGCGCGCCGCACACTTATACTTCTGACCGCCTATGCGTCGTCGTCTCGGGCACTTGGTGGTGCAATAGCGGCCCCGACTTCGACCCGGATCCTGCGTTCCGGTCGTGGCCGGCAGCTTCGTCCGCCGGGTCGCCGGCACGCCGCACTATGACGGCGTCATCCGCAATGCTCCCGGCCCCGCGGTGATCGCGATCTGTGGGATGGGTCCGGTCAACTATAAGCTGGTCGACCCAGATAAACCTGGCTGGCGGCAGGTGTAGCGCCCCTTAACGCTACGAGCGCACCGACTCGCCTCGGCCCTGCGCAAGACCAGGGAGGCTATGCCGCGATGCAAGGCTACAAGTTCGGCGATCGGACAATTACCTGGCGAACATTCGACTATCTCGGCGCCCAGATTAAACCTGCATTTTCCGCGTGTTAGCCTCGACGTAGTTCTCGTGTGAGCGCTTGAGCGGTTCATCACTCGCCTGAAGCCGACGTGTCGCCACCCGGTACCGACGGCACGGCCAGCAGCGTCGTCGGCTTCGTCCGGCTCGCCGCTATCGGGCAGTGGATCAGCTTTGTCCACGCTACTTAGCGCCAGACACGCGTTGAGCATCGTCGACCACGCGGCGCGTGGGGTGCGGCGGCGAAGGATCGCCTCCGCCGCTGTCGTGTCGAGGGTGCCGTGGCGAGCATAGACAGCCGCCAACCCGGTCAGCAACAATGGTCAACAACGCCCTCGCGAGTAACAAAGGATTTCGTGAACGGGAACAACTCCTAGAAGCACTTATTTTAAGTGGAAGACCGGTGCCGGCGTCGTTCCGGCTCGGCTAATCGATTGAGCGCTCCTGGATGTTCTTCGTATGACCGATCAAGTTGAGCTGCGAACCGCCCCCGACAGGGCCGATGTGATCAGGACGGTGCCACGACGCGGCTCACGACGCTGGACGCGCGTGGCCCTGCTCTTGGTCGTCCTGGGATTGGCGGTCCTGCTGGGCTGGTGGTTTCTGGGCGGCAACACCCGGCCGGCGCCACGGCAAGGACAGGGGTCGCCCCCGCAATCCGTCGGCGTCGCCACGGTGCAAACCGGCGACATCGACGTGGTGCTGACCGGGCTCGGCGCGGTTACGCCGTTGGCGACGGTCACCGTGAGGACGCAGATCAACGGCCAATTGCCGCAGTTCGGCGTCAGCGAGGGCCAGATGGTCCACAAGGGCGATTTCCTGGCCCAGATCGACCCGCGTCCCTACCAGGTGGCGCTGGAGCAGGCGCAGGGCACGCTGGCGCACGACATCGGCCTGCTCGCGCAGGCAAAGGCCGACAACGCGCGGTATCAGACCCTGAGCCGTCAGGACAGCATCTCCCGCCAGCAGGTCGAGGATCAGGTGTTCCTGATCAGGCAGTACGAAGGCTCGGTGATCGCGGATCAGGGCGTGGTCGACAACGCCAAGCTCAACATATCCTACTGTCACATCGTGTCGCCGGTGGACGGCCGGGTCGGCATCCGGCTCGTCGACCCCGGCAATTACGTCCAGATGAGCGACACCAGCGGGCTGGTCGTGGTGACCCAACTGCAGCCGATCTCCGTCCTTTTCACGCTTCCGGAGGACGACGTCGAGAAGGTGCAATCCGCGATGACGCGGGGGACACTGACGGTGACCGCCTACGACCGGGCCAACGTCAAGCAGATCGCGACCGGAACGCTGGCCACGATCGACAACCAGGTCGATGCGGCCACTGGCACGGTGAAGCTGCGGGCAGTGTTCGAAAACACTGATAACACGCTGTTTCCGCAACAGTTCGTCAACGCCCACCTGCTTGTTCAAACGATCAGGGAAGCGGTGATCGCCCCGCAGGCGGCCGTGCAGCATGGCGCGCCGGGCGACTTCGTCTACCTGGTCAAGCCGGAAAACACGGTGGCGATCCAGGTCGTCAAGACCGGTGTCGCCCAGGGCGAGAGGGTGCAGGTGCTGGATGGCCTGCACCCCGGCGACAAGGTGGTGACGGACGGGCTTGACCGGCTTCGCGATGGCGCACGGATCGTCGTGGCGTTCGCCGCCGGGTAGCGCACACGCCGGCGCGCCGGGGCAGATACCGCCGCGCCACCCACGGCCCATGCCCACCACGGCGGCAAGCCCGCGGAACGAATGAACCCCTCCCGGATCTTCATCCTGCGGCCGGTCGGCACGACGCTGCTGATGGCGGCGATCCTGCTGGTCGGGATTATCGCCTATCGCGTTCCTGCCGATCTCGGCACTTCCCGAGGTCGATTATCCAACCATCCAAGTCCAGACCTTCTATCCCGGCGCCAGTCCGGAGGTGATGACGCACGGCGGTCACGGCGCCGCTGGAGCGGCAGTTCGGACAGATGCCGGGCCTCGGGCAGATGTCCTCGATTTCGTCGGGCGGCGCCTCGGTCATCACGCTGCAGTTCGCGCTCACCTCAGCCTCGACGTCGCCGAGCAGGAGGTGCAGGCGGCGATCAATGCCGCCACCAACCTCCTGCCCTCCGACCTGCCGGCGCCGCCGATCTACAGCAAGGTGAACCCGGCCGACGCGCCCATCCTGACCCTCGCGCTGACCAGCAAGACGCTGCCGCTGACCCAGGTCGAGGACCTGGCGGACGTGCGACTGGCGCAGAAGATCAGCCAGCAGCCCGGCGTTGGCCTGGTCTCGCATCAGCGGTGGCAATCGCCCGGCGGTCCGCGATCGTCGTCAACCCTCGCGCCCTGTCGGCCTATGGCCTCGCGATCGACGACGTGCGCACCATCATCGGCACGCAGAACACCGACACGCCCAAGGGTGGCTTCGACGGTCCGGTGCAGAGCAGCACCATCAACGACAACGACCAGCTCACCAGTGCGAATGCCTACCGAGATCTGGTGATAGCCTACAAGAACGGCCGTGCCGGTGCGGCTGCGCGACATCGCAACCGTGGTCGACGGCGCCGAAAACAGCCAGCTCGCCGCCTGGGCGAACCGCACACCCGCGGTCATCCTCAACGTCCAGCGCCAGCCCGGTTCCAACGTGATCGCGGTGGTCGACGGCATCAAGCGCCTGTTGCCGCAGCTGCGGGCGACGGTCCCGGCGGCCGTCGACGTGGACCGTGCTCAGCGACCGCACCAACACCATCCGCGCTTCGGTCAGCGACGTGGAGTTCGAGCTCGGGCTCGCGGTGGCGCTGGTCGTGCTGGTGATATTTCTGTTCCTGCGCAATCTGCCGGCCACACGTCATTCCCTCCCTCTCGGTGCCGCTGTCGCTGGTCGGCACGCTGGCCGCCATGTACCTGCTCGGCTTCAGCCTCAACAATCTGTCGCTGATGGCGCTCACGATCTCGACCGGCTTCGTGGTCGACGATGCGATCGTCATGATCGAGAACATCGCCCGGCACGTGGAGGATGGCGACGCTCCGCTCGAGGCGGCGCTGCGCGGGTCGGAGGAGATCGGCTTCACCATCGTCTCGCTCACGGTGTCGCTGATCGCCGTGCTGATCCCGCTGCTGTTCATGAGCGACGTGGTCGGCCGGCTGTTCAGCGAGTTCGCGGTGACGCTCGCCGTCACCATCGTGCTCTCCGCCGTGGTCTCGCTCACCCTCGTGCCGATGCTGTGTGCGCTGCTGGTCCGGCATCGCCCGGCGGAGCAGCGCAGCCGGATCGACCTCGCCGCCGAGCGCGGCTTCGACTGGGTGGTTCTCGGTTACGGTCGCTGGTTGAACTGGGTGCTCGACCGCCAGCGCCTGACGCTGCTGGTCGCCCTGCTGACGCTTGGCGCTGACCGTGGCTGATGTACATCGTCATTCCCAAGGGCTTCTTCCCGGTGCAGGACACTGGCGCCATCCAGGGGATCTCCGAAGGGGCGCAGGACACATCCTTCGCCGCCATGGTCGCGCACCAGCAACGGCTCGCCGACGTGATCCTGCAGGATCCGGCGGTGGAAAGCCTGTCCTCGTTCATCGGCGTGGACGGCACCAACACGACGCTGAACTCCGGCCGGCTGCCTGATCAATCTCAAGCCGAAGGACGAGCGCAGGCTGATGTCTCCGGGGTGATCGCGCGCCTGCGGGAGGCGGTGCGCCGGCGTCCCGGGCATCGGGCTCTCCATGCAGCCGGTGCAGGACCTCACGATCGATTCCGTCGGTCAGTCGCGGCGAGTACCAGTTCTTTCTGGAGAACCCGGATAGCTCACAGTTCGCCGACCTGGGTGCCCAAGCTTGTCGCACCGGCTGCGCGCAGATGCCCGACCTTCGCCGCCGTGACAAGTGACATGAACAACAACGGCCGGGCGCTCGAAATGGTGGTCGACCGGGCCACCGCGGCGCGCTTCGGCATCACCACGGCGACCATCGACAATGCGCTCTACGACGCCTTCGGTCAGCGCATCATCTCCACGCTCTACACGCAGATCGAACCAGTACCGGGTGATCCTCCAGGCCGACGTCACCGACGCACAGAGCCTGCAGCAGGCGCTCGACGCCATCTATCTGCCGTCCGCCACGGCGGGCTCGACCAACGGGCAGGTGCCGCTCGGCGCGCTCGTTCAGCTCTCGACCCGCAACGCCCCGCTGCAGATCGAGCATCTCGGCCAGTTCCCGTCCGTATCCGATATCGTTCAATCTGGCACCGGGCGCCTCGCTTGACGCGGCGGTGCGGCAGATCGAGGCGGTGGAGCGCGAGATCGGCCTGCCGGACAGCTTCACCACCGCCTACCAGGGCGCGCTGGCCGCCTTCCAGTCCTCGCTATCCAACGAGTTGCTGCTGATCCTGGCGGCGCTCGTCGCCGTCTACGTCGTGCTCGGCGTGCTCTATGAGAGCTTCATCCACCCGCTCACCATCCTCTCGACCCTGCCGTCGGCCGGCGTAGGCGCGCTGCTGGCGCTCTAGCTGACCGGCCATGACCTCGACATCATCGGGATCATCGGGATCATCCTGCTGATCGGCATCGTCAAGAAGAACGCGATCATGATGATCGACTTCGCGCTCGCCGCCGAGCGCGGCGAGGGCAAGTCGCCGCGCGATGCCATCTTCCAGGCCTGCCTGCTGCGCTTCCGTCCGATCCTGATGACGACCATGGCCGCGCTGCTCGGCGCGCTGCCGCTGATGCTCGGCAGCGGATCGGGCTCGGAACTGCGCCAGCCGCTCGGCATCGCGATCGTCGGCGGCCTGCTGGTCAGCCAGGTGCTGACGCTGTTCACCACCCCGGTCATCTATCTCGCATTCGACCGCCTGGCGGTGCGGCTGTCGCGGTCGCGCGCCGAACCGCCGCGCCGGCGACGCGGCGCCCGCCGCATGAACATCTCGGCGCCGTTCATCCCGCGGCCGATCGCGACGACGCTGCTGACGCTCGCGATCTGCGCTGGCGGGGATGCTCGCGTTCTGTCGAGCTGCCGGTCGCGCTCGCTTGCCGCAGGTCGATTTCCCGACCATCTCGGTGCAGGCGCAGCTGCCGGGCGCCAGTCCCGAGACCGTGGCGACCAGCCTGTGCCAGCCCGCTCGAGCGCCATCTCGGCCAGATCGCCGACGTGACCGAGATGACCTCGCAGAGCCAGGTCGGCCAGACGCGGATCACCCTGCAATTCGGCCTCGACCGCGACATCAACGGCGCCGCGCGCGACGTCCAGGCGGCGATCAATGCGGCGCGGGCGGACCTGCCGAGCAACCTGCTTTCCAACCCCGACCTACCGCAAGGTCAACCCGGCCGACGCGCCGATCCTGATCGTCGCGCTGACCTCGAGCACGCTCACGCGCGGGCAGATCTACGACGCCGCGAGCAACGATGCTGTCAGCAGCAGCTTTCGCAGCTCGCCGGCGTCGGCCAGGTCATCTCAGCGGCGCGGCGCTGCCGGCCGTGCGCGTCGAGCTCAATCCGCAGCGCGCTGTTCAAATACGGCATCGGGCTCGAGGACGTGCGCGCCGCGCTCGCCGCCGCCAACGCGAACAGCCCGAAGGGCATCGTCGATCTCGGCCGCGAACGGCTGCAGATCTACACCAACGACCAGGCGACGCACGCGGCGCGACTACCGCCCGCTGATCGTCGCCTACCGCAACGGCGCGGCCGTCCGGCTCACCGACGTCGCTCGGTGTCGGACGATCGTCGCAGGACATGCGCAATCTCGGCCTGGCCAACGGCAAGCCGGCGGTTCTGGTCATCGTCTTCAAGCAGCCGGGCGCGAACGTCATCCAGACGGTCGACGGCGATCAAGGCGGCGGTGCCGAAGCTGAAGGCGGCGCTGCCGAACGACGTCGACATCGCGTTCGCGCTCGACAGCACGGTCACCATCCGCGCGTCGCTGCGCGACACCGAGCTGACGCTGCTCATCGCCGTCGCGCTGGTGACTGCTGGTCGTGTGCGCTGTTCCTGCGCAACGTTCGGGCGACGCTCATCCCGGTCGGTCGCGGTCCCGGTCTCGGTGATCGGCACGTTCGGCGCGATGTATCTGCTCGGCTACAGTCTCGACAATCTCTCGCTGATGGCGCTGACCATCTCGACCGGCTTCGTCGTCGACGACGCCATCGTCGTGCTCGAGAACATCACGCGGCACATGGAGGACGGCATGCCGCGGCTGCAGGCGGCGCTGCTGGGCGCGCGGGAGGTCGGCTTCACCATCGTCTCGATCACGCTTTCGCTGATCGCGGTGTTTCTGCCGATCCTGCTGATGGGCGGGATCGTCGGGCCGCCTGTTCCGCGAGTTCGCCGATCACGCTGTCGCTGGCCATCCTGGTTTCGCTGGTGATCTCGCTGACGACGACGCCGATGCTGTGCGCGCTGTTCCTGCGGCCCAAGCCGCCCGACGCCAGCGTCGCGTCAAAGCCGCGCCGGACCTTCGGTGACCGCGTGCTGGCCTTCTATGGCCGCACGCTGGCCTGGACGCTCCGGCACAACGCGCTCGTTCTCGCCGGCCTCGCCGCCACGATCGTGCTCAACGTCGTCCTCCTGACGGCGATCCCGAAAGGGTTCTTCCCGCACCCAGGATACGGGGCGGATGATCGGCAGCCTGCAGGCGCGATCAGAGCATCTCCTTCCAGGCGATGAGCAGAAGCTCGACGCAGATGATGTCGATCGTGCAGCACGATCCGGCGGTGCAGAACGTCGTCGGCTGCACCGGCACCGGCGGCGGCGGCGGCTCTCGCAGACCAATACCGGCAATGTCTATGTGGCGCTGAAAGCCGCAAGGGCGAGCGCAGACAATCTCGACACGGTGATCGACGCGCCTGCGGCGCGAGCTGTCGCAGGTGCCGGGCGGCCGGCTGATCCTGGTGCCGGCACAGGACATCCGCGTCGGCGGCCGCCAGACGCAACGCCGCCTACCAGTATACGCTGCAGGGCGACAACACGGCGGAGGTCTTCGCCTGGGCGCCGAAGCTCTTGGCAGCATTGCAGCATGACCCGACCCTGACCGACGTGAATTCCGACCAGCAGCAGGCAGGCCTCGCAACAGACCTGACGATCGACCGCGCCACGGCCTCGCGGCTGGGCTCAACGCAAGCCAGATCGACAACACGCTCTACGACGCATTCGGCCAGCGCTCGGTTTCGACCATCTACAACGCGCTCAACCAGTATCACGTGGTGATGGAGGTGGCGCCGCAATATTGGCAGGACCCGGCAATCCTGAACCAGATCTGGATCAGCACCGCGGGCGGCCCGCCGACCGGTTCGGCACCACCAACGCGCCCTCCGGCACCGTAACGGGGCTTCGGCCGCCGCCGGCGCAGCGCGTCGGCGTCCGTGAATGGCATCAACGACGCCGCTCGCAATGCCGCGCAGAACGCGATCGCGGTCAGCGGCAAGGGCAGCGCCTCGACCGGCGCCGCGGTCAGCACCGGCCAGGAGACCGATGGTGCCGCTTTCGGCCATTCGCGCGTTTCAGCCGCGGGCACACGGCTCTCTCGGTCAACCACCAGAGCCAGTTCGTCAGCGCCACGATCTCGTTCAATCTGGCGCCCGGCCGCTCGCTCTCGGACGCGACCGCCGCGATCGACAGGGCAGTCGCCGCCATCCGGATGCCGGCCAACATCGTCGGCGGATTCGCCGGCACCGCGCAGGTGTTCCAGCAATCGCTCAGCAGCGAGCGCGTGCTGATCGTGGCGGCACTTCTCGCCGTCTACATCGTGCTCGGTGTCCTGTACGAGAGCTTCGTGCATCCGATCACGATCCTTTCCACGCTCCCTCCGCGGGCATCGGAGCGGTGCTGGCGCTGATGCTGTTTCACACCGAGTTCTCGCTCATCGCCGTAATCGGCGTCATCCTGCTGATCGGCATCGTCAAGAAGAACGCGATCCTGATGATCGACTTCGCGCTCGGGGTCGAACGCGACCGAGGGCGCGTCTCTCGCAGGATGCCATCTTCCGCGCCTGCCTGATGCGGTTCCGTCCCATCATGATGACGACAGCGGCCGCGCTGCTCGGCGCGCTGCCGCTCATGCTCGCTTTCGGGACCGGCTCGGAGCTGCGACGGCCGCTCGGCATTGCCATCGTCGGCGGCCTGATCGTGAGCCAGATGCTGACCCTCTACACCACGCCTGCGGTTTATCTCCTGCTCGACAGGCTTCGGCTCCGGCACGGTGCCGCGCCGGCATTGGGACCGGCCGAGTAAGCGGCCGCCACTCTGATGGTGCCAACAACCCCGCGGACAAAGGGTGCCCGTCGGGTGGGACGAGCGGTGCTGCTGTCCCTCCTCCTCGGCGCCTGCGCCGTCGGTCCGGACTACAAGCGGCCGGACGCCGTGGGGACAGGTTCGGGCTTCAAGGAGGCGCCACCTGGCTGGACGGTTGCCAAGCCTGCGGATGCAGCCCCCAAAGGAGCTTGGTGGGCGATCTATCACGACCCGCTGCTCGATCGGTTGGAACGTCGGGTCGCCGTTTCCAACCAGAACGTCAGGGTGTTCGCCGCCCAGTATCGCGAAGCGCAGGCGACTGTCGACATCGCGCGCTCGGCGTTGTTCCCGACCCTAGCCGGGACAGCAGGCGTCACCCGGTCCGGCATTGGCGAGGGCAACAGTGTCCTCACGACCGGTGGGACCGGCACCAGCGGGATTTCCACCCGCGGCGGCCGGAACGGGACGACCTATTCGCTCCAGGGCTCGGCCGACTGGGACCTCGATGTGTGGGGCCGCATCCGGCGGCAGATCGAGTCTAATGTTGCGGCCGCCCAACTGAGCGCGGCCGACCTCGCAAACGCCACGCTTTCAGCCCAGGCGACCTTGGCGACCGACTATTTCGAGCTGCGCACCCAGGACGCGCTTGGTGAGCTCCTGACCAACACCGTTCAGGCCTTTGCCGAGGCGCTGCGGATCACGCAGAACCAGTATAATGCAGGCGTTGCAAACCCTTCGGATGTCGCCGCGGCGCAGACGCAGCTCGACGCAGCGCGGGCGCAGCTGATCGGCGTCGGCGTGCTGCGCTCGGAGTTCGAACACGCCATCGCGGTGCTGACCGGCATCGCGCCTGCGGAGCTCACGATCGCGCCCGGTAACCTCGCCGCGGATGTGCCGGTGGCGCCCGGCGTAATTCCTTCGGTGCTGTTGCAACGGCGGCCCGATATCGCCGCGGCCGAGCGCGCGATGCAGGAGCAGAACGCCCTCATCGGCGTGCAAGTCGCCGCCTTCTACCCCGATATCAGCCTTTCAGCGCTGTACGGCTATTCGGGCAACCCGATCGGTTCGCTGATCCAGGTTGCCAACCGCTTCTGGTCGATCGGCGCCAACGCGACCGAAACACTGTTTGAGGGCGGCCTGCGCAACTCTGAGGTGGCGGCGGCCCGCGCCGCGTATGACGCGAGTGTCGCGAGCTATCGGCAGACCGTGCTGACGGCATTCCAACAGGTCGAGGACGCGCTGTCCTCGCTCCGCATTCTGGAGCAGCAGGCGGCGGCCACGGCCACGGCGGTTCGCTCAGCACAGCGGTCGGTGCAGATCGCGCTGAACACCTATCGCGCCGGCACCACCGCCTACACCAACGTCATCATCCAGCAGACCGCATTGCTCAGCGATCAGCAGACGGCGCTCACGGTGCAGGAGCAACGGCTGGTCGCCAGCGTCGCCCTCGTGCAGGCGCTGGGCGGCGGGTTCACCACGGCGGACCTGCCCTCGCGCGACAGCCTGCAAACCGGCCTGCCGTTCCTGAAATACTGAGTAATCCGCCTCAACATTCCGATCACGTGAGGCTCGCTTGCCGCTCCCGAGAGGCCTGGCCTGCGACATCCTGCCGACACAGCGCCGCCAGGAACGATGTCGCGCCACAGGAACGGAGCGGCACGTAGCGCTTGCCGACCTGCCGACAGAGCCGCTTTATCAACAGCATCGCCGAGTGGCTGATGCAGTCCACCGGGAACAGCACCAGGTCCGCGCGACTTGCGAGCGCGGCGAGCCGGTCGGTGCTCTCCTCGATGCCGCCATCGTGGTACAGCAGCGCAGCACCGATGCGCTCGCCTATCGTGCGCAGCTTCGGGACGTCGCCGGGCCGCCCGCCGACATACAGGACCACGAGACCGTCCAGACGCGGGTCAGCCGTCGCGCTCGCATCGCCGTCCGAGAGTTCCAGACCAGCCTCGAGGGCCTCCAGTTCGGCACGCAGTCGCGCCGCCTGCTGCTCCGCCAAGGCGCACGCGGACCGGGTCTCTTCCAGGCAAATTTGCGAAACGGCGAGCCGCCGTTCGACGGCTAACCGCCGGCTCTGCTCGCTGCTCAGCCGGCGTTCCCGATCGGCAACGAGCTGCCGCAGGGTTGCATCTGCAACGGCCGGAGCGGCGGTCTCGTCTGAGGCGAGACGACCGGCGAGCGCGCTGCGCAAGTCCCGGATCTGGGCGTCCCGCGTGACGATCGCAGTGTGGAGCTGTGCTTGCTGGCGATCCAGCCGTTCCTGCAGTTCGGCCCGCTTCTGTTCCAGAACATTCAGCCGCCGGATGTCGGCCCTGTTCGCCGCACCCACCAGGTGTGAGAGCATGTGAACTTCGCCAAACGCCTCGCGAACCAGCGCGGCTGTTGTCGCCGGATGCGTGAGGGCAGCCCAGTAGGCGCCCGGGATGTCGCCCTGCTTGACGCTCTCGCGCCACAGAGCCCGAACCTCCAGCTCCGTCGTTACCTTGGCGAAGCGATTGATCGCAAGCCGATGGCGCTGATCAAGTGCCTTGTGCAGCCGTTTGGAGGCGGCATCGTGCCTACCGGCGAGCGTGACGGCCGTGCCGTGCAGCTCATGGTCTGTCGCCGTCAGGACAGCGAGATCGAGCTTGGTCAGGATCTGTCGCAGCTCGCCAGTCGTGAGACACGTGCCGACAATTGAACAGTGCAGATTGGTGTTGAACTGCCAAAGGCGCGTCCGTCGCGCTTCGCACGGTTCGGGATCGGCCCCGCACCGGGTGACGAGCACGGGCAACGAAGGCGATGGCGC
Organism: uncultured Alphaproteobacteria bacterium; assembly: GCA_963757115.1. Classification (GTDB taxonomy): domain Bacteria; phylum Pseudomonadota; class Alphaproteobacteria; order Acetobacterales; family Acetobacteraceae; genus CAVWQV01. The sequence continues at coordinate 141,994 of CAVWQV010000006.1, read as the reverse complement.
CAAGAACGGCACGGAAGGTATTCCGTGTCGCCGGGAGATCGAGGGCGCAGGCCGTGTCACGTGCGTCTACGACCCAGAGCCAACGATATAGAAGTGCTGGGTGCGATCCATGCCGTGTCTCCCGCTCTGCTGTCGTCGCGGCCGGTCACTTGGCAATCCTGCCGCCCAACGGTCCGCTATATACGCATGGATACGACGAGGAGGGAAGGCGCTACCGAGCCAAGGGTCTTACTCCGAACCCATGCGGTCCCGGCCCGGGAGTGATCTTCCCCTAACTGGCGAGTCCCGGGCGCGAATGATTTGCGGCTCGGAAGGTCGAGAGCTCGACCGTGCCTGAAGGCGTTTTGCCCGCGACGGCGGTCCGGTCCGGCATTTCCGCCGGAACACCTCACGAGCACGATCAGGTCACGCCGGCCAGGCGTTACCCCAATGGTCGCTGAAAGCGACCTCGCTCAGCGGTTTGCGGGTGACCGGGCCATAGCGTCCTACCGGCCAGCCAATCGGCATCAGCGCACAAGGAAACATCTCTTCAGGGATGCCGAGCAGCGCTTTAAACTCGCGCTCGCAATAAAGGTGGTTCGTCGTGATCAAGGTGGCGAGGCCGAGCGCTCGACAGGCCAAGATGATGTTTTGGACAGCGGGATAGATGCTCGCGCCGCGAATCCGCTCCTGATACGCGATCAACTCCTCGTATCGCGCCGCTATGTTAGGCGGCAGCGATTGGCGAGGCGGCAGCGGATTGATGCCGACGCAGGGCACGAGGAGCACGGGAGCCTCTCCCATGTGATCCCAGAGATATTCGCCCGAGGCCATGAATTTTCGGTACTGTTCGTCCGTCAGATGCGCGGGACGGCCGCGCGCGGCGTACACCGCCTCGCTCACATCGGAGGCTTTGCGGTAGATCGCACCGAGCTGACGCCGCACGGCAGCATCGCGCACCACCACGAAACCCCAATTCTGCGCATTGCCGCCCGATCCCGCCCGCGTCCCGGCTTCAACGACGCGCGCGATCAGTTCGTCCGGAACCGGATCGGGCTTGAGCTTGCGCAAGGCGCGCGCGTGTGTACAAGGCTTCGAATAGTCCGATCTCTGCCATCTAAAGGGATCCCGGAGTTGGTTCGGCCAGTAGTCCACGTCGGCGCTCTGGCGCGCAAGCTTCGGCCCTAGAGCCGGAAGGTTCTGCGCGGCATTGCTCTTGCACCCACCGATCGCAGATTCCTTAGCGGCTCAAACCCGTTCTGTTATCATCGTAGTTGCATATGTGCGGTTTACATGGCGATTCTGCTGGCCAGCGAACCATCCGCGATCGCAACCGGTCTGAATAGCATCGGCGGGCACGCTCCGGCAGCTGAACCTCGTCGCTGGCCGGGCTTCTCGCGGAGCGAGGCCGCGGGGTCGGTAGCAGACGTGAAGAGAGCCCCGTTTCGAGGCGGGGCGTTGCGAGCGGCCGCGGGCTCGCGCGAACCGACACCCTGCCGCTAAGGGCGCCGCGCCGCGATCGCTGCCGCGTTGCGAAGGTCGGCCACGAACGCGCGGTATTCCCTCGCCTTGCTGTCCTCGTCGGGCAAGCGCAGCAGAAACGACGGATGCACGGTGACGAATGCCGCCTGGCCGTCGGCCATCGTGATGCGCTCGCCGCGCTCGCGGCCGATGGTGACGGCGCGGCCCAGGATGGCGCGCGCCGCGGTCGCGCCCAGCAGCACGAGCAAGTCAGGCTTCACCTCGTGCAGCTCGTCGTCGAGCCATTTCTTGCAGGCGACGATCTCTACCGTGTCGGGCTTGGCGTGGATGCGGCGCTTGCCGCGCGGGACGAACTTGAAGTGCTTGACGGCATTGGTGACGTACACCGTGCGCCGGTCGATCCCGGCCTCCTCCAGCGCGCGGTCGAGCAACTGGCCGGCGGGGCCGACGAAGGGCCGACCGGCCAAATCCTCCTGATCGCCGGGCTGCTCGCCCACGAACATGATGCGCGCGTCCGCCGGGCCTTCACCGAACACCGTCTGCGTCGCCGGCTCCCACAGCGCGCAGCGTCGGCAGCTCGCGGCCTCGTGGGCGATAGTGGCGAGCGGGGTTGCGTCGGCGGCCGGGCCGGTCTCGCGCGAACGGGCGCGGACGGGGCCGAGGGGAAGAGAGTCGGATGGCGGCATGGGTTGCTCCAGCATCGCATCCGTGCGGCCCTGCGCCTCGCGGATCAGCTCTGGAATCGCGGCAGCCTCCGGGAGGTTGCGCCAGTACTTCCTCGGCATCTCGGACGTCATCGCCGACACCTTGAGCCGCGCGGGATTGAAGATCGCGCCGAAATAGGCTCGCCAATAGGCTTCCAGAGCGTCGTCGTCCGGCACGTCGCGGGCATCGGCGCCAGGGCCGACGCGCAGCGTCGCACCGTCCCAGTGGGCGCTCGCATCCGGGGTCAAAATCGACCAAGTCATCGTCGCGAAACGGCGGACAAAGAACGGCGCGTTGGCTTCCACGATGAAGTGGTCGGGCTCGAACCAGCTGACGTAGCGGGTTGCGTCCGCCTCGGCCACGGCGCGGAAGCGCACGAAGGCGCGCATCTTGTGCGATGTCGCGGCGGATCGCCTGGACCAGGCGCTGGGCGCGCTGCACCTCCGGGTCCGTCACCTGCTCGAGCAATTGCCGCTCGCCCCCGTGCGCGCGCCAGATCAGGCGGTATAGCAGCGCGAATCGCTCCGGCTCGCGCGCGAGGATGGCAGTCTCGGCCAGCGCCACCAGTGCGCGCGGGACGTTGAATGTGCCGGTCGGCTCGGGCAGCGTAGTTCCGTCCGCGAACAAATCGGCCGATGAGCCCACCGACCACACGATTTCCTCCGGCGGCACGCCGCCAAGCACCAGCGCGCGGGTGGCGCGGCGCCAGCCGTCCCAGTCCGTCTCGCGCGCCAGGACGACGCTGGGCATCAGCCAAACAGCTCCGCTTGCCGCGGCGGCGGGGTGAGCCGGGATGCAAGGCGCGCGTCCTCGAGCGTGCGCGGCACATGGTCCGCCGCCACGACGAAAGGCGCGATTTTGGCCATCGACAGGCGCAGTCGCGCGAGGTCGCTCATGCGAGCCGCCGGTGCCGCCGCGCTTGCAGGATGCGATCGACCGAGCGCACGCCGAACCCCGGGACCCGCAGCAACTGCTCGCGGGCGGCGCGGTTGACGTCCATCGGGAATTCCGAGCGGTGCGCCAAAGCCCAGGCAAGCTTCGGATCAACGCGCAGGTCGAGCATCGCCGCCGCCTCCGGCACGATCTCGTCCACGTTGAAGCCGTAGAAGCGCATCAGCCAGTCCGCCTGATACAGCCGATGCTCGCGCAGCAGCGGGGCGCGCGTGAGCGGCAGCGCAGCGGAGGCGTCCGGGATCGGGCTGAAAGCCGAGTAGTAGACGCGGCGCAAGCCGTAGGAGCCGTACAGGTTGGTGCTGAGGCGGAGGATGGCACCGTCCGCGCTGTCGTCGGCACCGACGATCACCTGCGTGCTCTGCCCGGCGGGAGCGAAGCGCGGCGCGCCCTTCTCCCGGCCAGCGTCGATCCGCGTGCGCAAACGGCCCATCGAGCGGCGGATGCGGGGTCCGTTCTTCTCGGGGGCCAGACGGCCGAGGCTGTTCTCCGTCGGGAGTTCGACGTTGATGCTCAGGCGATCAGCGTATTGCCCGGCCTCGGCAAGTAGCGCGGGGTCGGCGTCCGGAATGGTTTTCAGGTGAATGTAGCCGCGAAAACCATGTTCTTCGCGAAGAATGCGCGCGACGCGGACCACCTGCTCCATCGTGTAGTCGGGGTCCTTGATGATGCCGGAGCTGAGGAACAGCCCTTCGATGCAGTTGCGCCGGTAAAAGCCGAGCGTGAGTGTGACGACCTCGTCCACGGTGAACCGCGCACGCTGCACGTTGGAGGAGCGGCGGTTGATGCAATAGAGGCAATCGAACACGCAGGAGTTGGTCAGCAGAATCTTCAAAAGGCTGATGCAGCGCCCGTCCGGCGCGTAGGCATGACAGATTCCCATGCCCTCCGTGGAGCCGATGCCGCCGTTCTTGCCCAGCGAGTGCCGCTTGTCCGTGCCGCTTGACGCGCACGAAGCGTCGTACTTCGCCGCGTCCGCCAGGATTTTCAGCTTGTCGAGCAGCTCCATTCGCGCGACACCAACCTCCGGTTTTCTGTTTGTTCTTAAGATCGCCGCCGCGAATTGCAAGGGCTTCGTGCGATGGACGGAGAGGCTAGTCTGCCTGATCCGTGCAGGAGATGGGATATGAGCGGGTTCGCGCGCAGCTACCGGCCTCTCATCATGGGGCGGCGCGGCGCCGTCGGCGCCAACCATCCGCTCGCCGCTCAGGCCGGGCTCGACGCGCTCAAGGCGGGGGGCAACGCGGCCGACGCTACCGTCGCGGTCGCCACCACCTTGTTCGTGGTGGAGCCGCACATGTCGGGACTGGGCGGCGATGCCCTTTACCACATCCACCTTGCCGCCGAGGGGCGGAGCACAGTGGTGAACGGCACCGGCCCCGCCCCGGCCTCGGCGAGCCCCGAACGGTTCGGCGGCGGGATGCCGGTTGCAGGCCCGCGCAGCGTCTCGGTGCCGGGGGCGCTCGCGGGTCTCCATGCGTTGCATGCGGCGCATGGGCGGCTGCCGTGGGGAGCCCTATTCGCCAGCGCGATCGGCTGCGCGCGGGACGGCTTCGCCGTCACCCATACCTACCGTCGTTTTGCCGGGGAAAACCGGGCGGTGCTCGCCGCCGACGCGCGCAGCCGCGCGGTGTTCCTCGCCGGGGCGGAACGGGACGGCGCGCCGCCGGTCGCCAAGCTGATCCGGCAGGAAGCGCTGGCCCGCACTTTGGAGGAGATCGCGGCCGAGGGGGCGGAAACGTTCTATCGGGGCGGGCTCGCCCGCCGCTTGGCCGCTGGCATGGGAGCTGCCGGCGTGCCGATCACGGAGGCCGACCTCGGGGCCTGCGAGCCCGAGATCGTGGCGCCTATCGCGATCACCTACCGGGGCTACACTGTCAGCCAGACTTCGCCGAACTCGACCGGCTTCACCTTCCTGCAGATGCTGCGGATCGCCGAACGGTTCGATCTCGCGGCCCTCGACCCCGCCGAGCGGGTCCATGTGCTAGTGGAAGCCAAAAAGCTCGCCTTCCTCGACCGCGAGCGCTACGGCGGCGACCCGCGCGACGCCGACATCCCGCTAACACGCCTGCTTTCGGATGAGCACGCGGACGCGTGTGCGTCCCGGATCGACATGGCGCGGGCCGCCGTGCTGCCGATTGCGGAACCGGAACGGGCGGGCGACACCACCTATTTCTGCGTGGTCGATGGGGAGGGCAATGCGGTCTCCGGCATTCAGAGCATCAACTCGGTGTTCGGCTCGGGCGTCACCGCGGGCGACACGGGCGTGCTGCTCAACAACCGGATGGCGTATTGGCACCTCACACCGGGTCATGCGAACCGGCTGCGGCCGGGCAAGCGGGTGCGGCACACCATGAACGCGCCCATCGTGCTGAGGGACGGCGCATTGTGGGGCGTGCTCGGGACGCCCGGAGCGGACAACCAGGTGCAGGTGAACCTGCAGGTGCTCACGGCCATGATCGATGGCGGAGCCGACCCGCAGCAGGCGGTCGAAGCGCCGCGTTGGACCAGCGCCCAGCAGGGCCAGGGCGCGAACTGGCCGCATGAGGGCGATGGCCGCCTGGTGGTGGAGCCCGGCTTCGGCAACAACGTGCTGCACGCCCTGGAAGCGAAGGGCCACTTGCTCAACCGCGTGGGTCCGCTTGAAGCTCCGTGCAGCGTCCAGGCGATCCGGCTCATGAACGGGATCCGGGTTGCGGGCTCGGACCCGCGCCTCGATGGCTGGGCCGCGGCATGGTGACTCCCCGCGCATTCTTTCCACTGGCGGCGGTGCTGCTGGCCGCCGCCGCCCCAACCCCGGTGCAGGTCCCCGCGAGTTTCGCTCTGGCGATCATGGGTCACACGGTCGACGGTCCGAACGGCAAGGACATCGCGCGCCTGGTCGACGTGCTGGTCGACGCGGCCGGCCAGCCGATCGCGGCGGTGATCGATTTCGGCGGATTTCTCGGCGTCGGCAATCGCCGGATCGCGGTGGATTGGAAAAGCCTTCGCTTCGCCCCGGCCGACAAGGATCATCTGATCACGCTCGACATGAGCCTCGACCAGATCAAGGCAGCCCCCGACTACAAGGAGGCGCAATCGGCCCCGGTGATGACGCAAGGCGACACGACGCCCGGCCCACCGCCGGCGGGCGCCGCTCCAGCAGCCTTGGCGGCGCCAGCGGCTTCGCCTGAGCCGCCTACCACGCCAACCCCCGCGGGGGCACCAGCGCCGCAGACCCCGGCGGCCACCCCATCGGTTGTGCTGACGCCTACCCCGACGCTAGTCCCCACCCCGAACTCCGGCCCCTACCCCGACTCCAGCCCCGACCTCAACTCCACCCCCGGCCCCCGCTCCCAGCCCGACGACAGCACCGACCCCGGTCCCTACCCCGAAGCCTGTACCAGTACCGCCGTCGCAAGAAGCCACGCCGCCAAAAACCGAGTAGGAGGCCGATGGCTTTGGCTCGCAGCCTGCGCGCGCTCGATTTCGTGACGTTCTTCGTTGCGGATGTGCAGACCGGTTTCGGCCCGTTCATCGCCGTCTATCTCACGGCCAATAAGTGGACGCAGGGCGAGATCGGTGCAGCACTAAGCGTCGGCACGATCGCGGCGCTCGTGGGGCAAGTACCCACGGGTGCGATCGTGGATGCCATGCACAACAAGCGTGTCGCCGCGATGGTAGGGGTTCTCGCCGTCAGCGCCAGCGCGCTGCTGTTCGCGTTGTTTCCCATCCCGCTTCCCGTTTACGTGGCCGAACTACTGCACGGCTTCGCGAGCTGCATCCTGACGCCCGCGATCGCGGCGGTCAGCCTGGCCCTGGTCGGCCATGCCGCACTGGGCGAGCGGCTCGGCCGCAACGCGCGCTTCGCCTCCATCGGCAACGGCCTCGCCGCCGGCGTCATGGGGCTGATCGGCACCTATGTCGCCCCCAGCGCCGTGTTCTGGCTAACTGCGGTGCTCGGCATCCCGGCGATGGTGGCCCTCACTCAGGTCGAGGGTGGGCAGCGGGTGAAGCGGAACGTCGCCAGTGGCCCGTTCGACTGGCGCGGCCTACGCGACCTGCTGAATGATCGGGGGGTGCTGACGTTCGGCTTCTGCGTCCTGCTATTCCACATCTCGAACGCGGCGATGCTACCGCTCGCGGCGGCGTCCATCACCAAGTCGCTCGGGGCGCTCGCCGATACCGTAGTCGGCGCCTGCATCGTCTTGCCGCAGATCGTGGTCGCGCTCCTGTCTCCATGGGTCGGGCGGCGCGCCGCCCGGTTCGGACGCCGGCCGATGCTGATACTGGGCTGGGGGATGCTCGCCGTGCGGGGCACTTTGATGGCGATCGCGCCCGACCCGTGGTTCGTCACAGCGGTGCAGGCGCTGAGCGGGATCAGTGGCGCCGTGTTCGGCGTGCTGTTCTCGCTAATCTCCGACGATCTCACGCTGCACAGCGGCCGCTTCAATCTGTGCATGGGGGTGCTCGGGCTGAATGTTTTCGTCGGCGCGGCAGTGAGCACCGCGGCCGGCGGCTGGGCGGCCGACGAGTTCGGCGATTCCATGGCGTTCCTGGGCCTGGCGGCCGTCGGCTTACTCGGAACCCTGGCCTGCCGCTTCCTGATGCCGGAAACGCGGCCCTTTGCCGCCGTGCGTCCCGAAGAGGCTAGAGGCGCCCCTCGCCCATCGCCTGGCGCATGAAGGCGCGCTTGAGGCGTGGCAGCCGATGCACCGCGGCGATCCCGAGATCGCGTGCCAAGCGAAGCGTCGGATTGTCCGTGCTGAACAATCGGTCGAGCCCGTCTGTCGCACCCAGCATCAAAAGATTGGCAGCCCGGCGGGCGCGCTGATACTCGCGAAGCAGCGACGGCGCCCCCGGGTCGGCGCCATCGCGGAGAGCGGCGATCACCAGTTCCGAGAGGGCGAGCACGTCGCGGAAGCCCAGGTTGAGCCCCTGCCCGGCAATCGGATGAATCCCGTGCGCCGCATCGCCGACGAGGGCGAGGCGCGTGTCGAAATAACGGTGAGCATGCAGCGCCCCCAACGGGTAACGCCAGCGTCGGCCGATCGGACGCACCGCGCCGAGATGCGGACCGAGCCGGCGCGCGATTTCGCGGCCGAACCCCGCGTCATCCAGCGCCAGCACGCGATCCGCGACTGCGTTCCGCTCGGTCCATACGATCGCCGACACGTGCGGCGCCCCAGCGATCCCGCACATCGGCAGTTGCGCGAACGGGCCAGCCGGCAGGAAGTGCTCGAGAGCCGTGTTGTCGTGCGGACGTTCGTGCGCGACGGCGGAGACAATCCCGGTCTGGCCATAGGCAAAGCGTGTCACCGGAATGCCTGCCTCGGCCCTTAACGGCGAGTTTTTTCCCTCCGCCGCGACCACGAGGCGGCAGGCGACAGCAGGGCCGTCCGCCAGGCGCACCGTGACGCCTTCGGCCGCGCGCTCCACCTTTGCTTCGGCCGGCGCGAACACGCGGACGGCGTGATGGGCGTGCAAGGCCGCGTTGATTGCTACCCGCAAGCTGCGCGCTTCCACCATGGAACCGAACGAACCACCCGCATCGTCGGCCTCGCGATGATCGAAATGGAGGAACAGCGAGGACGGGCGTCGGCCGATTCGGCCGTCGGAGACGCGGATGTCCAGGATCGGACAGGTCGGCTCAGGCAAGCGGTCCCACAGTCCGGCCGCTGTGAGCAACCGGCGCGAGCCGGCCGCGACGGCGTAGGCCCGTCCGTCGAAATCCGGATGCTCCATGGGCGGCAGCGGCGCGCGGTCGATCACCACAGTACGCACCCCGCCGGCGGCCAGCCGGCACGCCAGGGTGCCGCCAACCGGCCCGGCCCCCACCACGCAGACGTCAGCCTCGATCAGGGTCGTATTCGCCACTCGGCCGAGATGATGCCGCTGCGGCGCTCCGACAACCCGGGAATCCGGTTCTGCATCCGCCGCTTCCGGGCTATAGCTGAGGTGCGGCCTCAAACCCGCTCGTTCGCACGAATTCTAGTCGGAATAACTGATGGCCGCTGTCGCCCAAGCTCGCCGACTCGCCTCCCCTGCGTTGCGCACAATCATGCGCCGCCGCATGTCGGAGCTCGGCGGGCTGATGCTTGGGCTGGTCGCGCTCGCGTTTTTGATAGCACTCGCCAGCTACGACGCGCGTGACCCCTCGCTCGACACCGCAACCGCCCGGAATGCTACCAACCTAGCCGGCCCGGCGGGGGCGATCGGGGCCGACCTGCTGCTGCAGGGTTGCGGGCTGGCGGCTGCGCTGCCCGGGGTAGCTTTGCTGGCCTGGGCGTGGCGGATGGCGGCCCACCGTCCGTTCGGCAGCCTGGCCCCTCGCGTCGCCGCGATGATTGCCGCCGTGCCGGTCGTCGCCGCCGTGCTCACGGGAGCGGCAGGCTATCCGCTCGCTTGGCCGACGCCGGCGGGGCTGGGCGGGGCGGTCGGGACGCTGTTATCCGGTGCGGCTTTGGCTGCGGGCCGCGCGGTATTCGGGCCGGTCGGGGTCGGCTTCGTGGCCTTGATCGGCATTGGCCTGGCACTCACCCTGGTCCTGCTCGCCCTCGGCTTGAGCTTCGGCGAATGGCGGTCCGCCGGACGCGGCGCGGTGCTGGTGGCGCGGACTGCGACGCGAGGTGGGCGCGAGGCGTTCGCGCATGTGAGAGGGGCGAGCCGCTGGTTGGGCGCGCCGATCCCGCTGCCCGCGCTGCTTCGCGGGCCGATCCACGCGCCGGAGCCGTCGAGCCCGGTTGGCCCGGTGCTCCGACCGGCGCCGCCGATCACGCCGGCCTCGCCGCCGCCGCCTCCGCCCGGGGACGAGCAGCCGCCCGGCATGGCGCGCCTGACCCCGGCCCCGCCTGTCCGCCGCGCCGCCCCGCAGCAACAATCACTGCCGCTCGAAGAGGGAACGTGGCGGTTTCCTCCGCTGTCGCTTCTCAAGCCCCCACCGACGCGGGCGACGACCGGGCCGGACCCCGAATCGCTTCAGGCCAATGCGCGCCTGCTCGAAACCGTGCTTGCCGACTACGGCGTCCAGGGCAGCATCGTCGAAATCCGTCCGGGACCGGTGGTGACACTTTATGAACTTGAGCCCGCGCCCGGCATTCGCAGCGCCCGGGTGATCGGGCTCGCCGACGACATCGCGCGCAGCTTGTCCGTCACCGCGGTACGCATCGCCACCGTGTCGGGGCGGAACGTGATCGGCATCGAGTTGCCAAACGGCCGGCGGGAAACCGTGTTCTTGCGCGAAATCCTCGCAACCGAGGAGTGGAGCAAGCACAGCGGCCGTTGACGCTCGCTCTCGGCAAGGAGATCAGCGGCGCTCCCGTAATCGCGGAACTGTCCCGCATGCCGCACCTCATGATCGCGGGCACCACGGGGTCGGGCAAGTCGGTCGGCGTAAACGCGATGATCCTGTCGCTGCTGGACAGGCTCTCGCCCGATCAATGCCGGATGATCCTGATCGACCCCAAAATGCTCGAGCTCTCGGTGTACGAGGGCATCCCGCATCTGATGGCGCCCGTCGTGACCGAGCCGAAGAAAGCCGTCACCGCGCTGAAATGGACGGTGCGCGAGATGGAGCGGCGCTATCGCTCGATGAGCCAGCTCGGCGTCCGCAACATTGGCGGCTACAACGAGCGGGTGGCCGAGGCGCGCGCCAAGGGTGAAGTCGTGACGCGGCGGGTGCAGACCGGCTTCGACCCCGATACCAGCCGTCCGACCTTCGAGGACCAGCCGCTCACGCTCGAGAACCTGCCGTTCATCGTCGTGGTGGTCGATGAAATGGCGGACCTGATGATGGTCGCCGGCAAGGAGATCGAGCAGGCCGTGCAGCGTCTGGCGCAGATGGCGCGCGCTGCCGGCATCCACGTCATCATGGCGACACAGCGGCCGTCGGTGGACGTGATCACCGGCACGATCAAGGCCAACTTCCCGACCCGCATCAGCTTTCAGGTGATCAGCAAGTTCGACAGCCGCACCATCCTGGGCGAGCAGGGTGCGGAGCAGCTGCTCGGCCAGGGCGACATGCTGTTCATGGCCGGCGGCGGCCGCATCACGCGCGTGCACGGCCCGTTCGTCTCCGACCGCGAAGTGGAGGAGGTCGTGGCGTTCCTCCGCTCGCAAGGCGAGCCGGCCTACGTCGACGACGTGACCGAAGCCGAGGGTGATGACGGCGGCGCTGATCTGATGCTTTCCGGCATCGCCGGCGCTTCGGACGGCGACAAGAGCCTGTTCGATCAGGCGGTGGCGGTGGTCGCCCGGGAGGGCAAAGCGTCCACTTCGTTCATCCAGCGGCACCTTGGGATCGGCTACAACAAGGCCGCCAAGCTGATCGAGCAGATGGAGAAGGAAGGCATCGTCGGGCAGGCCAACCATGTCGGCAAGCGCGAGGTGCTGGTACGCCGGACGGCCGAGGAGGAATAGCGCGACAGCGAGCGGGGGCGTGGCTTCCTGGCTGAGACCGACTCCCGCTCGGTACCCTCGCTCAATCTAACGCGGGCAAGCGGGGGTTGGCTGGCCAACTAGTCGCCCGCTGCGGGCGCCGGGACGCCTGCCTTCCCCAGAGCCGCGCCCCAGCGGATGGTCCAACGCTCCACTCCTTGGTGCAGCACCCACGCGACCAAGAGTAACACAGCCAGGGTCGCTATGCTGGCCCAGCCGTAAGGCAAGCCGGCTGGCCCGGCGATGAGCCAAGTCATCAGGGTAAAGCCTACCAGCAGATGCACCGAATAAAGCGGATAGCTTATTCGCGCGAGCAGGCGCAGCGCCCGCCAGTCGGGTATCCGGTTTCGGGCGGCGTAGGCGATGCTGAACAATAGCAGCGCGTAACCATAGCTTGCCGCCAGAACAGGGTTTCCTACGGCCGTCGTCGGACTGATTTCGGACAAACTGAAAGACACTGCCGACAATCCGGCCACTACGGCCCACAACAACGGGAACCGCAACGCTCCGACGTAATGATAGTGGAAGGCCGTGCCGATCAGCATGTAAGGCAGCAACATTGCCACCAGCTCCGAAAATGACGGCTGCGGGGCCAAGCCGATCCTCTGCGCCGCCAAGAGGCCTAAAGCGCCTGCCACAGCGGCGAGCATCGGCCACAGGCGGCAATTCAAAATCCATGGCCGCGTTAGTGCTGCAAGGACATAGAAGTGTAGCTCGACGACGAGGGTCCAGTTTACTTGGTCGATAGAGGGGATTCCGCGCAATGTGTGCGACAATGTGAGATTGGCCCACACGCTCTCCCAGTTGAAAGGTGTGGGCCTCCCCCAATAGCGTGCGGAGGCCACAACCAAAAGGCAGCCGATCGCCAGCGCCGCCCAATACGTCGGATAAATGCGCAGCGCTCGCGCCAGTAAGAATGCGCCCCGTCCGTGCCGCCTTAAAGAGAACGGGATAACGAAGCCGCTCACCAGAAAGAACAGCCCCACGCCGAGCGGCCCGAAATTGATCCACGATTGAGCCATCGCTGGCGTGATCCACAGGGTCGGCAAGTTCAATGGCGGAGTACCGACGGTGGTCGCCACCATCGCCTGGGCGAAGGGATACACATTGAACATATGGGTCAGTACCACGACCAGAGCCGCCAGACCCCGCAGCTGATCAGCGAACACCACCTTGTTGGAGAGCCGCGTGTTGTGGCGGCTCACCGCCCGCAGCACGCGGCGTCTGCTTCCGGCACTTTGGCTCTCAGGGAGGCGGCACTGCTCAGCTTTCGAAACAGGACCGGTGCTTCCACCAGACGCCAGGATGGCACGGCAAGCCGTTACAACCCCGGAGATCAAACAGGATACTTGTGTCTAGGCATCGCTCTCACAATGACTTACCGCACCTGGAAAGCCTGCAGATCACTCTAGAAGCGGCGTCCCCCCGCGCCTGATCTGCCCACCGCACCAAGCTTCAGCGCGAAGTAACGGGCGTGCCTCCTTTCGGCAATACCGAGGCTCGCTCCGCGGCAAGCAGCGCCCGCTTGCGCGGCAGGCCCCAGCGATAGCCCGTGAGGTCGCCGTCGGCCCCGACCACCCGGTGACAAGGCACCGCGAGCGAGACTGGATTGGTGGCGCAGGACCGCGCCACCGCCCGCACCGCTCGCGGCGCTCCGATCATGGCGGCCACCTCCGCGTAGCTGCGGGTCTCGCCGGCCGGAATGCTGCACAACGCCTGCCAGACCCGCTGCTGAAACGCGGTGCCACGCAGATCGAGTGGAAGGGCAAGAGCCTGCTTCGGCTCGGCGATGAACGCCAGCACCGCCCGCACCGCTTCGGCCAAAGCCCGATCATCGGCGTGGATCGTAGCGCGCGGGAAGCGACGGCGGAGGTCGCCAAGCAGCGCGTCGTCGGGCTCGGCGAAGCCAAGGAAGCACACGCCCTTGTCGGTCGCGCCGACCAGCAGCCGCCCGAACGGCGAGTCCGCGAAAGCCGTGCGGATCACCTCGCCCGCGCCGCCGCGACGGAGCGCGCCCGGCGTCATGCCGAGCAGAGCGCCGGTCTTTTCGTAAACCCGACTCTCGGAGCCGTAGCCGGCCCCAGCGACCGCGTCGGCGACACGCGTCCCGGCTTGCAGTGCGGCTTGCAGTCGGCGGGCGCGCACACCTTCGGCGTAGGAGCGCGGGGTGACCCCCGTGTGGTCACGGAATAGCCGCAGGAAGTGGAAGCGGGAGTAGCCGGACCGTGCGGAGAGTGCGTCAAGAGAGGGGATCGTTTCTTCCCCTTCGATGTGGGCGCATGCATCCTTGACGACCGCCTCGGCAATACGCGCTCGCTCGCCCTTCGGGTCGCAGCGCTTGCAGGCGCGGAAGCCGGCCGCCTCCGCTTCGGCAGGTGCTCCGAAGAAGCGCACGTTGCGCCGGAGCGGGCGCGGAGACGGACAGGTCGGGCGGCAATAGACGCCCATTGTCGTGACCGCGTAGAGGAAGTTGCCCGCCTCGCGCCGGTCAACCGTGGTCCACAGCGCGTCCTCGTCCAGTATCGCCGCGTCGAGCATGATCGTTTTCTCCATCGTCCTGCTCGCAATCTGGCGCGGCATGGTGCGCGCGGCCATCCGTGTGTTGCGGCGGCTCACCCCCCTTACTCGATCTCCTCTGCCCGTAGAGAAAGGGACTGAGGCGAGGAGCGCTAGCGAGCCAGCGGCCGGTACTTGATCCGATGCGGCTCGGTCGAGTCGGCGCCGAGACGCCGGCGCTTGTCTTCCTCGTAGGCCTGGAAGTTGCCTTGGAACCATTCGATGTGGCTGTCGCCTTCGAAGGCAAGGATGTGAGTGGCCAGCCGGTCTAGGAACCAGCGATCGTGGCTGATGATGACGGCGCAACCCGGAAACTCGGTCAATGCATCCTCGAGCGCCCGCAAGGTGTCGACGTCAAGATCGTTGGTCGGCTCGTCCAGCAGGATCACGTTGTGCTCGGCCTTCAACATCTTGGCCAGATGCACGCGGTTGCGCTCACCGCCCGAGAGGATGCCAACCTTTTTCTGTTGATCGGCGCCCTTGAAGTTGAACGCACCGACATAGGCACGGCTCTGTACCTGCCCGCTTGCCGAGATAGATCATGTCCGTGCCGCCGCTGATCTCCTCCCACACCGTCTTGTTGGCGTCGAGACTGTCGCGCGACTGGTCCACGTAACCGAGCTCCACCGTGTCGCCGACCTTCAGCAAGCCCGCGTCCGGCTGTTCCTGGCCGATGATCATGCGGAACAGGGTGGTCTTGCCCGCACCGTTCGGACCGATCACCCCCACGATGCCGCCTGGCGGCAGCTTGAACGACAGATCGTCGATCAGAAGCTGGTTGCCGTAGCCTTTGCGCAAATCGGCCGCCTCGATGACGGTGCCCCCGAGCCGCGGACCCGGAGTGATGACGATGTCTGCCACTCCCGTCGCCATCTCCTGGGACTTCGCCAGCAGCTCCTCATAACGGCTGATGCGCGCCTGATTCTTGGCTTGCCGGGCGCGCGGCGAGGACGCAATCCATTCCTGCTCCGCCGCCAGCGCGCGCTGCCGGGCGCTCTCCTCCTTTTCCTCCTGCTTCAGCCGCTTGCGCTTCTGATCGAGCCACGAGGAGTAGTTGCCCTCGAACGGGTAGCCCCGGCCACGCTCAATCTCGAGGATCCAATTGGTGACGTTGTCGAGGAAGTAGCGATCGTGCGTGACCACCATCACGGTCCCGGCGTAGTCGTGCAGGGTCTTTTCCAGCCAGGCCACGCTTTCCGCGTCGAGATGGTTGGTCGGCTCATCGAGCAGCAGCAGATCGGGTTTCTCCAGCAGCAAGCGGCACAGCGCCACCCGCCGCCGTTCGCCACCGGAAAGTGTTGCGACCTTCGCCTCGGCGGGCGGGCAACGGAGCGCGTCGAGCGCGATCTCCACCTTGCGGTCGAGCTCCCAGCCGTCCTCGGCGTCGATTTTCTCCTGCAAGTCAGCTTGCTCGGCGAGCAACGTGTTCATTTCGTCGTCGCTCATCGGCTCGGCAAACTTCATGGAAATCTCGTTGAAGCGGGCGAGCGCCGCCTTCAGTGGGGCAAAGGCGGCTTCCACGTTCTCGCCCACGGTCTCGCCGGCGTCGAGCTGCGGCTCCTGCGACAGATAGCCCACCTTGACGCCCTCCGCCGCCCACGCCTCCCCGCCGAACTCCGTCTCGATCCCCGCCATGATCTTGAGCAGGGTCGATTTGCCGGCGCCATTCACGCCGAGCACGCCGATCTTCACGCCGGGAAGGAAGGACAGCGTGATACCCTTGAACACCTCCCGGCCGCCGGGAAAGCTCTTGGTCAAATCTTTCATGACGTAAACGTATTGATAGCTAGCCATCAGCGTAAAGGCTCCTGGAAGGGATCGGGTTGCCTTGTAAGGTGTGGCGTCGGCCGGCGGCAACCAAGGGCTGATGTGCCCTGCGCCCGGCAGGACTCGAACCTGCAACCAAGCCGTTATGAGCGGCCCGCTCTAACCAATTGAGCTACGGGCACGAGAGCGCGGCGATGTGACCCGAGCGCGAAGCGCGGCGCAAGGGCCATCGCGCAGCGGTCAACGCCGCTCGGCCTCGGCCGGCTGCGGCTCCTTCACTCCGGGATCCAGGGGCAAGGTCACGAAGCGATCGCCACCGGGACCAGTGATCAGCAACAGCGTGTATCTCGCATGTCGCTCACGATCGGCCGCGACCCGTGCGTCGACTTCGGCCGGTGCGGTCACATTGTGCTGGTCGACTTCGAGGACAACGTCGCCCGGGAAGATGCCGCGCAAGTCGGCCGCGCTGTAAGGCGCTACACCGGTCACGAGAACTCCCTTGATGTCCGGCGAGAGCTTGTATTTGGTTCGCAGGGCTGGCGTGATCTCGGCCATCTTCAGCCCTGCATCTGGGAGCGGCGTGAATTTCTCCCGCGCAACGGCAGCCTCCTCCCCGATTTCCGATTCGCGGGGGGCCTCGTACAGCCGGACCACTGGATCGAAGGTCAATTCCTGGCCTTGGCGCCAGACCTTCACCAGGAGCGGCTGGTCGAGAGGTGCGAGGGCGACGGCGCGCAGCAAAGCTCGCGCATCGGACGGCTTGTCGGAACCGACATCCGTGATCACGTCGCCACGGTGCAGTCCGGCGGCCGCGGCACTGCTGTCGTGATCCAAGCCGAGAATAATCGCCCCTCTGCTATTGCTCAAGTTGAGCGCGTTGGCGACGTCCGGCGTCACCGATTGCAGGCGGACGCCGATCGATCCCGCCCGCACTCTCCCGTAGCGCCGGGTCTCCTCAACGATAAAGGCGGCGACCTGAGAAGGTAGCGCGAAGCTAATGCCAATCGAGCCGCTCGTGTCGGTGGGCGAGAAGATTGCCGTGTTGATCCCGATCACGCGGCCATGCATGTCGAACAGCGGGCCACCCGAATTGCCGTGATTGATCGCGGCGTCCGTCTGGATGAAGTCGTCGAACGGCGTCGTCCTGATGTCGCGGTTCAATCCGCTGACTATTCCGCGGCTGACCGACCCGCCGAGCCCGAGCGGGTTGCCGATCGCTATCACATCGTCGCCGAGCCGGAGCTTGTCGCTGTCACCCCATTGCACGCTCGCAAGCGGCTTCGCGGGAGTGACTTGCAGGAGCGCAACATCGGCCGTGCTGAGATGTCCGACGATTCGCGCAGGCAGCGTCGTCTGGTCCGGGAAGGTGACGGTGATCCGCACGGCGTTCTCGACAACGTGCCGATTGGTGACGATGAGGCCGCTCCCGTCGATTACGAACCCGGAGCCGAAGCCGTGTGCCGAGGGGAACCAGTTGGAGCCGCTGACCGTGTGCGCTGACGAGGCTCCCGAGTCATGCTGGAGCAGTGCCGTCGACACATTGACCACGGCGGGCATGACCCGTTCGATCAAGGCGGCCCGGCTAGATAGGGTTTCCGTCTCCGCCGGCACCGACGATTGCGCCCACCCCGGCACGGACAGCAGCAGCAACCCGAGCAGCGCCGCCGCAACCGAGCGCAACAGCTGACCTATGCCGCTGAGGCGTCTGCCGGGTCGCCGATCGACGGTGCGCGTAGGGATGACGGCTGAGAGCATTGTTCTAGCGTGACCAACGGAGCGCGTCCTGGCAATCCCGGCCAGATTACCGGCGACGCGGTGAGACCGGCAATCGCCGCGTCCCGCGGCATAATGGCCAAGCCGTTCACTGCGGCTCGATTGCCTGACTTGGTGGCTTCTGGCATGAACCCGCGCGCACAAACGCCACCGAGGGCTGATAAACGGATCGCGGCGCTGCGGTTCGCAACGATAAAAGGATTTTCGAATGGGTTTGGCTTTCGCGCTGATCATCGCCTGCGGCATCGCGGCGCTGGTCTACGGCTTCATCACCGCCAGGGAGATCATGGCTGCCGACGCCGGGACGACCCGGATGCAGGAGATCTCGGGTGCGGTCCAGGAGGGTGCGAGGGCCTATCTCAACCGGCAATACATGACGATCGGCATTGTCGGCGTCGTGATCCTCGTGATTCTGGGCGCACTGCTCGGGATTCATGTCGCCGTCGGCTTCCTGATCGGGGCGGCGCTGTCGGCGGCGGCGGGTTACGTCGGGATGAACGTTTCGGTCCGCGCCAACGTGCGGACGGCGCAGGCCTCACGGCTCGGTCTCGGCGCCGGCCTCAACATCGCCTTCAAGTCGGGCGCCATCACCGGCCTGCTGGTGGTCGGGCTAGGGCTGCTCGGCGTATCGATCTACTACCTCGTGCTGCGAAGCACCATGGCGGGCGACGACGTGCGCCCGGTGCTGGAGGCGCTGGTCGGGCTGTCGTTCGGCGCCTCGCTGATCTCCATCTTCGCCCGGCTCGGCGGCGGGATCTTCACCAAGGGGGCGGATGTCGGCGCCGACCTCGTGGGCAAGGTCGAGGCGGGCATCCCGGAGGATGATCCCCGGAACCCCGCCGTGATTGCCGACAACGTGGGCGACAACGTGGGCGACTGCGCGGGAATGGCCGCCGACTTGTTCGAAACCTATGCCGTGACCATCGTCGCGACCATGCTGCTGGCGGCGATCTTCTTCCAGCCCGGAGCAACGCGGGATTGGCTGATGATGCTGCCGCTCGGCATCGGCGCGGTCTGCATCCTCACCTCGGTGGCCGGCACCTATTTCGTCCGCATCGGGCCCGATAACGGGATCATGCGGGCTCTCTACAAAGGCCTGGTTGTCACCGGCCTGCTCTCGATCGTCGGCATCGCGATCGTGATGCTCTTGTTCGTCGGCTTCGCGACACCGCTGCCGCTGATCACCGGCGCGCTATGTCACCGGCGGGGAGCTATTCCTGTGCGCGCTGACCGGGCTCATCGTGACCGGGCTGATCGTGTGGATCACCGAGTACTACACCTCGACGGAATACCGGCCCGTGCGCTCCATCGCGCAAAGCTCCACCACCGGGCACGGCACCAACGTGATCCAGGGCCTTGCCATCTCGATGGAGGCGACCGCGGCGCCGGTGATCGTCATTTCCATCGGCATCATTGCGTCGTTCCTGTTCGCCGGCCTGTTCGGGATCGCGGTCGCCGCGACCACCATGCTGGCGCTTGCGGGCATGATCGTCGCTCTCGACGCCTACGGCCCGGTCACGGATAACGCCGGCGGCATCGCCGAGATGGCCGACCTGCCGCGCGAGGTGCGCGTCACCACGGACGCGCTCGATGCGGTCGGCAACACCACCAAGGCGGTGACCAAGGGTTATGCGATTGGCTCGGCCGGGCTCGCGTCCCTCGTGCTGTTCGCCGCCTACACGCAGGACCTCCGGCATTATTTCCCGACGCTCGACGTGCCGTTCGCGCTGCAGGACCCGTTCGTGGTGATCGGCTTGTTCATCGGGGGACTGCTGCCATACCTGTTCGGCGCCATGGGCATGACGGCCGTCGGGCGCGCGGCTGGAGCCGTCGTGGTCGAGGTGCGGCGACAGTTCCGGGAGATCCCGGGCATCATGGAAGGCCGCGCCAAGCCGGAGTACGGACGGGCCGTGGACATGCTGACCCGCGCCGCGATCCGCGAGATGCTAATCCCGTCGCTGCTGCCGGTGCTGGCGCCGTTCGTGTTGTGGTTCATCATCGACGCCATCGCCGGCCGCACCGCGGCGTTCAGCGCGCTCGGGGCGATGCTGCTTGGCACCATCGTCACCGGACTGTTCGTGGCCATCTCGATGACCTCAGGCGGCGGTGCCTGGGACAACGCCAAGAAGTACATCGAGGAAGGCAACTACGGCGGCAAAGGCTCCGAGGCGCACAAGGCGGCGGTGACCGGCGACACGGTGGGCGATCCGTATAAGGATACGGCGGGGCCCGCGGTGAACCCGATGATCAAGATCACCAACATCGTCGCCCTGCTGCTGCTGGCGATCCTGGCCGGGTACCTGCACTAGGCCGGCGGCACCTGTTAGGGCCGACGCGGTAGGGACAGGCGGAGCGCGAACCGCCGCTCAGCCGAAACGTACCCGATGCTTGTCGGCGAAGGCAGTCAGTTGGTCCGCAGCCGCTTTGCCGCTTGCCGCAAGCGCGACATAGCCGTCAGGCCGCACGAGGTAGGCGGCGTCGGATCGCAGCCCCGCCCTCTGCGCGCCTTCGCTCCACGGATATGCGCGCAGGGGTAATCGCAGGCGTTGGCATGTTTCGACGAGTTGCCGTTCGGCCTCACCGTACACGTGCGCCTGCCAGTCCAGGGAGGCAAGCGGTTCGAAGTTGTCCGGGCCGTGCTGGCCGGTCCACGGTAGTCGGTCGCCGCCTTTGACGCGCCCGGCCTTGCCCTCACTGAGCGCACTGTCGCCATAGTGGATCTGGGTCTGGGAGATGGTACCGAAAGAACGCGCGTCGTCCCAGCGCGAAGCGCGTGCCGAGGCTGACGAGCGCCGGGACGAGGAATTGGCGCACCAGCTCACCTTTCAACCCGCTTGCCACCAGCGGCGTGAACGCGCGATCGGTCGTGTTGACGAGTTGGCGTGCGAATCCGATCCGCTCCTCCTCATAGGTGTCGAGCAGCGAAGCGGCGGCACGGCCGCTCACCACGTGCGCCAACTTCCAGCCGAGATTGATTGCGTCGCCGATGCCAGTGTTCATGCCCTGGCCGCCGGCGGGGCTGTGGACGTGTCCGGCATCGCCGAGGATGAAGGCGCGCGCCACTCGGAAATGCTCGGCCACCCGGTGGTGCACGCGATACGTGGCGAACCAGTTCACCTCTTTGACGGTGACATCGACCAGTGGTTCCACAATCGGCGCGGATGTTCTCGAACGTGAGGTCCTTCTTGTCGGACAGCTCGGGTGGCACAAGGCCGATCAATCGCTGGACCCCGCGCGAGCGCACCGGCAGCATGAGCGCGAAGGTTTCCCTGCCCAGATTCATGTAGAGATCGCGCTTAAACTCCCCGGCGATCGTCACGTCCGCCACGTAGTAGAGCTGCCGATAGGTGCCACCCGGAAAGCCCAGTTCCAGCTTTTGGCGCACAACGCTATGGGCGCCGTCGCAGCCGCACAGGTAGTCCGCCCGGACCTCCTCGGTTCTGCCGCCGTCGCGCGCGATCGTCGCGCGCACGCCTGCCGCATCCTGCTCGCAGCCGACAAGCTTGGTGCGCCACTCGGCCTCGACGCCGGCCGCCTTGAGCTTGTCCAGCAGAAAGCGCTCGTGATCGTCCTGCGGATAGCACAACGGGAACGGATAAGGGCTCAAACCGCCGCCGAGATCGCTGAACCCGGCTGCGACCACCTCGTGCGCGCGCCCGGCCGCACTGCCGACCCGCATATGCGCCCGGTCGACTTTGATGCCCTGCTCGATCACCTCGTCGGCGAAGCCGAACTGACGATAGAACTCCAAGGTGCGCGCATGTACGACCATGGCACGGGAGCGCTCGCCGGGGCCGTCGGCCTGATCGATGAGGCGGAACGGAACGCCGCGCCTCACGAGGCTGACGGCGAGCACCAGTCCGGTCGGTCCCGCGCCCGCGATCAGGATGGGCGTGTGCTTGCCGTCGGGGTTTGTCATGGCTCTCTTTCAATTGGCCAGGCAGAGAAGGCAGATCCGCCGGCCAGGCGCCTTGCGGATGATACAATGTCGAGCCGATCGACGTAGGCTCCCGCGAGGTGCATTAGGGTCAAGGCGTGGACAGGAGGCGGGCGATGCGGGTGGGCGTGGTCGGACTGGGACCAATGGGCGGCGCGATGGCCGGGCGGTTGCTCGCGGCGGGGCATCAGGTGCGCGTCTACAATCGAACCGCCGCCCGGACGAAGCCGTTCGTCGAACGCGGCGCGTCGGAGGCTTCCACTCCGGCCGAGGCGGCCGCCAACGCCGAGGCCACTATCACCATGCTTGCCGACGACGCCGCGACGGAAGCGCTGGTGTTCGGCCGCGACGGGGTAGCGCAAGGCCTGCCACCCGGCGGCATCCATTTGGCGATGGGCACGATCTCGGCGGCACTCGCCGAGCGCCTGACCGCCGAGCACACCGACCGGGGCCAAGTGCATGTCGCCTGCCCTGTGCTGGGCCGGCCGCCGGCCGCCGAAGCCGGCCAGTTGTTCCTCATGGCAGCGGGACCGGACGCGGCGATCGCACGCGTGCAGCCACTATTGGACGCGATGGGGCAGCGCGTGTTCCGGGTGGGCGAACGGCCGGTGCAGGCCAACCTGGTCAAGCTTTGCGCCAACTTCCTGATCTTCTCCACGATCGAGCAGTTCGGCGAGGTGTTCGCGTTGGCCGGCAAGGGCGGCGTCGGACGGGAAACCGTGTTCGAGATCCTGACCAACAGCTTCTTCGGCGCGCCCGGTCCACAAGAACTACGGCAAGCTGATCGTCGACGGCGCGTTCGATCCGCCCGGTGCGAAGGTGACGCTCGGCGAGAAAGACACGCGGCTGATGTTGGAGGCGGCGCGCGCGCTCGCGGTGCCCCTCCCCTTCGCCTCCGTCGTGCATAACCGCTTTCTCACCGCCATCGCGCAAGGGGAGAAGGATCTCGACTTCGCCGTGCTCGGCCGCCACGCCGGTCGGGACGCCGGGCTTGACGGGTAGGGCGAAGTCCGTGCGCATCGGCATCGGACTTATTCCACAAGTCCTGGCCGATGGCGGCTCGGTGCCACGCCGCATCGTGGAGTTCGGCGAACGTGCCGAGGCGCTCGGCTTCGCCGGCGTGTGGGTCACGGATTCGATGGCACGCGCGCGTCCCACGCTCGATCCGCTCAGCGTCCTCGCGATGTTATGCGGGGTGACGCGCACGATCGAGCTTGGCACCTGCGTCGTCCAGGTGCCGCTGCGCCATCCGGTCGAGCACGCCCATCGCGCGCAGTCGCTCCACCTGCTCTCCGGCGGGCGGTTCCGCTTCGGGGTCGGCTCCGGTTCCACGAAGGCCGACTTCGAGGCGCTGCAGCAGGATTTCGAGGGCCGGTTCAAGGCCCTTCCGGCCTATCTGGCAGTGATGCGCCGCGTCTGGGCCGGCGAAGGCGTGTACGGGCCGCCGCTGCCGTTGTGGCCGGGCACGGAGGGCGGGCCGCCGGTGCTGCTCGGGGCATGGCGCAGCCAGCGGTGGATCGACTACGCGGTAACGCAGTGCCAGGGCTGGATCGCCTCCGGCATCTACTCGGGCGAGGCGGATCTCGAGGCAGGCGTTGCGATGTATCGCGCGGCGGGCGGCACGCGCGCCGTGCTCGCCAACGTGTTCGTCGACCTCCGGCCGGAGCCCGCGCTCAACCCGCTGATCGCCGGTGCGAAGGTGTCGCTGATCTGCCCGCCGGACGAGGCGCGCCAGCGACTAGGGCGGTTGGCGGCACTTGGGTTCGACGACGTGCTGTTGGTCCCGCCATTTGATGCGCCCGATCAGCTCGAAGCCATCCGCGCCCTGATGTAGTCCGGGCCGGCAACCTTTCGCGTTCCCGCGCGCATTGGCAACGCGGCGCGCGAGAGCCGCCGACTGGGAGGTCAGCAATGTCTCACACCGACGAAACATTCGAGCATCGGGTCCGCGAACGGGCATACGCGCTCTGGCAGTCGGAAGGCAGTCCGGAAGGTCGCGCTGACGAGTTCTGGGATCTGGCGCGGCGGCAACTGGAAGCCGAGCAAGACCCGGACGCGCCCGACATGGTGTCCCCGCCGCCCTTCTAGGCGCCCGAGGCTTCACCCACCCGTTTCCTTAGAAGAACGCCAAGCTCCCTCTCCGCCTTGCCGGAGATCGGAAGTGGCCGGGCCGGATCGGCGATCCTCGTATGGGAGGCGGCCAAGCGCATGATCGCCGGAGTGGCCCGGCACGCGCGAAGTACCGCGGGTTGCAGCGTACGGCTGAGGCACAGCGAGTGAACGAGGGATGCGCGCCACATCTGGCCCCGCAAGGCGGGCCGGAGCCCGGCATGGTAGAGTGCTGCCGACCGGCCGGCGAGCAACGCTTCGACCCCGCACCGCGCCGTGTGCAACGCGAGGGAGACGCCGTCGCCGGTCAGGGACGGGATGACGGCGGCCTGGTCCCCCACGCGGTACACGCGGGATGGATCGGCATGGCTCGGACGATGTACGTAGCCGTACGGCAGTCGGCTGATCGCCAATGGTCGGGCGCGCAGCTGCACCGCTTCGGCAAGGCGACACCGCAACAGGGCGCTCTCGCTCCGCAAAGAGGCGAGCAGACCGCCCCACGTTCCTCCGGAGCGGGCCAGCCGGTCCGTCGAGACCACAAGGCTAAAATTGGCGGTGTCTTCCCCGACCAGCAGCAACCCTGCGTAGCCACCCTCGAACAGCACCAGTTCCACGGCGCCGCGCAACGCCTCTCTCTGCTCCAGCGCCAGCGCGAGATAGGTTTTGAACCCGACCGACTTCGGTGCGCCGGTGGCGCGGGCGGCGCCGCGCAATTCATGCTTGCCGGTTGCCAGGATCACCGCGTCCGGCCTGAGCTCCTCGCCCGTGCCGAGGGTCAGCACCCGACCATCCGGCGACAGCGCCTGCACCTTGACGCCTTGCCGTACAACAGCGCCGTGGCGCGCCGCCAAATCGAGCAGCGCGGCATCGAGCACCCGACGCGAGAGGCCGAGTGCCGGAAACGGCAGTGTGGTGCTCGCCACCTGATCGCGATGCACCAGCCGGACCGAACTGATCGGCGACGGGCCGAGTGCAGCAAGGTCGAGACCGAGCTCGCCGAGCACTTCCTGCGCTTCGATGCTCAGGAAGTCACCGCACACCTTATCGGTGCAGGAGGGCTCGCGTTCGAGCACAAGCACTTCTCGCCCTCGTCTGGCGAGCATGGCAGCGGCTGCTGCTCCAGCCGGCCCGCCGCCGGCGACTGCGATCCCGTTCAGTGACTGCGCTCCACGGTCTGCCTCGACGGCAAGTGGCGTCGCACGACCGCGTCGCCGGCCAGCCCCGCTTGCGCCAGATGCGCCGCGAGCTCGCTCCTGCGAAAGCTGCGCGTAATTGAGATCAGCCCGTCGCTGCGGACGAAGTGATGCCAGCGGGCGACGGTCGCGAGCGCGCCAAACCCGTAATATGCGAGCCGGCTGCGTTCGATGTCGCTGATGAGCCAGCCGCGCACCGCGGTGCTTTCCAACCATTGAATGAACCGCAGCAGTTCGGCATCGGTGAGGTGATGAGCGAATTGCGCGCTCACGATGAAGTCGATGGGCCGCTCCGGGCGGTAGTCGAAAACGTCGCCGGTGACGTAGGTAATGCGGTCCGCTTCCGGTGTGGCCTCGCCGGCTGCGCGCGCCGCCCACGGGTTCAGGTCGACGCCCACTAGTTCGGCATCCAACTCGCGCCGATTGCTCCAGCGCCGGATCGCCCGCAGGATATCGCCATAGCCGAAGGCTACGTCGAGCAGGGAGAAATGCTCGCCCTTGCGCAAGCCCTGTTGCGCGAGCCATTTCAGGGTCGGGCGCGCAGTAAGGGTCATCCGGTTTACCCGCGAAAGATCGCGAAGGCAGCGCCGATAATCCTCGTAACCCGTGCAATCGGTATCCATCCGCTCCGGCGTCGAACTCCGGTGTGCGAAGTTCATGCGCGATGGAACCGGAACGTTTCCACCGACAGGCCCGGTCCGAACGCCATGGCCATTCCGTCTCCCGACCCGCCCGGCTCGCGCAGGATGCGCTCCAGCACGAAAATCAGCGTGGCCGAAGACATGTTGCCGAAATCCCGCAACACCTCGCGCGAGAAGCGCAAGGCATCGAGGGCGAGGCCGAGGCCGTGCTGCACGGAATCGAGCACCGAACGCCCCCCGGCGTGAACCGCCCAGAACGGGATGGCGTCCGGGTCGGACGCGCCGAGCGCGTCGCGCCCATGTTCGAGCAGCCAGCGCCGGATGCGCCCCGGCACCTGTCCCGAAAGACGCATCTCAAAGCCTTGGTCGCCGATATGCCACGTGATGAGGTCGGCGGAACGGGGCAGCACGGTCGCGGCGAAGGGCCCGAGCTCGAGTCCCCCGGATCGGCCGATACGAGGCAGGCGCCGCAGCCATCGGCGAACAATAGGAACATCAACATACGGTCAATTTCCCACTGCTCCTGCAAGTGGAGGCTGCTCAACTCAACGTTGACGACCAGCACTTTTGCATGCGGCTCTGACCGGACGATGTGACGCGCCTGCTTGAGCGCATTGACCGCCGCGAAACAGCCCATGAAGCCTATGATGGTGCGCTCCACCGAGCTCGGCAGCCCGAGTGCCGCGGCAAGCTGCAGGTCGAGACCAGGCGCCGAGAAGCCCGTACAGGAGGCCACGATCAGGTGCGTGATGGTGCTTCGGTCCTGCTCGATCCCGAGCCGCTCCACGGCCCGAAGCGCCAAGCTGAGCGCCCATTCCTCATAGCGCGCCATGCGCGCATGCGTGCTGGGGAATCGGCCTCGCTTGTAAAACTTCCCGGCGTCAAGAAAGACGTCGCGCGGCTTGGGACCGGGTTCGAGAAACGAGTAGCGATGCTCGATCTCCGCCAATGCGTTCATACGCCCGAACAGCGCGCGGCTTCGTTCGTCGGGAAGCGCGGTAAGGGCGAAATCGACGAACTCAGCGTGTATATCGTGGGCAGGAACGGCCGTGCCGATCCGGTTCAGGAAGGCACGGCCCATACAGCTGCTCTCCACTGAGGCTAGGAACGGTGCAACAAGCCGGACTGGCAGTCGACGTCAACCGTTCTATGTGAACCCGGCGAGAAGGTTGTCGATGCTAACCTCCCAATACCAGCTGGGAAATGGCCGGAAGCCGGGGCAGGCCCGCAGCGCCGTCAGGGCGTGGACGCCAACCATTACGATCCGCGCATCGATTGTGTTACACCTTCTTTTGGTTGTGGCGACGCTGGTTTTTCCAGACTTCTGGTTGCGGTGGCTCGGGTTGGCCGCCGCCAACCACGTCCTGCTCGGGATCCTGGGCATGTTGCCGCGAAACCGGTTACTCGGCCCAAACCTGGTCCGGCTGCCGGCATTGTACCGCCACGATTTCGCGGTCCTGTGCTTCGATGACGGGCCCGATCCGGTCGTAACGCCATCCGTGCTCGACATTCTCGACCGGCATGGCGCGACGGCCAGCTTCTTCTGCATCGGCAGTCGGGCGCACGAGCACCCGGAGATACTGCACGACATCGTCCGCCGCGGTCACAGCGTAGAGAACCATACCTACCGCCATCCGCTCGGTTTCGCCGCGTTCGGTATCACCGGGATGCGCCGTGAGATCGAGCGCGCGCAGGCCTCGCTTGCCGGTGCGACCGGACGCAGCCCGCGTTTTTTCCGAGCGCCGGCCGGGCTGCGTAGCCCGTTGCTCGATCCCGTGCTCGCCCGCTTCGGGCTGCGCTACGTCACCTGGACCCGGCGCGGGCACGACACGGTGTGCCGCGATCCCGGCCGTGTCCTTCGCCGCCTGACCACCGGGCTAACCGCAGGGGACATCCTGCTGCTACACGATGGCAGTTGCGCGCGGACCCGCGACGATCAGCCGGTCGTGCTCGCGGTCCTGCCCGACCTGCTGGCCGCGATCAAAGCTCGGGGACTACGCGCCGCCTCGCTGCCGACGGCGTTGGCGGGAGAATGCACGGTTCAGCCGGGGCGACCCTGATGGAAGGTGTTGCTCGCGCCGTGATCCATGAGCGTTGGCGGCGGCCCGGGAAGGCTCTGGAACCAAGTGACATCGTTGTGTGCGCCGGTTATGTCGATGCGGCCGCCTGGCGCAACGTCGATCGAGATGTCGTTGTGTGCGCCTGCCACCCGCACGAACCGGCACGGTCCAATCAACCGTTTATCGGAGTGATTGCCGTTGAGCTGCACGGGACGTTGGTCGCAGGCGATCTTTGATGGGGCGCCGTTGCCGTAAACGAGGAAGCCGTTCTGTTCGATTGGCCCAGGCGGCCCGCTAGGATTGGTCTCGCAAGCCGCGACAGCCAGCCCGAGCACTCCGATGCGAGCGATGATTGCGCGCATATGCCCTGCCTTCCTGATAAACCCAAGGAGTCCAATGAAAGCACACCGACGAACCCTGCTCCAGGCCGCGGGCCTCGCGCTTTTCGCACAGCACGGCGCTTGGGCCCAGTCGGAGGCCGACCGGGCCGCCACCTTCATCCGGCAGGCGGGCGCCGAGATGGCCACTCTGGTGGGAGGTGCACGATCGATCGAGGAGAAGCGCCGGAAATTGCAGCCGTTCATCGATCGGGTGGTCGATGTTGACGCCGTCGCGCGCTTCTGCCTGGGCCGCTACTGGGTCAAGGCGACGCAGTCACAGCGAGCGCAGTACGTGCGGCTCTTTCACTCCGTGCTGCTGACCAACGTTGTCTCTCGCATGGGCGACTACCAGCACACCGAGGTCCACGTGATCGTGGGCCAGCCCGATGCGCGCGAGGACGGTGTGCATGTACCGACCGTGGTGGAGCGCACCAACAATCCTCCGGCAAAGGTTGTGTGGCTAGTGCGGACCGGCGAAGGCGATCCACGCATCGTTGATGTGATCGCCGAGGGCACTAGCCTCAGGCTGACCGTGCGTAGCGACTACAACGCCTTCCTGAGCCAGCATGGGGACGACGTGGACGCCCTGATCGGCGCACTTCAGCGACAGGAGGCTCAGAACGCGAGCTGATCCCGCCGCCGCGCGGTCAGCAACACGTTGGCGAACGGCGTGCCGCGCCAGCAGGGTGCGACGGCGACGGTGAACCCTGCGTCGTGCAGCCCGGCGACGATGCGCGACAACGGCATGGCCCGCACGCGGGGGCCGGAATGGGGCGCTGTAAAACGCGCGACATGCTCGTATCCGAGCGTTAGCGCGCTGCGCAGCCCGCGCGCTGGATCGAGTGCGCGTATCAGCACGATGCGCCTGGCCGCGCCGGCAACGGCGGCGAGCAATGCATCTTGCGTTGCCGGATCGAGTTGATAGAGCACGTCGATCAGCAGCACGGTGTCGGCCGCGGGAAGCTGCTGAAAGCGGGCAAAATCCTGCACGCCGGCGGCAAAGGCCAGGCCCGCCCCGGCCCGGCGAGCCTGGGCCAGATGCGCTTCTGACCGATCGAGTGCGAGCACCGAACGCGCCAGCCCGGCTTCGAGCAGGGCGATGCCGAGCTGGCCGCGCCCGCCGCCGACGTCCAGCACGTTGCCGAACGCTTCCCGCTTCGCCAGGGCGAGCACGTCGCGATGGATCGGGTCACCCCGCAGCTTGCCGGCGATGTAGCCACGCGCGAAACGGCCGCACGAGGCGTAGCGCCGGGCGACGCGAGCAAACACCGGGCACGGCGAACGTCCCACGCGGGCGCCGATCAACTAGGCTGCGTCGCTCCTCCGCGCGCCGCCACCCGCGATGCGAAGGACATCACGTGATAAACCGTTTGAACGCGAGCAGCGGCACGTCTGGTGCCCGCCCTTGGCGGATATTGCCGGCGAGAATCGACACCACCCCGTCGCGCATCCGTAGAGTGTTGCGCGGCGCCATCAGCAGGTTGCGCATCACCGGTTCGTTGATACGGTAAATCAGCCAGCCAAACCGATCCATCGCGTCTCGCATCGTTCGCTCGGCCCGCCGGGCGAGCGCCCGGCCGTGCGCCGGATCCTCGAGCCAGGCCGCCGCCACTTCGGCGCCCATTTCGGCCCCGCGCATCGCTAGCAGCACTCCGCTCGAAAACACCGGATCAACGAAGCCGAACGCATCGCCCACGGACATGTAGCCCTCACCCCAGGCGGCGCGCGCCCGATAGGAGTAGTTGGCCGCCGTTCTCACCTCCGAGCAAAGCGTGGCGTCTCGCATCCTCGCCGCCACGCTGGCGCTGCGCTCGATACGTTCGAACAGGAAATCATGGACGTTGCCCGTGCGCGCCTTGAACGCCTGCTGCGTGCCCACGAACCCCACGCTCATCACATCGTCCGGCAACGGGATCATCCAGAACCAGCCGTCATCGGCGAGATGGACGCTGATGCAGCCCGCGCTGTCGCCGCTGCGGCACTCGACGCCATGAAAGTGGGCGAACACCGCGGCCGTGTTGTTGTTTTTGTCGGTCGCAAGCAGGTTGAGGCGACCGGCCAGAAACGTGTCCCGGCCGGAAGCATCCAACACGAAGCGTGGCGCGAACGTGGCAACGGACCCGTCCGCCCGAGCGGCCGTAACGCGCGAGCGCGCTTCACGGCCGAGCGCTACCTCGATCACACGAGTACCCTGTTCCGCTCGTGCCCCGCTCTCGCAAGCGTTGTCGAATAAAACTTTGTCGAACGACGCGCGCTCCACCTGGTAGCTATGGGTGTAGCGCTTATCGATCGCCTCGGCGAAACGGAACGTGACGCTGCGGCCGGTCTTGTCCGACACGAACTCCGCTCCGGGTTTGAACACGCCGATCGTCGCGACCGCCTCGCGCACTCCCAGCCGGTCGAAGATCGGCAGGTTGAGCGGCAGCAGCGACTCGCCGATACGGAACCTCGGATGCACATCCTTTTCCAGGAGGACCACGTCCCGGCCACCGGCCGCGAGCAGGGCCGCAGCCGTGGAGCCGGCCGGACCACCGCCGATGACCAGCACGTCGCACGGCTCGGCAACCTGGACATCCGCAACAGGCTGGCCGGGTCGATCGGGCAAGGATCCTCCCTCAGAAGGCGGTTTGAGCGTCGGTGACGGCATGCCATGAGAGCCTGGTGCATGAGAAGACCCAAGAAGCCGACCGGCTCGCGGTGGTCATACCAGCGCTGAACGAGGCTGGGACTATCGGATGGCTTGTCGCTGCCTGCCAAAATTTGTCCTTCGTCGCCGAGACGATCGTGGTGGATGACGGATGCACGGACGCAACCGCATCGATCGCCGCCGCAGCCGGCGCGCGCGTGCTGCGCCACCGGACCAATCTCGGCAAGGGTGCAAGCTTGCAGAGCGGCTTGGCGGCGGCCGTCGCGCGTGGTGCCGCTCATGTGGCGACCCTCGACGGCGACGGGCAGCACCGGCCGGAAGATCTGGCACGGATGCTCGCCGCCGCCCGGTCCTGGCCCGATCGCATCGTGATCGGCTCGCGTCGCGCGACCGCCGAGAGAGCGCCACGTGCGCGGCGGATCGCCAACCGCGTGGCCGATTTCTGGGTCTCTTGGGCGTCGGGCCATCCAATCGACGACAGTCAGTCCGGCTTCCGTCTCTACCCCGCGACGCTCATCCGCGCCCTTCTGGGCCGCCCGCCGCTCGGGTCCGGTTTCGCGTTCGAAAGCGAGGTGCTGATCGAGGCAGCGCGCCTCGGCTTCCGCACCGGTTCTATCGACATCCCAACCATCTATGGTACTGCCCTGTGCCGTCGGAGCCACTTCAGGCCGGTGGCGGACATCACGCGGATCGTTCTGATGGTCGGGGGCAAGCTGTTTCGCCGAGGCATGGACCCGGCTGGACTGTGGCGCTCATTGACGCTGCCTCGCGTGCGCGCACCCCGCGCGGGCGACATAACAAGCGGGATTGATCGGAGCGGCCCTGCGATCGTAGCAGTCGACGGGCGGCGGTTCACCGGTCCCTAATCGCGATGGTGCCGCGGCCCTCGACCAGCCGCCCGCCGCTTTCAGCGGCTATGCAAAACCGGTAGATCACGCCCGCAGTGTCCTCGAACTGCAAGTGGGCGGAAACGGCAAGGGTGCCGAACGCGGGATCGTCCAAGCGATCGACCGCCAACACGACGTCACGCAGCGCGGCAAGGTAGCCGGGTTCACGCCCGGAACCATCACGCAATGCCCCATGCAGAGCCGCAGCCTGCAAGCCGTATTCGACCCCGCAGATGGCGGCAAGCCGGCCCTCTCGACGCAGGGGATTTGTCGCGTCGAGATGCGAGCGCGAGCGGCAAGCGATCCGGCGCTCGTCCCAGGACAGCGCGGCATCGAGCAGGCACATTGACCCGCCGTGCGGGATCAGCGCGGCGATGCGCCGGTGGTCGAGCATGGGCCGACAGTAATCTCGAGGCAGCCATCAAGAAGTGGCATCCGGACGGTTTTCGGATCACCACAAGCCAGGGCTTGCAGCAATGGCAGCAAACGCGCCGCCGGGTTGGCGCGAGCCAGGGCGGCTAGCCACGGCTCCGCCGCTTCATCTGAGGGAGGAGCAGAAAACGAAGTGTACTCTACTTCGAGTTCGGCGACGGCGTGTCTGGCCCCTGTCGGCGCGAGCACCAGTGCCGCCCCGAAGCCGCACTGTGCTGGGCGCTTTGACTGCAACGGTTCCGGCAAGGGCACGTCGTAGACGCAGAGCAGCACCGGAACGTCATCGACAGCCACCTCGGCAACCACGCTCAGCAAGGCCATCCCGGCCGTGGCGTCGTGGCATCCGATAGCGCTCGCGGGCTGGCGCGATCCGCCGCCGATGGTCCAGTATCCCGCCGCCGCGTTATGTACAGAGTTATGAAACTGTGTAGGCGAGACGTACCCCTCGCTACTCGCCAGTGACTTCTAGGATGGCGTGCACCACCGCCCCGTCCCCGTTGGCGGTGCCAAATACGGCACCAAGCTCCCCGGGTTGCAGGCCCGACATCTCGCAAGCTTCGCGGGCGACATGCAACGCGAGCCGCGCGGCGGGGCCTGTCCGGCGACGTTCGGTGGCCGACAGAAGCGGGGATGGTTGGGGAACCCATTCCTGCATGTCGGAAGGCTCGGCGCCGGCCAACACCGGCCGGCTCGCTTCCCACCCGCGTAGGCCCGGACCCCAGACGCCCACGCCGAGCACCGATGCCCGCATCAGACAGCATTGCCGAGCAGCAGGCTGCAATTAGCACCGCCAATCCGAAGGAGTTGCTCATTACGCGCCGCACCGGTCGCTCCACATTTTCCGCGAGCACGCGAGCCTCGAACGATGGGTCGAGCGTTGTCATGCCGAGGCAGCCGGGCGCAAAGCCTTCCTGGATGCACAGCATCGCGATGCCGGCTTCGACGATGCCGGCCGCGCCGAGGGCGTGGCCGGTCCAACCCTTGGTCGAACTGCATGAAACGTCAGGACCGAGTACCTTGGCGACCGCGTGATCCTCCATCGCATCGTTGGCCTTGGTGCCCGTGCCGTGCAGATTGACGTAGTCGATGGCCTCTGCGTGGAGGCCGGCGCGCGCGAGCGCATCCCGCATTGCCGCGATCGCCCCCGCACCCTCCGGGTGGGGTGCGGACATGTGGTAGCCGTCGCTGCTGACGCCGTAACCGAGGAGGGCCACTCCCTCCCCCTCGCGTTCCAGCAACGCCCAACCGGCCGCCTCGCCGATGGAGATACCCGCGCGCGCGGCGTCGCATGGAGCAGTCGGCCCGGGCGAGATCAGTTCGAGCGAGGCGAACCCGCGCAAGGTCAAGCAGCACAAACTGTCCGCGCCGCCAACCACGGCCGCGTCGCACACTCCGGCGG
Organism: uncultured Alphaproteobacteria bacterium; assembly: GCA_963757115.1. GTDB lineage: Bacteria > Pseudomonadota > Alphaproteobacteria > Acetobacterales > Acetobacteraceae > CAVWQV01. Next base: position 108,681 of record CAVWQV010000006.1, on the reverse strand, counting down.
CGATCAGCCGATGCGCGTCGACGAAGCTGCGTGCGGCGGAAGCGCAGGCGACCGAGACGGTGATCGCCGGCCCACGCAACCCGAGAGCGGCGCGCACGAAGCGAGCCAGGGAATAGAGGTCGTGCGTGTGTTCGAAGTCGAACGACGCCGGAAGCGCACCCGTTACCGGGTCGCGGGCGCAGTACGCTTCTTCGCTCGACAGAACGCCCGACGTGCTGGTGCCGACCACGACCGCGACTTGGTCGGGCCCGTAGCGTTCGGCGGCCTGCCGGACCCGCGCCGCGAAGTCGTCCGTTGCCAGCGCGAGATGCGCGAGGCGGTTGTTGCGGCAATCGAACCGGGCGAGTTCGGACGGCAGGCGATGCGCCTCGACTCCCTGGACGCGGCCGATATAGCCCTCGGTCACATCGCCGAAATCGCATGGCCGCAGCCCGCTCCGTCCGTTGTGCAATGCCGCCAACGTCGCCTCGTCGCCCTGCCCCAGGGCGGTGATGATGCTCCGCGCGGTGATGAACAGCGGCTGCATCATCAGGTCGCCTCCCGTCCGGTTCTCGGGCCGGCGAACAGGAAAGCGAAACAGAGCGCCGCGACGGTGCCGACCGCCACGGTTATCCCGATGTCCCGCAGCAACGGCGTGCGACAAAGCGCGAGCAACCCGAAAGTCATGACCGCCATCGCGTTGCAGGTGCCGAGAGTGCGCAAGGTGCGCGCGCGCTCCTCCGCGTCGAGCTGCCGGCGGGCGAAGAACAGCGCGTAGTCGAGGCCGACCCCGCCCACGAACTGCAACGCGACGATGGTGATGATTGACAAGGTCGCGCCAAGCGCGGTCAGCAGCGCGATTGTCAGGAGGATCGCTGCAGCGATGGCGAGCAGCACACGGAGCACACGGAGCCCGTCGCGCAATCCCACAAGCAGCACGCACGCCGCGAGTACGGCACCGACGCCGAGCCATCGCAGCGCCGAGCGCGCATAGCTTGCCACGATCGCGTTGGCCGTGCCGCCCATGTCGACATAGGTAACGCCGGCCTCTCGCAGTGCGGTGGCGACACGTACGGGGTCGCGAACGCCCGCGGGCGCGATCAGGCCGCGCCAGCCGTCCTCTCGCTCGAACAGGAGCGCCTCCAGGCGCGTGCGGGCAAGCGTACCGGCAAGATCACCCGGCCCGAGCGGTGCGCATTCTCTTGGCCGCGGCGACATCGTTGATGAAGGGTTGGAACGCACCCGAGCGGAACGGCAGCCCGGCGGTGGCGGTCGCGACCCGTGCGGCAAGCACCTCGGGATCGGGAAGTGCCTGCTGTCGCTCGCGCTGCATCCTCGCACTCGGCAAGAACCGCGCGGCGACCTCGGCGCCGGCTATGGCGCCCGAGTGTTGCAGGCCGTCGAGCACCGGAAGCAATTTCTCTTCCTTCTGCAACACCGCCTCGGCGGTCGGCCCCTGCACGACGCCGACCTGGCCCGCATCCGGCGCTCCGAGCTCGTTCCTGAGCTCCGCATCGAGCGCGAGTTCGGCCGGAGGCACCGGCGTCAGCGCCGCAAGGTCGGTGCGCAGGGCGGGCCGCTCGACTAGCAGATACACCGCCGCGAGGCCGCACAGCACGCCCGCCGGGCCGCGCAGCGCGCGCAGCCGCTCGATCCGCAGCAACCGCTCCGCGCTGCCTGCCGGAACGGGTGCCAAGTCCGCGGCCACGATGAGCCGGGGCAGCAGCCAACGCGTGGCGACGGCGGCCACCGCGATGCCTGTCACGGAAAACAGCCCGAGCTGCAGCAGGCCCGGAAAGCCCGAGAGCAGCATCCCCGTCAGCCCCAGCATGGCGGTCAGCACAGCCAGAGTGAATGCCTGGCCGATGCGCCGCAGCGTGTCCGGCGCGGCTTCACCGGCCTTGCGGTGCCCGATCAGCAACACCGGGTAGTCGACCGTGACCCCGAGCATGGTCATGCCGAAGCCGAGGGCGATGCCGTGGACGAAGCCGAACGCCAGTTGCACGACAAGCGCCGCCAGCGCGAAACCAAGCAGGATCGGAATGGCGATCACCCCGATCACCAGAAGCGAGCGGAAACGCCAGAACAGCAATCCGCTCACCAGCAAGGCGGAGGCGGCTGAAAGCAGGTTAACGTCCGCCCGGATGCCGCGCGCAGCCTCCCGGGAGAAAACGGCGGGTCCGGTGGCGATCAGGCGCGCTCCCTCGGGCCGGGCTGCAGCGAAGGCGGCCTCGATCGCTGCCCCGGCCTGTTCGTCGGCAGCGACATCCATACCCGGCGAGCGTAGTTTTGCGAGCAGCAGCGCCCGATCCCGGTCAGGCGCGAACCAGACCCCGTCCGCGCTTCTCACCATGCTGGTCCCGGTCCAGACCCGAAGGAGCGCGAGCGCCGCCCCGGTCGGATCCGCCAAACCGTAGCGGGACGCGAGCGGCGACGCGGACGATTGCAGCATCTCGAACAGGCGCTGGAAATCGGCCCGCAACGCCTCGGCGGTGAACGCCTCCTGTGTGACGGCAGGCGAGAGGAGGTATCGGTGTCCAAACAAGAATGCCTGCTCGGTCTCGTCGGCGGCACCGAAGTCGCCATTGCTGACAAGTGTGAACAGGCCAGAGGCGCTGAGCGTCGATGCCATTGCGCGGCTGATCCGAGCCAGCTCGGCTTCCGGCGCCCCCTCCAAGCCGAGCAGGACGATCCCTGTGGCGGGACCCGACCGAAGTTCGCTCAAGACGAAGCGTTCGGCCTCGGTTTGACCACGCGGCAAGAGATCGGTCATGTCCGCGCGGAGGTTGATCCGAGTGAGCACGATGGCAAGCAGCAGTGCCACGCCGAAAAGCACGCCCGCAATAGGCGCGCCGCGACGCCAAGCTCCCCTGCCACGTCGGCGATCGGGCCTCAACTGGCCGCCGGATCCGGCGCGCCGATCGTGAGCACGGAGCGGTCGCCGTTCGGTTGGACCGTGGTCACACGGCGCAAGGCCGTGCCCGAACCCTCGATTATCGCCTGACGCAGCATGTCAGTGATCGGCGCGGTCCTCGGCGTGAGGATCAGTCGCCAGCTGTCGAAACCACCCTCCATCGTCACCGCATAGGAGCGGTTGAGCATCGGCAGATCACCCGACAGAGTTCCGCGTATCGCATCGACCAATGCAGCAACGGCAGGCTCGCTTCGGAGGTCGATCATCCGCGGCGAATGGCCGTTAAGGACGAGCCAAAGCCGATCGCCATCTACCACGAGGCGTTCGGACACCGGCGCTGTGGTCATCTTCTCGAGGTAGTCAGGGCGGCGGTAGACAAGCCGGCCCTGGCTGCGGACCGGTTCAGCGAGGGCGGCGACTGTCTTCTCCTCGACAAAACTCGCCCGGCTCTCGGGAACGGCGGCAAGATGACGCATCAGTTCTTGGAGGGGCGCAGCTTGCGGCGAGGTCTCGGCCGTAGCCTCAGCGCCGATCAACAGCAGTCCGAGCAGGGTCGCCCTGCGGTGCCACATCCCCCTGCTCCCAGAAGTCATAGAAATTGAACCAGTTGAACGGGTGAGCGCGGCATTCCGTTTCCAGGCGTGCAGCGAACCGGGCGACTAACAAGCGCAAGGCATCCTCCCGGCCTCCGCGCGGAAGCGTCCTCGCCGGGGCAAAAGGTTCGATCACGATCTGATAGTCCCGCGTGCCGCGGCGGATTCCGAAGAACAGGAGGATGGGGACTCCGAGCGCCGCAGCCAGCGCGAGCGGCCCGGTGGGAAACCGCGCGGGCGCGCCAAGGAACGGGGCTACGGTGAAGCGCCCCCGGCCGGGCAGGCCGAAATCCGGCGCGCGGTCGGCCAGGATGCCGATGATCTCCCCACGATCGATGCACTCGCGAACTCGCAGCATGGAGTTGGGCGCGCCGATCTCGATCACCTCCTGCCGCATCGCCGGATCGAGCGCCTCCATCACCGCGCTGAGCGCGCCCGCATGGCCGCGGTACATCAGCGCCTTGACCGGAACCGGCGACTCCCGCCCGAACGCCCGCAGCACCTCGAAGCTGCCGAGATGCGAGCCGAGGAGGAGGCAACCTTGTCCAGCGGCGAGGGCTTCCGTCAGGTGCTGGTGGCCGGCGACGCGAATACGGAAACGCCGCGTCTGATTGGCCAGGAAGCAGATCCGGTCGAGGATCACCGAGCCGAAGGTAAAGAAGTGCCGCCACACGTCGGCAGTCGTCGCCTCGCGCCCGAGAGCGCGACGAAGATAGGCTCGCGAACAGGCGCGCGCCTCCTGGAGGCGGACGAAGAAGTATGCCGTGATCGGATAAAGCAGGACCTGGCCCACCCGCCAGCCGACGCGCAGCGTGAGCCAAACGATGAGCCGGACGAGGCGAGGGCCGCCAAGTTCCCGGCGACGGCTCCAGTTCGGGGAGCTCATGGTCCCGAGGCACCGAGCCCCGGAAGGGCGAGCCGGACGCGGCCGTGGAACGCGATCTGGCCCGCGACGCTCGCCGTAAAGTCGGCGTGCTCGCCTGCCGTCGCCCAGGCGAGCTCAACGCGCTCGCCTGGAAGCACCGGGCGGGTGAAGCGGACGGACGCTAGTTCAGCAACGCGCCCGATCTGCTCGAACGCCGCGTCGAGCAGCACGACGCCGGGCACGACCGCCCGGCCCGGAAAATGACCCGGAAGGCTCGGGTGGTCGGCAGGAACGATGAACGAGGCGTGCGTGCGCGCGGGCACTACGGTTCGCTCGCTTTGCTCCGCAGGGCGGCCATTGCCGCCTCTGGCAGTTTGCCGGTGGCGTTGCGCGGCAGCCGGTCCACGCGCACGACCCGGCGTGGCAGAAACAGCGGGTCGATGCGAGCGCGCAAGCCGGCCATCACGGCTTCGAGGGAAAGGTCGGGAGCCACCACGAAGGCGAGGAGCCGGGCGGTCGGCCGCTCATCGAGGTTGTCCGGGGCCACGAAGCACCCATCGACCACCCCGTCGATGCCGGTGAGCACGCGGTTGAGTTCCTCCAGCGAGGCACGGCGGCCGCCCAGTTTCACCACGTCGGTCCGGCGTCCGATCACGCGGAACCGCATCGGGTCGAGTTGCTCGACAAGGTCGTCCAGCGGACACGACGGCGCGAACGGGCCGGTGACGAGCATGGTCTCCGTGGTTCCCGGACCACGCCTCGGCATGAAATCGGACGCGCGGGTAGGCCGTCCAAACGTCGCCCGCTGCGGTGCGCCGCGTGGCGATCGAGCCGACCTCCGTCGCGCCGAAGATTTCCCATACCGGCGTGCGCCACCGCCGCTCGGCCTGCATCGCAAGTTCGGTGCAGAGTGGGGCGGTGGCCGAGATCACACGCTCGAGGTCCGGCAACTCGGCTCCCGCCTGCAGCAAAGCGCGCAACTGCAACGGCGTGGTGACGAGGGTCCGGCGACCGGCGACCGCGGCCAACGCGGAACGCACGTCCTCGGGATAGAAGGCCGAGCCGCACCAACTGGCGGCGGATGCGTGCAGCGGCAGCAGCACGGTGGTCTCGAACCCGTACATGTGCTGCGCCGGAACGGTCCCCACTACCTCGGTGGGAGCCGCGCTCGACATTCGGAAGCGTCGGCCGGCGTCCCGGCTCCGAGCGGTGAGCGCACCCCACAGCTTGCGATGACCGACCGGCGCGCCGGAGCTGCCCGAGGTGAACGCGAGCGCCGCGACCTGCGTTGGCGGAAACGCCGGCGGGCCCTCTCCAACCCCGCCGCTGTCGCCTGGAACATCGGCGCGTGCCGCCGGGATCGGACCCTCCCACCCGGGTCCATCCAGCAGAGCGTAAAGGCCAGGGAAACCACGCGCCAGCGTCGTCAGTCCCTCGGGGGAGCGATCGCCCGATAGCAGGCTGATCTGGCCCCGTACCAGGGCTGCGGCGAAGGCCACCGCGAACCGGTAGCGGTTCTCGCAGACATTGAGGACATGCGTCGCGTCGGGGAGGGAAGCGGCGAGCGCGCGAACGTCCGACAGAAATTGTGCGGCAGTGACCGCCCGCCCGACCCAGCGGAACACGATTTGGTCCGGCGCGCGGGTGAACAACGGGATCGGCTGTTGCGATGCTGGATCGCGCATCACGGAATGCCAGCGTCCCGCGAAGCCAGTGTGCGAGCCTGCCTACTTGGTCCGGAAATCTTCGATATGGCGAGCAAGACTGCGCAGCGACGCGAATACCCGGTGGTTCCGCTCGTCATCGGATTTCAGCTCCAGCCCGTAGGCGCGCGAGATGGACAATGCCAGCTCCAGCGCATCGATCGAGTCGAGGCCCAGACCCTCGCCGAACAGCGGAGCCTCGGGATCGATATCCGCAGGCTTCATCTCGAGATTGAGTGCCTCGACGATGAGCCGGGCCACCTCCGCCTCGAAGGCGGCATCAACACCCGCGAGCATCGCACTTTCTGGCACGTTCGTTGCGTTCACGTCTCGTTCACCATTGGCAAGCGCTTCCACCGCCCCCTTCTATAACGGCCGCCTTGCCGGCAGCAACGCATTCCCTGGAGGGACCGCAGGTTGCCCGCAGACCTGGCGATAGAGCGCAACCGAAGGTTCTATGACGGCCTTTGGACCGGCGCGGCGCTGATTGGGCCGGAGCGCCTAAACACGTGGCCGTTGGTTCGCTCGATGCTCTCCGCAGGCGCCGAAGCAAGGCTTGAGATCGGACCAGGCTTGCGGCCACGACTTCCGATTGGCGGCACCGTGTTTCTCGACATCAGCCAGCCGGCACTCAAACGCCTCAACCGGGCCGGCGGCCGCGGCGCGTGCGGCACCCCGACCACCTTGCCTTTCCCGGACGATTGCTTCGATTTGGTCGCCGCCTTCGACGTCATCGAGCACGTTTCCGACGATGCGGCCGCCTTCGGCGAACTCGCCCGCGTATGCCGCGAAGGCGGGGTGCTGCTCTTGTCGTTACCGCTGCATCCGCAAAGCTGGACCGCGTTCGACGACCTCGTTGGCCATTGCCGGCGCTATGAGCCGGCGGACCTGCTAGCCAAGCTTGCCGAGCATGGCTTCGAGGCGGAACAAAGTGCCCCATTCGGCATGCGCCCCCGCTCTTCGCGGCTGACCGCGCTCGGGATGTGGTTCCTCCACCGGATGCCCCGACACGCGATGACCTGGTATAACCGCGTTCTGTTTCCCTGGGCGCTCCGTCACCAGCCGACGCTCCGGCTGGGCGAGGGAGTTTCGCACACCGACGCCGCCGCCGATCTGTTCCTGGTCTGTCGCCGGGTGGCAGGCGGAGCCGCCGCGAGGCGCTCGGCTCAGGTCTCGGAGCGCATTTCCGCGAATACGGAGCGGGCGCAGATCAGCGCCTCCCGGACCAGCGGCAGCCCGACATAGCCCCCCATGTGCAGGAGCGTCTCGGTCAATTCCTCCTCCGTCCAGCCTTCCCGCAGCGCCATGCGGAGATGGATGGCGAGTTCCGCTTCCCGGCCCATCGCAGTGTCGGACACGACGCAGATCAGCGTGCGCGTCTTCACGTCGAGCCCCGGACGGTTCCACAGCAGCCCGAACACCGCCTCCGTCGCGTAGTCGCCGAACTTGCGCATATGGTCATCGGTGTAGACCGACTTCTCGGCCTGTTCGACATACGCTTCCCCGAGTAGCCGGCGCCGCATGGCGCGACCCTTCTGATAGGCTTCGCTCTCGGCCATCACACGTCCCTCCAGGTTGCTCCGCTCGTAGCCTCCGACGCGAGGCAGCAACCCGCAAGCTTCGCGAAGCGGACGCACGCTGCTAGAGGTTCGGCATCGGCCGAGGGTGTTCCATGCGCATCGAGATCCTTTGCACCGGCGACGAAGTGCTCACCGGCAAAATCGTGAACACCAATTTCGGCTACATGAGCCAGAAGCTCGAGGACGCCGGGCTCGACGTGTACTGGGGCACCACCGTCGGCGACGACCGGGCGGCGTTGCTGTCCGCTTTCCGGCTCGCGGCCGAGCGGGCGGACGCGGTGATCGTGAACGGCGGCCTCGGCCCGACGGTGGACGACCTTTCGCAGGAGGTCGCCGCGGAGGCCGCCGGAGCGCCGCTGGTGCTCGACGAAGGCTGGCTCACTCGGATGGAGTCCTTCTTCACCCGCCGCGGGCGCGTCATGTCGCCCAACAACCGCAAGCAGGCGATGCTCCCCGCCGGCGCGGAGCTGCTCGACAACCCGATCGGCACCGCCTGCGGGTTCGCGCTCGACATCGGGAATGCCCGCTTCTTCTTCACGCCCGGGGTGCCCCGCGAGCTGCATCGGATGCTCGAGGAGCAGATCATCCCCCGCCTGCTGGCCCGCGCCGGGCGGCAGACCGCGATTCGGCTCAAGCGCTTCCACACCTACGGGCTCGGCGAGTCGCATGTCGACCAGTTGCTCGCCGGCCTGGAGGCAATGGCGCCGGACGGCAGCGTGAAGCTCGGCTTTCGCGCGCACTACCCCCAGATCGAGACCAAGCTCACCGTGCGCGGGGCGGATGAGGCCGACATTCGTAGCAAGCTGGAGCCGATCGAGGCCGAAGTGCGGCGGCGGCTCGGCAACTTCATCATCGCCGAGGACGGGGCAACGCTGGAGACGGTCGTCCTTGGAGCGCTGGCGGCGCGCGGCGGCACGCTGGCGCTGGTCGAGACCTTCACCGGCGGGCAGATCGCGGCCCGGCTCGCGCACCTCGCCGGCGCGGAGCGCGTGTTCCGCTCCGCGGTGGTCACCCGCGATCTGGCGCAACTGCACAATACCCTCGGCGTGCGGGACGATCTCGCGGGGGAGCTGACGGAGAACAAGACGCAGGCCGTCGCTCAAGCCGCCGTTCGCGCCACGGGTGCGAGCCACGCGCTCGCCGTGCTGATCGAGCTCGACGAGGGCGCGGATCGGATGGATCTCGGCGGCACGGTGTGGATCGCCGTCGCCGACGGCGGAGCGGTCTCGGTCCGCCGATCCCGCATCCTGGGCGGGCGCGACTGGATCAGGCTCGGCGCCGTGGAGCTCGGGCTCGACTGCCTCCGTCGCCATCTCGCGGGCTTGCCCATCCACGAGAGGACGGATTTCGAGAAGACCTGACCGCCTGATGCGGTCGGCGCAAACGTAGCGGAATAGGAAATCAGCGCATGGCGTTACCCCTCGCCGGGATCAAGGTCGTCGAAATCGGCCAGGCGCTCGCCGGGCCACTCGCCGGCGTGATCCTGGCCGACATGGGGGCCGATGTAACCAAGATCGAGAAGCCGGACGGGGGCGACGACGCGCGCCTGTGGGGGCCGCCCTTTGTCGAAGGAGCCTCGCTGTTCTTCCACGCCACCAATCGAGGCAAGAAGTCGCTCACGCTCGACATCAAGGCTGCTGCGGACGTCGAGCGGCTTCTTGCCCTGGTGCGCGAGGCCGACATCCTGATCCAGAACCTGCGCCCGGGCGTCGTGCATTCGCTCGGCCTCGGGCCGGAGCCGATGCTCGCGATCAACCCTCGGCTGATCTACTGCTCGATATGGGCGTTCGGCCACCGCGGGCCCGTTGCGATCCGCGCCTGGGTTCGACCCGCTGCTGCAAGCCGTACGGAGCGGTCATGACCTTGACCGGCCGCCCGGAGGACCCACCGACCTTCTGCGCCCCCGCGATCAACGACAAGGCGACGGGGATGTGGTGCGTCATCGGCGCTCTCGCGGCCTTGCAGCAACGACAGACGAGCGGCAAGGGGTGCGTCGTCGACACGTCCCTGTTCGAAAGCGCCGTCAGTTGGGTGGACGGGCCTTTGAACACGTACCGCATGACCGGCAACCTGCCCGAACGGCACGGCACGGCGAGTGGCATCCTGGTGCCGTATGGAGTCTTCGAGACCGCCGACCGGCCCATCTGCATCGCCGCAGGCAACGATCGGCTGTTCGTTAAATGCGCAGCCGCGCTCGGGCATCCGGAATGGTCGCGCGACGAGCGTTTCGAGGACGGTCGCAAGCGCGTCACCAACCGCGAGTTACTGGTACCACTCATGACGGCGGTGCTTCGCGGCAACACGCGCGCGCACTGGATGGCGGTCCTCGAAGCAGTCGGCGTTCCCTGCTCGCCGGTGAACGACATCGCTGAACTCGCCGGCAGTGAGCAGCTGCGGGCAATGGATGTGATGCGTACCCTGCCCGGCAGCGATCTCGAGGTCGTCGGACTGCCGATATCGTTCGATGGACAGCGGCCGCATCCTGCGACCGACTTGCCTCGGCTCGGCGAGCACAACCCGCCCGACGAGCGAGAAGCGGACGCCATCTGAAGGGTGCTAGACCTTCTTCTCTAGTTCCGAGTTCTCGTAACCGCGCAGGCGATAGACCGCCAAGGACACCAGCCAGCAAACGACGAAGACGCCGATTATGAGGTAGCCTAGTGTCCCGAAGTTGTCGTTGAGACTGCCGACCGCGTCCCAGAACCCGCCCGAAAGGTCGAGCTGGCTGCCGATCAGCCCCAAGGTTTCGATGCCGCCGACCAGCACCGCCACGGCGATCGATACGGCCGTTACCGTCAGGTTGTAGTACAGCTTGCGGATCGGATGCAGGAACGCCCAGCGATAGGCGCCGAGCATCAGCACGCTGTCGGTGGTATCGATCAGCGTCATCCCTGCCGTGAACAGGAGCGGAAACAGCAAGGTCGACCAGAGCGGCAACCCCTTCGATGCCTCGGCAGCCGAGATGCCAATCAGGCTTATCTCGGTCGCGGTGTCGAAGCCCAGGCCGAACAGGAAGCCGAGCGGGTACATGTGCCAGCTCTTATTGATCATCCGAAACAACGGGCGCAGCAAGCGGGTGAGCAATCCTCGCCCGCTCAGCAAAATGTCGAGGTCCTCGTCCTTGTAGGCGCCGCCAGCTCGGACGTGGCGAAATGTGCGCAGAATCGCCAGGAAAATTACGAGATTTATCGCGGCGATCGCCAACAGAAACGCCGCCGATACGAGCGTGCCGATGATCCCGCCGATCGCGTGCACCGCTTCCAAGCGGTCCTTGAAGGCGGAAGCGGTCGCTGCGACCGCGACCGACGCCAACACCACGACTGTCGAATGGCCGAGGGAGAAGAACAGCCCGACGCCGAGCGGCCGCTGACCTTGCTGCATCAGCTTGCGCGTCACGTTGTCGATCGCCGCGATGTGGTCGGCGTCGACCGCATGCCGCAGTCCGAGGCTATACGCGAGCAACGCGGTGCCGAGCAGCAATGGGAAGCGCCAGAAGCTCGCCAGCGTCACGGCCCAGACCAGCAGGTTGAACAACACAAGCAATGCGTACAAGCCGATCAGTCTGCGCCGAATGCTGGGATTGTTTCCCACGCCCGCGACTACCGATCCGGCCATTCTCTCGTCTCCCCCACCCGCAAAACGACGCCGTGCCACTCTGCCAGATATGGCTCACAGCACCGAACCGGGTGCCAACTGGTTCACCGCGCGGGCGGTGAGCCAAACCCCCATGCCGATGATCAGCAGGGTTGTCGCCAGCTGCAACCGCAGCGCCCACACACTGTCCAGCCATCCGAGGACGCGTCGCCCGACCTGAGCCGCCACAACGCCCACAACGACGAGCGCGGCGGCGAATCCGAGGCTGAACACGAGCACCGTCATCAGGCCGAGCACCACCCGGCCGCTCGCCAGCGCCGCAAGCAGGATCGCGAGCGCGGTCGGGTCCGGTATAATCCCTCCTGCGATGCTGAGTGCCAACAACGCGGGCAAGCGCGGACGTTCACCCCCGGCGAATGGCAGATGGTGCGCGTGACGAGTGCCCCAGCCGTGGCTGTGCCAAACGATCTCTCCACGCTCGCCGGCGACGCTATCCGCATGATCCGGTCCCTCCGGCAGCGGCTCATGATGCGAGTGGTCGTGGCTGAAGGAGTGATCGTGTCCGTGATCATGGTCTTCGTCATGGTCGTGATCATGGCCATGACTATGGTCGTGGGTATGAGCGTGGGCGTGGGCGTGAGCGTGATGATGGCTGAGAGGCGCTGGTCTCGGGCGGCGCGGTGCGCGAGCGAAGGCCGGAGCGAGTATCGCGCGCTGTGTCCACAGCAGCCAGAAGCCGACCCCGATGACGAGCAACCCCGTCACCAAGCCAAGCAGCGCCTCCGTACGAGCCGGCACCAGCCAGGCGGACCCGAGCGAGGCGAGCACACCGACCAGGGCGATGCCGCTCACATGCGATAGAGTGACGAACACGCCAAGAATGACTGCGTCCGTAGGCCGGCCGCGCGCCCCCACGATGTAGGCCGCCGCGATCGTCTTGCCGTGGCCGGGCGTTGCCGCATGCAGTGCCCCCGCCCAGAAGCTCGAGGCCAGGTAGAACAGCGTCTGCTGCATCCGGTGCTCGGTTCCCCCGTAATCGCGCGCCACGACGCCGGCCGCCGCTCGTCCTCCGTTCCGTTCGTTGACGGCACGTTGCGCTGACATTACGCTGGATTAAGAACGGGGGAAACCTTCGGATTGCCGGGATGTCGCGTCGTACACCGCTTCTACTGTATGGGCTTCTCACTGCGAGCGTGGCCGTCGTGCTAATCGCGGCAATGGGGTTTGCACTGCAGCACGAAATTTCGCCTGTCTCGTCCGCAACGCCGGCGCTCGCCGCAGCCGGTCCGCTTGCGCCCCAGCCGCAGCCGCTCACAGAGGAAGAAGAGCGTTACGCGGAGGCGCTCTGGCCGCTGCATCAGGAGGTGGTCGAAGCATCCGCGGGCCGACTGACCTTTGCCGGCCTGGCGTATGCAGCGGACGACCACGACGCGCAACGGCTCGCTGCCAAGCTGATGCCTGTGCGTGAAACGTTCCGCGAGGCGCGGGTCAAAATCGCAGCCGTCCCCGCGCCTGCCTCAATGGAGGGAGTGCGAGAACGCTACCTCGACTCGCTCAGCCTTTACGAGCAGTCGGCGACGGAGATGCTCAACGTAGTGCAGGACCGCGACGACGGCCATCTGATCGACGCGCAACGATTGAGCGAACGCGCCGCCGAAGAGTTGGTGAAGGCCGGCGACGTCCTATGGCCCGGAGAGCACAAACCGAACTGACCGGCAAGGATCGCCGGGAACGCAAACGGCAACTTGGGGGAGGAAAGAGTGAGGAAGCTAATTCAGGGGGTGGCGACCGCAGCCGCAATCGGGACGGGAGGGCTGCTCGCTTCGGGCGCCGCCGACACCGCATCGGCGCAAGACAATCCGAACTGCTCGGTGTGGATCGTCGAAAGCAGCCGTTTCATGGACGTCCCGATGGGGTCGTTCATGCCGGATCGGGCCTTCGTGCCCGGTAACGATAGCCCGATGCACAGCATCAACACCGTCGATCTGCCCGACAATGTCGGCGTCATCAAATGCGGCAGCGAACTGATGCTGTTCGATTCCGGGTGGAAGCAGACGAATACCACAAGATGACGGGAACGCAGCACTTCACGCCGCTGACCGAGGAACTGAAGCTCCTCGGCTTCGATGCGGGCGACGTGAAGAAGATCATCATCGGCCATGGGCATTGGGATCACGCCGGGCAACTCTGCGATTTCCCGAATGCCACGCTCTATGTCCAGCGCGAAGAGTTGCGCGGGATCGAGTGGGCGCTGAACTATCCCAACCCGCATATCAGCGCCGTCAACACCACCAAGGGCGGCTGCTTCCGCTCGCCTGCCTGCGGCTACGAGCCGCTGACCGTCGAGCAGATCTACGGCAAGGTTCTGCACGGACAGGCCGTCATCGTCGACGGCGAGATGGAAATCATGCCGGGCGTCGTCATCCACCCAGCCTTCCGGGCTCACACCGCCGGCTCCCAACTGCTGGAAGTGCCAACCTCCGTCGGCAAGCTGGTTTTCGGCTCCGACGCCTTCTCGTCGTGGGAAGGCATCCGCGACTGGATGCCGGCCAACATTCAGCAGACCGACACGGTCCAGCAATTCCTGGCCTATGAGAAATGCTACAAGATCACCGGCGGCTATCAGAACTGCGTTTCGGCGCACGAGCCACTCTCGTACACCGACAAGTATCCGCTCACGAAGAACTCGTGGGTCGGCCCCAACGGCTCCCGGATGGCCGAGATCGCTCTGGCGCCCGGCGAAAAGTCCCGTCATCCGTAGCGCTGTCGGGCCATCGTGGTTGAGGGCGGGCGGATTGTCGCCCGCCCAAACCGTGCCGCGCACGTTCAGATGCTGCGCCGCCGTGTTCGTGCTGATGCTGGTCTTGGCTTCCGTGCCGTCTCCAGCCCTGCCGCACGACGCAAGCGCCTACGGCGGAGTGTTTCGCTCCCGCAGCATGGGCGATTCCTGGCTGAACGCTGATATCGGGCTATTCCTCAGCGCGGCGCTCATCGTTGCCGTGGACCCGAGCGACCCGCATCACTTGCTGATGGGCACCGACACCGGACTGTTCGGCTCGGTCAATGGCGGGCGAAGCTGGACGCCGGAAGCGCCGGGCCTGATCGCCGGTGCGGCGTTCGCCGTCGCCTTCGCGCCTGATGGCGCGACGGCCTTGTGCGCCGCGCCGGGCGGCGTTTATCGCTTCGCTGGCGGAGGCTGGCGGCAACTCGCCGCCCCCCTGGGCGCGACGCCCGCGCGTGCGATCACCTTCGGCAGCGTGCCCGGCAGGGTTTATCTGCTGGGCCGTGAACAGCTCTACCGCAGCGATGACGGCGGGGCGGAGTTTACGGCTTTGCCCGGCGATCCCGGCGGTGAACGCGGCATGACCGCGCTTGCCGTGCTGCGGCAGCCAGTCGAGACGGTGTTCGTGATCTCCGGGGGCGAGCTAATGGCCAGCACCGATGCCGGGCGGCATTGGCGGCGGCAGGCAGTGAGCGATGCTCGGGAACCGCTGGACACCGTAACGACCGATCCCGCCGCGGCGAACCGGCTCTGGGTCGCAGCGAACGACCGGCTCCACGTCAGCGACGATGGCGGCGTTTCCTGGAGGACGGTCGGCAGCAATCTGCCCGAGCCACGGACAACGGTGCGAAGCATCGCCGCCGACCCCGAGGCTCGGACCTTGGTCGTGGCGACGCATCGCGGAACCTACCGCAGCACCGACGCGGGCGAGCACTGGACGCTCCAGGAAGGCAACCTGCCGGTCCATCTCGAGGCCGGGACGCTCGCGCGCGATCCGTCGAGCCCAAGCACGCTTTACGTGGTCTATTCGCTTATCCCCTATCCGGAAGTGTGGCGGAATGCGGTGGAGGGCAGCAATCTGCTGGCCCGCGCCGACCGGGTCAGCCTGATCGGCGGCGCGGCGTTTTTGGCGTTCCTGCTGCTCAGTGGCGGGACGTTGGTTGCTTGGCTCGCGCGGCGGCGGGACGCGATGGCTGACGTGGCACGATGAGCAACCCTGCGAGCTCGGCCCGATGAGCGCAGCCCTGGGGCGGGCTCGCCCCCGCATTCGCCTTCGATGGCTGATGGCCGCGATCGGAGGGGTGGCGGTCCTTGCGATCGGCCTCCTCGCCCTGCTCCGCGAGGCCGGCCCCGCTTCGCATTTCGTGGAATACCCTATCCATGATGGTTCACAGATGCCGACCGCGATCGCGGCCGGCCCCGATGGCAGCATCTGGTTCACGATCGACCTCGTCGACGCGATCGGCCGATTGAGCGACGGCCGCATCTCGTTCTTCAACACCGGCGTGAAGGCCGTAGAGCCCGTCGGCCTGGCCGCCGCATCCGACGGCAGCGCCTGGTTCACCGACAACGCCGCCCACGCCATTTCCCGCGTCACGCCCGGGGGCGAGGTCACACGGTTTCCGCTCGACACGATGAGCGTCCGGCTCGGCCGGCTGGCCGTCGGCACGGACGGCGCGGTCTGGTTTGCCGAGGAGACCGGATACAGCATCACCGAGCTTCGGGCCGGTCAGCTGGTCCGCCACATCTACGATTTGCCGCGTGGTGGACCGTATGGGGTCGCGACGGCGGCGGACGGCACGGCCTGGGCAAGCCTGCAATCCGGCGACCAGATCCTGCGCATCGGCACCGACGGCGCGGTAAAGGCGTTCGATCTGCCGCGTGCCGGCGCGGTGCCGTCCGATGTGGCTGTGGGCTCGGACGGGTCGGTGTGGTTCGTCGAGTATCGAGCCGACGCGATCGGCCGCTTGGCGGGCGGCCAATTCCAGGAGTTCCCGGTCGGCGGGCAGGCAACCGGGCTGTCAGGCCTTGCCGTCGCGCCGGACGGGGCCGTGTGGTTCGGCATGTTGCGCGAAGGCAGCCTGGGCCGGCTCCGGGACGGGCATGTAGTCCGCTTCCGCCTACCCCGGCCGCAAGCGCGCCCCTACACGCTGACGATCGACCGCGCAGGAAACGTCTGGTACGCGGATATCGCCGGTTATATTGGCATGCTGCCCGCGCGTGACGCGCAGCAATAGCAGCGGCTAGGGACTACGCGGCGGCTCCGGCTGGCGCTGCGGGTCGTCGTTCTCGTCGCCCGACTGCACGCGCTGTTCGGTTTTTGGCCCAGTTGCGTCGCGCTTGCCTGGGCGCGTGCTCCGAGTGCCACCCGGATCGAGGCCTTCGACCGGATCGTTGCCCGTTGTTCGGCTCGACTGCTCCGCCATTCGCTCGCCCTCCGCTTGAAAGGGTGCCAACGGCAGCCGGCCGCCCCGGTTGCTCGCCCGCTTGGTCGGCGCGACCCAGCCACCGGGGCGCAAACCTGCGTCCCGCCCATGCGGGTTCCAGAACCCGTCCGCCTCCCACAATATGGCAGCATTGCAGACGGGGATTCGCCGGAAGATGAGTGAAGCTGCTATCGGACGTCGCGCCGCGACCGGGACCGCGTTCACCGTGCTCGCCGCGATCAGCTTCTCGCACGGGCTCAATGACCTGATCCAGTCGCTGGTGCCGGCGATCTACCCGATCCTCAAGGACAGCTACGCACTCAGCTTCGCGCAGATCGGGCTCATCACCCTCGTGTTCCAGTGCACCGCGTCGCTATTGCAGCCGGTGGTGGGCGTCTACACCGACCGCAAGCCGATGCCCTACTCGCTGGCGTTCGGGATGGGGTTCACCCTGATCGGGCTGTTGCTGTTGTCGGTCGCTTCGAACTATGCGGCTTTGCTTCTTGCCGCGGGATTGATCGGGATGGGCTCTTCGGTGTTCCACCCGGAATCGTCGCGCGTCGCGCGGATGGCCTCGGGCGGACGCTTCGGCCTCGCGCAGTCGATTTTCCAGGTGGGCGGCAACGCGGGCTCCGCGATGGGGCCGCTGCTGGCCGCCTTCGTCGTTGTGCCGGGCGGCCAAGGGCGGGTGGCCTGGTTCTCGGCAGTGGCCCTGCTCGCGATGCTGGTGTTGTTCAATGTCGGGCACTGGTATCGCGCCCAGGTGTCGTCCAAGCGCACGCGCGCTCGTGCGGCGGTAGGCAGCGTTGGGCTGCCAAAAGCGCGGGTCACCGTCACCATCGGCATCCTGCTGACCCTCTTGTTTTCCAAGTATTTCTATATGGCCAGCCTCAACAGCTACTTCACGTTCTACCTAATTCAACGCTTCGGCGTGTCGGTCGAGAACGCACAGTTGCACCTGTTCGCCTTCATGGCCGCGGCCGCAGTCGGGACGTTCGCCGGCGGGCCGATCGGCGACCGGATCGGGCGCAAATACGTGATCTGGGGCTCGATCCTCGGCGTGCTGCCGTTCACCCTTTTGCTGCCCTACGCCAACCTGCTCTGGACCGGCGTGCTCAGCGTAGTGATCGGCCTGATCCTCGCATCGGCATTCTCGGCAATCATCGTCTACGCGCAGGAACTGGTCCCCGGGAAGGTCGGCGCGATTTCCGGCCTGTTCTTCGGGTTCGCCTTCGGCATGGGAGGGCTCGGAGCCGCTGTGCTCGGACTACTCGCCGACCGGACAGGCATCGAGGTGGTGTACCACGTCTGCGCCTTCCTCCCTGCGATCGGCTTGCTCGCGGTGTTTCTGCCCAACCTCGAACGCAAGCTCCCGCTCACTCCCGCCCGCGCGTGAGGAGCCGTCCTGCCCGGGCTTGCGTTGCGGCGCCCTGCCGGAACGCCGACTGGCCGTTGACCCATGTTTCGACGATGCCCTCGGCGGGGCGGGTCGGCGCCTCGTAGGTCGCCGCGTCGCGGACCCGATCGGGGTCGAACAGCACGAGGTCGGCATAAGCCCCCTCTCGCACCTCGCCTCGGTCGGTCATCCCGAACACGGCGGCGGTGCGGCCCGTCATCTTGTGGACGGCGGCTTCCAGGGTGAACAGCCCAAGCTCGCGGGCGTAATGGCCGAGCACGCGCGGGAACGTCCCCCACAGGCGAGGGTGCGGGAAGGCATCGTGCGGCAGGCCGTCCGAACCGATCATGGCGCGCGGATGGGCCAGGATGCGGCGAACGTCGGCCTCGTCCATCTGGTGGAACACGCCGCCCGCCGGGGCGAGCCGCTCGGCCGCCTCTTGCAGCCCAAGTCCCCAGTCCTGCGCGATCTCGTCGAGCATCCGGCCGGCCATCGCCGGATGGGGGTCGGACCACGTCACCCGCACGGGCACATCGGCGCGCACCCGGTCAGGGATCAGCACCGTGGAACCCGCCGGGTAGGGGTAGACGTCGAAATCCACCTTCTGGCGGCGGGCGCCCGCGTCGATCGCTGGGAGCGTCTCGGCCGAGCGCCCGAAATTCTCCGGCATCGAGCACTTGTGGTGGCTGATGACCACGGGTACGCCGGCGGCCCTGCCGATGCTCAGCGTTTCCTCGATGGACGCCAGCACCTCGTTCGCTTCGTCCCGCATGTGCGTCACGTAGACGCCACCGGCGCCGCGCAGCGCCTCGGCCACCGCGATCACCTCGCCGGTCGGCGCCATCATGTTGGGCGGGTAATAGAGACCGGTGGAAAAGCCCGACGCGCCCTCCGCCAACGCCTCGGCTAGCCGTGCCGCCATGCGCGCGGCCTCGGCGTCAGTCGCCGGGCGCTGCGTGTCGCCGCCCATCGCCTCCATCCGGAGCGACATGTGGCCGATCAGCGCATACGTGTTCACCGGTGCGGGACTGCGCCCCAGTTGCTCCGCATACTCGCCGAAGCTGCCGAAGCGCCACCAGCTCTCGTCGCCGAGGAGGTCCAAGGGCGGCGGCGGGCGTGCGGCCATCCGCGTGGGCGACAGGCTGATGCCGCAATTGCCGACCACGACGGTGGTCACACCCTGCGACATCTTGCACAGCATGCAGGCCGGCCCTTCCAGCACGGCGCGGTCGTCGTGCGTGTGGGCGTCGATGAAGCCAGGAGCGAGGGCCAGGCCGCTGGCGTCCACGTCGCGATCCGCGGTCGCGGCCCCGAGATCGCCCACGCCGACGATCCGTTCGCCGCTGACCGCGACGTCCGCCACGCGGCGCGGGCCGCCGCTGCCGTCAAACACCGTGGCCTGGCGGAGGATGAGGTCGCAGCGTAGGGGCATCGGCACTATCTCCCGGCAGAGCGCCATAGGAGGATACGCCAATGGACGGCCTGACCGACAACCCGGCTTTGCACCGCTACGAACTCGCGGTCGACGGCGCTGTGGCGTTCGTACAGGACCGAGCGTCGCCCCGAAGCGCTGGTGCTGATTCACACGGAAGTGCCTGAAGCGCTGGAAGGCCGCGGCATCGGCTCGCGACTGGCCAAAGCGGTGCTGGAGCACGCGCGCGCCGAAGGCCAGAAGGTGGTGCCGCGCTGCGAGTTCATCGCCAGCTACATCGAGCGACACCCGGAGTACCCGGACGCTGGTTGCCGGTTAGCCTCGCGCGGCATTTTCCCGCTCATTCGCGGTCGGCAGATCAGCTGGATACGAGGCCGTCCCGCACGTCCCGCTCGGCCAGCGCCGGGTCGCGCTCGGCCGGGTCACCCATCCCGCCGCCGCCGGCGAGTTCCAGCACCAGCCGGTCGCCGTCTGGGATGATCTGAAAGCCCTTGGGGCGCAGCGATGCCCCAGATTTCAGCCGCACCTGCCCCGCGGCTCCGTCCTCGCCGCCGTCCCGCCCCTTCGGCGCATGGCAGCACGCGGTCGAACGTCGCGTTGACGGCGAACTCGAGGTCGCCCTTGGTGCCGATCTCCATGATCTGCCCGCAGCCGCCCCGGGTCCGTCCAGCACCGCCGCTGTCGGGGCGCAGTTCCTTGCGCCAGAACACGACGGGAGCGACGTTCTCCGTTGCCTCCACCGGCATGGTCCGCACCCCGGAGGGAAACGCCGTCGCGTCCAGCCCGTCGAGGCAGGGGCGCGCGCCCGTGCCGCCGGAGTTGAAGGTGATGATCTCGAAATCGGCGATCACCGGCCGATTGCCGCGCGCCTGCCCCGACACCTGCGCGCCGCCGCGGAGCGGAGGGTTCCACAGCGCTGCTGCGCCCTCGGCCGCCACGCGGTCGGGCACGGCCTGATGCAAGCAGCCCATCATCAGGTCGGGCAGCAGATGGCCGATGACGTGGCGGACCGACACCGGATACGGGCGCGGGGCCGCCAGTATGCAGCCCTCCGGGATCGTGATGCGAAACGGCGCGAGGCTGGCCCAGTTGTTCGGCACGGCAGGGGCCACGACGACCTTGATGCCGAAGCAGGAATAGGCCCGCGTGTAGGCGGGCGGCACGTTGATGCCGCGCGAGGCCAAGCCCGATGTCCCTGCGTAGTCGACCGCGATCGCGCCTTCGGACACCGTCATCGCTGCGCGCAGCACGAGCGGCTCGTCGTAGCCGTCCGAACCGATTTCCGCCCGGTACGTTCCCCGCGGCAGCAGGGCGATCTCGGCCAACGTTGCGTCCCGCGAACTGTCGAAAATGAAGGTGGCGAGCGGGTCGAGGCTGGTCATGCCGAACTCGCCCATCATTTCCGCAAGACGCTTGGCTCCAGCGTCGTTGCAGGCGCAAAGCGAGTAGACATCGCCTTCCAGCTCGACCGGCAGGCGCGAGCCGGCCCGCAGGAAGTCGAAGAACGTCTCGTTGGGCCGGCCTTGCTCGAAACATTTCACGATCGGGATGTACAACCCTTCCTCGAACACCGAGCGCCCTTCCGGCCCCATGCCGAGGCCGCCCACGTCGATCACGTGCGCAGTGTTGGCGAACAGCCCGACCATCTGCCCGTTCAGGAACGCCGGGGTCACCACGGTGAGGTCGTGCAGATGCCCGGTGCCGAGCCACGGGTCGTTGGTGATGTAATGATCACCCGGGCGCATCGTCGCCGCCGCGAACTTGGCAAGGAAGTGCCCGACACTTTCCGCCATCGAGTTGACGTGGCCGGGCGTCCCGGTGACGGCCTGAGCCATCATGCGGCCCTGCATGTCGAAGATGCCGGCCGAAAGATCGCCCGCCTCGCGCACCGTGGTCGAGAACGCGGTGCGGATCATGGTCTGCGCCTGCTCCTCCACCACCGCGATCAACCGGTCCCACATCACCTGCCGCTGGATGCGCGCAAGGGCGCCCGTTTCATTTGCCACTACGTCGGCTCCCGCGAGAGTTCGATGTATCCCCACCGATCGAGGCTGGCACGCCAGCCGGGGCCGACCAGGGTCGAGGTCTCGTCCTCGGCGATGATTGCCGGACCCGCGATGCTGGCCTCGGGCGCAAGCATGGCGCGATCATGCACCGGCCAGTCCGCGACTATCGCGGTCGCGGTGTCGCGCACCTGCTGCGTGCGCCCGCTTTCCTCGACGAGACGAGCGCTCTGTTTCCCCGCTTCCCTTGTGGAAGACATCTCGGGCGAGACGGCCTCAGCCGCGGTCGTGGCAACGAGCAGGGAAAAGCTCATGATTTCCACGTCCGACCCAGGTACCGGCCGATCGTAGAATCTCGCGTAGGCTTCGTCGTACGCTGCGCGGATGGCCGTGACGTCGTCCGCGCCAAGCGCGCGCGCCGGCAAGGGAACGGGGATCTCATGGCCTTGCCCGACATAGCGCATGAACGCGGTGCGCACCTGCGTTGCCGGAGCGCCTCCACTGCCGGTCGCGACAACGTCGAGCGCTTCACGCTCCATGTCGCCCAGCAGTTCGTTGACGGCGTCCAGGTCGAAGTGCCGGAAGCGCTGGTACAGGCTGCGCACGACCTCGTAGCCGAACGGCGCGCGCAGAAAGCCGATCGCGCTGCCGACCCCCGCGCCGGACGGCACCAAGACATGCGTGATGCCGACCTTCTCCGCGATCCGGTAGGCATGGACCGGACCGCCGCCGCCGAACGCGATCAGGGTGCGGCCTTCGTGCGTGGCACCGCTCTCGATCGCGTGGACGCGCGCGGCGTTGGCCATCGCCTCGTCCACCACCTCGACCACGCCAAGTGCGGCCATCGCTGCGTCCAGCTCAAGCTTGCCGCCGACCTCACGGGTGAGCGCGTCGCGTGCCGCGTCCTCATCGAGCGCCATGCTCCCGCCGGCAAAGCGCGCCGGGTCGTATCGGCCGAGCAGGAGATTGGCGTCCGTCACCGCCGGGCGCGTGCCGCCGCGTCCATAGCAGGCGGGGCCGGGATCGGCGCCGGCGCTCTCGGGTCCGACCAGGATGCGACCCATCGCGTCGGTGCGCGCGAGCGAACCGCCGCCCGCACCGATCTCCACCATCTCGATCACCGGGATGCGGAGCGGCAGGCCGGAACCCTTGCGGAACCGCCCTACGCGGGCGATCTCGAAGGCGCGGGACGTGCGCGGCGTCCCACCCTCGATCAGGCAGATCTTCGCCGTGGTGCCGCCCATGTCGAACGACAGTACGCGGTCGAGCCCGCATTGCCGGGCGATATGGGCGGCGAAAATGGCGCCGCCGGCGGGCCCCGACTTCACGAGGCGGATCGGAAACCGGCAGGCGGTTTCCACCGTGGTCAGTCCGCCGCCCGAAAGCATGAGGTAGAGCGGCGCGGTCACGCCCAGTTGCCGCAGTTCGGCTTCCAACCGGCGCAGATAGCGCGCCATCAGCGGCTGCACGTAGGCATTAGCGGCCGTGGTGGAGAAGCGCTCCCATTCGCGCATCTCAGGGGACACCTCGGACGAGAGCGAAACGGGCATGTCGGGCAAGGCGGCGGCGAGGATGTCGTGCACGCGGCGCTCGTGCGCCGGGTTGACGAAAGCGTGCAGCAGGCCGACGGCGACGCTTTCCACGCCCTCGCGCCGGAGCACCGGCACCAGCGCCCGCACGGCATCCTCGTCCAACGCGAGGAGCACGTTGCCCTCGTTGTCGAGCCGTTCCGGCACCGGCAGGCGCAGGTAACGCGGCACCAGCGGCTCGGGCAGCACGATGTTGAGATCGTACTGGTCGTAACGGCTTTCGTTGCCCATCGCGAGGACGTCTCGAAAGCCTTGCGTGGTGAGCAGCGCGGTGCGGGCTCCCTTGCGCTCAATGATGGCGTTGGTGGCGAGCGTCGTGCCGTGGATCACCACGCCGATGTCGGCGGGTGCCAGTCCCGTCTCACGCAGGATTGCCTGCACTCCGTCGATCACGCCCCGTTCGGGGGTAGCCGGCGTGGTGAGCACCTTCAAGGTCGCCCGGCCGCCGGCGTGTTCCAGGGCGAGGTCCGTAAACGTACCGCCGATGTCGACGGCGAGCCGTGCTGCGCTCACTTACGCCGCGCGGCAAGCCGGGCGGCCACGGCCTGCGCGACGACCGGCGACCGCCGGCTAGCGGCAGATGCGGCATCGGCCTCCGCAGGGTCCATGTTTGCGTCGGCGATGCGGTTGATCGCGCGTTTCATGCTTTGGATGACATCCGCACTAGGCGCGTTGGCGAGCAAGGTGGCGATCGCATCCACCCTCGCGCGCAACGCCGCAAGGTCGGGCACGATCTCGTCGAGATAGCCGACGCGAAGCATCTCGGCCGCGTCCAGCGTCTCGCCCAGCAGGAACAATCGCTTCGCCGCCCCCGGCGTCATGCGCGTGACGTAGCGCCGAATGCCGGACGCGTAATAGTGCAGCCCGATCTGCCCGGCGGGCATCATGATGCGCGTCTGCGCAACGCCGATGCGGAAATCGCAGGCGAGACCGAGATCGGTGCCGCCGCCGTACACGCCGCCGTTCAGCGCCGCGATAGTCGGGGCGCGCATGGCTTCCAGTCGATCGATCAGGGCCGCGAAGGAGAAGCGTTCGGTGACGGGCGCCTCGCCCGCCGCACCTGCGGCAAGGCTGCCGAGGTCGTATCCCGCACAGAAGCTGCGCCCGTTCGCGGTCAGCACCACGACCCGCACTTCGGGATTGGCGTCGATGTGGCGGAGCGCGCCGTCGAGCGCCTCGAGGTCGGCCGTATCAAGCCGGTTGTGCATCGCCGGGCGGTTCAAGGTCACCGTCGCGCGCCCATCCGCGATGGCAACCAGCAGCGGGGCGTCCTCGGGGCGCGGCGCTTCGGGCATCGGAGCTACCTCATCGTTCTTCGCGGACGTCAGTCTGCTTCGACTTCTCGAGCCGGCCAAGTTGGCGCCGTCCATGCGCGAGCTCCGTGACGATGCCGTGAAGCGTGCGCAGTTCTTGTTGCGTCGCTTCACCGCGCTCGAAGAAGTGGCGGATGTTGCGCACCATGCCAGGGCGCTTCGGGAGATTGCGCAGGAAACCGCATGCGTCGAGTTCGGCCGTCATGTGGGCAAGGAAATTCTCGAGCTCGGCCTTGGTCGCGACCGCGCTCTCGTTGGTCATGAAGGTGCGCGGCAACGTCTCCTCGGTCGCTGTCCACCACTCATAAGCGACCACCATCACAGCCTGCGCCAGGTTGAGCGACATGAAACCGGGGTTGAGGGGGATGCGCACCAGGGCGTCAGCGGCCGCGAGATCGTCGTTGTCGAGCCCGGCCCGCTCGGGGCCGAATAGGATCGCGGCGCGCAGGCCGCGCGCCGAGACCAGCCGAAGCTCGGCCGCGGCACCACGGGCGGTGAGGATCGGCTTGACGACGTGCCGCGGCCGCGGACAGGTGGCGAATACGCGATGCATGTCGGCCACCGCGTCCGCCAAGTTCGGGTGGATGGTCGCCGCATCGAGGATGCGGTCCGCGCCCGAAGCGTTGCGCCACGCCTTTTCCTGCGGCCATCCGTCGCGGGGTGCGACCAGCCGAAGATGGAACAGGCCGCCATTGCCCATCGCCCGCGCGACGGCGCCGACGTTCTCGGCAAGCTGCGGACGGACCAGGATCACGATCGGGCTGTTGCCAAGCGGCGCAAGCTCGGCCCCGCCGTCGCGGCCGGTCACTGGGCGTGCTTCTGCCCGCGCCGTGCCTGCCAACGGCGCATCTGCGCAAGCTCTTCCCTCTGCGCGGCGACGATCGCGTGGGCAAGCCGGCGAATCTGCGGATCCTTGCCGTACTGCAACTCGACCTCGGCCATCTCGATTGCGCCCTGGTGATGCGGGATCATCATAGCGACGAAGTCGGCATCCGGGTCTCCGGTGAGCGGCACATCCATCGTCGCGTGCATCTTCGACATTGCGTCTTTCAGAGCCTTGTCGGCCGGGGATGCCGTCGCTGGACCGGTGTGATCGTGTTCCGTCGTCTGGGCGTAAGCGGGTTGTGCCAGCATCAGGCCGGCCGCGAAAGCGAGGGCAAATCGCATGGTTTTCTCCGGTTACGAGGCGCGACGCCACGTCGTGCCCTGCGGGCCGTCCTCCAGCACGATGCCTTGCGCGCTTAATTCCGCGCGGATCGCATCGGCGCGCGCGAAGTCGCGCCCCTTCCGAGCAGCGAGCCGTTCGGCAATGGCACGCTCGATCCAGGCCGAATTGGCCTCATCGCCTTGAAACCAGCCGGCCGGATCGGCTTGTAGGACGCCGAGCATTGATCCCGAAGCGCGCAGGCCCGAAGCCGCTTGTCCATCTCCGGCAAGCGCCGCATCGGCAAGCGCGTGCATCGACGTAATCGCGAGCGGCGTGTTGATATCGTCGCATAACGCTTCCGCCACACTTTCCGGGAGGGGGCCGCTCGCCGCGCCCGGATGCCGCTCCAGCGCGCGGTAGAAGCGATCAAGTTCCCGCCGCACCTCGGCCAGGCCGTAGTCGGAGAAATCAAGCTCCGCCCGGTAATGGGAGCGTAGCAGCAGCAGCCTCACCGCCTCGGCCGGCGCCATGGCCAGCACGTCACGGATCGTCAAGAAGTTGCCGAGGCTCTTTGACATCTTCTCGCCACCGACCCGCAGCATTCCGTTGTGCAGCCAGTAGCGGGCGAAATGGCTGCCGGGAAATGCGCACAGGCTCTGCGCCGCCTCGTTCTCATGGTGCGGGAACAAGAGGTCACGACCGCCGCCGTGGATATCGAAAGTCTCGCCGAGATAGCGCCAGGACATCGCCGAGCACTCGATGTGCCAGCCGGGCCGGCCGCGGCCCCACGGGCTGTCCCAGCCCGGCTCGTCCGGCTCCGAGGGTTTCCACAGCACAAAGTCGCCGGCGTCGCGCTTGTAAGGGGCGACCTCGACCCGCGCTCCGGCCAGGAGTTCGTCGGGGCTGCGGCCGGACAGGCGACCGTATTCCGCAAAGCTCGCGACCGCGAACAGCACGTGGCCTTCCGCGGCATAGGCGTGTCCAGCGGCGATCAGCCGCTCGATCAGGTCGATCATCTCCGGGATGTGCCCGGTCGCCCGCGGCTCCTCGTCGGGAGGCAGCACGCCGAGGGCGGCCATGTCGGCATGGAAGTCGGCGGTCGTGCGGGCGGTGATCGCGGCGATCGGCTCGCCGCTTTCCCGTGCCCGTGCGTTGATCTTGTCGTCGATGTCCGTGATGTTCCGCACATACGTCACGCGCGGATACAAGGCCCGCAGCAGCCGCGCGAGCACATCGAACACCACCATGGGCCGGGCGTTGCCAATATGGGCGAGGTCGTAGACGGTCGGCCCGCAGACATAAATGCGGACATGCGCGGGATCGATCGGCTCGAACCGCTCCTTCCGGCGGGTTCGGCTATTGGTGAGATGCAGTGCCGCGGGCATTGCCCGACTTCTCCGCCATGCCGCCGACCGACGCAACGGCCGTCATTGGCCACCTCGCGTTCCGGCGCTAGGCTTTTTCAGTAGGGGAGGCAGGGAATGCGCAATACGCCCATCGAGGTCAACCGAATCGCGGGCTCGATCGGGGCCGAGGTCCTTGGTGTTCGCATCGCGGACGAGCTGCCGGAAGAAACGATCGGGGCAATCCGGCGGGCGCTGCTCGACAACTGCGTGATCTTCTTCCGCGACCAGGACCCGCTGCCCGACGACCGCTTCCTGCAATTTGCCAAGCGGTTCGGCCGGACGGTCGAGTACCCGTTCGTCAAAGGAATCGAGGGCTTCCCCGAGATCATCCGGGTGGCCAAGCTCGAGCACGAGACCACCAATTTCGGCGGCATCTGGCACTCGGACACGAGCTATCTGGAAGAGCCGCCGATGGGCACCCTACTCGCGGCCCGTGAGCTGCCCTCCTATGGCGGGGACACGTTGTTCGCCAACCAGTACCTCGCCTACGAGACGCTCTCCCCGGCCCTCCGACGGGTGCTCGACGGGCTTTCCGCCGTGAGCGACAGCGCCAAGGCCGACGTGACCCGCACCCGCGAGGACAGGGTGAAGTCGGACGGGACGGAGGCGGCGCGGCGGACCCTCGCGGCCGAGCATCCGGTAGTGCGCACCCATCCCGAGACGGGCCGGCGGGCGCTCTACGTCAACGTGGCGCACACCAGCCGCTTCGTGGGCTGGACGGAGGCGGAGAGTGCGGGGTTGCTGCGTTTCCTGTTCGATCACCAGGTGAGGCCGGAGTTCACCTGCCGTTTCGAGTGGAAGCCGGGCTCGGTCGCGTTCTGGGACAATCGCTGCGCCCAGCACAACCCGGTGAACGACTATCACGGGTTCCGCCGTGTCATGCACCGGATCACCCTCGCCGGCGACCGGCCGGGTTGAGCCGCTACGCCGATCCGAAGGTGCGGTGAGAGTTTGCGGGAGACAAAGCTCCTTTAACTAAAGACCGCGATGCCAAGCATCGGCATCGCGGTCGCTCGCGAGCAACATCGACGCGGGTCGGGTTGGCTCCCTCGACGGCGCGTTAGGTCGTCTCGGCGTCAGCAACGTGGCGACTGCCCTGCTCCAGACCGGCGGTGTCGGCGCCGACCGTGTATCCTGCATCGGTCCAAGACAGCGCCTGTCGGGGCGAAATAGCGCGCCGGAGGGATTCGGCACCGTGATGGCGGTTCACCGCAGTATCGTAGGCGCTGCGCACCGGCCGGATCTCGTTGGAGACGCCGACCCGCTGCCACTGCCAGCCAATCAGACCTACAACTGCTAAAACGGCGATGAGGGAACGGCACATTGGTCGATCCTCCGCTCTTCCGGATGACCACCATCCGCACGCTCATTGTCCTCCGTCCAGTTCGCGCGCGCTGTGACCGCCGTCACAGCCAAGACCTTTTATTCCTACGAACGTAGTCGGCGGGGAGACCGGATCAGGCCGCGGCCGCCTTGAGCCGCTCCGCCGCTCTCGCGCGACCCATCAGCGGTAGCAACTCACGCAGCTCCGGCCCGTGCTCCTCGCCGGTCAGGGCGAGCCGCAAGGGATGATATAGCGGGCGGCCCTTACGCCCGGTCCGCTCGCGCAACGCGCCCGTCCAGGCCGGCCAAACCTGCCCATCCCACGGCTCGGCGGGAAGCAGGTCGAGCGCCAGTCGCAGGTATTCCCCTTCCCCCTCGATGACCGGCGGCACGATGGTGCCGGCCACCACGTCCCACCAGCCCCGCGCCTCGTTGAGCAGATCGAGGTTGCCGCGCACCGCGCGCCAGAATGCTTCCGTGGCACCCGTAGGCAAGCGATCGGCCACGGCGGCGAACGGCACGCTGTGTAACACGCGCCGGTTCAGCGCGAGCAGCTGCCGCACGTCGAACCGGGCCGCCGAATGCGAGACACGCCCAAGGTCGAACTGCCCGATCAATGCCTCGAGCGACAGCGGCTCAGGATCGTCCGACGTGCCGAGCCGGGCGAGGTAGGAGGTGAGCGCCATCGGCTCGATGCCGTCGCCGCGCAGCCCGCGCAAGGTGAGACTGTCGATCCGCTTGGACAGCTTGCCGCCGTCCGCATCGACCAGGAGCGGCAGGTGGGCAAACGCCGGCGCAGGGGCGCCAAGGGCGGCGAACAGGTCCATCTGTACGCCCGTGTTGCTCACGTGATCCTCGCCGCGGATGAGGTGCGTCGCGCCGCAGGCGATGTCGTCCACCACGCTCGTGAACGTGTAGAGCGGGGTGCCGTCGGTGCGGATCAGCACGGGGTCCGAAACCGAGGGCAGCTTCACCTGGCGCCGGCCCAGCACGAGATCGTTCCAGCCGACCGTCTGGCTCGAAAGCTGGAAGCGCCAATACGGCCGCTTGCCGCCCGCCTCCGCAGCCGCGCGCTGCTCGGCTGTCAGCTTCAGCATCGCCCGGTCGTACACTGGGGCCTGGCCCCGGCGCACCCGCTGCTCCCGCTTGGCGCGCAGCTCCGCCTCGGTCTCGAAACAGGGGTATAGTCGCCCTGCCTGCTTCAGCCGCTCGGCTGCGGCGGCATAGTGCTCCAGCCGATCGGATTGACGGAACCTCTCGTCCCAATGGAGCCCGAGCCAGCCCAGGTCGTGCGCGATCGCCTGTTCATGCTCGGGACGGCTCCGTTCGAGATCGGTGTCGTCGATGCGCAGGATGAACACGCCCTCGTGGCGGCGAGCGAACAGGAAGTTGGCCAGCGCCAGGCGGGCATTGCCGACGTGGAGCAGGCCGGTCGGACTAGGGGCGAAGCGTACCGATCGGCCTGCCGGTCATTCCTCGCCCGCTTCGCCCTCGTCCATCAGCCTCGGGTCGAGCACGCGCCAGTTCCGCTCCTCCTCGCCCGCGGGCCGATCGACGAAGTCACCGAGTTCGGTACCGCTCCGCCACCCGCCCTCGCCTGCGTCCATGACCTCGGCGTCCTCGCCATAGGCGAACCAAGCCTCGAGGACGTCCTTCGGGTTCATGCCGCCGGCACGGCATCGTTCCACCGAGTCACGCACATACGCCCGGGCGAAGGCGTTGGCTTGCATCAGGGTCGGAAACCCGCCGACCTCCTCGACAACGTTGTCCTCGGACGCGCCGCTGAGGTCGAGGATACGGACGCGCCACCCCCCTTCGGGCGCAAACAGGTCCGTCATGGGCGAAAGCCCGCGGCGGCCTGGGCGATCGCATCCAAGCTTAACATCGCGCGAAGCTAGGCTGCCGTGACGTCCGATTCAACGCGCGTGCGCCACGCGGGGCATCCCGGCGACGCAGGCCGGAAGTTCTCGGTGCGACGCTCAACCTGTGATAGTCAACGCCTTCAGGAGTTCGCAACAAACACCGTTTAGCGTTCGACCATGCCGGTTCGCGCCAAGGCCTCGCTTCTCTGCCTGCTCGCTTTGTCCGTCTGTGTTGGGGCGGCGATGGTCGCCGCCGCTTCCAACCTCGCCGTGCTCGGAGTGGGCGCCGCCGTCTTCCTCACCTGCTGCCTTCTTCGCCTCGCCCTGCGCCGCGCGGCAAACCTTCCTGGCATGCTGGGCCGGACTGGGTGGAAGTTCCGCCCGGGGCGCCCGCTTGCAGAGACGGCGCTGAGGCACTTGACCCAGGGCTTGTGCATGGTGGACCGCAGGGGCCGCCTCGTGCTGCACAATCACCAGTTCGCGGCGATGTTCGGGGCTCCCACCGCCGGGTCGGAAATCACCGCCGCCCTGCCGCAAGGATTGCCGGAACCCGCGCAGGCACGGAACAGCGCCTCCAGCGCGGCTTTCACACGCGTGCTCGAGGATGGGCGTGTTATCGCCGTTGCACGGCGATCGATGGCGGACGGGGGCTGGGTGGCGACGTACGACGACGTCACAGAGCGTCATCGCACCGAACAACGGGTCGCCCACATGGCGCGGCACGACACCCTGACCGGCTTGCCCAACCGCCTATTGTTCCACGACCACACGACCCATGCGCTGGGCGAAATGCGGCAAGGCGAGGGACTGGCCGTGCTCTGCATCGACCTCGACCACTTCAAGTTGGTCAACGACTCGCTCGGTCACCGGGTCGGCGATGCGTTGCTGCTGGCGGTAGCGTCCCGCCTGCTCGACTGTACGCTGCAATCGGACCTCGTGGTCCGGCTGGGCGGCGACGAGTTCGCCGTGGTCCAGCGTGCGACCGGTCAGCCCGAGCAAGCGAAGCTGCTGGCCGAACGGGTGATCACCTCGCTGGCGTACCCGTTCGAAGTGGACGGCCATGAGATCGCCGTCGGCACCAGCATCGGCATCGCGCTCACTGCGGACGAGCGGACCAGCGCCGACGAGCTCCTGAAGGGCGCCGACATAGCGCTCTATCGGGCCAAAGCGGAAGGCCGCGGCACGTTCCGGTTCTTCGAGGCGGAGATGGACGCCCGCATCCAGGCGCGGCGGCGGCTCGAGCTCGATCTGAAGCTGGCGCTCGCTGAACACCAGTTCGAGGTCCACTATCAGCCGGTCGTTTCGGTGCGCACGGGGGCCGTGAATGGGGCCGAAGCCCTGGTCCGCTGGCGGCACCCCACGCGCGGCATGGTGGCGCCTGCGGAGTTCATTTCGGTCGCCGAGGAGACCGGGATGATCGCGCCCCTCGGGCTATGGGTGCTGGAGCGCGCCTGCGCCGATGCGATGACCTGGCCGGACTACGTGAAGGTCGCGGTCAATCTCTCGCCCGAGCAATTCAAGGATCCGAGATTAGCCGACGAGGTCGCCGAAGTCCTGGAGCGCTCCGGGCTCCCGCCGCACCGGCTCGAGCTCGAAATCACCGAATCCCTGCTGTTGCAGGACAGCGAAGCGATCCTCGCGATCCTGCACGAGCTGCGCGCGCATAAGATACGGATATCGATGGACGATTTCGGCACCGGCTACTCGTCGCTGAGCTATCTGCGCCGCTTCCCGTTCGACAAGATCAAGATCGACCAAAGCTTCGTTCGCAACCTGTCCGAACGCGAGGACTGCATCGCGATCGTGCGGGCGGTAATCGGCCTCGGCCGCTCCCTCGGCATGTCGGTGACCGCCGAAGGAGTGGAAACCGAGGAGCAATTCGCCTTCCTGGAAGCCGAAGGTTGCAACCAGGTGCAGGGCTACCTGTTCAGCCGGCCCCAGCCGATCGAGGGCGTCTCAGAGCTGATCAGCCGCTACGTAGCCCATCCGATCCCGGTTTAGCCGCGCTCAAATCGGGCGAGCAGGGGCGGTGCCCCCGGCCGTTACGTGGCCCGCTTGCGATCGCCGTTGCGCCTAAGCAGGAATTCTCGGCCGACCTTCACCATGGGCAAGCCATCGGTACTCGACGATATCGGCCGTGGCGTAGGTTTCGTGCCAGTGGTCGGGAATGAAGCTGCCCGTGCCCACCACGTCGATGGGCGCTTGGGCGTCCGCCATAACCCGGCACTTCTCGGTACCGAAGCCGGATGAGGCCACGATCCGCACGCGCCCGCAGCCTGCCGCGTCCAGAGCTTCGCGCATCCGCCAGATCGCCGCGGCGGATACGCCCGTGCCGACGAGAAAGCGAAGCTCGGCGTCGCTGCGGTAACGGCGGATCGCGCCGGGGGCGTGGCGTTCGAGCACGGCGTAACTTTCGGCAGGATCAAGCCCCTCCAGAAATCGGGCGCCGTGCGTGTCGAGCCGGAAGGCGAGTTGGCCGGTTGCCGCGAGCTCCGGGAATCGGGCACACACGGCGAGCGCGTCGGTGATCTCCCGGCCGAAATAGTCGACGAGCACGGTCATCGGCTCGTCGGGGTAGGTTTCGCGAAACAGCTCCGCCGCTCGCACGGTGGAGCCGGCGTAGCCGATCAGCGAGTGCGGCATGGTGCCGAGCCCGCGCTGGGCGCCGAACCAGTGCGCCGTGCCGTCATTGGCGTTGCCGACGAAGCCGCAGGCACCCTCCTGCTGCGCCGCGGCGCTGCCGACGGACGCGGCATAGGCCATGATCTCCTGCATCTCGGCCCCGGCGCAGTGCCGCGCCTCCATCGCCAGGAAGGCGACCTTGGGCAGCGACATGCACATCTGATACGCGTTGTGCGCCGCGACGCAGGCGGGTCCGAGCTTCTGCAGCAGGATCGTTTCGCAGTCCGAGAGTGCCACGAAACTCCCGGTGATATAGGCGATCGGCTCGCCCGCGCCGACCCAGGCGCCTTCCGGGTACACCAGGTCCACATCGAGGGCCGCGCCGCGGCTGGCCGCGACGGTTTCCAACCAGCCGAGCGCCAGCCTCGGCGCCGAAATCACCGGACGCCGAAGAAACACGGCATACGTCACCCGCTTGTCGCCGAAGCGGGACGCGATCTCGCGGGTCCGGTTGAAATACGTGTCGGTCCGGGCGGCGATGTCCGCGGCCAAGCCCGCGCCGACCCCGCCGGTCCCCTTCCCGGCCATGCGCTACTGCGCCGCGATCGGTGGCGCGCGGCGGCTCGGGTCGCGACGGGCCTTGAGTTCCTCGGCCACCAGGAAGGCGAGTTCCAGCGACTGCTCAGCGTTGAGGCGCGGATCGCAGAAGCTCTCGTAGCGCGCGCCGAGATCGGCCTCCGTGAGCCGATGGGCGCCCCCCACGCACTCGGTGACGTCGTGCCCGGTCATCTCCACGTGCACGCCGCCCGCCCAGGTGCCCTCGGCCGCATGGGCGTCGAAGAAGCCTCGCACCTCCGAGAGGATGGCGTCGAAGTTCCGGGTTTTCACCTTGGACGCCGTGGAGACCGTGTTGCCGTGCATCGGGTCGCACAGCCACACCACCGGGCGACCCGAGCGCTGCACCGCCCGCAGCAGAGGGGGCAACCGGCTTCCGACCTGCTCGGCACCCATGCGACTGATGAGGGTGATGCGGCCCGGCTCGTCATCCGGGTTCAAGATCCGCAGCAGGCCGACCAGTTCGTCGGGGTCCATGCCCGGACCGACCTTCATTCCGATCGGGTTGCGGACGCCCGCGCAGGAACTCGACATGCGCCCCGTCCGGCTGTCGGGTGCGATCGCCGACCCACAGGAAATGCGCCGAACACGCGTACCAATCGCCCGTGGTCGAGTTCGACCCGCGTCAGCGCCTGCTCATAGGGCAGCAGCAGCGCTTCGTGGCTGGTGTAGAAATCAGCCTCCCGCACTTGCGGCGTGTTGCCGCTGTGCATGCCGCAAGCCGCCATGAAGGCAAGCGTCTCGTCGATGCGATGCGCGAGGTCCTGGTAGCGAGCGGCCAGCGGCGAACGGGCGGCGAACTCCAGGTTCCAGCGATGCACCTCGTGCAGATCGGCGTAGCCGCCGCCGGCGAACGCGCGCAGGAGATTCAGCGTCCCCGCCGACTGGAAATAGGCGGCTTCCATTCGCGCCGGGTCCGGCACGCGCTCCTCGGGGGTGAACCCCGCGCCGTTGATGATGTCGCCGCGATAGCTCGGCAGCGTTTGTCCGCCAGCCGTTTCCGTATCGGAACTGCGCGGCTTGGCGAACTGGCCAGCCATCCGACCGATCTTCACCACCGGCACGCTGGCCCCGAACGTGAGCACCACCGCCATCTGCAGCAGCACCCGGAAGGTGTCGCGGATCACGTTGGCGGTGAAGTCGCCGAAGCTCTCCGCGCAGTCTCCCCCTTGCAGCACGAACGCCTTGCCCTCGGCGGCAAGTGCGAGGGTCGCCTTGAGCCGCCGCGCTTCGCCCGCGAACACGAGCGGCGGATAGCGGCCGACACGCGCTTCGACCGCGGCGAGCCGGTCCGGATCCGGATAGGCCGGCACCTGCCGGATCGGCCGACGGCGCCACGAGTCCGGAGCCCAATCAAGGGCGGTATGGGTTTCGGCTCCTGTGGCACTCATCGTCTCAAACTCCCTCGTCGCCGCCAAGCGAGGCGGCAACGGCCGGCGCGCGACCGCCAAACCTTCCTTATCGCCGGAAACGCCGCCGAAGAATACTCCGGGATGATATTCCGGGAACCGGTGCCGTGTCCCGAGGACTACTCGGCGGCCTGCGCCACACCGGCCACCCTTGTGCGCGAACGGAGCGTCACGAACTCCTCCGCCGCCGTGGGATGGATGCCGATGGTGCGGTCGAAGTCGGCCTTCGTGGCACCGCAGTTCATGGCGATCGCCAATCCCTGCATGATCTCGGGCGCATCCTCGCCCAGCATGTGCGCGCCGAGCACGCATTGCGTCGCCTGGTCCACGACCAGCTTCATCATCGTCCGCCGGTTCCTCCCGCTGATTGCGTGGC
This sequence comes from uncultured Alphaproteobacteria bacterium, assembly GCA_963757115.1. Lineage (GTDB taxonomy): Bacteria > Pseudomonadota > Alphaproteobacteria > Acetobacterales > Acetobacteraceae > CAVWQV01. The sequence goes on along the minus strand of CAVWQV010000006.1, from coordinate 73,752 downwards.
GCATCGGTGTGAATCGGGTGACGTAGACCTCAACCGGGCCCTGCATCGCGGCGGCCTCTTCCGTGAGCCCGCAAGTGGCGCAGGGCGGGGTCGAGAACACGGCCGTCGGCACCTTGTCGAGCGAGATATGCCGGTGCCTGCGGCCGAACAATGCATCGGCAACCGCGTGGCCCTCCGCCGTCGCGATGGGGGTAAGGTTGAGCCGGTCGGTGACGTCGCCCATCGCATAGATGTGCGGCACGCTGGTGCGAAGCTGGGCATCCACCGTCACCGCGCCGACCGGGTTGGTCGCGACCCCGGCGGCCTCCAGACCGAGCCCCTCGGTGTGCGGCTTGCGGCCGGTGGCGAAGAACACGAGGTCGGTGTCGATGGCCACGCCGGTCGAGAGCGTAAGCCGCTTGCATTCCCCGCGCTCGTCGAGCCGGTGCGGCTGGGCTCCCGGATGCAGCGTGATGCCGTCTGCCTGCAAGGTCCCAGCCAGGGCCTCCCGCAGATCCTCGTCGAACCCTCGCAGAGGCAGCATCTGGCGATAGACCAGGTCCACACTGGCGCCGAGATGGGCAAAGATACCGGCGAACTCGACCGCAATGTAGCCGCTGCCGACGATGGTTACCCGTTGCGGCATCGAGGGCAAATAGAAGGCGTCATCGGACACGATCCCGAGTGCCGCACCAGGGATATCGGGGCGCACCGGGTGTCCCCCGGTTGCGATCACGATGTGCTCGGCGGTCACGCGCCGGCCGGCCACTTCGATCGTGTGCGGGTCGACGAACACGGCGCGCGCGTCGAACACGGTGGCGCCGCCCGTCTCCAGCATGCGGTGATACAGGCCGTTCAACCGCCCGATCTCCCGATCCTTGGCGGCGATGAGCTTGGCCCAGTCATGCGGGCCCTTCTTGATGTCCCAGCCGAAGCCGAGGGCGTCGTTTGCCCAGGCTCCATACTCGCCGGCCTGCACCAGGAGTTTCTTGGGGACACAGCCCACATTGACGCAAGTGCCGCCCCAGAAGCGCTCCTCGGCGATAGCGACCTTCGCCCCGTGGGCGGCCGAGATGCGGGCGCACCGCACCCCGGCGGACCCGCCGCCGATCACGAACAGGTCGAAATCGTATGCCATGCCGCTCCTCTGCCCTCACCCGCTATCCGGCGCTGCTCCGCGCGGGAGTGGGCTGATGAGAGCCTATGTCCCGATGCCGCCCAATGTCAGATACTTGATCTCTAAGTAATCCTCGATCCCGTATTTCGAGCCCTCGCGGCCAAGGCCCGACTGCTTGACGCCGCCGAACGGCGCCACTTCGGTCGAGATGATGCCCTCGTTGGCGCCGACGATGCCGTATTCCAGCGCTTCCGCCACGCGGATGATGCGGCCGATGTCGCGGGAATAGAAATAGGAGGCCAGGCCGAACTCGGTGTCATTGGCGAGCCGGATCGCCTCCTCCTCGGTCTTGAAGCGGAACAGCGGCGCCACCGGGCCGAACGTTTCCTCGTGGAACACCACCGCGTTCTTCGGCACATCGGCAAGAATCGTCGGCTCGAAGAAGTTGCCGCCGAGCGCGTGCCGCTTGCCCCCGGTCACCACCCTGGCCCCCTTCCCCAGCGCATCAGCGATGTGCGTCTCGACCTTCTGGACGGCTTCTTGGTTGATCAGCGGCCCTTGGCTGACGCCCTCCTCCATGCCGTTGCCGACCTTCATGGCCTCCACGGCCGCCTTCAGCTTGCTCGCAAAGGCGTCGAACACGCCGTCCTGCACCAGGATGCGGTTGGCGCAGACGCAGGTCTGCCCGGTATTGCGATACTTGCTCGCCATCGCGCCCGCGACGGCCGCATCGAGGTCGGCGTCGTCGAACACGATGAACGGGGCGTTGCCGCCAAGCTCCATGCTGGTCTTCTTGATGGTGGGCGCGCACTGCTCCAGGAGCTTGGCCCCCACCTCCGTGCTGCCGGTGAAGGACAGCTTGCGAACCAGCGGGTTGGAGGTGAGCTCGCGGCCGGTCTCGCCCGAGGGGCCGGTGATGACGTTGCACACGCCCGGCGGCATCCCGGCCCGCTCGGCCAGCACGGCGAGCGCGAGCGCGGAGAACGGGGTCTGGCTCGCCGGGCGGATCACGCCGGTGCAGCCCGCCGCCCAGCCGGGGCCGGCCTTGCGGGTGATCATGGCGGCCGGGAAGTTCCAGGGCGTGATGGCGGCGAATACGCCGATCGGCTCCTTCATGACCACGATCCGCCGCCCCTTGGCGTTTTGCGGGATGGTATCGCCGTAGACGCGCTTGGCTTCCTCGGCGAACCATTCGATGAAGCTGGCGGCGTAGACGATCTCGCCGCGGCTTTCGGCGAGCGGCTTGCCTTGCTCGGCCGTCATGATGATCGCGAGGTCGTCGGCGTTGGCCAGCATGAGGTCATTAAGCTTGCGCAGGATCGCGGCACGCTCCTTGGCCAGCATCGCGCGCCAGCCCGGCCAGGCCCGGTTCGCGGCCTCGATCGCGCGCCGGGTTTCCGCCGCGCCGAGGGCGGGCACCGTGCCCACGGTCTCGCCGGTCGCGGGGTTGCGGACGGCGATGGTCTTGCCCTGGTCGGCCTCGATCCATTTGCCATCGACGTAATTGGCTTGCCGGAACAGGCTGGGGTCCGTCAGCGGCAGGGGGGCGGTGGTATTCAGCATGACCGTTTTCCTTCCCGTTTTGGATCGCTGCAGACATAGGCCGCGCCCCGCGCGCTGTCAGCGCCCTCGGCGCTTGAGTTGCGGAGGGCGGCCCAAGCCGTCCCACCGGCCGCAGAGCTACCTCCCGGAAAACCGTGGTGGCCGCTTCTCCATGAACGCGGTGCGGCCCTCGCGGTAGTCCGCGCTGTCGAAGCAGGCGTCCATGTGCGCTTTCAGCCCCGCCGTGTCGCGCTCGCCCGGATCGCGCAGCACCTGCTCGACCGCGTGCTTCGAGGCCGCGAGCGAGAGCGGGGCGTTGTCGGCGATGGTGCGGGCGATGTCGAGCACCACGTCGGACAACGCCTCATCGTGCACCGCGCGGTTGATCAGGCCGATGCGTTCGGCTTCCGCCGCGTCGATCCGGGTCCCGGTGTAGAGGATCATGCGTGCGTGGGCCGGTCCCACCAAGGCGACGAGGCGGCGCACGCTGTCGAACGCGTAGGCGATCCCAAGCCGGGCCGCGGGGATGCCGAACTGGCTGTCCGTCGCCGCGATCCGCAAATCCGCCTGCATCGCGATCGCCAGCCCGCCGCCCAGGCAAAATCCGCGAATGCGCGCGATCGTCGGCTTGGCGAAGTTGGCGAGCTTGATGCGGCCGGCGCTGGTCAGCCGGTCGTACTCGCGCTGCGCGTCGGCGTTGGAGCGCTGCTGCTCGAACTGGCTGATGTCGGCTCCCGAGACGAACGCCTTGTTGCCCGCCCCAGTCAGCACGACCACGCGCACCGATGCGTCCTCGGCGAACTCGTCGAGGATCCGCCCCATCCCCTCCCACATCTCGACCGACATGGCGTTGCGCTTCTCGGGCTGATTGAACGTGATTAGCCCGACACCGTCGTCGGTGGCCGACAGCATCTTGCCGCCGGCGTATTCCCTGCTCGGCACATGCTCCATCAGATCGCCCCCTTGCCGCGCATCTCGGCGATTTCGGCGTCGCTGTAGCCGACCGAGCGCAGCACGTCGGCCGTGTCGGCATCCGCTTCCGGGGGCGGTGTGCGGATGTCCCGCGAATAGCCGCTGATGTTGATGGGGGAGGAGACGAGTTCGATGTCGCCGAGCACCGGGTGATGCACCGGACGCGCCAAGCCGAGGTGCTTGACCTGCGGATCGGCGAACACCTGGTCGATGGTGTTGATCGGGCCGCATGGGATGCCGGCGCCCTCGAACAGCTCGATCCAGTAGGCCGCGGGCTTATGGCGCGTGACTTCGCCGATCGCGGCGTTGATCGCGCGGCGGTCGGCGCTGCGGCCCTTCTGGTCCTGCCAGCCCTCTTTGTGTTTCCACTCCGGCTTGCCGATGGTGTCGCAGAACCGCTCCCATAACCGCGCGGAACTCGCAGCGATGTTGATGTGGCCATCGCTGGTCGGGAATACGCCGGTGGGGATGCCCGTCGGGTGGTCGTTGCCGGCTTGCGGCGCGACCTCGTGGTTCATCAGCCAGCGCGAGGCCTGGAAATCGAGCATGAACACCTGGGCCTCGAGCAGGCTCGTCTGCACCCAGCGCCCGACGCCGGTCGTTTCCCGGTCGAACAACGCCGTCACCATGCCGAGGGCGAGGAGATTGCCGGCCGTGAGGTCGGCAATCGGGATGCCGACCCGCACCGGCCCCTGCCCGGGCAGGCCGGTGATCGACATGAGACCGCCCATCCCTTGGGCGATCTGGTCGACCCCGGCGCGTGGGCCGTATGGCCCGTCCTGCCCGAAACCCGAGATGCTGCCGTAGACGATGCGGGGATTGACCTTCTGCACGTCCTCCCAGGCGATCTTGAGGCGGTGCTTGACCGCCGCCCGCATGTTTTCCACCACGACGTCCGCGCGTGCGACCAGGCGCATGAAGGCGGCGTGGCCCTCCGGTGATTTCAGGTTGAGCCGGATCGCCCGCTTGTTGCGATGGAGGTTCTGGAAGTCGAACCCGTGGCGGGCGCCGCTGATCTCCTCGCCGCCGGTGTCGGGCGGCTCGATGCGGATGACGTTCGCACCCCAGTCGGCGAGATGCCGCACTGCTGTCGGTCCGGCACGGGCGAGAGTGAGGTCGAGCACGGTGATGCGCGACAGCGGCAGGCGCGTTTCCGCCATCAGTTTCGGGTCAGCGGCGCTTTCCGGCATGCAACGTCCCTCCGATATCGCCGCGATACTCGACCTCTCCCGACGCGCACTCAAGCCCGCCCGGCGCTAGTGTTCGGGCATGAATCCGGTGGACTTGGCGCTGGTGCTGGCGCTCGACGGCTCGGCCAGCGTGACCTGGGACGAGTTCAACCTGATGGCCGGGGCGATGGGGGCGGCCCTGCGCGACCCGGCCGTGCTTGCCGGCCTGACCGGCGGGCCGGCCGGAGCAAGCCTGGGCGCGTTGCTGCTCTGGTCGGGCGTCGGGGCGCAGGAAGTGATGGTGGGCTGGACCCGCATCGGCTCGCCCGAGGAAGGGCGAGCGTTCGCCGACGCGGTGGAGAACACGCCGCGCACCGTGGCCGCGGGCGAAACGGCGATCGGCGAGGCGCTGCTTGCGGCGCTGACCCTGCTCGCGCACCCGCCGGCGCCGGCCGCCCGGCAGGTGGTGGACGTGATCGGCGACGGCCGCTCCAACGCGGGGATCGCGCCCGGCCGGGTGCGCGACCGCATGGCGGCGGCCGGGATCACGATCAACGGGCTATGCGTGCTGCACGAGGAGCCGGATTTGCTCGAGAGTTACGCGCGCGAGGTGATCGGGGGGCCGGGGGCGTTCGCGCTTCCCTGCCCCGACTACCCGGCCTTCGCCGAGGCGATGCGCCGCAAGCTGCTGCGGGAGATCACCGACAAGCCGATTGCATGACGGCGCGGGCCGCTGCGACGCCGGCCGGGGTCAGTTCGAGCCGCCAGTGGCATTGGAGCGCGCCCTCCGGCAAGCGCACCGGGTCGCGAACGAGGCCGTCGCGCACGCAGGCCGTCAGCGCATCCTGGAACGCCGCGTCGCTCAACTCGGCCCCGGCAAGATGCCGCACGCGTTCGCACCCCTCTTCCGCATTGGCCGCGCTCACGCGATGACGGAACGCGACCCGGAGCAACAAGGTGCGCGGATCAGGCACGCGGGGCGTCCATCATCGCGACGAACCGCTCGAAGAGGTGATGGCTGTCCGCCGGCCCCGGGCTGGCCTCCGGATGGTACTGGACGCTGAACGCTGGACGGCTGTCGCAACGGATGCCCTCATTGCTGCCGTCGAACAGGCTCACATGGGTGACCTGGACACCGGGCGGCAACGAACGGTCCTCGACTGCGAAGCCGTGATTCTGGCTGGTGATCTCGACCCGGCCGGTCGCCAGTTCCTTGACCGGCTGGTTGGCGCCGCGATGGCCGCGTTCAAGCTTGTACGTCTTCGCCCCCAGCGCGAGCGCAAGCAACTGATGCCCGAGGCAGATGCCGAACAAGGGCACCCCCGCCTCGAGCACGCCCTGGATCGCCGGCACCGCATACTCGGCCGTTGCCGCGGGGTCCCCCGGTCCGTTGGACAGGAACACGCCCTCCGGGGCATGGCGCAGGATGTCCTCAGCCGTGGACGTAGCCGGCACGACCGTCACCCGGCAGCCGGCCGATGCCAGGCAGCGCAGGATATTGCGCTTGGCCCCGTAGTCGACGGCAACGACGTGCCGTTGCGGGGCGTCCTGCCGGCCGGTGCCGCCTGGGAAACGCCACTCCGTCTCGTCCCAAGTATAGGTCTGCGTGCAGGAAACCGTGCGGGCCAGGTCCATGCCCTCCAGCCCCGGCCACGCCGCCGCCTGGCCGGCCAGCGCCGGGATGTCGAACTGGCCATCGGCCGGAAACGCGAGCACGGCGGAAGGTGGGCCGCCGTCACGGATGCGGGTCGTCAGCCGCCGCGTATCCACCCCGGCGACCCCGGTGATGCCACGCGAGCGCAGCCACTCGTGGAGCGACTGCTGCGCCCGCCAGTTGGATGGCGCGCCGAGGTCCTCCTTCACCACGAGGCCACGCGCCGCGACGTTCGCCGCCTCCAGGTCGGCCCCGTTGGCGCCCACGTTGCCGATATGGGGGAACGTGAAGGTGATGATCTGCCCCGCATAGGAAGGGTCGGTCAGCGTTTCCTGATAGCCGGTCATGCCGGTGTTAAAACAAAGCTCCCCCACGGAGGCGGGCGCCGCCGTATGAGCGCCGAAGCCGCGGCCCCAGAACACCGCACCGTCGGCCAGCACGAGGGCCGCCGTTGCCCCTTGGGGCGCGCCGCCCGGCCTGGGCGCGGCCGCGGCTTCGGCCCCCGAAAGCCCCGACAACAGCTCGAACGACAGGCCGGCGGCGCGCACCACGGCCGGCCAGTGCCGGGGCGGGATCGCGCGGGCCTGACGCCATTTCCGCACCGCCTCGGTGCCGACGCCGGTCAGCCGGGCTGCCGCCTCGGCCCCACCCAGCCGTTCGATGACTTCGTCGATGCTGATCGCCATGCGGCGAAACTATGGGAACACAGTTCCCACAACAAGCCGTCCGGCCACGCTCGGAACTGCTTTCCGAGGCTGGCCGGACCGTGCCGACCAGTGGCCTATATATAGAGGGGTGCGACTCCGAGGAGAAACCGGATGGCGTTGCGGGACCAGTTCAACGAGCAGCTCAAGGCCGCCATGAAGGGTGGCGACGCCCCGCGCACCTCCACGCTGCGCATGATCCTCGCGCGGGTGAAGGACCTCGACATCGCGGCACGGCCCAAGGGTGTGGATGCGATACCTGACGAGGATGTGCTCGCGGCCTTGCGCGGCATGGTCAAGTCTCGCCGCGAATCCGTCGAGCTGTATCGCAGGGGCAACCGGCCGGATCTCGTCGACAAGGAGGAGGCGGAGATCGCGGTGATCGAGAGTTTCCTTCCCCGCCAGCTAGGCGCAGCGGAAACGGAGCAAGCCGTCGCGGACGCCATCGCCGCCGTCGGAGCGACCAGCGTCAAGGATATGGGCCGGGTAATGGCGGCGCTGAAAGAGCGGCACGCGGCCAGCCTCGATTTGGCCAAGGCCGGCCAGCTCGTCCGGGCGCGGCTGGGCGGCTGATGGCGCTGCCGTCGGCCTTCCTCGACGAGCTTCGCGCCCGCACGCCGCTTGCCGCCCTGATTGGCCGGCGCGTGCGGCTGGCCCGCTCCGGCCGGCAATGGAAAGGCTGCTGTCCGTTCCACGGCGAAAAGACCCCGTCGTTTTACGTCTACGAGGACCATTTCCACTGCTTCGGCTGCGGCGCGCACGGGGACGCGATCAGCTTCGCGATGCAAAGCCGGGGCGCCAGCTTCCCCGAGGCGGTCGCCGAGCTTGCGGCGGAAGCGGGCATGGACGTGCCGCGCCCATCCCCGGACGCGGCGGAGGCCGAGCGGCGCCGGCTCGACCTGCATGGGGTGCTGCAAGCGGCGGCGACCGCCTTCCGCAATCGGCTGTTCGCCCTCGAAGGCCGGGCAGCGCTCGACTACTTGCGTGGCCGCGGGCTTTCCGATGCGACGATCGAGCGGTTCGGCCTCGGCTGGTCCGGCGAGGGCCGGGGCGCGCTGGCCGCCGAACTCGGCCCGGCGGGCATCGAGCCCGCGCAGCTGGCCGAGGCGGGCTTGATGCGCGAGGCGGAGGGGGGAAGCGGCCGGTTCACCGACCTGTTCTTCAATCGCGTGATGTTCCCGATCCGCGACGGGCGCGGGCGCCTCGTGAGCTTCGGCGGCCGGTCGCTCGGCGCGGGACAGCCGAAATACGTGAACGGGCCGGAAACCGCCGTGTTCTCCAAACGGCGCACACTTTACGGCGCCGACCTCGTGCGTGACGGCCTCCGCGATGGCGCGCCGCTGATCGTGGTCGAAGGCTACATGGACGTCATCGCGCTGCACGAGGCCGGTTTGGCGGGCGCCGTCGCCCCGCTCGGCACCGCGCTGACCGACGATCAACTCGCCGCACTTTGGCGGCTGTCGCCCCACCCGCTGCTTTGCTTTGACGGCGACGCCGCCGGACGGCGGGCGGCACTGCGCGCCGCCTTGCTCGCGCTGCCGCATCTCGAGCCGGACCGGAGCCTGAGCCTGGTGCCGATGCCCGAGGGGGTCGATCCGGACACGTTGGTCCGCCGCGAGGGTGGGGCGCGTTTCCGGGCGCGGCTGGATGCGCCGCGACCGTTGGCGGACGCGCTCTTCGCTCTGCTGCACGAGGGGGTGGCGGACGACGTGCCCGAGCAGCGCGCCGGGTTTCACGCCCGGTTGGAGGCGACGGCCCGCACCATCCGCAACAAGCCGATGGCCACGGCCTACCGGAAGGCCTTTCTCGACCGCTTCTTCGCCCGCCCCGCGCTTGCCGCCGGACGCCCCTTGGGTCGGGCGGGGCCCCTGCCCGGTCGCGCCGCCCCCCACACCGTGGCCGCGCGGATGCCGGTCGACCGGGCGATCACGAGCGAAGAGCGCGGCCGCATCCTGCTCGCCATCCTGCTGCGCCACCCCGTGCTGGTGCATGATGTGGAGCACGCGTTCGTCGACATCCCGCTCCCCGCGCCGCTGGAGCGGGTGCGCGAGGCGCTACTGGCGTGGCAGGAACATACCGAAATGCTTGACTCGCCTACGCTGCTTGACCACCTGGGACAGGTTGGTCTGGGCAGTGAGACGGCCCGAGTGTTCGCATCCGAGCCGTTTCCACTGCCCGGCTGCGCTGGTCCGGATGCGATGCCTGCGGAGGCCGCGTCCGGTTGGTGGCATTTCTACGGCCTTATGCGTGAGCATCGCTTGAACGAGGACATTGCACTGGCCAGCCGAGAGCTCGAAGGCAGCATGAGCGAGGCCAGTCAACGACGTCTCATCGGTTTGAAATCGGCCCAGGCCGCCTCCCTTCTCGATCAGGGGGAGGCGGGTCAGTGAGCCGCTTCGCCTTTTCGTCCCGAACCAGGGACTGTTCTTTTTCTGGAGTGCCTTGAGCATGGCAACAAAGCCCGCCGTCGCATCTGACACCGTGACCGCCGACCAGGACGTCGAGACCACGCTGCTCGACGTGCAATCGGCTGCCGTGAAGCGGCTGATCGCGCGCGGCAAGGAGCGTGGCTACATCACGTTCGACGAGCTGAACGCTGTTCTCCCCTCCGACCAGAACAGCTCCGAGCAGATCGAAGACGTGATGGCCAATCTGAGCGAGATGGGCATCCAGGTCGTCGAGAACGAGGAGAACGAGGACGGCGAGCCGCCCGCCGCGAAGCCCGAGAAAGCCGAGGGCGAAGTCGAGGAAGGCGAGCAGTCCGGCAACGTCGACGAGGAAAGTCTCGGCCGTACCGATGACCCGGTGCGGATGTATCTGCGCGAGATGGGCAGCGTGGAGCTGCTGTCGCGCGAGGGCGAGATCGCGATCGCCAAGCGCATCGAAGCCGGCCGCGACATGATGATCGGCGGTCTTTGCGAAAGCCCGCTCACGTTCAAGGCAATCATCACGTGGCACGACCAGCTCAAGGCCGGCCGGATGCTGCTGCGCGACATCGTGGACCTCGAAGCGACGCAGGGCGGCGGGGCTCCCCCGCCCGAAGCAGCGGCGGCCGCCGAGGGTGCCGGGGCAGAGGCCGCTTCCTTCGAGGCGCCGGACGATGGCGAGGAGGGCGACGACCCCGAGGGTGCCGGGATGTCGCTCTCGGCGCTTGAAGAGAAGCTGAAGCCCGAGGTGCTCGCCACCTTCGAGGAGGTCGAGGCGCTCTACAAGAAGCTGCAGAAGATGCAGCATCGCCGCCTCGAGACCATGACCTCCGGCGAAGAGGTCAACGCGCGTTCCGAGAAAAGTTACGAGAAGCAGCGGGAGGAGCTGGTCGGCAAAGTCGAGCAGGTACGGCTGCACAACAACCGGATCGAGGAACTGGTGATGCAGCTCAAGCTGCTGAACCAGCGCCTGACCGCGCTTGAAGGTCAGCTGATGCGCATGGCCGACGGCTGCAGGATCGCGCGTGAGGAGTTCCTCAAGCACTATCGCGGCCACGAGCTTGATCCGAATTGGGTCGATCGCGTCGCCACCTTGCCCGGCAAGGGCTGGAAGCTGTTCGTCACCAAGCATTGGGAAGAGATCGGCAGCATCCGCGGGCAGATCGCCGCGGTCGCCAACGACGCCAGCCTGCCGATCGCCGAGTTCCGCCGCGTCTATTCGACGGTGAGCCGGGGCGAGCGTGACAGCACGCGCGCCAAGAAGGAGATGATCGAGGCCAATCTCCGCTTGGTCATTTCCATTGCCAAGAAGTACACCAACCGCGGCCTGCAATTCCTGGATCTGATCCAGGAAGGCAACATCGGCCTGATGAAGGCGGTCGATAAGTTTGAGTATCGCCGAGGCTACAAGTTCAGCACGTACGCAACGTGGTGGATCCGGCAGGCGATCACCCGCTCGATCGCCGACCAGGCGCGCACCATTCGCATCCCGGTGCATATGATCGAGACGATCAACAAGCTGGTGCGCACGTCGCGGCAGATGCTGCACGAGATCGGCCGCGAGCCCGCGCCCGAGGAGCTGGCCGACAAGCTCGGCATGCCGCTCGAGAAAGTGCGCAAGGTATTGAAGATCGCCAAGGAGCCGATCAGCCTCGAGACCCCGATCGGCGACGAGGAGGATAGCCACCTGGGGGACTTCATCGAGGACAAGGCGGCGGTGATGCCGCTCGAGGCCGCGATTCAGGGCAACCTCCGCGAGGCCACGACGCGCGTGCTGTCCTCGCTCACTCCGCGCGAGGAGCGCGTGCTGCGGATGCGCTTCGGCATCGGGATGAACACCGATCATACGCTCGAGGAAGTGGGGCAGCAGTTCAACGTGACGCGCGAGCGCATCCGCCAGATCGAGGCCAAGGCGCTGCGCAAGCTCAAGCACCCGAGCCGCAGCCGCAAGCTGCGCTCGTTCCTTGACGATTGATGCGGCACACGAGCTTCGCCGCGGCCTCTGAGCCGGTGGTGCGGGTGGGCGTGACCGTCACGTTCCTGCGCATGGACCGCCCGCCGGTGGAGCGTCCGCCAGACCTGCCGTTCGGCATCACCTTGACCAGGGTGACGGCGCCGACGGTGCCGTTCTATCGCTACCTCTACGATACGGTCGGGGCGGACTACGTCTGGTGGCTGCGGCGGACGATGCCGGACGGCGAACTGGCAGCGCTGCTACGCGATCCGCGCGTCTCCATCCACGTGCTCGGTCGCGGCGGCCAGCCGGCCGGCTTCTTCGAGCTCGACGGCCGGGCCGGGCCGGACATGAATCTCAGCTATTTCGGGCTGATGCCGCAGACGATCGGCGCGGGGCTTGGCGGGACGTTCCTGCGCTATGCGGTGGAGGAGGCTTGGCGCGGCCGACCACGGGGCATGACGGTCAACACCTGCACGGCCGACCATCCTCGCGCGCTACCGACCTACATCCGCACCGGCTTTCGACCGGTGCGGGCGGTCAAGGAAGTATGGAACGTGCCGGCGCGGTTAGGGCTGCGGATCCCCGAGGCGTTGCGGCTCTGAGGCTATCGGCCGCGGTCAGCTGGCACTCGGCTGGAACCGGAACAACGCGGTTTGCTGCACCCCGGGACCCTGCCACATCAGCATCTCCGGGATGTGCGAGGCAGTGACGTAGATCACACCGCCCGGGCCTTCGGCCATGCTGTCAGGCCAAAGCAGGCGATCATCCTGCACCTCTACGGTTGCCGTTCCGTCCGGCTCGATGCGCTTGACCGAATTGTCCTCGTCGCTAGTGGCCAGCAAAAGCCCTGAGCGGGTCAGCCAATATCCGTCGGCAACGAAGGTTTGCTCGACCACCTGCACTTGGGCGCCGAGATCCTGCGGCGACAGGCTCGGGTCGAACAGCGCGTCGAGCGGCGCGCGATACAGGGTGTTGCCCGTTGTCGCTTGCCAATACGCGTACTCGCCCGCCGCATCCAGCGCCAAGCCATCGGCCGAGAACTGCGGCGGCTGGCCGTCCGGCATCCTGAGCTGTCGCCCGTTGACCGTGATGACGACGCGGCGGTCGGCCTGCGTGCTCGGATGCCCGTCGAGCACCCGGCGCGCGGTGCCGCTCGGCACGTCGAGCACGATGAGCGAACCGGGCTGGCCGGAGTTGGTGATCACCGCACGCTTGGCATCGGGCGTGAAGCGGATGTCGTTGAGATAAGTGCCTTGCGGCGCGACGTCGGGGCCGAACGGGATGACGGCATCGACCGCGTTGGTGGCAAGATTAACCCGCACGAGCTTCGGGCCGCCCGGGACAATGAAGGTGAGGCCAGGAGCCGCCGGATCGACGACCCACAAATACCCGAGCGGGTCGACCGTCACGCTTTGAACGCAAACGAAATGATTTCCTGGCGCACGCGGCTTGACGTCGCGATAGGCGTTCCAGCCCGCGTCGGGAAACGGTGTGAGCGAACCATCGGCCCGGAGCTCGGCTACCGAGATGGCCACATCCTCCTCCCAACGCGGGAAGTTCACGAACACGCGGCCGTCTTGCGTCGCGGCAACCCCCGTGACCTGTCGAGGGCTTGTGAACGTTGTCACCAGTTGGAGCGGCAGCCCACCTGCCGCACGGCCCGCACGCGGCAGGCCCGAGCTTGCGGCCAGTGCGGCCGTCCCGAGCAGGACTTTTCGGCGTTCGAGAAAATGGCCATGCGCCATGGAGTGGACTCTCAGCAGATGCGAACGAAGCTGCCCAAACATCCGAGAGTTTCAGTCCTCACCTCATTGTAAGCGCGCATTGGCTCCTGTGCCCATGCAACCGATCGATGGATTGCTGGGCGCAATTACTTCCGGGTCCGCCGGCTGTTCGGCGACCAAGCACGCGCGCTAACGTCAGCCCACCGTCTCGATGACTATCTGCTGCGCCCCCTCCCACAACGTCATCTTCCCGAGTGCGGCCAGATTGTCCAAACCCTCCGTCACCGTGAGGAAGTGATTGCCGGCAAGCTGTCCCACCTTGCTCGCGAACCGCACGCCGCCATAGGCGAGCAAAATCTCGGTCTCGCTGATCCCGCCCGGATAGAGGATCATCTGTCCCGGCTGCCGGATAGCTCGTGTGGTTCTCGTAAGACAGCCCGAGATCGAGCTCGCCGAGAGGAATCCAGCACGCCTCGCCGCTCCAGCGCACGTGGATGATACGCTGGCGATACGGCAGCAAGCTGCGGAACACCGCACACGTCTTCTGCGCCGCTGCGTCCTCGAAGCGAGCGCCGAAGGTGAACGGGCCGGCGATGATTCTGAGGTTCGAGCTCATCGTGGCAAGCTGCGTTCCCGGCGCGGGCTTGTCCAGCACGAGCGTTTGCCCTCCCCGCTCAGCCGCTCCATCTTTCCAGGAAACGCGGAGGAACACGCCTATGCGCCGGCTGATGCTCGCAACCGCCCTCCTGCTTGCCTCCTGGGCGGCGCGGGCGGAGGTGCCGGAGGTGGTGAAAGTCGGCATCATCAACGACATGGGCGGGCCATTTGCCGACCAGTCGGGCAAGGGCTCCGTGGTCGCCGCCGAGATGGCGGCCGAAGACTTCGCCGCCGCCGGCCCCGCGCCCTTCAAGGTGGCCATCCTTTCCGCCGACCATCAGAATAAACCGGATGTCGGCTCGCAGATCGTCCGCGAGTGGGTGGACCGCCAGGGCGTCGCGGCCGTCGCGGATGCCGTCAATTCGAGCGTCGGCCTCGCCATCAATCAGGTGATGCGGGAGCGTAATCGCACCTTCGTCGCCAGCAATGTCGGGACCTCCGACCTGACGGGCAAGTTCTGCGCCCCGACGACGGTGCAGTGGACGTTCGACACCTGGGCGTTCGCCAACGCCGCCGCCCGCGCGCTGATGCAACAGGGCGGCACGAGCTGGTACTTCATCGCGTTCGACTACGCGCTCGGGGCCGCACTAGAGCGCGATGCGACAGCAGTGCTGAAAAGCCTCGGCGGGCAAGTCCTGGGATCGACCAAACACCCGCTCGGGACGACGGATTTCTCTTCCTACCTCGTGCAGGCGCAATCCTCGGGGGCCAAGGTGGTAGCCCTCGCCGACACCGGCTCCGACCTCGTCAACGTGGTCAAGCAGTCAGCGGAGTTCGGCCTGACGCCGCGGCAGATGCTCGCCGGCCTGTTCGCGCAGATCGTTGACGTGGACGCCATCGGCCTTGCCTCGGCGCAGGGCCTCCTGCTGACAGAGGCGTTCTACTGGGACCTCAACGATGACACGCGCGCCTTCGCCAAGCGCTTCGCCCAGCGCTTCGACGGCCGGGTGCCGACGGAGAACCAGGCTGGCGTGTATTCGTCCGTGCTCGCATACCTCCAAGCGGTGAAGGCCGCCAACAGCATCGACGGCGACAAGGTGCTGGCGGAACTCCGGCGGGCGCCCATCCAGGATAAGCTGTTCGGCACCGTCACCGTCCGTCCCGACGGCCGCGCGATCCACGCAATGTACGAGTTCCGCGTGAAGCGCCCCGAGCAGTCGAAGGCGCGTTGGGACGACTACGAGCTAGTCGCCACCATCCCGGCCGAGACCGCGTTCCGGCCGATCGGCGAGGGCGGCTGCCCGCTTGTGCGGTGAGGGTTAAGCGGTAACCTATCGCTGGCGCGAGCGGAGGGTGCGACATGGCTGATGGCGAGCACGACCTGGAACCCTGGCAGCACGCCCTCTACGACCAGCTTCGCGCTGGCGGCATAACCCAGTTTGCCTACGTCCCGGACGCCGGGCATCGCATCCTGATCGATCGATCCCTCGACGATCCCGACGTGCATTCGGTGGCGCTGACGACGGAGGAGGAAGGGGTGGCGATGCTCGCCGGGGCCGATCTCGGCGGCGCGCGCGGCGTGCTGCTGATGCAATCGAGTGGCGCCGGCAACTGTGTCAACATGCTTTCGCTCACCGCAGGCGGCCGCTTCCCGTTCCTCACGCTCATCTCGATGCGTGGTGACTGGGGCGAGGGCAACCCCTGGCAGTTCCCCATGGGGCGGGCGGTGCAGCCCGTGCTGGAGGCGATGGGCCTGATCGTTATGCGCATCGACCGGCCGGGGGACGTTCAGCCAACAATCGAGGCGGCCCTAACGATGGCATTCCAGTCCGGCTTCGCGGTCGCCGTGTTGCTTGGCCAGCGCCTGATCGGCGCCAAGAAATTCTGAGGAGGGCCCAGCATGGCACGCCCGAAGCGGATGCAAACGCCCGGCCACCCCGATCCGGTGCTCGACCGGCGCGAGGCGCTCCCCACGCTGATCGAGCGTCCTGGGGATTTCCTGGTAATCGCCGGGCTCGCGGGGGCGGCGCAGGAGTTGACCGCCATCACCGACGACAGTCCGCTCAACTACCCGTTAGGCGGGGCCATGGGGGCCGCGGTGCCGATGGCGCTCGGCCTGGCGTTGGCCCGGCCGGAGCGACGGGTGCTGTGCGTGACGGGCGACGGCGAGCTCCTGATGAACCTCGGCTCGCTCGCCACCGCGGCGGCGATGAACCCGCCTAACCTGACCATCATCTGCGTCGACAACTGCCGCTACGGTGAGACCGGGAACCAGGAAACCCATACGGGTATGGGCGTGCGCCTGGACGTGATCGCCGAAGGATCGGGCATCCCCGTCGTGTTCACCGTCAACACTCCGGGCGACCTGCCGGAAGGCAGGCGGCTGGTCAGCGAAGGTGGCGGGCTCGCCTTCATCCTGCTCCGGGTCAAAGAGGGGCCGGCGCTACGGCGCAAGCGCCGCTTCGAACCGGCCTGGGTGCGCGACAGGTTCCGGGCGGCGTTGCTAGGGCCGCCCTAGACGGGCGGGGCCCATGATTGGCCGAACGGACCCTGCTCCGCAGGCTTGTCAACATTGAGCAGGATCATCGTCCTCCCGGCGAGCCACCGCATCCGCCGCACCTGCAAGCGGGTGAGGTCCCGTGGCTTCGTGTCGATCGCGCACAGCGCACCGATGGCGAGGCCCCGGCTGGAAACCAGGGGAACGCCCGCGTAAAACCGGAGAAACGGAGGGCCGACGACCAGGGGGTTGTCGCTGAACCGGTCGTCCTTTGTTGTATCCGGCACTACCAGCGGCTCGATGCCGCCGACGGCAGAGGCGCAGAACGCCACACTTCGCGCGGTCTCGCGCTCGAACACACCAACCGATGCCCTGAACCACTGCCGCTCGGCGTTCACGAGCGCGATCGCGGCAAACGGCACCTCACACTCGGCCGCAACCCGCTCGACGATGATCTGGAACGAGTGCGTGGGGGGAGTTTGCAGGGCCGCGAACGATTGCAGCTCCACCAGGCGAGCGGCTTCCTCTTGGGCGAGTGATGCGGCGGGCATAGGCGGTATCCTCTTTTCGGCGGTCCAGCACAGAAGCAGAACTTGAGTAGAACAAAACGTGGTTGCCAAGCGGTAAAGGGCGTGACGGATTATCTCTTCAGTTCGCCGCGAGGGGTGCGCAAGCGGCGGCGAGCCAGGATCGGGCCGCACCGTCAAGCGCCGGTCCAACCGTCGCCAGGACGCGGGCGTGATAGGCGTCCAGCCACTCGCGTTCGAAGCTCTCGAGCAGGGCGGGCTCGATAAGAGCGCGATCGAACGGCGCGAACGTCAGGGTCTCGAAGCGAAGGAATGGCTTGCTCGCTCCCGGCAGCTCCGCCGGTTGAACCAGAAGCAGGTTTTCCAGCCGGATGCCGTATTGGCCCGGCGCGTAGAAACCTGGCTCGTTCGATAGGATCATCCCGGCGGCGAGGGGAACGGGGCGCGCCGCGCGGGAGAGGCTGGCCGGCCCTTCGTGGACCGAAAGGAAGCTGCCCACGCCGTGCCCCGTACCATGGTCGTAGTCGAGCCCCGCTTGCCACAGGGCGCGCCGCGCGAACGCATCGAGATGCGGGCCTGCCACCCCGACGGGGAAGATCAAAGTCGCGATGGCGATGTGACCCTTTAGCACTCGCGTCGCGCGCTCCCGTATGTCGGAGGGCGCGGGACCGGGCCCGGTCCAGACAGTGCGGGTGATGTCCGTCGTGCCGTCCAGATACTGTGCGCCTGAGTTGATCAGATACACCTCGTCCGGCCGGATCGTCCGGTCCGTGGCTTCCGTGACACGGTAGTGGATGATGGCGCCATGCTCTCCGGCGCCCGAGATTGCCGGGAAGCTCTCCCCGCGAAATTCGTCCATCGCCGCGCGGGCGGCGAGCAGCCGGGCCGCAGCCGACATCTCGGTCTCGCCACCTCGAGGGGCGGCCTCGGAAAGTTGGTGCAGAAATCGGCAGACGGCGATGGCGTCGCGGGCGTGCGCCGCTCGGGCCCCCTCCTGCTCCACCACATTCTTCGTGGCTTTCGGCAACTGGCATGGGTCGGAGCCTGCCAGCACCTGCGCCCCCGCCGCCCGAAGGGCTTGCGCGAACCACACTGGAGAGCCGGCCACGTCCACCCGTACCCGCTGGCCCGCGAGCCGGGCGAGCGCCGCGCCGAGGGCGTCACGACTTTCGATCGCGACCGCGTTGCCGAGCCACGCCCGGGTTTCGTCCGAAAGCTTGGCTCCCTCCATGAACAACTCGGCGCGGCCGTCCGCGTGGGCTATCGAGAAGCCGAGCGCGAACGGCGTGAACGGCACGTCGGCACCCCGGATGTTGAACAGCCAGGCGATCGAGGCCGGATCGCTGATGATCGCGGCATCCTGCTTCGCCTGGCGCATCGCTTCGGCGATCTCCTCACGCTTTTCGGCGCTGCTGCGGCCCGCGTAGCGCAACGGATGCGGCACCGCCGGCGCCATCGGCGGACCAGGCCGGTCGGGCCACACGGCATCCACGGGGTTGCGATCGGCCGGGACCATGTCGAGCCCGGCCTCCGCGTAGCGTCCCAGCATCTCCTCGCTGAGCAGCATGGGATCGTAGCCAATGCGCGCGCCGATCGGAGCGCGAGCGGCGAGCCAGACCGGCGGCGGTTCCTCGACCAAGTGCCGCCTTTGCCACACGGTGCCGTCAGTCTGCGCCTCGAGCTGCAACACGTAGCGTCCGTCCGTGAACACGGCGGCCTCCCCGGGGAGGATAGCCGCAAGACCGGCGCTCCCAGTAAACCCGGTAAGCCAGGCGAGCCGCTCAGCGCCGGCAGGCACATACTCCCCGAGATGCTCGTCGGCCCGCGGCACGATGAAGCCATCCAGGTGCTGCCGGGCGAGTTCCGCCCGAACCGCCGCCAGGCGCGCGGCGCTCACGCCGGCCACGTCGGGTTATTCGCCAATCGCGGGAAGATGACCATGCGTTCCTCGCATCTCAGGCAGCCACAAGTATCCGGTTCAACGAACGGGCCGAGCCATTATGTTGCAGTGCAGCATCCCGGGGACGCCCTGTTATTCCGACGTCGGCGCCGGACCCGGGCGACTTTCGATGGGGGATTTTACCCATGTCTCATTCCTTTACGACCCAGCAGCTCACGGGGATGGTGCCCCACACGGTCAGCCAGGCCGGAGAGCCGGCCGCCCGGCGCACTCCTGGTCCGATCGGTCGCGCGTTCGCCAGAATGCGGAGCCTTGCGAGCCGAGGCGGGACCATCAACGAACTGCGTCAGTTCTCGGACCGCGAGCTCGCCGATATCGGTCTTAACCGTTGCGACGTGCCCCGCGTGTTCGATCCCACTTTCGCGGCCGAATACTCCCAGCGGGGCTAAATTCGAGCGGCGGGGGCGCGCAGGACCAGGGTGGTCCATGCGCCCTCACGCAGCCTGCCCTCAAGCACGAGCCCGCAGCGGCGGTGCGCCGCAATCACCATGCGGCTCTGCTCCTCGAGCAGCCCAGAGAGAACCGCAGTGCCGCCTGGCGCCAGATGGCGGGCGAGGTCGTGCGCCATGGCGCAAAGCGGCCGGGCCAGGATGTTGGCGAACACCAGATCGTAGCGGCGGGACGCGCGCACGCCGGCATCGCGCCACCCGTCGGCCCGGCGCACCCGCACGACCCGCCTCACCCCGTTTGCGGCGGCGTTTGCCCGGGCGACCCGCACCGACCACGGATCGATGTCGGTCGCGAGCACCGGACGGCGCAGCAGCCGCGCGGCGGCCATCGCCAAGATGCCGGAGCCGGTTCCGAGATCGAGGATTCGCCTCGGCCGCCGGTGGGCTAGGCGCTCCAGGGCGCGCAGGCAGCCGCGGGTGGACGGGTGCTCGCCCGAACCGAACGCGAGACCGGCGTCGAGCGTCAAGCAGATGCGGCCCGGGCTGGGCGGCCCCGCCAGATGCGTTCCGCGCACGGCGAACCGGCGGCCGATCAGTTGCTCGGGGAAGCCGGCGCGGGTGCGCGCCAGCCAGTCCTCGGCCTCGACCGCCTGACGCTGCAACGGCGCGGCAACGCCGCTTGCCGCTTCCGCGAGAGCGAGTGCCCCGGCAAGCTCGCCCTCGGCCTCCCCGAGCGGCTTGACACCCTCCACGCGCCACCGCCCGGTCGCCTCGTCCAGAAAGAAGCCGACCGTATCGCAGACCGCGCCCACCGCCGCCTCGTAGGCTTCCAGCGCCTCCGGCGGGGTCTCTACCCACACCATCTCCAGCGAAGCGGCCCGACGGCGGCTCAAGCGGGCTCCACGAAGCGGTCGAGCACGCGCTTGTCACCCGCCTTGTCGAATGCGATGTCCAGGCGGTCGTCGTCCGCTGCCGTCACGGTTCCGTAGCCGAATTTCTGGTGGAACACGCGGCTGCCGACGGGGATGGCGTCGGCGCGCGGCTGCCGGCCGGGCTGCTCCCACACCTCGACCACGTGCTGCCGTCGCGCAACAAGCGGGAACTGCCCGGTGAACACGTGCCCTGCCCCGGCCCGCGCGTCGCGCGCCAGTGCCGCCGAGCCGCTGCGTTCCACCTGGTCGTCCGGCAGCTCCTCGATGAACCGGCTCGGGATGCTGCTCTGCCAATTGGCGTAGATGCGCCGGTTGGCGGCATGGCTCACGATCGCCCTCCGTCGTGCGCGGGTGAGCCCGACATAAGCAAGCCGGCGCTCCTCCTCGAGCCCTTTGAGCCCGCTTTCGTCGAGCGCCCGCTGGTTCGGGAACAGACCCTCCTCCCAGCCGGGCAGGAACACGACGTCGAACTCGAGGCCCTTGGCACCGTGCAACGTCATGAGGCTGACGCGCTCGCCTTCCGCGTTCTCCTCGTTCTCCATCACCAATGCCACGTGGTCGAGGAAGCCCGCCATCGTTTCGAAATCGGCGAGCGCCCGCACCAGCTCCTTCAGGTTCTCGAGCCGTCCCGGCGCTTCCGGCGATTTGTCCTGCTTCCACATTTCGGTGTAGCCGCTCTCGTCCAGCATGGTCGCGAGGGTCACTACGTGCCCATCGCGTCCCAGCATGGCGCGCCAGCGGTCAAAACCGTTCAGCAGCGCGGCGACCGCGCTCTTTCACACGTCCCTTCAGCCCGCCCTCGGCTAACAGGCGGGCGGCAGCGGCCGCGAGCGGGATGCCGTGCGACCGCGCAGCCTCGTGCATCGACCGAAGCGCCGCGTCGCCCACGCCGCGCCGGGGCACGTTCACGATGCGCTCGAATGCGAGGTCGTCGGCCGGCTGGTTCAGCACCCGCATGTAGGCGATGGCATCTCGGATCTCCTGACGCTCGTAGAACCGCAGCCCGCCCACGACGCGGTACGGCACGCCGAGCGTGATGAGCCGCTCCTCGAATGAGCGCGTCTGAAAGCCCGCGCGCACCAGGATCGCCATTTCGGCCAGCGACCCGCCGTCGCGCCGGAACGTTTCCACGCGCTCGCCGACCATGCGGGCTTCCTCGTCGGAATCCCACAGCGACACGACGCTCACCTTCTCACCCGCCGAGTTGTTGCGGCCCGGCCGAGCGTCTTGCCGAGGCGGCCCTCGTTGTTGGCAATCAGTCCGGACGCGGCGGCGAGAAT
The DNA here is from genome assembly GCA_963757115.1 of uncultured Alphaproteobacteria bacterium. Taxonomy (GTDB): domain Bacteria; phylum Pseudomonadota; class Alphaproteobacteria; order Acetobacterales; family Acetobacteraceae; genus CAVWQV01. The sequence goes on along the minus strand of CAVWQV010000006.1, from coordinate 52,326 downwards.
GGGTGCCGTCGAGCGATAGTTCGCCTCCAGTCGCACGATCCGGGCGGCCGGAAAATCCTTCTCGAAGCGGAGGATGTTTTCCACTTCCGCGCCGCGCCACGAGTAGATCGACTGATCGTCGTCGCCCACGCAACAGATGTTGGAGTGCGCCTGCGCCAGCAGCCGCAGCCAAAGGTACTGGACGAGGTTGGTATCCTGGTATTCGTCGACCAGGATGTAACGGAAGAACCGATGGTACTGCGCCAGCACATCCGGCTTGGTCCGCAGAATTTCCGTCATGTGCAGCAGCAGGTCGCCGAAATCGGCGCTGTTGAGCGTCCGTAGCCGCTCCTGGTAGGCGCCGTAGAGTTCGCGCGCGCGCCCTGCGGCAAAGTCGGTGTCCTCCGCGGCCGTGACCCGGTCGGGCGTAAGGCCGCGATCCTTCCAGCGCTGGATCACGCCCATTAAGGCCGGGGGCGCCCAACGCTTGGCGTCCACCCGCGCGGCCTCCATCACCTGCTTCAGCAGCCGGAGTTGGTCGTCGGTGTCGAGGATGCCGAAACCGGAGGTCAGGCCGACATATTCCGCGTGGCGGCGCAACATGCGCGCGCAGAGCGCGTGGAACGTGCCGAGCCAGAGTCCCTCGGCGGGGCGGCCCAGGATGGCGGAGACCCGCTCGCGCATCTCGCGGGCCGCCTTGTTCGTGAAGGTGACGGCGAGCACCTGCCCCGGTGCCGCGCGCCCGGTCATCAGGATGTGGGCGAAGCGCGTGGTCAGCACACGGGTCTTGCCGGTGCCGGCGCCGGCCAGCACGAGCAGCGGACCATCTACGGTCTCCACCGCCTCGCGTTGCTCGGGGTTTAGGCGGGAGAGGTAATCAGCCACGGCCCCGATATAGGAGGCCAGGCGAGTCCGGCCAACCGCCTCAGACGCGCTGCAATCGCGCCACGAATTCCACTGTATCGATGGCGCCGTTCCAGTAATCCATCAGCGCCGGCGTATTCAGAGCCACCCAGCGCAGCACCGGCCCTTCCACGTCGGGCGGCAACGTGCCGTGCAGCACGGCGGGGGCGGGGCGGACCGCGACCACGGCGGTTTCATCGATGGTCATCCGATCGCCTGGAATGGTGCAGACCTTAACACGCGCGTGGTGCCGGGCGTTTCCGCGTGCGCTGACCCAGACCGTGACCGGCAGCCCCGTCGTCCTCGGGTAGAGGTTCGCCAACTCGAACAGATCCTGCTCGGTGCCGAGACTCGGCGTCTCTTGAAGCCCGGTCACGACGCGCGCGGTCCGGCGGGCCGCACCCCTAAGATGTGCGCGATGGCGTAGGTGAGGTCAGGCCGGTTCAGCGTGTAGAGATGGAACTCGTCCACCCCGCTGGCCTGCAGCAGCCGCACCTGCTCCGCGGCCACGAACGCGGCCACCATGCGGCGGGTCTCCGCATCGTCGTCCAAGCCCTCGAACATCCGGGCCAGCCAATCCGGCACGCCCGCGCCGCACATCGCGCTGAACTTCACGATCTGCGCAAAGTTCGAAACGGGCATGATCCCCGGCACGATCGGCGCCGTGATGCCCGCCGCGAGGCAACGATCGAGGAAATCGAGGAACAGGTTCGGGTCGAAGAAGTATTGGGTTATCGCGCGCGTCGCACCGGCGTCGAGCTTTCGCTTGAGATTGTCGAGGTCGTGCTGGGCGCTCATCGCCGACGGATGCGTTTCGGGATGCGCCGCGACCGAGATCTCGAAATCGGCAACCCGGCGCAGGCCCTCCACCAGGTCGGCCGCGTACGGATAACCCCCGGGCTGTGGGGCGTAGTCGGCGCCCGGTGGGGGATCGCCCCGAAGTGCGACGATGTGCCGCACGCCCGCCGCCCAGTAGCGTTGCGCCACGGAGTTCACCTCGTCCCGGGTGGCGCCGACGCAGGTCAGGTGGGCTGCCGGCACCAGCCCGGTTTCCCGGACGATCCGCGCCACGGTCGCGTGCGTTCGCTCCTGGGTGGAGCCTCCGGCCCCGTAGGTGACGGATACGAAGCGCGGCGACAACGGCTCGAGGCGGCGGATGCAGGACCATAGCTGCTGCTCCAGCGCCTCCGTCCGGGGCGGGAAGAACTCGAAGGACAACAAGGGTGGCGGATGCGCGGCCTCGCGCGCGGGCAGCCGAGCGAAGCGCGGTCCGGTCAGCCAACGCTCCAACGTCCGGGAATCGCCGTTGCCGACCGGCTGGCGAGGGTCATGGCTCATGGCGGCGAACCATTGGGGGAAACCGGAGGCGAGAGCAAGCTTATCCCGCCGCCTGCGCGCATGCGCCGCCCCGCGGGGCGGCGCGTTTGCCCTGCATACCGAAGCGGTGCGATGTTCCCGCATTCCGGCACCAGGTTCGCCATGGCAACGATGGACCCCGCCGCGCGCCGCGCGGCACTCGCGCGTACGGAGCTCTTTCAGTCGCTGCAGCCGGCCGACCTCGACGCCGTGCTGACGCGCGCAGCAATCCGCAGGGTCGCCCGCAACGATGTCATTCTCCGACGCGGCGACGACAATGCAACCATGGTGGTCATCGTGTCCGGCCGGGTGCGGATCAGCATCACCTCCGAGGAGGGCAAGGAAGCGACGCTGGCCATCCTCGGCCCGGGTGAGGTTCTGGGCGACATGTCACTGCTCGATGGCGAGCCGGTCAGCGCCGACGTCACGGCTCAGGAAGACTGCGCCTTGCTGGTGATCGAACGGGGCCAGTTCCTCCGCCTGCTGCGCGCCAACAGCGAGTTGTGCCTGCACCTGATAGCGGTGCTGACGCGCCGATTACGGCGCTCGAACACGACGTTTGAAGATATGGCGCTCCTCGATCTACCGGCGCGTCTGGGCCGGCTGCTCGGCCGGCTGGCCAGCCAATACGGGGTGCCAGTCCGCACCGGCACCCGCATCGAGGTCAAGCTGTCGCAGAAGGACTTGAGCACCCTGGTCGGCGCCTCGCGGGAGAAGGTGAACAAGCAACTGCGACAGTGGGAGGAGGAAAGGGTATTAGGGAAGGACAGCGGCCGGATCGTCGTTATGAACGCTGGCGCGCTTCCCTCGCTAGACTGACCCATCGTGCCGTCGACAGATGATCGCTTAGCGTCTAACCGCTTCGCGCGCGACCCGGGCGGGAGGGCCGCGGCGAGAGGTAATCCGCTCTGGGTGCGGAAGCTGCGGCTCGTCACCGGCTTGACGTTGTTTACGTATGTGACGACCCACCTGCTGAACCACTCGCTCGGCAACCTGTCCATCCCTGCGATGGAAGCCGGGCTGATGCTGCAGAAATGGCTGTGGCAGGGTCTGATCGGGACCGCGGCGCTGTATTCGGCGCTCAGCACGCATTACGCGCTGGGGCTGTGGGCACTGTACGAGCGGCGGCATTTCGGTTGGACCGCGACGGAGGTGACGCAGGTCGTGCTCGGGCTCACCATCCCTTTTCTGCTGATGAACCACCTGTTCGCCACCCGCATCTCGCTCGCCGTCTACGGCACCGAGAAAGGCTATGCCCAGGAGCTGTATTCGTTCTGGGTGGGAGCGCCGCAATTCGGCGCATTGCAGGTATCGGTGCTGATCGTCGCCTGGGTGCACGGCTGCATCGGCATCTATCGCTGGCTACGGCTGAAACCGATGTTTAGCTGGTCGATGCCGTACCTGTTCTGCGGCGCTGTGCTGCTGCCCGTCTTGGCGCTGCTGGGGTTCTTCCAGGGTGGCCGGACGATGCTCTCGCTTGGGCACGATCCAGCATGGCGGGCGGCGCATCTCGCCCCGTGGCAGGTCGGCTTGCCGGCACAGAACGCCAATCTCGTGCTCTGGCGCGACCGGAGCATCGCCGCCGCCGCCGCGTTGCTGCTGCTGGTCATGCTCGCCCGCCTGTTCCGCGCCTGGCGGGAACGGCGCGGGACGACGATCCGGGTGAGCTACGCCAACGGACGCTCGGTTCGCGTGCCGATCGGGTTCAGCGTTCTGGAGGCGAGCCGCAGTGCCCGGATCCCGCACGCCAGCGTTTGCGGCGGCCGCGGCCGTTGCTCGACGTGCCGCATCCGGATCACCGGCGACGCCCGGTTCGTGCCGTTGCCTTCGGCCGGCGAACAAGCGGTGCTGGACCGCATCGCCGCGGGGCCGCAAGTGAGGCTGGCCTGCCAGTTGCGCCCATCCCACGATGTCGGCGTGGTGCCGCTGCTGCCGGCGAACTGGTCAGCTGCCATGCTGCGGCGGCGGGAATGGCCGTTGCCGGGCGAGGAGCGGTTCATCGTCGCGCTGGTGGTGGACATGCGGGATTCGACCCGCCTCGCCGAGACGCGCCTTCCGTTCGACGCGGTGTTCGTGATCGACCGCTTCGTGTCCGCGGTCGGCGCCGCCGTGAGGACGGCGGGCGGGCGCGTCGCGCACTTTCTCGGCGACGGGCTGATGGCGACCTTCGGCTTGCGCTGCCCGCCCGAGGAAGCCTGCCGTCAGGCGTTGGCGGCGCTGGTCGGGATCAAGCGCAACGTCGCGGCGCTGAACCGCGCTCTGGTGGCCGAAACGGGCGAGGTTATCCGGTTCGGGGCCGGCGCCCACTGCGGTTCGGCCGTGGTGGGCGAGATCGGTGACGCCGAAACGCGCGTGTTCACTACGCTCGGCGACGCGGCGAATGTCGCGGCCCGTTTGGAGGGTTTGTGCAAGGGCTTCGGCTGCGAGGCGGTGGTATCACACGACATCTTCGTCCGCGCCGGCGTGCCGTCGGGCATGTTGCGCGAGCAGGAGTTGGGCGTGCGCGGGCGGACCTCGCCTTTGATCGTGCATCCGGTGGAACGGCTCGAGGAGCTGGGGCGTCTGGTCGAACCCCAGGACGCCGGCTGACGGCCCCGATTGCAACGCGTGCTCGGAGCGCACCTTACATGCCGGCGGAAAAACCCTCGTCCATCAGCACGGTTGATCCGTGCATCGCGCGCGCCTCGTCGCTGAGCAGGTAAAGCGCAAGCCCGGCCATCTCGTCGGGATCAGAATAGGTCCGGCCGCTTGGCGTGCGCGCTGTCATTGCATCCAGCATCGGTTTGAGCGCGGCATCGGTGCGGATATTCTCGTTCATCGGCGTCGCCGTGTTGCCGGGCGCGATGGCGTTGACGTTGATGCCGGCGGGTGCGAGCTCCACGGCGAGCGCGCGCGTCATCATCATGATGCCGGCTTTGCTGGCGCAATACAGCGAGTAGCCGCCGACGCCCATCACCCCGGCCACAGAGGCGACGTTGAGGATCTTGCCGCGGCCGGCCCGCTTCATGTGCGGAGCAGCGGCGTTGATGGCGTGGAATGAGCCTTTGAGGTTGATGTCGATGATGCGGTCGGCGTCGGCGGCAGTCGTTTCGCCGGCGGGTGTCGGAAAGAAGACGCCGGCGCAGTTGACCAGCATGTCGATGCGGCCCTCCGCGGACACGACATGGTCGATCACGGCCTTGATCCGGTCCGGGTCGCGCACATCGGCGACCTCGGTGACGGCGCGCCCGCCCTTGGCCCCGATGCGGTCCGCGACGCGCTGCCCCTTGGCCCGATCGGTGGACGCGACCACCACCACCGCGGCTCCCTCGGCCGCCAGTCGCTCGGCGATGCAAGCGCCGATGCCCTGCGAGCCGCCGGTCACGACGGCGATCCTGTCTGCGAACCGCATCCGCTCATTCCTCCCACTCGACATTGCCGTCGACGCCGATCAGTTGACCCGAGATCCGCGCCCCCGCGTCGGAGGCGAGGAACACCGCGGTCGCCGCGATGTCGTCGGGCTCGACCATGGTCCGGAGCGAGACGTAGCGGAGCAGGGATCGCTCGTAATCGGCCACCTCCACGCCGAGAGCGGCGGCTTTGTCGCGAACCACCCGGCCGAGCCGCTCGCCCCGGATCGCGCCGGGCAGAATGGCATTGACGCGAATGCCGGCCGGGCCGAGCTCGCGGGCCAGGGTCATGGTGAGGCTGAGCACCGCACCTTTGGACACCACGTAGGGTGCCCGCAGCGGCAGGCCGACCTTGGCGCTGCCCGATGAGATGTTCACGATCAGACCGCCGCCCGCGGCCTTCATCGCCGGCACCGCCCGGCGGATGCAAAGGAAGTGGCTGGTGAGATTGGCGGCGAGCGTGCGCTCCCAATCGAGCAGGCTGACCGCCTCGACCGGGGCGGTGGGTCCGGCGACGCCCACGTTGTTGATCAGCACCGTGACCGGCCCATGCCGCGCCTCGGCGATCTGGAAGGCATGCTCCACGTCGGCCTCGCGCGCGACATCGGCCTGAGCGGCGACCAGCCCCTCGGCCTGGGCACTCGCAACCGCGGCCGGGTCGATGTCGCATACCGCGACCCTGGCTCCGGCCCCGGCGAACGCGCGGGCGATCACCAAACCTGCCCCGCCCGCTCCGGCGGTTACCATCACGGAGCTGCCGGCAAGGCTCATCGCCGGCGCTTTGCCGCGGTTGCGACCGGATCAAGCGCGCCGTCACGCACGACGACACCGTACACCGAGGCGGCCCGCTCGGGGCTCAGCAATCCCTCGCACACCGCCTCCGCGACGCGCGCGGGGTCGCGTTCCGTAGGCGGCCCGTAGCCCCCGCCACCCGCGCCGACCGACACGATGATCTCGCCCGCCTGCACACGCACCTGGGCGCAAGGATCGAGTGGCTCGTCCTGATGATTGCGGCGCCTGAGCCGCTGCCCCGCGGAACCGCCCGCAAGCCCGCCCCGCGCGCCCACGGGCGGATTGTGATGGCCGTCGCTGACGTAACCGACCTCCATTGCTGCGCCGATCGGGCCGAACGCGACCTTGATCGACTGCGCACCGACATGGCGGCCCGCTCCCTCGCTGTCCGGCACGAGCTCGCGGCTTTCCACCATGATCGGGTGATACAGCTCGTCGAGTTCAACCGCGTCGAGGCAGCACAGGCCGCCATTGCCGACATGGCCCACCGTAAGCCAGGCGTCGCCGTGCGGGCCGGCTGCACCCCCGGTCATGCCCAGAAAAACCTGGTTGACGTAGGCGCGGCCGGTGCGCGGATCGATGCCCGAGACTACGCCCACCGAGGGGGGGATCACCGCCCCGGCCTCGGCCATCCCGGTTCCGTCGGCGAGCTCGGCGAAGGCGCGCTGGGTGGCGTTGGCAACGCGGTCGGCAATGTTGGTGGTTGCGGCCGAGCAGCTGGTTGGATGACGCGGGATGCCCACGATACAGTTCTCGCGCAGCCACACCGTGACGCGGCGGAACGCGCCCGCGGTTTTCGGGACGCCGGCGTCGATCGAGTTGAACACGCCAACCAACGCCGAGGTGCGCGCGCAGGCCTCGCTCAGGTTGAGGCCGCACGGCAAGCAGTCGGGATTGTCGGTCAGATCGACCTCGATCCGTCCGGCTTCGCTGTCCACCCGCACCGTCGAGCGGATCGTCACTCCTTCGGCCGGCGTGCCCGGAAACGCGTCATGGGTCGAGGTGGCGCTCGCCGTGCCGCTCGGCAGCGCGGCGATGGCGCGCGTCATCCGCTGTTCGGAATAGTCGAACCAAGCACGGGCGAACGCGTCCAGCGTTTCCCAACCAAGTTCCGCGCCCAACGCCAGGAGCTCACGCTCGCCGATGCGCGCGGCACCCAGCGCCGCCAGGTAGTCGCCCCGCCATTGCTCCGGGACGCGGATGCGCATCTCGCACATGCGCAGGATGTCGGCGATGTCCTGGTAGTCCCGCTGGATCGCAACGCAAGGGAAGATCAGCGCACCCTCATGGTAGACGTCGCGCGCGTCGCCCCGGTAAGTCGTGGGCTCGGCGTTGCCGATATCGGCCTGATGCGCCTTGGCCACCACAGTGAAGCGATGCGCGCCCGCCTCGTCGATGACCGGCACGAGGATCGTCTGGTCCGCCGCATGACTGCAACCGTGATACGGGCTGTTGTGAATGAAAGCATCACCCCGCTTCAGCACCGGGTGGAACGTCCGCATCGAGCGCGCCATGAGGTCGGGGCCGGACAGCACGTGGATTGGCAGGCTTTCCGCGGTCGTAAGCAGCTCGTTCGCGGCGGTCACGATGCAACAGGAAAAGTCCTTGGCGCGATTGAGCACGCCCGATCGTCCGGTCCTGAGCAGGGTGTTCGACATCTTTCGCGCGACACCGTCGAACCGGTTCGCCAGGATCGCCAGCCGAGCGCCGTCGAAAAGCTGGGCCTTCGATTGGTTCATGGAAACACCACCAGACTGCCCGAGGATTGACGAACGTAGCGCGCTGCGGGGTCTACCACGACGGTCGTGAACGGGGATTCGAGAATGGCCGGTCCGGTGAAAAGCTCCCCTTCGGGGAGCGCGTCGAGCCGGCGCACCGGCGTCGCCATGCGCGCCGTGGCCGGGGAAATGCGACGCGACGCACGCCGCGCTCGACCTCCATCGCGGCCTGAGCGAGGCGAAAGGCGCCCCGCTGCGTCAGCCGGCAACGGACGTTGGCGCGGAGTGCCACGACCTCGACGGCCGAGCGCGGATCCTCGACGGTGAACAGCGATTTGTGCTGCGCGTCGAAGGCCGCACGGAAGCGGGCGATCGCGTCCGCGCCCGCGAAGCCGTCCGGTTCGACCGGCACGTCGATCTCCCAGACTTGATTCTCGTAGCGCGCCTCGGCGACGACGCTCACGGTGCTGTCCTCAGCGCCCGCGCCCGGCCCCTCGGCAAACGCGCGGCACCGGTCCTTCAAGCCCGCGAGCGTGTCGTCGATCCTGCGCCAATCGGCGTCGCGCGTGCTTGCGAACGCCACCGCGGCAAACTCGGCAACCAGGTCGGATAGGAGCGCTCCCGCCGCGCTGAGCCCGGCCCCGGTCTCGGGCACCAACAGTCGCTTCACTCCCAATCGGCGGGCAATGAACAGCGAGTTGAGCCCCGCCGCCCCGCCGCCCCCGATCAGCACCGCCTCAGCCGGGTCCACGCCCTGCGCCACCGTCACGTCGGCGATCGCCTGAACCATGTTTTCCGTGACCACCTCGATGATCGCCGCCGCCGCCCGCTCCACGTCGCAGCCGAGTGGGCCCGCCACTTCGCGCTGGATCGCCGCCTCGGCCGCGGCGAGGTCGAGCGCGATGGCGCCGCCAAGGAAGAACACCGGATCAATGAAGCCGAGCACCAGCGCCGCGTCTGTTACGGTCGCATGATGACCGCCCTGGCCGTAGCAGGCCGGCCCGGGTTGCGCCCCGGCACTTCGCGGCCCGACATGCAGCAGCCCGCCCACGTCCACAAAGGCGATCGAGCCGCCGCCAGCGCCGACGCTCCGCATGTCCACGGCGGGAAAGCCGACCAGATGGCCATTCATCGGCTTGCCCAGCCACATTTCGCGGGTGATGGGGATCTCGCCGTTACGGATCAGGCCGACGTCGTAGGTGGTGCCGCCGGTGTCCGCGACGATGGCCGTGGGAGCGCCCTCCGCCATGGCGTAGTGCCGCCCCGCGACGGGCGCGACTGACGGGCCGGAGTTGATCACCTGCACCGGCGCTCGCGCCACGTCGTCGGCATCGAGCATCCCGCCACGCGAGGTCAGCACGAGGGCGCGCCCGCGAAAGCCGGCGTCGGCCAGCCGCGTCTTCAGTCCGGCGATGTAGCGCGTCATGATCGGCTTCAAAGACGCGTCGATCGCCGCCGAGCAAGCCCGGCGATACTCGCGCGGCGTCGGATTGAGCGCGTGGCTGAGTGTCACCTCCAGGTCGGGCGCGTGCTCGGCCAGCAACTCGCCCACCCGCCGCTCGTGCGCCGGATTGACGATGGACCAAAGCAGGCAGACCGCGACCGCGCGCACGTCCTGTGCTTTGATCGCGTCGATCGCCGCCACCACCGCTGCCTCGTCGAGCGGCTTGAACACCGAGCCATCATGGAGCAACCGCTCCGGCACCGCGAACGTCAGCGCTCGCGGCACGTACGGCTTCGGATATGGTTCGGCGTGGTTGAACGGCTCCGCCCGGCCGCCTTCGCGCAACACCAGGATGTCGCGATGCCCTTCAGTTACGAACAGCGCGGTTTTCGCGGTGGAGCCGGTGACAATCGCATTGATCGCGTACGTCGTGCCGTGGATGAAGGTGTCGGCGCGGCCAAGAAAGCCGGCGAGGCTTTCGCCATGCGCGTCCGCCGCGAGGGCGAGCGCGTCGAGCACGCCTTGCACCGGATCGCTCGGCACCGTCGCCGCCTTGAACAGCGCGATCGTTCCGTCATCCGCCTCCACCACGAGGTCGGTGAATGTGCCGCCGGTGTCGGTCGCGAGCCGCATCAGGCGCGCGCCCGGCTCGCCGAGGCTCGGAGGCGCGCCATCAGACGATTGCCTCTTGGGTATTGCGCATGTGCGGCCCCGCCGATGTCACCGAGGTTTCAGATCATCGTAGATAATCTGCTTCTGCCGACATTTCCGCCTTGCATCAACCCCGATCTTCGAATATCCGGGCTTGGTCGGTAAACCTAACGGGCGGACGGTGATCTCCGTCGTCGGGCAGGTTGCTTCCTGAGTGGCTGCGGCGGCGCCGATCAGCGCGATCGACCAATCGGCATGATGCTGCAATACCGCCGCGGCGCCTGGGCCGTCGCCGTCCATAACCGCTTCGTGCATCCGCCGGTAGTTTCGAAGATAACCATCGATGTTGGCCGCGATGTCGATGAACGTCCCGAGATAGCGATCCCAGTAACTGACGCCTTGCTGGCTCGAGGCGAGCAAGGTCGGCAATCGTGACGCACAACATTGATGCGGAGAATGGGGATCGAAGCGATCTATCGCAGGCCCAACACATCCACGCCTGCGCCAGGTCATCGCATCTATCCGTATCTGCTGCGCGGATTGACGATCAATCGGCCGAACCACGTCTGGGCGACCGACATCAGCTACATCCCGATGGCGCGCGGCTTCGTCTATCTCACTGCCGTGATGGACTGGTTCACACGAGGCATCCTGGCCTGGCGACTGTCGAACACGATGGAGGCTTCGTTCTGCATCGATGCTGTCGAGGAAGCCCTTGCAAAACACGGCTGCCCGCAATCTTCAACACCGATTAGGGCAGCCAGTTCACCAGTACCGAATTGACCAGCGTGCTGATCAACAACGGCATCTCGATCAGCATGGACGGCGAGGGCGCATGCGAGACAACGTTTTTGTCGAGCGCTTCTGGCGAACCGTCAAGTGAGCAGGAAGTCCATCCGCGTGCCTAGGATGGCGTCGAAGAAACACGGCAATCAATCGGCCGCTACATCGCCTTCTACAACGCAAGGCGACCTCACGCAGCCCTTGACGGCCGCACCCCGGATCAAGCCTACTCTCACCCGCTGCCGCGCCGCACGGCAGCATAACCCCCGGCCGACGATCCACTTAACGACGCGGAGGGGAGGGTCGCCGTGTCGAAGGCAATGAGCATCCTGGGCTCCGTTCTATTCTTTGTGGCCGCGCCCGTGGTCGTGGCAGGATTGGTCCCGTGGTGGATCATGCGTTAGGAGTTCCAGCCGGCTTTTTTGGGATCCGAAGTCACCCGCGTGATCGGAGTTATGCTGATCATTGCCGGCATCCCTGGGCTTGTTGATTTGTTCGCGCGTTTTGCACTACAGGGACTGGGCACGCCGGCGCCGATTGCGCCTACGCAAAACCTTGTGGTGACGGGTCTCTATCGCTACGTGCGAAATCCGATCTATATCGCGCTCATTAGTGTCACGGTTGGTCAGGCGCTTTTGTTCGGCGATGGACGCCTGCTTTGGTACGGCGCAGTGGTGTGGCTCGCATTCCACTACTCGTTGCCGCCCAGCCTGTTGACCGCGAAATGATATTCGTTGAGGCGCAGGAGGAAGAGGACGGGCCCGTCCCCGAGCGGCTCCTGCCGGACCACGCGGTAGGCTTGCGCGATCTCCGTTGTGTCCCCGCCCGCCGCCACGCGCTCCGCCCCGAGCCGAAGCCCGAGTGCGGCAATTGGGGTGATCACCTGCCAGAGCTTGATCGCCTCGTGCGGGCTGATCGGACGGATTACCGCACCGCGATCCGGCAGCAGATCGAGCACGCCCCGGCCGGCGAGCACGCTCAAAGCTTCCCTGACCGGAGCAGCGCTCAGTCGCTGGGTCGCTGCGATCTGTGCGGCGTTGACCCGCGCGCCCGGGCCAAGCCGACCCGCGTCCATCTCTCCGAGAATGTAGTCCAGCACGCGCTCGGCCGCCGGTACCCGGCGCGACTCCTGCGGCGCGGCGGCGCGCGGCGCGCGTGCATCGCGGAGAGTTGCCGGGATTCTCGGCACCGAGCACCCCGTCAGTTTTAGGTGAGACGAGCGGGGCGGCACGGCGGCCGGGAAATGGCAGGTCCCGAGCTTCGTGCCACGACGTCGGAACGAAACTTGCTAGCATTCGCCGCCGGGGCAGCGGGTGCCGCGAGCCTTGACCAAGCCGAGGGGATGAAAATGAGGCGAGCCATTTGGTGCATCTGGGCAGCCATTCTGGCTGGCGGTATAGCGTGGGGACCCGGGGCTGTCACACCAGCCGCTGCTGCGGACGACATCGTGCTTGGCTTCGCGGTCGCCCTGACGGGCTTCGTCGAAGCCTATGATGGCGACAGCACGCGCATGGCGAAGCTGTTCATCGAACAAACCAACGCGAAGGGTGGGCTGCTCGGCCGCAAGTTGCGGGTGGTGGAGGCGGACACGAAGTCCGACCGTGCCGAAGGCGCGAAAGCCGGGCTCGAAGTCGTGCGCCAGGGGGCAGTCCTGGTCTTCGCGACCTGCGATTACGACTACGGTGCGCCGGCTGCCTTGCAAGCGCAGCGGGCGGGGGTGCTGTCCGTGTTCCTTTGCGCGGAGGATCCGAAAGCCGGGATACTCGGCGTCGGCAATCTCTCCTTCACATCGTCCGGCGCCGCCCAAATTCAGGGCGCTACCCTGGCGGAGTGGGCAATCGAGAAGCATGGCTGGCGCAACGCATACGTGCTGCTGGACGACTCGGTTGAGTACGACAAATCGGTTTGCGCCGGCTTCGATTGGGCGTTCCCGAAGAAGGATGGCCGGATCGTTGCACGCGACACGTTCAAGAACGGGGACGCCTCCATTGCGTCGCAGGTTACGCGCCTGGCAAATGCGGTCCGCGACCAGAAGGTCGATGCCCTGATGCTTTGCACGTATCAGCCGGGCGGAGCGAGCGCCGTACCGACAGATCCGCGCGGCCGGAATCAAGCTGCCCATCCTGAACGGAAGCTCGATGGATGGGTCTTACTGGCTGGCGGCCGTACCCGGCCTCGCCGACTTCTACATCGCCGTACAAGCGGCCGTGGCCACCGATCCGCGCCCGGAGGTGCAGGAACTCACCAAGGCGTTCAAGGCCAAATACGGCACCGTGCCGGCCTCGCAGTACGCCTATCCCATCTATGCGTTCCTGCAACTCTGGGCGAAGGCGGTGACCTTGGCAGGGACCACGGATCCTAAAGCGGTCGCCGCCAAGCTGGAGACGATGAAGGAAGAGCCGACCGTGCTCGGACCGCGATCCTTCACCGCGAAGCTGCACATTCAGGACGAGATGCCGTTGATGATCGCGGAGGTGAGCGACGGCGCCGACAAGGTGATCGACAACTGGCATTTGTCTGGACCCGTGCCGAACGACGTGCTGTATCGGCTAAAAAAGTGACGGCAAGCTTGCCGCCATCGGCGGGCCTGCAACCCTTCGATCCCGGACGTTGGTCCGATGGCCGAAGGGCGGATTTGAACATCGGTGGGAGTTCGGCACATGTCCGAAGCTTTGGAGCAGCGCCTCGCCCGACTGGAAGCGATCGAGGACATCAAGCATCTGAAGGCGCGGTATTGCGCCCTGTGCGACGCAAGCTACGACCCCGACGGGCTCGCCGCGTTGTTCGTGCCCGACGGGATCTGGGACGGCGGCTCCGAGTTCGGGCGGCATGTCGGGCGTGAGGCCATCCGCAGTTTCTTTGCTGGCGCAAGCGGCGACATTCCCTTCGCGGCCCACCTCGTGCTCAACCCGATCATCGAGGTGCAGGCGCATGACCGCGCCTCCGGGCGATGGCGCCTGATCATGCCGTGCACGGTCAAGACCGAAGGCGGCGCGGAAGCGCGATGGCTGCTCAGCGAATACGAGGAGGAGTATGTCAAACCCGATAGGAGTTGGCTGTTCCGCTCGCTCGCGGTGAAGGTCAACTTCTACGCCCCGCACCTCAAGGGCTGGGCGTAGCCGAAATCACTCAAGAATGACCTGCGGAGGAATAATCGTGAGCAGACTGCAACGAGCGATCGAGCGAGACATCGAGCACGGCTACTATGACGGTTGTGTCAGCATTGTCGCGGTGGGCGGCGAAATCGTCAGCGATCTCGCGATCGGATACGCCGACCGGCCGAAGGGCCGCGCGATCGGCCGGGATAGCGTGTTCCCGATCTTTTCGATTTCGAAGTCGCTGACAGCCGTTACAATGCTGCAGCGAGTGGAGCGCGGCGAGGTGTGTCTCAACACGCCCGTCTCCGAGGTCATTCCCGAGTTCGGCCGCAAGGGTAAGCAGCGCACGACCATCGGCCAGCTGCTTTGTCACAGCGGCGGCCTGCCGGCGAGCTTTCCCGCGGTGCCGCCCGAAAAGATCGGCGACCTCGACACCGTGCTCGCCGCAATCTGCGACGTCGGTCTTGAAGCCGTGCCCGGCGAGGAGGTCAGTTACTCGCCCATCATGGCCCACGCCGTCATCGCCCAGTGCGTTCGGCGGCTGGAAGGCGGCAACAAGCGATTCCGGGATATCGCGCAACGCGACGTGCTGGCCCCGCTCGGCATGAAGGAGACCTCGCTCGGGATGACACCTGCGCTGGCGCCGCGGGCGGTCACGCCACGGGTGACCGACGAAAGCCCAGGCATGTTCGAATTCCACAGCATTGGTCGGGCTCGCAAACGCCATCCTAGACCCGCAACTCGATCTCGAGGTGCCGGCGGGCGGCTTCGTTTCCACGGCGTCTGACATCCTGCGGTTTGCCGAAGCGTTGCGGCGAGGCGGCACCCTCGACGGCGGCCGGGTGCTCTCCTCGGCAATGGTCGCTTTCGCCACCCGCAACCACACCGGCACCTTGACCAATGACCTGTGGAACTATGCTCGAGAGCTGAAAGGGTGGCCGGCTTTCCCGGCCAATCTCGGCCTCGGCTTCTTCCTGCGTGGCGAGGGGATGATCCCGACCTACTGCGGCCACCTGGCAAGCCCGAGCACCTTCGGCGCGATGGGGGCCGGCACCACGAACTACTGGGTCGACCCGGACCGGGCCATGACGATGGTCTGCCTGACCAACGGGTTCGTCGAGGAAGCCAACAGCGCCATCCGGTTCCAGCGCCTGTCCGACGTGGCGATCGCCGAGTTCGGACCCTGATCGCGTCAGGGCGCGTCGCCGGCGCGCCCTGACGGCTGGAACGGGGCGGGTGGCGCCTGGCCAGGGAAACCCCTCGGCCGGCCTGGCCGACCTCGGCCGCGCCAAACAAGGCCTACGTTGCGAGCTTTGACCGGCCTGTCTACAACGGGCGCCATCGCCGCCGCGGCGTGCCGATGTTCGTTGGTCGACGAGGTACCCAATGCGCGCCGCTCTTCTGCTGACTGCACGGCCTGCGGCGGCCGCCCTGCTCCTGGCGGTGGCCGCCTGCGCCACGCCCCCGCCGGCCAGCGACCCGGAGGCGCTCGCTCAATACAAGGAGACGAACGATCCGCTGGAGCCCACCAACCGGGTGTTCTACAAGGTCAACAACGCGATCGACACCGCCGTACTCCGCCCAGCCGCTCAGGCGTATCGGTTCGTGCTGCCCCAGCCCGTGCGCAACAGCGTGCATAACGTCCTCGTCAACCTCAACACGCCCGGGCTGCTGAGCAACGATATCCTGGAAGGCAAGCCGCGCCGCGCCGGCGATACCTCCATGCGTTTCCTGATCAACAGCACGGTTGGAGTGGTCGGCTTGTTTGACGTCGCAACCGGATGGGGCTACCCGGCGCATGAGAATTCGTTCGGCACCACCCTTGCGCTCTGGGGCGCGCCGGAAGGTCCGTTCCTCTTCTTGCCGGTGATCGGCCCCTCCGGCCCGCGGGACGCGGCCGGCTTCGGCGTCGATGTCGTGATCGACCCATTCACCTGGGTCGGGCAGGGCGCGGTGGTCACGGCGCTGACCTGGTCGCGCTACGGCATCTCCGCACTTGACACCCGGGAGCGGGTTCTGGACGCAGTGGACCAGATCAAGAAGACCGCGCTCGACCCCTACGCCACCCTTCGAAGCCTGTATCGCCAACACCGTGCTGCCGAGATCGAGGAAGTTCGCGCGGACAACCGGAGGACAATCCCCGTGTGGTTCCCGCAGCCCGATCAGACGGCGCCCCGCTAACTGGATGCGCAACGCCATGCTCTCCCGCCGCCATCTCCTTATGATGTCCAGTGCCGTTGCTGCCTTATGGGCCGTCTCCGGCATTGGTGCTCAGGCACTCGCGCAAGGAACTGAGCCGGCTGCCGCCTTCGTGCGGAGCACCGGCGAGCGACTTGTGGACGTCGTCAACGGGAAGGGCAGCATCGCCGACAAACGTCAGCGAATGCGGCAGATCATCGAGGGCACCGTTGACGTCGATGGGGTCGCGCGCTTCTGCCTCGGCCAGTTCTGGAACCGCGCGACGCCGGAGCAACAGCACCAATATACGGCGCTGTTCCACAACGTGCTGCTCAACAACATCACGGGTAATATCGGCGAGTACGCCGGCGTCTCCTTCGAGATGGGGCGCACTCAGCGTCGAGGTGATGTCGATGTGGTCAGCACCGTGGTGACCCGCCCCAATAACCCGCCCGCGAAGGTGGACTGGATCATCAGCACGGCTGGCAACGGTCCCCGCATTGAGGACGTCGTCGCGGAGGGGACCAGCCTGCGGTTGACGCAGCGCAGCGATTACGCGTCCTACATCACCCGCAACGGCAACAACGTGCAAGCGCTCATCGACGCGATGAAGCAGCAAGCGGCACAGAACGGATAGGCGCCTTTACCCCACCCCCTTCCCGCTCGCGACCGGAGCGGGTGAGAGATGGCAGCACCATCACACGTCGGGCAGGCTGACGTCTAAGCTGATGCGAACCGGCTACTTCTCGTGATGCGCGCTGCCGCCGTCGGCGCCGCTCCCCGGGCCGGTGATGTTGGCCCGTGAGGGTGCGGCGCTGCCAGGCTCCACCGTCTGCGTGATCCGCTCGACCTCTTGGTCCTGCTTGTCCCACTCGCGGCGTCGCTCCAGATCGCTCTTCGGCAGCTCGTCCTCGGGTGCGTCCGCGTCGCGGGGTCCGTCCGTGTTTGGCATGTCGTTCTCCAATCGGAGGAACCAAAGCGCGACCGCCTTTCGAGTTGCCTGTCGTGGAGACCCCGCTAAGCTTCTAGCCTCGCCGTCTCTCGGGCCTGATCGTAGTCGCTCAGCAGCAGTCCGGCGCCCGCAAGCTTTCGTAGAGCACCATCTGTCGGCCAGCTTGCTCGAAGGTTTCGGCTTCGCGCATGCCGATGCCGCCGAGCACGGTGCGCGAGCCGATGTTGGTTTCCCTCGCCACGGCGATGACGCGGCGCAGACGGGCTTGCTCATGGCCGAAGCGAAGCGCCGCTGACGCCGCCTCGCGCGCGAATCCTCGGCCCCGCGTGTCCGGCCAGAACGCGAACCGTAGCGCGATCCCGCGTCCGTCCGGGCGCTCCATGAACCCGGCGATGCCGAGGAAGGCGCCGCCGCTCGCGTCGCGGACCGTCCACATGCCGTAGCCGCGCGCAGACCAGAACGCCATGTCGACCGCGAGTTCCTCAGCCGCCAGCGTCGGCGACCTGTACTCCGCCGAGCATGACGGCAAACACAAGCGGGTCAGACTTGATCGCCCGCAGCGCTGCCAAATCGCCGTAGGCGACTGGTCGCATCAGGAGGCGTGCGGTGCGGATCGCGAGAAGCGAGGGAAGCTGCCCGCGCTCCTCGCCCGAGACAGGCCCGCTCAGGCAGCGCGCCGGACCCCGCTAGCGTAGCGGCGCAGCGCATCCGCCGGAACCGGCCGGATCGGCGCAAAATCCTGGTGGGCGATCCACTCGGCCCGGGTCGGCTTGCGAATGTAGTTGGATACCGCGTTGAGTGTGAGGTACACGATCTTGCGTGGATACGGCGTGATGTTGCCGGACGAGCCATGCACCAGATTGCCGTGGAACATTAGCACGCCTCCGGGCTTGCCGATCGGTGTCACGATCCCGCCCGCTTCCACCAGCCGTGTCACCGTGTCGTTGTCGAGCGTCCAGAGCGGGTAGGAGGTGGTGCTGAGGTCATGCCCCGCCTTCAGCATCCCCGAGGTCTGGCTCCGTGGGACCAGCATGAGCGGACCGTTGATGTGCGTCACCTCGTCGAGGAACACGGAAATGTTCATGGCCCGCGGCTCCGGCATCCCGTCGTCGCGCTCCCAGGTCCCGTAGTCCTGGTGCCATTGCCACACCTCGCCGTCGAAGGCCGATTTCGCATTGATCTTGAACTGATGCATGTAGAGCTGCTCACCGAACACCTGCTCCACCGGCTCGATCAGCCGCGGGTCGGCGCCCAACAGGCGAAACGCCTCATTATAGGTGTGCGCGGCGAAGGCGGTGCGCGGCGCTCCCGACTTTTCCCGCCAGATCTCGGGGCGGGGACTGCGCAACACCTCCTGCGCTTCGTTCCGCAGAACGTCCACCTCCTCGGCCGAGAACAGCTCGGGGAGGAACAGCCAACCCTCCGTCTCGAACTGCCGAACCTGTTCGCCGCTGAGCTTCATGGCCGTTTCTCCCTGTTTGCCGCCGCTACCCGGAGCTTAGCGGCAGGCAGAGCTCCTCGCTACTGACGCGACGGCGGAACAGTGCCCGGCTTGGGGCCGAGCGGCGCGCGGGTCGGCGACGTGACGTTGGCCGGTGGCGCGGCCACTTGCCCCTCGGGCTCGCCTCGATTGGCCTTGCTCCGCTTGACCGAGACGAGCTGCCATCCGCCGATTGCGACAACGGCACCGAGCGTGGCAAACGCCAGCACATAAATCGTATTCATCGTTTCTCCCTCGGTGATGATTTCGAGCGGATGCAACTGCCCCGCGCACGCCCGGTTGCACCAACACACCATCTTGGCGCCCGGTTGATGGCGAAGTGATCGGCTGGCCGCTAGGACGCGACGGTCCGTCCGATGGGCAACGAGGTCTGCCCCAGGACCCAACCCTCCCAGCGGAGGACCCAGTCGTCATCAGGCGCCGCATCGGTGCGGTTCCCGGCTAGCACATTGAGGACGCAAAGAACCCCGAGCAGGCTGTCGAAGCGGTCCTCCCCCGCCCCGTCCGCACCGAAACCGCACCCGATCGCCTCTGCCAACGCGCGGTCGGGCACGGCGTCTAGCGCGGCCGCGGCGGCAAGCAACGGTGCGGCGAGAGCCACGCGGTCGGTCTGCCGACGCTTGCTCCCGCCCATTCGAAGGCCGAAGTGTCGCATCGCCTCGGCCGGGTAGGTTTCCGCCAGCGCCACAGCGCCGGGGGCGAGCAGCGACAGGAAGGGACCGTCGAACGGCCAGATTTGCAATGGCAGCCCGGAACCGATTGCTGGCAGCAGCATGTCACGCCAGGCGTGGACGGCGGCCTTGCCGACCTGGTTCGCTCCCAAAGTCCAGAACAGCGGCGCGCCCGCTGGCCGCTCGCTCGTGGCATGATCGCATAGCCGCCGAAGCGCGAGCGGCCCAGTCAGCCCCAGAGCCGCAGCGTGCGGAGCCTGCCGCACGCCGCGGACGCCGCGCAAAGGATAGAACGGTCGTTCCGGTCCGACTTCCTCAATGTGCGCGGCCACGTCGAAGAATGCCGAACCGGACGTCAGGCGACTAAGGAACGGGATGAAGCCAGCTTCTGGCCGCGTCGCCGCATAGTGACGCGGAAGGCCGAGCGGCAGATCCGCCCCGAGGGCGAGGGGTGCCCCCGCGGCCTCCTGCAGCAAGTTCGCCAGGAAGTGCTGCGGCGCGCCGACCAGACGCGGGGCTGCGAGAGTCCAACGGTGATCGCGACGCCGGGCCACCGTCACCCAGCGCTTCCGCCCATCAGCACTCCAATCGGCGTGCGCCGCGAGCAAGATCAGCCCGTGCTCAGCCCCGGGCCGCTTGCATCTGCGCCAGCCGCGCCGCGGTCAGGCGTCTTGGCTCGTCGGTGGCCCAGGCTTCGGCCAAGACGCGAATGCCGCGCTGCACCGCGTCCGCCAACGGCAGCCGCTCCCAGTCCGCCACCAGCGCCTTTTGCGCCCGCACCGCGCGCGGTCCCGACGCCACGATGGCGGAGACGATGCGCTCCACGGTCGCATCGAGCTGCTCCGGCGAGACGATGAAGTCGAACATGCCCCATTCCCGCGCGTCCGCGGCGGCGACGGTTTCGCCGGTGAGCACGAGGTAGCGCGTGCGACCCCAGCCGATCAGTTGCGGCAGCAACGCCGCCTCGATCACCGAGGGCAGCCCGATCCTCACCTCGGGCATCCCGAAATGGCTGTCGTCACTCGCCACCCGCATGTCGCACGCGGCCGCAAGCTCGAGGCCTGCCCCGAGTACGTAACCTTGCACCCGCGCGATCACCGGCACCGGCAAACGGCGCACCGCGTCGCAGCAGCGATGCACCTCGGTGATGAACGCCTCGGCTTCGAACTCGCTATTGAGGGCGGCCAGCTCGCGGACGTCCGCCCCTCCCATGAACGCTTTCGAGCCGGCGCCGGTCAGCACCACGGCCCGCAAGCTCTCGTCCTGGGTCAATCGATCGAAGGTGTCGAGCAGCCCGTCCCGCACGCCCTTGCTCAGGCAGTTGAGCTTATGGGCATTGTCGATCACCACCGTGGCGACCCGCCCTGCCCCGCCACGATCGGCGATGCGAAGGTCGATCATGGGTTGTGCGCGCGCCGCAGCATCCAGCCGAATTGAACCCAGGTGATCCCCTGCACCAGCAACTCCACTGAGATCAGGGTGCCAAGCACCCACAACCCCGACCACGGCAGGGTGGAATAGAGCAGCAAGCCGATCAGCAACGCTATGATTCCGCTGAACAACATGAGCCACCAGCCCGGAAGTTCGCGGTGCCGCAGTGCGAGCACCATGCGCATCACGCCGGATACGGCGAGGCAAACGGACAGGAACAGCGTGACGATCACAGCGCCCTGCACAGGTTCATCCATTATCAGCAGGCCGCCGATCAGGTAGATCACCCCCATCAGCACATGCAGCAGGAAACCGCTCCAGCCGCGCACGACGAAGGCGTGGATGATCTGGAAGATGCCGCCGACGAACATCGCCGCGCCAAGGACGATGGCGCCGGCGATCGTCACCGCCACCACCTCGATCCAGGCGAACGCGCCGAGCACGATCAGCAACGCGCCCAAGGCGACGAACCAACCCCAACGGTGCGCCGCGCCCATTGCGGTCGGCACGGTCGGGGTCGCGCTGGAGTAGGACATCGTGTCTCCTTGTTTCAGCTCAGCTGTTCGCGCCCTCGGCGATCATGCGCAGGGTCGTCCGGAAATCGTCCGGTTGCAGGCGCAACGCGCCCTCAAACGGGAAGTCTAAACAGCGCACCAACGCAAGCACCATGGCGATTGAGGCGGCGAAAATCGCCGTAAATATCACCTGCGACACGACATACTCGATGCCGAAGCAGAGGAGAAATCCCACGAGGACCAGGCCGAGGCCGATCACCAGCGCCCACAGCAGCCCCGGTACGTGCAAGGTCATCTGAAACAACCGCGTTTCCCGCCACCGATGGGCGTCTGCGACCTCAGCGACAAGCTGGCTGCGGGTCGCGTTATCCGGCGGGCTGCTTGCGTCCCGTCCCGCGACCGTGGTGACGAGCGCCGCGAACGCCCGCTGCGCGGCCTCGCCTCGGTTCCGGCTCTCCATTGCCGGCCATTCCTCGGCGATAACGGCACGAAGGTAGGTCCTGAGGCCGACCGTGATCTGGTCGCGCTCGTCGGGCGGTAGCGCGTTCGCCAGAAGCGCCACGTCATGCAGGCTGCCGCATTCCCGGCTCAGGGCGTCGGCCGCCGTGTTGTACTCGCCCCACACTTCGCTGAACACGAAAGCGAGCAGGACAGCGTAGATAACGCCGAGCTGGAGGAACACCGCGCTGCCGATCTCGTGGTGCTGCCTCAGCGCCTCCAGACGAAACATCGTGCGGGCGGTCCAGGCCAGGCCGCCAGCCAGGAAACCCGCCCCGAGCACGACCACCGCGACCAGGAAGTAGGACACGTCTTGCTGCTCCGGTGGACCCCGGCGGACAGCCTCACGAGTTTGTTAGCGAAATCAAGGCCGCGCCGACGCCGGGCAGGATGTTTGCCCGGGAGGAGCCGGGGCGCGCCTTCAAACTCGAAGGGCTGGGCTGTACGCGACCGCCGTGCTCAAGGTCGGTCCCCGACGCGGCCATTCGGGCTAAGTCCACCCGGCCTTGGGATCGCACTGGCGCCGTCTGCCTGGGGAGAAGTTGAGACGGGCGACAAACCCGACCGCTGTTTCTTGTTTTCACTCACAGATCCCCACTCGCGCTGGAGCCGCCCCCCTTGCCAGACATGCTTCGACGATCCCGCGTTCGCGAGGGACATCCCAATCCGCTGGGCGCCACCTGGAACGGCCTCGGGGTGAACTTCGCCCTGTTCTCGGCCAACGCCACGAAGGTCGAGCTCTGCCTGTTCGACGACGACGGCGCCACCGAGCTCGAACGCATCGAGCTGCCGGAGTACACGAACCAGGTGTTTCACGGCTACCTGCCGGACGCGCGGCCGGGCACCATCTACGGATATCGTGTTCACGGCCCCTACGAGCCTGAAGCGGGCCACCGGTTCAACCCGAACAAGCTGCTTCTCGATCCGTACGCCAAGTCGTTGGTGGGTCAACTCGAATGGAACCCCGCCGTATTCGGCTACACGATGGAAACGACCGACGATCTCACCTTCGACGAGCGAGACAGCGCGCCGTTCATGCCGAAGTCGCGGGTCATCGATTTCGGCCTTCACGTGGGGTGACGACCGTCCGCCGCGCACGACGTGGGAGCAATCGGTCATCTACGAGCTGCACGTGCGGGGTTTCACCAAGCTGCACCAGGCGATGCCGGAAAGCCTGCGCGGGACATTCCGCGGCCTGACTGACCCTTCGGTGATACGGCATCTGAAGTCGGTCGGCGTAACGGCGGTCGAGCTCCTGCCGATCCACTCCTTCGTCAATGACGATTATCTGCTCGAGAAGGGGCTTACCAACTACTGGGGCTACAACACGATCGGCTACTTCTCGCCGGTCCGCCGTTACGCCAGCGTGCCGGACTTCGCATTCGCGGAGTTCAAGGAGATGGTGTCCCGCCTGCACGAGGCCGGCCTCGAGGTCATCATCGACGTGGTCTACAACCACACCGCGGAAGGCAACGAGAAAGGCCCGACCCTGTCGTTCAAGGGCATCGACAACGCGAGCTACTACCGGTTGCTGCCGGACCAGCCGCGCTACTACATCAACGACACCGGGACCGGAAACACCGTCAACCTCAGCCATCCTCGCGTGATCCAGATGGTCACGGACAGCCTGCGCTATTGGGTGCAGGAGATGCACGTGGACGGGTTCCGCTTCGATCTTGGCACTATTTTGGCGCGTGAGCCGTACGGCTTCGACCAGCAGAGCGGCTTCCTGCGCGCGGTCGGGCAGGACCCGGTGCTGACCCAGGTGAAGCTGATTGCCGAGCCATGGGATTGCGGCCCTGGCGGCTATCAGGTGGGCGCATTCGCGCCGGGCTGGGCGGAGTGGAACGACCGCTTCCGGGACGTGGTGCGCAGTTTCTGGAAGGGCGATGGCGGCGTGCTGCCCGAAATCGCGACGCGCATCAGCGGCTCGGCCGACAAGTTCGCCTGGGGCGGGCGCCGCCCTTGGTCAAGCGTGAATTTCGTCACGGCGCATGACGGGTTCACCCTGAACGACGTCGTCTCCTACAACCAGAAGCACAATGAGGCGAACGGCGAGGACAACCGGGACGGCACCGACAATAATCACAGCTGGAACCACGGCGTCGAAGGACCGACGGACGATCCGGAGATCCGGGCCGTTCGCGAACGCCAGAAACGCAACATGCTCGCCACCCTTCTGCTGTCGCAGGGGCTGCCGATGATCCTGGCCGGCGACGAGTTCGGACGGACGCAGGAGGGCAACAACAATGCCTATTGCCAGGACAACGAGATTTCCTGGGTGGACTGGGATCATGACGACGCGGCTCGCGCGCTGATCGGCTTTGCTGGCAAGGTCGCCCAGATCCGCCGCACATTCCCCATCCTGCGTCGCGAGCGCTTCCTCCACGGAACCTACAACGAGGAGCTTCAAATCAAGGAGCTGACCTGGCTCAGCCCCAGCGGAACGGAGATGACGGAGGAGAACTGGCAGGACGCCCAGGCGAAGTGCCTGGGCCTGATCCTGGATGGCCGCGCACAGCCGACGGGCATCCCGAAGCGCGGCATCGACCGGACACTCATGCTCATCATGAACGCCCACCACGACCTGGTGAGCTTCACCTTGCCGCCCGTGACGGGCGGCAAGGGCTGGCTGCTGCTGGTCGACACCAATCAGAGCGAGCTCGAGGGGGCGCCCCGGTTCGATTTCGAACACCACTACGGGGTCACGGGCCGGTCGCTGCTTTTGCTGGAACTCGAGCCCGACGAGGTCGCCAGGATCGGCCCTAACGGGTAGGAGCCCGGGTCAGCCCGCGCGGGGTGTCAGCCCGCGCGGGCTCAACGCGCACGCCAGACGAGCGTCGAAGACACCGCGTAATTCCAGACGACGCCGATCACGGCGCCCATCAGCCCCGCCAGCGTCCAATCGGTATGCGCGTGGTACAGCATCCGCGCGATGCCGACATTGGCGACGGCGCCGATGCCGCACACCAGCATAAACAGGACGAAGCCGCGCCAAAGACGCGCGCCTCGCAGTCGCTCATCGCGATATGTGATCTCGTTGTTCAGCTGAAAATTGAAGGCCATGGCCACCAGCGTTCCCGCGATCTGCGAGACGGCAAACGGTTGGCCGAGACCCTGGCCCAGCGTGAGGACGGCGAGGTGAACGAGCACGCCAAGCCCGCCGACGAGTGCGAAGCTGATGAACCGAAGGGGGAGGATCCCGCCCAGGCTTTTGTCGACCAGCAAAGCGAGCGAACTGGAGAAGCACCTGGACGTCGAGCTTGCTTTCGCCCGCCTGCCGTTCACGGAACTGGACCGGGACCTCGATGATCCGCAACGGTCTGCGCGCGGTAAGTACAAGATCGAGCAGGATTTTGAAGCCGCGGGCCGTCATTCCCGGAACGAGCTGCTCGAACAGCGGCCGGGGCAGCATAAAGAAGCCGCTCATCGGGTCGGTCAACCGGGTCGGCAACAGGCGCTGTGCAAGCCGAATGCCCCACTCGGATAACCGATGCCGCCATGCCGAGGACAGCCCGGCCGCGTCGCCGCCCCCCACGTAGCGACTGCCGACCGCGAGGTCGAACTGCCCGGTGCGCATGGCGCGGAGCATGTCGGCGAGGCGCTTCTCGTCGTGTTGCAGGTCGCCGTCCATCACGGCCACCAAGGGCGCCGAGGAGGAGAGCGCGCCTTCGGCCACAGCGGATGCGAAGTCCCCGCCGGCCGATACGGCGAATGCAGCGCACGCGCGGGTCGAGTTGCGCGACACGCCGCGCCTCCGCGGCGGTGCCGTCCGGGCTATCGTCGTCCACAAACACCACTTCCCAGGCGACCCCGCTCAGGGCGGCGTCGAGCAGCCTGACCAGGGGTGCCACGTTCGCGCACTCATTGTAGCAGGGCACGACCACCGTCAGCTCCACCGCGCGCGACGGTTCGGGGGCGTTCACCGTGACGGGGCCTGGATAGCCGGGCCGCCTGATCTCGCGGAATTGCGCCAGCTCCGGTGCGCTCGGAGGCCTCCGCTCGTCGATATTGCCCGACATCACGCCACCTCCGCGCCGCCGACCTGCGACCGGTTACTCATGGCCCGACCGAGACCGTGCCCGCGACTGGAGTGCGGGTAGCCCCGTAGCGCTCCCGAGATCGCCACACCAGCAAACCGAGCAGCAGCAGCACGCCGAACAGGACGTTGGATTGCAGGAAATTCAAGTAGGTTCCCGCGACGGCGGCCGTGATGCCGAAAAACCCCGCACAGAGTGCGAAGCTGGCCGCGAGCAGCGCGTAACGCCCTGGCCCGACACGCTGGTCATGCAACCTCAGCAGCAACATCAAGTACACCACCGGCAAAAAACCGAAATGGTGTTCGTAGGCGACGGGCGATGCCAAGGTGAACCCTGTGAGGGCCAAGCCGAAATCGAGCGCTCCCGCTTTCACGCGCCATCGATGCAGCAGCACAAACGCGATCAGGGCGACCGAGGTCGCCACCGTCGCCACGTGCACCCGCGCATCATAGGTGATCTGCGTGTGGGTGCCGTCCCACTCCAGGTTGTTGCCGATGAACAGCATGCGATTCAATAGGCCGTTGACCGACTGGTTCGCGAAGTAGCTTTCTCCGCGGCGCGACAGAAACCCCATCAGGTTCAGGTACTCTTCATGCACCTGCCAGCCGAACATCAGGACTGAAGCCGCAGCGAACACGGCGCCGGTGATGACGAGTGCCACGGCGAAGCGCCACTCGCGGCGAAGCGCAGCCCAAACCACCAGGAGGCCGAGTGGTGGCTTCACGATGCAAACGAGGCCGACCCCTACCCCGGCCGCCGCCTTCTGCCCGAGCAACCAAGCCAGGAGAGCGAGCATCAGCAACAGGGTTAGCAGCGTCTGAATTTGTCCCACCCGGACACCGTGCATGAACGGGAAGAACAGCAACAAGGAAACGACGCTGAGGGCCGCGGCGAGGAGCACCTCGGGTAGCCGCACCGGATAGCCACGCTGCCTAAGGCCGACGATCGCGACCGCCGTCAACACCGCCATAGCTGCGGGCACGAGCCACCACGCGAACCGGTTCATCGCAACCGTGGACTGCCAGTCCAACAGGCCTAGCCGCCCCGTCACGTCGGCCAGAACGAGGCTGGTCGGAGGGTAGATGAACTGAAACGCCGACTGGAAGTAGGTTTGCTGATACAAGCCTGCCGCGCCGTGCGCCGCGACATAGCGAAGGGCATCGGCAATCGCGATCCAGCTATCACCCCAGTCCTGATTACGGTGCAGGATCCAGCTGCGGATCGGACCAATCGCGGTCGGCCAGCCGAAGGCCTGCATGAGAAGTGCTGGGAGCAGAACGAGCCCGACGACGCACGCCAGCGAGATCAGCAGGAGATCGGTGATTTTGTTGCGCACGTCGTCTCATCTGTTTTGGTGGCATCACGCGGTCGATCACGGGTCCGCCCGCCCGCTCACTACCTTGAAAGCACGTGTTGTTGTTGGATTCGTTGGTTTTTCCATCGAGGTCAAGACCTCGCTACCGGTTGAGAACCCGCCATACACCGTGCTTTTCACTTTTCGTCGGGCGGCGCAACCAACTTCGACGTGTCGCCGTGACGGTTCACGAGGATGCCATCTCGTCCGGGAGGCGGCCGCCTTCCGGAGATCGCGGCCCGGAACAGCTGGCGGCGGCCACGCTGTGCTTACCGGCCGAGGGGGTAGCTAAGGCTCCGCTTCGCAGCGCCCCGGCAGCTGCTTGTCCTACAGGCGGTAGCGGAGCCCCCGCCGCGCTTGCTGGTTCCGTGCCGCCGTTTGGCGGCTCGTGCCAAGCGTAACCACGAGGGCGATGGCGCCCCGGCTGGATGAAACGAACCTGCCAGCCCGGTCGGGCTAACGGCAGCCCATCACAGCTCGCCCCGCCGCGCCATCGTCTTGATCCGGTCGCCGGTGCGGCAGGCGATCGCCTGGATGGTCAGGGATGGGTTGACCCCGCCGACGGTAGGGAAAACCGAACCGTCGCAGACCCACAGATTGCGGATATCCCAGCTCCGGCAGTCCGCGTCCACGACGCTGGTGCGAGGGTCGCTGCCCATGCGGGCGCCGCCGTTCATGTGGCAGGTATCGTCCTCCTGACGCCAGATATCCTTTACGTCGATCGCTTGCAGGGCTTGGCCCATGAAGCCGAGCGCGTGCTCGATCATTGCCTTATCGTTGTCGCACCAGGAATACGTCACGCGCGCGATCGGCAGTCCATACTGGTCCTTGTCGTCCGCCAACGTCACCGTGTTGCGCTCCTGCGGGAGCATCTCGCCCACCATCTTGAGGCCGACCTGATGGTTGTACTTCTCCATCTCGGAGATCAGGCGCTCGCCCCACAACCCTTGGCCGCCGAGCTGTGTGTTGGACCAGAGCTGCGGCAGCGGCCCCTGGCTCATGTAGCAGTAGCCGCCGTGAAAATCCGTGCTGTCGTCGTAGTTCCAGTGCTCGGTGAGCGCGAGCGAGGGGGGTGATTTGTACGACCGGATCTCCTTTTCCGAAACGCCCCAAACCGCCTGATTGCTCTGCACCGTGAAGTATTTGCCGACCAGGCCGGAGCTGTTGGCAAGCCCCTGCGGGAAGCGAGGGTTGGCGGAATTCAGCAGCAGGCGCGGCGTCTCGACCGAGTAGCCGGCGATCACGACGTTGCGCGCCTTCTGGAAGCGCCACTTGCCTTCGCGATGGTAGTGTACGCCGGTCGCAAGTCCGGCATCGTTCGTCTCCACGCGCCCGACCATCGCCAGGTCGCGGATTTCCGCCCCGGCCGCGAGAGCGCGCGGAATCCAGGTGAGCAGCACGCTCTGCTTAGCGTTGGTCGAGCATCCCAAAACGCAAAAGCCACGGTAGACGCACGGGTGCGCGCGCCCACGCGGCGCGGACAACGTTGCGATCGGCGTCTCGGTCCACTTGATGCCAAGCGCTTCGCAGCCTTGGGCGAGGGCAAGCGCCGCAGCGTTCAGCTCGTGCGCGCGATAGGGATAGCGCGGCCGAGGGGGACCCCAGGGATAGTTAACCGGTCCCGAGATCGCCAGTGCCTCCTCAACCTCCCGGTAGTAGCCCCACATCTCCCGCCAATCGAGCGGCCAATCGAAGCCGTAGCCAAGCTTGCGTTCGGGACTTAAACCATTCCGGGCGGAACCGCAGCGACACCATGGCGAAGTGGACCGTGCTGCCGCCCACCGCCTTACCGCTGTTGTTGCTGCCCAGCTGGATCGGGTTCTCCCCGTCCACAATGCGGTCGTCGGTCCAGTACAGCTTGGTCTGCTCCGACTCGTCGGAAGCGAAGTCTTCCAGCGGCCGCCAGTATGGTCCCGCGTCCATCGCGACCACGGAGAAGCCGGCCTCCGAAAGCTTGCAGGCCAAGGTGCCACCGCCGGCGCCCGTGCCGACAATGACAAAGTCAACCGCCTCGTTCTCGGGGTACTCGCGCATCGGCGTCCAGCCGCCGGGCTCGAACACGTCCGGGGCGCGTCCCTTCACGGCGCGTGGCGTGAGCTGCGGGTCATCCGACACGATGGTTTTTCCTCCGCGCCGTCGCCGCGTCACCGTCCTTCACCTCGGCGGCTTCCCAGGGGTCGCGCTCGTCGTATCCCGTCCGTACGTAGCCGCGCGGGCTCGCCGGACCGCCCCAGCCGATCTCGCTCCAGGCGGTCGGATGCGAGTAGTAGGCGAACACGATGTCGCGGGCCATGCGCTGCTTGAAGAAGGTTTTTGGCGGGATGCTGCCCCAGGCGCCGTTCGTCAGATCACCATCCTGCATGCGTTTCAGCAGCGCATCCTGCTCGGCTCCGCCCAGGTGGCGGAACTCCGCGCGGTAGGCGTCGCGAGCCTCCGCGTCCAGCGCGCGCAGACCCTGCCGCCACGCTTCACGCTCGCGCGGCATCCCGGCTTGGCGATAGCCGTCCGACTTGTCTAAATGCAGCTTGTGGTCGACAAGCGCTGCCACTGGGATCGGGGACGAGGGCCGGATTGCGGAACGATCCTGGCGGCGAGAGCCTCGACGGTTGCGTATTCGTCCCGGGTGAAGAAGCGTGGATCGCGCGATACGGCCAGCCGTTCGTTGATCACCTGTCGCGTTTTGTGATTCCATGACGGCGTGTGCCGCTTGGCCAGGACGTCGTAGCCCGGGTATCGCCCTTCCTCAGGCATCGGGATGGTCCTTCAGCAGTCCAAGGGCGGCGAGCCCGGCCAGCGCCAGTCCGGTGAAGGACGGCGGCGCCGGAATGGGCGGGCCGTCCAGCACGTTCTGGCTCCAGTTGCGCCAGCCGCCCATATTCCGTCGCACGCCGTAGACGTGGAAGCCGGCGCCGGCGAAGCCGATCAGCGTGGTGAACCGCAGCCACAGGCGGGTAAACCAGCGGTCCAGCCCGACGGGGCCCAAAGCGGTTTCGCCCATCAACGCTGCCGCGATCGGCGGCACGGTCACTGGCACGTACATGAAAGGGTTGTGGTAGGCGCCCCGAAAGTGCAGCAGCCCGGCCTCGCCCGCAGTGGCGAGGAGGCCGACACCCGTGATCGCGGCGATAGTACGGCCGGCGGGCAGGCCGAAGATGCGCGGCACAGTCCCGGCCTCATTGTTGCGCACCCGCTCGGCTGCGGCCCCGAGCAGGCCAGCCAGCGAGATCGCGGCCGGCGCTCCGAGCGGCGCGCCGTAGAACAGATTCTGCCAAGCCAAACCGCTCGGCCGCTTGAGGATGTTGTAGACGTGAAAGCCTGTGCCGACTACGCCGGTAGCGGCCGCGAGCACGTAGGCGGTGTCGCGAGCTAGGTGCGCTCGGGGGCGCTTGTCCGCTAGTCCATGAGCGCTCACAGCCAGGGTTAGCGCCGACACGGCCAGCGGTGTGTACATGGCGGGGTTGGCGAAGGAGCCACGGTAGTGCTCCACCGCACTGTCAAGCAGGACCGAGGTCGCGAGCACACCTGCCGCCCGGTTCAGGCGGCGAGCCGCCCGCACCGTGGCCGCGTGCGGCACTGTCGGCGAGGCGGCACGGGGCAGGCTGGCTTCCAGCTCCGCAAGTTTGGTTAGGATGCCCGACAATGCCTGCTGGTCGCCGACGACAGCGGGCGCGCCTTCGACGGCTTCTCCGTCATCAACACGCGCCGCATCGGCCCGATCATCGGCAGCCCGGCGCCCCGTGCTGCCGCGTTCTTGGTCCTCATCTCCTCTCCCTCAAAGCGCGTATTGCTCCGCGTCCTGCCACTTGAAAGCCAGGCCGAGCCCCGGCCGGGTGAGATCCGGCCCGATCACGCCTTCCTTCGGGGTTGGAGCGCCCTCGAACAGCATGTGCTCGATGCGCACGTGGTCGTGGAACCACTCGAGATGGCGGAACCGTGGCGCAGCGCAGGCCGCGTGCACGTGCAACGCGGGCGCGCAGTGGCCCGAAAGGTCCAGGTGATGCGCGTCGCAAAGGACCGCCGCCTGCAGGAAGCCGGTCACGCCGCCGCAGCGCGACGCGTCCGCCTGCTGCACGTCGATCGCGCGCGCTTCCAACATGCGCCGCACGTAGTCGAGGTCGTAAGCATACTCGCCCGCCGCCACTTCCATGCAGGCGGGGGCGCGAGCGCGGACCTGCGCCAATCCCGCCAAGTCGTCAGAGGAGACCGGTTCCTCGAACCAGGCCACCCCGGCCTCGGCGGCGAAGACTTCGGCAAGCTGCAACGCCCGTTTCACTGGCAAGGCGCCGTTGGCGTCTACGAACAAGGTGGCCTTCGCCGATCGCCCGCTTGGCTACTCGGACACGGCGCGGATCATCGTCGGGATGCGTGCCGATCTTCATCTTGACCCAGCGGCACCCGTCGCGCTCCACCCAACCTCGGAGCTGCGATTCCAGCTGGGCGTCGTCGTAGCTGGTGAAGCCGCCGCTGCCGTAGATCGGCACGTCCTCGCGGAATCGCCCGAGCAGGACGGCCAGCGGCAGGTCGAGCAGCTTTGCCTTCAGATCCCAAACTGCCGCGTCGACCGCCGATATCGCGGTCGCCGCCAACCCGTCGCGCCCCACGTTCCGTACCGCGCGCTGCATCCGCTGCCAGGCGCGCGGCGGGTCCATCGCGTCCGCGCCGGAGACGGCCTCGGCGAGCATTCCCTCGATCAGGCCCGCCGCGGTCTCGCTCGTGTAGGTGTAGCCGAGGCCGGTCGCGCCGCCGCCCTCCACCTCCACCACGACCAGGGTAGTGGAGGTCCAGGAAAAGCTGCCGTCCGCCTCGGGGGCGTCCGTCGGTATCCTGAAGGCCCGGGCGCGCACCGGGCCAATCCTCACCTCGGGCCGCATCGTGTTCAACCCTTGCCGGGAATCACGCTCGGACAGCAGCTCCTTGGCGCTGTTCTTCAGCACGCTGCCGAGTTCGGGCTCGCTCAGCGTCATGGTCATGAAGTTCTTCGCGTCCTTGAGCGTGATGTGCGGCGGCAGCGGCGGCACGTTCGGGTCGGTGTAGATGTTCGAGGATCACCGGCCGATCCGCAGCCAGCGCTTCGTCCCACGCGGCGCCGATCTTCTCGGGATCCTTGACCACAATGCCCTTCAGCCCAAGCAGCTCGGCATAGGTGTGATATGCGAAATCCGGGATCGCCTGCGTCGATTTCGGTCTTGCCGGCCCCGAGCTGAACCCGCTCCTCCCAAGTGACCTGATTGAGGTCCTGGTTGTTCAGCACCATCACGATCAAACGCGGGTTCGACCACTCCTTCCAATATTTCGAGATGGTGATCATCACGTTCAGGCCGTTCATCTGCATGGCGCCGTCGCCGATGAACGCGATCACCGTGCGTTCCGGGAACGCCATCTTCGCAGCCATGGCGTAAGGCGTAGCAGCGCCGAGCGAGGCCAGGCTGCCGGACAGCGAGCCCTTCATACCGCGCCGCATCTTGATGTCGCGACCATACCAGTTGGCCACCGAGCCGACTGTCGCCGGTCATGATGCAGTTCTCGGGAAGGCGCGGCGACAACTCCCAGAACACGCGCTGCGGGTTGATCGGATCGGCCGACTGCATGGCGCGGTCCTCCAGCGTCTTCCACCAACTGGCTACATCCCGCTCGATGCCGCGCCGCCAACCGTCCTCGGCTTTCTGCTCCAGCATGGGCAAGCAGCGCGCGCAGGGTGGCGGCGCTGTCGCCGATCAGGTTGACCTCCATCGGGTAGCGGAGGCTGAGCATGGCTGCCGTCGATATCGATCTGCACGCCGCGGGCGCTGCCGGGCTTAGGCAGGAACTCGCTGTACGGGAACGCCGAGCCGACCATCAGGAAGGTGTCGCAGCCCTGCATCAAGTCCCAGGATGGCTTGGTTCCGAGCAGCCCGAGGCCGCCAGTAACGTACGGCAGGTCGTCCGGCACGACGGCCTTGCCGAGCAACGCCTTGGCCACGCCGGCTTGCAGCTTTTCGGCCACCGCGATGACCTCGTCCGTGGCATGGAGCGCGCCCGCGCCGACCAGCATGGCCACCTTCTTGCCGGCATTCAGGACGGCGGCGGCCTGCCGCAGGTGCTCGTCCTCAGGCAACTTGGCCGGAAACGCGTATCCGACGCCCGTGTGGGTCGCCCCGTGCGCCAGCGGCGGGTCCTCGTAAGCGAGGCCTTGCAGGTCGTTGGGCAAAATGACGCACGTCACGGTTCGTTTGGTGCTGGCGATCCGCACCGCCCGATCAATGAGATGGCGCACCTGGCTCGGCACGCTTGCCATCGCGACAAAGTCGGCCGCCACGTCCTTGAACAGCGACTGGAGATCCACCTCCTGCTGATAGTGCGCGCCAATCGCCGTGCGCGCCTGCTGGCCGACGATGGCGACCACCGGAACATGGTCCATCTTGGCGTCGTAGAGCCCGTTCAGCAGGTGGATGGCGCCCGGGCCGGATGTCGCGTAGCAAAGCCCGACCTGCCCGGTGAACTTGGCGTGCGCCGAAGCCATGAACGCGGCCATCTCCTCGTGCCGCACCTGCACATACTCCATGCTGTCCTTGGCCTTCTCGAGCGCTACATCCAGCCCTCCCACGCCATCGCCGGGATAGCCGTACACGCGCTTGAGGCCCCATTCACCGAGCCGTTGCCAAACGAACTCGCTCACGTTGATGCTCATAGGCAGGATCCCCAGAGGACACGACCACGGGTCGGCGTCGAACTACCGATCGTTACGTCCCGCGGTTTCCTGCGTTTCCTCACAATACGATGACGATGCCTCCACGTTTCTGACCGCACACTGGTGGAGGCAAACTGCGGCCGCCAGGATCAGTTGATGAGATGAGTTCGAAGGAGGCGATTGATGGCGTTCGAAGTCGTTCTGGAAACGAAAGACATCATCGGGGAGTCGCCGACGTGGTCGGCCGAGGAGGGCGCGCTTTACTGGATTGATGTCAAAAGGCCTGCTCTGTATCGCTATCAGCTGAGCTCTGACGCCCAGCGCACGTGGCCGATGACCAGCGACATCGGCGGCTTCGCGTTGCTCCCGGATCTGCGCGGCGCCGTCGTCGCGCTGCGGGAAGGCGTGTTCCGTCTCGAGTTTGCTTCGGGCAGGCTGGCCCGGCTTGCGCCGCCCCCGTTCGACCCGGCACTGCTGCGCTTCAACGAAGGTGCTTGCGATGCGACCGGTCGCTTCTGGATCGGCGTAATGTTCGATCCCTTGGACAAGGGGGCACAGCCAGCTCAACGATCGTTCCTGCACAGCTTCACACTCGATGAAGGACTTCGACCGGAACCGGACGCAGCCGAGTTGCACAACGGGATGGCATGGAGCCCCGACGGGCGCGTGTTCTATTTATCGCACAGCCAGCGTCGCGAAATCTTCGCCCACAGCTTCGACCCGGTGGAGGGCCGCATCGGCCCCAGCCGATCGTTTGCAACGTTGCCCGAAACGCACGGCGTTCCTGATGGCGCCGCGGTGGATACGGAGGGCGGCTACTGGTGCGCCCTGCATGGGGCAGGCCGGCTGCGGCGCTACAGGTCGGACGGCTCGATCGACCGCGACATCGAGCTTCCGGTCAGCCAGCCAACCATGTGCGCCTTCGCGGGCGAGAACCTGGACGAACTATATGTCACGAGCGCACGCGACAAGCTTGACGCCGAGCAGCTCCGGCGGGAGCCACTGGCGGGAGCACTCCTCCGCCTTCGCCCTGGCATTCGAGGCGTCGTGCGGCGCTGCACGGTGCGGTGACGCCGCGCCAGCTTCAGACCTGGAGGCGCTTGGCCAACTGGTGAATGCCAGCGACGGCGATGACGCCGATGGTGGCCCACATCGCGTTCCGGTGGCGGCTGGTGAACATCTCCCAGCTTCCGGTGCGGGCCTTGCTGTCGAAACGCCCGTGTGCGCCGTATGCGCCCTTGACCGGCTCGAACAGGTTTGCCGGCGCGTTCGCCGGTTCGGTTTCGGCCGCGAGCTGTCCGGAATATCCGCTTTTCGCGAGATAGCGGTCGATCAGGCCTGGCGCGATACGGTTGGCAAGGATCGCCTTCACCGTGGGGAAACCGACCCAGATCTGACGGCGCGGATGCGTTGCGCCGAAGTAGATCGCCCTGGCCGGCACCTCCGGCTGGTAGATGGGCGGCACTGGCATCGCCTTGTGTCCCATCTTGTTTAGCGCCCAGTCGAATTGCGGCGTATTGACGGCCGGCAGATCCACCATCGTGAGCGTGACCTTGATACCGTCGTGGATGAGCTCCGAGCGCAATGAGTTCGGTGAAGCCGCGGATGGCGAACTTGGCGCCGCAATAGATCGACTGCAGGGCACCGACCGGTATCCAAGGGCCGAGCCGACATTTACTATGGAACCCCGGTTGCGCGGCCGCATCCGCTTCAACGCCGCCATCATGCCATGCACCTGGCCGAGATAGGTGACGTTGGTGCCGCGCTGGACCTCCTCCGCCGTCAGCTTGTGGACGGGCGCGAACACGGTCGCCATCGCGACATTGACCCAGATGTCAATCGGTCCCAACTCCCGCTCGACGCGGTCGGCCGCGGATTCGACTGCTTCGGCGTCCGCAACGTCCGTCGGGATAGGCAGGGCGCGAACGCCGAAACGGCGTATTTCGGCCGCCGCCGCCTCAAGCCGGTCCGGGTCGCGCGATAGCAGGGCAACATCCCACCCGTTGCGCGCGAACTCGGTCACGGTTGCCCGGCCCACGCCAGCCCCGGCCCCGGTAATAACTGCAACGCGCGTCATGGCTCACCTCCTTGTTCGAGGCCTAACGGGTCCAGTAGTCGACCATCGTCATCGCCAGGAGAATGGTCAGCCAGCAGAAACCGAGGCTGGCGTAGAAACGCAGCAACGGCGTCTCCCGTCGCACCTCCATGGAAAAGAGCAGGACGGTCAGGATCATGCAAAGCGTGAGTCCTGCCTCGATGAACGAGGCCGTGCGGGACGGCACGAGCTGAGCAAGCAGCACGATGCCGGCGAGAAAACCCAGCAGGGCGACAAACGCAAAGACTGGCACGCGCATGTGCGACCAGATCTCCTGCTTCTCCGCCGTGTCGGGCATTCGGCCGCTCATCGGCCGACGACATAAAGGACGGGGAAGGCGGTGATCCAGATCAGGTCGATGAAATGCCAGTAAAGGCCGTAGACCTCGATACGGTTCTGGTGCCGTTCCAGGAAGCGCGGCTGGCTCGCCTGCCAGGTCAGCCACAGCAGGATAGCGACACCGGTCGTAAGATGCAGCCCGTGCAGGGCTGTCGTGAGGAAGTACAGATTGACGAACAGTTGGGACGCCGCGTCGCCGGCCAGGGCGTACAGGCCGGCTCAGGAACGGCGTCATGTGCTCGGCATAGTCCCGGTAGTACTCGTAGCCCTTCAGCGCGAGAAAGAGCGAGCCGAGGGCCGCTGTCGCCAGCATGCAGCGTACCATCCAGGTTTGCCCGCCCAGGCGGGACAACACGATGGCTCCGGACATCGTGAGGCTTGAGCAAATCAGGATGACTGAGTTGGTTGCGCCGATCCAGAACTTGAGGTGCCTTGCCGCTTGCTGCACGGCAGCTGGGTGCAGGTAGTGCAGCACCAGCGCGCCAAGGAACAGGCCGCCGAACAGCAAGAGCTCCGTCAGCAACCAAGCCCACATCCCGAGTTCGGCAGCGCGGCGCTGTTGGTCCGAGGTAGCGAACTGCTCCTCGACCTCGATCCCGGTGGGCAGCCCGATCGCACTAGCGGACATCTGCGGGCGTCTCGATCGGGTAGCCGTACGGCTCGAAATCCACTGTCGGCGGGGTGATGAAATTGTGCGCGGGGGGCGGCGATGTGGTGGTCCATTCCAGCCCTTTGGCTTCCCACGGATTGTCGGGCGCCTTTCGGCCAAACCAAAGCGACCAGACCAGGTACAGCATCGGAAATATGTAGCCCGCCGCCAGGATCGTGGCCCCGGCCGAGGACAGCACGTTGAGCAACTGGAACTCCGGCGGATACTCGTGATAGCGCCGTGGCATTCCGAGATAGCCGAGCAGGAATTGCGGGAAGAAGGTTACATTGAAGCCAATGAAAATGAACAGCGCCGAGATGCGGCCCCAGGCTTCGGGATACATTCGTCCGGTAAACTTCGGCCACCAGAAATGCAGCCCGCCGAGGAATGCGAGGACTGTGCCGCCTACCATGATGTAGTGGAAGTGGGCGACCACGAAATAGGTGCCGTGGACGTGCTCGTTCACCGACAACGTCGCGAGGAACAGCCCGGTGAGCCCGCCCAACACGAACAGTCCTATGTAGCCCATCGCGTAGAGCATGGGCGTCTGCAGGCGGATGCTGCCTTTGTAGATCGTCGCGGTCCAATTGTAGACCTTCACCGCCGAGGGCACAGCCACGGCGAAGCTGAGCACGGAGAATACCAGGGCGGCGGTCGGGCTCTCCCCATTGACGAACATGTGGTGGCCCCACACGAAAAACGTGATGCTGGCCAGCGCAATGCTCGCGTAGGCGATGAAGCGATAGCCGAAAATCTTCTTCTGTGCGAATGCCGGCACGATCTCGCTGATCACACCCATGCCTGGCAGCACCATGATGTAGACGGCGGGGTGGGAGTAGAACCAGAACAGATGCTCGAACAGCACCGGGTCACCGCCGAGCGCCGGATCGAAGATGCCGATGCCGAACGCCCGCTCCATCACCAACAGGATCAGCGCGATCGTGATCACCGGTGTTGCCAGCAGGAAGATCAGACTCGTCGCGTAATGGGTCCAGACGAAGATCGGCAGGCGGAACCACGTCATGCCGGGCGCGCGCATCGTGTGGATCGTCACCACGAAATTCAACCCGGTCAGGATCGAGGAGAAGCCGACGATGATGACGCCGATCAGGGCCGGGATGACGTAGGTGTTCGAGAACGTCGTGCTGAACGGCGCGTAGAACGTCCATCCTGTGTCCACTCCGCCGATCACCAGGTCGGCTACGGTGAACAGCGCGCCGCCCACGAACACATACCAGCTCAGCAGGTTCAGCCGCGGAAAGGCGAGGTCCTTGGCGCCGATCATGATCGGGATCAGGAAGTTGCCGAAGGTCGCGGGGATCGACGGGATCAGGAAGAACCACACCATCACCACGCCATGCACGGTGAACAGCTTGTTGTAGGTGTCGTTGGTGAAAATCTGCCCGTTCGGCACCACCAGAGCGAGGCGCACCAGCCCGGCGGCGATCGCGCCCACCACGAAGAAGACCGTGATCGCGAACAGGTAAAGTAGCGCGATCCGCTTGTGGTCCGTGGTGAAGAACCAAGACCGCAAAGTATGCGCTTCGTGCAGGTAGTCCGGCGGCCGCCCGATGGTGGCGCGGGGCGTCGGCGGGTCCCGCAAGGCAGTGTCGAGTGGACTCATCGCGCCTGCTCCGTCGCATTGCCGCCGCTTTTGATAAAGGCGATGAGCCGGACCAGATCGTCCTCGGGGATGACGCCCTTGAACACCGGCATGACCTGCTTGTAGCCGGCGATCTTGTGGTTGTTAGGGTTGAGGATCTTGTCGCGGAGATACGCCGTGTCCGCCGTGATGGTACCGCCGCCTTCCAGCGGCACCGGCGAGCCGAACAGTCCGACCAGCGAGGGCGCGCGGACCGTGCCACGCTGGTCGTGGCAACCACTGCAGCCATAGGAGGAGAACAGCTTCTTGCCTTGGCGCGGCGAGGCTCTCGCTGGTGCCCGCCTGGGCTAGCCAGTTCGCGTAGTTTGATGGGGACATCACCGTCAGCAGCCCGGCCATTGCGGAATGGTCGGTGCCGCAGAACTCGCTGCACAGAATCCGGTAGGTGCCCGGACGGTCCGCCTTGAACCAGAGCTGGGTGTATCGCCCGGGCAAGGTCTCCATCTGGATCCGCAGCGAGGGATGTACAGCGAGTGGATGACGTCCTGGCTGATCATGTTGATCACAATCGGCTCGCCGGTCGGCACGTGCAGGTCGTTGATTTCCGCTTGGCCGCCGGGGTGCTGGAATTTCCACATCCACTGGCGGCCGATGGCCTCGATCCGTGTCGCGTTGCCGGGCGGGTTCTTGTGGAAGATGAACATCTGCGCGCCCCACGCAAAGAAAATCAATGTCAGGACGAACGGGATGATCATCCACCCGAGTTCGAAGGTCCGATCTCGGTCCTCGCGATACCGGCGGTTCACCTGCCGACCATCTCGATAACGGATCGCGAAAAACGTGATCCCCAAGAAGATCGGCACCACCAGCAGCAATGTGAGCGCGGTAAAAGCCCAGATCAGGTGGTCGGTCTCGACCGCGCTTGCGGACGCGGAGGGCGGCCAAAGCGCGAGGGGAAAGTCTTGCGGCTTCACGGCGCGCTGTCCAAAGGCTTGCCGATCAGCATCGACATGGCGCGAGCGATCGGGATCCGCGCGCGCGTGTGTGCGGCATCGCTCCACGCGTAGGTGCCGAGCAGCTGATCCTCGCTTGCGTGCAATCGTGCGAGATCCATGGGTGGGTCGGCTTGCAGGTTCGGTGGGGGCGGCGTGATGCGCGTGGTCTGCTCCGCCGTTAGCGGCGGCCGGTCGCCGGCCTGCAACCGGCTGAACAGGACCCGCAATCCGACCATTCCGAACGCGAGCAGCGCCACAACGACCCCAAGAGCGATGACCAGGCGAGCCATCGTCGCGCCGCTCATGTCCTCCGTCTCGTGCCCGACCGCGCGCGCCTGCTGGCTTGGCGGCGTCCTGGGCTTGCCGCGGCCGGTCTGGTCGCTGGCAACGTGCCCTTCGGAGGGATCCGTGCCAGCGAGAGGCGATCCGTGGCGTCCCGAGACGGACCGCCGCCGTGACGCCCGCCCACGATCAGCGCGAGGCGCGCGGCCCAGCCGACAGCCTTCGCCGCCCCAGCGCTAAGCGGTCGCATGTCGTGCCATCTCTGGCTGGCGAGGGAGCGTCGCCAGCAGCGATCCGACGAGAAGGCCGCCGAGGCCCAGCAATGCGAACACGTCCGCAAGCGTCAGCGTGAAGCGGCCTCGCAAAGCCGGGGTTACCAGCCAAAGCATTTCGGTCAAATGCATCAGCAGCAAGGTCGCCGCGAAAGTCGCGAGCACGGCAGGCATCGCGCGCCAGCCCGGTGGACAACATGGCCAGACCAGCGGCCGCAGCCACGAACGCGAACCAAACCGCGACGCCGCCAAACCCAGGGGTGCGCTCCTGGTACCAGCACGACTTCAGACGGCAGGTTGGCCGACCAACGACAAGGAACTGGGTGAAGTGCAGGAAGACCCATCCGGCCAACAGCGCCGTCAGCAACTGGCCCAATTCGGGCGGCAGCAGAACGCCGCGGGTCCCCACGGCGACCACGAACGCAGCCAGGCAGCCGGCCACCCCGACCTGCGACGAGATCAGCAGCAGCCCAAATGAGGAGGAGCCGAGCCCCGGCTGCAAGGCACAGCACCCAGTCTACCGCCGCGCATGCTCATCAGGCAGACATGGAGGAACAGACCGAGGCGGCCGATTCTCGGCGCGGTCCGCGCCTCGGCGCCCGGCTGAACAGCAGGGCAAGCAGACCGAGCACAACCAGAATGGCAACCGCGCGGAAGCTGAAGAAGCCGGTTGCCATCCAAGCCGCCGGCAACGCGGTTGCGCAAATCCGGCCGGTGATACAGGGGCGCGAGCCGCATCAGCACGGGAGCACAAACACCGCACCCGACCGGCAGCAGCAGCAGAATGCGGCGCAGCGTGGGCATCACCGCCCATGCCGATCCGCCCATGCACTCGAGCACCATCACCAGCGGCAGCGCGCCGAGCGGCAGCTGCCAGCCAGAACAGCCAGGCGGCGAGATAGGACGGCATCACCTCCGTGCCGGCGAGCGCCAGCACCATCCAGCCGGCCACGGCCAGCACGCCGACCGCGAGCGAAAGCAGCGCGCTCCGTCTCATCGCCCGGCCTCCAGCCGCGCGCGATCCTCCGCGGGCAGGTTGGCGGCATCGGCGTTCTGGCTCAGTTGCAGCGCGCGGATATAGGCGATGATCGCCCAGCGGTCGGCCGGCGGCACCCGGTCGGCGAAGCTGTACATCGCGCCGTAGCCGCTGCGTGATGGCGTCGTAGAACACCGCGGCCTTCGCTGTCCGCAGCTTGCCGTCGACGAAGGAGGGCGGATGCGGGAAGCCGCGCTGGACGATCATGCCCTCGCCGTTCCCGGCGCGGCCGTGACAAGGCGTGCAGAAGATCGTCGAACCGCTCGCTGCCCGCGCTCGAGTAGGGCGGCGTCGATCACGGCGGCGCCGGCACCGGCCCGTTCGGCGCGTCGCGCGCCACCGTGCCCGCGACCGGCGTGCCGCATGGAGCTGCCGTTCTCGAAGAAGCCGCTACGGTCCCAGGATCTGCGATTCGCGCTGGGTGTACATGTCCTCTCGCTTGCAGCGCCGCCAGCACCAGCATGACGGCAGCAGCAGCAGCGCAGGCTGCAGCGTCACGCGCCTCATCGCGGCACCCGGCTGATCCGGAGCGGCGCGCTGCGCAAGCGCCGCCAGCGCACGCTCGACGCGCTCCGCGATCGAACTCGTCGTCGCGCGCCTCGACCACGACAAAAAAGCGGTCCTCGGTCGACGCGGCCGAAATCGCGGGATGTTGAACGCCGGATGATTGAGGCGCGGCAGTCGGTTCAGCACCAGCAACGCCGCGACCACGGCAAGCGTCCCGGCCAGCATGGCGAACGAGAAGCTGGGCACGACGAAGGCGGGCCAGCTCAACAGCGGCCGGCCGCCGATATCGAACCGGTAGCGAATACACGGTCGCGTACAGCGCACATGCCCATCATGCCGCCGCCGCCGAGCAGCGCGCCGGCCAGGGCGAACGAGCTGAAATGCGGCGCGGCCGGCAGGCGCAGCGCTGCCGCCGCGCCTCGGCACCGGCACCGGCGAGTAGGCGTCGAGCCGGCCGAGACCGCGCCACGCAGGCGCTCGAGCGCCGCGACCATGCCGCGTCGCCGTGTCGAACTCGGCGCTGACGCCCCAGAGCGGCGCCTGCCGCTATTCGGTGCTCGGACTCAGCCGATCGCGCACTTCGAGCCGCCGGCCATGCGAGCGGCGCATTTCCGTGAATGGAGATCATCGGGCAGGAAGCGCAGCAACAGCAGCAGCAGCGACAGGAACAGCCCGGCCGTGCCGACGAAGGTCGCCAGCGCCCCACAGATCGATCGCTGTACGGGTGCGCCGCCGAGGGCAGGAAATCCTGCTGCAGGGTGATGACGATGACCATGAAATGGTCGGCCCACATGCCGGCCGCGACCAGCACGCCCACCAGCGAACAGCGACCGCCGGCGAGCGGCGCAGCAGCCGGAGCCAGAACAGCTGCACCGGCACCAGCGCGCAGCCGATGATCACCCAGGTGGCACCAGGCATGCGGCCCGCGAAACGCCGGCCAAGCACCGCGCGGTCGTAATCGGTTGCCGCCGAGCTGCGCGTGATCAGGAACTCCGCCGCGTAGCAGTAGAGATTGATCAAGCCCGAGCGCCAGCAGCAGCAGCGCCAGCAGGTCGAGATGGCGCGCCGTGATCAACGGCCCGAGCGGGAACACGGAGCGCATCACCACGGCCAGCACGGCCACCACCGCAACGCCCGCGAACAAGGCCGCGAACAGGAACGCGACCGGCAGCAGGGTGTCGTGCCAGCCCGGCTCCAGCGTGCCGGCGAACATCACCGCGGCACCGGTCTGCAGCGACACCACCACCAGCACGCCGAGCAGCGCGATGATCGCGGTAGGCCTGCGTCCCAGCGCTGCCAATGCACCGCCGAACCGCGCCAGCCGAGCGCGGCGATGCCGTAGAGCTGCGCCCGCAGCAGCCGCAGTCCACCGGTCCGGGCGTCCAGCCGCTCCGATCGGCGCTCCATCGCGCGGTCGCGCAGCGTGGCGAGATCCGGCAGCAGGCCGATGATACCAGAAGCTGCAGGCAGATCAGCAGATAGCTGATGATGTCGACCGCGTCCCAGTACCAGCGGGCTGCGAAACTGCGGCCAAAGCAGCGAAGGTGTTCGGGTAGGGCAAGTTCCAGAAGAAGAACCAGGGCCGGCCGAGATGGATGATCGGATAAAGGCCGGCCG
Organism: uncultured Alphaproteobacteria bacterium; assembly: GCA_963757115.1. Classification (GTDB taxonomy): domain Bacteria; phylum Pseudomonadota; class Alphaproteobacteria; order Acetobacterales; family Acetobacteraceae; genus CAVWQV01. The sequence continues at coordinate 9,011 of CAVWQV010000006.1, read as the reverse complement.
CCGCGGCGGCGATCAGCGCCATCGTCTCGGTGATCCGGTTCAGCGCGCCGCGCCACTCGAGCCCGAGCAGCAGCAGCAGCGACGAGACCAGCAACCCGCCACTGGCGACGCCGATCCACCAATCATAGCTGACGATGTCGAGCGCCCAGGTGACGGGGATGTTGTTGCCCCAGATCGCCGACCCCTGGTACAGCAGGCTGCCGAGCAGGCTCGCGACCAGCAGGCCGACCAGCGCCAGCGCGCCGGCGAACGCGATCCACCAGCGCCAGCCGGCCCTCGTGCCCGAATGCGATCGCCGCGTGACCTCGCGCCGACATCGCCCAGCGGCGGTCAGCTCGGCGCCGGACTGGCAGGACGCGGCGCGGGCGGCGGAGAGTCGCCCGGCATGCTCAGCTCTCCGTCCGGCGGTCGGCGCGGGCGCCCGCTCGGCCATATAGGTGGTGCGCGGCCGCGTGTTCAGCTCGCCCAGCAGCGCGTAGTTGCGCGGGTCCTGCGCGCGCGCCGCGACGACCGCGCTGCCTGGTCGTTCAGGTCGCCGAAGCGTGATCGCGCGGGTCGGGCAGGCGCCCTGGCAGGCGGTCTGCACGGCGCCATCCGGGATCGGCTGGTCCGGCTTGTCGGCCTCGATCCGCGCGCCTCGGCGATCCGCTGCACGCAGTAGGTGCATTTCTCCATCACGCCGCGGCGCGCGCACGGTCACCTCGCGGATTGCGCTGCAACGCAATCGACGGCGCCGCGCCGGCGGAATAGTCGAGGTAGTTGAAGTGCCGCACCTTGTACGGGCAATAGCCCGAGCAGGCGCGCGTGCCGACGCAGCGGTTGTAGACCATGCAGGTTCAGGCCCTCACTGTCGTGCAGCGTCGCCTCGACCGGGCAGCCGACCTCGCACGGGCGCGTCCTCGCAATGCATGCAGGGCACCGGCTGGAAATGCGTCTTCGGCGCTCGAGCCGGCCCTCGTAGTAGCGGTCGACGCGCAGCCAGTGCATCTCGCGGCCCAGCGCGACCTGCTCGCGTCCGACCACCGCGATGTTGTTTTCGGACTGGCAGGCGACGACGCAGGCATTGCAGCCGATGCAGGCATCGAGGTCGATCACCATGCCCCAGGCCGCGCCCGTCGGTCCGCTCGCCGGCTTGGCATAGAGCGTCGGCTGCGTCAAGCTGCGCTGGTCGTCGCCGACCGGCGGCTCGCCCACATGCTGGACGCGAACGAAATCGTGCCCCTCCATGGTGTAGTGGTCCTGCGTGGTGGCCAAGCGCGACGGTGCGGCCGGTTTTGCGCAGCGTGGCGCCCGTAGCGCGCCACGGGTCGGCCGGCGTCGCGCAGGGCGTAGGCGTCGTAGCCGAGCGCCGTCGAACAGCATGTCCGGCACCGCGCGGCCATAGCCGAGCGTCACGCCGACCACGCCGTCCGCCTGGCCCGGCAGGATCCAGACCGGCGCCTTCGAGCGTGCGGCCCGCCGGCATCTCGACCGTCACCACGTCGCCCTGCGCGAGCTGCTCGCGGCTCGGCGAGCGCGGGCCGACGAACGATGACGTTCTCCCAGACCAGCTTGGTCAGCGGCTTGGGCAGTTCCTGCAGCCAGGCGTTGTTGGCCACGGCCCGTCCCACACGGTCGGATCCGGGCGGAACACCACGTCAGGCCGCCCGGTGCGGCCGCCGGATCGGGCCGGCGAGGCCTGCGGCGGCAGCGCGGCGTCACGCGTCTCCGGTGCGAAGGCCGAGTTCGGCGACGAAGCCGTCCAGCAGCATGGCCTCCCAGCGCGGCTGCGAACGCTCGCGTCCTCCTCGCGCGCCCTGCCAGTGCGACCGCAGCAGCACGTTGGCCGCCTCTCGGTTCCGGCATCGGCGAGCAGGGACAGGATTTCCGCCGCCGACCGGCCCTCATAGAGCGGCGCGATGGTCGGCTGCATCAGGCCGACGGTGCCGTCGAGCGACGGGCGTCGCCCCAGGATTCCAGCGGGTGCGCTAGCGGCAGATGCCAGTCGCACCGTAGCGCCGTCTCGTCCTCGTATAGGCCCGGCATGGATCTTCAGCGGCACGCGGCGCAGCGCGTCGCCGAACTCGCAGGCTGCGCGGCGGCGTCGTAGGCCGGGTTGGTGTCCAGCATCACCAGCACCTGGACCGCGCCGCCCGCCATCGCCTGACGAGCTCGGCCAGCGTTCCGCGGCTTCGGTGACCGGCGTCGGTGTAGAACACGGTCTGCCCGATATTGCCGAGCGCGCGATTCAGCCGGTGCACCGCCTCCTGCACTTCGGGCGGGGCGCGTGCTGCCGGCTATTACCAGGCTGCCGCCGCGCATTCGCGTGCAGGGCGGCGGCGACGCGGGCCCGCCATTGCGCCACGTCGAGGCGCTCGGTCGGCGCTGCAGCCGGTTCGCCGGGGCGTGCCAAGTCACGCGAGCAGGCCCCCGCGAGCGCGGCGATTTCCGCCGGTGTCGGCAACGAGCGGATGGTCGGCCTTGGCGCTGGTCAGGTTCGGGCACCGTGCCTGCGGCGATGCAGCTCCAGCAACGGCCCGGCATGCGAGGCTTGCCGGGCCGTCGACCCAGTCGCGCGAGACGCCGACCTGCTGCGGGCCGGAATCCAGGAAGTCGCCGTCAAGCGAGACCACCACGCGGGCGCGTTCGAAACGCCAGCGCGTCTCCAGCGGTCGGCCGAACGCCCGGCGCGCGCCCTCGTACAGCCGCATCCCGGTCCACCGGCGTATGGGTGTGCCAGTGCATGCCGGGAAACGCTTGCTGCATCGCGGCGATCTGGACAGCAGCGACGGCGAACGTCACCGGCCCGGTGAGCAGGCGAAGTCCCGCGCCTCCGCCGGCCCGGATCGCGGCGAAACGGCCGACCATCATGCCCCGGAACGCCTCCCAGCTGCTGGCCTCGCCCGAGATGACGCACCGATTGCGAGCGCGCTCGGATCGTACAGCCCCAGCACGGAGGCCTGGGCGAACATGTCCGTGCCGCCCCGGCTCCAGGGATGCTCGGGATTGCCCTCGATCTTGAGCGGCCGGCCGTTGCGCGTGGTGACAATGATGCCGTTGGCAATGCCGTCCAGCAGCGCCACAGACGCGTAGCCTACCAGCTTGCCCGGCTCGGCGTGTTCCGGGTTGCGCACATAAGGCACCTCCTGCGCGCGTCCGTCCGGCGGCTCGTCGCAGCCGGCCAGTCCGGCCAGTGCGAACGATGCGGCCATCAGCTTGAGGAAGGTTGCGCCGCTCCGGCCCGCACGGCCAGATCGGTTACGGCGGGGAACTCGGCGGCCAGGAGCTGCTGAAACGCCGGTGTGTCTGCCAGCTGTTCGAGGCTGCGCCACTGCGCGGGACGGTACCGGCATGTCGGCGCGCTTCATGACGTCACCGGTGGCAGATCGAGCAATCGGAGAGCCGTTCCGGTCCAGCAACGTGGTACTGGCGCGCCAGCGCTGCACCGCGCGCCGCTTGGTCCGATGGCGGCGTCCACTCCATGTTCCAGATCTCCGACGCCGGACGGAGATAGTCCTGCGGTGCTCGGTGGCAAGTCAGGCAGAACTCCATTCGGAAGGACTGCGCCGGATAGGTGAGCTGCATCGTGTCCACGGCGCCGTGGCAGCTGGAGCAGCCGACGCCTTTCGCGGTGTGGATGGAGTGATTGAAATAGACGTAGTCCGGCAGCCGGTTTACCCGCGTCCAGTGCAGCGGCTGATCGTTCGCCAGGCTTTGCCGCACCGGCGCCAGCATCTGCGAGCCGGTCCAGATCTCCGAATGACATGTCATGCAGGTGTGCGTCGGTGGCAGCCCGGCGGTTGCCTGTGTTTCCACCTGGGTATGGCAGTAGCGGCAGTCGATGCCGAGCTCGCCGGAATGATGCTTGTGGCTGAACGGTACCGGCTGAGCTGGCGCCACGCCGGCACTGCCCACGTAGGCGCCGTGCGCCCAAAGATATAACAGGACGGCCACAGTCGCCCCGCCGCCGAACAGCATCAGCACCACGAGCCGAAGGATCGCATCCGCTCCTGGCGCGAACAACTGCCGGACCGACTGCGCCTCGCTATGCCGCCCGGCTTGATCGGACATCAGGCTCCGCCCCTGTCGAGGACGGGCCCCGACAGGCCGAGCGCCGTGTTGACCAGCGCGAGGTGGGTCAGCGCCTGCGGGAAGTTGCCCGACAGGTGGCCGGCGGCAAGGTTGTATTCCTCCGACAGCAGGCCGACGTCGTTGCGCAACGCCAGCGCCCGCTCGAACTGCGCCACGGCCTCGTCCCGGCGACCCTGGAGTCGCAGGCAATCGGCCATCCAGAACGAGCACGCGAGGAACGTCCCTTCCGCCGGACCGCCCGGGGATGCCTTGCTGCGCCGGATCAGCCCGCCCTCGCCGAGCTCCCGCCCGATATGCGCGATGGTCGACGCCATGCGCGGATCATCGGCGGGGAGGAAGTCCACCAGCGGCAGCAGCAGCAGACTACCGTCGAGCTCCTCGCCGCCGTAATACTGGGTGAAGGTGCCGAGCCCCGGGTTCCAACCCTCGCGACAAACCTCGTCATGGATCTCTTGGCGCAAGGCGGAGAGGCGCTCGATGGTCTGCGGTGTCCGCCCCGGGCGCATCCTGGTAGTGGCGGACGTATCGATCCACGCCGACCCAGGCCATGACCTTGGAATAGGTGTAGTGACGTGGCTCGTTGCGTGACTCCCAGATACCCGAACCCGGAGAACGCCAGATCGCCTCCAGGTGGCGGACAATGCCGCCCGCAATCCTTGCTTCCTTGTCGGACACCGGAATGCCCGCGCGGCGTGCCAAGCTCAGCGCATCTAACACCTCGCCCAGCACGTCGATCTGGTGCTGTGTGGCGGCGGCGTTGCCGACCCGCACCGGCGTGGCGTGGCGGTAGCCCGGCAGCGCGCCCACGGTCCACTCGTTCAAGTGCCGCGCGCCGTCCACACGATACATGATCCGGATCTGCTCCGGTGCGTCGCCGATCGCCCGGAGCAGCCAGTCGCGCCACCGTGTCGCTTCCTCGACAAAGCCGGCATTGAGCAGCGCCCCCAATGTGAAGGTGGAGTCGCGCAACCAGCAATAGCGGTAATCCCAGTTCATCTTTCCGCCGGGGGCCTCCGGCAGCGACGTGGTGGGGGCCGCCACCAGACCGCCGGATGGCGCGTGCACCAGTGCCTTCAGCGTGATCAGAGAGCGGCGCACCGGCTCGGGCCAGAGTGACTTGCGGTTGTCAAATCGGCCGATCCAATTCCGCCAGTATGCCTGCGTCGCGTTGAGCGCAACCTCGGCGTCAACCGGCTCGGGCGGCGCCTCCCACGACAAGCCGTAGCTCAGCACGAAGCAAACACGCTGCCCTTTGACCACGGTAAAGCAGGCTTCCGCCGCGTGGGGATGCACGTGCACGCGAACCGAGGCACGCAGTATCACCAAGTCGGGACCTATGCGGGCGATCAATCCGTCGTCGGTCGGCTCGGTCCAGGGGGGTGTTGCGCCGTAATCGAACCGTAGCCGCATGTCGGAGCGCATGGACACCTCGCCCTCGAGCCCCGTGATGATCCGGACGAGGGATGGCGCCGTCTTCCGCAACGGCATGAAGTCGGTGACCCTTACGCTGCCTCGATCCGTGACGCTGTCGGTTTCGAGCACGAGCGTGTCGACCGCGTAGCGGCGCGACACTCTCTGGGCCGTAGCCGCGGGCGCGATCCTCCAAGAGCCGTTCCCGGAATCGCCCAGCAAGGCTGCGAAGCAAGCGTCCGAGTCAAAGCGTGGCCAGCAAAGCCAGTCAATGGAGCCCTCGCGCGAAACCAGCGCGGCGCTCTCGCCGTCGCCAATCAACGCATAATCCTCGATTGGCAAACTCACCAGGGCTCGACTCCATTTCCCATTGAGTTTCCTAAAGATAGCCTTATGGGTCCGAAAGGGAACTTGCGGTCCCGGTCACGACCTCGACAGATCTCCGAAGTCCTCGAACGGACTTGTTGGTCAAAAGATGAACGTTGCCTGCGCGTCATGAATGCTCGGCCTCGTCGATCAGATAGTCCAACCGAAGGCGCCTCGCGCCACCAGTCGTCCGGCGAGTGATCCGATCCCGTGGATTGATGCGGAGTACAGGTCCGGGCGCAGTGTGTGTGTGAGCTTCCTAGTCGATCAGGACGGTGTCGACAACGCGGCACATCTCGATCAGCTGCTGCCAATCGCGGCTGTTCCGGGCGAAGCGCGAGACTTCACGAGCGGCGACCGCACCCACTTGCCGAGGCAGAGTTCCGCCACCATCCGTTCGAATCCCGCGCGGGCGACACCGCCGGCCGCCGAACGGCCAAGATCGTCATCAACGGTCTCGATCGTCGACCAGCCCAGCGCGGCCAGGCGGTCGCGCATGGCATATTGCAGGGTGCCGCCCTCCCGGTTGTGCAGAACCTGAGGGGCGGAGGACTGGCGCACATAAAGGATCGCCTTTCGCTCCAGGTGATGCGGACGAATCTTCTCAGTGCTCATGGCGCGCGGCCTTGACCGCCATTGCGCCGTTGCCGTGGGCGTGTCCCAGATGAGGCGGATCATCAGCGTGGTCAGTTCGGCGCGCGCGTGAGGCGGCAGCGCTTCCCACCCCGGCGCCAACCCCGCCGAGCGGCTCCCCGGAATGCCAAACAGATCGAGCTGCTTCGCTGTTCGTGGCTGACGAGGCTCGCGGCCGTGTCGCATGGTTCACCCTCCAACTCTGCTTCCGAGAGTCGGAGGGTAAACTGGGGACCGATGCGTCCGGTAAACCAGAAATCAGAGCGGGGTCGGCGGTGACGTCGTTCTGCAACACCCGCAAGGCTTGGAGAGCAGCCAAATGCTGCAACAGGCGTCTCGACCAATCGCATCGGAGCGCAGACCGTTCGGTCGAGCATCCAGGCGGGAAGCTCCAGACATCGAACCGACGGTTCATCGCTCAGGCTACAGCGGAAAATCTCCACGCCACCCTTCCGCGTCACCTCATGGATGCAAACAATCCTTCCGGCCCACGGACGCCGGGGATACGCAATCTCCCTTTCCTCGATCCCGTGGGTGTTCTGTCGTCTCGCTCTACAACGACGTCCATCCTCACAGCAGAATTGCCTACCGCTCACCACGGGAATACATCAGAGCTCAAGCGCAACCCGCCGCGCGTCCGGTTTAACGGGGTCAACTCCAGGCGCCGGCTGGATAGCTCGAAAAACCTAGTCACGATCACGACGGAGATGATTCGCTGAGCGCCTTCGTTGGGAGGCGCGGATGTCGGGTCAGCGAGGCTTCTTCGACATTGACGAGCGCTATGCGGCGTTGTCGGCAGCCGGCGATCCGCTGCAGCGGTTGGCCTCGGTGGTCGATTTCGAGGTGTTCCGCCCGGTGCTGGATGCGTCGCTCGCCCGTTCGGATGGAGCGAAGGGCGGCCGACCGCCTTACGACGCGGTGCTCATGTTCAAGATCCTGGTGCTGCAGGCGTTGTATAGCCTGTCAGACGAGCAGGCCGAGTTCCAGTTGCGCGACCGGCTGTCGTTCATGCGTTTCGTCGGTCTCGAACTGCACGAAACGGTGCCGGACGCCAAGACGGTCTGGCTGTATCGCGAGCAGCTCAAACGGGCGGGGGCGATCGATACGCTGTTCCGTCGCTTCGACGCGGTGCTCGCCGCCAAGGGGTATCTGGCGATGGGAGGACAGATCATCGACGCCACCCTTGTCGCGGCGCCGAAGCAGAAGCTGAGCGCCGACGAGAAGGCGGTGATCAAGCAGGGCGGCACGCCACCAGGATGGTCGAAGGCGAAACGCCGGCAGAAGGACCGCGACGCGCGCTGGACCCTGAAGCGCGGGCGCGGCAAGCCGAAGCCGCAGAACGGTGCGGTTCGCACCGGGGTGGAGATCGCGGTGCCGGTGTTTGGCTACAAGTCTCACCTCAACATCGATCGCCGGCACGGCCTGATCCGGAACTGGTCGGTGACCGATGCTGCCGCGCATGACAGCCGCAGCTTGCCGGACCTGCTCGATGCAGCGAACACCGCGAGCGGCGTTTGGGCGGATACCGCCTACCGGACTAAGCGGAACCTGGAGACGCTGCAGCGGCGCGGATTGCGCGAGCGCATCCAGTTCCGCCGGCCGCCACGAAAACGGCTTTCCGGCCCGCGGGCTCGTGCCAACGCCGCAAGGGCTCGGGTGCGTTCCGGCATCGAGCACGTATTTGCGCGGCAGAAGCATCGGATGGCGTTGTTCGTCCGAACCATCGGCCTGGCGCGCGCTCGGGTGAAGATCGGACTGGCCAACCTGGCCTACAATCTCACCCGGCTTGCCTGGCTCGACGCCCGAATTGCGCCCGGATAGCCGGACAACCCACCGGCCCAGCGCTCAACCGGGCCAGCCCAGTGCTTTCGGATGATCCGCTCGGACACAGCCCGCCTCATCGGCCTCGCTCGCCATCACCGACGGCGTATTTCGATCTATCCAGCTGGCGCGGACGATCGTCCGCGACCGCCGGAGCAAGTCCCCGGCCGGAGGGCGGCCGTGGGTCGACACGACTATCCGTGGCCAGGCCACGGCACCGCCTTCTGGACAACACGCTCTCCCTCCCCGTCGTGGGATGCCGCCAAGGCCCGGTAATGGGCACCAGCTTCGAAATCGGCCGCGACGGCGAAGGGCGCGCGCTGAACGGACGCACCAGCCGAGTGCATCAGGGTGCGGCAACGACACGTTCCCCCTTCGCCAGTGTTGAGCGGGAACCCCGCCGCAGCAGACTGTAAGCGGTAGGTACGAAGACCAGGGTGGCACAGGTCGCGAAGAGCAGCCCGCCTATCACCGCACGAGCCAGCGGCGAATTCTGCTCCCCGCCTTCGCCCACGCCGAGCGCCATCGGGATCATGCCCAGTATCATCGCACCCGCCGTCATGCGGTCCGAGGTCCTCCAGATCACGCTGGCCTCCGAGGAGACCGTCCCTGGCCTGTTCAACGCCGCCTAACAGAACGACCCCAATTCCTCTGAACTCGCTTGCGCTTTCTCCGTTCAAGAGCCTTCCAGCTGCATGTCGTGCATTGAC
>CAVWQV010000005.1:0-300459 GCA_963757115.1 uncultured Alphaproteobacteria bacterium | reverse complement strand
CGCCGTCATACCGCCGTCCACGAACAGCAGGGCGCCGGTGACGTAAGAGGCATCGTCGGAGGCCAAAAACAGGATCGCGGCGGCGACCTCCTCGGCTCTGCCCGGGCGCTTCAGCATAGTGCCTTGCGCGGCCTTGGCGTTGTACTGCTCGACGGTCTCGCCGGCCGCTGCGATGCGGCGTTGATGGAATGGCGTGAAGATCGGGCCAGGGCCGACGGCGTTCACACGGATGCCGTCCGGCGAGTGGTCAGCGGCAAGCGCCCGCGTCAAGCCCGCGACCGCGGCCTTGGCAGTGTCGTACTGGAGGTTGCCGCCACCTGCGACCACGGAACGTACAGGGCGACGTTAACGATGGCGCCGCTCGCGTTGTGGCGCATCAGCGGAACCGCCGCCTTGGCACAGAAGACGTAGCTCATCAGGTTGACGTTGAGGATCTCGTTCCAGCTCGCCGCGCTCGCCTCTTCGACCCTCTCGTATTTACGGATACCGGCATTGTTGATGAGGATGTCGAGGCGCCCGAACTTCTGCGCGGCACCGTTGACGAAGGCGAGGCATGCGGCCTCGGTACCAACGTCAGCCTGCGTGAAGGCGACCTTGGCGCCGGCGGTCTCGATCTCGGCCGCCACGCGCTGGCCGCGTTCGCCGTCCCGATCGCAGAATGCCACGATCGCGCCCTCGGCGACAAAACGCCTGACCGTCGCCTCGCCGATTCCCGATGCCCCGCCCGTCACCGCTGCGACCTTGCCCTCGAGCCTTCCCATGTTTGCCGCCTTTCATTGCATGCTGAACGCGCGTCCACGATACGGCGTATCCATCCGGCTGCGGAAGAACTCCGAATCTCGAGTGTTACCTGGCTAGTCGAGGCGAAGAAGCCCTTGTCTGGCGCACCTTTCCGGTGCGGGCTTGATACTTCGCAGACGCAACGAGGGCCGAAATCTCTCTCCAATTGGCCGATCGCTCCGGAACTTGGGACTGCCCCAACAACCCCGAGCTTCAAGCGGTTGAACCGGGAACACGGTTCGTTCTCGGGACTGACCTGCCGCGAGCAGCCTTCTCGGTAGCTCGCCTCCCCCGAGCGTGCGATTTCGCGACGATAACGTCTCGGATCGCCTTGCAGGCCCTTGTCGACACCGCCGTCCAGCAATATTGCTAGGCAAAGCTTCATATACGAGGAGGTGTCCAATGGTCCGGAAGAGCACGTCGGTTCGGGGTTTCGCACTCGCCTGCACCGCCCTGGCCGGGCTGGCGGGAGTGCCCGCGCTGACGCGGGCCGCCGAGGTCACGCAGGATCGCCTGCTCAACGCGGACAAGGAGCAAGGCAACTGGCTCCTGCACCACCACACCTATTCGGCGCAGCGCTTCTCCCCGCTGAACCAGATCAACCGCGAGAACGTGAAAGACCTCAAGCTTGCCTGGACGATTGCGCTGGGCGGGATCGAGGGCGGGGGCATCTGGACCCATGGCGGGCTGGAGGGCACGCCTATCGCCGAGGACGGGATCCTGTACGTCACGGACGGCTGGGGCTCCGTATACAAGATCGATACCCACGGCGGGCACGGCAAACTGGTCTGGAAGATGAACCCCAAGACCGACCACGACTGGGCCGGCGCGGTCGCCTGCTGCGGTGTGGACAATCGCGGCGTCGCATTGTGGGACAACATGGTCATCTCCCACACGCTCGACGGCCGCCTCCTCGCCACCAACAAGGACACGGGCGAGATCGCCTGGCAGCGGCAAGTCGCCGACCCCGACAAGGGTGAGGTGGTGACCGGCGCGCCGCTGGTCGTGAAGGGAATGGCCATCACCGGCGTGGCCGGGGCGGAGTTCGGCATCCGCGGCTGGATCGCGGCGACCGACCTCAAGACGCAGAAGGAAGTCTGGCGCACTTACACCATACCCATGAACGGGGAGCCCGGCAGCGACACCTGGAAGAACAAAGGCACCGCGGCGAACGGCGGCGGCTCGACCTGGGTGACCGGGAGCTACGATCCCGAGCAGAACTTGATCGTGTGGGGCGTGGGAAATCCGGGGCCTGACTGGGACAACGCGCACCGGCCTGGCGACAACCTCTACACCGACAGCGCTCTCGGGCTCGACGCCGACACCGGCAAGATCAAGTGGTTCTACCAGCACACGCCGAACGATCCATACGACTACGACAGCGTCTCCGAGAACGTGCTCGTGGACGCGCCGGTGAACGGCAAGCCGATGAAGCTGGCGCTCACCGCGGACCGCAATGGTTTCGGCTACGCCGTGAACCGGGGCAACGGCGAGTTCGTCTGGGGCACCCCCTTCGTCAAGAAGGTGAACTGGACAGCGGGGCTGGACAAGGAAACGGGTAAGCCCGTGGAGTACGACCCGAAAGCGGATGTTCAGCGCTACGCCACCACGCCCTCGCGCGAGAACAAGGTGACGGACATCTGCCCCGGCAACATGGGCGGCAAGAACTGGCCGCCGACCGCATACAACCCTGACCTGAAGCTCTGGTACATTCCGGTGATCGAGAGCTGCAACACCATCACCGTGGAGGAAACCAAGCCAGGCTCGTTCAAGCCGCGCGAGACCTACACGGGCGGCGGCCCGAGCGAGCATCAGCGGATCACCGGCAGCGTGACCGCGGTCGACGTCACCACGGGAAAGGTGGCCGCAAAGGCGGAGACGCCGTATCCGATGCTGGGTGGGCTGCTCACCACGCCCGACCTCGTTTTCGCCGGGCAGCCGTCGGGGGAGGTGATGGCCCTCGACGCCAAGTCCCTGAAGCCGCTCTGGTCGTTCGACACAGGGGCCGGCGTCAACGCGCCCCCGATGACGTTTACCGTGGACGGCAAGCAGTACCTCGCCATCCTGGTCGGTCAGGGTGGCGCCTGGGACAAGTGGTTCATCGAAGGCACGCCGGGGCTTAAGTCGATAGCGCCAAGCTCCACGCTTTACGTCTTCGCCCTCTGATCCGGTTCGGCTGAAGACACGCCGGACTGGCTGCAGGTTGGCAGCCGGTCCGGTCCCTCGGAGGCTAAACAGCCATGCGCGCGCAGATTGTCGCTGTGACGTTTGCTTGCGCCCTCGTCCTGGGCGCGACGGTTCCCATAGTGCCTCAGCACGGGTCTGCCCGCGCGCAAGGTGCGGCGACCGGCTTGGGTGAAGGCAAGCGCATCTATCAAACGGCGAATTGCGTGGGCTGCCACAAATGGTACGGCGGCGGCGGGGGCGGGTATGGCGGTGACGCGCTCTCGCTGCGTGCCACCCATTTGAACCGCGACCAGATCATTGAGACTGTGAACTGCGGCCGTCCCGGCACCGGCATGCCCTATTTCCACCGCGGCGCCTACGACGACGAAACGCACCCGTGCTTCGGCTTAAGCCGGCAGGATTTGGGCAAGGCAATGCCGGTGGAGGCGCCGGTTTTCCTGCGCCCGAGCGAAATTGCGGCCGTCGCCGACTACGTGCTCGCCGAGGTCAAAGGCAAAGGGGAGCCGACCTATGCCGAGTGCATCGCCTTCTTTAGCGTGGGCGCACGCGTCTGCAACACCTATCGGGCAGCCGAGCCCGCTCCGTCGTCGCCCGCCGACGGCAAGGGTGCCGCGTCCGCTCCGGCCGACCGGGGAGGCTGATGGCCTCCACCATGATGCGACCAGCCATCGTTGCAGCCGGCCTGCTTGCGGCCTTCTGGGCATCAGCGCCGCTCGCGGCCGACTCCTCCCCGGGGGCCGCCGCCAGTGGGGAAAACGACTTGCGGGAGTTCCGCGTCGGGATGGGCGTGGACCAACTGCCGAAGTCCGGTTATCGCGGTTTCACGTGCGCGGACGCAGCCGACCGCAAACTGCAGGGCTGGGAGGACTACGGCCTGTGTCCGAGGGAGGCTTCCGGCCTCCACGCGGTCCGCTTCCGCTACGACGAGAGCGTAAATCCGCTCGCCAAGGTGAACGGCCTCTACGAGGGCACAAAAGTTGCCGGCCATCCCGCCTTGCTCACCCTCCTCATCAGCGACAATGCCCGAGTGGAAGGCTTGGTGATCGAGACCGATCCGGCCGCTCCGCTCTTCCTTCGCAAGAAGGCGTTCCTGTTCGGCGATCAAGTGAAGGCTCGCTGGGGCGAGGAGGGCTGGAGTTGCACGGAGGGGCAGCCTTCGGCCGACGAGCAGCCGGTCGGCGGCGTGTTCTTCAAGGAACACTGCGAAAAAGCGATCGCGGCAAAGCGGCTTGTCCTTGACCGCGCGCTGTTCCGCCGGGCCGGCCAGGAATTGAAGGAGTTCGTGAGTCGCACGCGCCTGGAAATTCTGGGGTCGCCTTCGCCCCCTGCCGAGCACGGCTAACTCTCCGGCGCGGTGCCCTAGGGCGCCTGCTTCGCTTCGCTGGGCGCGACCCTGACTTCCACCGGGACCGTCCCTGCCGTTTGGAAGACGATGGAGCACATGAACGTCTGGCCTTCCTGCAACGGCTCCCGGACGTGGAGCAGCATCAGGTGATCGCCGCCGGGGGCGAGCGTGACCGTTCCTTCAGAAGGAATCGCCAGGCTCTTCACCTCGCGCATCGACGTCCCACCCTCGCCGCGGTCGGTGGCGTGCTTCTCGGTGGAGTCGGCGAGGTTGGCCGGACAACGGGCCCGGACCAAGAGGTCGGGGGCTCGGCCGCGGTTCGCTATAGTCATGTAGACGGGGGAGTCACCGCGGATCTGGGCCGTGGCGGGGGTCCAAGCCCTCAACAGCTCGACGGTGCCGCCCGGCTCGTCGGCCGCCATCGCCGGCGCTGCCGCGACAGCCGCCGCGAAAAGGGGCGTTCCTGCCCAGCGCATCCTGTTCTCCCGAAGCTCTACCAGATAGTCAGAACGTTTTTTCGCCGCTTCTGCACGCAGGCGCAACTACCGGCGGTCACGGGAGGCAACTGCGCCGACCGCCAGCGCTTTTAACAACGGCCGCGCTGCCCGGGACCGAACCGAGCGCGCAAAAGGAGGAATCGATGTCGATACGTGTTTACACGCCGCTTACCGCCGCCGCGTTCTGCCTTGTCGTCGCAGCGGGGGTAGGGTCCGCCCGCGCCGCTGACCAGCCGATGCAGTTCCATGCCGACCTGGATGGCAAGAGTGAGTCTCCCGCCACCCAGAGCCAAGGAACAGGCAGGCTGGACGGCACGCTCGACAAGGCCACCAAGGTTTTCACCTATAGCGTGACCTATAAAGGGCTGAGCGGACCAGTCACCGCGGGCCACTTGCACGGTCCGGCCGAGCCCGGGCAGAACGCGGGCGTGCTCGTGCCGCTCCAAGCGCCGCTGACCAGCCCCATCAAGGGCAAGGCCACCTTGACCGACGATCAGGTCCAAAACCTCATGAGCAACAAGCTGTACGTGAACCTCCACACCGCGTCGAACCCGAACGGGGAGGTCCGCGGGCAAGTGCTGAAGGACTACTAGCGGCGCGGGGCAACGGAGTGCCGGCTGGAAGCGTGGAACGCCCGCCGGCGCTGCACCCCTCGCCGGACGGCACAGGCGGGGTAGAACCGGATTCCCACGTCCTTGCGTCGCCTGTCGACCGGGTTTTGCGTTCTCTGGCAAGGGCGATCGGGGGCATGGCCGATGTCGAGCTGTTCCGCCGATAGCTCGATGCGGCGGTCGACCGCACTGAGCGGTGCCCACGGTCAAGAACCCGGTCTTGTGATTGGCTTTAAGCCGTGCTCGGCGATCCACCAGCAGGCTGGCCGCGTCCAGCACCCGGTTCTCGACGCCGCGGGCGCACAGCCAGCGGTGCAGCCAGAAGCCGCCGTAGCCCGCTGCAAAACAGCACACGACGCGGACGGCACGCCCGAGCTTCTCCTCCGCTAGTGTCCGCTTGCGTCCGATCAGCGCAATCAGGCCTTCGGCGTCTCCGCCATTAATCCGGTGCTGGCTAACCTTGTCGGCGATCGGCGAGTGCAGGGCCACGAGCCACGTCGCGCGGCTCAGCTCCAGCGCGATGAACAGCGTCGCAGAGCCACTGTCAGCGAGCGACGATGTGAAAGATGTCGTGTCCATGAGGGCCTCCTGCGTCCGGACCCGAGCCTACCGGTGCTCAACCATCCATCGCCCATAGGATCTTTTGCGAATGCGCTTGCGACTTCGCATCGGCCAGCGGATTTATTGGCCGGGTCTTCTGCCGGGAAAGGTCGAGCCGGCGCACGATGCGCGACAGGCTCGCCGGATGCAGCCGCTTGTCGAAGCGTGCTTCGAGCCAGCGACACAGCATCGGCAACGTCCAGTCCCGGCCGTCGCCCGGGCCGCGCAGGATCACGGCCCGCAGCGATCCCTGCTCCGCATCGGATAAACAGGGCTTTCGCCCCGACTTCGGACGATCCCGCAGCCTTCGACACCTTCCACGTTGTAGCGGATCACGGCGTCCCGCAGCGCTTGTCGCTCCATGCCGACCAACCGCGCCGCCTCCGCCCGGCTTATGCCCTCCAGAGCGTGGGCGATCGCAAGTAACCGCATGACGGTCCGCGGCGTGCGTTCGCGCCGCGCCAACGCGCGCAGCTCCGCAGGGGTCGCCAAGTCACTGCGGATCTCGACCGGACGTCCCATCCCAGTCCTCCGGATTTCGTCGGACCGCAACAGAATCACCTATCAAGCCGCGCCGGAATCCCCGCCGAGTCACTTCATCAGCGTGGCGGTATCAATCGTGAAAGCAGCCGAGACGGTGCATGGCCTCACTCTCCGAGGCCCAAAGTCTGCCGGCTGCGCAAACCGCCACATCGGAGAATGTTTGTCCCCGGTTGCTACCGCTGCTCCAGTCCAGTCCAAGCCAAACTCTCTCCGCTCGGATTGCCAGGCTGAAGAAGAGCCTGTGTGGCGGATATTTCCGCGCCGGGCTCGATACTGCGCAGTTGCAACGAGCGTCGGAATCTCTCTCCGGAGAGCCGATTGTCTCCGAAGCTTGAGACTGCCCCGAACAACCCCCAAGCTCCAAATGTCTGAATTCGAGCACCTTTTGCCGGCTCGAGCCGTTCGATTTGGCATCCCCGCCGCTGGGGCGATCGGGCCGGGGCGCGAACCCGCCCGTGGTTGGGGGTTTACGCCCCCGATCCATGCACAACAGCGTCGAGGGGCAAGCTCAGCCGGGATGGCCGGCCAAGCATGCCCCCATTCCGGCCTCGTTCAAAAATCCCGGCCGAAGGGCAGCAGCTTCGAGATATCATCGGCGCCGCTGCCACCGCAGCTATTGTTCGGGATGTTCCGGAGGAGCGCATCGTAGGCGAGGTATGCGGCCCGCGACGCGGTCTGCGCCGCCCCGAGCAACCCCGGCAAGGGCGCACGCAGCACGTTCGGGATGAGGTTGCCCAGGAGCGACTGCTCCAGCGCGGGGATGCGCGGGTCAGAGGGGTTGCTCGTGCTGATGTTGTCGAGCTCGGCTTGGCCGGCCGGTGTCGAGTAGTCGTAGAGCTCGGTCTCAAGCGTGCCGTCATCGGCGATCTGCGCCGTGGCGCCCAGCCAGTTCGCGTACAAGCCGAACTTCAGCTCTTGCGTGCGCATGCCGACGATATGCGGGGGCGCGCTGTTGAAGTTGTAGTAGCCCGGCGCGCTCTCGTCGGTGGCGAGCAGCACGTAGTCCCGGCCCGCCGCCTGCGACGAGCGCAGCATTGGCAGCAGGTCGTGCCGCTCGGCGTAGATCTGGCCAAGGTTGCCCCGGAGCCAGTCGCGGCCGCCGCCGTGGCCGAGGCTGACGAGCAACGGGAGCACGTCCACCGATGAGGTCAGGCCCGTGCGGGGCGCTTGATGTCGGCCGTGAAACGCCCCGACGGGTCCACCACGATGAGCGGCACGTGGAAGGCCTCCTCGTAGACGCTCCCGAGCTTCCCGGAGAGGAAGCCGTGTGCGCCCGCGTACTCGCCGTGGTCGGACATGAAGACGATCACGGTGTTCTGCTGGACAGACGTGGGCAGGTCGCCGAAGGCCTTCAGCACCTCCCCGATGCGACCGTCCACGATGGTCATGATCTGGGTGTAGGAGTCCAGACTGCGCTGCCAGTAGCTGTACGGCGCCTTGCCCACGCCGAGTGGCCCCGTAACCTCGTTATGCTGTTGCCCGTGAGTTGGCAGATCAGGTTTCCGCTTGGATCGGGCGGGTACGGGTCGATGCCGAAGCCTTGCCGGGCGGGGTCGTCGCCGACCCACCCCAGACTGCCTCCTGGAACACGCGGACGAAGGCCTGCGTGGACGGCTTGTTCGCCTCCATCTGCGACGCCGCCTCCCAGTTGGGCGGGACGGCCGGGTAGCCGAGCGACGGCGGGCTCTTGAGCGGGTCCTGATCCCAGGGCACCAGCGGCGGGCTGTTGAGGCCCGGATTTTGGTCGTTATACGAGTAGTAGGTGAACGGCTGAGACTGAGAATTGAACAGCGATTGTAGGTCTTGAACTCGGTGCCGGCCCAGAAGAACTCCTTGTCATGCGGGTTGACGAAGGAGACCGTCAGGCACCAGGGAGCCGCCTCGCTGGCCCCATTCTGCTGCAGCCACTGTACCCCTTGTCTCGCGATGTCTCCGTCGTTGAGATAAGGGGCATATATCGTGTTGCCGTTGCGGTCCGTATGGTAGTTGTTCTCGTCGCCAACGGTCCCTTGCAGGTTGGCGCCGGTGGGGTCGGGCCAGGTGAGGCCGTCGAAGCCGTATTCCTCCAGCCTGGGCGTGTCCTGGCGCGGGATGGAGACGTGCCACTTGCCGATATAGGGCGTCTGATAGCCGACCCGGCGCAGGAGTTTGCCGTAGGTCGGATACGCCGGGTTCAGCCAGGGCTGTGGCGAGGTCTGCTGACCGGGCGGGGCGGTGATCGTGTTGGCGAGCCAGTCTGCTGCGAATACAGGCCGGTGATGATGTACCCCTGCCGGTGTGCAGGCGCATGCGGCTGTGTAGTGGCCTGCGAACTTCACCCGTTCCCCCAGAGCTGGTAGAGGTTCGGCATGAATGTCTTGAGAAAGTCGCCGGCGCTGTTGATGCCGGGCTGGAACACGGCGGAAATCTCAGCTGGTCCATCTTGATGACCAGGATGTTGGGCCTGGTGCCCTGAACGGAGCCGTCGGCCTGCACGTCCTGCGCGCTGGCGCGACGCCACCGTCGAACAGGCCGGGACCGAAAGTGAAGCTCCCCGCCGAGGCGGCCGCGGCGGCTTTCACAAAGCTACGACGGTCCATGGTTTCCTCTCACCTCGTTTATTGCAGGCTGATTTCAGGGCGGGGACGCCCGCGGCCGGCGACGGGAAGATCATCGCGACATCCGCCGACTAGACCTTCTGTTTGAATGGAATGCCGACCGCCCATCGAAGACCGCGGGCGCTGAGGGCCTGGCGAAAGGACCCGCTCAGGCCGTAGCCGGCGTCGGCGAGGACGCAGCCGAAGCGGAGCCCCGCGGCGCGCACGCGATCGATCTCCTGCAACGCGATCTCTGGCTTGGTTTGAAAGATCCGGCGATCCTCCGGCACGCCGGTGCGGTTCAACCGCATCGGATCAGCGGTCCAGCTCTCGGGCAGGAACAGCCGCAGACCGACCGCGACCGGAACCTCGCCCTTGGCCAGCGTGAGCGAGACGAGCGTCTGGCAATTGGCGTTCTTGCCGAGCGCCGACGCGTATTGCGGCGCCACGCCGACCGAACGGTCGCCCTTCTTGGGCAATGCCGTGTCGTCGACAATCAGCCAGGCGTCATCGCCGCCGACCATTGCGTCGGCCCGCGCGAGCAGCGTGTTTTCCAGCGGTTCGGCGTCCCATCCTCCGCCCGCAATGAAGTGATGCAGTTGGTCGTAGCCGACCTGCGCGTCGCGCACCGCGATCGGCTGAACGCTTTTGCGGTCGCCGGCGCCGATCAGCCCCGCCACATAGGCCGGGCACAGCCACCCGTGCGTTTTATGCCCCAACCTGTCCAGGAACGGCGCAAGCCAGGCTTGCAGTTCCATCCGCCAACGCTTGTTCATGGTCGGCCCTTCGCAGTGCCGACCGCCGATAAATCACCCAAAACCGCGTCGCGGGAATCCAGAAAACCCAGCCTCCTCAATGATCAGTCAAAGTAGTGCTAGTCTAGCGGCTCGCCCACAGGAGATATACACATAGGCCGCATCAAGCATGGCGGACGTCCAGTCCTCGAATTGTGGTCTGGCAGTCACCGGCGAACTCGACCTGCATGAAATCCGAACCGACAGCGTGCCGCCCCAGGATCGATGCCGGCGACGCCTTGATCATGGCCGGCCGCCGCGCATGACCGAGAAGGAAGGGATCGACGGCCGGCGACACTCCGAAATTGCCATTGCCGTCCAGGTCCTGAATCGGGTCTTGGAGTTTGGCCGCGCCGAATACGTGCGCACTGCGTGACCAAACCACCGGAAGTGCCGCTACGCGCCCATAACCTGATCAGTGCAATACGGTCGAGCAGCCGCCCGATGCTGGCCTTCAGCCTGCGAAGCGAGCCTCGGGCACGCCCCTGATGCCGAGATCGTAGATCGCGAACAGCGACCCGCGCAGCACCGGGTCCGACGGGAATCGCGGCAGCGGCGGCTTCGCCATGGAGGTCACGTAGACAATGTCGAGGTTCGGGCCGCCGAACATCACGCTGGTGACCTTCTTGACCGGCATGTCGATGATCCGGTCCACGCTGCCATCCGGCCGGTAGCGGACCAGCTTGCCGACATAGACCAGGGCGCTCCACACGCAGCCCTCGGCATCAACCGTCGCGCCGTCGAAGCCGGCGCCCTCGTGCTCCATGCGAGCGAAGCACCGCTTATTGGAAATCGCGCCCGTGGCGGTGTCGTAGTTGTAGGCGGAGATCTGGCCCGACCACGTGTCGGAGAAGTAGAAGGTGCGGCCGTCGGGGCTCCAGCACGGGCCGTTGCTGACGACGATGCGGTCCTCCAGCCGCGTCACGCGGAGATCCTGGTCGAGCCGGTAAAGCGCGCCGTTCGGGCCGTCCTCCATCGTGTCCATCGAGCCGGCGAGGAACCGTCCCTGTCGGTCCACCTTGCCGTCGTTGAGCCGGTTGTCCGGCCGGTCCGGCTCCGGGTCCTGCACCAGCGACACCTCGCCCGTTTTGAAATCGAGGAAGTGGAAGCCGCGCTGCAGGGACACCACGGCACCGCCGCCCTTGCGCAGGCACATGGAGCCAATCTTCTGCGGCACGTCCCAGCAGCGGATCTCGCGCCCGTCCTCCGCGCAGCGGAATACGCGGCCGTCGAAGCTGTCGATCCAGTAAAGGCGCTGCTCGTCCACATCCCACAGCGGCCCTTCGCCGAGCGTCGTCTTGACGTCGGCCAGAACCTCGATGCGCATGATGCCCTCCCCTTCTCCGTTATCCCTTGAACCGGTTCTCCGGCAGGCCGTGCACGCCGAGGCCGTGCACGGCGAACAGGCCGCCGGCGTCGCGCTCCTGCCGCCCGCGGCCGCGGAACGGCCGCGCCATGGACGCGACGTACAGGATGTCGAGATTCAGCCGCGTGCGCCGGATATACGCCTCCGGGGCGGCGATGGCTCCACGCGCCCGCTGTCGAGGTCGAGGGAAGTGGAAGCCGTTCCGCATCGACCGCGTCGCCGGACGCGCGCAGAGAGCGAACCCATGTGATCCGCGTCGCAGCGCTGTACCGTCCGACCTTGGCTGTCGACCAGTAGAGGCGCTGCTCGCGCACGCCCCAGAGCGGGCCCTCATCGCCAGCTCGTTGCGGCCGTCCACGAGCAGCTCGACGCGCAGCATCGCCGCCCTCCCTAGAACGCGACCTGGTTGCCGCCCTTGAGGCCGAGGATCTCGCGCGCGTCGTCCGGAGTCGCGATCTGCAGGCCGAGGCCTTGCAGCACCTCGCGCGCCTTGCGCACCTCCTGCGCGTTGCTGGTGGCGAGTTGCCCCGGGCCAATCCAGAGATTGTCCTCCAGCCCCACGCGCACATGCCCGCCCATCGCCGCCGCCATGGCCGCGATTGGCATCTGACTGCGCCCGGCGCCGAGCACCGACCAGCGATAGGTGTCCCCGAGCAGCCGGTCGGCCACGCGCTTCATGCTCAGCACATCCTCGGGGTGCGTGCCGATGCCGCCGAGGATGCCGAACACGGTCTGCACGAAGAGCGGGGGCTTCACCAGGCCGCGGTCGAGGAAGTGCGCGAGGTTATAGAGGTGGCCAGTGTCGTAGCACTCGAACTCGAAGCGCGTGCCGTGCTCGCCGCAGGCCTGCAGGACGTATTCGATGTCCTTGAACGTGTTGCGGAACACCAGGTCGCGGCTGTTCTCCAGCGCCTCCCGCTCCCACTCGTGTTTGAACGACTTATAGCGACGCAGCATCGGGAACAGGCCGAAATTGATCGAGCCCATGTTGAGAGAGGCGAGCTCCGGCTTGAACGTCACGGCCGGCTTCACCCGCTCCTGCACCGTCATCCATGGCGCGCCGCCGGTGGTGATGTTCACGACGCAGCTGGACCGCTGCCGCACGATGGAGAGGAAGCGGGCGAACGCCTCGGGCGACTGGTCGGGGCGGCCCGTCTCCGGGTCGCGGGCGTGCAGGTGGACGATGGCCGCGCCGGCCTCCGCGGCATCCACCGCAGAGTCGGCAATCTGCTCCGGCGTGACCGGCAGATGCGGCGACATCGAGGGCGTATGAATCGCGCCCGTCACGGCGCAGCTGATGATAACTTTGCGTTGCTCGGCCATGTTCGATCCCTTCGAGTCTTTGCTGGTGGCGCTCAGAGCGTCTCGACGTTGCCGCAGACGCTGAGCGCCTGGCCGGAGATGTTGCGGCCCGCCGGCGTCAGCAGGAACAGCACCATGTCCGCGATGTCCTGCGGCCGCACCATCCGGCGCAGCGAGATGCGCTGCAGGTATTGGTGCTCCATGTCCTCGTACGACACGCCGGTGGCGGCGGCGCGGGCGCGGATCACGCCTTCCATGCGCGGACCTTCGACGATGCCGGGCAGGATGGCGTTGACTGCAGATGTCGGCAGGCCCGAGCTCGCGCGCGAGGCTGGCGGTGAGCCCGATCACGCCCCACTTCGCCGCCGCATAGGGCGTGCGGAAGGCGTAGCCGAGGCGCCCGGCGACCGAAGACATGTTGATGATCGCCCCCCCGCCCGCCGCCTTGATCAGCGGCACCGCACGCCGCGCGCACAGGAACTGCCCGGTGAGGTCGATGTCGATGCAGCGGCGCCAGTCGGCGGGATCGATCTCCTCGATCGCCGCCAGTCGGGCCGGCGATGCCGGCGTTGTTCACCAGCACGTCCAGGCCGCCGAGTTGGCGCGATGCCGCCTCGAACAGCCGGTCCACTTGCGCCTCGTCCGACACGTCGGCCACCGTCGTGCCGACGTCCCCGTGCGCCTCGCGGGTGGCCGCCAAGGCCCTCTCGTCCACGTCGCACAGGTGGACGCGGGCGCCGGCGGCGACCATCGCGTCGACGATGACGCCGCCGATACCCGATGCGCCGGCCGTGACCAGCACCCGCTTCCCATCGGCCCGCAGCTCAGCCATGACCCGTTTCCTCCTCAGGAAGTGCGATCGCGCAGCGCCAGCACGGCGCCCAGCACCACCACGCCGAAAATGATGTCGCGCACCGCGCTCGGCAGCGTCGTCCCCGCCAGCAAGGTGGAGAGCGCCGTCAAGATCAGCACGCCGCCGAGCATGCCGAGATAGTGCCCGCGCCCGCCGGTGATCAGCGTCCCGCCCACCACCGCCGCGGCGATGGAGGGCAGCAGGTAGTCGTTGCCCATGCCCAGGCTCGCCTGGCCGGAGAAGCCGGAGAGTAGGATGCCCACGAGCGCGGAGCAGAACCCGGACAGCGCATAGACCGCGATCAGTGTCCGCCCCACGCCCACGCCCGACAGCCGCGCTACCAGCGCGCTGTTGCCCACGGCATAGATGCGCTGGCCGAAGGCCGTCCGGTGCAGCAGCAGCAGGGCGCCGGCCACGAAGAGGATCATGAACCAGATCACCGGCGTCACCCCGGCGAGGCTGCCGGTCATGAACCAGCGCTCCGCCGGAGACGCGAAGCCCGCCGGCGTGCCGCCGCTGTAGACCAGCGCGGCGCCCTGCAGGATGCCGTTCATGGCCAGCGTCATGACGATCGGCGGCAGGCCCAGGAACACGATGCCGGCGCCGTTCACCGCCCCGAGCAGGGTTCCGAGCAGCAGGCCGAAAGGCACCACCCAGACCGTCGCGGCGTTCGAGCCGCTGATCAGCCCGGCGGTGACGATCCCGACGAGCCCGATCATCCAGGGCAGCGACAGGTCGAGCCCGCCGGTCAGGATGGCGGCACCCTGCCCGAGGGCGAGGATGGCCAGGAACGACGACAGCACAAGGAGCGAGTCGAAGTAGCCGCCGCTCGTCAAGGCGTTTCCGTAGACGATCTGGGTGGCCGCCAGCACCGCCACGAGGCCGACATAGGCCGGAACGATGGAGCGCAGCAGGCCTGCGTTGCGGCGCAGCCACGAGGCCGGCGCGCCCGTCGCCCGCACTGCCGGTGCTGGCAGGGCCGGACGCGCCGGCGCGCCGGGCCGTGCCGCGGCGAGCGTGCCGTTACGGCGCGCGCGTGCCTGCAACAGCCCCAACCGCAGATAGCTCGCGGCTGGCGAATGCCGGTCGAGCGACCCGGCCAGCACGGCGAGGATCAGGATCGCGCCCTCGGCCACCGAGCTGTAGTAGGCGGAAACGTTCAGCACGAGCAGGATGTTGACCACGATCATCAGCACAAAGGCGCCGACGACCGATCCCACGGCGCCGCCGCGGCCGCCGCCCAGCACGGTCCCGCCCACCACCACGGCGGTAAAGACCTGAAGCAGCATCGGGCGGCCCACGAGCGGATCGGCGGAGCTGGTCTGCGCCGACACGAACGCGCCCGCCGCGCCGTAGAACACGCCCGCCAGCACGTAGCCGAGGAACTTCACCGCGCGCGTCGGAACACCGGCAGCGTGCGCCGCTTCCTCGTCGCTACCGACGGCGTAGATGCCGATGCCGAAGCGCGAGTTCTTCGCTAGCAGCCACACGACGATCGCGGCCGCCAGCACCGCGAGCGGCGCCGGCACCACGTTCGGTATCGCATCGCCGGTAAGGAACGTCGAGAACCCGGCGGGGATCGCGCCGCCTGGCTTGTCCTGGATCAGCAGCGTCGCGCCCTGGGCGATGAACATCGACGCCAGCGTCACGACGATCGGCTGCAATCGGACGAAGGCGACGAAAAACCCGTTGAACGCGCCGACCAAGCCGCCGACAGCGAGCGCCATGAGGCCCACGCCGATCTGGGAGGCGACGCTGTCGCCCATCGTGGTGGCGAGCACCACGTTCACCAGCGACACGGTGGCGCCGGTCGAAAGGTCGAACCCGCCCGTCAGCACGACCAGCGTCTGCCCCATGGCGGCCAGCGCGAGCGCAGCGCCCGTGGTCGATAGGGAGGTCAGCTCGAAATAGCTGAACGCGTCCGGCGTGATCGCGGCGACAACGAGGAACAGGGCGAACAGCACCGCCAGCGCCGTGATCAGGCCGCGGCTGCGCCCCAGTGGGGGAAGGAGCGGCCGGCGCGCGCGCGGCCCAAGCGTGGCCGCGCTCATACCACGGCCTCTGGCGCGGCGGCCTCGCCCAGCGCCCTTCGGATGATGGCGTCCTCCGTGATCTCCTCGCCCTGCAGCTCGCTCACGACCCGCCCGCCGTACATGACCAGCACGCGGTCGCACAGGCCGACGAGCTCGGGGATTTCGGTGGAGTGGAACAGGATCGCGCCGCCAGCATCGGCGAAGGCGCGCATGAGTTCGTAGAGCTGGTGCTTGGTGCCGATATCCACCCCGCGCGTGGGATCGAACATGAGCAGGATGCGGCTGCCGGCCAGCAGCCATTTGCCGATCGCGATCTTCTGCTGGTTGCCGCCGGAGAACGCGCCCGCCGGGGTGTAGAGCGCGCGCGGATCGACCTCCACCTGGTCGAGCACGCGCGACACGGCCTGCGTTTCCGCGGCCCGGTTGATCAGGCCGAACCGGATGAAGCGGTCGATCACCGGCAGCGCCATGTTGCTGCGCCCGTCGAGCTTGAGGAAAAGCCCTTCCGTCTTCCGGTCCTCGGGCACGAGGCTGATGCCGATATTGGCGCGGATCGCATCCTGCGGGGAGGCGATGGTCACCCGGCGCCCGTCTACGCGGATCTCTCCCGATCGCAGCGGCACCATGCCGAAGCACGATAGGAAGAGCTGCCGCTGCCCCATGCCCTGCAGCGCGCCGACGCCCAGGATCTCGCCCGGGTGCAGCGCGAAGTCCACGCCGCGGAGCCGCCCTTCGGTGGCGAGGCTTCGCCCCTCCAGGCAGGGCGCGGCCTTTGTCCAGGGCTGCGCCGCAGGGCGCGCGGGAAAGGTGGCGGCCAGGGACCGCCCGACGATGAGGCGCACCACCTCGTCGTCGCTGATCTCGTTCACGTCGGCCTCGCCGACGTCGCGGCCGTTGCGCAGCACGGTCAGGCGATCGCAGAAGCGCCGCACCTCGGGAAGCCGGTGCGAAATGAAGACCACCGTCACGCCCTGCGTCTTCAGGCCGTCGATCAGGCCGCCGAGCCAGTCGATGTCGCGGCCGGACAGCGTGGAGGTTGGCTCGTCGAGCAGCAGGATGCGCGGCCGCCGGAAGATGGCGCGCGCGATCTCGAGCTTCTGCCGGACCGCCAGCTCGAGGTCGCGGATTTCGGCGCGCGGGTCGATACCTTCCAGGCCTAGGTCCGCCAGGTGCGCGGCTACCTTTCGCTCACCCTCGCGGCGCCGGATCTGGCCGAGCGGGCCGGTGGGCGCGCGCGGCAGCAGCATGTTCTGCGCGACTGTCAGGTCGCGGATTAGCGTCATTTCCTGGAACGCGGTCTGCACGCCGTGGCGCTGCGCCTCGTGCGGGGTCGGCAGCCGCACCGTCTCGCCGAACAGCGCGACCGAGCCTTCGTCGGGCTGCACCAGCCCCGACAGGAGCTTCACCGTGGTGGACTTGCCGGCGCCGTTCTCGCCGAGCAGGGCGTGCACCGCGCCGGTCCTCACTGCGAACGAGACGCCGGCCAGGGCGACCGTCGCGCCGTACGCCTTGACCACGCCGGCGACGCGCAGCGCCTGGCCGTCTGGAGCCATGAGATCTGCTCCCCGCAGGCGGGGACCTGCTCCGCCCGCCTCCGTCACAAAGGTTCCGCTACTTCTCCGGCGTGCCGTTCAGCGCTGCTTGCAGCCCGACCTCCGGCGTTTGCGCCGAGTAGATCGAAGCGAACCAGCCGGGGTTGTGCACGACGGCAGGCTCGAAGACGTTGCAGCCGGCAGCCATCTCCTGCCATGTCCCCTTCTCGCAGAGCTTCACCGTCTCGTTGGTCACGAGCGGCAGCGGCAGCTTGGTGAACTGCTCCACCTTCTTGCCTTCGAGTTTCTGCACTGCAAGCTTCAGCGCGAGCGCGCCGGAATAGGGCGGCGAGGCATACGAGATACGCGGCGCGCCCATCGGCGCATAGGCGCCGTTCGCACCCTCCACCTTCGTGTCTGGAGAAAGCGCCTCGATGCGTCCGCCGTTGGAGCCCTCGCCGGCGCAGGCCTTTAGCTGGTCCGGCTTGCGGCCTGCTTCCAGCTGCATGGAGTTGGCGGTGAAGCAGCCGACCTGCATCCACAAGCCGTCGATCTCGTCCCAGTTGCGGGTCGCGAGGATCTTCGAAAGCTCGGTGCGTGCGACCGCCTGGCTCCACATGCCGGGCGCCTCGGCGATGATTTTGATGCCGGGATTCTTGGCAAAGACCTCCTTCGCGGCCTTGGTGCGCAACGTGTCCACCGATGTTCCAGGCACGCCGGTGATGGCGACGATGTTGCCCTTGCCGTTCAGCTTCTTGACGAGCCACTCCGCCGTGACGCGCCCCGCCTCCTCCTGGTCGATGGACACGTTGTAGGCGCAGGGCTCGGTGATCTCGGCGTCATAGGCGATGATCGTCACCCCCTTCTTGCAGGCGGCCCGCACGACCTGGTTCAGCGCCGTCGGCGAGATCGGATAGACGACGATGCCCTCGGCGCCGGCCTGCGCCATCGAGTTGATCTGCTGGATCTGCTTCTGGGCGTCGGGCCCGGCGACCTGCACCTGCAGGTCCACCTTGTCCCGCATGTCGGCCGAGTTCGCCATGGCTTTGACCATGTTGGCGGCCTCGGCCTGCCAGTCGTTGCCGATGTAACTCATCGACAGGAATATTTTGTGCTTCTCGGCCGCGTGCGACGGCGCGGCGCTGGCCGCGATTGCGGCGGCGCAGCCGATGGCGCCGAGCAAGGCGCGCATACCCATTCTCATGCGTGCTTCCTCCCGTTTGTGGCGCCTCGAGGCGCAGTCGTCTCTTGATTGGTCTGGACGCCCTGATCTTTGATCATAGATCACCAATGTGGACAACCGCCCGTTCGCGGGAGAGCGGACGCGGGGAGGTGTCCGGTAAGGGCGCGCTCATGGCATGCGCCCAGCCACGGCGTAATGATTGTACGAACTCCGGGCCGCCGAGCTTCTCCAGCCGCTCCATCAGGACTTTCGGAGTCTCCAGGGCTGCCGGCCCGTTGATTTTGACCATCTCGTCGTAGGCGCCGTTCAAAGTGCCCTGGGCCGAGGCACCGTTGTCGACGAACGGCCAACAGGGCTGGTTTCCACACCGGCACCTCGTGGCACTTGCCGAACTGCGAAGTCGAGTAGCCGTTGAGCTTCAAGTGTGGGCGAGCGGCGAAATGGTGTTGGGCAGCACCGAGCTGTAGCCGGGCGCGCCTGTGGCGACTTCGGTGATGCCGCCCATGCTGGCCGAATGGTGGTTGCGGCCGGTCAGCAGGGCCGCCCGCGTCGAGTATTACCAGACTAGGCCAGGGCGAGCCGAGGTAATCGTTGGTAGCCTCGACGGGGAGAAGCTCGGTGGCGATGAACCGATCCATCAGGAGCGGGCTCGGGTCGAGCGGACCATGTGCTGCTGGAGCCCCTGACCATCATGGCGCCGAGTGACTCTGGGCATTGGTCCTAAGCGGTACCTAACGCTTCGGCGCATGAGCCTGGCCAGGAGGGCCTTGCGCGATGCCGGCGCCGGAGCAACCACGGTCACCCAAGTGGCCGCACGTTTCGGGTTCTGGAACTTCGGCCGATTCTCGGTGGAGTGACAAAAGCCTATTCGGAGAGCCTCCCTCGTCAACGCTGCGCGCGGGCGCTCACTGAACCCGTTACCGGACTAGGTCGCTTTGGGTCGTCCGGCGAGCCCGGCTTCTTGAAGATTTGAGCTTGGCGCAATCGCCGAAGGCTTTGGCATTGATGGCGGCGTGTGGAGCTGGGCTTTGGATTACCGTTCTGATCCGGACATTTTGGGGCTGACGTGCCAATTTTGGGTAGGCGCGTTTCGACTGCGGAACCAGACTCGCCCCGTTCTGGCGGTTCCAGAGGCGAGGGATCGTTTGGAACAACCTGTCGGGGACGGCGGTAGCCTTCCTCCTATCTTGAAAGGAACACGTGCCATGATCTATTGGAGGACGCAGGTTGGGCTGCTGAGCTCGGTCGTGCTCGCCGGCCTGGTGGGCGCTTGTGTGTCGCAGCACAAATACAACACCCTCGACCAGGAGTATCAACAGCTCAACCAGTCGGTGGCTGCGGACGGCGCGCAGATCAAACGGTTGCAGAATGCCGTCATAGTTTCCGTCAATAACGATCTTCTATTCCCCTCGGGCGGTTCGCAGATGTCCCCCCAAGCGCAAAGTACGATCACCAAGGTGGCCGCGATCCTGGCCCCACACCAGACGACGAAGATCGACGTGAAGGGATACACCGACAACACACCGATCGGTCCGGAGTTGGCCCGCCAGGGTATCACCACCAACACTATCCTGTCTCAGAAGCGAGCCGACAACGTCATGCAGTTCATGATCTCGCAAGGCGTGAACCCCAGTCTCGTTTCGGCCCAAGGGTTCGGCGATGCTGATCCGGCTGCGTCAAACGACACCGCACCAGGGCGGGCCCAGAACCGGCGTGTGGACATCACCCTCGCTGATGCCACCTAACAAGCGCTGATGCCAGCTAGCGAGCCGCCGCGATACTGCAAGGCGATCGGGTGATTGCCGTTCTACAGGCCCTCTCTCACAGCGCGCCCGACACCCTTTTCGCGTCGGTTCCGGCTCTGCAGTCGGCCACTGCGTGCTCCACCGTTCGGTGATATCGATTTCCGGCGAGGACAAATCGCAAGGGACGGTCCCCTTTCGGGTGCGGTGAGCACGGCCGATTGGCCCGGCGCGTCGGACCGTCCTGCGATCCTCGTCAGGCCTGGGTCCGATATGCGGCCGCTATGCTGGCTACACTTCCGAATACCCGCGCCGTCGCGCAGGTGCCAGCGGCGGTCACCGACACGGAGTTATCGAAGGAGGCCGAAGACCCGGTGACCAGGCTCCTCACGCTGCCCTTGCGCTACGAGGCCGGGTTCGATGATGGCGCGTACGGAGCCACTAAGAGCACGTTCGAGATCGATCAGGCCGTCTTGCCGTTCAGGCTCGACGAGGACTGGGCGCTGATCACGCGAACCAAGCTTCCGGCGATATCACAGCCTCCGAAGAAGTTCGGAGATCATTGGGAGTTCGGCCTCTCCAACGGCTACACGACCTTCTTTTTGTCGCCGGAACATGGCGACGGCTTCTATTGGGGTGCTGGACCGGTAATCTATTATCCGTCGGCCACCAACACCGCGCTCGGGATCAACAAGTGGGGCTCCGGCCCGTCAGTGGCCTTCCTGAAGAAGGATGCGAGCGCCTGGGTATGGGGCGTCGTCGCTAACAATATTTGGTCGTTCGGGGGACCTCCCCACAGTAGCGACCGAACCAACAGCCTCCTGCTGAACCCGTTCCTCAGCTACCATTTTGGCGACGGATGGTCCGTTGGCACGTCGCCGAATGTGACAGCGGACTGGGTCTCGAACCCCGGACAGCAATGGACCGTCCCGATCGGAGGCGGCGTGGCAAAGCTCTTCCGGTTCGGGCAGAGACCTGTGAAACTGTCTCTCGACACCTACTACAACGCCGTGCGCCCCCAGGCCGATCACCAAGCGTGGTTCATCCAGCTTACGATTTTGTTCCTGTTCTCAAACTAGAACGCGGCCGCTTCACCCATTTGGGTGAATTGTTGGCCGTATGGCTCGCTCCACCATCGTTAGCTTGCGATGCCCCTCAGCGGCTTTGGACGGCTCGCCAGATCCCGTCAATGATGGCGAACAGGAAGGCGGTCGTCAGGCCGAACAGCAGCATCCCATTCAGCGCCTCCAGGGCACCCATCATCTGCCAGTGCGGGGCGAGATGCAGGTCGGCGTGTCCGTACGTCGTTAACGCACCGAGCGAGTAAAGCATAGTGTACCGCACGTCGGGCAAGGCGCCGAGAAGATAATAGGCGAGTGCCCATGCAATCCCTTCGATAGCGTGCAGCACCGTGATCAGCAACACGGTGACGCCCATGACGAGTGCGAACATCGCGTGACGCCGGCGCGCCTGCGGCCCACCGCTCCAGGCGCCGGCCACCCGGTTGCGGATCAGTTCGAGACCTAGCACATGGATGACTACGGTCAGCACGATCAGCGGCAGGCTCCATAGCCAGCTGCTGCTCCATTGCCCGGCCGTGGCGATCATCGCGCGCCGGCGACCGGGCGTCGGACGCCCGATCGTCAGGCTTCAGGCCCGGTCAGAACCAGCTCTTGGGCGCCGGCTCGATCGAGACGGCGAGCGCCTGGCTGATCACCGCGGTGATGGTGTCGCCCACTTTCAACGACCCTAGCATAGCGACGCGCGCCGGGTCAGTAACGTCAAACGTGTAGATGCCGCCACCCGAGGGGTTGACCAAATCCAAGCTATGCGCAGCCAGGTCGATGCCGACCACGGTGCCGCTGACCTTCGTCAAACGGACGGCGGCGCCGCCAGGTGTCTGAACCGGTCGGGCGATGATCTGGGTCATCTCGTCGTCGGAGACGGGGACGCCGTTGCCGCCCTTCGGCGGGTTCACCATGAAGGCCACCGAGCGGTAGTAGTTGGCGTTCACGGTGTCGCCCACCTTCAGCATGTTCAGGCGCACGTTTGGGCCGGCGACCAGCGTCACGCGATTGCCGCTCGCGCCGGCTAGCGTCACCTGCCGAGTGTCCGGGTTGATCGCGGTGATCTTTGCCTGGAGATTAGCCTGCTCGGAGGCAGGGATGGCGTTCTTCACCGTCGGGTTGTTCTGCGCCGCTGCGATATCCGGCAACAGCCCGAGCCCGATTATCGGGGCGGCGACAACGCCCGCGAGCACCGCCGTGGACATGATCGAACGTGTTTTCATGACTGCATTCCTTTTTCTCAATCATTGCTGAACCAAGTGGGCACGTCGCCAGAGCCGAGCTGCCCGCGTGTCGCTCCGCCCGTTGCGCGGCACGCAGGGTCCGTTTCGAGATCACTATCGCCGACTTCCTCGACACGCGTCTCTTCGGGCAGAATCACGTCGGACCAGGGGCGGCGCTATGCAGAATTGGCAAGACCGGCACTTCTTGCGCCCCACCGAAACAAATTCACCAAACAGCGCGCGGCGTTCGGAGCCTTATACTTCGCCCGAGACCGTAGCAATCAAGCGGGACTCGCTCGATCGCCGCAGATAGGTTGACGCGCTGGACGCCACAGAGCTGGTCCTGGAACAAATGAAGCTTTGCTTAGGAACTGCCGGTTCGTCGCCGGAGCGGGTCTCGAATGCTACGTCTGCTGCGCCTCGGTCGAGAAGTTCGTGGCGGTGAACAGCGTCTACTCCAGACACTTCCCGAAAGATGCGCCGCCGCGGATGTTCGTGAACGTCCCGGCTTGGCCGGCCCCGTTCGCCCATCGAGATCGACTGCATCGCCACTATCTAGGAGGAGAGTTCGTGTTCTCAGTGATCTTCGAAGTACATCCGAAGCCCGAGCAATGGGATGCCTATCTCGGGAACGCGAAGATGCTCCGCCCGGAGCTCGAGCAGGTTGACGGCTTCGTCGACAACATCCGCTACAGGAGCCTGACCCGCGAGGGCTGGATCCTCTCCCTGTCGGGGTGGCGCGACGAAAAGTCGGTGGTTCGCTGGCGCACCAAAATGCGCCACCACATCGCGCAGGAGAAGGGCCGGTCTGAGATCCTGCTCGACTACCACTTGCGCGTTGGCCAGGTCACCCAGGATACGCGCATCCCGGAAGGTCACGCGCTCGCGGAACAGCGCCTCGACGAGACCGAGGTCGGCGAAGGCACCACGGTCACCCTGATCGATGCGAAGCGGCTTGCGAAGTGGGAGACTGCGAACCCGGCCGATTGCTCCGAGCATCTTGGCCTCAACCTCGATGCCGCCGGGATGAAGGGCTGGGACGTATTCGATGCCGTGCTCACACCCGGCGATCTCATCCTGCTCCTGTCCTGGCGCACCAAGGAAGATGCGGAGGCCTTCGAAAGCACGCTCAACCTGCCCGAAGGCGGGCGGCTCCGGCGGGTGCGGGTCGTGCGTGATTACGGCATGTTCGATCGTCGGGAGGCGCCGCAATACTATCCGGAGCTCACCCGTCGCGACACCAGTGCGTGATGGCCCGGGTCGAGACCACCGCGCGCCCAGGAGCTTGACAATGCAGCCATAGACAGGCCCGCGCCGCCGCCCCAGCGAGCGTGCCGGTCAGGAGACGCTGTAGGAGAGCCGCGCCCGCGCAGCTTATCGCCACGCTGGATCCACCTGGCGATGCTTATCAGAAGCGGGTTTGGAGCCTTCCCGCGAAATCCCGGGGGGCGGCACCAAACGACCCCTGCTTTTCCGGGTATCATTGGCGGCATAAATACATTCTATTCTGGAGCGGAACAAGCAGACGCGGCAACGCGTCGCAAGGGAGGATCGCTCGATGGAGAATGACCGCAAGGCCAGCGGACCCTTGTCGGACTCTGAGCACCGCCGGCAACTGCGGCGCGCGTTGATCGCCAGCACGATCGGTACCACCATCGAATGGTACGATTTCCTGCTCTACAGCACCGTCACCGGACTGGTCTTCGCGAAGCTGTTTTTCCCGGCTTCGGACCCATTGATCGGGACGTTGCAGGCGTATGTTATTTTCTACATTGGCTTTATCGCCCGGCCGGTGGGGGCCGCGATCTTCGGCCACTACGGCGACCGAATCGGCCGTAAGGCGACGTTGATCACAACGCTGGTCATCACCGGCCTGGCGACCGTCGCGGTGGGCCTGGTCCCGACCTACGAACAGATCGGCATCTGGGCGGCTCTCATCATGATTGTGCTGCGGTTCATCCAGGGCGTTGGGGTCGGCGGCGAATGGAGCGGTTCCGTGCTGATGTCGATGGAATGGGCAAAGACCAACTCGAATCGCGGTTTCATTGCCTCCTGGCCGCAGTTTGGCGGTCCGGCCGGTATTGCCTTGGCCAATCTCGCCGTATTGGTGTTTAGCGAGATCTCCGGCGACCAGTTCCTGGTCTGGGGCTGGCGCATCCCATTTCTTCTTAGCTTCATCATGGTCGGGGTCGGCCTCTATATCCGGTTGGGCGTCCAAGAAACGCCTGTATTCGCGGAACTAGTGGAGAAAAAGCGCCTGTCATCCTCACCCGTGCTGGAGGTGCTGAGGCGACAGCCAAAGGAGGTGATACTCTCAGCCTTTGTCCGGATGGCGGAACAGGGGCCTGGCTATATCTATATCGCGTTCATTTTCACCTATGGCACACGGGTGCTGGGGGCTTCGCGCGAGCTACTGCTTTCAGGGATGGTGACGGCGGCCATTCTGGGCTTCCTGTGGGTACCAATCGCCGGCCATTTGTCGGACCGCATCGGACGCCGGCGCATGTACATCATTGGCGCCATATTCAGCGGCCTTTACGGGTTCGTTTACTTCGCGCTGCTCGATACAAAGTCGCCGACGCTCATCTTCGTTGCAGTCGCGCTGTCGCTGCTGCCGGTCATGACGCTGTACGGTCCGCAAGCCGCGTTGATCGCGGAGTCCTTTGCGCCGCGTCTGCGCTACAGCGGCGCCGGTCTGGGTTATCAACTTGCCTCGATCGTCGCCGGCGGACCCGCGCCGTTCATCGCGACTGCGCTGCTCGCCGCCTATGGGAGCGGCTATTCGGTAGCGATGTATATCCTCGCCTGCGGAGTGATCAGTATTGTCTCGGTGACACTGCTGCAAGACTACACAAACAAGGATCTCGCCACGGCGTACGAAGGTATCTGAGCCGCCGCTCGTTCGCGTGGCATTACATCAGCCGCGCCGATTCACGCCCTGGCCGCGCACACGGCGGCCAGCTGGCGCCTTGGTGTATTGCGGCAGCCCGGTTTCGCTGCCTGCGGGGCGGCTCGCCGAAGCGCGGCGCGGTCTCCGAGCAAAGCCGGGTCGCGGAAATAGCAGCTACGCGGGAAAAGCAGCTATGGACGGGCGCAACACGTCCGTCTTCCTCCTCGCATCACGCTGCCCGGTTCGCCCGCGCCATTACCGCCTCGAACAGCACCTGGCACCCCGCCTCCGCCTCCGCCGGGTCGATGCTTTCCGCCTCGTTATGCGACAGGCCATCCTTGCACGGCGTGAAGATCATCGCCGCCGGCATCCTCCGGCCCGATGTACACCGCGTCGTGGCCCGCGCCGGAAACGATCTCGCGCGACTTGTAGCCGAGCCGCGCCGCCGCCTGCCGCACCAGATCGACGCAATCCGGGTCGAACGGCTGGGCCGGGTTCTTGAACACCGGCAACACGTCGAGCTTCACGCCGCAATCCCGCGCGATGAACCCGGCTTCGCGCGGGAACTGGGCGTCCAGCCGGTCCACCTCGGCGTCGAGCGGATGGCGGAACTCGACCGAAAAGCGCACCTCGCCCGGGATCACGTTGCGGCTGTTCGGCACCACCACGAGCTGCCCCACCGTGCCACGCCCGTCCTCGCCGCGCGCCCGCATCATGCGGTCCACCAAGTCGATTACCCGGGCGGCGCACACCAGTGCGTCCTTGCGCGCCGAAGGCGGCGTGGTCCCGGCATGGGCGTCCTGCCCCGTCGCCACCAGGTCATACCAGACCATTGCCTGCGCGCCGGTCACCACGCCGATCTGCTCGCCGCCGCGCTCCAGCAGCGGCCCCTGCTCGATGTGCAGCTCGAAATACGCGTCGGCCGGGAACACCTCCGCAGGCTCGGGGCCACGATAGCCGATGCCGTCGAGGGCGGCCTCGACCCGCACCCCATCGAGGTCGGTGAGCCCGTACGCCTTTGCCAGAGGCAGCACCCCGGCCCACACGCCCGACCCCATCAGACTGTGGCCGAAGCGGCTGCCTTCCTCGTCCGTCCAGTTCACGAGCTCGATCGGCGCTTCCGTCACGATGCCGAGGTCGCCCAAGCTCCGCATCACCTCAAGACCGCCCAGCACGCCGAGCGCTCCATCGAACTTGCCGCCCGACGGCTGGCTGTCGAGATGGCTGCCGATCAGCACGGGCGGGCGTGACGGGTCGCGGCCCTCACGGCGGGCAAACATGTTGCCGATCGCGTCGACCCGCACCGTGAGCCCCGCCGCCTCGCACCAGGCCCGGAACCGCTCGCGCCCGGTACGGTCGACGTCCGTCAAGGTGAGCCGGCGCACCCCGCCCTTCGGCGTCGCTCCGATCGTCGCCATCTCCATGAGGCTGTCCCACAGCCGGCGGCCGTCGATGCGCTGATTGGTCTGCACGGTGCTGCGCCCTGTCCTGAAGTTGCGGCATCTTGCCGCCGCTGGCGCTTCCTGCAAGCTTGCCCGGCGGAGGAGCGAGCATGGCACACGCGATCGGCGGCGCGACCGCCGTCCTGCGCAACACGGACCTCGACGGCGACGTGGTGTGGCAGGCGCGCCGCGATCTTGCGGCCTGCTTTCGGATGGCGGCGAGGCTCGGGTTGCACGAGGGCATCTGCAACCATTTCTCGGCCATGGTGCCGGGCCGCGACGATGTGTTCCTGGTCAACCCGCTCGGCTACGGCTTCGGCGAGATCACCGCCTCGCGGCTGCTGATCTGCGACCTGCACGGCGGCGTGGTCGCCGGCAGCGGTGTGCCGGAAGCCACCGCGTTCCACATCCACGCCCGCCTGCATCTCCGCCTGCCGCGCGCCCGCGCCGCGTTCCACACCCACATGCCCAACGCCACGGCGCTCGCCATGGTGGAAGGCCCGCCGCTCGCCTGGGCCGGGCAGACGGCGCTCAAGTTTTATGGCCGCGTCGCGGTGGACGAAGCATATGGCGGCCTTGCTCTCGATGGCGACGAGGGCGACCGCATCGCCCAAGCGGTGGGCGACGCCGACGTGGTGTTCCTCAAGCAGCACGGCGTGATCGTGGTCGGCGCCGGCATCGCCGAGGCGTGGGACGATCTCTACTATCTGGAGCGTGCGTGCGAGGCGCAGCGTCTCGCCGAAGCGACCGGACGGCGGCTCCTCCCCGTGCCGCACGCGGTCGCGGCGCGCACTGCGCAGCAGATGCAGGAGGGCGCCGCGGAGGCCGCGCGGCTGCATCTCGCGAGCGTCCGGCGCATCCTCGACGGGGAGACGCCGGACTACCGGGACTGACCCGGATCGGCGAGGCCGTGATCCCGCATCTTCGACGACGTCCGCTCGTGCTTCTGCTCGCACTCGGGGGCTGCACGCTGATCGACCAGCGGACGTTCGCGCCGAAGCCCGTCGCACCTGCGCCGTCCAGCCTCGCGTCACTCCCCCCTGTCGCCGGCCGGGCGGCATTGCTCACCATCAGCTACACGAAACCTGATCCGGACTGGGGCGACGCGCTCCGCACTGCCGTGGGCGCCGCCGAGAAGCAGCGGCCCGGCACCCGCTATGACGTGATCGCCGCCGTGCCGACCGAGACCGACCCCGCGCTTGCAGCTCCGCGATCTGGCCCAAGCGCGGCAGAATGCGGCCACGGTGATGCGGGCGATGATGGCGCTCGGCGTTCGCGACACGCGCGTCGCGCTCGGCGCGGAAACCGTGCCCGGCCTCAAGGCCCGCGAAGTCCGTGTCTATCTCCGCTGAACGGCGGGCCGCCCGGCCTGGCCGGACGGCCCGGTGGCCCGCGCAAGCGACAGACGGAGGGACCGCCCGGGGACTGGGCTTCCTGCTCGTGACCGCAACGGGCTGGGGCCTCAACTGGCCGATTCAGAAATTCCTCCTCACGGAGGTGCCGCCGTTCTCCATGCGCGCGGCCTGCGCGGTGGTGGCGGCGATCGTCGGCTTCGCGCTCGCGTGCGCCCGGCGCGAGGCGCTCCGCGTGCCGGCCGGGCAGTGGCGCATCCTCGTGATCGCCGCCCTGTTGAACTACGGCCTGTTCAGCGTGCTGACCATCGCCTCGATGCTCTGGCTCCGCGCCTCCGAGGCGGTCATCTTCACCTACACCATGCCGATCTGGACGACGTTGCTCGC
Organism: uncultured Alphaproteobacteria bacterium; assembly: GCA_963757115.1. Taxonomy (GTDB): domain Bacteria; phylum Pseudomonadota; class Alphaproteobacteria; order Acetobacterales; family Acetobacteraceae; genus CAVWQV01. The sequence goes on along the minus strand of CAVWQV010000005.1, from coordinate 272,154 downwards.
CTGGCTGTTCTACGGCGAGCGGCTCACGCCGACGCGGGCACTCGCGCTCGTGCTCGGGGTGGCGGGCATCGCGGTCCTGGTCGGCGCGGAACCGGTCGAGGCGTCCTGGGTCAAGCTGCCGGGCATTGCCTTCGCGCTGACCGCCGCATGGCTGTTCGCGATCGGCACGCTGATCAGCAAGAACCGGCCGCCGCGCCTGCCACCCGTGGCGGGCGTCGCCTGGCAGGTGACTTTGGGCGCGATCCCGGCCCTGCTGCTCTGTGGGACCGAAACGCCCGATTGGAGCAGCGTGACGCCGCTCGGCTGGCTCGCCCTCCTATACTGCGCGACGGTGCCGATGATCGTCGCCTATCTCGCCTGGTTCCGCGCGTTGCAGCTCTTGCCGGCGGCCACCGCCTCCATTGGAACACTGATCGCGCCTGTTATCGGAGTAAGCGGCTCGGCGGTCCTGCTTGGCGAGCCGATCGGCGCGCGGCAGGCAGTCGCCCTCGGGTTGACGCTTACCGGAGTTGCCCTAGCCGCACGCGGCTAGGTTATTCTGCGAACTTGGCAGCCGATTTGAGGAGACACGCCATGAAAATGACCGTGGATTTTGACTTTACCCCGGAGGAGGCGCGGCAGTTTCTCGGCCTGCCCGACGTGAAGCCGATGCAGGCCCGGGTGATGGAGAAACTCGAGCAGCAGATGCTGGAGTTCGCCGCGGCCTACTCGCCGGACGAGCTGATGAAGCGCTGGTTCACCCTCATGCCGCAAGGCACGGAGCGGTTCATGGACATGCTGGTGCGCTTCAACCAGAGCGTCCTCGGCACCGAGAAAAACCGCAAGGCCGAGGGTTAGGCGCTCCTGACGGGCCTAGCGGCCACGCTCGGCTCGCACCGCGCCCTCCAGTTCCGCGACATCGACGGCGCCCGGGATCAGCGTCTGGCCGATGACTAGGGCGGGCGTGCCCTGGATGCCGAGCGTGCGCGCCAGGCGGAGGTTGGCGTCGATGCGGCCCTGCACCGACGCGCCCTCCATGTCGAGCTGGAGGCGGGCGGCATCGAGCCCAACGGAGCGCGCCGCCGCGAGCACGCCATCGTTGCTCGGGTCGGCGCCGCTCCGCATCAGGGCGTCCCGCAGCTTCTCGTAGGCGCCCGGAACCCGGTCGGCCTGGAGCTGGGCCGCCAGCAGGGCCTTCGAGCCCAGCACGCTGGCAGGGCCGAGGATCGGCAAGTCCTTGTAGACGAGCCGAATGCCGTGATCGCGCGCCAGCAGCGCGGTGATCGAGGGTTCCAGCTTGCGGCAGTAAGCGCAGCGGGTGTCGAAGAACTCGACAATGGTTACATCGCCGCTCGGGTTGCCGGCGACCGGGTCGAGCAGGTTGGCCACCAGGGCATCGTGCGATCGAGCGATCGCCGCACTGGCGGAAGCTTGGCGCTGCGCGGTTTCGTCGGCCTGCAACGCTTCCACGGCATCGCGGAGGATGCTCGGGTCGCGCTTCAGCGCGTCCCGCATGATCTGCACGATCTCGTCCCGCTGCGATGGCGTGAACGAGTTGGCGTGCGCGCCGGAAAGGCTCAACGCCGCCGCGAGCAGTCCCGCCATGATCGGCCGAAGCATTCCGTTCTCCCGTTTACACGCGGCCCACGCCGCGCGGCGTTCGGTTGCCGCCCGACGCGAAGGCGTTTATGGCACGGTCGCAGCCGACGGGGCGATCCCCGACGCCAACTGGCTGCGCAGCGGGGGAAGGGGACGCATTGCTTCGAAACGGCCTGGGTCGACGGCGCATGGGCCTGTTCCTCGCGACCGCCCTGGCCATCCCGGCCTGCTCCTCAGTCACCGACCGCATGCTCACCTCCACTCCCGCCGAGGGTGCGCCCGGGCATGTCAGCGGGTTCCTCGGTGGCGTCGTTGCCGACGAGCCGCGCGCGGCGTTGGCGGCGCGGGAGGTGCTGTCGGCTGGCGGCACGGCGGCCGATGCCGCCGTGGCCCTCGGCTTCGCGCTCGCTGTCACCTACCCGTCAAGGGCCGGGCTCGGGGGCGGCGGGGCCTGCCTGGCTTACAGCCCGGCTGCGGCCGGGCCCAAGCAAGGGGGAACCGGAGGCGATCATGTTCGTCCCGCCCGCGCCTGCGCACGCGGGGAGCGGGGACCGGCCCGCCGCCGTGCCGTCTCTCGCGCGCGGCCTATTCGCCCTCCATGCCCGCTACGGCAAACTCCCGTTCGATGGCTTGTTAACAAGGGCCCAGCAGATGGCGCGGTTGGGCGTTCCCGCGTCGCGCGCCTTCGTGCGGGACCTTTCGCTCGTGTCCGGACCCTTGTTTGCCGACCCTACAGCACGGGCCGTGTTTTCCCGAACGGCGTGCCGCTCGCGGAGGGGGACAGGCTCGTTCAGCCCGATCTCGGTGCGACCATCGCGCACCTTCGGCTGGCCGGCGTCGGCGACTTCTACACCGGCGCGCTGGCCCGCCGGTTGGTGGAGGGAGCACCGCTCGCCGGCGCCTCTTTCAGCCTGGAGGACTTGCGCGGCACCTTGCCGCGCGCGGTGCCACCGCTGTCGTTGCCGAACGGCCGCGACACCGTCGCCTTCCTGCCGCCGCCAGCGGATGGCGGGCTCGCCGCGGCGGGGGCGTTCACCGTGCTGCAAGACAATCCGGCGGCTACCGACAAGGCCAAAACTCGGGCGCTGGCTCTGGCCGCACGGTGGCGGGCTGTCGGGGGAGACCCGCAGGCCCTGCTCGCGACCGACCCGCCACCCGCTCCGCTGCCGGAGCTGCCCGCGTCCACCACGTTTCTCACCTTGGACCGCGACGGCAACGCGGTCGCCTGTGCGCTGACGATGAACAATCTGTTCGGCACCGGGCGCACCCTTCCCGGCACCGGGATGCTGCTCGCGGGTTCGCCGGCCGCGTTCCCGCCGCCGCTGCTCGCTGCCGCGGTCGCCTGGAACCGGCGCAACGACGCGTTCCGGGCGGCGGTCGGAGGATCGGGGCAGGCGGGCGCGCCGGTTGCCGCAGCGCTCGCACTCCTGAACGCGCTTCGGGGCAACCAGCCTATGCCCGAGCCGGTGCCCGACCCCGGCCGCGCCAACGTGATCGCGTGCAGCCGCTACCTGCCGGGCAGCGAGGCGAGCTGCGGTTGGGCCACCGACGCGCGCGGGGCAGGCCTCGCCATCGGCAGCAACTGATGCCGATCAAGGTTGGCCGCGCCGCCGCTGCGCCGCCTTTCATGGTGATGGACGTCATCGCCGCCGCCAACGCGCGCCAGACGGCACTGGGCCCCACCGAGCCGCACGTGATTCGCATGGAGGTCGGCCAGCCCGGCACCGGCGCGCCGTCCGGGGCGGTCGCGGCGGTTGCCGCGGCTCTCCAGTCAGGCGATCCGCTTGGCTACACCGAGGCGTTCGGGCGCCGTTCGCTGCGCGAGCGGATCGCCGCGCATTACCTGCACTGGTACGGGCTTTCGGTTTCAGCCGAGCGCATCGCGGTAACGGTCGGTGCGTCGGCGGGGTTTCCGCTCGCCTTTCTCGCCGCCTTCGACCGCGGCGATCGAGTGGCACTCGCCTCGCCCTACTATCCGCCCTACCTCAACATTCTGACCGCACTTGGCCTGCAACCCGTCGTCCTGGAGACCAGCGCCGCGACCCGCTATCAGCCGACCGTCGCTATGCTGGAAGCGCTCGACCCCCGGCCAGACGGGCTGATCGTCGCGAGCCCGTGCAATCCGGCCGGCACCATGCTGCATCCGGCCGAGCTGCACGACATCGCGCGGTGGTGCGACGCCAACGGCGTGCGGCTGGTGAGCGACGAGATCTATCATGGGCTCCACTACGATAGCCCGCTCGCCACCGCCGCGGGGTGCAGCGCCAATGCGGTGGTGATCAACAGCTTCTCCAAGTATTTCAGCATGACCGGTTGGCGGATCGGCTGGATGGTGCTGCCTCCCGACCTGGTGCGGCCGGTCGAACGCTTGGCGCAGAACCTGTTCATCAGCGCCCCGCACGTATCGCAGATTGCGGCGGAGGGGGCGTTCGACTGTCACGACGAGCTCCAGGCCAACGTCGCCCGCTATCGCCGCTCGCGCGACCACCTCCTCGGGACACTGCCGGCCGCCGGCTTCGCCCGGCTCGGCCCGGCGGAGGGCGCGTTCTATCTCTATGCGGACGTGGCCGACCGGACCAACGACAGCGTGGCGTTCTGCGCCCGAATGCTGGCCGAAGCCGGGGTGGCCGACGACGCCCGGCGTCGATTTCGACCGCGTGCGAGGCGGCCGCTTCCTCCGCTTCAGCTATTGCGGCTCGGAGGTCGATATGCAGCAGGCGGCCGAGCGATTAGCTGGGTGGCGATAGTCTCGGGTCGCCGCGGGGGCCGCCGGTGTTGCGGACACCTAATCTGACGCCTCCATCCGCGAGCAAGAGCTTAGATTTTGCACGCACTCGTCTATAGTCGCCCCCTGCACTGCACCATAGGCTCAGGCACCGCAACGATCCGCGCCGGGGGCCATGTTTCCAAAACGTCGCGCTGCTGTCGGGGGCGTGGCTGCGCTTCTGCTTCTTCTCGGGGCGAGCGCGGCCCGCGCGAACGAGGCCGACGACAATCTTCATCACCTCACGGCGCGGGCGATGGAGCAGGCAAAGGCGGGCGACTCGAAAAACCTGGCCGAAACGCTCAGCGAGATCGTCACGACGCTACCGCAGGCGACCGCGGACGGCGTTTCCACCGTGAACGAGCTCAACGTACAGCTTGCGGACCTCGCCGCGGCCGATCGGAGCCAAGGCGCCCCAGCTCCCGGAGCCGGGCCAGCTCCGGTGGTGCCGCCGTCGGGTGAAATCCCTGGCAAGCCGGCGTCGGCCGATGCCCTGGCCCCTCCTGCCCAGCCCTCAACACCGGAAGCTCCTGCCGCGCCCGCGCCGGCAATCGTCTCCGAGCCGGCCGGCACTCAGCCCAAGCCGGATGCAGCACCTCAGCCGACCCCCCCGGCTCTACCCGCCACTCCGTCTCAGGCAACCGCGCCGTCTCAACCGTCCGGACAAACCCAACCCCACGCCGCGGCAACTTCAGAGCCGACGCCGGCCGATGACGCCGGGGCCGAGTTGGTCGTGGTGGGCGTGGAGGGCGCGGGGGTCGGCGGCGCCTATCTTCGCATGGCCGGAGATCTCGCTGATGCCCTTGATGGCCCCGGCCTGCGGGTCGTGCCGATCTCCGGCCAAGGATCCATGCAGAGCCTGGACGACCTCCTCCATCTGCGCGGTGTGGACTTGGCGATCGTGCAAGCGGACGCCTTGGCTTCCGCCCGGCGCGAACACTTGCTGCCGCCGGGGGCGGAGGTCCAATACGTCTCGAAGCTATACGACAAGGAGGTGCACATCTTAGCCGCGCCCGACATACGCGGCTTGGACGACCTCAAGGGCAAGGTGGTCAACGCGGACGCGCCGCGATCCGACTCGGCGCTGACGGCACGGTTCCTGTTCAACTCGCTGGGCATTTCCGTCACGTTGACCGGTGAGCCACAGGATCTCGCCATCGAGCGGCTCGAAAGGGGTGAGATCGCCGCCGTCGTGCGGGTCGGCGGCAAGCCGGTGGACCTGTTCCGGGCGCTGCCGGCCGATGCGCACCTGCACTTTCTTGCCCTGCCGCAGAATGATGAAGAGCTGCTGCGTAGGTACGCGCCGGGGAATTTGACGCACGAGGACTACCCAAACCTAGTCACCGAAGGGCAGGAGGTTGACACGCTCGCGGTGAGTGTCGTGCTCGCCGTTAATGCTTGGCCGCCCGGCAGCGCGCGCAATCGGCAGCTCTCCCGGTTCGTGCAGGCGCTGTTCGCGCAGTTCCATCACCTGCAGCAGCCACCGATGCACCCCAAGTGGCAGGAGGTGAACCTCGCCGCGGAGGTGCGGGGCTGGACCAGGTTCGCGCCCGCTGTGGACGCCCTCTCCCGGGCGTCGGAAGACATCGGGAAGCAGGAGTTCGCGCGTTTCCTCGCGGCGGGCCCAGGCCGCCGACGACCTCACCCAAGGTCAGCGCACCGCCCTACTTCAGCAGTTCATCCGCTGGCGGCGCGGCGAGAAGCCCTGAACGGGGACGAAGAGTTCTGCAATTCCGGCCTGCTACCGCCGCCACCATCCGCGCTTCCTTTCCACCGCGGGTTCACCGTCCGCCCCGACCAGGATCGGCTTGACAGCCGGCTCGGCCGGAGCGGGCTCGGGCTCGGCTTCTGGCTCTGGCGGCGGGTCGATGATGGCGGGGGCGGCGGCGGCCGTCTCGGCCTCGGTCTCGCCCGCTACCGCCGACGGCTCGATAGCGGTCGGAGCAGCGGTCGCTTCGGTCGTCGCCCGCAAGCAGCGGAGCGGCCTCGGTCGGGGCTGCGGCGTCCGTCGATTTGGCGGGGGTGGGCGGAAGCCGATCAGAAGCTTCGTCCGGCACAGTCGAATTGTTCGCCGGCAGTGCCAGCGGTTCGCCGCCGGTGGCGCCCGTCGGGTGCATGGGTTCGGCGCGCTCGGGGTCCATCAGGTCGAAGATGTCGAACACCTGGCCGCCGAACGGGTTGGCCGGCGTCGGCCCTCGATGCACCGGCAGCTCGGGCTGCTCCGCATCGGGCGGCGCGACCAGCGGGGCTCCTTCGTCCGGTCGCCGACGGCGGCCTCCCCGCCGGCCCCGGCCCCTCGCGCGCACCGGCTCGGTCTCGCCGGCTGCCCCCTCGGCATCGATGTCGGCGCGCTCGGGCACGCCCTCCACGTCGAGGCCAGGATCAGCCGTAGCCTCCGCCTCGACCGGCTCTCCTGGGGGCACCGACACCTCATTCTCCGGCGAGCCCGCGCCATCGGTCCTGCCTCCGCGGCGGCGGCGCCTCCGACGGCGACGGCGACGCTCGGCTTCCTCGCCCTCCTCACCCGAGGCTTCCTCGCCCGAGGCGGCCTCGGCGGGAGCCGCAACGGAAGCCGCCTCGCTCGCGTCGGCCTCGTCGAGCACGTCTGCCTCCTCCTCCTCCACCGCCTCGTCTTCCGCCGGGATTGGCGGCAGGTCGGGTGTGACGGCTGGAGGCAGTTCGCTCGGCACGGCGGCGCGCACCCGGTCGATCCGGACCAGCGGCGGTACCAGCGCGTCGTCCACGGAGAACGTCACCGCCAGCCCGTGCCGCGTCTCGATCTCGTCAAGGCGGTCGCGCTTGTGATTGAGGATGTAGAGGGCGATCGGCGTCGCGGCGTACACCACGATCTCGGCCGAGCGCCGCTTTGCCCCCTCCTCCTCGATTTGGCGCAACACATGGATTGCCGCACTTTCCGTGCCGCGCACATGGCCGCTGCCGCCGCAATGCGGGCAGGGCACGAAATTGGTTTCGGCAAGGCTCGGACGTAGCCGCTGCCGGCTCATTTCCAGAAGGCCGAAATGGCTGATATGGCCGACCTGGATGCGCGCGCGGTCGTTCTTGAGCGCGTCCTTCATGCGCCGCTCGACCATCGCGTTGTGCTTCTTCGACTCCATGTCGATGAAGTCGATCACGATGAGGCCGGCGAGGTCGCGCAAGCGAAGCTGCCGGGCTACCTCGTCGGCCGCTTCGAGATTAGTGCGAAGTGCCGTTTCCTCGATGCCCCGCTCGCGGGTGGAGCGGCCCGAGTTGACGTCGATCGCCACCAGCGCCTCGGTTTGGTTGATGACGAGATAGCCACCCGAGCGAAGCTGCACGGTCGGGCTCATCATGGCGTCGAGCTGCGCGTCCACCCCGTAGCGGGCGAACAGGCTTTGGCCGCTGTCACGCCAGAGCTGCACCTTCTTCGCGTGGCTCGGCATCAACATGCGCATGAAGTCGCGCGCGGTCTTCCAGCCGTTCTCCCCGTCCACCACGATCTCGTCGAGGTCGCGCGAATAAACGTCCCGGATCGATCGCTTGATGAGGCTGGCTTCCTCGTAGATGAGCGCGGGCGCCACCGAGCGCATCGTGAGGTCGCGAATCTCGTCCCAGAGCCGCATCAGATACTCGCAGTCACGCTTGATCTCCGGCTTCGGCCGGTTGGCCCCCGCAGTGCGGACGATCAGGCCCATGCCGGGCGGGATCTCGAGCTCGGCGGTGATCTCCTTCAGCCGCCGGCGATCGGCGACGGAGGTGATCTTGCGCGAGATGCCCCCGCCACGCGGCGAGTTCGGCATCAGCACGCAGAAGCGGCCGGCCAGCGAGATGTAGGTGGTCAGCGCCGCGCCCTTGGTGCCGCGCTCCTCCTTGACGACCTGCACCAAAAGGATCTGCCGCCGCTTGATGACTTCCTGGATCTTGTAGTTGCGAAGGAAGCGAGGCGGGACGCGGCGGTCGCGCTCCTCCCCCGGTTCGCCCTCGCCGCCGACGACCTCGGGCGGTGGCAGCTGCTCGGCCGCGGGCTCGTTGTGCGGCTCGGCCTCATCCGGTCCAGGCACGGCCTCGAGATCCGCGGCGAGGGCTGCCGCTTCCGCCTCGGCCGGCTCAGGAAAGGCATCGATCGGGGCAGGCACGCCAACGAGATCGGCCGCAAATTCCGCCGCTTCCGCCTCGGCCGGCTCGGGGGCGGCGTCGCTCGGGGCGGACGCGACCTCGCCACCGGTGGTGGACACCACCGCTTCCACTTCAGCGGGTTCGGGGGCGGTGTGCTCATCGAAGAGCCCGCTATCCTGCTCGTCCCGGGGCGCGGGCGAGGCAGCGTCCGCGCTTGCGGCAGGAAACTCCGCAACCGGTTCGGTCGCGGGGTCGGCCGGGGCGGCCGCCTCCGGCTCCCCGGCATCCTCGAGCACCGGGCCTGCGATCGAGTTGCGCAGGATGACAGCTGGCTGGGCCGCACCGGACGTCGCTCCGGGCGAGTCTTCAAAAGCCGGCAAAGCTTCGTGGGCGTCTGCGGCGGCCTCGCTCTCCAGGTCAGTAGTGAAGGACAGCGCGGGGTCGGGGGCGGCCGGCGGCGGATCACCCGGCCCGTCGTCCGCCGTCCCGGTAGAGGCGATGTCCGCAGGTTGGTCCTGCTCGCGGGCGGCCTCGGCGGCGGCGGCCCGATCCTCCTCTTCCTCTTCCTGCCGCGCTTCTTCGGCCTGCATCTCGATCAGGCGCTGCCGGTCGGCGACCGGGATCTGATAGTAGTCGGGGTGGATCTCGCCGAAAGCCAGGAAGCCGTGCCGGTTGCCGCCGAACTCGACGAAGGCGGCCTGGAGGCTGGGCTCCACCCGCACGACCTTGGCGAGATAGATGTTGCCCTTGAGTTGCTTCTTGGTCGACGTCTCGACGTCGAAATCTTCGAGGCGGTTACCGTCCATCACCACCACGCGGGTTTCTTCCGCGTGGCTGGCGTCGATGAGCATACGCTTGGTCATTGAATCGTGAACTCCGGTGCGCCGACCGGCTCGACGTTCCTCGCGCGAAGCGGGCAAGCGGCGGCGGTCGGCGGGAGGGACTGGGGAAACAGGGCGGGTTCACGCGCGCCGGATAAATGGCCTCGCCCGCTGCGCCGGCCCGCGGAACGACCCGGAACGGGCGGCTCGGCAGTGGAGGAGCGGGCGGGTTTGCGGCCATCTAATCCTGCAATGCGGCGCGCTCGGGGAACGCTGCCCTTGTTCAAGTGCGGCTCGCGCCCGGTTCACACCACTACGCCCGACGTGCCAATTGGCGCGGCGCGCGACGCGCGAGTTTGTCCGGTGACGGATTGTAAGGGCGGAGGGCGACCAAGGCGGCCGAGGGCCACCAACACAGTCTCATCAACCGCCGGTCCACGGAGCGCAAAGCCGCGCTTGTTCCGACTGTCACCGAAGCGGCACGACCATGAAGCAAACCCGGCCGGACCGCAATCCGCCTGATCCGCCGCCTGCTTTGGAGGCCGTGTCCTGCTTAGGTTGGGAGCGAAGGGCGGTTAATCAACATGTAAGGTGCGCATCCGTACCCGCCATGATAAGTCGCTCGCATGCCCCAACGAGTGGCGGTCGGTCGGAGGGTGTTGCTCGGATCCGGTGTCACCGGCGCGTTCCTGTTGCCGCACTGGTTCCGCGAAGCCGAGGCTCGCGCCGCCAAAGGCGCGGCCTCGCCCCGAAAACCACCTGAAGCGAAGCGGTTGCCCTCGCCCGTCGTGATGCTTGATCCGGGGCATGGCGGAAAGGACCCGGGCGCCATCGGTGTGTCCGGCACCTACGAGAAACACGTATCGCTTGCGGTCGCTGAGGAGCTACGCCGGCTACTGGAGGCGGGCGGGCGCTATCGGGTCGAGCTGACCCGGGCCAGCGACGTTTTCGTCCCTCTCGAGGGGCGCGTTGCGCGCGCGCAGAGCCGCAAGGCGGCGCTGTTCGTATCCATGCACGCCGACGCGGTGGGCGACCACGACGTCCGGGGGGCAAGCGTCTACACCCTCGCCGATCGCGCTTCCGACCAGCAGACGGCCGCGCTGGCGCGTCGCGAGAACAGCGCCGACCGGTTCGGCGACGGGCGGTTCGGCTTCGCCTCGCCCGAGGTGGCTGCCATCCTCGCAAGCCTGGTGCGCCAGGAAACCCGCCGGGGCTCGACGCAAATGGCGCGGAGCGTGGTGGACCACCTCCGTCCGGACCTCCTCATGCTGGAGAACCCGTCCCGCCACGCCGGGTTCGTGGTGCTGCAGGCCGCCGACATCCCAAGCGTGCTGGTCGAAATGGGCTTCATGTCGAACCGGCAGGACGAGGCGGCACTCGGTCGCTCGGCGCACCGCGTCCGCGTCGCGCAGGCGATGAAGCGCGCGGTCGACGCCTATTTCGCGACCTCGTACCGGCTCGCGGAACTGTCCGGCTAGACGACTCGCCACCCTTCGGGAACGATGCCATCATTAGGCATGAACGGCCGCTCGAATGCGGGCAACTCGCCCTCGCCTTCCTCAACCTCCCGCCCACGCCTCCAGCCCCGCGCCGCAGTAAAGCGTGGGGCGCAGCGGCGCGCTTCCCCTTGGCGCTGGTTCGCGCGGGTGGGCGGCGTGCTGCTCGGGCTGGTGTTCCTGGCCGGGGCGGGGGGCGCCGTCGTCGTCTACGGCGCGTACCGACACTTCGCCTCCGACCTGCCGGACGTGAACGGGCTGCGCTCCTACCAACCCAAGATCATGAGCCGGGTCTACGCGGGCGATGCGCGCCTGATGGCAGAGCTGGCGACCGAGCGGCGCTTGTTCGTGCCGTACACCGCCATTCCCGACATTGTTAAGCAGGCGTTCGTTTCGGCGGAAGATCAGAACTACTGGAATCACCGGGGCGTCGACCCGCTCGCCATCGCTCGCGCCGCGGTCACCGATTTGGTGCAGATGGGCCAGGGCCGCCGGCCGGTGGGCGCTTCCACCATCACCCAGCAGGTCGCCAAGAACATGCTGCTGGATGGCCAGCTGTCCCTGTCGCGCAAGGTAAAGGAGGCGATCCTTGCGATGCGCATCGAGGAAAGCCTGACCAAGGAGCGCATCCTCGAACTCTATCTCAACGAAATCTATCTTGGCTTGCAGTCGTATGGCGTGGCAGCCGCCGCGCAGTCCTACTTCAACAAGCCGCTGGACGAGCTTTCCGTGCCGGAGGCCGCGTTTCTGGCCGCCCTGCCCAAGGCTCCCAACAACTACAACCCGTTCCGCTTTCCGGACGCCGCCAAGGCGCGGCGGGACTGGGTGATCGACCGCATGGCCGAGAACCGGGTCATCACCGCCGCGGAGGCTACGGCGGCCAAGGCGCAGCCGATCATCCCGGCGCAGTTCCGCCGCCCCGAGCCGATTGCTGGGGCCGACTGGTTCGCCGAAGAGGTGCGCCGGCGGCTGGTGGACCGATTCGGCACTGACACGACGACGCAGGGCGGGCTGATGATCCGCACCAGCCTCGATCCCAAGCTCCAGCTTGTTGCCGAAAAGGCATTGCGCGACGGCCTCGTCGCCTATGACCGCAAGTTCGGCGGCTGGCGCGGCCCCGTCACGCGCCTAGCCGGCGGCGCCGGTTTGCGCGCCAACTGGCCGACAGCCCTCGGCGGCGTCGCGCGGCCGCCCGGCCTTGCCGCCGACTGGAAGCTTGCCGTGGTGTTCGAGACCACGGAGAGCGAGGCGCGAGTTGGCTGGATCGAGCGCGGCCCGGACGCCGTCGTGTCACGCACCGGCGCTATCGCGATCGCCGATCTCGGCTGGGCGCGCCCGGTGCGCGACGACCGCTTCGGCCCGGCGCCGCGCCGCGTCACCGACGTCGTGCAGGTGGGCGACGTCGTGATGGTCGAACCCGTCGCAACCCCGGCGCCAACGGGCAAGGCCGGCGTGCAGCGTCTCGATCGTGTGCAGCTGCGGCAGATCCCGCAGGTGCAGGGGGCCATGGTCTCGCTCGACCCGGCCACCGGCCGGGTGCTCTCGATGGTGGGCGGCTGGAGCTTCGACACGAGCCAATTCAACCGGGCTACCCAGGCTTTGCGCCAGCCCGGCAGCTCCTTCAAGCCGATGGTCTATCTCACGGCACTCGAGCAAGACATCTCGCCCAGCCAGCGGTTTATGGACGCCCCTATCGTGATCGACGCCGGCTCCGCCGGGCAGTGGCGGCCCAACAACTACGAGATGACGTTCAACGGCCCGACGCCGATGCGCATTGCGCTCGAAAAATCGCTCAACCTTGTCACGGTGCGGGTGGCGCAGAAGGTTGGCATGGAGGCGGTCGCGCAGACCGCCATCGCGTTCCACGTGGTCGATAACATGCCGCGGGTGCTGCCCGCCGCGCTCGGTGCGGTGGACACGACGGTGCTGCGCATGGCGGGGGCCTACGCCTCGCTTGCTGCGGGTGGGCGCGAAGTCGTGCCGAGCCTGATCGACAGCGTGCAGGACCGCGACGGCCACGTGGTCTGGCGTGCGCCCGGCCGCGACTGCGACACCTGCGATGACGCCGCCAACCCGCCCGAACTCACGGACACGCGCCGCCAGATCGCCGACCCCGCCAGCACCTTCCAGATGGTGACGATGATGCAGGGCGTCGTGCAGCGTGGCACGGGGGTCGAGGCCGGCAAGGGGATGAACCGGCCGATCGCGGGCAAGACCGGGACCAGCCAGGACTTCAACGACGCATGGTTCATCGGCTTTACGCCTGATCTCGTCACGGCGGTCTGGATCGGGTTCGACAATCCTTCCAGCCTCGGGGACAAGGAAACTGGCGGCGCCGTCGCCGCGCCGATCTGGCGCAACTACATGATGACCGCGCTCAAGGACCATCCGGCGCTCAGCTTTCGGCAGCCGGAGGGGGTGACGATGGCGAAATGGGATACTGGCTGGGGTACCGTGACGGACGCTTTCAAGCCAGATCAGGTGCCTGGCGCGTCGAGCGGCGGCTGGTCGGCATCTGCCGACAATGGCGGCGGCTCGGCCCAGCAGGGACCGGCCGGCGGCGGCGACAGCGGGCTGGGCGGCCTCTATTGACCCGGGTCTCCCGCGACCCCTCATAGGCGCGCATGTCGACCGAATTGGATGCCCTCAACGAACAGATCAAGCAGTCGGTGGCGCTGCTGAGGAGGCATCTTTGACTGGGATGCCGCGCAGGGGCGCCTCGCCGAGCTGAACGCGCGCGCCGAGGACCCCGCCCTTTGGAACAAGGCGGACGAGGCCCAGAAGCTCATGCGCGAGCGCAACCAGCTCGCCGGGCAGATCGAGGGCGTGCAGCGACTTGAGCAGGACGTCGCCGACACCCTCGAACTGATCGAGCTTGCCGAAGCCGACGGCGACGTGGCGATGGTTGGCGACGGCATCGCTAGCCTCCGTGCGCTCGCCGAGGAGGCGAAGCGGCGCGAGATTGAAAGCCTGCTGTCCGGCGAGGCCGACGCCAACGACAGCTTCGTTGAGATCAACGCCGGCGCGGGCGGCACGGAAGCGCAGGACTGGGCCGAGATGCTGCTGCGGATGTATCTCCGCTGGGCCGAGCAGCACGGCTACAAGGCGCAGATCATCGAGCAAAGCGAGGGCGAGCAGGCCGGCCTGAAATCCGTAACCTTGCAGGTGAGTGGACCGAACGCCTACGGCTGGCTCAAGACGGAGGCCGGCGTGCATCGCCTGGTTCGCATCAGCCCGTTCGACGCGAATGCCCGGCGGCAGACGAGCTTCGCGTCCGTCTGGGTCTACCCCGTGGTGGACGACACGTTCGAGGTCGAAATCAGCGATGCCGACCTCAAGGTGGACACGTTCCGCGCGTCCGGGGCGGGCGGCCAGCACGTCAACAAGACGGAAAGCGCCATCCGCATTACGCACATTCCTTCCGGCATCGTCGTCGCGTGCCAGACCGACCGCAGCCAGCATCGTAACCGCGCGACCGCGATGGGGATGCTGAAGGCGCGGCTCTATGAACAGGAGCTGCAGCGGCGGGAAGCAGCGTCAGCTGCTGTGGAGAGCGCCAAGACCGACATCGGCTGGGGCCATCAGATTCGCAGCTACGTGCTGGCGCCGTATCAGCTGGTGAAGGACCTGCGCACCGGCCTGGAGAAGGGCAACCCGGACGCGGTGCTCGACGGCGACCTCGACGGCTTCATGGCCGCGGCCCTGGCGAGCCGCGTCGGCGCGACGCGCTCCGAGGCAAGCGCACAGGCGCGGTAACCTTGAACGGACGCTTTCGGCCCGTCGATTTCGTCAGAGTTTTCGCGAGGACCAGATTCCGCTAGCGACGAGGATTAGCGCTACAAACGTGCTGCGCGCCCCGTGATCCATGCATGGTGGCGAATCCATGCCGTTAGCCGAAGGACGATCCCCGTGACGGCAAGGAGCGAAAACGGCAGATAGCCAAGCAGGCTCTTGGCGTCCCAGTGAAGCGGATGGGTGATGAAGTCCGACAGGAACGCGAACGATATGTATTCGAGGCCGACGAAGCGGAGGATCTTACAGCACCATCCAGCAAGGGCCTGAGCCACACGCTTGATCGACAGGACTGCGAGGACGCAGGTCCAGAACAGAGCCGTCCCAAAGAACACCAACGTCGTTGTCGAGACGGGCGGCTGAGCCGACACGCGATAAAGCCAAAGCACAAGGCCGAAATGAACTAGAATGACGGCGGCGAAGGCGAGGCCGAACTCACGCCTATGCCGTGCCGCCGCTGCAAAGCGTTGGCCGAACAGCGCGGCCAGGGCGCCCCCGCAATAAGCGACCCAGAACAGAAGAAATGCGAGGCGACCTGTCGCTTGCAATGCCCGGCCGGTTCCAGCCGGGTTGGTGCCGAAACCCGCAAGCACGGCGGCGGCCAAGCCCAGCGCCGCGCAGAACGCCACACCCATCCATGCCCCAGTTTTGGGAACCTGCTTGGGAACGAGCGCCGTGACCGCGAAAGCCCGCTGTCCGGGGACCAACTGCAATCTCCCGAGTTGTGGCCAAACGGGACGGCAGAAGCGCCAAGCCGTGCCAGCGCGCGGCGGCGACTTGGCGTGCATAGTAAGCGTTCAGCGGGTCGATAAATCAATGATCGCCGCGAATCCGGTTTCCGTCCCGAGGGCGAGGTGTGACCCCGTCGGGCTCCAGGCAAGGGCCGAGACTGGGCCGTTGCCGGGCGGTGCCAACGGCAGCACGCGGCTGGTCGCGATATCGGCCAGCACCACCAAACCGTCGTCGAAACCCGCCGCTACCATGTCGTCCTTCGGGTGGCACAGCACGCGGGTGCAGGGAGTGCCGTCGCCGCCCGCGAGCTCTGTCGGCCCCTTGCCCATCGGGCCGCCGCCGGTGAACGGCCAGAGCACCACCGTCTCGGCACCGCTGGTCGCGAGCCACTTGCCCGCTCGGGTGAACGACATGCTGTGCGTCTTGGCCGGGTAGCCGCTCATGCGCATGTGCTGGCCATCCGCTAGCCGCCAGCCGTGCAGTGCGTTCTCCTGCATCGCGGTCACGACGTAGTCCCCGTCGGGCGAGATCGCGATCCCGATATGGCTGCCCTTCCACTCCAGCCGGCGCGGGCTGTCGGTCTTGGCAGCGGCGAACCACAACGACGCCCCGTTGTAGTGCGACGCGCCTACCCGCTTACCCCGCGCGTCGAACACCAAACCCGTCACCGTGGACGGATGCTCAAGCTGCTTCAGCTTGCTGCCGGACGCGTCGAACAAATGCACGTGCTTGCCGATAGCGCAGGCGAGCAGGCCCTTGCCCTTTTCCCCGGGATGCGCGGCAACGTGCTCGACCCATTTGCTGCCGAATGTCGCGATGTCGCTCGCCTGGCCGTCGGAGACTACGCGACGGAACCGCCCGTCATCGCCTGCGGTGAGAAAGCCCACGGGGCCGGCATCCGGTGCGAGCGCCAGCATCGCCCCGTCGTGCGCCGTCACGCTGTCCCAGTGTTCCAGGGCGGCGAGCTTGACCCGTCGCAAGCTTCCGTCCCCGAGCGCAAACGCAACGGTCGTACCGCCCGGTCGAATGCGCAGGCGACGACGAAGGCGTCGAGTGACTGCCGGACGCCCCGGGTCTCGATCAGATACCGGGGCGCCGCCGCGAGAGCCATCGACGCTTCAGTCGATCTGGCAGGATTCGAAACCGCGCCGGAGCACCGGCCGATTGAGCTTGCGGCCGATGAACACGATGCGGCTGACCCGCTTCTCGCCCGGCTTCCACGGTCCGATGAAGTCGCCGTCGGCGATCATGTGGACGGCCTGGAAGGCGAAACGGCGATCCTCGCCGGCATAGGCGAGGATGCCCTTGGTGCGCAGGAGGTCCTGGCCGTTCAAGGCCAACAGGCCGCCGATCCAGGCGTTGAACTTCTCAGGGTCGATCGGGCGCTCCACCTCGAAGGACACAGACGTGATCTCGTCGCTATGCTCGTGCTCGTCGTCGGTGAGGAAGTTAGGCTCGATCGCCAGCACGCGTTGCAGGTCGAACGCGCCGCGGTCGAGCACCTCCGCGATCGGCAGCGATGCGCGCTCGGTCGGGTGAATCACCGCGAACTTGTTGATCGCGCGGATGCGGCGCTCGACCTCGGCGAGCTCCTCAGGGGTCACAAGGTCGGTCTTGTTCAGCACGATCACGTCGGCGAACGCGATCTGATCCTCAGCCTCGTGGCTGTCCTCCAATCGTTGGGGCAGGTGCTTGGCGTCCGCCACCGTCACGATGGCGTCGAGCCTGGTCTTCGTGCGCACCGCGTCGTCGACGAAGAAGGTCTGCGCCACCGGGGCCGGGTTGGCGAGGCCGGTGGTCTCGATGATGATGCCGTCGAACTTGTCGCGGCGCTTCATCAGGCCGCCGACGATGCGGATCAGGTCGCCCCGCACCGTGCAGCACACGCAGCCGTTGTTCATCTCGAACACTTCCTCGTCGCTGTCCACCACGAGGTCGTTGTCGACGCCGAGTTCGCCGAACTCGTTGATCACCACCGCATACTTCTTGCCGTGGTTCTCGCTCAGAATGCGGTTGAGCAAGGTCGTCTTGCCCGCCCCGAGATAGCCGGTCAGCACCGTCACCGGAACCTGCTCCGCCGTTTCCGCCATGCTCCACGCTCCCGCGCTGCCGTGCGCCCAATTCCGCCCGGTCGGAATATAGGGTCCGCGAAGCGGGGCAACCACCCGCAGCCGGATTGACGGAGTTCTGCGTAACTGTCACGAATCCATCAACCATGGGCATCAAAAGCCCGGCGAAGTGCACGAGGGAATGTTCATGACGGGATCGCTTGTCCGCCTTTTGTTCGCAACAGCGTGCGCCTGCGATGGGCTTCACCGGCGCGTCGGCCCGGGCCGACACCACGATCACCATCGCCACCGTCAACAACGGCGACATGGTGGTCATGCAGAAGCTTTCCTCCACCTTCGAGAAGCAGCATCCCGACATCCATCTTCGGTGGGTGGTGCTGGAGGAGAACGTACTGCGCCAGCGCGTAACAACCGACATCGCGACCAAGGCCGGCCAGTTCGACATCGTGACGGTCGGCAACTACGAGGTGCCGATCTGGGCCAAGCAGGGCTGGCTCGCCCCGATGGACAACCTTCCCGCAAGCTACGACGTGGACGACCTGCTCAAGCCGGTGCGCGCGGGACTGACCTATGAGGGCAAGCTGTACGGCCTCCCGTTCTACGCCGAAAGCGCCATGACGTATTACCGCACCGACCTATTCAACAAGGCCGGCCTCAAGATGCCGGAGGCGCCGAC
Organism: uncultured Alphaproteobacteria bacterium; assembly: GCA_963757115.1. Classification (GTDB taxonomy): domain Bacteria; phylum Pseudomonadota; class Alphaproteobacteria; order Acetobacterales; family Acetobacteraceae; genus CAVWQV01. The sequence goes on along the minus strand of CAVWQV010000005.1, from coordinate 254,131 downwards.
CTATGAGCAGATCCGCGGCTTTGCCGACAAGATCACCGACAAGCCGAACCAGGTCTATGGCATGTGCCTGCGTGGCAAGCCCGGCTGGGGCGAGAACATGGCCTATGTGACCACCCTGGTCGACACCTACGGCGGCCAGTGGTTCGACATGAAATGGAACCCGACGATCAACACGCCGGAGTGGAAGAAGGCCGTCACCTTCTATGACGACATCCTCAAGGCGGACGGCCCGCCCGGCGCCACCTCCAACGGGTTCAACGAGAACCTGGCGCTGTTCGCCAGCGGCCATTGCGGCATGTGGATCGACGCGACCGTGGCCGGGCGGCCTGCTGTACGACAAGAAGCAGTCGCAGGTGGCCGACAAGGTGGGCTTCGCGCAGATCCCGGTCGGCGATTTCAAGGGCGGCCCGACCTGGCTGTGGAGCTGGAACCTTTCCATCCCCGAGACTTCCAAGCAGAAGGACGCGGCGAAGACCTTCGTTACCTGGGCGACGTCGAAGGACTACATCAAGCTGGTGGCCGAGAACAACGGCTGGGTCGCCGTGCCGCCCGGCACGCGTCTCTCGACCTACGAGAATCCCGACTACACGAAGGTGGCGCCGTTCGCCGGGTTTGTTCGAACCGCGATCGACCAGGCCAACCCGACCGGCAGCACGCGCGAGCCGAGGCCCTATCAGGGTGCCCAGTTCGTCGCGATCCCAGAGTTCCAGGGCATCGGCACGCAAGTCGGCCAGACGATAGCCGCGACCCTGACCGGACAGTCCACCGTCGATCAAGCCCTCGCGGCCGCGCAATCCGCCACCGCGCGGACCATGCACCAAGCCGGCTACCCGAAGTAGCCGCCCATGAGCCCGGACACGACCGCGACCCTTGACGACCGCGTCCGGATCGGGGGTCCGGCGCCGGCGCAAACGCCGGCCGAAGCGGGCCGCCGCCGCAAGCCGGGCTCGGCGTTGGTGATCCCCTCGGTCGCCGTCCTGCTGGTCTGGATGATCGTGCCGCTCGCGCTGACACTGTGGTTCTCGGTGCAGCGCTATAACCTGCTTGATCCGACGGTCAGCGGCTTCGCTGGGCTCGACAATTACCGATACCTTGTCACCGACCCCGATTTCTGGGCTTCGCTCGTCAACACGCTCGTCCTGGTGGGCTCCGTCCTTGTCATCACGGTCGGCCTCGGCACCCTGCTCGCCGTGCTGTTCGACCAGCCGTTCCCTGGCCGCAACATCGCCCGGGTGCTGGCTATTTCGCCGTTCTTCGTCATGCCGACGGTCAGCGCGCTCATCTGGAAGAACCTGATGATGCACCCGATCTACGGCGTGTTCGGCGCGATCGCGCGGGCCTTCGGCCTCACACCGGTGGACTGGTTTGCCGAGTTCCCGATGATCTCGGTCATCGGCATCGTTTCATGGGAATGGCTGCCGTTTGCGCTGCTGATCCTGCTCACCGCCGTGCAGTCGCTCGATCACGAGCAAAGAGAAGCGGCACGCATGGACGGTGCTGGGGCCGTGGCGCAGTTCTTCTTCATCACGCTGCCGCACCTCCGTCGCGCGATCAGCGTCGTCATCATGATCGAGACCATCTTCCTGCTCACCGTGTTCGCCGAGATCTTCGTGACCACGTCGGGCGGGCCGGGGAACGCGACAACCAACCTCGCCTTCCTGATCTATGCGCGGGCACTGCTGCAGTTCGACGTGGGCGGTGGCTCGGCGGGCGGCGTGGTGGCGATCGTGCTGGCCAACATCGTCGCCTTCTTCCTGGTGCGCAGCATCGCCCGCCAGCTGGAGGTGTAGTCCCATGCGCGAGACGCTCGGGCAGCGGATTATGGTCGCCACCCTCGGCTGGGTCGTGGCGCTCGGGCTGTTCTTCCCGATCTTCTGGATGGTGCTGACCAGCTTCAAGACGGAAGTCGCGGCGATCACGCCGAACTTCTCCTTCCATCCCGACCTTGGCGAGCTACGCCGAAGTCCAGGAGCGCGCCAACTACTTCGCCTTCGCGCTGAACAGCGTGGTGATCTCGGTGGGCGGCACCGTGCTGGCCTTGGCGTTCGCCATCCCCGCCGCCTACGCGATGGCGTTCCATCCGACGGAGCGGACGCGCGGCACCCTGCTCTGGATGCTGTCCACCAAGATGCTGCCGCCGGTCGGCGTGCTGGTGCCGATCTATCTCCTGTTCCGCAACCTCGGCCTGCTCGACACCCGGACCGGGCTGATCGTGATCTACGCGCTGATGAACCTGCCGATCCTCGTTTGGATGCTGTTCACCTTCTACAAGGAAGTGCCGAACGACATCCTCGAAGCCGGACGGATGGACGGCGCCCGCACCTGGGGCGAGATGTGGTTCCTGCTGATGCCGCTGACGTTGCCCGGCACCGCGTCGACCGGCCTGCTATCCCTGATCCTGTGCTGGAACGAGGCGTTCTGGAGCTTGAACCTGACCTCGTCGAGCGCGGCGCCACTCACGACGTTCATCGCCTCCTTCTCCAGCCCGGAGGGGCTGTTCTTCGCCAAGCTATCCGCAGCCTCGACCATCGCCGTCGCTCCCATCCTGGTGTTCGGCTGGATCAGCCAGCGCCAGCTGGTGCGCGGCCTGACGTTCGGCGCGGTCAAGTAACAGAGGGACCGATGGCGACACTCACGTTACGCGGCTTGCGCAAGGCCTACGGGCCGGTGGAGGCGATCAAGGGCGTCGATCTGCAAGTGGACGACCGCGAGTTTGTCGTGTTTGTCGGGCCGTCCGGCTGTGGCAAGTCCACCCTGCTGCGCATGATCGCGGGCCTTGAAGAGATCACCAGCGGCGACCTGCTGATCGACGGCAAGCGGGTCAACGACGTCGGCCCAGCCGATCGCGGGCTGGCCATGGTGTTCCAGTCCTATGCGCTTTATCCGCATATGACGGTGCGACAGAACATGGGATTCGCCCTGCGCCTGGCGGGCGTGAAGCGGGCCGAGCGGGACCGCAAGGTCGACGAAGCCGCCCGCGTCTTGCAGCTGCAATCCTTCCTCGACCGCAAGCCCGGCCAGATGTCGGGCGGTCAGCGGCAGCGCGTGGCGATCGGCCGGGCCATCGTGCGGAACCCCAAGGTGTTCCTGTTCGACGAGCCGCTCTCCAACCTTGATGCCGCGTTGCGCGGGCAGATGCGCATCGAGCTCGCCCGGCTGCACGAGGAATTGCAGGCGACGATGATCTACGTGACGCACGATCAGGTCGAGGCCATGACGATGGCCGACAAGATCGTCGTGCTCCAGTCGGGGTTGGTGGAGCAGGTTGGCTCGCCGCTGGAGCTTTACCATCATCCCAACAACCTGTTCGTCGCCGGCTTTATCGGCTCGCCGCGGATGAACCTGTTGCCTGCCAAGATCGCGTCGGCTGATGGCGGAGGGGTTGCGGTCGCCTTGCCGGACAGCGCACCGATCGGCGTTCCGGTCCAGGCGAACGGGGTGGCACCGGGTGCTGCCGTGACGCTCGGCATTCGCCCGGAGGCGTTGCGGCCCGACCCGGCCGGTCCCCTTACCGGCAAGGTGCGCTTGGCGGAGCGGTTGGGCAGCCTGACCCTGCTGCACGCCACCCTCCCCGATGGCTCGCCGCTCACGGTGCAGCTCGAAGGCAGCGACAACACGCGCATCCACGACGACATCCACCTGTCCTTCGATGCGGCTGCCTGTCACGTGTTCGACGCCCAAGGGCAAGCCCTGCCACATGTCATCCGCCACCCGCTCGCGGCGTAGCCGTTGATCGTCGTCGCCGGCGAGGCGCTGATCGACCTGTTTGTCGGCGCGCCTGTCGGTGCGACCCTGCCGGCCGAGGCGATCGCGGGCGGCTCGCCGTTCAACGTCGCCGTAGGTTTGGCGCGACTAGGAGCCGAGACCGGGTATCTCGGCGGACTGTCGGCCGATGCGCTCGGCGCGTTCCTGCGCGAGCGGCTGCGGGCCGAGAGGGTGGACCTCGGGCTTGCCAAGCGCAGCGCGCGTCCGACGCCCGTCGTTCTCGTGACCGCGGGAAGTGATGGGCAGCCATCGTACACCTTCCATGTGCATGACTGCGCCGATCGGGATTTGCTGCCCGGCGACATACCGCCCGCGCTCGACGCGCGGGTGACGGCGCTCGCCCTCGGCTCCTACGCCCTCGCCGTCGAGCCGATCGGTGGCACCTTGCTGGGGCTCGCTGAGCGCGAAGCCGCGCGCTGTCTCATCAGCATCGACCTCAACCTCCGCGTCAGCGCGGTCGGCGACCTCGCGCGGTGGCGCGAACGCATCGAGCGGTTCGCGCGGGCGGCGGCGATCATCAAGCTCAGCCGCGAGGACCTGCATGGCGCGTTCGGGGCCGAAGCCGACCCCGGGGTGGTCGCCACGCGCTGGCTTCGGAACGGCGCGCTTGTGGTGATCGTGACCGATGGCGCGGGCGGGGCCACCGCGTATTACGGGGGCCAAGTGATGCATCGGCCGAGCCGTCCCGTGGTCGTCGCCGACACGGTGGGTGCCGGCGACACGTTCCACGCCGCCCTTCTGGCCCGCCTCGCGCAGACCGGGCGCTTGGACCGGGACGGCGTGGCGGCTCTCGATGAAGAAGACCTGCGCGACCTTCTCGACTACGCCGGGGCGGCGGCGAGCATCACCTGCACCCGGCGCGGCGCCGACCTGCCCACGCGGGCAGAGGTCGACGCGGCGTTCCGAATCTCGGCCTGAGGTACGTCGCGGTGTTTCTCGGCTTCGACTTCGGCACCTCGGCAGTCAAGGCGCTGCTGGTCGACGGCGAGCAGCGGGTGATCGGCAGCGCCACCGAACCGCTCACCTTATCCGCCCCCGCGCCCGGGCACCGCGAGCAGGACCCGGAGAGGTGGTGGGAAGCCACCTTGGCGGTCATGGGCCGGCTGCAAGCGGAGCACCCTGTTGCACTCGGCGCCGTGAAAGGCATCGGGCTTTCCGGGCAGATGCACGGCGCTGTGCTGCTGGACGGGGCGGGCGCGGTGCTGCGGCCATGCATCCTGTGGAACGACGTGCGCGCCGTCGCGGAATGCCGCGAGCTGGAGACGGCGTTCCCGGCACTCCGTCAAGTGACGGGCAACGCCGCCATGCCGGGTTTCACGGCGCCCAAACTCCTGTGGGTGCGCCGTCATGAACCGGACCTGTTCGCCCGCACTCGGACGGTGCTGCTGCCGAAGGCGTGGGTGCGGTTCCGCATGACGGGCGAAATGATCGAGGAAATGTCGGACGCCTCCGGCACGCTTTGGCTCGATGTGGGCCAGCGCGACTGGTCGGACGCAGCGTTGGACGCGACCGGCCTGTCGCGCGCCGCGATGCCTCGCCTGGTGGAAGGCAACGCCAGCGCCGGCCGTCTTCGCCCGGAGCTGGCCGCGCGCTGGGGGATGACAGAGGCACCCACACTAGCGGGCGGCGCCGGGGACAACGCGGCCGGCGCGGTCGGCCTCGGCGCGATCCGTCCCGGCAGCGCTTTCGTGTCGCTCGGCACCTCGGGCGTGCTGTGGGCCACGACCGAACGCTTCGCCCCGAACCCGGGGAGGGCGTTGCACGCTTTCTGCCACGCGCTGCCGGACACCTGGCACCAGATGGGCGTCACCTTGTCCGCCGCCGCCTCGCTCGCCTGGTGGGCGCAGGTGACGGGGCGTTCCGAGGCGAAGCTCCTGGACGAGATGCCCGAGCCGCATGGCGCCAGCGCGGCGTTGTTCCTGCCCTACCTTTCGGGCGAGCGCACCCCGCACAATGACGGGGCGGTGCGCGGCGCGTTTACCGGGCTTGCGAGCGAAGCGGGGCGCGTGGACCTGACGCAAGCCGTGCTGGAAGGTGTGGCGTTCTCCTTGCGCGACTGCCTCGACGCGCTGACCGCGGCCGGCACCACTGTTGCGGAAATGGACGCGATCGGCGGCGGCTCGCGCTCGCGCACCTGGCTTCGCATCATCGCCGCCGCGCTTGGCCTGCCCGTGCATCGGCTGGCGGAGGGCGAACACGGCGGGGCGTTCGGGGCAGCCCGGCTGGCGCGGCTCGCGGTCACGGGCGAGCGCCCCGAAGCGGTGTGCACCCCGCCGGCGCGCGCCGAAACGATTGCGCCCGACCCCGCGCTGCAAGCGGCGTACGCGACGCAGCTCGAGCGCTACCGCGCGCTATATCCGGCGCTGTCCCGCATGGAGGCAAATTGAGCACCCCCCTCAACCGCGCCAACCTCGCTCGCTTGCAGCCGCCGGTTCGTGTGCCGGCCTTCGACCCGGCGGGAGTGCGGCCCGGGATCGTGCATCTCGGTCTCGGCGGGTTTCATCGGGCGCACATGGCGCGCTACACGCATGATCTGATGGAGCGCGACCCCGCGGCGCTCGCTTTCGGCATTGTGGGGGCGGGCCTGTTGCCGGCCGATCGGCGAATGCTCGACGCTCTGGCGCCACAAGACAACCTCTACACGCTTGTCGAGCGCGATGCCGAGAACGAAACGGTGCGGGTGATCGCCTCGCTCGCGCGGGTGATCTTCGCCGCCGACGGCGCCGCCGACCTGCTCGGCGCGATCGACAACGATGCTGTGCGCATTGTCAGCCTCACCGTGACCGAGAACGGCTACTGCCTCAATCGCGCGACCAAGCAGCTCGACGATGCCCATCCGCTGATCCGCCACGACCTCGAAGCGCCGCACGACCCGCGCAGCGCCATCGGCATCGTGGTGGAAGGTTATCGCCGCCGCATGGCAGCCGGTCGGCCCGCGTTCACCGCACTCAGTTGCGACAACATCCAGCACAACGGCACCGTGCTGCGCGACGCGGTGCGCGCGCTGGCGACGTTGCAAGATGCCGCCGATCTCGTGTCATGGATCGACGCGAACGCGAGCTTCCCGAGCACGATGGTCGACCGCATCACGCCCGTCACCACCGACGCCGATATCGCGGCGCTGACCGAGCGTTACGGCGTGGTCGATCGCTGGCCGGTGTTCTGCGAGCCGTTCACCCAGTGGGTGATCGAGGATCGCTTCGTGCAGGGCCGCCCGCGCTGGGAGGACGTCGGCGCACAATTCGTCCCCGACGTTGCCCCGTACGAGTTCATGAAGCTCCGGTTGCTGAACGCGAGCCATCTCGCGGTCGCCGGGCTGGGCCGGCTCGCCGGCTATCTCACGGTGGACGAGGCCATGCGCGACCCGTTGCTCGCGCGCTACATGGCAGCGCTGATGGACCGGGAAACCGGGCCAACCTTGGCACCGGTGCCCGGCGTCGATCTCGTGGAGTACAAGCGCACGTTGCTCACGCGCTTCGCCAATCCCTCGATCCGGGACACGGTGGAGCGGGTGAACACGGACGCGCCGTTGAACGTACTGGTGGACCCGATCCGCGACCGTTTGCGGGCGAGTGAGCCGGTTGACCTGCTGGCCCTGGCGTTGGCGGCGTGGCTGCGCCGGGTACGGGGTGAGGACGAGACGGGGCAACCGATCGAGATCAAGCACCCGCTCGCCGCCACCTTGCGCGCCCGCGCAATCGAGGGTGGCCCGAACCCGGAGCCTTTGCTCGGCATAACAGAGCTGTTCGGGGAGGTTGGCCGGAGTGCCGTCCTGATCGGGGCCGTGCGACATTGGCTCACGTCGCTCTACGAGGTCGGCAGTGCTAAGACGCTAGCGCGGGCGTCCGAAGAGCTCGGCTTTTAGCCGCCAACATTCGGCGCTCGTCCGAGGCGGCCAGCCGCCAAACGGCGCGGTCGCTTGACTGTTGGAAGCTTGAATGACGATGAGGGAGTCGGAGAATGGCGCTCGAACCTAAGCTTCCCCCGGAATTGCCAGGCCCCGGCCAGGGTATCCCTCCCGCCGAAGTGCCGACGCCCACCGATCCCGTGCCGACGCCGGAGATTCCGCCGGACCCGTAGGTTAGCCTAGAGAAGCGCGGGTTACCTTTTTGGGTGTTAGGCGCGGCCACGGATGATCCGATTCATCGGCAGATGGCTTGCGGACGCAATCGGCCTGGCGCTGCCGCTGGCCTGCGCCGTCGTGGCGATGCAACTGCCGGCGATAACCAGCGACTACGCAGCCGCGCTGCTGCAAATCAGCAACGACGCACGCCGTGACATCGACCAGCGCGAGGACGCCGCACGCAGCTACTATCATCTTCCTGCGGGAACCGACGATGAGCTCCGGCAGGCACTACAGGACAAGGAGCCCGCCAACGCGGCGGCCCTTGCCCGCTCGCTCGACCGCCAGCGCGACCTCCGCGGCGCCTATGAACACTTAGAGGCAACCTCGCCTCTGCTGCGCCCGCCCGTCGCCCTCCTGGACGCGGTCGACGACCCAAGCGGTGACCGCACACGCGTGCTGCGCACCGCCATCGGGAGCCACGTGACGCAGATCGCGCTCAGCAGCGCCGCCGCCATCTACGGACTGATTGGGCTCGCGGCCGGAGCGTTGTTGGCGGAAATCGTGATCTCCATCCTCCGCCTCCGACCCCGCGCATACTTGGCCCCGTGAACGCCCCTCGCATCAATAGCAAACCGGCGAGGCTCAGTAGGTCTTGTACGACAGGAACTTGCCGCTCATTGTGACCTTCACCCGGTCGCCCTTCTGGTCGGGCTGGCGGTCCAGGGTCATGTCAAAGTCGATGGCACTCATGATGCCGTCACCGAACTCCTCCTGGATCAGCTCCTTCCAGGTGGCGCCGTAGACCATGACCAGCTCATAGAAGCGATAGATCAGCGGGTCGGTCGGCGGCATCGGCTGCTGCGACCCGCGATACGGGATGGCCTGCAACGTCTCGATCTCGTCGGGCTCCAGGCCGAACAGCACGCCGGCTTTCTCCGCGGTCTCGGCCGACATCGACATCTGGCCGAGGCACGCGGCGCACGTCCAGGTCGGCGCGTGGCCGAGCCGGGCGGCGATATCGGCCCAGGAAAGGCTCTTGCGCCGCTTGACGCCCAAAATCTTCTGCCCGAGGGCGGTCTTCGCATCGTTCATCCTGCCTCCTTCCTTGTTGGAGAGGGCCGGTGGCCTCGACCGCCGCCGCTCAAGTTCCGCCGACAGCGAAGCTGATCGTCGCCTCCAGGCGATCGCCGGGTTGCAGCGACACCAGTCCGTTATCGGCTAGATCCTGGTGATTGATTGCGTTTGACATGTTGCTGACCGGCTCGACGGCGAAGTAGTCCCTGCCTACAGGTGTGTACAGCACGAGATGTCGCAGCACCGACGACCCGGTAATTTGCAAGAAGTGCTGGTCGCCGGACGCGACGTGAACTGTTCCGGACCAACCGGCATAGCAATCATCGATCTTCGGCGGCTCGATCGGTTGCGGCTGGCGAAAGTCCCAGTGTCCGCTGACCGGCAGTTTTTCAGCCGGCAAACCGCTAGAGCCGCTGAGCCAAACGTAGCCAGCGTCGAACTGCACCGTCGTACTCTGGCCGCACGGCACATAAGGGTGGAACCCGAGGCCGGCCGGCATGACCCGGCTGTCGCCGTTTATTACTTCCATTGTGATGTCCAGCCCGCGGTCGTGCAGGCGGAACCGCTCCCGGGCTATGTAGCGAAACGGCCACTCGGATGCGGCCGAGCCGAGCGGCCGGTGCTCGAAGCTTAGTCGCGCCTCGCGATCGCCGGCGGAATCCACGGTCCACGGGTGCATCCAGCCGTTGCCATGAATGGTGTGCGGCTCCCCGCGAAAGTTGCGCGCAAGTTGGTATTGCACGCCGTCCCAGGTGAACCGGCCGTCGCCGATCCGATTGGAGAACGGAACCAGGGGATAGCCGGCGAGGCTTCGATCGTGCTGAGCAAGCAAATTCGGATCGACAACCGGCCTCAGAACCGCGTTGCCCTTCTTGGTAAAGGATGCGATCGCCCCGCCACACTCGGGATTGAGGGTCAGCAGCAGCTGGCCTGCGGCAAGAGTGAGCATGGTCCGTTCTCCACTCAACAAGTTGCTGGCAGGCCAACTGTGGTCGCTGCGACCTTCGCTGCGGCCACCTAAGTCAAGCAGGTCATTAGAGCACGGTTTGCGTGTTGGATGATGCAGGGGCGGTGCGATTGCCATACTGTTCATCTACGATGACCCGCAGCGCGCTCGAGTCCTGCGACGTGAAGGAGGTTCCCAGCGATGACCGATGTTCCGACGGACGGCGAAACCGCGAGCGCCTCCGGCAAGATGAAACCAGCGACCGGAAGCTCGGCGGCCGGCACAGCGCCAGCGCCGTCCTGCACGCTGGTGCTCTTCGGCGCTGGTGGGGATTTGACCAAGCGCCTGCTCATGCCGGCTCTCTATAATCTGGCAGGCAGCAAGCTGCTCGCGGACACGTTCTCGATCCTGGGCGTGGACCGCGTCGAGCAGGACGACAATGCGTGGCGAAACACGCTTACCGAGACGATGCAGTCGTTCACGAAGGACAAGACAGCCGAATTCTACACGCCGAAGCTCGATGACGCCGCGTGGGGCTGGGTCGCCAGCCGGCTAAAATATCTCTCGGGCGACTTCAGCCAGGACGAGACGTTCGCCCGCATCGGTAAGGCGATCGGCGACGGCAGCGCCGTATTCTACCTGGCGGTCGCCGCGCGCTTTTTCGGCACGGTTGTGGACGGGCTCGGAAAAGCAGGGCTGCTGAAGCAGGCGGACGGCATGTTCCGGCGCGTGGTCATCGAGAAGCCGTTCGGTGCGGATCTTCCCTCCGCCAAGGCGCTGAACGCGCGCATCCTCAAGCAGGCGGACGAGAGCCAATTCTATCGGATCGACCACTTCCTGGGGAAGGAGACCGTTCAGAGCATCATGGCGGTGCGCTTCGCCAACGGCCTGTTCGAGCCGATCTGGCGGCGGGAGTATGTCGACCATGTGGAGATCACCGCTGCCGAGACGGTCGGGGTCGAGCAGCGGGGCGCCTTCTACGAGCCGACCGGCGCGTTACGCGACATGGTCCCCAACCACATGTTCACTCTGCTGTGCATGGTCGCGATGGAGCCGCCAAACTCCTTCGACGCGGAGGATGTACGCAGCGAAAAGGCCAAGCTGGTCGAGGCGATCCGGCCAGTGCCTTTGGAGGATTCGGTGCGTGGCCAATACACCGCCGGGGAAGAGTTCGGGAAACCCGTCCCGGGCTACCGGGACGAGCCGCACGTAGCGAAGGACAGCCGGACCGAAACCTATATCGCGCTCAAGCTGTCGATCGAGAACTGGCGCTGGGCCGGAGTGCCTTTCTATATCCGCACGGGCAAGCGTTTAGCAGGACGAAAGACGGAGATCTCGATCCACTTCAAGCCCGCGCCCTATCGTATTTTCCGCGACACGAAGGTGGACACGACGACGCCCAACGTAGTGCGATTGCTGATCGACCCGGAACAGGGCATTCAGACGCACTTCGATGCCAAGGTTCCCGGCCCCGAAATGAAGCTTGGCCCGGTGGAAACTTCCATGCGCTACAAGGATTTTTTCGTGGAGCCGCCGAACGTCGGGTACGAGACGCTGCTTTACGACTGCATGGTGGGCGACGCTACCTTGTTCCAGCGGGCCGACAACATCGAGGCGAGCTGGCGGGTCGTGCAGACCCTCCTGGAAGCCTGGGGAAACGGCAAGGGCGATGTCGAGCCCTACGCCGCTGGCAGCCAAGGGCCGGCCGGCGCGGACGAGTTGCTTGCGCGCGACGGACGCAATTGGTCGAAGCTCTGACGAAAGAAGCGCCACCAATCATGCGATCAGCGTGAGCGCATGTCCGTCCGGGTCGTGCATGACGGCGGCGTGACTGCCATCGGCGAGCAAATGACCCTCCACTGACAACCCGCTCACCTGGAGCACGAGGCGAGTGGCGGCAATGTCGCAGGGACGCCGGAGCGGCCTTTGCCGCACCGGGGGCGCCCGGTAGGCAAGAAGCTCCAAGTGCGGTGGCGACTGTTCGGGCGACAGCGCAACGACATCCACCTCCACATTCGCCAGCCCGTCCAGGTGATCCTGCTCCGGCCCAGTGTTGGTCTGCCGCGAAGCAACTTGAAACCCGAGCTGGTTGCAATAGAAAGCAATGCTGCGCTCCGCGTCCATGACAACGATGGCGGAGTGATCGATGCCGTTCACGTGTCCATCGGGGAACTGGAGAAGCTCCAACGGATGGCCGTCGGGATCGCGAAACTTGAACGCGGCGACGCCGCCCGAACGCTCCGGCAGTTGCTGCGGTCCGCCGCTGCTGATCGGCAGCGGGGCGAAGGCGGCCAGCCGGGCGAACGCCTGCCGCATGTCCGCCACGGGCATGGCGAAGTGCTGGAATACCTGGTCAGCAGGCGGAGGCATCGGCCGGTACGCGGAGCCTTGCGGCTGGAACGCTTGCAAAACCAGCATTTGCCCGTGTCGCTGCAGCACTGTCTGTCTGATGTGATCGGCTCCCAACAATCGGACCATCGCCGGATCGGCATCTTCCCGGCGCAGAAGCGTGAAGCCCAGCGCATCCATGTAGAAGTGTTCGGACCGGGGCAGGTCGGCCACGGTCAGCTCGACCCGTAGCAGGCGGAGCGGTCGCAGCTTCATGGGCGCTGCGCTCCCCGGACATTGGTGTAGAGAGCCATCAGCGAATGGGAGGCGCAGATGAACAATCGGCAGCGGTTTCGGCCACCGAACACCAGGTTGGAGACGGTCGCACCGGTCAAAATCTTGCCGATCACCGTGCCGTCCGGCTCGATGCAGTGCACGCCATCCGCCGCACTGCTCCACACCCGCCCATCCTCGTCGCAACGCATGCCGTCGGCGAAGCCTGGCGACACGACGTGGAAAACGCGCCCGTTCCGCAGGCGCTTGCCATCGACCTCGAACACGTGGATGTGCCGAGACGGGTCGTCGTCGAATTGTGCGCCGGATTCCGCGACATAGAGCAGGCTCTCGTCGGGGCTGAAGCAGAGCCCGTTCGGCCCGGTGAAATCGGCCGACGCAATCGCGAGCGAACCGCCCGGATCGAGCCGGTACAAGGTCGGCGGCAGTTCGGGCTCGTGCTTGCCGCCCTCGTAATCAGTGTTGCCGCCGTAATACGGGTCGCTGAACCAGATCCCGCCGTCGCTGGCCACAACGACGTCATTGGGTCCGTTCAACCGCTTGCCCTCGAAGCGGTCCGCCAGCACCGTCACGGTTCCGTCGAGCTCGGTGCGAGTGATGCAGCGCCCGCGATGGGAGCAGCCGATCAACCGGCCCTGCGGGTCCCGCGTATGGCCGTTGGCGAAGTTCGACGGCTGGCGAAAGACCGAGACGCCGCTGTCCTCCGTCCAGCGCAGGATCCGATTGTTCGGCAGATCGCTGACCAGGAGTTGGTTGGCGTCGGCGAACCAGACCGGGCCCTCCAGCCAAGCATATCCCTCGCCGAGCGTCAGCAGCGGCGCATTGGATAGAACGCAGCGCTTGAAGCGCGGATCCAGTTCGGCGGTCCACTCCGGCATGCGGTTATCTCGCGTGGCAGGGGCGCTGGATCGGCGGCAACGTGCAGCTGCACCGTCATCAGCACCGCGGGCTGGTCGCCGATCGTGCCCGAGCGATGCCCCTTGCGGCCCGCCGCATCCGCGCTGCAGTTCTGGTCCTCGCCGAGTGAAAGCTCGCCAGGCCCCATTTCGACGCGGGTCCCGTCCATCGACTCCACCCACCAACGGCCGGACAGCGGCACGATCCATTGCGGCGCCGGATTCTCGTGCCACTCGCCGACCCAGCCGACCGGCTGCACGGTGAACACGACGGTCGCTTCGCTACGCGCCTGCTTGTCGTTCCATTGCGGCGCGGCGTTGCCGACGCCCTTCAGCTCCCATTCCGTCAACTCGCACGCGCGTCTGGTGGCTGACGCCGTCCTCGTCGGTCCATAGGTGCCAGTAACGCAATGCTGCGGCTTCTCGCCTGCGTCGCTCATGGCTGTCGCGCCTGGGCTGTAGGGGTGGGTGGAGGAGAGTGGATCGTCGAAGAACCGGCGGGACGGAGGCATTGGTCAGGCCGAAGGTTATCAGCAGGAAGCCGCCGGCAAGCGAGAAGTTCTTGAGGAAATCCCAGAACAGGTCGCGCCCCTTGCTGCTGCCTTTGCGCCAGAAATCGCCCGGCTTCCAGAACGCGCTTCCACAGCAATGCGGTCACGCCGCAATACCCGGCCATGATGAAGGCGGCGAGCCGGTCCGCGACCCCGGTCAGGATGCCGAGCGGCATCAGGATCTCGACAGCCAGGCCCGCCAGGATCAGCGCGGTCGCCACGCCGTCGGCACGCGCGATCTCCTTCGCCTGGTCCACCGCACCGCGGAAATTCAGGATCTTGTCCAGCGCCGAGAAGGGAAAGAACAGCACCACCAGCAGGTAGCGTACGGCGAGGTCGATCGCGTAGCTCATGCGCCGAGCCGCTCCCGCAGATGCTCGGCTACGCGCAACGCGTTGGCGATGATGGTGAGCGTCGGGTTCACGGAGCCGATGGAAGGAAAGAAGCTGGCATCCGTCACATAGAGTTGTCCAGCTCGTGAGCCTTGCAGTTCAGATCGAGCACGCGGCTCGACCGGGTCGGTCCCGAACCGCAACGTACCCGCCTGGTGAGCGGTGCCGCCGATTGGGATGTCCTTGCCAAGATAGAGGCTTCGCTCCACCAGGACCGGGTGGGCCCCGGACTGTCCCATGTGCTGCTCCAGCTTTTTCCTCAGCCGGTGATGCGCCTCCATGTTGTTCTCGGTGAGGTCCAGGACGACCTTGTCGCCGTCGTAGAAGATGCGGTTCTCGGGTCGAGGCAGGTCTTCCGATGAGAGCCAGAAATCCATGGAGTGCCGGGCCATTTCGTCGAACGGCATCTTCGGGCAGCCATTCCAGCCACGACGGCAGCGCCTCTGCCTTGATCTGCTCGGCATGGGAGGTGGCGCACATCTGGATGAGGCCGAGCGGGAACTCCCAATCATCCGAGTTGAAATAGAAGTCGCTGACGGCAAGCGTCTTCTGGAACACGGTCTCGTTCGGCTGCCGCATCAGCGCCATCAGTACGGACTGGTTGTGCCGCATGTAGTTGCGCCCGACCAGGCCGGAGCCATTCGCCAGCCCGCCGGGTGCGCGTCGCTCGCCGAGCGCAGGAGAAGCAGGGCCGAGGACAACGCGCCGCACGCCACCACCACGATGTCGGCGCTGTAGCGCTCCTCCGCCCCGTCCCGCGTCACCTGGACAGCCGTGACGCTGCGCCCCGCCGCGTCGGTCTCCAAGCGCGACACATACGCGCCCGTTAGAAGCGTCAGATTGGGATTGGCGGCGAGGGCTGGATCGACGCACATCACCTGCGCGTCCGCCTTGCCGTTCAGCAGGCAGGGAAACCCGTCGAACGTGTCGCAGCGGATGCAGATGCTGGTGGGCGTAGCCCGGCCATTCCTTTCCTCAAGCCGGATACCGAGCGGCAAGTGGAACGGATGCAGCCCTTGGCTGGAGAAGGTATCGTTCAGCTCCTGGATGCGCGGCTCGTGCGAAACCGGCGGATGCGGGTACGGCGCGGAAGCCGGCGGCTCGTTCGGGTCCTCGCCCCTCTGGCCGTGCACCGCGAACAACGTTTCGGCTTCGTTGTAGAAGCGGTCGTAATCCCGGTATTTCAGGGGCCATTCCGGCGACATCGCCGTCCTGGTGCTGGATCTTCTCGAAATCCCGCTCCCGCAGGCGCAGGAGGGCGGCGCCGTAGACCTTGGAATTACCTCCGACAAAATAGTGCAGCCCCGGATGGAATGCCCGGCCATCGCTGCCGTACCAAGTCTCCTTGGCCTGGTATGTGGCGTCCACGAAGACCGCCTTCGAATCCCAATTCAGTCGCGAGCGTGGCAGGTAGTCCCCACGTTCCAGCAGCAGGATGCGCTTGCCCGTGGGTGCCAGTCGATGGGCCAGGGAGCCGCCGCCTGGTCCGCTCCCAATAACGATCAGGTCATAATGATCCAATGCAGCCTCCGCTACGCCCGGCATCATTCGACCCGCCGGGGTTAACCCTGGGATAATCGGTCATCCCACCTTCCACGCATAGCGGGGTCCGAGCACGGGATCACCACCGAGTGACAATCCTGGCGCTCCGGCGCATGTTCGGGCGGTTGGTGGTTAAGCGGTAAGGGGAGGGACAAATGGGGACGCTGCTCGAAGGCAAGGTCGCGGTGGTGACCGGTTCCGGGCGTGGAATCGGGCGCTCGATCGCGCTCGCAATGGCCGACCAAGGTGCGAAGATCGTGGTCAACGACGTGGGTGCCGCGGTCAGCGGCGAGGGCCATGACGAAAGCCCGGCACAGGAGGTCGCGCAGAGCATCGCCCAGAAGCACGGACAGGGCCGCGCGGTGGTCAACAGCGACAGCGTCGCCGATTGGAATGCCGCGCAAAACATCATCAAGACCGCGATCGACAGCTTCGGCCGCGTCGACATCGTGGTGAACAACGCGGGCATTCTGCGCGATACCATCTTTCACCGGATGACCCCCGAGGAGTTCGACGCGGTCATCAAGGTGCATCTGTACGGCGCCTTCTATGTGAGCCGCGCCGCGATCCCACATTTCCGCGCCCAGGAAAGCGGCGCGTTCATCCACATGACATCGACATCCGGGCTGATCGGCAGCGTGGGCCAGGTGAACTACGCCGCGGCCAAACTCGGCATCGCCGGCCTGTCGCGGGCGATCGCAGGCAACTCCGCGCGCTACAAGGTGCGCTCCAACTGCATCGGCCCGCACGCCTTCAGCCGCATGATCGAGAGCATCCCCGGGCTCTCCGAGGAGACATTGAAGAAGCGGGCCGAGCGCACGAGCCCCGACCACGTGGCCAGGCTTGCCGTGTTCCTGGCAACCGATGCGGCGGCCGAGATCACCGGCAACATCTTCGGCGCGCGCGGCAACGAACTGTATCTCTACAGCCAGCCGCGTCCCATCCGTATCTTGATGAAGGAGGATGGCTGGACGCCCGAGAAGATGGTCGAGATCGCATTGCCGGCCTGGCGCAGCGGATTGACCAAGCTCGAACGTACCGGCGACGTCTACAACTGGGAAGCGGTCTGAGCCACGATCCATCGACCGATCCGGTCGGTCCGCGCATGCGGCATCGTCCGGATCGCCGACACGATGCGCTGCGGAATGCCCGCCCCGCGCCGCCCCGGGCGGCGAGCCGGTGATCGACCTCGTGATGCATCCGGACATGGTCTACGACTTCCCGGTCTGGGCGGTCGGGATGCTGGTCGTCGGGGCGGCGATGCTCGGGGCGATGACGGTGGAGTTGGTGGTACGCCGCCTCATGCCGCTCGATCGGCGCCGGGGGCAGAACGACGTAGCGGCGGCCATGTTCTCCGTCATCGGCGTGCTCTACGCCGTGCTGCTCGCCTTCATCACCATGCTGGTGTGGGAAGGGTTCAACACCGCCAAGGGCGCGAGCTTCCAGGAGGCAGCCGCGATCGCCAATGTTTGGCATCTAGCCGCCAACCTTGCCGGGCCGACCGGCGAGACACTGCGCGGTGAGACCATCGGCTATGCACGCGCGGTAGTGGATCGCGAGTGGCCAGCCCAGGCTTCGGGCAAGCACGCCGATGCGGGAGCCGCGCCGCTCGACGCGCTGCACCGGGCTGTTACCGGAATGCGGCCGGCGACTCCCGCCGAGATCAACCTGCACGCGGCCCTGCTTGCCGCCGCTTCGCATCTTGAGGACACGCGGGAAGCCCGGCTGCTCGCGGCGGACACCACCTTGCCGGCAATCGCCTGGACGGTGATGCTGCTTGGTGCGGCAATCACCATCGCCTTCGCCTCATTTCTGCGCGCGCCCAGCCTCGCGATGCATCTCGCGATGTCGGCGGCTCTCGCCCTGTCCGGCGCGCTAGTGCTGGTATTGGTGATTGCCCTAAACAATCCGTTCCGCGGGGATTTTCGGGTATCCACCGACCCGTTCAACCGGGTGATCGCGCGCATGGCCACCGAGCCTCGCTGAATGCCACGTGTACGCGGCTCGGATTTGAGAAGGAAGCCTGAGCAATGTCGGAACGTCACCGAACAAGCAGAGCGCGGATTGCCGGCTGCGACCTCCTTTGGGGGGCAGCGTTCGTGTTGTCGGCCACGTTGGGCGGCGGCATCGCTCGGGGCCAAACGTCCACTCCGGCGCCAATCCGGATCGAGCTCAACAAGCTGGAGCCGCTTCCGGCGCCAGCCGCGGCACCGGGCGCAGTCCCTGCCCCGTCGGCAGGATGTCGGGTCTACATCGTGATCGCCAACCCAGACCCCGAACCCATCGCCCAGTTCCGCCTCGATCTCATCCTGTTCGGGGCCGACGGCGTGATCGCCCGGCGCGTGGCACTCGACCTCGCACCATTGGCCCCGCACAAAACGGCGGTCCGTCTCTTTGATCTGCAAGGGCAACCCTGCGACGCGATCAGCCGCGTGCTGGTCAACGACGTGCTGGCGTGCCAGTTCGACAAGCACGACGAGGTGCCCGCCGAGGAGGCGCGGGTCGCTT
Organism: uncultured Alphaproteobacteria bacterium; assembly: GCA_963757115.1. Classification (GTDB taxonomy): domain Bacteria; phylum Pseudomonadota; class Alphaproteobacteria; order Acetobacterales; family Acetobacteraceae; genus CAVWQV01. The sequence goes on along the minus strand of CAVWQV010000005.1, from coordinate 235,769 downwards.
GCCTCGATCGCCTGCAGCTCTCGTCCCGGGCGAAGGCGGAGCTGTCGAAGTAAAGCGGGACGTCACATCGAAAGCGAGGCCGCCGCGAATATCGCTAAGCCGATCGCGCCCGTAAGCAGGCTGACCCGGTCCTTCAGCGCGAACACCACGGGGTCGTCGTGCATTTGCCCGCGGTTAGACAGCATCAGCACGCGGCTGATCCAGAACAACAGCACTGGGCACAGAAACCATAGCGCCTTGGGCGTCGGATACAGCGCCAGCACGTCCGTGCTGTTGATGTAGAGCGCCATCACCAGCACTGCCATGTAGCCGCTGGATGCCGCCATGCTGGACAGCATCGCTAGGTCGTCGCCGGCATAGCCGCGACCCGCCGGCTTGGCCCGGCCGGATCGCGCCAGCATGACAAGCTCGGTCTGCCGCTTCACCACCGCCAGCGAGAAGAACAGGAACATGGAAAACGCCAACAACCAGAACGACAGCGGGATGGCGGTAGCTGCGGCCCCGGCGAAGATGCGGATGGTGTAAAGGCCGGCCAGTAGCAACACGTCCGTCACCATCTGCCGCTTGAGCACAAACGAGTAGGCGACCGTGCAGGCGTAGTACACTCCCAGCATCAGGAGGAAGCGCGCCGGGAGCAACGCGGCTAGCCCGAGCCCGCCGGCGAACGTCAGCGCGATCAGCCCCGGGCCCCAGGTCAGTGGCAACGCCCCGCTGGCGAACGGCCGGCGCCGTTTCGAGGAATGCGCCCGGTCGTGCGGCAGGTCGACCAGATCGTTCAACAGATAAACGCTCGAGGCACACAGGCTGAACGCGGCGAAGGCGAGTGCGGCGGCGCCGAGTCCGGCGATCGAGGACGCCTGATGCGCCGCCAGCAGCGGGACGAACACCAGCACGTTCTTGGCCCATTGATGCACACGGATTGCCTTGGCGACGATGCGGAGCCGCCCCGCGCCGCCGGGGCGGCGGCCCACGGTCACGACGTCCGAGCACTCCGCCGCTACGGCCTGCGCCAGACCCGAGGAGGGCGCGACCAGGATCGCCTGCCGCGCCCGCCGCCACACCGCCCGGTCGGCCACGGCGTCACCCGCATAGTCGAACCCGCGCTCGCCGAAGGTCTCGACCAGCAGCGCCGCTTTGGCCTCGCCCTTGAGATTGACGCCGCCATCGGAGGCGAACACGCCGTCGAATAGCCCGAGATGGCCCGCGACCGCCCGTGCCACATCCCGGTCGGCGGCGGTGACCAGGAATACGGGCCGCCCCGCCTCGCGCGCTGCCCGGGCAAGATGCAGCACCTCCTCGTTGTAAGGGAGAGTGGCCGGGTCGAGCCGCCCCGCCTCCGCTACGCGCCGCTTAAACGCCGCCCGCCCGCGCAGCAGCGCCGGCAGCATGAGCAGCAACGCCAACGGATTGCTCGCCGCCAGACGAAGCACTGCCTCGATCAGCGTGTCGGTGCGGACGACCGTGCCGTCAAGGTCGAGGATCAGGGCGTGGCCGGGAGGCCTGCCGGGCAGCCCCATCGGCCGAGGTAGGGCCTCGGGCCGCAACGTCGATGTGGTCACGCTCAACTTCCTGCTTGGAGGGCTTGCCCCGGTGATCTTGCGGCGCTGTACCCGCCTAAGAGCTGCTCTTCCTGCGCGCGGAGGCCTCGCCCGCGGAGCACACCAAGGCCAAGCTGGCCGTAGAGCAGCACCTCACGCCAGCGCGCCCCGTAGCTGATCGCGAAGCGGCGGTTCAGCAGGGCACGGAACGGGATCGCCTCCGCCTCGTACCAGGACAACAATCCGCTGAACAGGTCGAGCCGGCCCATGTCGGCCTTGGTGGCCTGGTAGCGCAGCCGCTTGCTGATCCCAGCATGGCCGAACATTTTCAGCATCAGGGCGGTTCGGAACACCAAAGTGGGCGCGACGATGCGCATCATCATTGGATCCGCGGTCTCCGGATCGACCGCAGTCGCGGTGCGGGCCCACAGATCGACGAGGAATCCCTGTCGCCGGTCCCCGGCCCTCACATCGAACAGCACCGGGTGGCCGCGGAACCGGAGCCGCCAGAAGGACGGCACGGCGGCGATGAACTCGCGCAGATACTTGATCGCCACGTCGTCGCGGATGCGGGCTTTCGCTTCCTGCTCGTAGGTCCGCTCCAACACGTCCCGCTTGGCTTCGGCGTAACGCGCGAGATGCGGCTCGCGGTCGCTGAGCCACGGCGACGGCGTGATGCGGAAGCCGGTCGCAGAATCCCACGAGTCACCGGAGGTCATTACCTTGAGCTCGGTGGAGAGCTCAGGGTGCGTCCGCTTATAGGCGGCGAAAACACGCTGCACGACTTCCGGCCCGACGATCTGACGATTGAACGCCCAGGTGTCCTTATGAAGGTGACAGTGGTTGCTCGCGAAAGGGACCGCGTAGCGCGGCCGCACGCGGTCCATAAACGCGCAGAAGACCCGGCTGTAGCCTTCGACGTCGTCGATTGCCTCGTTGGGAGCATCAAGATACCGGAACGTGCTGCGCGTGTTGGCCGAGCTGTGGCTGCGCAGGGCGAAGTCGATCGGTGCGTGCCGCTGAAGGATCTGGGTCAGCGGGCCACCCATGAACTTGGCATCGTTGGCGTTCAGGATGGTCGTACCGTCGGCCTCGATCACCACAGCGCTGTCAGTGAACGGTGAGAATTGGTATGAGGTGATGGCGAATTCGCCGTTTAGTTGATGACGTCGGCCATGCCTCAATTCCGTAACGTTCCGGAACCCGAGATTGCCGAGGTCGTCGCGAATGCGGGTGTAGCGGTCGAACGGGACAAAGATCGGCGTATCGCGGCTGAACAGCTTGAGCGACGCGCCGTGAAAATGGTCCCAATGAATGTGCGTCAGATAGATCCAGCTCGGTTCCAGGGTGCTGATGAGCTCCGGCGAAACCGGTGGATAGTTCCACCAGGACCGCCAATAGCAACTGCCGATCAACCAGGGGTCGCACACAAGCTGCTGACCACCGCTCTCCACCAGCAGTCCGGCATGCGACAGGATAGTCATTTGCATAGCCGCTGTCCTTCACTGTGACCTTCTGCCACGTTTGGACGTGCCCGGCGGAAGCCGAGCGGGAACCGAAACTGATGGACCGGCCACATTCTGTCCGGCCGGCCGTGACTCACTGCTCGAGAGCTACTTTGTCTCGGCTGTCGGGGCGATACTCTCCCCAAAGGCCGGTCCATTTAGCCCAAGTGCGACCCGGTTGGAACCGCGCTTCGACGATAAACTCTGCAATCGTCTCGCCAGGTGCGGAAATGGCGGCCGTCTCTTCGGCCCGCCATCAAGAAGTCGAAGATCGCCAAACTCACGGTTGAAGTGAATCGGGGTTCCAAAACCGGAACCCGTCTCGGACCCGCCATGCTCACGGTCGGGTGATATCGGGATTTTTTTCCTGATTTGCTCGGTCCAGTTCCCTTGGAATCGGCGAACCGCGCGCGCTGCCCCCAGCTTGCGGGTGACACGATTGTAACCACGCAGACGAGCTGATAGCAGGCCTGTGTCTCAAAACACCGCGCAGGGCCGGTGTCTCACGCACGACTGTTATGGTTGGTAATCATCCAAAGGAGGTGACGACGATGTCTGGCGCTACGATGACGTTTGACGACGAGTTCAATTCACTCGACTTCAGCAAATGGAGTCCGAACTATTCTTGGCTGCCGGGAGGCGGGTACTACAGCAGCAACGAGACGTGGGACGTCAATCCGAACAACCCGGCAACGGCGTCTCTCAATCCGTTCTCGATCAACAACGGTGTGCTGACGATCTCGGCTAATCCGACGCCCGGTGGCGCATCATCCAGTGTGGGTGGCTCACCCTACACGTCGGGCATCCTGACAACGCAGGGTAACTTCTCGCAGACCTACGGCTACTTCGAGATGCGGGCCCAGTTTCCCGCCGGCGCCGGATTTGAATCGGATTTTTGGATGCTGCCGGCCAACGGGCCGTCTACCCCGGAGCTTGACGCGGTCGAGTTGCCCAGCGCGTGGCCAACGACCACGACGTTCGCTATTCACTCCAGCGACATCGGCGGCAACGGCGTGGACGGCGGTTGGGCCAACGTAGCGGATTCGTCGAGCGGCTTTCACACCTACGGCGTGGACTGGGAACCCGACAAGACAACGTGGTATGTCGACGGTAAGCAGGTCTACCAGACAAACACGCCCGCTAACCTGAACGTGCCGGAGTACATGATACTGGATCTGCAGGCGGGCGCGCCGGGTTCCTGGCCGGGCAGCCCCGCAAACGGCGCTTCAGGGCAACTCAGTGTCGATTACATCCGCGCCTATTCTTCGATGCCGTCCGACGCTAACGCCAACGCAGCCGCAGCTGCGGGCCAGGGTGCGGGCGCAAATGCCCCGAGCACGGACAGCGCCGCGATCAATACGACCACCGTCCAGGCCAACTCGGGAACGCAGGCCACATCGCTGATCGCGCCCACGACGACCAGCGGCACTACAACCAACTCCAGCAGCACAAGCGGGTCGCAAAGCACCACCGCCGCCGTAACTGCGCAAGATCTCAGCTCGATTAGTGGCAGTTCTCCAGCGACACCGACCACCACCTCTGGCAGTGCAACCGACCCCAGCCAGAGCAGCGCTTCGACCGGCTATGCAGCGACGACAACTACCAACAACGCGCAAACTTATGGTGCGACGGGCACGTGGCATAATCACTACCACGGAGGTTAGCGACATTCGGCCCCGCGGCGCAGCCGTTGCCGCGGGGCCGAAGCCTTCTCTGCTGAGCCCTCATCCGCGGGCGACGAGATAAACGCCGCCGATCACCAGAATGGTGCCGCCGAGACGCGATAGCCCGAGCGGCTCATCGAATAGAAAGTGGCCGAGCAGCGCGGTCAACACGAAGCCGAGGCCGACGAACGGGTAGGCCTGCGACAGCTCCGTCCGTGATAGCGCGCTCAACCATAGCACCGTGCCCACGCCGTAGAGCGCGAGGCCGCCGAGCACGCCGGGCCGGAGCAGCATCGTCACCACAGAGCCGAGTAGCGATCCGGATGGCGATGCCGGGCTCGGCGCGGAAGAGACGCCGAGCTTGAACAGCACCTGCGCGCACGCGGACAGTGTGACGCTGATTAGGATCAGCGCGAGCGTGCGGCCCGTCATCGTGCTGCGGCCGCGTTCGGTGACGCCGCATACGGCGAGGGGCGCGTGCGCCGGTAGAAGTCCCAGCAGGCGTTCAGCGGCACCGGCTCGAACTCGGATGTGAGCACCGGCCGAAACACGCTCCGAATTGTGTCCTCGCCACCCGCCGACAGCGCGCATTCCGAAACGAATAGCCCGTCCGCCTGCGCCAGATAGCGGGACGCTTCGGGCAGCTTAAAAACCGGAATGGTTCGGTTGACCTGCACCGCCAACATGACGCCCCGGGCCGGGGTGAGGCCGAGCAGTTCCGGAAACGGATCGGTGAATGCAATCGCCGTATAAGCGTGCGCACTGTTCTCGAGACCCTTGGCGCGGAAGACGCGAGCCGCGTCCGCGACGTCTTCCCCCCAGGCGACACCGGCGGCGGGCGCATTGCTGGATGGGTCGTTGTCGACGTTGAAGTGTTTGAGCTGCACTTCGGAAATCAGCGGCAGCCACTCGTGCGACAATCGCCGGAACAACTCCGCCCCGGCCATCGTATATGGGGGGATACGAATGCCAGGCGAGATTTCGCTAAACGAGGCCTCGCCCCCTGAATGATAGGTGGCGGTCGCGAACCGGGACACGATCACGTCGAGCAGCGGCAGCAGCAACGACGTGCCGAGCAGCAACGCGGCGGTCGGGCGCCAGCTGGCGAGACGCCCGATGTCAGGGTGGAACAGTACCTGCGGCAGCGGCCATGAGCCCGATACCGCCCGTGTTCTGGCTTTCCGCCGCCAACGCCGCGCCGAGCAGCAGTGCCGTATCGAGTGCGAACGCTTGCGACTGCAACGACGGCCATAACCAGCCGGCGCGGCGCGGGCGCGCAGCCATGTCGCGCAAACCGAGCAGCACAATTGCGCCGCCAATCACGAGCGGCGCCCAGTTCCGGACCGCAACGACGACCAAGGCCCCGATTCCCTTCCCCTCGTTGATCCGCAGCATGAACAGCACGTCGCGCGCATAGGCGGAAAAGAGCCCCGTCGCCGCTTCGGCAATCGCGCAAACGGCTGCCAGGCCGGCGATCCCGAGCAGCACGGGGCGCCAATTGGAGCGCCGCAGCACGCACGCTGCCACCAGCAACCCGACCGCGATGACCGCCACCGTCACTTTCAACAGCAGAAGCAGTCCCACGAGGTAGCCAAGCAAAGGCGCGTCCCATCTCGATTTCGGCAGGACGTACCAGAGGCCGACTAGGAACAGCCCGCCCACCGCGAAGCGGTTGTAGGTGGCGAAGTAGCTGATCTCGGATAGGCTGGTCTTATCGAGCGTATACGGTGCCAGCACCATAAGCGCGAGCAGGGCAAAAGCTGCACAGAACCGCCATGTCGTCTCGAACCGGGGCGCTAGCGCCGCGAGCGGCGGCAGCCAGAGCAGCCACATGAGGGCGTGCAAGCCGACGAACGGCTGCCCGGCGGGAAACAACCGCTCCGCCCACGCCGTGAGGTATAGGGTCAACGGACCGATCGGGTTCATGAAGTCGACATGCGGCATCTGCCCGAGCCGGATGCGATAGGCTCCATCCATCACGAACAGGAAATCCCACAACGCCCGGCCGTACGGGATCACTTTGATGGTCGCCGCGGCACCGCAAACCGCGACGGCCGACAGCAGCAGAGCCAACCACCGATATGCCGCGCGTCCCGCAACGCCGGATCGCTGCAGGGTGATGCTCTGGTCCATGAAGCCGAACTCCGTAATCGATGAGGGGGCGGCTCGACAGCGCCCTATGAAATGTCGCTGCGTCAGAACGATGGGCAGATTGGCAACGCTGTCGTCGACGGGCGCGCCGAATCCCGACGCTGGCGACGGCTAGCATAACTGGCGGTGAATTGAGAAGGTGACCTGAACTCTGCTGCGCTGACCCTCGGCTGCCTGGCCTTGCTTACCAGGAACGATCAGCCGCACGATCACTTGATTGTCAACTCAGTCGGACCTTGGGCGGTGCTTCCGTTGCGTAAGCGGCGCTTGTCTCGCACGAGCCCTTGCACAAACGGCACTTCGCTTGCATGAGCGAGGCGAGTGAGCCTGGGGAGCGCGGGGGGAGCACGGATGATGGCCGAAGTTTCAGCATCCGGGCCGGCGTCCGCGGCAGTCGAGGCTGCGCTGGCACGGATCGCGACGGTTAACGACCGGTATCGCGCCTTCGCCACCGTCGATCCGGACGGCGCTCGGGCGGCCGCGGCCTCGGCCGACGACTCGAGCGCTCGTGGGCGGTGGCTGGGCTTGCTGCACGGCATGACACTCGCGGTGAAGGACAACATCGACACTGCGGGGCTGCCGACCTCCTGCGGCTCCCGCCTGTTCGCGGGCCGGGTGCCGAACGCGGACGCGCCAGTGGTGCAACGGCTGAAGGCCGCCGGAGCGATCGTGCTCGGCAAGGCGGCGCTGATGGAACTTTGCTTCGGTGTCCGCTCCACCGACATGGTCGCGGGCCAGGTCCGCAATCCTTGGAACCCCGACCACGTGCCGGGCGGCTCCAGCGGCGGTTCAGCGGCGGCGGTGGCGCTCGATCTCTGCGACGGCGCGCTCGGGACCGACACGGGCGGCTCGGTTCGCGTTCCCGCCTCGTTCTGCGGCGTGACCGGCTTGCGGCCGACGCACGGCCTCGTGCCGAACCGCGCGGCGCTGCCGGTCAGCGCCTCTTTCGACACGATCGGCCCGCTCGCGCGCAGCGTGGACGACGTGGCGCGCTTGCTGGTGGCGATCGCTGGGTGGGACGCCGCCGACCCCACCTCCGAACCCGCTGCCCTCAGCACGTCCGTCCTCGACACCGCGGGCGACGTGACCGGTCTTGAGAATCGGCGTGCCCCGGCACTTCTTCTTCGAGGACGTTGACCGGGAGGTCGCCGCTGCCGTGCGCGGCGTCGCCGACGCGCTTGCCCGAGAGGGCGCAAGGGTCGTTGAGGTTTCGGTTCCGCAAGCGGAGGCTGCCCACCGGTTCGCGACCACGATCATCCTCGCCGACGCCTGCGCGCTGCACGAAGATGCGCTTGACCGGCGCCGGGCGGATTTCTCCCCGCAAGTCTACGAGCGGATGATCAAAGGCCGCGCGGTGAGCGGCGTCGAGTATGCGAAGGCCATGCGCTTCCGTGAGGAGTGGCGCCGGATGATGCGGGGTTTGTTCGACGAGATCGACATCCTGCTGTTCCCCACCTCGCCGGCCCCCGCGCCGCCGATCGAAGACGGCGCGCATCTCGAAGCCTCGACCCGGTCAGCCACGCGCTTCACCTATGGCGGCGCGTTAGCCGGCATCCCTGGCTTGTCGGTCCCGTGCGGCTTCACCGCCGCCGGACTGCCGATCGGCGCCCTGATGGAAGCCGCGTGGTGGAACGAGGCGGCACTGTTCCGGGCCGGTCGCGCCTGGCAGCGCCTCACCGACTGGCATCTGCGTCGCGCAGTGCCGGTCTAGTTACGTTCGATACCATCAAGGCACGCAGGAGCCGTCATGACATCGCGCCATCGCCTCACCTACATGCTCGGCCTGCTCTGCCTTGCCGCGCTGGCCGGCGGCGCCACATCCGCCCGCGCCGCCCCGCCCGACCTGGCGGCCGCACAGGCCTTGGTCGACCAGCACACCGCCCTGCCCACCTTCACCCCGCCCGGCCCGCCATTCGATGCGGCGCGCTGCATGAAGGGCAAGAAGATCCTCACCATGCCGGTCTCCTCGGCCAACCCGTTCACCAAGAACATCTCGCTCGCGATGATCGCGACGGCGAAGAAGATCGGCTTCGAGGTGACCGAGTGGGAGAACCAAGCGCGCCCGACACAATGGGTGCAGGGCATGGACTACGCGGTGAACAATAAGTTCAACGCGGTTGATTTGCTGGGCGGTGTGAACCCGGCCGTGCTCGGGCCGCAGATCGCGGACGCCAAAAAGGCGGGCATCGAGGTGTTCACCTCGCACCTCTACGACACCAATCAGACCCCGGACCCGGCGGTGGATTTGTCGCTCGCTGTGCCTTACCACGAGGTCGGCGCCCTGCTCGCGAGCTGGGTCACGGTCAAGACCAAGGGGCACGTGAACGCCGTTATCGTTGGCTCCGACGAGATCGTGCCGACCGCACCCTTCGTTCAGGGGATCAAGGACACTCTGGCCAAGGTCTGCGGCCCCGATTGCCGCACCGTATATGTCAACGCGCCGGTGCCGGAGTGGTCGACCAAGATCCAGCCCAGCGTGCAATCGGCACTCATCGCGGACCCCACGATCAACTACGTCATCCCGATCTATGACAGCATGTCGCAGTTCGTTATCCCGGCCATCGCCATCACCGGCCGCAAGGCGAGCGTGAAGATCGCGACGTTCAACGGCACTCCGTTCGTCATCGACGCAGTGCAGAAGGGCAATGTCGAGATGGATGTCGGCGAAAGCCTCGGCTGGATCGCGCGCTCCATCCTGGATGGCTACATGCGCAAGATGTGCGGGCTTCCCACCTACAGCACCCTGTATGTGCCGTTTTATATCTTCGATGCCAAGAACGCGGCCAGCGCCGGCACCCCGGCCGGCTACGACAAGGGTTACGGCGATCAGCACGTCGTTGGCTACGACAAGCTTTGGGAGTTGAAGTGAGCGGGGCATCGCCGAGCCGACGACGGCCAGGCGAGCCTTCCGCGCTCTCCATCCGCCATTGGTCGAAGCGGTTCGGCGGCGCGTTGGCGCTCGACGATGTCGCCCTCGAGATCATGCCCGGCGAGGTCCACGGATTGCTCGGGCAGAATGGGTCCGGCAAGTCCACGCTGGTCAAGATCCTGTCCGGCTATCACACGCCCGAGCCCGGCGCCGAGCTGGTCATGGGCGGCGAGGGCGTGCCGCTGCCGATCACGGCGGCGACGGCCCGCCGCTTCGGCCTCGCCTTCGTGCATCAGCACCTCGGTCTGGTGCCCTCGCTCACGGTGCTGGAAAACCTGCGTATCAGCGCGATCGCGACCGAGACGAGCTGGTACGTCGATTGGCGCCGTGAGCGACAGCGGGCACGCGAAGTGTTTGCCCGCTTCGGCCTCCAGATCGACCCGCAAGCCCGCATCGCCGATCTGCCGCAAGTGGAGCGGGCGCTCGTCGCGATCGTGCGCGCGTTCGAGGAGATCCGCGCCGCCACTGGCGGGCGCAGCGGTGTTCTGGTGCTGGACGAGCCAACGCCGTTCCTGCCCAAGGCCGGCGTCGACCAACTGTTCGCGCTGCTCCGCTCCATCGTTGCCGAGGGTGCCGCCGTCATCTTCGTCTCCCATGACATCGACGAGATCAAGGAGATCACCGACCGGGCGACGGTGCTGCGCGACGGCCGGCTCGCCGGAACCGTGAACACGCGGGACGCCTCGCATGACGATTTCGTCGAGCTGATCGTCGGTCGTCGGGTCGATCTGTTCCGCGCGCATCACCGAGACCTCTCGCAGGCCGAAATCGCTGCCTCCGTCCGCCACGTCACCGGCGGCGTGCTGGAGGACGTGTCGATCGAGATCCGGCGGGGCGAGGTGCTGGGGCTCACCGGGCTGATCGGCTCGGGCTTCGACGACCTGCCGTATCTGATCCAAGGCGCGCGGACCGCCACCGCCGGCACGCTCGATATCGGTGGTTCCACCCTGCCGCTGACCCGCATGTCGCCCTCCGCCGCTATCCCGCTCGGCATCGCTCTGCTGCCAGGCGACCGGCTCGGCAGCGCCGGGGTGGGCGGCCTGCCCGTCGCAGACAACATCTCGCTCCCGGTGCTGGACGAGTTCTTCCGCCGCCTCCTGCTCGACTGGGGGGCAATCTTCGGTCGCGCCGCACAGCTCGGCCGGACCTACGACGTCAGGCCGAACCGGCCGGAGATGAACCTCGCATCGCTGTCCGGCGGCAATCAGCAGAAGGTGCTGATGGCCAAGTGGCTGCAAACCAAGCCCAAGCTGCTCATGCTCGACGAGCCGACGCAGGGCGTCGATGTGGGTGCTCGCCAGCATCTGTTCACCGCCTTGAGCGACGCGGCCGAACAGGGCACGTCGGTGCTGGTGGCCAGCACCGACTACGAACAGCTGAGCCAGATCTGCGATCGGGTGCTGATCTTCGGCCGCGGCCGCATTGTCCACGAGCTGACCGGCGCGGACGTCAGCAAGGACCGTATCGCGGAGCAGTGCCTGCGTAGCTCGAGCGCCAATATCACCGTCCCCACCCCGACAGCAGCGCCCACCCCAACAGCAACGAAAGTTCCGGCGTGATGACGAAGGCTAAGGCCGTAGCGGCGGGCGCGATCGACAAAGCCAAGCCCGCCCGCTCATTCAGCTGGCTGCGCTTCGCCGAGGCTTACGCGCTGGTCGCCGCGCTGCTGGCCCTCGGCGCGGTGTTCGGCGCCTTGCGGCCGGATGCATTCCTGTCCTGGGCCAACATCTCCACCATGCTCGGTTCACAAGCCGTGCTGGTGGTGTTGACGATGGGGCTTATCATCCCGCTCACGGCCGGCGATTTCGACCTTTCGGTCGCCAGCATGTTGACCTTGTCCGCCATGCTGATCGCCGTGCTCAATACGCAATACGGTGTCAACATCTACGTCGCGATGATTGCGGCCCTTGCCGCCGGCGCGGTCACCGGCGTGATCAATGCGTTCTTCATCCTGTTCTTCCGCATCCCGTCGCTCATCGTGACCCTCGGCACCGGCACGTTCATCAATGGCATCGTGCTGTGGATCAGCGGCTCCATGACGATCAGCGGCCTCGACGACGTGCTGACCGACTACGTCGTGGTGCGCCGGATATTCGGCATCCCGCTGGCCTTCTATTACGCCCTGCTGCTGTGTGCCGCGCTGTCGTATTTTTTCGAGTACACGACAGCCGGGCGCCGGCTCCTGTTCGTCGGCCGCGGCCGTGAGGTGGCGCGGCTGTCGGGCATCCGCGTTGACCGCGTCCGCCTGTTCAGCCTGGTCGCGTCCGGCGTCATCGCCGCCGCGTCCGGTATCGTGTACGCCGGAACGATCGGCGCCGCCGACCCGCTTTCCGGCCTCACCTTCATGCTGCCTGGCTTCGCGGCGGCATTCCTGGGCGCCACAAGCATCACGCCGGGCCGGTTCAACGCCTGGGGCTCCTTGATCGCCGTCTATTTCCTGGTGATCGGCATCACCGGCCTGACTATCCTCGGCATCCAGACCTTCGTGCAGAATTTGTTCTACGGCGGCGCGCTGGTCATCGCCGTCGCCTTGTCGCAATTGGTCCGCAAGCGCGAGGCACAGGACTTCACCTGATCCGCCCGGCCAGCCCTCAGAGGAGGCACCATGCACGCCATCGAGATCCCCGCTGACGCCCTGGCCCGTGTCGCCGGCTTCCGCTCGGAGCGGCGCATGTTCACCTCGCTCGATCCGGCACGCACCGCGCATGTCGTCGTTGACATGCAGAGCGGCTTCCTGGCACCGGGCGCCGCGGTGGAGGTGCCGGTCGCGCGCGACATTGTGCTCAACGTGAATCGTATCACCCGCGCGCTGCGCGCCGCCGGGGGCACGATCGTCTACCTGCGTTTCAAGACGGATGCCGGTGCCCTGTCGAGCTGGACCGCTTTCTACCGGCACATGTTCGACCGCGCGCAACGAGAGGGAATGGAGTCGGCGTTCGGCCCGGACTGCGAGCATTTTCAGCTTTGGCCGGAGCTTGACGTGCAGCCGACCGACTGGATTGTCGACAAGACGCGCTACAGCGCGTTCGTGCCTGGCACCTGCGATCTCGACGAGCGTTTGCGCGCGGCCGGGATCGACACGCTCATCATCACCGGCACCTTGTCCAATTGCTGCTGTGAATTGACCGCGCGCGACGCGATGCAGCGCGACTACCGTGTCCTGTTCGTCACGGATGCCAACGCCACCCTTACCGACCGCGAGCATAATGCGACGCTCGCCAACATGGTGACGCTGTTCGCCGACGTGATCAGACACCGACGAGGCGATCGCCGCCTGTGCCGCCCCGGCCCGGACGCCTGCATTCGCCTGAGCAAGGAATTGGTGCGATGGACCGTTTCGATTGTATCGTGAGCGGCGGCACGGTCGTCACAGGCGGCGAGGCCACCGTCTGCGACATCGGCATTGCCGATGGCAGGATCGCGGCACTCGGGCGCAACCTGACCGGGGCGGCGCAGCGCATTGACGCCGGTGGCCGGATCGTGCTGCCCGGCGGCATCGACTCCCATTGCCACATTGAGCAGCCCAACCCCGGTCCCACGGTCAACGCCGACAGCTGGGCGACCGGCAGCGCATCCGCACTGGCAGGGGGCACCACGTCGGTGATCTGCTTCGCTGCGCAGCAGAAGGGCGGCAGCCTGATGGAGGCGACGCGGTCCTATCACGAGTTCGCAAGGCAGAGCCGGGTCGACTACGCCTTCCACCTGATGATCACCGATCCCACGACGGAGGTGATCGAGCACGAGTTGCCGGCGCTGGTCGAAGCGGGCAACCGGTCGATCAAAATCTTCCTTACCTACGACGCCGCGCGGCTCACGGACGGTGAGGCGCTGCGCGTGCTGGCGGCGGCACGACGCCTCGGAGCCATGGTGTGCGTCCACGCCGAGCACCATGACCTTGTCGCGTTCTATCAGGAGGCGCTGGTCGCGGCGGGGCTGAACGCGCCGAAATACCACGCCTGGTCGCGTCCGATGCTGGTGGAGCGCGAGTGCGTCCACCGGGTCGCCGCCATGGCCGAGGCGCTGGATGTCCCGGTGCAGGTGTTCCACGTCTCCGGTGCCGATAGCGCTGCGGAGATCGCCCGAGCGCGCGCGCGCGGCCTCACGTTCTGGGGTGAGACGTGCCCGCAGTACCTGGTGCTCGGCGCGGCCGACCTCGACCGGCCGGGCTTTGAGGGGGCGAAGTTCATCTGCAGCCCGGCACCGCGCACGAGCGCCGACCAGGAAGCCCTCTGGACGGCGTTGCGCACCGGCGTGCTCAGCAACGTCTCGTCCGACCATTCGCCGAACCGCTTCGACGATCCGCGCGGCAAAAAGGTCGCCGGCGAGGACGCGCCGTTCACGGTGGTGCCGAACGGCGTGCCGGGGTTGGCCGCACGGCTGCCCATCCTGTTCAGCGAAGGTGTCGTGAAGGGGCGCATTGACCTACCGACATTCGCCGCGCTCAGCGCCGGCAACGCCGCGCACATTTTCGGGCTCGCACCGCGCAAGGGGGCGATCGCAGTCGGCGCCGACGCCGATCTTGTGCTGTGGGACCCGCAGCGGCGGGTGCGCCTCACCAACGCGCTGATGCAGCACGGGGTCGACTACACGCCGTTCGAGGGGCTGGAGGTCACGGGCTGGCCAGTGACCACCTTGCTGCGCGGCAGGATCGCCTGCGAGGACGGGAAGGTGCGCGCCGAGACCGGCACGGGCCAGTTCCTTGCGCGCGCGCCGTACGCCGCCATCCGCCCGCGCGGCGTATTCCCCGTGCCATTCAACCCAGTCGATCGCGTGCTTACGGACGAGGCCGCCAAGACAAGCGGCACCACATCGGAGAACGCGCGTTCATGACAACAACCCGCCAGTCACCCAATCTCGCTTCGCGCGGCCTCGTCGCGCTGATCGCCGCCGTGATGCTCGCTTTCGGCCTCTGCGCCGCTGGAACGGCGACGGCGGCCGAGCCCGATCTCTATCAGCCGGCGCCGGCCGAACCCGGCACGGACATCCCGGCCGCCGCGGTGAAGTTCGGGATGCGTCCTTACGCCGACAACACATTCTACATCGTCGGTATCCGCAAAGGCTGGTTCAAGGACGTCAACATCACCATCCTGCCGGAGCCCGAGGGGCTCAAGGTCACGGACACCAACGTCACGGCATTGCTGCTCAACGGCCAGCTCGACCTGATCAGCGAGTACTGTCCGTTGATGCTGCCGCTCTACAAGACGACGCGGCTGCTCAAGTGCATCGCGTTCACCAACAACTCGATCGGCACGACGATCCTGGCCAACCCGAAGCTCAAACTGAAATCGTTCAAGGACTACCTGCAATCGGGGATGGACTTCAAAGCGGCAATCCACGCCGCACTCGCGCCGCTGCAGGGCAAGACCCTGGTGGGCGCGCCGGAACTCAGCCAGCGTCCCTTCGAGGAAGTGTCGTCCCAGCTTTCCGGCGTCACCTGGAAGCTGCAGATCATGGACGACAGCAAATCGCTCGTGTTGGCGAAATCCGAGCAGATCGACTTCATCAACCCCGAAGGCACGCCGATCGTCTACTTGCTGAAGCAGGCCGGCTGGACCGACATGCTGGACAACGGCGACGTGGTCGAGCACGGGCCGGCGGGCGTCGACTCGCCGGTCGAGCGGCTGGTCGGCATCGTTGGCATGGGGGCCAACGCCGATTTCGTCCGCGCGCACCAGAACACGGTGTTGCGCTTCCTTTCGGTGGTCTGGCGAACGATGGACGAAATGAAGAAGGATCCGTCGCTGTTCGACATTCAGGCGCCATACCTCAACAGCGTCGCGGGGACCAGCTTCGACGGCAAGGTGGTCGCGGACGTGGTCAACTCGCTCGACCCCTTCGCCCCGTTCGAGTACGGCGAGACGTTCTACAATGACCCCAAAAGCGCTCGCTACTACCGCAATCTCTACACCGCAATCATCGCCGACTACGTAGCGCACAACATCGTCCCGAAGGACGCGGTGACGCCCGATCAGTTCATCTGGGGCGCGGCCATCTGGCGGCAGATGGATGGACTACAAGACCAAGACGGACGCACTGCTGTCGTCGGCGAACGGCAAGAGCCTGCCGGCCGACAAGCGGGCGCTGCTGGAGAAGGCGCAGGCAATACTATGGCTGGCATGACTACCTCGACGCGTTCCGCTGCGCCTCCGCAGCCACGTCCTGACCGCCGGACGCGGCCGGACGGGCCTGGGGCGAGCCGGTGCGTGGTGGCGCCGGCTGCCCGTCGACCCGCTCGGCGTCGTCGGTGTCCTGCTGCTTTTCCTGCTCTGGGTGGCGCTGACCTGGGTGGTCGACGTCGCCTCGTTGCCGGCTCCGGGCGACGTGGCGGCGCGGATCGGGGCGGATTTCTGGGCAGCGCCGGAGCTGTCGTACTACGGGCTTGACACCGGCCTGGCGCAAAGCCTCGCGTTCACGGGCGTCAACGTGTTCGTCGCTGTCGCAGTCGGGGAGCGCGCTCGGGATTGCGGGAGGTTTGCTCACCGCGCGCTTCACGCTGCTGCGGCAGATCGTCGATCCATTCATGCTGACAGCGGGCACCATCCCGATCCTGGTCCTTGCACCGTTTTTTCTGATCTGGTTCGGGATGGAACGGAGCAGCGCCGTGCTGCTCGTCGTGTTCTACGTCTTCGTCATGCTCTACGTATTTGCGCAGCGGGCCGTCGCCAATCTCTCGCCGATCTACGAGGAGGCGGCGCGCACCTTCGGCGCGTCACGCGTGCGCGTCCTTTGGGACGTGCTGGTCCCCGGCACGTTGCCGGAGATCCTCGGTGGGCGTCCGGATCGCGCTGGCGGGCGCGTGGGGCCTCGAGTGCATCACCGAGCTGCTCGGGGCACAGTCCGGCATGGGGAAGATCATTCAGGTGCTGGCCGGTGCCACGGACGTGCAGGGCATCTTCGCCGCCCTTGTCGTGCTCGGCCTTACTGCAATCGCTTGCGACGGAGCGGCCGTGTGGCTCGTCGCGCGCGCGACGCGATGGCAGAACCCGGCGCGTGCGAGCGCCCTGCTCAGCGGGCTCGCGCGGCATGAGCGACATCGCCATTGCGGCCCATGCGTTGACGCGCCGGTTCCGACGCGCCGACGGCCAGGAGGTTGCCGCCGTCGATCGCGTCACCTTCGACATCCTTCGCGGCCAGTTCGTTTGCCTGCTTGGGGCATCAGGATGCGGCAAGAGCACGCTCCTGCAGATCATATCCGGCCTCCTCCCGCCTTCGGGCGGCACGATCGAGGTGAACGGCAAGCCGGTCGACGGCCCCGGCCCGGACCGCGGCGTGGTGTTCCAGAAGGACAGCGTGTTCCCCTGGATGCGCGTGCAGGCCAATGTCGAATACGGTCTGAAATGCCGCGGCCTGCCGCGTGCGGAGCGCGAGCCCGTGGCACGGCGCTACCTGGAGCTCGTGGGCCTCGGCCATGTCGCACAAGCCTGGCCGCGCGAGCTGTCCGGCGGCATGCTGCGGCGGGTCGCCATCGCGACCGTGTTCGCCAACGGCGGTGGCGTGCTGATGCTCGACGAGCCGTTCGGCGCCCTCGATTACGTCACGCGTCACCAGCTGCATGACGTGCTGCTGGATCTTTGGGTGGAGCCGGCGGACGGCCGCCGTCGCACCGTCCTGTTCGTGACCCACGACGTTGACGAGGCGCTGACCTTGGCCGACCGGATCATCGTCATGCACGCCGGTCGCCTGGTCGATGATCTTGCTGTGGGGGTAGCGCGCCCGCGCACCGCCGACAGCCTGCTGTTGCCCGAGATGGTCCGCCACAAGCACACCCTGCTCGCGCATCTCGGCCTCGAGCGGCCAGTTGCTGAGCGATCGGTTGCCGCGAGCGCATGATCGGCCGCTTTCTCCGCCGCCACGGCGTGTCGCTCGCGGTGCTGCTCGCGATGGCGGCCGGATGGCAGGTGCTCTCGCTGCTGTATCGCGCCGAGGCGTTGCCGGGCGAGCCGATGGTGCCGGGATGGCAGGTCGTGTTCGGCCGCACGCTCGTCTCGTTGTCGGACTATTGGCGCGGCGGCTTCGGCGTGACCGCAGTCGCCAACGGCGGCGCACGCGAACCTGGCGGGCGGCGTGCTCGCGGTGCTCGACCACTCGATCGACACCATCGTCCGTCTCTACACTGGTTTCGCGGTCGGTGCCGCGGCAGGTTTGCTCCTTGGGCTTGCGGTATCATGGTCGAGCTGGTCCCGCCGTCTGGTCGCGCTGCCGATGCACTTCGTCCGCACGCTGCCGCTGCTCGCGATGGTGCCGCTGTTCCAGCTTTGGTTCGGCACGTATTTCGTGGGCAAGATCACGTTTATTGCCTACGGCGTGGGGGTGATCTTCTTCGTGGGCGTGGTCAACGCGGTGCGCAATGTGCCGCAGATCTATCTCGACAACGCCCGCGTCCTGGGCGCGTCACGCGCTTCGGCTTTACGGGACGGTCATCCTGCCCGCCATCCTGCCGGAGTTGCGCGCGACGGTGCTGCTCAGCCTCGGCGCCGCCTGGGCTGCCGCACTCGGTGCCGAGTATCTGGGAGCGCAATCAGGGCTCGGCTATATCATCGTGTACTCGGAACAGTTCGGCTATCTCGACCGCATGTTCCTGGTCGCACTCGTGTTCATCGTCTACGCCTGCCTAAGCTACGCGGCGTTCGACCGGCTGGCGCGGCGCGCCCTGGCCTGGATGCCTCGATCGGGCGTCGATCTCGTGGTCGGTTGATGGATGGCTTGGCAAACTTTCGCCGTGGCAGCAATGTTGCTTAGTGCTTGTCGCTGATCGGCTATTGCTGATGGCCGTTCAACGCGACCAAACAAGGGGGGTGGTTCGATGCTGAAACGGGTGCTCGCGGCGCTTGCGCTGACAGCTCTGGCGTTTGGTTCCGCCTCGGCCGACAGCCTCGACTATTTCAAGTCGCAGCTCGCACCCTTCAACGATAAGCCGAGCTTCGTCGCACCCGGCCCGGCTTTCGACGCGCGCGCGTGCATGGCGGGCAAGTCCATCTTCAGCATCCCGGTGTCCTCTGCCAACCCGTTCACAGCCAATATCGAGAAGGCGATGGCGGCGGCGGCGGCGAAGGTGGGCTTCAAGTTCACCACCTGGGAGAACCAGGGACAAAGCTCCCAGTGGGTCCAAGGCATGGACGCCGCGATCAACGAGAAGGCAAACCTGATCGACCTGCTGGCTGGGACCGACCCGCGCGTACTGGTACCGCAGGTTCGCGCGGCGCGCGCGGCCGGCATCCCGGTCGTACCGTCGCACTACAACGGTAAGGAGCAGTCGGAGCAGGTTCGCAAGAACGCCGACGCCGATATCCCGATAGACTACTTCAAGGCCGGCGCGCTGCTCGTTGACTGGGCGGTGGTGCAAACCAAGGGCAACATGAACGCGCTCGTGCTGATCTCGACAGGCGCCCTGTCCACCGACAGCATGGTCGCTGGCATCGATGCCGAGCTCAAGCATTGCGAGCATTGCAAGACCAAGGTGATCAATGTGCCGGTGGTCGATTGGGGCACGCGTATCACACCGAACGTGCAATCGGCGCTGCTCAGTGATCCCTCGGTGAACTACATCATCGTCATCTATGACAGCATGGCGCAGTTCGTGGTTCCGGCGGTGATCGCGGCCAATGCCACCGATCGCGCCAAGATCGACGCGTTTAACGG
The DNA here is from genome assembly GCA_963757115.1 of uncultured Alphaproteobacteria bacterium. Classification (GTDB taxonomy): domain Bacteria; phylum Pseudomonadota; class Alphaproteobacteria; order Acetobacterales; family Acetobacteraceae; genus CAVWQV01. The sequence continues at coordinate 216,343 of CAVWQV010000005.1, read as the reverse complement.
CACCCCGTTCGTGCTCGGGCTCATACAGGACGGCAAAGTCCAGATGGATATCGGCGAGAACCTCGACTGGATTGGCGAAGCCATCATCGACGCCGAGATGCGCATCGTCTGCCATCTGCCGCAGGCAAAGGACCCGAAGATCCCGTTCTACATTTTCGACAGCCACAACGCCGACGAAGCGGGCAAGCCGCCGCAGTTATCGCAAGGTTACGGCGACGCTTACGTGGACGGCTACGCCCGGCTTTGGAAACTGAAGTGACCGAACGCGTGCCGCGCGGACCGGCCCGCGACGGCGACGCGGCCGAGCCCGTCGCATGACGCAAGCGGTCGCCGAGCCAGCGCGCGTAGCGATCGCCGGCGAGCGGCGCTGGATCGGCGTGGCGGAGCGCTACGGGCTGATCGCGGCGACCGTGGTCATGGTGGTCGTGTTCAGCATACTGCGGCCGGAGACCTTCTTCACCTGGTCGAACCTGTCGACCATTCTCGGCTCGCAATCGGTGCTGGTCGTGGTGACGCTCGGCCTCATCGTCCCGCTGACGGCCAACGATTTCGACGTTTCCATCGCCTATGTGATGACGCTGTCCGCCATGATGGTGGCGCTGCTGAACGGGCAGGACGGGTGGCCGATCGGCTGGGCGGTCCTGGCGGCACTTGCCGCCGGCGTCGTGATCGGTTGCGTGAACGCGTTCTTCATCACGGTGTTCCGCATCCACTCGCTGATCGTCACCATGGGAACCGGCACGTTCCTACACGGCCTCACGCTCTACATCAGCGATTCCATGACGATCAGCGGTATTTCCGACCGCCTGATGGACCTCGTCATCGTCGACCGCCTGTTCGGCATCCCGCTCGAGTTCTACTACGCGATGCTACTCTGCGTCGTCAGCTGGTACGTGTTCGAGTACACCACGATCGGACGGCAGATCCTGTTCGTCGGCCGCGGCCGCGAAGTGGCACGCTTGTCGGGCATCGACACCAACCGCGTGCGGCGGGGCTGCCTCGTCGCGTCGAGCTTCCTCGGCGCGGTGGCCGGCGTGCTCTACGCCGGAACGCAGGGTGCGGCGGACCCGGTCTCCGGCGTCTCCTACATGCTGCCCGCGTTCGCCGCAGCGTTCCTCGGCTCCACCAGCATCACCCCGGGGCGCTTCAACGCCTGGGGCTCGGCCCTTGCGGCTTACTTCCTGGTGGTGGGCGTGACGGGCCTCGTGTTCCTGGGCGGCAGCAGCTTCATCCAGGACATGTTTTATGGCGGCGCGCTGGTGCTGGCGGTGACGCTCTCGCAGCTCGTGCGCGGGCGCGAGGAACAGCAATTCTAGGAGTTGGAGGACCGCGATGTATCCCGCGAACGGCGTCCGCGACCTGATTGGCTACGGCCGCACTCCTCCTGACCCCAAGTGGCCGAACGGGGCGCGGTTGGCACTCAATTTCGTGCTCAACATCGAGGAAGGAACGGAGTACTCGTTCGACAACGGTGACGGTTTCTCGGAGGCGACGCTCACCGAGATGAACGACATGGCGGTGCCGCGCGGGGAGCGCGATCTCGCGGCCGAGTCGATGTTCGAGTACGGCAGCCGCGTCGGGATCTGGCGCGTCCTCGACCTGTTCGCGAGCCGCCAGTTGCCGCTTACCGGCTTCGCCTGCGCGCTCGTGCTCGAGCAACAGCCCCTGGTCGCGGCGGCGCTGAAGCAGGCCGGGCACGACATCTGTTGCCATGGCTGGCGCTGGGTGGAGCACTTCCGGTTGCCGGAGGACGAGGAGCGGCGACACATCGCGCGCGCGGTCGAAAGCCTCAAGCGGACGATGGGGGCGCCGCCCGCCGGCTGGTACTGCCGCTACGGGCCGAGCGTGAACACCCGCCGGCTGGTGCACGAGCATGGCGGGTTCCTCTATGACAGCGATGCCTACAACGACGAGCTACCGTACTACGTGACGGTGGCGGATCGGCCGCATCTCGTCGTGCCGTACACGCTATCGACCAATGACGTGAAGTTCCATCGCGGCAACATCGGCACCGCAAACGATTTCGCGGCGTTCCTGACCGACGCGTTCGACGTGCTCTACGAGGAAGGCGCTCGTGCGCCAAAGATGATGTCGGTCGGGATGCATGCCCGGCTGCTGGGGCACCCGGCGCGCGCGCGCGGGCTGGCGCGCTTTCTCGACTACGTGCGCGGCCGCGACGACGTCTGGGTCTGCCGCCGCGAGGAGATCGCCCGCCATTGGCTCGCGACGCATCCGCCGTCCATGCAAAGCTGACGCACTGGCGTCCCCGGCATTCAGAACGTCGCCCGCACGCCCACTAGTCCGCCGACCGGGGGACCCGGGCTGTAGCTGCGGGGATTGGTTGCTCCGGGCGCCTGGACGATCGGAATCGCCGACGTCGGGCTGAACGTGCCAAACGTGTAGAAGCGCGCGTTCGCCGCGTTCTCGACGACCCCGAACAGCTGCACGTTGGCTGTGAGTTGGTAGCTCGTGTTGAGGTTCAGCAGGAAATAGCCGGGCGTTTTCGGCGTCAGGTTGGCTTCGTCGCCGAACAGCACCTGCCCGGAGGCCGCGACGGCGCTCGCTCCTACGGTCCACTTATCCGTGACCCGGTAGCTTCCGCCGAACTTGACGAGGTGGCGCGGGATGCCGGGCAGGCGGTCTCCGGGTCGCACCGTGATGTTGCCGTTGGCGTCCGCGGCCGGGTTGTTCTCGCTCGATTCGATGAACCCGCTCTGGAACGTGGCGTCGATATAGGAATACGACACATACGCGAACCAACGGTCGGCCTTGAGCGACACGCTCGCATCCAAGCCCTGCCGCAGGGTGGAGCCGACGTTCTGGAAGAACGCACGGCCGACGATCGGGCTATTGGTGAACAGGATGTCGTCGTCGAGGTCGGTGTGGAAATAGCCGGTGTTCCAGGTCAGCACCGTGCCGTCGAACGGCTTGACGCGCCCCCGCAGCCCAGCCTCGTAGGTGTGGCCGACGACCTGCTTGAGGTTGGGGTCGCCGACGAAGAAGTTGGCGAGCGAGCAGGGGCTTGCGGCATCCGCACAGGAAAGCTCGGCGGCGGTGGGGGCGCGATTGGATTCCGCGTAGCTGCCGTAGAGCGTCAGCCACGGCGCCACGCGATAGGTCAGCCCCGCATTCGGGTTGAACCGGTTATAGACATGCTGGCCGTTCAGCGCCGTGCCGATCTGATCCTGGAGGTTGATCTGCACCGCGTTGAAGCGACCGCCGGCGTTGAGCGAGAGCCGTTGTGTCAGATCCAGCGTATCGGTCAGGAAGAAGCCATAGGCATTGTTGCTTATGCCAACCTGCACGGGTGCGACCGACCCGTCCGGCTGGTCGATCGGAATGCCGGGCCCGACGAAATCGCGCGAATTGAGCGCCAATCCCCCGATGGAGGACACCGCCCCAAATCCGGTGCGGGCGCCGTCGTAGCTCGCGCCCACGACGAGCTGATTGGCAAAGCCGAACACGGGCGTCTTGTTGGTGATCTGCCCCGAGACGCCGAAGCCGTTTGTGTTCGTGGTCTGCTGGTCGAGCTGCGAATAGGGGCCGCCGCTCAGGAAGTCCGGGATCGGGTTGCCGGCGCGGTCGGTCGCGAAGTTGCCCGCCTCGTCGCACAGGAAGCCGCCGTCGGGACAAACCCCGAAGGCGGAAACGTTGCCGTTCAAGACGCGCTGGCGAAAGTAGTCGTAGTAGGCGACACCTTGCGCGGATGTCGCGTCGCTCAACTCGGCGCTGCCGTTCAGGCTGATCAGCAGGTACTTGTTCGATATGTTGTTGGGAGCGGTGAACTGCAGCGCGGGATCGACCGCGATCAGCTCGACTGGCGAGGTGCCCGGCCCGTTCAGGTTCGTGTCGGCGGCAACGATGTTGAGATGCAGCTCGGAACTTTGGCCGCGCCAGCCGACGTCGCCGAAGAAGTTGTACAAGTCCGACGATTGCTGGTCACGCCAACCTTCGCCATGTATCGCAGTGCCGGCGACGTAGGTCGCGACGTCCCCGCGTTGCAGTCCATATTCGAACTCGCCTTGGACCCTGCCGAACGAACCGCCGGACAGAGTGAGGTCGCCACCCTGGGTATTGAACCCGTTCTTGGTCCGCACCGACAGAGCGCCGCCCAGAGCGTTCAACCCGAACGCGGGGTTGGCTCCGACCACATCCACCCGGTCGATCGCGATGTCGGGCAGCAAGTCCCAGTTCACCGTCTCGCCGAACGCCTGGTTGAAGCGCACGCCGTTCAGGTACACCGCCAAGCCCTGGGCGTTGCCTTGCAGGGGCGATGCCTGGAACCCGTGATAGAACAGGTTCGGCTGATAGGGGTTGCTCGCCGCGTTGTCGAGCGTGACGCCCGGCGTTTGCTCCTCCAACGCCCGCAGCAAATTGGGCGTGCCATCGCGCCTGATGTCTCGACTGTTCAGTGTGCTGGTCTCTGACGGCACCTTGTCGCGATCGATCCCGGAGCCGAGCAACGGCGTCGAGCCGATTACTTCGACCTGAGGCAGCTCCATCGCCGTGCCAGGGGCGGCAGCGGGCGCAGGAGACGGGGCTGGAGCCGAAGCAGTCTGGGCCAGCGCCGCGGCGGGCAGGCAAAGTACGGCGGCGGCAGCGCGAAATCGGATCGGCACGTCGTTTCCCCGGTGGGCGCCCTTGCGCCGACGGCACTAAAGGAACGATCATCCGGTGGGTCAACGCGACTGTTTGCGGGCGGACCAGCACTTTTTGCAGAAGATCACGACGATGCGGCTGCCGAAGGCCGACCTCTCCTCCTTGCGGGTGCGGCTGATCCTGATCCCGACCGCGATCCTGCTTGCCGGGCTGGTCGCAACCATTGTGCTCATTGTCGCCGGGGCACGCGGGCGCGTGCAGGCCGAGGTGCAATCCGGCATGCGGCTCGGCGAACAGCTACTGCTCGATGCGCTGCACGATGTTCGGCAATCGCCCGACATCGACATCGCCTATAAGGCACTGATCGCCGACCTGCCGCGCGTGCGCCATGTCACGTTCGCTTTCAGTGATGTGTCCGAAAGGAAGCCGCACGGCCTGCTTGCGCGCGCGCTCGCGCCGACGCCGGTTGCGCAAACATTTCCCGTGACAATCGACGGCCGCCTGCTCGGTACGATCATCATGCGGTCCAATCCGTACGACGAGATCGACGAGATTCTCGGCGAGCTGGTTACCTTGGCGGTGCTGCTGGTCACGATCTGGGCCGCTACCATCGTGCTTATCGGCGTTGCCGTCTCGCGCGGGCTGCGCCCTTTGCGCCAGCTCGCCGCCGCGTTCGACCACCTTGAGCGCGGCGAGGCGGTCTCGGTCCCCTCCATTGAAACGGCGGAGCTCCGGCGCGTCGGCGCGCAGTTCAACAGCCTCTCGCGCGCGCTGGCCGAGGCGACGGCCGACAACCGGCACCTGATCGAACGGCTCATGTCGGCGCAGGAAGCGGAACGGAGGGAGCTCGCGCGCGAGTTGCACGACGAGATCGGGCCGCTGTTGTTTGGGATGCGCGCGGATGCCGCCTGCATTCTCCGCTGGTCGGCGGAGGGCAAGCCTGCCGGCATACCAGCTCGCGCCCGCTCGCTCGCCATGCACGCGGACGGATTGCAGCGGATCAACAGCCGGATGCTGGCGCGAATGCGTCCCATGGTTCTCGACGAAATGGGGCTAGCCGAAGCGCTGCGCGCGCTGGTGGCCTCGTGGCGCGCGCGATTGCCGGAGGTCGTCTGGACGCTGGATATGCCGGATAGCCCACCGGAACCCGACCCCGGCTTGGCGTTGACGGTGTTCCGCGTGGTGCAGGAAGCCTTGACCAATTCGGCTCGACACGCCGAGGCCCGGCGTGTCCTCGTCGCACTCGCAACGGGGTCGGGCGCTCTGCATCTTCAGGTCCGCGACGACGGGCGCGGCCTCCCGGAGGGCACCGTGCCGGGCGCGGCGCGGCGCGGCTACGGGTTGCTCGGCATGACGGAGCGCGTACGCCAGGCCGGCGGGACGTTCAGCGCTCGACGTGCCCCGGAGGGTGGGACGCTGGTTGAAGCCCGGCTCCCGCTGGAGGAGGCGGCGTGCGTACCCTGCTGATCGAGGACCACCCGATCGTGGGCGATGCCTGCCGGTTGCTGCTCGGAGAAAGGTCGGCGATCACCGAGGCGCGCACCGGTGCGGAGGGAGAACGGCTATTCGCGGCCGAGCACCCGGACGTCGTCGTGCTGGACTTGAACCTACCCGATGGCAGCGGCCTCGACGTGCTGCGGCGGTTGCGGGCGGAAGACCCGACGTGCCGCGTGATCGTGTTCAGCATGTACGAGGAGCCGAGCTTCGTTTCGCGCGCAATGGACGCCGGGGCGATGGGCTATGTGACGAAATCCGACAACCCCGACGCGCTGCTAGAAGCGATCGAGCGGGTGATGGCGGGGGAACGCTATCTGGGCGCGGTCGCCGCGAGGCAGGTCGCCTTGTCCAGTCTGCGCCGGGAGCCGCGGCTGTCCCCGCGTGAGCGCGAGGTGCTCGATTTGTTGGCTGAAGGGCTGAGCATCGCCCGCGTCGCCGAACGATTGGGCGTGAGCTATCGGACGTCCGCGAGCCTCATTGCGCAATTGCGGAACAAGCTCGAGCTGCCCTCGACGGCGGCACTCATCCGCCGTGCGGTGGAACAGGCACGCAGTTAATAAGGGTGGCGCGGACGGCACCCGCGCCACTCGCCCTTCACGCCGCGAACGGCAGCACTGTTGCTGACGGCGTTACCATCCCGAGTGCGGCGTCCTTGGCCTGTTTGACGCGATTGGTCCAGCCGTTGCTGTAAGTACTCCAGTTGTTCAATGTGCGGTAGTACGCCAACTGCGCGTCCGCCAGCATCGGGATCAGCGCTCGGGCGTCGAGCCGGCACGCCGCAGCGATCGTTTGCCGCCCGATGATGCCGTCCACGTCCGTCCCGACCGTCTGCTGGAGCACGTGGATGCTCGCTTTGGTTCCGGCGTTTACCCCGAAGTGGAACAGCATCAAGTCCACCCCGGCCGGCACGTCCTCGCAGCGCATCACGTTCCAGTAGCGCGACCGATAGATCGCCTCGGCCTCGTCAAGGGTTAGCGCCTTCATATCTGCTTCGCTCAGCGAGCTGACGGCGACCCGCCGGACGTCGGCCAGTTCCGCACGGGTAATGCCGAAGTTGGTCGGGCCGCCCGGGTCGCGCGGATCGTCGGAATAGGCGCCTTCGAGATGCAGGACCTCGTGCAAGCAGGGGATGAAGTTGCTGGGACGCGTGGCGGGAAGCGGCACGACGTTGGCGCCCTGGGTCGCTCGAACAGGCGGTTCCGCGGCGACGGGAGCAGGTGGTGCCGTGTCTACTGGCGCTGCGTTCGACTGCTGTGCTCTTGCGACCAGGTCGGCCGTCTGCACCGCGTGCGTAAGCTGCATCTGCCGCACCGTCTCGTCCTTGTTGCGCGAGCCCTGGGACGAGCCAAGCCAGAACGAGATCATGGTCGCGAACGCGGTCGCCATCGTTCCGACGAGCGTATAAACGATGTTGTTGTTGGTATCCTTGATGTAGCTGCTTCCGAAGATCGCCATCCCCAGGATCAGGAAGAAGCCCACGCCGATGATCACCGACACGACGGGCGCGCCCCACGCGACGGGCTTTCCTTGTCCGCAAGCCGGCCGAGCAGGTCGCGCGCCCCTTGCGTGTCCCCAAGGGTCGCCTTGAGTTGGTCGAGTTCCGCTTGCCGCTGGTCCGCCTCCGCCTGGAGCTGCGCCTTTTGCGCCTCAAGCGCGACCTCCGCCAAGCGCCCCTGGAGTTGCGCGGCGATAGCTGGGTCGGCAATCTTTGCGCGCGCCTGCGACTTGTCCGTTGTGCCGACGATTTCCTGAGTCACCTGACTCACCTTGGTCGCAAGCGTGCCGGTCTTGTCGCCGCCGATCAGCCGGATAATTTCCGGCACGACGTAAGCGGCCAGTCCGATGAGTGGCAGCATCCCGTTCCTCCCCTGAGCGTGCAGCGCGATCTGATTGCGCTGCTCCAAACCTGCGCTCGGATCGTGGCTAGGGCAGTGACATGCGTCACTGGCCGGACGGGGCCGCATCCTCCACCTCGTCCGTCTTGAGCGCGCGGCTGTTCGAGTTGAGCTGCGCGGCATTGCGTCCGGCGATGCGGCCGAACGTGGCACCGGATACGAGGCCGGTGCCGGCCGGGTAGTTGTCGTAGAACAGGCCGCCAATCATCTCCCCGCACGCCAGCAGGCCGGGGATCGGCCGCCAGTCGGTGCCGATCACGCGAGCGTTCTCGTCCACCTTCAGACCCCCGAAAGTGAAGGTGATGCCACCCGTGGCGCGTGTAGGCGTAGAACGGCGGCGTCTCGAGCTTGATCGCCCAATTGGTTTTCTCGAGCGCGAGGCCGGTCGTGCTCACCCCATCCTTGCGCGACGGATCAAACCCGTCCGCCGCGTGCTTGGCGGCGCCGTTGTACTCCATCAAGGTGCGCAGCGCCTGCGGCTTGTCGTCAATGTCGAGTTGCTCGATCAACGCTTCAATCGTGTCGGCGACGAGCGGCTCGCTGGTCGCGTAACGCGGCTCCAGCAGATGCACGACCTGGGAATCGAACAGCTGATACGCCCTGGCGCCAGGCTCGGCCAGGATGGCGCGGCCGAACTTCGCATAGGTGAACATTGCACCGTCCTCGCCCTCGTCGACGAAGCGGCGGCCCCGGCGGTTTATCATCACGCCGTAAAGATAGCTCAGCCGATTGCTGCGATCGGTCAGCTCGCGCGGCGCGAAGTTGCCCCAATCGGCGGAGATTGGGGTGGCATGGCAGCCGCTCCATTGGCCCCAGGGCATCGCGCCGATCGCCAACGCCATGCGCAGCCCGTCACCCTGGTTGTGCGGGGTGCCGCGCACCTTGGCCGCACCGACCAGCGGTCCGATGTGCTGGGTGCGCATCTGCACGTTGGCCTCGAACCCGCCGCAGCCGAGCACGACGGCACGCCCCGGAATTTCCGTCACCCCATCGTCGTCGCGCACCCGCACAGCGGAGACCGCGCCGCGCTCGTCCTGCAGCAAGGCGACGGCGCTCGCGCCGTAGCGGATTTCGATGCCCATTCGCTCGGCGGTCGCAAACCAGCTGCGCGACAGGCCAACGCCTTCATGCTCCGCCCGCACCACGAGACCGCGCGCCCACACCACGCGGTTGCCCTGGCGCACGCCGGTCAGGGTGATCGCCGGCTCCATCGACACGCGGCCGACCCGGTTCATCCAGAACACCGTGTCCTTGGAGTTTCCGACCAGCACGCGCGACAGCACGGGGTCGGTCTGCCCCGAGGTGACGCGCATCAGGTCGCCGTGGAAGTCGTCCCGGGTATAGGGCTGGATGCCGCCGTAGAAATCCTCGTATTCGTCCTCAACGCCCGGCAGCAACGGGCCGATCTCGCGCGGATCATCGAACGCGAAGCGGAGCACGCCGCCGCTCCAATGCGTGTTGCCGCCACGCATCTCGCGCGGCGCTTTCTCCAGCACCAGGACGCGCTCGGCGCCGTTCTCCTTCGCCGAAACAGCGGCGGCCAGCGCGGCGTTGCCGGCGCCCACCACAATCACGTCGTACCCTGTCATCGAACGTCCTCCGGATCGTCTGCTTGGAGTGGCCTCTCCGCTAGCGCAGGTGGCAGAGCAGGGCGGGAAGCTCGCCCCGGCCCAGGGTTTCGAGCCGCGGCACGGCGTTGCGGATGCGCGCGGCCTAGCCGCATGACAAGGCTACCGGGAAGGAATGTGCACCGCGCCGCTGAACAGCGGCCGCGCGGTCCGATAGAAAGCGCCGCTGTGCGCGAACCACGCGCCGTCCGCTGTCCGCTCCACCTCGGCCTCGACGGCGAGCACGCCCGACGGCATCCCGAGGCGCAGCCGCCCTCGCCGCGGCGCGTCGGGTGACAGCACGGAGGCGACTACGCTGCCGTCGATGCGCGCCGCTACCGCCGTGCAAAGCGCGATGGTGAGCGGCAGCGCCCGGTGGGGCTGGCCGTTAGAGATGACACGCGCCGCAAGGTCGATTTCGGCGGCGCGGATCGGCGAGCCGGACAAGGTCGGCGCGTCGGCGGCGGCGCTGACCATCCCGACGAATGGGACCATGCGAATTGCGCGCGCCTCCTCCTCCGACCGCGCGATCCCCATCGCGAGCGACGCCCGCACCCGTATCTCGTTCAGCCGCCCGAGCAGATCCGGGCGCGCGTCCAACTCGTCGGGCAGTTCGCGCCCGCCGAGCCCGAGGTCGCCCGCTCGGACGAACACGCAGGCATTGGCGGCATCCACCATGGAGGCCTCGATCGGCGGAGCGTCCGGCAACTCTAGCCGATCGAGCACGCGGCCGGTCGGCAGCAGCCGGCCGGTCGTGGCGCCGCCGGGAGCGATGAAATCGAGCCGGACGGGCGCGCCGGTGCCACTTACTCCGGGAATGGAAAGATCGCCGCTGTACTGGGCCTTGCCGCCCTCCAACGGAAAGGTGGCGTGGATCAGCTTGCCGGTGTTGGTGTTGAAAATGCGCACGGTGGCCGCTTTGCCTTGTGCGGAGACCAGGCCCTGGTCCACCGCGAACGGTCCCACTGCCGACGACATGTTGCCGCAATTGCCCCGATAATCGACGCACGGGTCGCGCACCTGCACCTGAGCGAAGGTGTAGTCCACGTCGGCATCCTCGCGGTCGGACGGGACGACGACGCAAACCTTGGACAGCGACGAAACGCCGCCGCCCATGCCGTCGAGCTGACGGCCGTACGGGTCGGGCGTCCCCATCGCCGCCATGAACAGCGCATCCCATTGAGCGCGATCAGTCGGCAGCATCCGGCCGTCGAACATGATGGCCTTGCTGGTGCCGCCTCGCATAAACACGGCCGGCAGGGTCGCCTCCACCATCCTGCACTCCCTTCGCATCCCGTTTACCGGGCCAGGAGAGGCGGCCACGACTTCCTGACCGGCAACTCACCTATCCGAGGAACGGCTGCGCATCTTCGGATGCTCCAACGTCTCGGCTACCACGACGCCGGCGCGGCTGCACCACGAGGTCGCCTCGTCGGCCACGATGATTGGGCGCCGGGGATACCTGTGATCGCCCCTTGCTCGGCGAGCGTACCTGGCGGGCCTCGCCCCGTCGAACCTCGTTGGAGGCCAGATTTCGTGGGGTCCAGACGGATGCCGCGGGAACCAATATGATCGCCCCATGGTGGCCGACGACGACCCGGAGGGACACTACCGAACCCTCGGCATCGACCCTGAGGCGTCGGGCGAGACGATCGCGGCGGCATTCCGTGCCGCGGCGCGCCGTGTGCACCCGGACGTGCCCGGAACTGGCGATGCGACGCAGTTCATGCGGGTCCGCGCCGCCTATGACGTGCTCGCCGACCCTCGGCGCCGCGCGGCGTACGATCGTGCGGCACTCGACCGCACGGCCCGGCCGCTAGCCGAGCCGGACGCAGCAGAACGAGACGAAGGTATCGAGGACGATCTCGACCCGATGCAGGAGGCCGCCGAACTCGAGATCCCGGCGATGCCATGGCCGCGGCCGACTGGCTTGGCCGCCGGGCTCTGGGCAGGTGGAGCCGCGGTCGCGCTACTCGCCCTGGCGATCGGCCTTGGTGGCCTCGGGCGATCACGGCCGCCGCCGGCCGCGCGGTCCCTCGGGCGCGCCGCTCCGCCGGCTGCCGCGCCATCCACGCCGCAGTCTCCGCCGACCGCGCTCCCGACCGCACCCCCACCCTTGCCGACCAGCGAGGCGAGCAACGGCTACGTTCTCCCTGCGGGCGATGCGGCGACCCTCTGGCGACGCGGTTCGGGGGACAGCCGCTACCTTCCCGCTGGCCAACTCGCCCCTTTCACGTCGCTCGTCACGGCCCCTGAGCCGATCCCCGGCGGCATGGTTGCAGTACGCACGGCCGACGGACGCGACGGTTTTGTCTACGCCGATCGCGTGGCGCCCGGCGACGCGGCCGCGGCGATGAAGGCGCGCTGCATCTACGAGGCAGGCCCGCCGCCCGCGAACAACGAGATCCTCGCCAGACGGGGTACCGGCAGGGCGGCGATTGCGGTGCAGAACCTGCGCGACCAGCCCGTGGTGTTGAAGATGCGGGATGCGAGCGGCGCGTCCGCGGCGAGCGTATTCATTTCCCCACGCGCGACCGTGACGCTCGACCACCTTCCGGCAGGTGACTACCGGCCCGAGTTCGCATTCGGCGAGCTTTGGAGCCACGGCTGCGGTCGCTTCATGGCCGGAATGCGGCCCCAACGCTTTACCGATTTCGAGCGGCTCGATGAAATCGGCGCGGCGCGCTACAGGTTGCCGCCGGACGACGCCGTGGACGAGACCGACGACGAGTTCAACCGCGAGTGAGGCGTTGCTTCGGCTCGCCACGCACCAGCGCCTGCCATTGGAGGGGATGATGCCGCACGCAACCACGGATGACGGGGTGCGCCTCTACTATGAGGAAACCGGGAAAGGCGCCCCCCTGGTCTTCGTGCACGAGTTTGCCGGGGATTGGCGCAGCTGGGAGCCGCAGCTCCGGCACTTTGGGCAACGCTTCCGCGCGGTTGCCTTCAACGCGCGCGGTTACCCGCCCTCGGACGTGCCGGACGACGTGGCGTTCTACTCGCAGAACCGCGCCGCTGACGACATCCGCGCCATGCTCGACCATCTCGGCCTCGAGCGCGCGCATGTTGTGGGGCTCTCAATGGGCGGCTTCGCCACCTTGCACTTCGGCCTGCGACACCCGGCCCGCGCCCGATCGCTGGTCGTAGCCGGCTGCGGCTATGGTGCGGAGCCTGCGACGCGCGACAAGTTCCGCGCTGAAGCCGAGGCCGTGGTGGCGTTCATCCGCGACAACGGAATGGCGGCGTTCGCGGCGAAATACGCCTACGGCCCGACCCGCGTGCAATTCGAGAACAAGGACCCGCGCGGCTTCGCCGAATTCCGGGCCCAGCTTGCCGAACACTCGGCCGTCGGCTCCGCCAACACGCAACTGGGCGTGCAACGCGAGCGCCCCTCCTTGTTCGATCTTGTGGATCGCATGAAGGCGCTCACCGTGCCCACGCTGGTGCTCACCGGTGACGAGGATTGGCCCTGCCTGCAACCCGGGTTGCTGATGAAGCAGACCATCCCGTCAGCAGCCCTCGCCGTCATGCCGAATTGCGGCCACGGCATCAATCTCGAAGATCCCGACGAATTCAACCGTCTGGTGGGCGCGTTCCTTGCGCAGGTCGATGCCGGCCGCTGGCCGTCCCGCGATCCACGCGCGGTGAGCGCATCGATCACGGGGATGCGCTGACGCCTTGCTCCCGCCACGTTCGGCCCGCATGAGGGCGTCATGGCGAACGCGGAGTGGAGCGGCCGCAAGGTCCTGGTGACGGGCGGGGCGGGATTTCTCGGCTCCAACCTATGCCATGCTCTCGCTGCCCGGGGCGCGCGAGTGACGGCACTCGACGGCTTCCTGTTCGGCGGCGGCGCGAACGCAGCAAATCTCCAAGGTGCTGCGGTCGAGCTGGTACGGGCCGATATCCGCGAGGCCGATCTGCGCCCCCTTTGCGAGGGCGCGTCAGTGATTTTCAATTTGGCCGCTCAGACCAGCCATATGGGCGGGCAGCAGGACCCGCTTGCAGACATCGCGGTGAATGCGGTCGCTCAGGTTCGGCTGATCCAGGCTGCGCGGGAGGCGGCACCGGACGCGATCGTGGTTCACGCCTCCACGCGCCAGTTCTATGGTCGCCCGCTTCGTTTGCCGGTTGACGAAACGCACCCGGTCGCACCTCCCGACGCCAACGGAGTGTCCAAGTTCGCGGGCGAGCAGTACTGGATGATCGAGCATCGGGCGCAAGGCCGCCCGGTGGTGTCCCTCAGATTGACCAATTGCTATGGCCCGCGCCTGCGGATCCGGGACGCCCGGCAGACCTTTCTCGGAATATGGATCCGTTGCGTGCTGGAAAGCCGGCCGTTCGAGGTGTGGGGAGGCGATCAACTGCGCGACCTCACCTATGTGGACGACGTGACGGAGGCCTTCCTGCTCGCCGCCGCCACCCCCGCCTGCCATGGGCGCATCTTCAACATCGGCGGTGCGACACCCGCGTCCCTGCACGAGATCGCCGAGCTGCTGGTGAAGCTCACGGGAGGCGCGGCCTGCTATGCGATGCGGCCTTTCCCAGCGGACCGCGCCCGTATCGATATCGGCAGCTACCACGCCGACGACCTTGCGTTCCGTAGCGTGACGGGTTGGGCACCGGCGGTCGGTCTGGAGGAAGGGATCGGGCGTTCGCTTGACTGGTTCCGGCCGCGGTTGGCCGAGTATCTCTGACCCGGAAGCCGGGCGTGATTCCGTCCGCAAACCCCGGCGCGGCCTATCGCGCACTGAAGGCCGAGATCGACGCTGCGGTGGCCCGGGCGCTCGGCTCCGGCTGGTACATCCTGGGGCAGGAGGTCGCCGGCTTCGAGCAGGAGTTCGCACGCTGGCTTGGGGCGGCGCACGCCGTAGGCTGCGGCAACGGGACGGACGCCCTGGTGCTGGCGTTGCGGGCGCTCGGCGTGGGCCAGGGGGCCGCGGTGGCCACCGTCTCGCACACCGCCGTCGCCACGGTCGCCGCGATCGAGATGGCGGGCGCTGTCCCCGTGCTGCTCGACATCGACCCGCTGCACTACACGATGGACGCCGGCGAACTTGCTGAGCTGCTGGCCCATCCACCATCGGGCCTGCCGCCGATCCGCGCGGCGATCCCGGTGCATCTCTACGGTGGTGCGGCCGACATCGGCGCGATCGGCGCGGTGTGCGCGCAGCACGATGTCGCAATGATCGAGGATTGCAGCCAGGCACACGGCGCAGCGCTGGATGGGCGGCGGCTCGGGACATGGGGCGCGGTGGGGGCGTTCAGCCTGTATCCGACGAAGAACCTGGGCGCGCTCGGTGACGGCGGCGTGCTCGCAACGAGCGACGCCGACCTCGCCGCCAGTCTGGCGGCGCTGCGCCAGTACCGGCTGGCGGAGGCACCAGCTTTCCGAGGCAGCGGGCGTGAATAGCCGGCTCGACGAACTGCAGGCCGCGGTCTTGCGGGTCAAGCTCGCGCATCTCGACCGGGCGAACGCGCGCCGGGGCACGATCGCTGCCGAGTACGACACCGCACTGGCGCGGACCGCTATTCGCCCGCCGGCGCGCCGCGCCGGTGCGACGCACGTTTTCCACCAATACGTCGTCCGGGTGCCCGACCGCGAAGCGGCGCGGGCCCGGCTGCGGGAGGCCGGGGTGGGAAGTGCGGTCCACTACCCGGTCCCGGTGCATCGGCAGCCGGCCTACGAGGGTCGCGTGGCGCTCGGCCCTGCTGCCTGCCGGGCGACGGAGGCCGCCGCTTCCGCCGTGCTCAGCCTCCCGGTCTACCCCGAGCTTGGCGACGACGAGGTTTGCACCGTCGCCGACGCGCTTCGGCGGCTGTTATAGCTTCACGGCAGGGTTATCCTTCGACCGACTGCCGGGAGGACGGCATGGAAATCACGCGGCAGGGCTTCGTGCTGAGCGGAGCGGCGGGAGCGTCGCTTGCGCGGCCGGCAATCGCGCAAGCGGAGGCCGTCCGCATCGGCTGGCTCGCGCCGCTCACCGGCCCGCGCGCGCGTCGGAAGATTCGTGACCCTCGAGACATGCTAGCCGCGATTCTCGCCTCCGGCCTCGCCATCGGCGCGGTGTACGCGCTGATCGGCATCACCTACAACGTGATGTTCGCCGCCTCGGGGGTGATGAGTTTCACCGCCGGGCAGCTCGGGATGCTGGGCGGCGTGTTCGGAGCGCTGTTCATTACCCGGCTGCATCTTCCCGGCCCCGTTGCGTTCGTGCTCACGCTCGCTGCGTGCGCGACGGTCGGCGTGCTGACGGAACTCGTCGCGGTGCGACCGGTGCTTGGCCGGCTCGACCAGCATCTTTACGTGCTCTCCACCCTGGCTTTCGCCCTCCTGATCCAGCAGTTCACGGCGTTTGAATGGAGCACGGAGCCGCAGCCCTTTCCGCGCCTGTTCGGCACGGCCGCGGCCGGCCCGCTCGATGAGAAGTTCTGGTTGCCGCTGCTCGCTTGCGCCGCGGTGGCGGCGGGGCTGGAGCTGCTAAACCGCGGCACCCTGGTCGGCCGCGCATTCCTCGCCACCGCGGACGACAGTTTTGCCGCCCGCGCGCTTGGCCTGCCGGAGCGGAACCTGCGCATCGGGAGCTATGCGCTGGCCGGGGCGATCGGCGGGCTGGCCGGCTTTGCCGGGGGTGAACTCCTGCTCGCGAACTTCGCCAATGGAGGCTTGCTGAACTTTTATGGCTTCGTGCCCGTCGCCCTCGGCGGGCTCGGCAGCAATCGGGGTGCCGTGGCAGGTGGCCTCGCCGTTGGGGTGTTCCAGCAGGTCGCCAACTATGCGGTCGGCGGGGTGTTCGCCTCCGTTGCCGTGTTCTTGGTGTTCATCGTCGTGCTGCTCGCGGCACCCTCGGGCCTTGGGGGTGCGCGCGCGGCACGGCGGGTCTGAACGAAATGGCCCGCACCCTGCCATTCCTGGCAATTGCCGCGCTTGCGGCGGCGCTGCCGTTCATCGGCAATGATTACTGGGCGCCGATCGGCACGCGCGCCGCGATCTACTGGGTGCTCGTCTCGGGCCTCAACCTCGTCGTCGGTTTCGGCGGCCAGCTCGCGATCGGCTGGGTGGCGCTGCTCACGGTGGGCGCCTACACCATGTCGGTGCTCGCGGGAGTAGGCTGGCCCGCCCCGCCCGCACTTGTCGCCACCGGCGCCACGGGCGCGCTTGCGGGCCTGATCGTCGGGCTGCCGGCGCTCCGCCTGCGCACTTTCTACTTCGCCATGACGACACTCGGCTTCGCGACGATCGTGACCCAAATCGCGCTGGCTTGGGAGAGCGTCACCGGCGGTGGCATCGGGATCGCCGGCCCGCGCTTGCCGCCCCCGTTCGACACGGCGTGGGGCCTCTACGCACTTTGCGCGGTGCTGGCCGGACTTTGCACCTGGATGACGGCGAACATTGCAGAGAGCCGGTTCGGCCGCGGGTTGATCGCAGTGCGCGACGCGGAAGTGGCGGCGGAAGCGACGGGCATCTCCAAGCCAGCGCTGCTCGCTACCGTGTTCCTGTTCGCGGGCGGCACGGCCGCGGTGGCGGGCGGCCTGTTTGCCGCCCTCCAGTCCTACATCACGCCCGACGCCTTCACCTTCGACTTATCGGTGCTGTTCTTCATCGCCATCCTGATCGGAGGACGCGGCTCGGTGCTGGGGCCGCTGCTTGGCACCATCCTGGTCACCGTTCTCACCGAATTCGCCGCACCGCCGGTTGCCTGGTCGACGGTTCTGTACGCCGCGCTGCTGCTCGTCATCGTGCTCGTGACCCCGGGCGGCATCACCGAGCTGCTCGACGTGGCGGCGCGGCGCAAGCTCGACACCACCCGCCCGATCGCACCCCGCCCGGCACTGCTTGCGGAGTTCCTCAACCACACGACCGCGGAAGCGGCGATCCGGCTCGCGGGCGTGGTGCTCCGCTTCGGGGCGGTGCGCGCCCTGGACGGGCTCGACCTGGTGCTCGAGCCGGGCACGGTGCATGGCCTGATCGGTCCCAACGGCTCGGGCAAGACGACGGCGCTCAACGTGATCGGCGGGTTCTACCGTCCGGAGGCCGGCTCCGTGCGCCTGGGCGCGCACACGCTTCCGCCCGGGCTGCCGCAGATGCGCGCCCGGCTCGGCATCGCCCGGACGTTTCAGACGCCACGCTTCGTGGGCGAGGCAAGCCTGCTCACCAACGTGATCATCGGCGGCACCATCGAGGGTCGCGCGAGCTTCGGCGAGGCGCTGTTTGCTTTGCCGCGCCACGGCCGTGACGAGCGCGTTCTGCATGACGCGGCGATGTTGGCCTTGCGCGCCGTCGGGCTCGAACCAATGGCCAACCATGCGGGCCGACCGGCTGCAGCACAGCCAGCTTCGCTTCATGGAGATCGCCCGGGCGCTGATGCTGCGGCCGGCTTTCCTGATGCTCGACGAGCCCGCCGCCGGACTTTTGCCCGCGGAGATCGAGCAGCTGGGTGAACTCATCAAGGCGATCGCGGCGCGCGGCACGGGCGTGCTCGTCGTCGAGCACCGCCCCGACCTGATCTTCGACATCTGCGACACGGTGACTGTGCTCAATCTCGGCCGCGAGCTCGCGCGAGGCACGCCGGCCGAGATCCGCGCGCGTCAGGACGTGGTGAGTGCGTATCTTGGCGGATGACGCGCTGCTCGAACTCGGCGGCCTATCGGCCGGCTACGGCCGCATCGGGGTGCTTCATCAGGTGACGCTCACCGTCGGCGCGGGCGAGATCGTTGCACTGCTCGGACCGAACGGCGCGGGCAAGACGACCCTGCTGCGCACCGTCTCCGGCCTGCTTTCACCGAGCGGCGGCACCGTACGCTTCGGCGGCCATGACATTAAGAATGCCGGTCCACGCCGGACGGCGCGCAACGGCCTCGTTCACGTGGTCGAGGGGCATCGCGTGTTCACACAGCTCTCGGTCGCGGACAACCTGCTGCTCGCCGCCTACGACCTGCCACGCCGGGAAAGGGCGGTGCGCGTGGATGAGGCGCTCGCGCACTTTCCCGAGCTCGCGGCCAAGCGCGCCGATCAAGGCGGCGCGCTGTCGGGCGGGCAGCAGCAGATGCTGGCGGTCGCGCAAGGCTTGGTGCGCCGGCCACGGCTGCTGATGCTGGACGAACCCTCGGCCGGGTTATCGCCCGTGCTGGTCGACCGCGTGCTCGCCGTCGCGTCCCGCCTGCGCGAAACGGGCGTGGCGGTCCTGCTCGTCGAGCAGCTGATCGAGAAGGCGCTTCGCCTCGCCGACCGGGTCTACGCGCTGGCGGGCGGGCGGGTGGTGCTGGAAGCGCCGACCAGCGCGGAACGGCTGCCGCAACGGCTGGAGCAGGCCTATCTCGGCGGCTGACGCCCGGGTCCGAGGGACCGTCTCGTTGGTGTTTCGTACCGCCGCGCCTGTTATAGACGCGGCATGACGGACGCGGACGATGGCCCCCTCACCCTCGCAATCGATATCGGCGGTACGCGGCTCAAGGCCGGGGTGCTGAACGGGGCCGGCAGTTTCGTTACCGGCCCCGCACGAGTTGACACGCCGCATCCCGCCGGACCCGAGGCGGTGCTCGCCGCCCTTGCCGGCCTCATCGAGACGCTCGGCCCGTTTCAGCGCATCAGCATCGGTTTTCCCGGCATGGTGCGGGGCGGGACGGTACGCACCGCGCCTAATCTCGACACTCCGTCTTGGGCCGGGTTCGCGCTCGCCGAGGCGGCGGCGGCCCGCTTCGGCGCGCCCGCCCGCTTGCTGAACGACGCCACCGTGCAGGGATTGGGGGTGATCGAGGGGAGCGGCCTCGAGTGCGTGATCACCCTCGGCACCGGGTTCGGCTTCGCGCTGTTCGACGATGGGCGGATCGCGCCCCATCTCGAAATCGGCCAGCACATCGCGCGCGGCAAGAAGACCTACGACGAGTATCTCGGCACCCATGAGCTGGGCCGGATCGGCACCAAGCGCTGGAACAAGCGCGTGGAGCGCACGATCGCCGCCCTCGAAACGCTGATCGGTTACGACGCGCTGCTGATCGGGGGCGGCAACGCCAAACACTTGGAGCTGACATTGCCGTGGAACGCGCGGGTGGTTTCGAATGAGGCGGGGATCACCGGCGGGGTGCGGCTGTGGGACAGCAAGCTCGACGACGCGTTCCCGCCGACAGCCGAGCCCGCCGCCGGACAGGGACAACTGAAGCGCAAGCCGGCCTGACCGGCGGCTCTTGCCGATGCTCCTGATCGCGTTCGCACTCCTGTCGCTGGCCGTGCTGCTCGGCATGGTGCTGGCGACCTGGCATCTATGGGCGACGGAGGGCGGCGCGCTGCCGCCATTCGCGTTCGGACTGACGCACGGCATCATCGGGGCGGCCGGCTGGACCGTGCTTGCCTGGGCGCTGCTCGGCGGGAACCGGCCGGTCGGCGCATTTGGCTGGGACGGGCTGGCGCTGCTCGGCGGCGCGCTCGGAGTTGGCATCGCCATCCCGCTCCTGGCCCGCACCCGAGGCCGCGGCGTCGGCGTGTCCTTGGCCCTGCACGGCTCCGTGGCCGTCATCGGCTACGTGATTCTAGTGGCGTATGTTTCGGTGCGCTGACCGCCGATGATCCGGCCGCACAGCCCGACATCCAGCGCCGCCGTTGCCGCGCACTACGAGACGCTCGACCCGTTCTACCGAGCGATCTGGGGCGAGCATCTGCATCACGGCTATTGGCTGACCGGTCGGGAAAGCCCGGAGGACGCCGTGCTCGCGCTGGTCGATTTGGTGGCGGATCGCCTCGAGCTGGCGCAGGGGCAGGCCGTCTGCGACATCGGCTGCGGCTACGGCGCGACGGCAGCTCGGCTCGCCGAGACATACGACCTCGCTGTAACCGGCTTCACGCTTTCGGCGGCCCAGGCCGCGCGGGCCGGGCAACGGCGACCCGCGCGAGGGACGCTCGCCGTGCGGGTCGGAGACTGGCTCGCCAACGATCTTCCCGACGGCGCTTTCGACCGTGCCTATGCAATCGAAAGCACCGAGCATATGGCCGACTTGGCTCGCTGCTTCGCCGAAGCGTGTCGCGTGCTCCGCCCTGGTGGTCGGCTGGTGGTCTGCGCCTGGCTGGCTGCGCCGGCCGCGCGCCGCTGGGCCGTGCGCCATCTTCTCGAACCGATCTGCCGGGAGGGGCGGTTGGCCGGCCTTGGCGACGCCGGCGACTACGCGCGACTGCTCGCCGCGGCCGGCTTCCGCGTCGAGCGTTCGGAGGACGTCACCACGGCCGTCGCGCGAACCTGGTCGGTGTGCGTGCGCCGGAGCCTCGGCCGTCTGATGACGGACCGCCGCACTCAGCGTTTCGTGCTGCGGAGCGGGGCGCCAGACCGCGTCTTCGCCCTGACCATGGTACGCCTGCTGATCGCCTTCCGGACCGGCGCTATGCGCTACGGGGTGCTGACTGCCGCCAAGCCAGCCTGACGATCAGGTCGGGGCTACCGCGAGTAGCAACTTGCCCGAAACCTGACGCGACTCGAGCCGCGCGTACATGGCGGCTGCATCCTCGAAGGCGAAAACCTGCTCGATGGGCACCTTCAACCAGCCGTCGAGCACGCCGCCCACGACCTCATCGACGCCGCGTCGCCAATTCTGCGAGCCGAAGTCGCAGTGTCCCAGATGAAAGCGCGTGAAGGTCAGCGATCGACGCACCAGCCGCTCCCACAAATTGGGCAGCGGTCGTCCCTCCGCCTCGCCGACGCTGACCACGTGACCGAGCTTGCGGACCGCCTCGAAGCTCCGATCCAGCACGGTAGCCCCGACCGAATCCAGAACCTTGTCCACCCCACGCCCATCCGTGAAGGCTAGCGCGGCGGCGGCGAAATCCTCCCGCGTCCGGTCGAACACGCGCGCTGCACCGTATTCGAGCGGGCGACGCTCCTTCCCCGACGTGCCGACGGTCCCGAGCATGATCGCTCCGGCATGAACCGCGAGCTGCGTCGCGAACAGGCCGAGGCCGCCGCCGATCGCGTGCATCAGGATCACGTCGCCTGGGCCGGTGCGGCTGACGTTGTGCAGCATGTTCCAGGCTGTCAGCGCCTGGATGACGAAGCCTGCCGCCGTGTCGAGGCCGATGCCGTCCGGCACCCGGATGGCGCGCTCGGCCGGCACGACACAGCGATCGGCAAAACCTCCCGCCTCCTCGGAGAACGCGGCCACCCGATCTCCCGCCTTCCAAGCCGGATACGCCCGCGCCGACCGCGGCAACGTGGCCAGCGATCTCTAGGCCGGCGACGATCGGATAGCCCTTCGGGTGCGGGTAGGTGCCGATGCGCATCATCGTGTCGGCGAAGTTGCAGCCGGCGTAGGCGACGCTGACCAGCAGTTCACCTCGCCCGGCGCCGGTTCGGGAACCTCTGCGAACGTCATGGTGTCGGCACCCGAGGGGGCCGTCAGCAGGATGGCGCGCATCGCCTGCCTCCGTCAGTTGTTGCGCAGCGCGCATCCGTCGCCGACTTCGTCAACCGCGCGCCCGGTAATGACGACGCCGTAGTCGCGCCTTGCATCCGCTTCCGACAGATAGCCATCAAGCACATCCGCCAGAACGTCCGCCGGATCGCGCTCGCGCGGTTCGCCATAGCCGCCGCCGTTCGGTCCCAAGGACGCCAGCACGTAGCCGGCCTTGGCCCGGTGATACGGCACCTTGGACGGCAGCGCTTCGTCGCCGCTCTCCGTGCGCAGCGTCAGGATGGCCACACGGCCCTCCTGCCCGCCCGACAAGCCCCAAGGCCGGTAGCGATGGCCGTCGCCCTCCACCGAGAACGCCCCGTCCTCCAGATACGACAAACTCGCGGACCGTTCCGATCCCGCCACGCCAGCGGCCGGCAGCGGCCGGCTCCGGCCGCAGCTCGTATTGCGTCACCCGCAGCGGCAGATGGGATTCGATGTCCTCGATCGGGTTGTTCCGCGTGTTGGCGTAGAGCGTATCGACCGCATCCATCCCGTCCTTGCCGAACCGCCCGCCGTAGCTGCCCTCCAGGATCTCCATGTGCACCCAGTGCCGGCTTTCGTTGAGGCCGGAAAAGGCGATGACGCGGAGATTGCCGATGCCGGCGCTGACCTGCTGCGGGCACCGCTTGCGCAAGCGCCTTCATCACCGTGTCGGCCAAGCGCGTTGCCCGGCGTAGAACCGCGCGATCACCGGCGCCGGGAAGATCGGGTTGGCCAGCGTGCCGCGCGGTGCGACGATGTGGATCGGCCGCGTGAGGCCGGAGTTCTGCGGCACGCTGCCGTAGACCGCGGCAGTCGAGCAGGATCGACCGCAACGTAAGCCAGATGGCGCAGTCCACCGTGCCCACGAGAGGCATGTTGATCGGCCGGTCGGACACCTGCGGCGCGGTGCCGGTCAGATCGACGGTGATCTCATCGCCCGCAACGGTCAGCGCCACCCGGATCGGCAGATCGCGGCGGGACGGATCGGCGCTGTCGAGATAACCGTCGATGAACGTCTCGGCGCGGTAGGTGCCGTCGGGCAACGCCCGGATGGCGTCGCGCATCATGCGTTCCGAGTAATCCATCAGGTCGAGATAGGCGAGGCTGACCGTCTCGAGCCCGTATCGGCCGACCAGGGCGAGATAGCGTTCCGCACCGATCTCGGCGGCCTTGATCTGCGCCTCCATGTCGCCGACCACGAGGTCCGGCGCGCGGATGTTGTCGCGCAGCATGTGCCAGACCGCGTGATTGCGCCGCCCCTCGTCGAACACCTTGATGGCCTTGAACTGCAGGCCCTCGGCATAGGTGTCGACGGCATCGACGATGCCGGCGCTGCCGGGCGTGAGCGCGCCGATGTCGAGATGATGCGCCGTCGTCGACGGAGAAGCCGATCAACTTCGCCGTCGAGAAACACCGGCACGCAGAACGCCACGTCCGGACCGTGCGAGGCGCCGCCGTACGGGATCGTTGTGCATGATGACGTCGCCGGGCGGATGGCGTCGCCACGCGCGGCAAGCGTCGCCTTGATGCCGCGGATGTAGCCGGGGATCGGTCCCGACTGCAGCGGCGTGCTCATCTTGCACTCGCAAAGCTGGTTGGCCGTCGGCGTCGGTCAGCGCGGCGCCGAAATCCTCCGACTCGCGGATGATGCTTGAATAGCTCATGCGCATGAGCTTGTGGCCCATCTCGATGGCGATGTTCTCGAGCGCGCCGCCGATCACCGCAGCGGTGATCGGATCAACCCGGGTGCGGGACGCGGCTCGCACCGCACCGGCCTCGACATTCATCGCGTTTCTCCGATTGTGATGATGATGTTCCCGCATCGCGTCCACTCGCGCATTCGTCGCCGGGCGGAACGACTGTCGTGCTGTCGTGCTGCAACACAATCGCGGGCCCAGGGAAATCGCTCGCGACGTCGGCAGGTGAGCACGCTGATAGAACGTCGTGTCAAAGCGGCGCAGCTGTCCGTCCACCCGAAACACGCAGGACCCGACGCGAATGCGCGCGCCCTCCAACGACCGCCCTCCGGCGCGTGCAGCGCCTGCAGCTTCGGAGTGTGGCCGATGCCGGTGACGCGCACGTTGACGACTTCGATCGGGCTTTTCGTGAAAGCGTGCCCGTACTCGCTTGCATGTCGTTGGTGGAAAGCCTCCCAAACGGCGGTAAGCGCTGCGTCGTCAAGCTCGCCCGGCCGGGAGCGGGATCTTGAGCTCGTAACCCTGGCCCGACGTAGCGCAGATCGCCGCTGCGGACGATACTCCAACCTGGTCGCCGCCGATGTGGTCGTCGGCGAATTGGCGCGCCAGCAAGCGCTCCATCTCCTGCAGGTCTGGTTCAGCTTGCGGAGATCGACCGCCCCGCTGACCTGGAACTGCGTGCGGACCGCGTCGTATTTGAAGTCGGTGGTCAGCAGACCCATGGCGGACGTGATGCCGGGGTAGGGCGGCACCAGGACTTCCGGGATCTCCAGCATCTGCGCCACCTCCGCGCCGTGCAGCGGCCCGGCTCCGCCGAACGCCACCAGCGCGAAGCCGCGCGGGTCGATGCCCTTCTGCACGGTGCGCGAGCGGATCGCGTTGGCCATGTTGCTGTTGATCAGGGTCAGGATGCCCTCGGCGGTTTCCTCGCACGGGCAGGCCGAGTCCGCTCGGCCAGTTCGGCGACCACGCGATGCGCGGCCGCAGCATCGAGCTTCATGCCGCCACCCAGGAAATCGTGCTCGTCGAGCCGGCCGAGCACGAGATTGGCGTCCGTCACGGTCGGCTCCGTCCCGCCGCGCCCATAGGCGGCGGGGCCCGGGATGGCGCCGGCGCTGCGCGGACCGACGCGGAACGCGCCGCCGCGATCCACGATAGGCGATGGAGCCGCCGCCAGCGCCGATCGTGTGCATGTCGATCATCGGCATCAGCAGCGGGAAGCCCGCGATGGAGGTGGAGCGTGCGTCGGTCTCGGCGCAGCAGTCCGTCAACGACGATGCCGATATCGGCGCTGGTGCCGCCGATGTCGAAGGTGATGAGCCGGCGCCGTCCGGCGAGCTTCGCCGATCCAGGCGCCGCCCAAAACGCCCGCCGCGAGCCCGGACAGCAGGGTGAGTGCAGGTTTCTCGTTGACCATGCCGGCCGTCGCGACGCCGCCGTTCGACGACATGACCCGGAGATCGCCGCGGAGGCCCGCCCCCTTCAGCGCGCCCTCGAGATGCTGGATGTAGCGGCGCACCTTGGGGCCGATGAACGCCGCCAGCGACGCGGTGGTGAACCGCTCGAACTCGCGGAACTGCGGCGACACCGACGAAGACGTGGTGACGAACGCCTCCGGGAGGATGTCTCGCACGATCGCTCGCGCGCGGTCCTCGTGGCGCGGGTTGAGGTAGGAGAACAGGAAGCAGATTGCGACGGAGTCGACGCCCTCCTCGCGGAACGCAAGCGCCGCGCGCGCGCACCGCCGTCTCATCCAGCGGAACCAGCTCGGTCCCGGCCGGCGGGACGATCCGGCCGGCCACCACGCTGCGATGCCTCCGTTGCACAAGCGGCCGGCTCTGCCACGGCAGGTCCTGCATGATCGAGTAGTGCTCGACCCGCTGGTGCCGCCCGATATGGATTATGTCGCGAAATCCCTCGTTCGTGATCATGCCGGTGCGGGCGCCCTTGTGCTCCAGCACGGCATTCGTTGCCGTGGTCGTCCCGTGGAACACGAAGTCGATGTCGGAAAGAGCGACACCGGTCGTCGCACCGAGTTTTTGGATACCGTCGATCACGCCTTCCGACGGATCGTGCGGCGTCGTCAGCACCTTGTCGATCGCTAGCCGCCCGCTATCGAGGTCGCAGATACACGAGATCGGTGAACGTGCCGCCCACATCCACACCGATAGCCTTCATCGTCAACTCCTTGCCACGCGCGCTAGTTACGCTGCGGGCGGTGGCGACGCTACCGGGTGCCGGCGCGAAAGTGGTTCTGCGACTGCGCGTGCGATCGAGCCCGGCCGGTTGACAGGCGCTAAGACGACCGGTCACATTGGGTAGATGCCGAGGCTGAGCGTGCGCGACAAAATCCTTGATGCTGCCGTAGAAACGGTGCGCAGCCGCGGCTTCAATGGCTGCGGCGTCAACGACATCACCGCCGCAGCCGGGGTCCCGAAAGGGTCGTTCTACAACCATTTCGAGAGCAAGGAAGCGCTCGGGGCCGCAATCGCCGAGGAATATTGGCAACGAGCGGCGGGTGAGAGTTTGCGCCTGTTGAGCGACGAGACGCTGTCGCCGCTCGAACGCCTTCGGCGCTACTTCGCCGCGAACGCCGCTTCCATGGCTGACCGGGAGTTTCGCTGCGGGTGCCTGCTTGGCAATCTGAGTGCCGAGCTTGCCGACCAAAGCCGCCTCGTGTGCGACAGGTTGTCCGCGATCTTCGCCGGCTGGACGCGTTCGGTGGAGATGTGCGTCCGCGAGGGGCAGCGCGCGGGTGAAATCCGCGCCGACGTTCCGGCGGGAACGTTGGCCGCATTTCTGCTCAACGCCTGGCAAGGCACAGTGCTGCGCGCCAAGGTGGATAAGGATGGCGCGGCTACCCGGCACTTCAACGAAGTGGTGTTCACGACGCTGGTCCCTTGAGCGGGGCTGTCTGGAGGCAACCGTGCTGCGCTGTTCTGAGACGACTGGCCATATTGAGCCTGGACCACCGCGTCACTTGCACGACGCTTGCGCTGCGAGGGTGGCGTGAGCACAGCGGTGGTCATCGGCGTCGGCGCCGAACGCGGACTGGGAGCGGCGCTCTGCCGACGCTTCGCACGCGAGGGCTACCACGTGCTGGTGGCGGGCAAGACGCTCGCGAAGCTCGAGGCCGTCGCCCGCGCCATCGAGGCGACCAGCGGCCGGGCCTCGCCGTTGCCATGCGACGCGACGCGCGAAGCGGATGTGCTAGCCTTGTTCGACCGCGCGATGGCCGGGGAAGATCCGGCCGACCTCGTCGTCTACAATGCCGGGAACAATCGCAAGACCGACTTCCGCGAATTGTCGGCCGCGACATTCGAGGAGTTCTGGCGTGTCGGGTGCTTCGGCGGATTCCTGGTCGGGCGTGAGGCCGCGCGACGGCTGGTGCCCCTGGGGCGCGGCACCGTGATCTTCACGGGGGCCTCGGCAAGCCTGCGCGGCAAGCCGGGCTTCGCGCACTTCGCCGCCGCCAAGGCGGGCCTCCGCGCCATCTCGCAAAGCATGGCCCGCGAATACGGGCCGCAGGGCCTGCATGTCGCGCACGTGGTCATCGACGGCGCGATCGACGGCGAGCGCGTCCGCAGCCGCGTGCCGGACATTGTGCAGGAGCGCGGGGAGGATGGGCTGCTCGGCATCGACGCGATCGCCGAGATGTATTGGCAAATTCACCGCCAAGCGCGCTCGGCCTGGACGCAGGAGTTGGACCTGCGCCCCTACAAGGAAAGCTTCTGAGCTTCGCAACGGAGAACGTGCATGAGCCTCGACAACCTAACCCTAAGCCGCCTTCCGCACGTGGAGGGCGTGTTCCATTACCTTGCTCCAATGGACGAGAAGCCGCGCAATTACACTTACGAGCCGCCCCCGGGTGTGCCGCAGACTAATGCCAGCTACGAGCCGCACTCGATGCAAGTGTTCGATATTCGCCCGGTGATGCATCAGGTCTCGGTCGATGCGGAAGGCGTCCAGCTCGTCGAGCGGCGGAGCAACGTGCGTGGGTTCGATAACGAAGATGAAATCCGCGGGGTCTACTATCCCGAGGCGGAACGGCTGGTCGCGGAGGCCACGGGCGCGCACCGCGTCGTCGTATTCGATCACACGATCCGCCGTCGCCAGTCTCAGGCAGTGGATCGCGCCCCCGGCACGCCCCGCCAGCCGGTGACGCGGGTGCATAATGACTACACGGAGATCTCCGGGCCGCAGCGCGTGCGCGACCTGATGGGCGACGAGGCGGAAGCACTGCTGCGCGGGCGTTTCGCCATCATCAATGTCTGGCGGCCGATCCGCGGGCCGCTACTCGATGCCCCACTTGCGACATGCGATGCAAGGAGCGTAGCGCCGGGCGACTTCGTGCCCTCCGACTTGATATACCGCGATCGCACGGGAGAAACCTACGCGGTGCGCTACAACTCCAGCCATCGCTGGCTTTACGCCTCGGCGATGCGCGAGGACGAGGCGCTGCTGCTGAAATGCTACGACAGCGCGCATAACGGGATCGCCCGTTTCGCTCCCCATTCCGCGTTCGAGGACCCGACCGCGCCGGCCGACAAGCCGCCCCGCGAGAGCATCGAACTCCGCACCCTCGCGTTCTTCGGAGCGTAGTCCGCTTACCCCGGCCCCCTCGTCATGCCCGCGAAAGCCGGCATTCAGGGGGCCGGCGAGGTCAGGTCGGGCGGATCAGCCGGTGTTGTTTGCGGCCCGCGGATAACTTCACCGCGCCGTCCCGCAGGTCCGCGATACTGACGCCGGCTCGTTTCGTCCGTAACCACCTGATCGTTCACCCTAGCACCCCCACCCCGGATCAGCCGGCGGGCCTCGCTGTTGGACGGGGCCAATCCCGCGATGACGAGCAAGCGGAACACCGGCATCCCTCCTTCGAGTTCCGAGGCCGGAACGTCGCAACCCGGCAGCGCGCCGGCGTCGTCGGCCTCGAATGCCAGGCGCGCGGCCTCGGCCGCCGCTGCTCCGGCGGCGCGGCCGTGCGCGAGCGACGTCGCTTCCGTGGCAAGCACCTTCTTCGCCTCGTTGATCTCCGCCCCACCAAGCCGTCCTAGCCGCTCGACCTCGTGCAAAGGTAGGTCCGTAAACAGACGGAGGAACCGGGCCACGTCGCCATCCTCCGTGTTGCGCCAGAACTGCCAGTAGTCGAAGGGCGAGACGCGATCGGCGGTCAGCCACACGGCGCCGCGCGCCGTCTTGCCCATCTTCTGTCCTGACGCCGTCTCGATCAGCGGCGTCGTAAGCCCCCAAACCTGCTTGCCTTCCGTGCGCCGCACCAGTTCGGCCCCGGACACGATGTTCCCCCACTGGTCCGAGCCGCCCATTTGCAGCACCACGCGCATCCGGCGGTAAAGCTCCCGAAAATCGTAGCTTTGCAGGATCATGTAGTTGAACTCGAGGAACGTGAGCGACTGCTCGCGCTCCAGGCGCAGCCGCACGCTGTCGAAGGTGAGCATCCGGTTGACGCTGAAATGCGGGCCGACGTCGCGCAGCAACTCGACGTAGCCGAGCCGGTCCAGCCAATCAGCGTTGTTGACCATCACGGCGTCCGCCGGCCCGTCCCCGAACCGCACGAACGGCGCGAAGCAACGGCGGATGCCCGCCATGTTGGCGGCAATCTCCTCGTCCGTCAGCATCCGCCGCGCTTCGTCCCGGAACGACGGATCGCCGATGCGCGTGGTGCCGCCGCCCATCAGCACCACCGGCTTGTGACCGTGCCGCTGCAACAGGCGTAGCAGCATGATCTGCAGCAGGCTGCCGACGTGCAGGCTGTCGGCGGTGCAATCGAAGCCGATATAGCCCGCGACCGGGCCGGCCGCGAACTCCTGATCGAGCCCCTCGATGTCGGTGCAGTCCTTGATGAAGCCCCGTTCGGTCGCTTCGCGCAGGAAATCGCTGGTCGGCATCACGCGCTGTCCATTATCGAAAGACTGCGGGCTAGCACAGGCGAGAGCGAGACCGAAATGCTGCGGGTGATTGGGCTGATGAGCGGCACCTCGCTCGACGGGGTGGACGCGGCTTGGATCGAGACGGACGGTGTTCGCATCGGTCGCGTCGGCGCCCGCCTCACCGTGCCCTACGATGACGGGTTCCGCCACGAGCTGCGCGCGATCCTCGACGCCGCGCCCCGCTTGTCGCCTGACGACCAACGCGTCCGCGCTGCCGCCTTGCGGCTGACCGAGTACCACGCCGACGCCGTCGCACGCCTTGGCGAGCCGGTCGACCTGATCGGCTTTCACGGGCAGACCATCTTGCACCGCCCGGACCGGCGCCGCACTTGGCAGATCGGCGATGCGGACGAACTGGCGCGGCGCACGGGCCTGCCGGTCGCGCACGATTTCCGCTCGGCGGACGTCGCGGCAGGGGGACAGGGGGCGCCGTTCGCGCCCGCCTATCACGCCGCGTTGGCCGCGGACCTGCCCAAGCCGCTCGCGGTGCTGAACCTGGGCGGCGTCGCCAACGTGACGTGGATCGGCGCGAGCGGCGAGTTGGTGGCGTTCGACACCGGGCCTGGAAACGGGATACTCGACGATTGGGTGCGCACCCGTACCGGGGCCGCGTTCGACGGCGGTGGCGTGCTGGCGCTAGCCGGGCGGCCGGACGGCGCGGTGCTCGCCCAGCTGCTGGCCCACCCCTATTTCCGCCAGCCGCCCCCGAAGTCGCTCGACCGCCTCGACTGGGAGGCCGCCGTGGCGGCGAGCGGCCTCGGGCGCCTTTCCACCGCCGACGGCGCGGCGACCCTGGTGGCCTTCACCGCCGGCGCCGTGGCCGTCGCGCCGCTGCCCGCGCGGCCGCTCCGCTGGATCGTGAGCGGCGGCGGGCGGCGCAATCCCGCGATGATGCGCGCGCTGGCGCAGATGTGCGCGGAGCCGGTCGATCCGGCGGAAGCAGTCGGGTGGGACGGGGACGCGCTGGAAGCCCAGTGCTTCGGCTTCCTCGCCGCACGTGTCGTGGCAGGGATGCCGTTGAGCTTCCCCGGCACGACCGGGGTTCCGGCGCCGCTTGGAGGAGGCCGGATCGCTGCCCCGCCGCCACCAAGGCTTCGTTGCGAGCAGTAGCCGGCGGCAGTAGCTTTCGAATTGACAGCTCAACAATCCACCCGGGGCGTGCCGACCGGAAAGATCAGATCCACGGTGGGGATCGACGTCTGGCTGGACGTGAGCCGGTGGCAGGCTTGTCACTTGCCGACCGGAGACACCACGGCGACGAGGAGCGGGCAATGGCTGACACGGTCGCTGACCACATGGTCAATGCACTCGCGGCTGCCGACGTGCAGCGCATCTACGGCATCGTCGGCGACAGCCTCAACGGCTTCACCGACGCGCTGCGGCGTCATGGCGGCATTCGATGGTTGCACGTGCGGCACGAGGAGGTGGCGGCCTTCGCCGCCGCGGGTGACGCCCACGTGTCCGGCAAGCTGGCCGTCTGCGCCGGCTCCTGCGGCCCCGGAAACCTGCACCTGATCAACGGCCTGTTCGACTGCCACCGCTCTCGTCTGCCGGTGGTGGCGATCGCGGCGCATATCCCCTCGGCGGAAATCGGGTCGGGCTACTTTCAGGAGACACACCCGGACCAGTTGTTCCGGGAATGCAGCTCCTATTGCGAGCTGGTTTCCAGCCCTGCGCAGATGCCGCGCGTGCTGCACAACGCGATACGTCGGGCGGTCGCCGAACGCTGCGTGTGCGTGGTCGTGATCCCTGGCGATGTTGCGCTCAGGCCAGCTGTGCCGGGCCCGGCGCCCCGCGCATCGAACCTGCTGCTGACCCGTCCGGCGCTGGTCCCGCCAGCGGATGTCATCGCCCAGCTTGCCGCGCTTCTGAACGAGGCCAAGCGCGTTACTCTGCTGTGCGGGAGCGGTTGCGAGGGCGCGCATGCCGAGCTGATGCAGTTGGCCGGGGCGCTGAAGTCCCCGATCGTTCACGCCATGCGCGGCAAGGAGCACGTCGCTTGGGACAACCCCTATGACGTGGGGATGACGGGGCTGATCGGTTTCTCCTCGGGCTACTACGCGATGGGCAGCTGCGATGCGTTGTTGATGCTGGGGACCGATTTCCCTTACACGCAATTCTATCCGCAGGGCGTGCGCATCGCTCAGGTGGATATCCGGGCGGAAGCGATCGGCCGCCGCGCTCCGGTCGAACTCGGAATAATCGGCGACGTGCGCTCGACGTTGCAGGCGCTGCTGCCGAAGCTCCACGGCCCGCGCGACGAGAAACACCTCCGCGCGTCCCTCGATCACTTCCAGGACGCGCGGAGGGGGCTCGACGAACTGGCCACCGGGCGCCCCGGGGGGCGCCTGCATCCGCAGCACGTGGCCCAAACGATCAACCAGCTGGCGGCCGAGGACGCTGTATTCACGTGCGATGTGGGGCTGCCGACGGTGTGGGCAGCGCGCTATCTATCGATGAACGGGCGGCGTCGCATGATCGGCTCGTTCTGGCATGGCTCGATGGCCAACGCGATGCCCCAGGCGCTCGGCGCTCAGGCGGCGTGCCCTGGGCGGCAGGTCGTCTCGCTGTCGGGTGACGGTGGGTTCACGATGCTGATGGGGGACCTGCTGTCCGCCAAGCAGCTCGGACTGCCCATCAAGGTGGTCGTATTCAACAATGGGGCGCTCGGCTTCATCGAGCTCGAGCAGAAGTCGTCCGGCTTCGTCGATACCGGCACCGAGTTGCAGAATCCCGACTTCGCGGCGATGGCGAACGCGGCCGGGATCCACGGAGTGCGCATCGAGGACCCGGGTGATCTTGAACGCGAGATGGCCGAGGCGTTGGCCCACCCCGGTCCGGTGCTGATCGATGCGGTAGTCAACAGGATGGAGCTGGCCATGCCGCCCAAGGTCACGGCCGAGATGGCCAGGGGGTTCACCCTCTACATGCTCAAAGCCGTGATGAACGGCCGCGCCGACGAGGTGGTCGAACTCGCCCGCTCCAACCTGTTCCGCTGACGCGGCACCCCGTCCTGGGCGGCATTGCCCGAGGTTCCCTGCCCGGCGATGATGCCATATTGAAGAGATCCAGGAGGCCGCCAATCCGGAGGGAGGTTGCGATCATGCCGGACACTCAGGAGTGGGCCGTGGGTTCCGACACCGGGGCAGACCGGGTTTACGACGCCATAATCATCGGGGCCGGCATCGCCGGGCTGTACCAGCTCTACCGATTGCGGGAGCTTGGACTTTCCGTGCGCGTTTTCGAAACGGGCAGCGGCGTCGGGGGCACTTGGTATTGGAACCGCTACCCGGGCGCTCGTTTCGACTCGGAGAGCTACACCTATGGCTACGCCTTCTCTCAGGAACTATTGCAGGAGTGGGACTGGTCCGAACATTTTGCGCCTCAGGCGGAGACGTTGCGCTACCTGAACCACGTCGCAGACCGCTTCGACCTCCGACGGGATATCCAGTTCGACAGCCGGGTCGCCGCCGCTGCGTTCGATGAAGCTGGGCGCTTCTGGAAAGTGACGCTGGACGGGGGCGAGCATTTCTTCGCGCGCTTTCTGATCACCGCAATTGGCCCGCTCTCCGCCTACACCCTGCCGCGCATTCCGGGGGTGGATAGCTTCGGCGGCCAGTCTTTCCATACCTACCGATGGCCGCACGAGCCGGTTGATTTTGGGGAAAAGCGCGTTGCCGTGATCGGCACCGGCGCAACCGGCGTGCAGGTCATTCAAACGATTGCGCCGCTCGTCGGGCAGTTGAGCGTGTTCCAGCGTACACCGAACTGGTGCACGCCCTTGCACAATCGGAAGATCACCGAGGAAGAGCAACGCAAAATCAAGGCCGGCTACCCGGCTATGTTCGAGCTGCTGCGCCGCACGCCGGGTTGCTATATTCACGACGTCGATCCGCGCGGTACGTTCGAGGTGACGGCAGAGGAGCGCGAGCGATACTGGGAAAAGCTGTATCGCGAGCCCGGCTTCGGCATCTGGATGGCGAATTTCCGCGATGTCCTGACCGACCCGGAGGCTAACGCCCTGTTCAGTGCTTTTGTCGCTCGCAAGATCCGCGAACGGGTGAAAGACCCTGCCGTTGCCGAGGCGCTTATCCCGAAGTGCCACGGCTTCGGAACGCGCCGTGTGCCGCAGGAGACGGGCTACTACGAGGCCTATAATCTGCCTCACGTTCGATTGGTGGATACGCGAAAGGAGCCGATCGAACGGATCACCGAAACCGGCATCAAGACGAGCGCGGCCGATTATCCGTTTGATATAATCATTTACGCGACGGGATTCGACGCGATTACCGGCGCTTTCGATCGGATCGAGTTCCGCGGCGCCGGCGGCCAACGTCTCACGGATCACTGGGCAAGCGGGCCAAGGACCTATTTGGGCCTGATGTCGGCGGGTTTCCCGAACATGTTCACCATCGTTGGCCCGCACAACGCTTCCACCCGATGCAACATCCCGCGCTGCATCGAGCAGAACGTGGACTGGGTCACAGACTTGATGCGGTATGCAAGCGAGCGCCGCATCACTTGGATCGAGGCGACGCCGGAAGCCGAGGCCGACTGGTCGCGTCACATCGAAGAACTCGCGGCCGGAATGCTGTACACCCACGTCGAACTCGTGGGCGACCGGCATCAACTCCAATGTCGAAGGTCGGAACGTGCGACGGATTCTGCAGTATCAGGGCGGCGCCCCGGCGTATCGGGCGCGTTGTGACGAAGTTGCAGTCCGCGGCTATGCGGGCGTGAGGTTAAGCTAGCGAAATGCCAAGTGTTCCTCAGGCCGAGGTGAAGATTTGTCGGGGTAAGTCTATCGTGCTCGGCGCCACTCGGACGTTTCCCGTACTACGGCGGCGAGCATCAAAACATCAAACCCATGCACCGGCAGACGATGGCCGCGCTGCAAAAGCGAGTGCGTCTGCTCTCGGGTGAGTGCCGCAGCGCCTACCGGAATTCCGGCCTTGAGAATCGCCCGCTCCAGATGGTCGAAGGCCTTGGTGTATTCCGATGCCTCGAACTGTCCCGAGACGCCCAACTCCGTCGATAGATCGAACTGCGCGATGATCATCCCATCGATGCCGTCCACGTTGCAGATCGCTTCGATGTTCTCGATCGCGGCGCGGGTCTCAATCAGCAGCAAGCAAACCGGCTGCTCGCCTCGTTGCGGGAGGTAGTCGTACAAGCCTACTCCCCAACGGGCATGAGCGATGAACGGACCCCATCCTCGCGCGCCCCGGGGTGGATAGCGCAGCAGCGAAACGCACTGAGCCGCTTCCTCGGCCGTGCGTATCTGCGGGAACACGATCCCTTCGGCACCGAGGTCAAGGGCCGGCTTTACCCAGGCCTCGTCACGACGCGGCACCCGGACCAGCGGAGCACATCGGGTGCCAGCGGTGGCGGCAATCATCGCATGCAGGTTTTCCGGTCCGACTGCGCCATGCTCCTGATCAATGACAACCCAATCGGCGCCGGCGGCCGCCAGCGCCTGCACCGAGACAGCGGAGGGTATCGTCGCGACAAATCCAGCAAGTGTTTCACCGGACCGAAGTCTCCGCTTCATTTCCATTCGTACGCCCTCCCGACACCTGAACTCAACCTATCACCGCAGAGCTCAACCAGCCATCGATGTCGCTCAGGTCGGCGTCGTTGCTGCATGCTCGACGCCGACGTGCCTCCCGCCGCGTTGTCCTGAGATCCGAGCGTCCGGTCATGGCATGGTTTCTGCTTGCACGCCTGCGACAGGAACAAAGCATCGACGCTAGTTGGGGCCGCTCTAGCTCAACGGTCACAAGGTGATGCAGGCCACATCATCGCATCGAACAGAGAAAGGCACTTCATGGTAAAGACGGGCGCGGACCATCTCAGGTCGCTGGCGGACGGACGGCAGGTCTTCATCAACGGGTCGGCCGTCGCGGATGTCACGCAGCATCGCGCCTTTCGTAACTCCGTTGCGAGTGCGGCTGCGCTGTACGACTTTCAAGCGGCCCCCGACAACCTCGATGCGATGACCTTTACCAGTCCTGATACCGGAGCCCGCGTGAACCGCGCCTGGCAGCTCCCGACAAGCTACGCCGAGCTGCTCGATCGCCGCAAGGCGCTGGAGCTATGGCAGGAGCCCCATTACGGGTTCATGGGACGTTCGCCGGACCACGTCGCCTCCTGCCTCTCGGCGATGGTGATGGGCATCGACGTGTTTGACCAGCATGACACAAAGCGTGCCGGTGCGGTTCGTGACTACTACAAGTATGCGCGGGACCACGACCTCTTTGTTTCTTACGTCATTGTCAATCCGCAGGCTGACAAGTCGAAAGCGGCCCATGAGCAAGCGGACGAATATCTGACGGTTGGGGTGGTCGACGAGGACGCCGGGGGTCTTACTGTGCGCGGCGCCAAGATGCTCGGCACCTCGAGCATCATGTCTAACGAAGTGCTCGTGAGTTGCATCCAGCCGTTGCGGCCGGGCGATGAGAAATACGCTGTCTCCTTCGCGGTTCCAATGAACGTGCGTGGGCTTAAGATCATGTCGCGTAAATCCTACGAGGAATCCGCAACGTCGATCTTCGACAATCCGCTCTCGAGCCGCTTCGACGAGAATGATGCCGTGCTGTATTTCGACGACGTGAAGGTTAGCTGGGATCGGGTGTTCATCAACCAGGATCTGGCGATGACGCAGAAGCAGTTCCACGCGACGCCGGTGCATGTCTATCAGAATTATCAGTGCCAGATCAGGCTGCTGGTCAAGCTGCGCTTCCTCGCGGCCATCGCCCATCGGACCGCGGAGGTGAACGGGATTCTGGGCTTCCCTCAAGTGAAGGAGACTCTCGGCCAACTTGCGGCCGAGGTAGGTCTGGTCGAAGGGCTCCTGTACGGAATGGAGGCAAAGGGCAGCCGAGTGGGAGCCTACTTCGTTCCCGACCGAGCCTTGCTCTATTCCGCTCAAGTCCTCACGCAGCAACTCTACCCGAAGGTAATCGCAACGCTGCGTGAGCTGGCGGGCGGAGGCATGATCATGCTTCCTTCAAGCGTCGCCGATTTCGCCGATCCTGAGACCGCAGATATCATTTCCCGGACCCAGAAATCGTCGGTGATAGGTCCCGAGGGCCGCGTCAAATTCTTCAAGCTGGCGTGGGACGCGACAGGATCGGAGTTCGCGTCTCGACATCTCCAATACGAGACGTTCTATAACGGCGCAACGTTCGTAACGCGCGGTCACGCCTATCAGACCTACGATTGGTCGCTCGGACAGAGCCTGCTGAACAGAATGCTCGCAAGCTATGATATCCAGGAGCCTGGCCTGTTCAGGGATGGCTGACGGCAGCCGCCTTTCGTCGCAGCGCCGCGGGCCGTCACGTCCTAGAACTCGTACTCAGGTCCGTCGACATATCGGAACCGCTCGAGCGCATCGGTGCGCAAGGTGAAGCCAAGTCCCGGTCGGTCAGGCGCATGCACCGTGCCATCCGAACGTATGTCGAACGGTTCGTTAAAGAGCTCCCACATCATCGGCATATGGCCTTGGCTCACCTCAAGGATATGACAGTTGGGGGAGGCCATTGCCACGTGAATGCTTGCCGCGAACAGCACCCCGCTGCCCCAGGCGTGTGGCGCTAGACGCACACCGTGTGCGGAGGTCAGTGCTGCAATACGCCGGATCTCCGTCAATCCGCCCGCGCGGGCCACGTCCGGCTGGGCGATATCGAGCGCACGACGCTCAAGCAGATCCTGGAAGTCGAACCGCGTGAACTCGCGCTCTCCTGAAGCAATAGGGATTGTTGTCGATCGGCGCACCTCCGCCTGGCCGGGGTGATCGTCGGGCGAGACCGGCTCTTCGAACCAGGCGACGTCATAGGGCTCAAGTTCTCTGGCAAGCTTGATGGCGGTCGCAACTTCAAGCGAGCCGTGCGCATCGACCATCAGCTCGACGGTGGGGCCAAGCCCGCGACGGGCCGCTTTCACCCGGCGCACGCACTTGGCGATCGAGAAGCCGTCACGGCCGACCACGCGCATCTTGGCCGCGGTAAAGCCCTTGGCAGCGTATCCCGCGAGTTCCGTCTCAGCCTCGTCGCCGGCAGCCCAGCCGCCGCTGGCGTAGCCGCGCACTGAGCTGCGCGCTGCGCCGAGTGCCTGATAAAGCGGAATGCCTAGTAACTGGGCCTTGACGTCCCATACCGCGATGTCGACACCGGCGATTGCCTCCATGATGACGCCTCGACGCCGGCTTTCATCAGCTTGCGTGACGCCACGCTCGAGCGCCGGCCTGCTGCGCGAGCCGTTATACATCTTTTCGTAGATACGCTCGGAGAACAGGGGATCCTCGCCGACGCATTCCGGCGCGAGGCCGTGCTTGACGATGGCCGCGACGATCGGTGGCGTGCCGAGAGCCGCGCCTATGCCGGTGAGCCCGTTATCTGTCTCAATCCGGATGAGCGTCGCGTCGCTCTTGACCTTTGTTCCGAGGTCCGTGCGATGACGCTTTTCCTCGGGAACAACCGACGACATTGGAATCGCGGAGACGCTGGTTATCTGCATGATCGTTCTCTCTCGTCCGGCCAACGCTTCATACCTCGGGTCCGCCGTCCCCAGTAGTCATGGCGGGCCTGTATCTTGAGCGCCCCAACTCCTGCCGGCTACCGCCCGAACCGCGGAAAAGGCAAGCTCGCATTGATATGCGTCGCGGCGATGGCCGCTTGTCCCGCAGCCACACTGATCTGCGACAACCCACTGACCACGTCACCTGCGGCGTAAAGGCCGGGCACGCTGGTCTGCTGGTGACCGTCCACAGTCAAAGCGCCATCCTCGTCCGTGTCGGCGCCCAGGTCGGTCGCGAGACCGGAGCGGATGTGAGTGCCAAGCGCCGAGTAGATGGTGTCGAAGCGATGGTCCGAACCATCTTGCATGTGCCAGGTCGCAATTCGGCCATCCACGAGCGACAAGTGCCCGACCGGGGAATCCAGCACGGAGATGCCCGCCTCCCAGAGCGCATGGCGCTCTTCCTGCGAGATGTCCATGTCCTGCCCCAGAGTGAGCACGGTTAGGTCGTGCGTGTAGGCCCGAAGCAGCAGGGCCTCCTTGATGCGGCACTTGCCGAAAGCAATCAGAGCAACTTTCTGACCGATGACCTCATAGGCGTCGCAGATGGGACAGTAACGCACCAAACCGCGCCGCACCGCATTGCGGACACCCGGAAGCTCGGGCTCGACATCCAGCCCACCGGTTGCCAGCAACACGCGTTGCGCTTGCATAATCTTGCCGTCGATCTCAGCCTCAAACGTGCCTTCCGGCAACAGGTCCAGACGGGTCACCTGGCCGGATAAAACCGTAGCACCGTATTGCACCGCTTGCTGCCGCAGACGGTCAAGCAGCGCCTCCCCCGACAGGCCCTCCGGAAAGCCGGTGAGGTTGTGCGAGACCGGAATCCATGAGGCCCGGCTGGCTCCGCCATCCACAACGGTGATCGTGCGGCGGAACCGCGCGAGATACACTGCCGCCGTCAGCCCAGCGGGTCCCGCTCCGACTATCAGGCAATCCACAGGTAGCCTCCCGCGAGCGGCCATACGTGACGCAACGTCGCTGCATTGCCCGTTCGACCGACCGCTGGAGCCGCGGGCTGCGACGAGACGAACGCGCGATCGTTTGGGAAGATGCCGATCCATATCGGTGACGGGCGCCTGAATCTGGGTCTCCGAGGTTCAAGCGCAGGTTGTGAGAGGATTTGGCAGCTTAGGCGCTTGGGGCGCGTCTCGGGGTTCGCGGGACATGGCAAGCTCGTTCCGACCGATTTCCGGCGCTCCCGGCCCAAGCCGCTTGATGGGCAGGCATTGTTCGGCAAGGCTGTCCGACAATTCGACTGTCAACGGAGGAACGCCCGTGCCCTTCAACACCAAGTACGTTTTCGTCGTCAGCATGGACGTCGACCCAGATAAGGAGGCGCTCTTCAATGATGTTTACGATACCGAGCATGTGCCGCTGATTCTGAAGGTTCCGGGCGTGCACGCCGCGGCCCGCATGGAAGGCGAGGACTTCAGCCTGCAGCTCGGCGGCGAAAAAACAGCGAAAACGCACGAAGGCGCGCGCTACACGGCGATCTACGAGATCGAAGATCCCGCGGTATTATTAAGCCCGGAATGGGCTAGGGCTGCCGAACAAGGGCGTTGGCCGACAGAAGTTCGCCCCTTCACGCGCAATCGCAGCCATAAGGTTTACAAAGTGCGGTAGCAATAGCTTTCTCGAAAGCGCAGTTGGGGGACGCCAATCGCCGTGAGCTCGGGCAGGCCGGCCGGAACCTTTGACCTTGCTATCATCGGTGGTGGCATAAACGGCACCGGCATTGCCCGCGCAGCCTCGGGGTGCGGAGCGTCCGTGTTCCTGTGCGAGGCCCGAGACCTTGGCTCCGGGACTTCATCGGCGTCCACGAAGCTGATCCACGGCGGGCTTCGCTATCTCGAACACCGCGAATTCCGTTTGGTGCGTGAAGCCCTCAAAGAGAGAGAGGTGCTATGGAGCACCGCCCCGCACATAATATGGCCGCTGCGCTTTGTGCTGCCGCACCACAAGGGGCTGCGCCGCGCCTGGATGTTGCGCGTGGGCCTCTTCATCTATGACCATCTGGGCGGACGCAAGCGCCTTCCGGCAACTCGGGTACTGAACCTGCACCGTCATCCGGCCGGGCTGCCGCTGAAGCGGGAGTACAGCCTGGGGTTTGAATACTCTGACTGCTGGGTGGAAGACGCGCGCCTGGTTGTTTTGAATGCGCGCGATGCGGCCGACCGTGGCGCGGTCGTCGCCCCGCGCACGCGCTGCATCGGGGCGGTGCGCCAAAACGGGCAGTGGTTGCTGACGATGCAATCCGAGTCCGGCGCCTGGGACGACGTTCGGGCCCGGGTACTGGTGAACGCGGCGGGGCCTTGGGTCGGAGACGTGCTGAGTAAGGTTGTCAACGTCGCACCGCGCGCCAGCGTGCGGCTGGTCAAGGGCAGCCACATCGTCGTCCCTCGGCTATACCCCGACGAACACTGCTACATTTTTCAGAACATCGACGAACGGATCATCTTTGCCATTCCGTACGAACGTGATTTCACGTTGATCGGCACAACTGATCGCGACTTCCACGGTGAGCCCGCCGATGTTTGCGCCTCGCCTGAGGAGATAGCGTATCTCTGCGAAGCGGCGAGCGAGTATTTCCTCAACCCCATCACGCCGGATAGCGTCGTTTGGTCGTATTCTGGCGTGCGTCCCCTGTATGACGACGGAGCCTCGGAGGCGCAGGAGGCAACGCGTGATTACATGCTGCAGTTGGAAGCACCCGAAGGCGCCGCGCCGCTGTTGTCCGTGTATGGGGGCAAGATCACCACGTATCGGCGCTTGGCGGAAACGGCGCTGGCACGGCTCTCGCCCTACTTGTCGCAGATCAAGGGCGCCGATCTGTCGTGGACCGCACGCGAGAGGCTGCCCGGTGGCGACTTCCCGCCGGAGGAGTTCGAGGCCGCGTTGTCGCGCGCAGGGCGCCGCTGGCCATTTGTGCCTGCGCCGATGCTGCGCCGGCTGTTCCGTGCCTACGGAACCTGTATCGACGACCTTATTGGCCCTGCGGTCTCGCTTCCGGACCTTGGGCAGATATTCGGCGCCGATCTGACGGAAGCCGAAATCCTCTACCTCTTTCGCCGCGAGTGGGCGATGACGGCCGACGATATCGTTTGGCGCCGGAGCAAGCTCGGCCTTCGGCTCTCGGCCGCGGAGATAGCGCGGATCGACGAGTTTCTGGCGAGCCGGCGGGCGGCGCGCGAGTGCGTGGCATGAGGCGGCGATGCCTGTACCTCGGGCTGCCGAGGCGGTCGCGCGCCGGGGGGCGGGTGCGATGACGGATGCATTAGCGGACCATGTGCTCGTCATTGACCAGGGCACCACGTCCAGCCGCGCCCTCGTGTTTGATCGTCAGCTGGCGCCGGTGTCCGCGGCACAGCAGGAATTCCCGCAACTCTTCCCGGCTCCCGGCTGGGTGGAGCATGACCCCGAGGCGATTTGGCAGAGTGTGCTGGAAACCGCCGCCGAGGCGGTGCGGCGCGCTGGCCTAGCTGCTGGGAGGATCGCTGCGATCGGCATCGCCAGCCAGCGAGAGACGACGCTCGTCTGGGAGCGCCAGACCGGCCGCGCCATTTACAACGCGATCGTTTGGCAGGACCGCCGAACGGCGGAAATGAATGAAACACTGGAGCGCGAAGGGCATGGTCCGTCCGTTGCCGCGCGCACGGGGCTGCGTCTCGACCCGTATTTTTCGGCTACGAAGATCGCCTGGATCCTCGACCATGTGCCGGGGGCGCGCGCTCGCGCTGAGGCCGGGGAACTGGCGTTCGGGACCGTTGACAGCTTCCTGCTCTGGAGACTGACCGGCGGGGCGGTTCATGCCACCGACGCCACCAACGCGTCACGAACCCTGCTCTGCAATATCGCCGACGCTACGTGGGATGCGGAGATGCTGGCGCTGTTCGGAATCCCGCGCGCGATGCTCCCGGACATCCGGGACAGCGTCGGCGTGTTCGGCACTACCATTCCCGGACTGCTCGGCGAGTCGCTGCCGATACGCGGGATCGTCGGGGACCAGCAGGCCGCACTGATCGGGCAGGGATGCCTGACGCCCGGCATGGTGAAAGCGACCTACGGCACCGGATGCTTCGTGCTGCTCAACACCGGTGCCGATCGGCCCCGTTCGTCCCACCACCTCGTTACCACAATTGGCTGCCAGGTCGGCGGACGCCGGACCTATGCGCTCGAAGGCTCGATCTTTTCGGCCGGCAGCACCGTGCAATGGCTGCGTGACGGGCTGGGCCTGCTTGGGACGGCAGCCGAGAGCGGCGCGCTGGCAGCCAATGCCGACCCGACGCAGCGCGTGTATCTCGTGCCCGCCTTCACCGGCCTCGGCGCGCCGCACTGGGACAGCAACGCGCGGACCACGCTGACGGGCATAACGCGTGGGACCACCCGCAGCGAAATCGTCCGGGCCGCTCTCGAGAGCGTGGCCTATCAGACGCGCGACTTGCTCGACTGCATGGCGGCCGATCTCGGCAGCCGCTGGCGCCCGCAGGATCTGATCCTGCGGGTGGATGGCGGCATGACCGCGAGCGATTGGACCATGCAGTTCCTTGCCGACATGCTCGGGATACCCGTGGACCGGCCGACCTGCCTGGAAACGACCGCTCTGGGCGCGGCGTATCTCGCAGGGTTCGATGCGGGACTCTTTCCGCCGCCCGATGTTTTCGCCAAGACCTGGTCGCGTGAGCGCACGTTCACCCCCGGGATGGGGACGGCGGAGCGGGCGGAACGCTATGCTGGCTGGCGACGCGCGGTTTCGCAGGCGCAGCACAGACCGACCAGCTAGATCGGGCATTCCCGACGCGAGTCACCCTCCGCGCCATCGCCCCAATTTCTCGGTCGGGCGAGGTCCAGCCTATGACCACGCCGTCTTACGGTGCCATTCTCGAGAACACCTGCCGGTCACGGTTCTCCTGCATCAGTCGCCGGAATCCCGGGATCGTTTCCAGCCCCAGCCCTCCGGGCACGCCCGCCTCATCGGCCACGACCTGGGCGTAGCTCGCACCACTCAGCTTCTCCCATTTGCCCGAGGGCTTCTTGGCCTCTACGTGCACCACGGTGGCCTTCAGCACCATGCGCACGATCGCTTCCTTCGGGGCAGAGGGCTTGGTCAGGCTCGGGTGGCCGCCGATCAACTGCCAGCCGTTCTTCAGGGCCCAGTTCTTCAGCTCCTCCTGCGTCATGCCCGACCTCCTATGTTCCTTGCTGGGGCCGATGTTCCGCGTAGCTGCTCTGTCTCGTCCATACCTAGCTGGCAGCGTATCGGAGCGCATGGGCAATGCAATTCCGTCCGTCGCCACAATGGCAACATCCGGCATGCGATCAAAAACAGTTTTGGCGCTCGACCGGAGGCCGGCCGAGCGCCAAAACGACAAAGACGGCCTTACGAGCTCAGAAATCCATGCCGCCCATCCCGCCCATTCCACCGCCTGGGGGCATTGCGGGTTCCTTCCTCTCTGGGCGTTCGGCCACCATCGCTTCGGTGGTCACGAGGAGGCCGGCGATAGAGGCCGCGTTCTGGAGCGCCGTGCGGACGACTTTGGTGGGGTCTATGATCCCCGCCGCCACCAGATCCTTGAAATCACCACGCTGGGCGTCGAATCCCCAGTTGTACTCCTCCTTATCGAGAGTCTTGCCGGCGATCACAGCACCGTCCTCGCCGGCGTTCTCGGCGATCTGCCGCAGCGGGGTCTGCACCGCCTTGCGGACGATCTCGATGCCGAACCGCTGATCGTCGTTGTCACCCTTGAGGTTGGAGAGCACGAGCGACGCACGGGCGAGCGCGACTCCGCCGCCCGGCACGATACCCTCCTCGACGGCCGCTCGGGTGGCGTGCAGGCCGTCATCGACGCGATCCTTCCGCTCCTTTACCTCGACCTCGGTCGATCCACCGACGCGGATCACTGCGACGCCGCCGGCGAGCTTCGCCAG
Organism: uncultured Alphaproteobacteria bacterium; assembly: GCA_963757115.1. Taxonomy (GTDB): domain Bacteria; phylum Pseudomonadota; class Alphaproteobacteria; order Acetobacterales; family Acetobacteraceae; genus CAVWQV01. The sequence continues at coordinate 172,178 of CAVWQV010000005.1, read as the reverse complement.
CCGTTCCTGCAGCTTCTCGCGGTCATAGTCGGAGGTGGTCTCCTCGATCTGCGCCCGGATCTGGTTGCCGCGGCCGGCGATATCGTCCTTGCTCCCGGCTCCATCGACGAGGGTCGTGTTCTCTTTCTCTATGAGAGCCCGGTTGGCGCGGCCCAGCATGTTGAGGGTAACGGTCTCGAGCTTGATGCCGAGGTCCTCGCTGATGACCTGGCCCCCGGTCAGGATCGCGATGTCCTCGAGCATCGCCTTGCGGCGATCTCCGAAGCCCGGCGCCTTCACCGCCGCGACCTTGAGGCCGCCACGGAGCTTGTTGACCACAAGCGTCGCCAGCGCCTCGCCTTCTACGTCCTCGGCAATGATCAGCAGCGGACGGCCCGACTGAACGACTGCCTCAAGCAGGGGCAGCATCGGCTGCAAGCTGGAGAGCTTCTTCTCGTGGATCAGGATGTAGGGCTGATCCAGCTCGGCGATCATCCGCTCTGCATTGGTGATGAAGTACGGCGAGACGTAGCCCCGGTCGAACTGCATGCCTTCGACCACGTCGAGCTCGGTTTGAACGCCTTTGGCCTCCTCGACCGTGATTACGCCCTCATTGCCAACTCTCTGCATCGCCTCCGATATCATTCGGCCGATTTCTGAATCGCCGTTGGCGGAAATTGTGCCGACCTGGGCGGTCTCGGCTGGGGTGGTGATCTTCTTACTATGCCTGTTCAGCTCTTCGACGACCGACGCGACCGCCCTGTCGACGCCCCGCTTGAGGTCCATCGGGTTCACGCCGGCGGCAACCGCCTTCGCGCCCTCTCGGACGATCGCTTGTGCCAGAACGGTCGCGGTCGTCGTGCCGTCACCGCCCACATCGCTGGTCTTGGAGGCGACCTCGCGCACCATCTGCGCGCCCATGTTCTCGAACTTGTCCGAGAGTTCGATCTCCTTTGCGACGGTCACGCCATCCTTGGTGATGCGGGGCGCGCCGAAGCTCTTGTCGAGCACGACATTACGGCCCTTCGGCCCGAGCGTCACCTTTACTGCATCGGACAAGATGTCCACGCCTCGCAACATGCGCTGACGGGCATCACCGCCAAATCTTACGTCCTTGGCAGCCATTTTTGCTGTTCCCTTTCATGTTCGAAACTGTGGAATCGGGCAGGTCAGGCGTTCCGGTCCCCGCCCAGCCCGCCCAAAGCCGGTTCGCCAGTGAGCTGACGGCAAACTAGCACTCTCGCCGACGGAGTGCCAGCCGCCGGCTTGTGAGACGAGGTTCAGGGAGGGCGCGTTGCCGGATTCCGGGATTGCGTCAACCGGTCAGACAGTCGGTTCAGTTCCCAATCTCGGGCCAGCAACGCCGCCTTTTCCCAGGTGGGCACCTGATCCCGCAAGGTGGGAAGGGGTGCGGAGGGGTCCATGGTCGCGATCCGGCAATACCTTCGCAGAGCATCGCCTTGCTCCGGAAAGCGGCCAGCGGCTAACGCGTTGTCGAGCGTCGCATAGGTCCGCAGTAGGGACGCGGCCCCTTTCGCTCCTACGCCTCGGGCCCCGGGTATCTTGTCTGACGGATCTCCTCGCAGCGCGATGAAGTCCGGCACTTGCTTCGGCTCCACCCCGTATCGCTCGCGGACCTCAGCAGGACCGATGCGCGCCATCTCTCCGGCCCGGACCGGCTGCAATATGGTCGTCAGTTCGGACGCAAGCTGGAACGCGTCGCGGTCGCCGGTGGCGACCACGGTGCGGCCTCCGCGCTTCTCTTCGGCTGCGACGGCGGCGGCCAGGAAGTCGTCCGCCTCGTATCCAGCTGCCTTCGCGTTCGCGAACCCGCATGCCGCGACGAACCGTGGCATCAGCTCGAGTTGCTCAACGAGCTCGTCGTCGTATTGCCGCCCGCTCTGGTAGGTGGAAAGCAACCCTTGGCGGTAGGTTGGAGCGTCCAGCGTGTCCCATCCAACGAGGATGGCGCGAGGTCGCTCGCTTTCGAAAAGCCCGAGCAGAAAGTTGGCAAACCCGACGATTGCCCCACCCGGGCGGTTGCCTTTGCGTCGGATCGACTTCGGCAAGGCGTGGTAAGCGCGATGAGCAAACGAGTCGCCATCAATGGCCAGAAGCGGACGCATCAAAGGCGGCCGATGGGCGCGTAGCGGTTGCGACACTTCATCGACAAGTCATTCAGACAACAGCTGCATTCCGCCCACCGGCAAACTCGCAATTACGCAGCGAGCTTCACTAACTTCTCGATTTCAGCCATCCGGGGGTCCACTCGCTCGGGCCGCTGGCTTCCCAGGTTCACCACCAGGCGATCGACGCCGACCTCCGCGTAGGCCTGCATCGCGTCGATCGGCATCGCCACCGGCGGCGTCATGATGATCTCGAAATCGTCCCCCCGCTTGCGTCCCGCCTTGGCAAATGCCGCATCGAGACGGGCGACCATCTCCTTGGTGGCCGCCGGATCGCGACTAAATCCATACCATCCGGCGCCGAAGCGCACGGCCCGGCGCAACGCCGGCTCGGCGTAGCCGCCAACGATGATGGGCACGTGCGGCTTCTGGATCGGCTTGGGATCGAGGCGGCAGGCCTCGAACTTCACCCATTTGCCGGTGAAATCCACAACCGGCTCGGTCCACAGCCGTCGCATGACCTCGAGAAACTCGTCGCAGCGCGCGCCCCGATCGTCCCAGCGATAGCCGCAGGCTTCGACCTCCTCCTTGTTCCAGCCCACGCCGACGCCGAAATCGATGCGTCCGCCGGTCAGCCAGTCCAGGGTGCACATCTCCTTGGCGGTATAGATTGGATTGCGCTGCGGCACGAGCGCGACGCCGGTGCCAAGCCGCAGGTTCCGCGTCGCGGCCGCCAGGAACCCAAAGGTGGCGGTTACATCGAGCATCCCGCCGCCGTCCGGGACGGGTATTCGCCCATCCTTCGAGCCGGGATAGCCAAACGTATTTTTGTCGAACAGGACGACGTGCTCGCCCATCCAGATTGAGTCGAGACCCATGTTTTCGGCGCGTGCACCAAAATCGCGGATCATCTGCGGGGTGGCTAATGGCGACATGAACGTCGCAAAAACTCCGACCTTCATTGGTGCATCCTTTTCCGGGTGGGGTAGGGTCGATTTGCCTGACCAGCACCGTCTCGCGCCAAGGCTGAGTTTGTAGCCAACTCCCTGTCAATCCTCCTCCTGCATGGTATCGGATACGATATTCGGGAATGACAGCGAGCATCGAGGGCAAGGCGAGGGCATCGGGACCCGAAGTCGTCACCCCTCAGCCGCGCGCGCATTCCTACAAGGAGGCACCCGTGATCGCAGAATGGCAGCACCAGCTCCGGATTTATCTTGCCGAGGAAGTCGCGGGGCTGGCCCGAACCGAGTTCGGGGGTTCCGCCCTCGAGCCGCTGGCGAAGGTTCTGAGCGCGCATCGCGCAACCCTCGTGAGCCAACTCGATGCGTTCGAGAGCTATCTAGCGGAGGCCGAGAAGAACGGCCCGGATGCATACCCACTCTACAAGTGGACCAAGGAGACCGTCGAACACCCTGCGAAGCGTCGCAAGCACATGCTGGCGTTCGCATTGCGCGTCGGCGGCCAAGAGGTGTATTCGAAGGAAACAGCAGATACTTTGGAACGTGCCCTGCAGCCCTTCGTGGACGGCGTCCTTGTCACGCGTGTCTCCAGGCACGACACCAACCCGGCCAATAACCTGCCAATCCCCGCCGAATACCGCTCATGAGGCCGGATGTTCGGGTGGAACTCCCGAGCCTTGATTGCGTCACTTTCGCTTAGCTGGGGTAGGCTGGTGCCGATGCGAAGCGCCGGCGTTTTCTGACCTGGGCTGCCCCAGGGCCTTTGACATGCCGGAATGAAGGAGAAGCAATGCGCTGGCGTGAACTGATAATTGTTGGTTTGTTGTCCGCTAGTCCCGGCCTCGCGTTCGCAGACGCGTCGGTTGCCGGGCAGTGGGAAGCCGATTTGGGCGACAACGTTAAGATCGCTATGGACGTGCTCGCCGATGGGCACTGGTCGAGCCAGACCGTGCAGGGCGATAAGGTGGTCGCCGAAATGTCCGGCACCTATACGCAGAAGAAGAAGAATGGGACATCCGGCACCCTCGTCTTCAAGCCGAACTCATCCCACGTCAGCGCGCAGCATGCCGCTCCGGCCGTGGAGTACGACACGTACTCGTTGCAAGATGACCGTAAGGTGCTGAGGCTCGACGCCAAAGGCGACGTGATGGAGTTTCATCGGCAGGAATCGGCGAAGTGAGGGAGCAGATCGTGCGTTACACGTTATTCATCATCTGCGGTCTCGGCCTGACCCTGGCCAGCGCCCCGGCCCGCGCCATCGGGTGCTTGAGCGGTGGCGCCGCTGGTGCCGTAGCCGGCCATATGGCCCATCACGGGGTTTTAGGCGCGATCGGCGGCTGTATCGCTGGACATGAATATCATAAGCACCAGCTCAAGGAGGAAGAGCTACAAAATCAGCATTCTCAGGAACAGCACCAGCAACCGTCCAAGGACCAGGAATAGTCGGCCGAACTCTGGCGCGCGAGGCTCACCACATTGAGCCTTCCGGGTGACGCGGTCGCGGGCTGATGCAGCAACGTGAGCGTCGACGACGAGGCTGCCCGCTCACGCCAGCAGAGCAGGATCGAGTGGTGGGAGTCGTGCAGGATCGAAGGGGGAAAGATCGACGGTCGTGGCCGCTCCGTCCAGGATCAGCTCGGCGACAGCTTCTGCCGTCGCGGGTGCGTTGAGAATCCCCCACACGCTGTGACCGGTGGCGACGTAGGCTCCGCGGGCTCCCGGAATGGCGCCGATCAGCGGAAGCCCGTCCTGCGTCATCGGGCGATAGCAAGCTTGGCTCGCAAGAACACGGGAGGATGCCAGCACGGGCGATATCCGATTGCAGAGAGTTTTTAGCCGGTCGATCGCACCCTCATCGGGGGCCACAAAGTTCGGATCGACCGGAAGCGGAGAGTCGCTCGATATAGCGCACACGTAGGTCGTACCGTCGGCTCGCGGGAAGACTTCCGGAGAGAGAATGGACCCAGCGTTCTCCTCGTACTCAAGAAACAGGGCTTCGGGCCGCCGCAACGCCTCTCCGGTTGCGAAGAGGAGGCTATGCCCTTTCATGCCGAACACCGGTGGAAGCGCTAGCCATTGCGTTGCAAGCACCGACCACGGACCCATTGCGATAACGATCGCATCTCCCTCAAGCGTCTCGCCGTCAAGCTCGACGCCGACCACGTGGCCGCCTCGTCGCAGCAGCCCCGTGATGCGCGCCAGCCGCAACTCGGCTCCTCGCTGCTGCGCCGCGCGCATCATGCCAATCGTAAAGGCCGCAGGATGCACTTGCGCGGTCGTGTTGGTGGATCCGAGCCGGCCAGCAATCGTCACATCCGATGACGTCCAATCAGGCGACGGATGGCGTGAGGCTCGGGGCGACGACCGGCCGACCGTGCCGCCGTAGGTGACGAGGCGGCGGTAACCCCAGTCGCCGTCTAGCTCCACCGCGAGTTCCCCGTGCAGCTCGAAGCTGCGGCGGGCGAGGTGCATCAGAGGGGTGCCGTCGCACCAATCCATTGCCAAAAACCCGCCCGACTTGCCGGACGCTGCACATGCGATGGCGGTCCGCTCGATGACGGTCACATCGGCGCCTCTCGACGCGAGACGGTAGGCGATGGAGGTGCCGATGACCCCTCCTCCCAGAATCAAAACTCGCATGCTCTGACCTCGTCTACACTTGCGAGCGTCATTCCGGTTGCCGCGCAGGGCGATGGCAGTGTGGCAAGGGTCAGACCAGCAGCAACAGTGCCAGTGCGTAGATGATGCCCGTGACCACGAACGTCACCACCGTGACGCCCATCACTCGCTGAATGCCGATCCCGGCCATCGCCACGACGGGGAGCGCCCAGAAGGGCTGCAGCATGTTGGCGACCTGCTCGCCCATTGCCACCGCCATCGCCGAACCCGCCATTGACGCGTGCAGGGTCGCGGCCGCCGGCACCACGAAAGGACCCTGCACTGCCCAGTGCCCGCCTCCGCTCGGTACAAAGAATGTGATGATTAGCGAGCAGATATAGCTCCAGAACGGCAGTGTATGGGCGTTGGCAACCACGACAAACGCCTTCGAGATGACTTCGGCGAGCCCGGTACCGGACATGATCCCCATGATGCCGCCGTAGAACGGATATTGCAGCATCATGCCGCCGGTCTGTTTGGCGGCGTTGCGCATCGCCGCGCCGTAGGCGACCGGGTTTCCGTGCAGTGCGATGCCGCCAATCAGGAAAATCAGGATGACCGTGTTGACGTCGAAGGTGAACGTGCCTCTCAGCCACAGCACGGCCATTGCGGCGAGCCCCGCCGCGAAAAGGAAATAGCTGCCCAAAGGTGAGCGGTCCATGCGTCGGGCGATGGAGTTGGCCTGATCGGGCGGCGGCGGCGCTGCCTCGGGCTCGGGCACGAACGCCGCCACGTCGCTGTCTGCCGGACGAATGGCGATAAACACCAGCGGCATCACGAGCAGGACGAGCAGGGTGGGAAGCCAGTTGAAGGTCGCGAACACCGTGTCGGACAAGGGCAGCAATTGGCCGGTGAACTTCTCGACAATGTTGAGCGCGTTGCCGTGCGTCGCCTGTGTGAGTGCGATCGAGCTGGAGATGCCGCTGGCCCAAACGGCAAAGCCGGAGTAGGCGGCTGCAACCAGCCAGCCGAAATCCACACGGACCTGTCTCGCCACTTCGCGGGCGAGGATGGCGCCTACCACCAGGCCGAAGCCCCAGTTCAGCAAGGACGCGACCGCGGCCACCAGGAAGGTGAGCACCACGGCCTGGTTGGGGGTGCGTGCCGTCGCCACCAACCGGCGCAGCAGGCGCGCTATTGCCGGGGCGTGGGCGAGTGCATGCCCTGTCGCCAGGATCAGGATCATCTGAAAGGCGAAGCCGAGGATCGCGAATATGCCCGTGTACCAGGAGGTGACGATCATCTCCGGCGAGCCCTTGGGCGCGAGCAGCAGGGCGAGAACTGCGGTAATCGCGGTCAGCCCGATCGCCAGAACGAAAGGATCGGGCATGTAGCGTTCGAAGAGACCGACGAACATCGGCGCGAGGGATTGCAGGCCGCGCCGCCGGGGCTGACGTACGAAGGTCCCGCTCATCCCTATAAACCCTCTTATTGGCTAACGGTCAGGGTTAGTCGCCAACGCCACGTCGTTCGCGCCGGTTCCTGGGGGCGATCTAATCAAACAGCGCTCCGGCGGCGGTCCACCGCTCCTGCCTTGTCCATCGCGATTGCGCTCCCCTGAGGCGCTATCAGATGTTCTGCAATGGCAAGCATGCGCGTCCACCTTCTGACACCGGTTCTGCGCTGGCGGTTCAAGAAGCGGATCAAAGATCCAGTCGATATCAGTGCCATCCGCGCCGCCCTGGACCGCCCATATGCAAGACGCATCCCACGCGACATGCGGATCGTGCCGGGCGAGGGGCCCGTACCAGGTGAATGGGTTTTCTCGACCCATGCCGCAGCAGACGCCCCGGTGATGCTCTATCTCCATGGAGGCGGCTTCTTCGCCTGTTCGCCTGCTTCGCACCGGGCGATAACGATGGCGCTGGCACGATTTGGTGGTCTGCGCGTGTTCGTGCCCGACTACCGGCTCGCGCCCGAGCACCGGTTTCCGGCGGCAATTGACGACGCGATCGCCTGCTGCGACTGGGTCGCGGCCAGCACCGGGCGGCCGGTTTCCGCGGTTGCGGGCGACTCGGCTGGCGGCGGTCTAGCCTTGTCGACGCTTCTCCGGCTGCGCGACACCGCACGGCCCTTGCCCGCGGCTGGGATCGCCTTCTCACCGGTGACCGATCTTGCAGCGACCGGGGCTTCGCTGATCGAGAATGACAGGCGAGACGCCATGTTCTTCGGCGCCGACGTGCCGCGGCTGGCGACCATCTATCTCCCAAACGGAGGAGATCCGCTCGATCCGCTTGCGTCCCCGCTCTACGCCGATCTCACCGGGTTGCCGCCGCTGTTATTGCATGTCGGTGCCGACGAGGTGCTGCGGGACGACTCCGTCCGGTTCGCCGCCCGGGCGGAGGCGGCGGGCGTTGACGTCACGCTACAGATCTGGCCGGTCGTGCCGCATGCATGGCAACTCATGGCGGCGCTGCTGCCCGAAGGCAAACGCTCTCTTCAAGATGCCGCACTTTTTGCGTCACGGGCGATCAAGGCGTCCTGCTCAGCAGCCATCTGAGCGGGTGCGCGGATGAGGAACTGCCACCCTTCCACCTAATCGGGCGGGCCGCCACGAAGTAGCAAGGCGCGCGCTTGGTCGATCGTCATAGCTGCCATACTGGCGAGGGCTGCATCGCTTGCGCTGCTGATCGGGTGCGGGATGACAACGAAGGGATAGTCCGCAAACCCGAGCACGCGAGCCATCAGCTCGGCCGCGCTGGTGAAGCGGGTCGTCATCACCGCCAGGGCTGGAACCCCGAGGCGCTCGGAGCTTAGGGCGTCATGCAAACTGCATGACGAGCAACTGCCTCAATCGCCAATCCCGGCGACGACGGCGTCCCAGCTGCGGATCTCGTCCACGATGTGGGCATCCGCAGGCGCGCTGAAGTTGGATTTGACGCGGGTGACGACGTTGGCAACGCCGAATTCCTGCCGCATCAGGCGGTCGAGATGGGCGAAGAAGGCCTTGGTGCCCTCCTTGCCGTTTGAGATGAAGCCGACGGTCTTGCCCGCGATCGTGCAGGGGCGGGCGGCGGGCTGGCCCAGCTGCGGTGCAGTTTCGTTCGTCGGATCGAGGACCTGGTACACCATGATCTGTCCCTGCCAGGGAGGCTGGGTGAGCTTCACCGGTTTGGCGGGCCGCAGTCAACGCAGGCGCCGATCGGCATGGTGACGGCGCGGCTTTTGTGACCGAGCCAGGGTGGGATCACCGCGCCGAAGCCGCCGGCAGGTCCGCCGGCTGCGACCACCAGGAGCTGATCGGGTCCATCAAGGGCCGGGTAGACGCTGTCACCCCGATCCCGCACCACCGCGCCCTTGCCGACCTCGGCCCATTCCCGCCGATGTATCCGCGCCCGCTCGTGGATGAAGCGGGCGATCTCCGCCTTGCCCCAGCCCGCCGCCTGGAGCGGCTCGCGCAGCTGCTTGGGGATGATCAGGGCGTAGTTGCCAGGGAAGATCGAATAGTGCCGGAGGTTGGCGCGCATCTCCGCCGCAAAGGTTTCGAGCAACTCCTCGGGCTCGGTCGTCCATTCATTCATGATCTGGCGCGGCGAGCCGGCCGCCATCACCGTGACCGCGGACACCTCCGGCGGCAGCCCTCGCTGGACGGAGAGTGGGAGCCAGTTCGTGTCCTCCTCGTCCTCGGCCACGCAGAAGCTGAGCTTGCCGGGATGGCCGAGCGTGGAGCGGTCGATGCCGCCTGGGCGGACCTCGAGAATGTTGATAAGCGCGAGCCGGAGCGCGCGGCCGATCACCGCGGTCGCACGATCGCTGTTGCCGAGCGCATTGAACCGTCCACTCGCGCCGAGCTCGAGGCGGATCGGGCCGTTCAGCACCACGAGGACGGCGCAGCCGCCGGTTGAGGCGGTGGCACCGTGCAACAGAAACTCCGGCTCGAGCATCGCACGGAAAGCGGCCAGGACAACCGGGAAGTGCATCGGCAAGCACCCCGCCATGACCGCGTTGACCGCCAGCTTCTCCGCCGTGACCGCGACCCCGCGCACCGGTTCGATGCCGATTAGCTCGCCCGCGGGAGCCATCACCCATTCGAGGCAGGCCCGAACGGCCTCGGGCTCGGGCGGCACGATGGGCAGGCCGTCAGTCCAGCCATTGCTGTGGTAGAGTTCCTGGACGGCCGTGAGGTCGTCCACGTCATACACCCGGGAAGCCAGCTGCATGGACGCTCTCCTCTGCCCTCCGCGGGATGCCGCTAAACGATCACTCGGTCTGGGAAGGTCGCGGACAGAGTAACTCTCCGGCGCAACACCGCCAGGCCAGGGCCTTGAGGTCTCCCGGCCGGCCCTTGTGCCGGGCACCCCCGGCGGGGATACTCACAGGTAGGGCGCATCTTGATCGCGCGGTTGTGGACAGGCCTGTTCCGGCGTTTGGACGCCGGCCGATGGGCCCAGGGGGAATCTGCCTGCAGTGTGGATCGTACGGCTTGCATTAGACCGACCTTACACCTTCGTCGTCATGGCGCTGCTTATTCTCATCGGCACGCCGCTGGCTATCCTTCGGACTCCGACGGACATTTTCCCCAATGTCGACATCCCGGTCATTGCGGTGGGCTGGAGCTACACCGGCCTCAACCCTGAAGAAATGGAAGGCCGGCTGACCTCCGTCTACGAACGTGTCCTCACGACCCTCGTCGACAACATCGAACATATCGAGTCCACGACCTATCCCGGCATCGCCATCGTGCGAATCTTTTTGCAGCCGGGGGCCAGCCTCGATACCGCGAACGCCCAGGTCACGGCGGCCTCACAGACGATCCTGCGAGGTTTGCCGCAAGGCACCCAGCCGCCTTTGGTGATGAACTACAGTGCCTCAAGCGTGCCGATCCTGCAGCTTGGCCTGTCGAGCGACAGCTTGTCGGAATCGAGGCTCAACGACCTCGCGATCAACTTCGTTCGCCCGCAGCTGGTGACCGTGCCCGGCGCCGTGGTTCCCTATCCCTATGGCGGCAGGATGCGCGAGGTTCTTGTAAACCTTGATCCGGCCCTGCTGCAGCAGAAAAAGCTCTCGCCGGGCGATGTTGTGAGCGCGCTGGGACGGCAAAACCTGGTGCTTCCAACCGGCACCGCGAAGATCTCGGACTTCGAGTACGACATTCGCGTTAATGGCAGCGCCAACACGCTCGAGGAGCTCGGCGCGGTGCCGATCAAGCTCGCGGGAAACGCCACGGTTTATCTCCGCGATGTCGCCTCCGTGGCTGACGGTTTCGCGCCGCAGACCAACATCGCGCGCGCCGACGGGCGGCGCGGCGTGCTGATGAACATCCTCAAGGCCGGCAACGCCTCGACGATCGACGTCGTCTCCGGCGTTCGCAACTTGCTGCCCAAGGTCGCCCAGACCCTGCCGCCGGAGCTCAAGATCAAGCCGTTGTCCGACCAATCGGTCTTCGTGCGGGCCGCGATCTCGGGCGTGGTGCGCGAGGCCATCATTGCCGCCTGCCTCACCGCCGCGATGATTTTGCTTTTCCTGGGCAGCTGGCGCAGCACCATCCTGATCGCGGTCTCGATCCCACTGTCGATCTTCAGCTCCATCATCGCGCTGGGTTTCCTTGGTCAAACGATCAACATCATGACCCTTGGAGGCTTGGCGCTTGCGGTCGGCATTTTGGTCGACGATGCGACGGTGACGATCGAGAATATCGAGCGCTACCTGGAGGAAGGCTGTGGGCTGCGCAGCGCGATCCTCCAGGGCGCCGCGCAGATCGCCGTTCCGGCCCTGGTTTCCACGCTATGCATCTGCATCGTTTTCGTGCCGATGTTCATGCTGGGCGGCGTAGCACGCTATTGTTTGTGCCGCTGGCGGAGGCGGTCGTATTTGCCATGCTCGCCTCTTACGTGCTGTCGCGCACGCTGGTGCCGACCATGGCTTTGTATATCCTTCGCGCCAAGCACGACTCACACGCGCCCACGCGCAACCCGTTCACTCGCTTCCAGCGCTGGTTCGAGCGCCGGTTCGAGCAATTGCGGGGCGGCTATCAACGCCTGCTGGCAATCCTCGTGAACCGCCGTCGGATCTTCGTTCCCGCCTTCCTTGTCGGCGTGCTCTCACTTCTGGGGCTGGTTCCCTTTCTCGGCCAGAACTTCTTCCCGAATTCGGACAACGGCCAGTTTATCCTGCACATGCGCGCCAAGCCCGGTCTCAGGATCGAGGAGACCGCGCGACTTGCCGATCTCATCGAAGCGACCATTCGCCGCGAGATTCCTGCGCATGAGCAGGACAGCATCACCGATAACATCGGGATGCCGTACAGCACGATCAACCTGACCCACTCGACCTCGGGTGTCATCGGCACCGCGGACGCCGACATCATCGTGACGCTTGCGCGGAATCACCATCCGACCGCGGAATACGTCGCGCGCCTGCGCACGCTGCTGCCGGCCGAGTTCCCAGGCGTCACCTTCAGTTTCCTGCCCGCCGACATCGTCAGCCAAGTGCTCAATTTCGGCTTGCCAGCGCCGATCGACATTCGCATTGACGGCGCCGATGTCCGCGGAAATCGCGACGTCGCGATCAAGATTCTGAACGAAGTCCGCCAGGTGCCTGGGATTGTCGATGCCCGTATCCAGCAGGCGTTCGACCAACCAAATTTCGAGGTAACGGTCGATCGTACCAAGGCCCAGCAGGGCGGGTTTACGGAGTCCGATATCGCCACCAGCATTCTATCGATGCTCAGCGGGAGCGCTCAGACCCAGCCGATGTTTTTCCTCAATCGGGTCAATGGGGTGAACTACACGCTCGCCGCGCAGACCCCGCAGTACAAGGTTAAATCCCTACAGGACATCGAGAACATTCCGATCGTCTCGCCGACGGCCGCCAACGCTGGGGTGCTCGCCAATGTCGCGACCATCAAGCGGTCGCAGGAGATGGCGGCGGTCGACCACTACAACATCCGCCGCGTGGTCGACATCTATGCGGCGGTGCAGGGACGTGATCTCGGTGCTGCGGGCGCGGACGTCAGGAAAATCGTGCAGAACTACGAGAAGCTGCTGCCGCGCGGCAGCTTCCTGTCGATCCGCGGCCAGCTCGAGACGATGCGAACCTCATACTCAAACCTGCTGACCGGTCTCGCGTTTTCGATACTCCTGGTGTACTTGTTGATTGTTATCAACTTCCAGTCCTGGCTCGACCCGTTCATTATCATCATGGGTCTGCCGGCGGCGCTGGGCGGCATCGCGCTGTTTTTGTTCTTTACGAACACCACGCTGAGCGTTCCGGCGCTCATGGGCGCCATCATGTGCATGGGGGTGTCAACCGCGAACAGTATCCTCGTCGTGTCCTTTGCCCGGGAACGGCTGGCCGAGCACGCGGACGCGGTAGAGGCGGCAATCGAAGCCGGCTTTACACGCTTCCGGCCGGTACTGATGACGGCGCTGGCGATGATCATCGGCATGGTTCCGATGGCACTCGGCGTCGGAGAGGGCGGCGAACAGAACGCGCCGCTTGGCCGGGCCGTGATCGGCGGCTTGATGCTGGCGACCGTGGCTACCATCGGCTTCGTTCCGGCTCTGTTCGCGATGCTGCACAATCGCAAAGCCTCTCGTTCCAACCCGTCCCGCGTCGCGCCATCCGCGCGATGACGCCTGATTGGAGAGTGCCGTGACGCCGCTCAATGACCTGCGGGAAGTGGACCGCCCCGCACTGCTGCCCGGCGGGGAAAAGCGCCCCGACAGGCGTAGGCGCCGGTGGCTGGCGCCGGTCGTCGGTGTAGCTGTTCTCGTGGTTGCCGGGCTCGCGGTCTACAGCGGCATCCGTAGCCGAAGCGACTCGGACCGCGATTTGGTACGAACCACTGCCGAAGCGGCGGTGCCGACGGTCGAAGTCATCCACCCCACCCGTGGGGCGGCGGACGTCAAGCTCATGTTGCCCGGCAACATGCAGGCGTTTAGCGACACAGCGATCTATGCGCGCACGAACGGATATCTGAAGCGCTGGTACTTCGACATCGGCGCCCACGTGAAACAGGGCGATCTGATGGCGGAAATCGACACGCCGGAAGTCGACGAGCAGCTGCGTCAGGCGCGGGCCGACCTGGCCAATGCCCAGGCAAATTTGGAACTCGCGACCGTCACGGCCGACCGCAAGCAACGGCTTCTGAAGACGGGCGACGCGCCGGTGCAGGATCGCGACGCCGCGGTCAGCGGGCTGGATAGCGCCAAAGCGGCGGTCCAGTCGCGACAAGCCGCCTTGGCGCAACTGACGGAAATGCAGAAATTCGAGCGCGTGGAGGCGCCGTTCGACGGCATCGTGACGGCGCGCTCGGTCGATGTCGGGGCGCTAATCGCCGCCGGTAGCGCCACATCGGCGCGCGAACTCTTCCACCTCGTCGCGACCGACTGGCTCAGGATCTACGTGTCCATTCCGGAGACCTACTCGCCGATGATCCATGTCGGCGCGACCGCGAAAGTCACGCTCGACGAGTATCCCGGAGAGACATTCCAGGGCTTTGTGGTTCGCACGTCGAACGCCATCGACCAGACGTCACGCACATTGCTGGTCGAGGTTGACGTTTCCAACAAGGATGGGAGACTTCTGCCTGGCGCGTACGCGCATGTCTTGTTCTCGTTTCCGACGTCCGGAACCTCGGTGACGATTCCAGCGAATGCTCTGCTTTTCCGTAAGGATGGGCCGCAGGTCGGGGTATTGCGCGACAACAAGGTGGAACTGACACCAGTGACGATCGGGCATGATTTCGGCGATTCGCTGGAGGTCGTGTCCGGCCTTCAGGCGTCGGACCAGATCGTTATCAACCCGCCGGACTCGCTGATAAGTGGGGCGACCGTCAAAGCGAAGACCAAGCCGGAAACCCCGCCCGGCAAGTGATCGCTCGCGGCGGGCGCATGCTTGCCGCTATTGAGCGATTTACCGTTCACGCAATCTCCCGCGATCTCCTGCAGTCTTGTCCGGTCGGAACAATAGGGCAGCGGCTGTCAGAAAGGCCGCCCAAACCGGCAGCGGCCAAGCTGGAACATCCGCGCCAAGCTGGCGCGCCAGCACCGCGGCCACTGCACCCGCGAGAAGGCTGAACCACATTGGCAGCTGCCAAAGCCAGGTCAGGTTAGACACCTGGCCGCACGCCGCACGGCCGAGTCCTTGACCGATTTTCACCAGCGTACCAGTGACGTAGGTCAAGCTGATTGCGACACCATCAACGCTATTCATAAACGCGTTGAGTGCGCCCATTGCGACAACGAAGGCCGGGATCTCAAATGCGGGCAGCAAGACAGGGATCGAAAGCAGAAGTGTGACCGCCAGGCTGACGGCAAATCTGTGGCTTGGGCCTGCCACGATGGACAGCACCGTACCACCCGCTGCGCCAAGGACGAACATGGTGATCAGCCCGCCAATCAACCGCGCGCGCGGCCAGTCAGCGTGGCCAAGCGACATCCCAAACATTGTGGTGTTGCCGCTCATGAACGACACGTAGAGATCGTTCAGCCGCACGACCCCATAGACATCGGTAGCGCCGGCCAAGAACGCCATGCCGGCGCCAAGCGACAATTCCATCAGCCCAAACCGGCTAGACGGTTTGGGGGCGGCGTTAGCTATTGCAGATCCCATGTCGTCGCGAGGGCAGCGGCGCTCACACCAAGCGTGTCCAGGCGGCGTTGGCGCGGCTGGAGGCGATAGAGGCTGCAACGAAGCGCATGCCCCGCAAACCCTCGGCAATACCAGGAACCAAGGTGCAGGCCGGGTCCGGCGCGCGTCCCTCCTCTGCCGCACGGATCAGCTCGGCGGCATCGCGGTAGATCTGCGCGAAGCCTTCCAGGTAGCCCTCAGGATGTCCCGCCGGGAGCCGTGTCGCGTGCGCCGCAGCCGGACCCACGCCGCCGCCGCCTCGGGACATCACGGAAACGGGTTGTCCCAACGGTGAGATGCGAAGCTGGTTCGGATGCTCCTGCTCCCATTCCAGTCCGCCCTTCTCGCCGAACACGCGCAAGCGCAACGCATTTTCGTTTCCTGGCGCCACTTGGCTCGCCCAGAGCCCACCGCGTGCCCCGCCGGAGAAGCGCAACAGGATCTGCACGTTGTCGTCCAGCCGCCGGCCAGGCACGAAGGTGACGAGATCGGCGGCCACCTCCTCGCAAGAGAGGCCGGTGACGAACTCGGCAACGTTGAAGGCATGCGTGCCGATATCGCCCACGCACCCGGCACCGCTGCGCGCCGGGTCGGTGCGCCACGCGGCCTGCTTCTGTCCCGTTCCTTCGAGGAAAGTGGTGAGCCAATCCTGCGGATATTCCACCTGCACGACGCGCACCGCGCCAAGCTCGCCGGCGGCGACCATCTCGCGCGCTTGGCGGACCATCGGATATCCCGTGTAGTTGTGCGTCAGCACGAACAGCCTGCCGCTGCGCTCCACGATCGCAGCCAGATCGTTGGCCTCTTCCAATGTGCGGGTCAGCGGCTTGTCGCAGATCACATGAAAGCCCGCCTCAAGGAAGGCGCGCGCGGCGGCATGGTGAACGTGGTTCGGCGCGACGATGGCAACCACATCGATCCGGTCGGTCCGCGTCCGTTCAGTCCGCGCCATGACCTCGAAACTGTCATAGGCGCGGTCTGGAGCGATGCGAAGGTCGAGAGCGCTGGCGCGGGCGCTCGCCGGGTCGCTCGACAGCGCCCCCGCCACTAGCTCGTACTGGCCGTCCAGCCGCGCCGCTATGCGATGGACGCCGCCGATGAACGCGCCTTGCCCGCCGCCCACCATGCCGAGACGCAGCAGGCGCGCCGGGCCGCTTTCCTGTCCCGGTGCTGGGCCGGTCGTCTCGGACGTCAACGCGCGAGACCCAGCATGCGCCGGTTCGTGTCTGCATCGCTCCCGGCCGCGGCGAAATCGTCGAACGCCTGCCCGGTCACTTCGATGATTCGGTCGCGGATAAAGGGAGCGCCTTCCCGGGCTCCCTGTTCGGGCGACTTGATGCAGCACTCCCATTCCAGCACCGCCCATCCATCGAAGCCGCAGGCGGTTAGCTTCGAGAAGATGGCGCGGAAATCCACCTGACCATCGCCGAGCGAGCGGAACCGTCCGGCCCGGTTCGCCCAGGGCTGAAACCCGCCGTAGACGCCCACCCTGCCGGTCGGCCGGAACTCCGCGTCCTTCACGTGGAACGCGCGGATGCGCTCGTGATAGGCGTCGATGTAGCTCAGGTAGTCGAGCTGCTGCAGTACGAAGTGGCTGGGGTCGTAGAGCAGGTTGCAGCGCGGATGGTTGCCCGTCCGCTCCAGAAACATCTCGAAGCTGGCGCCGTCGTGAAGGTCCTCGCCAGGGTGGATCTCGTAGCAGACATCGACGCCCGCCGCGTCGAATGCGTCCAGTATGGGACGCCAGCGGCGCGCCAGCTCGTCAAACGCCATTTCGACAAGTCCCGGTGGGCGCTGCGGCCAGGGATAGACGTACGGCCACGCAAGCGCTCCGGAAAACGTGGCGTGTGCCGACAGCCCGAGATTGCGCGATGCGGTCGCCGCCTTGTGCATCTGGTCGACGGCCCATTCCTGCCGCGCGGCGGGGTTGCCGCGGACAGACGGGTCCGCGAATCCGTCGAAAGCGGCATCGTAGGCGGGGTGCACGGCGACGAGCTGGCCCTGCAAATGCGTGGAAAGCTCGGTCAGTTCGAGCCCATGCCGCGCCAGAGTGCCGCGCACCTCTCCGCAATAGTCAGTGCTCTCCGCCGCCCGGGCCAGATCGAACAGGCGCGCGTCCCAGGACGGGATCTGCACGCCCTTGTAGCCGAGGCTGGCGGCCCAGGCAGCGATCGCGTCAAGGCTGTTGAACGGCGGCGCATCCCCGGCGAACTGCGCGAGGAAGATGGCCGGTCCCTTGATCGTCCTCATGCGTTGATCCGCGTCTTCATTGGCGAATCAGCGGCAACAACGTGGCCGCGGTCTTCTCGACGAGCGAGGTGTAGAATGTCTCGCTCAGCAGGCTGCTGCCGTGGTCCTCGATGAACTTGAGCTGTTCGGGCGAGATGTCGACCGGATTCTTTTCGATCTGGTCTGGGAACGGCGAGACCGGCGTGCGGTCCACCGGGGCGACAAATTCATTGGTCAGCGCCCCGTCATACCCAACTTCGCGCAATGTTTGCACGATGCGCGGCCAGTCCAGAGCACCCATGCCCGCGGCCAGCCGGTTATTGTCGGCCACATGGAAATCGAACAGCCTTCCCTTCGCCGCGCGGATGGCCGCGAACATGTCGGCTTCCTCAATGTTGAGGTGGAACGCATCGAGGCACACGCCACAGTGCGGCCCGACGGCCTCGGCGAGCGCCACCGCCTGATCCGCGCGGTTGAGGAAGTAGGTTTCGAAGCGGTTGAGCGGCTCGAGCGCCAGCCGCACGTTCAGCCGCTCCGATAGCTCATAGACTTCCTTCAGCGCATCCGTGACCCACTGCCATTCCTCTTCGGCAGGGCCGTCCGGCACGACCTTGCCGACGGTCGCCGGAACGACGGTGACGATCTCGCCCCCGAGATCGCCGGCCATCTGCACAACCGATTTCATGTAGTCCACCGTGCGCGCGCGTTGCGCGGCATCCTTGGCGGCGAGGTTGCGTTCGCCGAGCGTCAACGTCACGGCACCCCAGCAGCGGATGCCGTGCTGAGCGAGCAGCCGGCGCGTTTCCTCTACTTTGTATTGCTGCGGCTCTCCGCTGATCTCAATGCTCTCGAACCCCAACCGCTTGATCCGCGTCAGGGTCGTCTCGAGCGGCTCCGCGCGCATCCAGTTATGCGTGGACAGGTGCATCGTTCTCTCCTCCCGTTCGGCCGTCTGCTCAGGCGTGCACGGCGGCGATACTCAAGACACGCGGCGCCTCCGCCAGTCGTGCGCCAGCGCGAAAGAAGACGGCGTGCTGCAATGGGCATTCGATCGCCACCTCGTCGGAGGTGGAACCGACGTGATCCGGCGCGAGCTTCGCTTTCAGCCGAGTCTCGCCGACGGCAAGCGTGAGCAGTCGCTGGCCGCCGATGGTGATGGAGCGGCGAAGCACGCGCGCCCTGACGCCGCCGACCGAGCCCGGCGGCAGGACGCGGACATATTCGGGGCGGATGCCAAGACGTAGCGCGTCCGCTCCGCCGGACGGCTCCACCAACGGGCTTGGCAGGATGTCGAACACCAGGCCGCCGTCACGCGCGCCGCGAGGGGAGACGAAGTTCATGCCGGGATTGCCCAGGAACCAACCGCCGAACTCGGTGTCCGGCATCTCGTAGAGCATTTGCGGCGGAGTGCATTGGGAGATCCGCCCCGCCTGCATGAGTGCGATCTGGTCGGCGAGTGTCATCGCCTCCGTCTGATCGTGCGTGACGTAGATGATCGTCTGCCTGAAGCGCTTGCGGAACTGCTTGAAGGCGCGGATCAGCTGCAGCTTTGCGTGGACCTCGACGTTCGTCGTGGGCTCATCGAACAGGATGACGTTACTGCTGCGCGCGATCGCCCGCCCGACCGCCACTTTCTGACGCGTGCCGCTGTCGAGCTCGCCGATATGACGGTCGCGATGGGACGTGAGCTGGAGGATCTCCATAACGTCCTCGATCCGTCGGCGCTGCTCGGCCGCCGGCATCGCGCGCTCGCGGCGGAGCGCGATGGCGATGTTCTCCTGCACGCTGAGGGGGCGATACATCACCGGGTACTGGAACACCATTCCGACGTCGCGGCGGCGCGGCGGGAGCTTCGTCACGTCGCGGTCGCCGAAGCGGATCGTTCCGGCGGTCGGGCTCTCCAGTCCGGCGATCATGCGCATGAGCGTCGTCTTGCCGCAGCCTGAAGGTCCGAGCAGGCAAGTGACGGTGCCTTCCGGAAACGTCATGGTGATGTCGTCGACGGCGACGATCGGGCCGAAGCGACGGCTGAGCGAGGAAAGCCGGATGTCAGGCACCCGGCACCTCCCGTCCGCGGCCCACCAGCCGGCCCGACTCCCGGTCGTGCAGCAGGATCGACTGCGGACGCAGCGCGAACGGGTACCGGGCGCCGATATCAAGGCCGGCGACGGCCGCGCTGGGCGCGGTCGTCACCAGCGTGTCCGCGCCCGCATCGAAATAGACCACGCTTTCCGCCCCGAGGTTTTCGATCAGGCGGATCTCGCCGCTGCCGGCGGGCGCGCCCGCATCATGCGCGATGCCTTCGGGGCGGATCATGACGGAAACCTCGTCGGCCTCTTGTTCGAGTTGCACCGGAAAGCGCAGCACGCCCGTCGTGCAGACACCGTTCGCAACGCGCCCGGCACGACATTGCACTTGGGAAAGCCGACCAGCTCGGCGGCGCGCAGCACGTTCGGGTGATAATAGACGCTGTCGACCGGCCCCGCCTGCACGACGCGGCCGCATCCATGACGACGAGATGCTCGGCCATCATCAGCGCCTCCAGCGAGTTCGAAGTCACATAGAGGAAGGTGGCGTTGAGCTCGGCCCGAAGGTCCTTGAGATCGTCCATCAGGCCCTCGCGCAGCTTGAAGTCGAGCCCGACAAGCGGATCATCCAGGATGAATATATCCGCGTTCTTCAGAATGCCGCGCGCGATCGCGGCACGTTGCTTCTCGCCGCCGGAGAGCTCGCTCGGCCGCTTCTGAAGCAGCGGCGCTATGTGCAGCATCTCGGCGGCCTGGCCCACGCGGGAGACGATCTCGGGGCGCGGCACGCCTTGCAGCTTCATCGGATAGGCTACGTTGTCGAACACGCTCATATGGGGGAACAGCGCGAAGGACTGGGGCACATAGCCGATCGATCGCGCGGCCGGCGGTGAGCCGGGTGATATCGACCCCTTCGACCAGGATGGCTCCGGCGCTCGGCGACTCCAACCCGATAATGAGGCGCATCAGGACCGACTTGCCGGAGCCGGGCGGGCCACAGAAAACGGTAAGGGTGAGGGGCTCGACCTCGAGGTCGACCCCGGCCAGAGCGGCGACGCCGCGATAGGATTTGCTGAGCCCCTGTCCGATGCGGATCATGCCGCTCATGGCCAGTCTATTGCCCGAGTGTCGGCGAGATACGGGACCAGCACGATGCCAACGCCGAACACGGCGGCGATGACGGCCAGGATGATCACCACGCCGCGCAGCAAGCCCCATCCCCGCGCGGCCCGGGGGACGTTGGTGACGGCGATGTTGAGGATGGTCGCGCCGATCACGACCGATAGCCCGGCCGGTACAGGGCGAAGCTCCATTGCTGCATGATCAGCAGGAAACCCAGCACCATGAGGATGATGAGGGTGGTCTCGGCGCGGGCGAGCAAGCGGCTTTCCACCGCCCTAGACCTCGCCGCGCACGGTGCCGAACGTCATGCCGACGAGCAGGAAGCGCTGGAAGAAATAGACGATGAGGATCGGCGGCAGGATGTAGAGCGTGGTGAGCGTGGACAGGAACGTCCAGTCGATGCCGCCGCCGTTGGAGAGGCCGGTCGCGAGCATGACCGGGATGTTCGACGTGTTGATCCCGCCAATGATGTAGTTGAAGAGAAACTCGTTCCAGACGAAGATGAAGTTGAAGATCAGGGCCGCGATCACGCCGGGAAACGCCTGGGGCAGGGTGAGGCGGGTGATGATGCTGAACCAGGACGCGCCGTTCACGAGCCCGGTCTCGTCGAAGCGGGGCGAGACGCCGTCGATGAAGCCCTTCAGGATCCAGACCGAGAACGGAATCGAGAACATGGCGTAGAACAGGATCATCGCGATGAAGCTGTCCTTCCACCCGAACGCGACATACATCAGGTAGACGGGCAGGATCGCCGCCGAGCCCGGCAGCATGCGGATGGAGAGCAGCAGGAACATCAGGAAGTTGGTCGCAGCGGGCTTGAAACGGGAGAAGGCGAAGGCCGCAAGGAAGGACACCGCGACGGCTACCAGCACGGCGAGCACCGACAGCACGACGCTGTTGACGAAGTGATGCTGGAACTCCGGCTGCGAAAACAGCCGGGCGTAGTTTTCGAGGGTCGGGCGAAAGAAAAACACCGGCGGCACCGCCAGGATTTGCGTCGGCCGTCTTGAAGGAAGAGAGCGCGATCCACAGCACCGGCGCGAAGAAGACGAGCGCGACCAACCACAGCAGCGCGTGGTAAAGGCTCTCGCGCAGCCGATCCATCATCCGCGTCGCGGCCTTCCGTTCACGGAGATAGAGCACGTAGAGGAAGGTGGCGGTGAAGGCGATGGAGATCAGCAGCAGGATCACCGCCAGGGCCGATGAGCTGCCCATGTTGAACGCCTCGAAGGCGCGGCGGAACAGGGTCATGGCGATCAGCTGCGTCGCGGTCCCGGGGCCGCCATAAGTCATGTCGAAGATCAGGTCCATCGTCTTGAACGCATCGATCGTGCGGAGCAGCAGGCCGAGCATCAGGATGAACTTGCCATGGTAGAGAATCACCAGCCGGAACCGCTGGAACCATGACAGCCGGTCGATCTCCGCGGCCTCAAGCTCGGCCCTCGGCACCGAGGCAAGCGCTGCGAGCGCCATCAGCACCATGAACGGCGTCCACATCCAGATATCGACGGCGAGCACCGCGCCGAACGCCACGTTCGCATCGCTGAGGAAGTTTACGGTCCTCGAAGCCGATGAGGCGGATGAACCAGTTCAGCACGCCGAAGGTCGGATCGTAGATCAGGCGCCAGAACGTGCCAGCGGCGACCGGCGTCACCACCATCGGGCGCAAACAGCAGCGTGAGCGCCAAGCGGCGTCCGGGCAGCCTGTCGCTGCGCCAGAACAGCAGACCGAGCAGGAAGCCGGCCACCGTTTCGATGCCGACCGCCAGCACCACGAAGATGAAGGTGCGGCTGAGATCGAGCCATGCCGCGGCATCGTGGAAGATCGTCGTGTAGTTGTAGACGCCCGAATAGATCGGCGGCCGGCCGCTCGTGAGCGAGAAGCGGTAGAAGCTGAGGCCAAGCAGCCAGAGCGTCGGGATGGTGTTCCAGATGATGAAGAACAGCACGACGGGAGCGATGAGGACGGTGGGCAGGACCTCGCGCCGGCCGAGAAAGGCGAGGAGCCTGGACTTGGTCCCGGCTCCCTGAGGCCGGCGCGGCGGACGCCGCAACGGAGAGGGTGGCGCTCGCCGCCATACGCGCTAGAGTGTGATCCCGCTGCACATGGAGGTCGGCTCCGTCTGCGCGGTTCCCTCGTCGAACAGGATCCGCTGCTGCTGGCACGCGGTCCATTGCAACGCGTGCAGCGGGTCCTTGATCTGTCCCGTGTAATAGCCGGTGAAGGCCTGCTGCTGGTCCGACAGCATTTCCGAGTATTTCGGGATCGTGCCAGAAATCCGAGCTCCGCAGCAGCATGTATTTGTAGGTCTTGTTCCAGGCATAGAGATCGTCGAAATCGGGCCGCGAGCACGTCGCCTTGTCGCACGGCATACCGCCGCGCATGAGGTAATCGTGCGACGTCTCGGGAAGATACCACCACTTCATGAAGTCGATCGCGACCTGCATGTGCTCGGGATCGTTGAACGCGTTGATCACCCAGGGCTGGCCGCCGATGATGTAGTTGCGGGTGAGTGGCCCGTCCGGTCCCTTGAACCCCGGCGGCGGCACGACGATCACCTTATCCTTCAGGCTGGCCGGAATCATCGTGGCACCCGTCGCCACCCATTGCCAGGCGGCGAACACCTTGCCCTGCGTGAAGGCGTCGATCACCTCGGCGATGAAGTAGTTGGTGGCGCCGGGCGGCTGGTATTTGAGCCAGGCCTTGTACATCTCCATCGCCTTGGCGTTGGAGGGCGTGTCAAGAATGCCCTGCACCTGCCCGGTCTTGGGATCCCACACGTCGCCGCCCGTGGAGCGCATCACGGACATGGTCGGGCAGCTCGCGGCGTCGTACTCGCGCGAGTATTGCGCGGCAAGGCCGTGATAGCCCTTCTCCGGACGATTGAAGAAGCTGCAGCAGATCGATCCACTGATCGTAGTCCATCTTCTCGAAATCGTCCCAGGTCTTCGGGCAGGTTGCGGCCGAACTTGGCCTTGAAAGCGTCGGCCTCGCCGGGACCTTCGAGGATATCCTTGCGGATGAACATGCCGTAGACATCGCCGACCTGCGGAAAGCCCCAGAGCTTGCTGCTGCCGTCCGGGAAAACCTGATAGCTGGACGCGGATCGATGGGCGACCACCACTCGATGTTGAGCTCGGGATTTTTCGCAATGATGTCGTTGATCTGGACGATCCACTTCGGCGTCGCGAGCGCGCCCAGCCACTGACTGTCGCTGATGATGATGTTGTATTCCTGGCTGCGCGTCGCGAGCGAGGTCGCCGCCTTCTGGAACAATGTGCCGAACGGCGCGTCCGCGAAGGAGAAGCTGACATCGTAGCCGTACTTGTCCTTGGCGTATTTGGCGAACTCCGGCGACATGTCGACACCGAGTTTGCTCGGCAGCCAGCCGGCAACGCCGAGGATCTGCATGTGGATCGACTTGCCGGCGAGCGGACTTTTCTGGCTTTGCGCCATTCCGAGGTTTGGACGCGCGAGCGTGCCCGCAGCGAGGGCCGCCGAGCCCCGTAGCAGCCCCCGGCGGCCGAAGCCGCCAGAGCCAAGGATTGTTGAGTGGCTCGAATCTCCGGACATGCATCCCCCTGTTTCGCCGATACTTCGGCTTATTTCTTAGACGTTATCGAGTGCCCGCGGCGGTGGTCAAGGGACTTGCGCTTCCCTTCAGTGCGTTGCTGGTCTTTGATAGCGACCGTCCCGAGGGATGGAGGAGACGCTGGCCCAAGGCCGGATCTACGTCGCCGGAACGGCCGATACGAAGGGTGCTGAGCTGGTCTATGTCAGCGACCTGATAGCCGCTCAGGGCATGCCCGCTGTGGTTGTCGATCTTTCGACAAAGGAGCAAGCAGAGACCGGCGGGGTGCGGACGAACGACGTGTCGGCGCAGGAGGTGGCAGCGTGCCATCCGGCCGGCGCGGCGGCGGTGTTCACGGGCGACCGCGGCAGCGCGGTGGCAGCGATGGCGACCGCCTTCCAGCACTTCATGCTGTCCCGCTCGGATGTCGCGGGCCTGCTCGGGCTCGGCGGTTCCGGCGGCACCGCGCTGGTGACGCCGGCGATGCGCGCTCTTCCGATCGGAGTGCCGAAGCTGATGGTGTCGACGGTCGCTTCGGGCAACGTCGCGCCCTATGTCGGACCCAGCGATATCGCCATGCTCTACTCCGTCACGGATATCGCCGGGTTGAACCGGATCTCGCGCGTAGTCCTCGCCAACGCCGCCCATGCTATTGCCGGGATGGCGCGTGCCGGCGCGCCGCAGGTCGAGCAGGACAAGCCCGCGATCGGGCTGACCATGTTCGGGGTGACCACGACCGCCGTGAACCAGACCGCCAGCAGATTGCAGTCGGAATACGATTGTCTTGTGTTTCACGCGACCGGCACGGGCGGGCAATCGATGGAGAAGCTTGCCGAATCCGGTCTGCTCGCGGGGGTGCTCGACATCACCACCACCGAGGTCTGCGACCTCTTGATGGGCGGGGTGTTCCCGTGCACCGAGGACCGTTTCGGCGCGATCGCCCGGCGCGGCCTTGCCTATGTCGGCTCGTGCGGGGCGCTCGACATGGTCAATTTCGGTGCCCTCGATACGGTGCCTCCTCGCTATCGGGAGCGGAACCTCTACCCGCACAATCCGCAAGTCACGCTGATGCGCACCACGCCCGAGGAATGCGCCCGGATCGGGCGCTGGATTGGCGAGCGGCTGAACCGCTGCGAAGGGGATGTGCGATTCCTGCTGCCCGAAGGCGGAGTCTCGGCGCTGGATGCGCCCGGGCAACCGTTTCATGATCCTGCCGCCGACGCCGCGCTGTTCGAGGCGCTCGAGACCACCGTTCGGCAGACCGCACGCCGTCAGCTGATCCGGCGTCCCGAGCATATCAATGATCCGGGCTTCGCAGCCGCGCTAGTCGCCGAGTTCCGCGCCATCGCGGGCAGCTCCTGAGCATGCCGCGAGTTGCCCGGGCCACGCTGCTGGAGCGTTTCCGCGAAATGATCGCGCGCGGAGAGCCGATTATCGGCGGCGGGGCTGGCACGGGGCTGTCCGCCAAATGCGAGGAAGCTGGCGGGATCGACCTGATCGTCATCTACAATTCCGGTCGCTACCGGATGGCTGGCCGCGGTTCGCTGGCCGGAATGCTGGCGTACGGCAACGCCAACGAAATCGTGGTGCAGATGGCGCGCGAGGTGTTGCCGGCGGTGCGGCGCGTGCCGGTCCTCGCCGGCGTCAACGGCACCGATCCGTTCTGCCTGTTCGACCCGTTTCTCGACGAGCTGGCTTCGCTCGGCTTCTCGGGCGTGCAGAACTTCCCGACGGTCGGGCTGATCGATGGGTTGTTCCGCGCCAATCTGGAGGAGACGGGCATGGGCTACGCGCTCGAGGTGGAGCTGATCCGCCGCGCGCGTGCCAAGGATCTCCTGACGACGCCGTATGTCTTCAACCCGGCGGAGGCGCGGCTGATGGCCGAGGCTGGCGCGGACATTCTGGTCGCACACATGGGGCTGACCACAGGAGGGTCGATCGGCGCGGCGACGGCGCTGACCCTTGAGGATTGCATCCCCCGGATCGAGGCGATCGCGGCCGCTGCGCGCGAGATCGCTCCGGATGTCATCCTGCTCTGCCATGGCGGACCTATTGCGAAGCCGGAGGATGCCGCCTTCGTGCTCTCCCGATGCCGGGGCATCCACGGGTTCTACGGCGCGTCCAGCATGGAGCGTCTGCCGGTCGAGACGGCGCTCACGGAACAGACGAGGCGCTTCAAGGCTATCGGGCTGCATAGCCGCACGGATGTGGATGACCGTCAGTAGCTCTGCCGGCGGCGCTTCGCGTTGGCGCACCGGCGTCGGACCGGGCACAGGGGACTTCGTGATGAATCAGCGCTACGGATGGGTCGTCGTCGCGGCCGGGGCGCTCATGACTTGCGTCGGCATGGGCTCGATGTTCTCGCTCGCGGTGTTTCTGCAGCCAATCACCGAGGCGACCGGCTGGAGCCGAGCCGGCGTCTCGAGCGCCATGACGCTCGACTTCCTGGTGATGGGCGCGGCCGGCTTTGGCTGGGGCGCGTTGAGCGACCGGATCGGCACGCGCGTGGTCGCGCTGGCCGGCGCGGCGTTGCTCGGACTGGGCCTGATCCTCGCAAGCCGGGCGACAAGCCTAACGGAGTTTCGCCTGACCTATGGCGTGCTCGTGGGCCTAGCGGCGGGAGCCTTCTTCGCTCCGATGATGGCGCTGGTGAGTTCGTGGTTCGTCGCCCGTCGCAGCCTCGCCGTCTCCCTGGTCTCGGCCGGCATGGGGGTGGCACCGATGACGGTCTCGCCCTTCGCTCGCTGGCTGATCTCGGCCTATGACTGGCGCACTGCGCAAATGACCATCGGCATCGTCGCTTGGTGCCTGCTGATCCCAGCTGCATCGCTGGTACGTCGGGCGCCCGCTGCTGCCATGGCCAACCCGGCGCCCGCCCTGGCGGGGGCGGCCGGGCCGATCCTTTCCGCGGCCGAGGCGTTCCGTTCGCGGCAGTTCATCGTGCTCGCGGCGACCTTTTTCGGCTGCTGCGCCATGCACTCCGGGCCGATCTTTCACACCGTGAGCTACGCGATCAGTTGCGGCGTGCCGGTGATGACCGCCGTCACGATCTACAGCGTCGAAGGTCTGTCGGGCCTGGGCGGACGGCTCGTGTTCGGGCTGCTCGGCGACCGTTTCGGCGCCAAGCCGGTGCTGGTCGCGGGCCTGCTCGTCCAGGCCGCCGCCGCGGGCGGCTACTTCTTCGCGCGCGGCCTCGGCGGCTTCTACTCGGTCGCAATGGTGTTCGGTCTGGCCTATGGCGGCGTGATGCCGCTCTACGCCGTGCTGGCTCGTGAGTATTTCGGGCCGGCGATCATGGGGACCGTGTTCGGTGCGGCGACGATGGTCTCGAGCCTTGGCATGGCGCTCGGCCCTGCGCTTGGCGGCTGGATCTTCGACCGGTTCGGCAGCTACGGATGGCTCTACATCGCGTCTTTCGGCATCGGCCTCGGGGCAGCCGGGATAGCGCTCGCCTTCCCGCCCGCCCCGTCGCCCCGCTCGAGGCGATTGCAGGCCGCGTAATACGCATCGTTGCGACTGCAACGATTGACATGCCGATGCGATCCGTCCCGAGAACGGCCATCAACCCCCGCCGCCGACACAGGTTGCAGCGGTTTGCGGCGTGCAAACGTCGAGCCCCGTGTAGGTGGGATCCTTCGGGGCCGCGCCGCCGTCCTTGATGTCCTTCAGGAAATGCATCACTTTGTAGCCCATTTCGAACGGCCGCTGGCCCACGTTCCCGGTGGCCAATCCTTCCTTGAGTAGCACGATCTGCACGGGAAGCGTGTCCGCAACCACCAAGGCGAGTTTTCCCGAGGCGATCTTGTCCTTGTACCGAGATGCCACCTCCCGATAGGCGTCCGGCAGGAACTCGGGGAATCCGCCGGTCGGCACAAAAGCATCCAGGTTGGGCAGCTTGGCGAGCGTGTCCTCCATCTGTTGGACTGAGCGCGGGAAGTCGTCATCGGTGTAGAGCGGGCAGCCGGGCACCTCGGTCCAGCCGTTTTGGCCGGCCAGTCGCTCGCCGGGTGCTGCGGCGCTGTGCTTGCCCGAAAGCGTGTCGCGGATGCCCTGCATGCGCTCATTGTGATTGGCCGCGGCCGCGCCGCCGGACTGGATGCAGATCGTGCCACCGTGCGGCTTCACGTGCATCGCCAGTTTGGCGAGGTTTACGCCGATCTCGTAGTTATGCGTGCCGACATAGGCGATGCGGAGGCCCTTGTCCTTTTCAAGCAGATCGGAGTCCCAAGTCAGGACCGGGATGTGGGCCGCTTTGGCGCCCTCGAGCGCGTTCGCCATAGCGGCCGCGTTCGCGGGCGAGACCGCGATCCCGTCCACCCGCTTGCTGATCAGGTCTGCAACGATCTGTGCCTGCTCGTCGCCCCCGCCGTGCTCGCCGGGGCCGATGTAGAGGCATTGGATCGCGCCGCCTAGCTCCTTCTCGGCTTTGCGGCAGCCGTCAAGCGCTTGGTCGAAGAACGGGTTGTTCGTGTTCTTCGGCACGAGCGCGAAAGTGTATTTCTTCTCCGCCGCGCTGGCGTCGCCGGCGGTCCACGCGAGTACGCCGACAGCAACCAAGCACATAAGAACCGATCTCAGCATCGTTGACCCTCCCCAAACATCGTTGACGAGCGGCGGCCCCCTCGTTCGGCGGGCTCAGCCGCGCCTGGCACGGATTTTCCCGAGATAAACCGCGGAAACCAGGAACACGCCCACGAAAGTGCCCTGCCAGTTCGAGTTGACGCCGGCCATCAGGAGCGCGTTGCGGATGACGAAGATGAGGGCGGCGCCGATGAAGGCGCCGTACGCGCTGCCCTCACCGCCCAGCAGGTTGGCGCCGCCGATCACCGCAGCCGAGATGGCGAGCAGCTCGTAGCCGGTGCCGAGCGCGTTGATGGCCGAGCCGGACCAGCCCACGTTCAGCACGGCCGCCAAAGCCGCGGCGAGACCCGAGACGATGTAGCACTGCATCTTCACCCGCTTGACCGGCACGCCGGTCAGCAGTGCTGCATTTTCGTTTCCGCCGATCGCGAGAATGTATCGGCCCCAGGCGGTCATCCTGAGGACCACGGCAAAGATCGCCGTAAGAACAACTAAGATAAGCAGGGGGGAGGATAGCGAGAGTGTGCTCTCGCCGAACCGGGCCAGGTTGAGGCGGCCGTTGCCGAGCAGCTTGAAGGCAGGCCCGCCGGGGCCGAAATTGTAGATCATGCGGTTGCCCGAGAGCACCACTGCGACCGAGCGGGCCACCGACAACATGCCTAACGTAACCACGAAGGCAGACAGGCCGACATAGGCCACCAGCACGCCGTTGATTGCGCCCACGATCCCGCCCGCCGCCAATCCCGCGAGGACCGCCAGCCACCATGGAACGCCGGCCTGCAGCACCAGGCCGCAGACCACGGCCACCAGGCCCATGATCGAGCCGACCGACAGATCGATCCCGCCGGTGGCGATCACGGCCACCATGCCCAGGGCCATGATGCCGATGAACGAGAAATTGCGGGTGGTGTTGAAGAAGTTTTCCAGTGTCGCGAACGACGCCGGCTGCCACGCCCCCATGACGACGCATATCACCGCCAGTGCGACCGTCACCCAGAAGGCCTGGGACGCCATCAGCCCCTGGAACGGCGACCGTTCCCGCGCATCCAAGACCGCCCGGTCGATCGCGGCGTGCGTGGCGGCCGGCCCGGTGTCCACGACATGGGGCGTGTCAGGCGACATGGATTGCTCCGGTGATCAAGCCGGTGATTTCCTCGGGGCTGGTGTCACTGGTGGGTTTGTCGGCGACCTTGCGCCCGCGGCGCATGACGAGCACCCGGTCGCAAACCTCGAACACGTCGGGCATGCGGTGGCTGATCAGGATCACGGCCATGCCGCCGTCGCGCAGCCGGCGTATGAGGTCGAGCACCTCCGCGACCTGGCGGACGGAAATGGCGGCGGTCGGCTCGTCCATCAGCACCACCTTCGCCCGCGAGAGACGGGTGCGGGCGATGGCGACCGCCTGACGCTGCCCGCCTGACATTTGTCGCACCAAGTCGCGCGGCCGGGTTTCCGATTTCAGCTCGCCAAACAGCTCGCCCGCGCGCCTGGCCATGGCTGCGTGATCGAGCCAGCGGATCGGCCCGAAGCCGGCCCTGATCTCCCGCCCAAGAAACACGTTCGCGGCGGCCGAGAGATTGTTGCACAGGGCGAGGTCCTGGTACACGACCTCGATCCCCTTCTGGCGCGCCTCGACCGGCTTGCTGAAATGCTGCGCCTCGCCGTCGAGCAACACGTGTCCGGACGTCGGCGGAAAGTTGCCGGCCATGATCTTGACCAGGGTCGACTTGCCCGCTCCGTTGTCGCCCATCAGGCCCAACACCTCGCCGGGCTCGATCGACAGGTCGACGCCATTCAGCGCGTGGATGGCGCCGAAGTGCTTGACGACGCTGCGCAGCTCCAGAACCGGCACTCCGCTTATCCTCCCCGTGGCGGCCGTTGACGGCATCGCCCGTTCGTTCGTTGGACGCCGCCCCGTCCGGGCCGCGTTTGACACGCTAGCAGTACATCTCCGGTTTGCTGCGCAAGGAAACCTCGACCCTGTCGCCGCTGCTTTGCGCAGCCACCCCGGCCTCGCAGCAGCAGGCGGCCGCGTACCCGTCCCAGGCCGTAGGGCCGCCGACTTCGCCGCGCCTGGCGGCGTCGACCCACGCCTGCACCTCGGCGTCGAAGGCTTTTCCAAATCGCTCGACAAAACCCGACGCGATCTCGCCACCCCACCGGCCGGCGCTGTGGACGCGAGGGCCGCTATTGTCGCCGATGCTGACGACACCTTTCTCCAACACCGCCTCCGTCGTCACCTGATAACCAAACTGCGCGTTCAAAAAGATCTCGACATCGGCCAGTACGCCGTTCGCGGTTTCGATCAGTACGTGCTGCGGGTCATGCTGCTCGGCCGGGGCATGACGCGAGGTACGGCCCAACCTGACCTGTACGGTCTTGATCTCTTCGCCGGTCAGGAACCGGATCGCATCGAACTCGTGCACGACCGAATTGGTGATGAGCATCGCTTTTGTGAACCCGGGAGGCGCACTCGGATTCCTGTGCGCGCAATGAAGCATCAGGGGTCGCCCCAGCTCCTCGGACTCGATGAGCGCGCGGAGGCGTCGGTATTCGGCGTCGAAGCGGCGCATGAAGCCAACCTGGACCAGTTTCCTGCCAAGCCGTTGCTCGGCCTCGATGACCCTCCAGGACGACACCGCATCCGGGGTCAGCGGCTTCTCGCAAAGCACCGCCAGACCCCGTTCCAGGACCCGAAGCAGTATTTCTTCATGAACGTCGCCTGGGGTTGCAATGACCACAGCGTCGATATCCGCGCTCTCCAACACCGGCCCGATGTCCGGCGCAGCGATGCTCGACGGCGCGGTTTCGGCGGCACGGCGGGCGCGCGCGATATCGGCGTCGACCACGGCGGCGACTTCTGCCCCGGCGATCCGGTGTGCCAGACGTGCGACATGGTCCGAGCCCATGCGACCGGCGCCAACAACGGCCACGCGTAGGTTGGTTGACATGAAGCACTCCCTCACTGACCACGTTCACGAGCGTGGCTTTAAGTCTCCCGCCGTGCGTGGCCGGACCGAGATCTGGCCGAGCGTGGCTGACCAACACTATCCTGACCTCCACCTCCCGAATAATAATCATCGGCAATCGACGGGGGGAAGAATGCGGCATCCTGCTTTCTGGCGTGCGGCCTTTGTCGCGCTCGCGCTCGCGCTCGCAGCTTCCCGCGCCGAAGCAGCCGACCAGTCAGCCGACAGCGGGGGCGAGATCCTGTGGGACACCTACGGCATCCCGCACATCTACGGCCCTGACCTGCTCACTGTCGTGCGCGGCTACGGCTACGCGCAGATGGAGAACCAGGCCGAGACCCTGCTGACCAACATCGCCGCCGCACGGGGCCGCATGGCCGAGTATTTCGGCCCGGGTTCCGGCAACGCGAACGTGCAAAGCGACACGCTGGTGCGCACGGAGGGCATTCCCGATCGCGCCGCCGCCTGGCTGCAGGAAGGCGGCGACTTCCAGCGCTCGGTGATCGAGGCCTTTGTCGAGGGAGCCAATCAATATGCGGCGGATCACGGCGATACGATCGCCGCTCCGATCCGGCAGGTTCTGCCGTTGGTGCCGACCGATATTCCGGCGGGTGAGCAGGAGACGATCCACTTCACCTTCATGCCGGAGCAGGACAACGTGCCCGCCCTGATCGCGGCGTGGCAGACCGGCGGATTGGCCGCTGCCAACGCTCTGGCCGCCAGCATGACGCCCAAGGGATCGAACGGCTGGGCGCTTGGCCCGCGGAAAAGCGCCAGCGGCAATGCCATCCTGATGGGCAACCCGCACCTGCCCTGGGGCAACAATCAGCCGATCCCGGGGCTCGGCATTTATCAGTGGATGGAAGCGAACCTGGTGATCGGGGACCCGGCTTCGCCCACGCTGAACGCCAGCGGCGTTGCGTTCCCGGGGACCCCCTTCATCGGCATCGGCTACAGCGATCGGATCGGCTGGACCCACACCAACAACACGATCAAGAACGCCGACCTGTACGAATTGCAACTCACCGCCGATGGCGCTTATCAGTTCGGCAGCAGCACTTTGCCGCTCCAGCATCGGCAGGACACGATCAAGATCCTGCAGGCGGACGGCTCGCTGACAAGCCAGCAGATTGACATCTACGCCTCGGTGCACGGCCCGGTCATCGCCCGGAATGGCACGAAGGCGCTGGCGCTGCGGGTGGCCGGGCTGGACGCACCCTCGATGGTGACGCAGGACCGGGGGATGATCCGGGCTCGCAATTTGGGCGAGTTCATCGCCGCCAACTCTGCGCTGCAGATGCCCTTTTTCAACGTGATTTATGCCGACCGGCAGGGGCACATTATGTATCTGTTTGGCGGACGTCAGCCGGTTCGGCAGGGCGGCAAGTGGGCGGATTACGCCGGCATTTTGCCCGGCAATGACCCGAGCGCGCTGTGGACCGCGACCTTTCCGTGGGGTGCTCTGCCGCGAGCGATCGACCCTCCGGGTGGCTTCGTCGCGAACAGCAACAACCCACCCTGGACCAGCACCTTCCCGGAGGTGATCGACCCAGCCAGCTTTCCGGCCTACGTGGCGCCGAACTTCATGGCGCTCCGGCCGCAGAATGCGGCGCTCTTTCTTCTCTCCATCCCGCGTCTGACGGCCGCGCAGGTGCTGGCCGGGAAAGAAAGCACGTACATGCTGCTCGCGGACCGCGTGCTGCCCGACCTGATCGCGGCCGCCCAGGCATCCGGGAACGCGACGGCCCAGCAAGCGGCGACGGTACTCGCCGCCTGGGACCGCACCGCGGACGCGCAGAGCAAGGGCGGGGTTTTGTTCGAACGCTGGTTCGACACCGCCATCGCCGACCCCGCGATGCCGAAAGACGACACCATCAACTTCTACTCGTCCTACCCCAGGTTCCGGATCGGCTGGTCGGCTGACAAGCCGCTCTCCACGCCGATGGGACTGGCAGCCCCGTCCCAGGCCGTGATGGACCTGGTCGCGGCGGCGCAGGCGGTCCAGCAGGCGTATGGCGCGCTCGACGTGGCCTGGGGCGACGTGCACAGGACGGTGCTCGTCACGCACGATCCGGCGTTCCAGCAGGCGATCCCGGTCTCCAATGACCCGGAAAGCGGACCGGATGATCCGTTCGGCCCCGTGCGTGTGGTCAATCCTTTTCCCGCGCAGGACGGAACGCAAAAGCTATGGTCCTACGGCGGCGACGGCTATGTGCAGATTGTCGAGTTCGCGCCTGATGGCGCACACGCGCAGGCCTTGCTGGGCTACGGCAACGCGTCGCGCCCCGGATCGCCGCACATTGCCGACCAGCTGCCGCTGTTCGATGCCAAGACCCTGCGGCCGGCGTGGCGGACGCGACAGGAGGTCGAACAGCACACGATCAGTCGTGAAAAATTCTAGTTTGCTGGGCAGACCGCCCGCTCGGGGTCGGCCAGAACTTTGTTGAGGCAGAGCCGCTCGCGCTCATTCCCCACTACAGGCTGACGAAGTGCGCGCCAGATCTGCTCTACGATTCGTCTCGACAGCACCCAGTTGAGCGGCACTTCGGTGCCGCCGTTTTTGCCGACAGCCGGCAGATAGAAGTGGAAAAATCTCTGCGTGGTGCCGCAATAGGCTCGGCTTGCTTCTCTCAACAACGACGCTGAATGGCCACCGCGAACGCTGTAGAGGCCAACCAGCGGGCCGAGCACTTGCCAGGTGCTCCTTGTTGCTGCTGCGATCGGCCCGGGGCCGTCAACACCGCACCGGACAATTGTTGACGGAAGCACGCCACGATCCCCGTTGGCTGTCGCCTGAACGATGATGGGATCGACGGGACGGCCTATCAGGCGGGGACCGGCCGTGCGGATCCAAGCCGCCAACTCGAGCGCTGTCTGAAGTCCTTCGTTCTCGAAGTAGCCGCCATCAATGAGCTCATGTGGGCTTGACTTGTCGCTGGGTGCGTTTGGAAGCATGACGCCGAACGGCTCGAGATAAGGAAAGCGCGCCGAGTTGTTGATTGCCGTCGAGACCGGCACATCGGCGCCCAGCAGGCCAAGCGCGTCAAACGTCGGCCCAAATGGCCAAGTCTGGATGCCGAACGCGGCGGTGAGCACGCGGCTTCCGGTCGTGGTGTCAGTGCCGTTGGAGATCCAGACCGGCATGCCGGGCCGGGGCTTCTTGTCGTTCCCATAGAACAGGGTGGTGAGAGGAGCGCTGAACGGCTGGCTGGCACCGGCCTCCCGGGCACGCAAATACTCGAACGCATGTTCCAATGCGGCGGCGCTATCACCTCCCCTTGGGTCCCGGTTCGAGATCCAGCGCATCAACGACGCGGGCAAGGCGAAGATTGCTCGCGGAATGTCGCCCAGCAACCAGCCGTTCAGCAACGGGCCGAGCGCATCGCCCCACAGGGCGCTTTGCGGCCCGATCGCCTCCAGCCCGATCGATGTGGCTCGCTGCGGCCTCGCCGACACCGTGCAGGGTGCGGCGGCTTGGTTTGCCATAACGCCCATGTAGGCTGCAGCGCCTAGCGAGCCGCCCGATACACTGCTGACGGCGAAAACCGACGGGCGACCTGCGCCACCTGCGTCCTCGATTTCCGACAGCACTCGGGCCCCCCAAAGCCCGGCCATGGTGGCGCCGCCAGAGATCGCCACGATCACCGGCCGCGCAGTTCCTGTCGGGGCGCACGCATCCGCCCAGCTCTTGAAAAATTCGTCGAGGGAGACCCGCTCGGACGGTCGCAAGCCGGTTTGCGCGATCCGGACGGTGTGGAGGTCGAAGAGAAGCGGCGCTGCAACAAAGGTCCACAGCGCGAGCAGGATGAGCACGGGCGGGCGACGCGGCCCGATGGTCGCTTGCCACACTGGGCCGCGCAGCCGGATGCCGTCGGCCACGAAGGTGAGTGCGGTCAGCGGCGCAATCATCAGCCCCAGCCCGAGCAGGGCCGCGGAGGGACCCGGGAAGCCTTGTGCGACCAATATGGCCAGCCCCGGTCCGAACGGTCCGGAAAAGCTCTCGAGCGCGCCGGCAGCGAAGCATAAGAACGAAAACCCGAGCAGCGCGAGGCTGCCCCAGAAGCCAAGCGGACCGCGTTCCAGCAACGCAACAAGGCGATTGCGAAAGCCGGCCGCCAGGCCATGGTCGAAGCAGTGGCGGCTGCACTGCGCGGGCAGCGAACTACGCGCGTGGCCGAGGCCTAGCGAGCGCTGAATTGAAACCCGGTTCCAGAGCAGGAGATAGCCGACAACTGCCCAGACTAGGAGCGCAAGCCCGTTCCACCACGAGCACTCGATAGCCAGCACCCCGAGCCCGATCGTCGCAGCGGCGAGAAACAAGATGCGTGGGACAGCATTGAACGCACCCGGGCTGAGCCCCGGTGGCAGGGCAGCGCGCGCTTGAGGCGTATCGTCAACGCCGAAGCGCGCCGCCAACGCTGCGCGGGACCAATACCAGGCGCCGAACCCGAGGAATATCAGCGCGAGGTGCAATGATGCGTGCTGCCACGGGTTCCCGTCCGCCAGATAGGCAAGCATGTCCCTCGTCTGCGGCGGAAGGAGCACGCCAACGGCCGCGAACAGAAGAACCGCAACCGCGGCACGACAAGTGCGAAGCAGCGACGGCCACTCCGCGGTTCCGGCAGACGGAGGCCTCGTCGCGGAACCCCGAGTAACGTGCAGGGTCGTACGTTCGGCCACGCTCTCCTCCCGTACTGCGTGGTGCCTTTTCGAGACGAACTACCAACGATCGGACCTCGACGCAAGCGAGTTTGGCAAACGTTCGGCAGCCACCCAACCTGTCGTCCAGAAAGCAAAAATCGAGAGGAGACCATGCCGCTCAAGCCATACGTCCGCATCGGCCAGATCGTCCCGAGCTCCAACACGACGATGGAGACCGAGATTCCCGCCATCCTGCGCGCGCGCGAGACTATCGAGCCCGAGCGCTTCACGTTCCACTCCGCCCGGATGCGGATGATGAAGGTGACGAAAGAGGAGCTCGCGGCGATGGACCGGGACTCCGACCGCTGCGCGCTCGAACTCTCCGACGCGCGCGTGCATGTGCTGGGCTATGCGTGCCTGGTCGCCATCATGAGCGTGGGCAAGGGCTACCATCGGGAGAGCGAGGCTCGGCTGCACCGCGCAACGGCGGGCAATGGCGGCCCGGCACCCGTAGTGACGAGTGCGGGCGCGCTGGTCGACGGCCTGCGCACGCTGGGTGCCAAACGGATCGCGGTGATTGCGCCCTACATGAAGCCGCTCACGCAGCTCGTGTGCGACTATATCGAGGCCGAGGGCATCGAGGTCTACGACCGCGTTGCGCTTGAGATCGAGGACAATCTCGAGGTCGGCGCACGTGATCCGATGCTGGTGCTCGATAGCCTGCCCAAGCTGCGATATCAGGGCGTTGACGCACTCGTGCTCTCCGCGTGCGTGCAGATGCCGTCACTCGGCGCGATCCCGGAGGCCGAACGACGTACTGGCCTGCCGGTCGTGTCAGCGTCCGTCTGCACCGCATTCCAGATGTTGGAGCGGCTCAGCCTCAAGACGATTGCGCCGAATGCCGGAAGCCTGCTCTCGGGCCGCTACGGCAGCACGGGCCAGCAGCCGCGGGATGACGCTGCGGAGTAGGCAGCCAGCGGACGCTCAGCCGCCCGCCTACGC
Organism: uncultured Alphaproteobacteria bacterium; assembly: GCA_963757115.1. GTDB lineage: Bacteria > Pseudomonadota > Alphaproteobacteria > Acetobacterales > Acetobacteraceae > CAVWQV01. The sequence continues at coordinate 134,737 of CAVWQV010000005.1, read as the reverse complement.
CCATCTTGCCCGGACTTGGCCCGGGCTTCGTGCTCCCGTTAATGCTCGTGGATCTCCTTGTTCGTGTGGTCCGGCATGAATGCCGTAGCGATGAGGCTGATCACCGCGCAGACGAGGATGAAGCCTGCGATCACCCACCCGGACCTGTACCTGGGCCAGGAGCCAAGCCACGATCAGTGGCGCCGGGCCGCCGGCGATCACCGACGCAAGCTGATAGCCGATCGAGGCGCCGCTATAGCGCAGCCGGCCGGGAAAGCACTCGGCGATCAGCGCCGCCTGCGGCCCGTACATGATATCGTGCGGGATCAGGGATACGACGATGGCGACAAACACCAGCAAGGGGGACAGAGTGTTCAGCAGCGCGACATAAATGAACCCGTATATCCCCGTCAGTACCGCACCCAGCATGTAAGTCCGTCGCCGGCCAAACCGATCCGAGAGATGACCGGACAACGGCACAGTCACCAACGAAAGAACCGACGCGGCCATCACGGATACGAGCAGCAGGTCGCGCGATATCTTCAGCGTGCCAACCCCGTACGAGAAGACGAACGCCGTGAAGATGTAGAACGGCGCTTGCTCTCCCATCCGTGCCAGGGCGCTTAGCAGATTTGCTTGGGATGCCTCCGCATCACGGTTAACGCCGGCGTTTTCTCGATGCGGTTCTCTGATGCCAAGCGCTGGAAGATCGGCGACTCCTCCACGCCCAGCCGGATCCACAGCCCGACGCCAATCAGAACGATCGAAAGCAGGAAGGGGATGCGCCACCCCCAGGTCAGGAAGGCGTCACCGGACCAAGCGCTGAAAGCGAGCACGGCCAGATTTGCCGTGAACAGTCCCGCGGGCACACCCATCTGCGGCCAGGATGCCGCGAGGCCGCGGCCGCGCTGGCTCCCGGCCCATTCCATGGACATCAGCACCGACCCGCCCCACTCGCCGCCGACTCCCACGCCCTGAATGAAGCGAAGGAGCGGTCAAGAATGATCGCGCCCCAAATCCCGATGCTAGCATAAGTGGGCACGACGCCCACGAGAACCGTCGCCACGCCCATCAGCATCAAGGTGGCGATCAGCGTCGACTTTCGGCCAATGCGGTCGCCGAAATGGCCAAAGATTGCCGCACCGATCGGGCGCGCGACAAACCCTACCGCATAGATGCCAAACGCATTGAGCGTGCCGACCAAGCGATGGCGTTGGGGAAAAACAGCGACCCGAAGACCAGGCCCGTCGCGGTTCCGTATAAAAAGAAATCATACCATTCGATCGTCGTGCCGATCGTGGCGGCGAACGCCGCCCGCGTGAGCATCCTGCGCTGTTCCGCAGCAGACATTGTCGGAGCTTGAGAACTCGACGACATGGCCGTTTCCTCTCGTTTCTTGCCTTTGCACAGCGTGCGATCCTATTGCGCTTTCTGCAAGCGGCCTCGTTCGCGCGCATTACGGGCAAACTGGGGTGCTGCCCGTGTCAACCGGTCCGGGGCCGGCGTTTCCGCTGTGCGCGAGCGCGTCCCGCGTGGAGCGGCGTGGCGGAATGCGGACCAGATGTCTGCGAGCAGGCCGTCGACTTCAGCGGAGCGCACGATCGTCACCTCGCATGAATGCCTCGTGGTTGGCTTCGATCTGCTCGGGATCGTAAAGATAATTGACCATGATACCGTAGGACTCTCTCGATACCGCGCGGCGCCACGTTGCCCAGCCAGTTCACGCGCTCGAGGCGCGCGCCGTTGCCCAGATGGAAACGCGCGACCGCGTCGCCCGATCTTCCTGCCATTTGACGGTGCCGTGAGATAGCTGGCGCACAGCCGGACGAGCGGCCCGCGGAGCCGGCCCGCGATCGCCGTGTCCTCCCACCAACGCTCGGTGGCGAGCACATCTCGCAGCAGGCACGGGATCGCCCCCGCCGGAGGAGTCTGCGCGTGCCGACCGCAGCATCGTCGCCTCATCCTCGCGCAGAATGCCGGCCGCCTCCCCTGCAGCCGAGCCGCCTTTCCAACCAGCGGCGAAATCCCGGCACCGGCGAGAGCGTCGAGAAACGGGCGACACGGGGGAGCTCAGCCTTGAGTTCCTCCACGACCTGCTTGATGAGGAAATTGCCGAACGAGACCCCCCGCAATCCGTCCTGACAGTTGGAGATCGAGTAGAAGATTGCCGTGTCGGCGGACCGCTCTCGCTCACGCTGCGCTCGTTCGTCGCCGTCGCGGGCCAGGAGCGGCTGAACCGACGACGCCAGACCCGTCGTGAGCGCCACTTCCACGAAAATCAGCGGCTCGCCGGGCAAGGCGGGATGGAAGAAGCCGAAGCAGCGGCGGTCAGACGCGAGACGCCGACGCAGGTCATCCCAGCCCTGGATTTCGTGGACTGCCTCGTAGGTGATCAGCTTTTCCAGAACCGCAGCCGGGGTCTGCCAGTCTATGCGGCGCAACTCCAGGAAGCCGCGATTGAACCACGAGGCAAACAGATGGCGCAGATCGGAGTCGAGCGGCTTGAGAACCGGCGTGTCGACGCAAATAGCTCCAGCAATTCCCGACGCATGGCCACCAGCGCAGACGTGCCGCCCGGCGCCATGTTCATGCGGCGGAGCAACTCTTGTCGGGCCGGTTCGGCGGCTTCGGCGAGTTGCGCCGCTCGCTCGGGCGTGGGCTCCGCAAGGTAGGCCTGCGCGGCCGTCCGCAGCGGTTCCTCGGCCGGCGGGAAGTTTTCCGCGACGAACCGGTAGAACGCGAGCCGATCATCGGTCCCCAACTCGCGGAGCACATCGTGCAGTTCCCGCGCCACCGCCGCGCCTGAGGCCTCGCCGCGCTGAGACAGGAGCGCCATCGCCAATTCGCGCGCCCGCTCGAGCGGTGCCTTAAGGGCGTCGGGCTGCAACACCGCGGCGTAGGAGCGCCCACGGTCAGCGACCGAGGACCAGAGCCGCTCGACCCAGGAGCGGGGATTTAACATTACGTTGGGGCCGCTGGCGGGATCCGTTGACGCCATGCCGTCCTCCCTATCGCGGCTGAGAACACGCATTGCCCCGTGGCCCAGAGCGGGAGGTGCCGCGCTTAGCGCCGCGCTAGGTAGAATGCCGAGGCGGCGACGATAATGACACCCTTGATGATCATCTGGAATTCGACCGAAAGCCCGAGCATCAGGACCATGTTGAAAATGGTGACCAGGATCAGCGCGCCCAGCAACGAGCCCAGCACGGTCCCGCGTCCGCCGCGGAGCGACGCGCCACCCATGATGGCCGCTGCGATCGAGTTGAGTTCGTAGCCACGGCCCGTCCAGTTGTCGACGATGCCGACATACCCCATCAGCAGCAGGCCGCCCGCCGCTGCCAGGGTGCCGCTCAGCACATAAGCCAGCAGGGTCACCCGCCCGACGCCTATCCCGGCGAGCCGCGCGGCGCGCGGGTTGTCGCCAATCAGGTAGAGCTCCCGTCCCGTCGGCGTGCGGCTGAGCAGGAACCACGCGAGTGCCGCCACCACGGCAAGCACCAGGACGCTGATCGGCACCCCGCCCACCGAACCCGTGCTGATGGTGGCGAAACCCGAAGGCAAGCTGCCGGACGGAGCCCCTTTGGTGTAGGCGAACCGCGCACCTTGCAGCATGACCATGACGGCCAGCGTGGCAAGGAACGGCGAGATGCCGCGCTTGACGACCAGCAGCCCGTTCACCAGACCAACGCCGAGACCGAGGGCAAGGCCGGCCGCCGCGATCGGGACCACCATCCGGTTCGACGTTGCATTGAAGCTGGTCGCCAGCACGGCGACCGTTGCCATCACCGAAGCGACGGAAAGATCAAGACCGCGCACCAGAATGACGATGGTCTGGCCGATGACCACGAAACCCAACGGGGCCGACTGGACGAGCACGTTCGCAATATTGGCCGGCGTGAGGAAGCTCGGCTGCAGCAGGCTGATGACGCCGACCAGAACCAGCAGGAACAGGGCAAGGCCGGAGGTGCCGGAAAGCCGGTCGCGCCATGAGGTTTTCGCCTCGGGCGCTCGCACCGGCTGAACCGGGCCGGGAAGGACCCCGCCGCCGACGCTCACGCTTCACGCCCCTTGCTGGATGCGGACACCGCCGCGAGGACGATCACGCCCTGCACGATCCACTGCACGTACGAGGAGACGTCGAGAAAGTTCAGTAGATTGTTGAGGAGCGTGAGCAGCAGCACACCAAGCAGGGTGCCCACCACGCCGCCCCGGCCACCGGAAAGCACGGTGCCGCCGACCACAACCGGGGTGATCGAAGCCAGCTCGAGCCCGACACCGGCGCGAGGATCACCGACCCCGGTGCGGCTCACCAGAAAGGCGCCGGTCACCGCGGCCAGGCAACCCGATACCGCATACACGACCAGCAGGGCGCGTCCGGCGCCGATCCCGGACAGGCGGGCCGCCGCGGCGTCGTCACCGACCGCGTAGATGTCGCGGCCGGGACGGGTGTGGCCCAAAAACAGGAAGGCGGCGGCGAACGCTCCCGCGAGCAGCAAGGTGGTGAACGGGATGCCGCCGATGCGGGCAAAGGCTAGATCCTGGAATGCGTCGGGGGCCGAGCCGCCTGGCTGGTTTCGATACAGCAGTGCGAGGCCCTGCAGCACCGAGCCCGGAGCCCAGTGTCACTATCAGAGGGTTGACCCGCAGCCGGAGGACCGCGAGCCCGTTCACGATCCCGACCGCGACACCAAGCAGCAACACCAGGGCCAGCACCGGCCAGAACATAGCGTCCTGCCCAATGGCCAGGCCGGCGAGCAGCACCGAGCAAAGACTGGCGAGCCCGCCGACCGAGAAGTCGATGCCGCCGGTCAGGATGACGAAGGTCTGGCCCAAGGCCGCGAACCCGCTCGACGCGCACTGCTCCAGTACGTTGGCGAGATTGTTCGGACTGGCGAAACCCGCCGCCAGCGAGCCGCCGATGGCCAGGAGTAACAGGATCAGCAAGCCCGCCAGCAGCGGGGTCCAGTCAAGCCGGCGCCACGTTGCGGCGCGCACTGGGGTCATGCTGCGTTGCGAAGCGGATGCTGAGTCGCGAGCGAGACCACTTGCTCCTCGGTGGCCGTCTCGCCGCTAAGCTCACCGGCGATCTCGCCCTCACGCATCACCAGGATGCGATCTGCGAGACCGATCACCTCGGGCAATTCCGAGCTGATGACCAGGACGGCGGCGCCGCCACGGGCGATCTCGTCGATCAGCGCGTAGATCTCCGCCTTGGTGCCGACATCGACGCCGCGGGTGGGTTCGTCCAGGATCAGCAGCTCCGGCCGCGCCTCCAGGCAGCGTGCGAACAACGCCTTCTGCTGGTTGCCGCCGGAGAGGTTCAGGATCGCCTGGTCGGGTCCCGCGCAGCGAATCCGCAGACGCTCGATCCAGCGCGAGCCGGTCTCGCGTTCGGAACGCTTGCTGAGCACGTGCTGCTTGGCATGCTGATCCAGGGTGGCGGCCGTGATGTTCGAGCGCACCCCTTGCCCTGGGAACAATCCGTCGGACTTGCGGTCCTCGGTGAGGTAGGCAATGCCCGCCGGCAACGCGTCCCCCGGGTTGCGCGGCCGATACGGCGAGCCATGCCAGCGCATCGAGCCTTGCACGACCGGCATCGCCCCGAACACGGCGTGCGCCAGCTCCGTCCGTCCTGCACCGGCCATGCCGGCCAATCCCACGATCTCGCCGCGCCGCAGGGACAGGCTGCAGCCGCGGACAATGCGCGCGAGGTGGATTCCCTGCAGCTCCAGAATGATCTCGCCGGCCGAAGGGCGGGTTCTGGGCGGATAGAGCTGCTGGATGGGGCGTCCTACCATATGCCGGACGATGCGCGCGTGATCGAGTGCGGCGATCGGCTCGGTGACCATGCGCCGCCCATCCTTTAGAATGGTCACTCGGTCCGCGATTTCGAAAACCTCGTCGAGGCGGTGCGAGATATAAACGACGCCCACATCTCGCGCCCGCAACTGCCGGATGATGCCGAACAGCGTACGCGCTTCCTCGCCGGAGATCACGGCGGTAGGCTCGTCGAACACGATGACCCGGGCAGCGCGGGACAGGGCTTTCGCAATCTCGATCATCTGCCGTTCGGCCACGGTGAGCTCGCTCACCTTGGCGCGCGGGTCGACACGTAGGCCGAGCTCGCCGAGAAGCGTTTCAGCCCGCTCGCGCATGGCACGCCAGCGGATCAGACCCGCCCGGCTGCGCGGCTGGTGGCCCAACATGATGTTCTCGGCGACCGTCAGATGCGGCAGCGTCGAGAACTCCTGGTGGATCACCACAATGCCTCGGGACTGCGCGTCCTGCGGCGAGCCCAGTCGCAACGTCGCACCGTCCATGGTGATCCGGCCGACGCTCGGCTGATGCACGCCGGCGAGGATCTTGATTAAGGTCGACTTGCCTGCGCCGTTCTCGCCGACTAGTGCGTGAACTTCGCCCGCGAGAACGCCGAAATCCACGTCCTGCAGCACCGTGACGCCAGCGAAGGATTTGCCGACGCCATGCAGCCCAACGACGGGCACCGGTATGGCGGCAGGGGCCGGCGAACGCCTCTCCCCCGTCGGGGGAGAGGGGGCTTGCGGGCATCCTCGGACGAGCCCTCAGGGCAGATCGGCGTGGAACGTCTTCGCGTCGTAGTCCGGCCCGAGCCCGGTCGACATGATCACGTCGTCGGGCCGGTTCATCAGCGCGTAGTCCTCCACGTATTCATCCGCCTTCACCGACACGGTCTCCGCTCCTTTGGAAACCACGGTCTGCTGGTTGATCTCCACGCGCTTGGGAACCGGCCGGCCGGACATGACATCGAGGATCGCCTTATCGACCGTCCGCCGATGCCCGCCGGGTAGTCGATGCCGCACATCTTCACGTGGTGCTCCACCGCAAGCTTGTACATGGCGTTGAGATCGCCTCCCGTTTGGGGCGGGATGTCGCCATCCTTGTAGCCGGCGGCCACGAAGGCGCTGATCGACCCTGAGCATTCGAGGCCGCTGTCGCACCAGACGGCGTCGATTTGCTTGCCGAATTTCTGAATCTCGGCGGCCATAATCCGCTTGCCCTCGGCCGGATTCCAGGAGGTGTATTGCAGGTCGAGAATCTTGATGTTCGGATATTGCCCGAAGACCTCCTTCGCCGACTGGATGCGGAGTTCCGCCGGTGACGCCCCGGCAAGGCCGCCAAGCATCACGATGTTGCCCTTGCCGTTGAGCCGCTCCACCAGCCACTGCGCCGGCATCCGCCCAAGCACGCGATCGGAGCCCGTTACAAACGTAATGAAATTGGCGTCGGTCGTGGTGCGGCGGTCCACCATCACCACGGGGATGCCGCGCTTGGTCGCCCGGCCGACGACCGGGTCGAGCGCTTCGGCGGTGGCGGGGCTTACCAGCAGCACATCGACGTTGCGTTGCAGGAGATCCTGGATGTCGGCGATCTGCTTGGTCGGATCGTCGTTCGCGTCCGTGACGATCAGCTTGCTGATGACGTCCTTATGCTTGGCGACCTCCGCTTGAATGGAGTGCAGCAGGGCCACGCGCCATGGGTTGGAGATGGATGCATTGGAGAAGCCGATGACGTAGGGGGGCTTCTTCGCAAACTTCGAGGTGTTCACGATTTCCATGCCGTCGGGGTTCCACAGGAACGTCCGTGGCGCCCCCTTGTACTCATCGGCACGCGCGATGCCGCCCAGCAGCACGAATGAAAGGCATGCGGCAAGCACCGCCATCGGCTTTACGACCAAAATCTTCTCCCAGGTTGGCTTCCGGTCTGTGCCGGAATGCCGGTTTGATCAGGCCTCTATTCGGTTCGGCAGGCCTCTACTCGGCGGCTACCGCATGACGCAGCGTCTCCGCCGATCGGTCCTTGTGGAACGCGCCATCCTTCATGATCACCAGGAGGCGGTCCGCGTCGACCATGATCCGCAGATCCTTTAGCGGGTCACCGTCAACCAAAAGCAGGTCTGCGAGGAAGCCTTCCTTGATCTGCCCAAGCTCGGCTCCCATGCCCATCACCTCGCCCCCGACCCGGGTGGCGCACTGCAGCGCTTCGTTCGGCGTGTAACCGAGCAAGTCGACGAAATGCTGCAGATCACGCGCGTTGGTTCCCTGCGGCACCCAGGCAAATCCGTAATCGCCGCCGATCAGCGCGCGAACGCCGCGGCGGCGCAACTCGGAGTACGTCCGCGCACTCGATTCGATCACGCGGTGCATGCCCAACCGGTGCGCGACCTCGCGGGTGATCCCGAACTCCTCCCCCTCGTACAGTGTGTTGTAAATCAACCCGATCGCTGGGCCGACGAACACCTCGTCCTTCTTCGCTTCGAGCATGTCGAGCGCTTGCTCGTCCGCGGCCTCGCAATGGTAGATGACGTCGACCCCGCAGCGCAGCGCCCGCTTCACGGAACTCCCCGGCCCGGGCGTGGCAATTGACCCTCTTGCCAAAGTCGTGCGCCACCTCGACGGCGGTCGCGACCTCGATCTCGCGCATCACGGTATGGCCACCGCGGGCGGAGGGCACGAAATCATCCCCCGAGATGTTGAGCTTGATGTTGTCGACACCCTCCCGGCAGCAGACCCGCACAGCGCGAGCGATCTCGTCGGGGCCGTCCGCCACGAGGCCGAAGCTTTCGCGATGCATGTGCTGCTGGCGCTCGTCACCAAGGCCGCCGCTCACCGTCAGTTCCGGACCGGCGGCGCGCAAACGCGGTCCGGGGAGGCGCCCGGCCTCGATTTCGTTGCGAATCACGACATCGAGCCGCAGCTTCGCGCTCGCTGCGCTGTAGGCGCTGGTAAATCCGTGATCGAGCAGCAACTTGGCGTTGCGCATGGTCAAGAGCGTGTGCTCCTCGGGCGGGATGTCCCCGAGGTCCGAGTTCTTCCGGGCGCCGCCGAACGAAAGGTGGGCGTGGCCTTCGGTCATGCCGGGCATCAGCGTACGTCCGTCCGCCTCGATCACCTGCGCGCCGTCCGCCGGCAGTTGACCGGTCTTCCGCGCGACCGTTCGGATGCGGTTGCCCTCAACCAGCACGTCGCCGGGAAACGGCTCGGCGCCGCTCCCGTCCCAGATCGACGCGTTGCGAAACAAGGTTCGTCCCATGATTGCTCCCTACCCAGGCCCGGTGGCCGTCATGATTGAGGGTTCTTCTTTTTGCGACGTCGAGGTCAATCGGCCGTCATGTTGCATGATAGACGAAATTCCTAGGTCGACCAATGCGGCCGGCCCGAAAACCTGGCTCTGCGCCTGTCGCGTCGCTAGCCGCCCGTTCCGTGCAATTTGGGCACGCCAACTCGGGATGAGCGTGATACACTCCGGCGTTGCACGTCGGTCCTGCTCACCCGCTTGGACGGGCATTGCGGAGAGATGCGGCGCATTCGGTAGGTGGTCGGAGGCATTCAGTGAACAAGCTAGCGATGGTGGTCGCCGCGGCGACAATCGGCTTTGCAGGAACGGCATGGGCTCAGTCCGGAGCAGGTGCAGGTGCAGGAGGGGCGGGCGCCGGGGGAGTGCCTTCCGGTGTCGCTCGAGACAGCGAAATCGGAGGTTCTCCCGGCAGCACGGTCGGAACTGACACCGGTACGAGTCAAAGCCAGCACTCGGCGAGCACAAGCACGCCGAGCACACACTCACACGCACACTCGACGAAGACCCACGCATCGAAGACGAAGCGGCACCATACTCAGGTGTCGGCCAAGTAATCGTCGTGCTCGAACGGGCCGCACCGAGCGGCGGCCCGTTCGAGCTTACATGGTCCGCCGGCGCTACTCGGCGGCCGCGCTGGCCGTAGCGGCGGTGTGCGCCGTCTGCCAGGATTTCAGCACCGGCAGCACTTCCCTCGCGAACAGGTGCAACGATTGCTCGGCTTTCTCGTACGGGATGCCGCCGAAGCGGAAGGACGTGTTGAGCTCAAAATCGCCGATCAAGTCCCGCCGGGCTTCCAGCTCGCGCAACACCCGATCGGGCGTGCCCCAGACGGCCGCCTTCATGAAGCCATCGACCGCGCCTTCGAGCCCGCCTTTCCGCGCGATCTCGGCCTTCTGGGCGTAGGCGTCGTAGCCCTTCACCGTCTTGAAGTGTTCGCCGAGCAGTTCGTAGTGGTGGAAGTTGCTTTCGACGAACTTGCCCATGTATTGGCGCGCGGACTGCTCCGCTTCCTCCAGGGTCGGCGCGCAGATGCAGAAGTCCGTGATCATCATCGTGGGCGCCGGGCGGCCGTGGTACTTGCGGTGCAGGTCGCGGTTGAGCTGGATTGCGGGCATCCGCATCGGCCACGGCCGGTCGGAAAACATCACCATATGGGCGCCGAGCTTGGCGGCTGAATTGACCGAATCCTCGCTCGAAGCCACGGCGTAGATGCGGCCTTCGAAGCTGCGCGAGGGTCGCGGGCGAATCTCGATGCGAGGCTGCCGGTAGTGCGGGCCGTCTCCTTCGATCCAGCCGGTGCGCAGTGCTTCCACAATCATCGGCGCGGCCTCGTCGAAGCGCACCCGGCTTTCGTCCATCGTTCCACGGAACGCGGCGAACTCGCGCCGCGCAAGGCCGCGGCCGAGGCCGAGGCGCAGGCGGCCCTTGCACAGGTAATCGAGCATCGCCGCCTGTTCGGCCACCCGCAGCGGGTCGTGCCACGGCACAATCACCGCAGCGGTCCCGAGGTCGATGCCGGGGCAAACCCCCGCGAGATAGGTCATGAGCTGGAGGTTGTCGGGGCAGAACGAATAGTCGAAGAAGTGATGCTCGGCCGACCACAGCACATCGAAGCCGAGCGCCGGCGCCTGCCGCGCGAGCCGCAGGTCCTCGTCCCAGACCTGGTCGTCGCTCATGCCCTCCCAGCCGTAGCTCGAGAAGATCATCATCAGGCCTACGTCCATCGCGTCCTCCGCCATCCTACTGACCAGTATCGTCCCACCTTGGCGACGCGATGGCAACGCGGCGGACACCGGTAAGCGTCAGCCCTCGGCCGGTCTGCCCAAACCGGGCGCCGTTTCGGGCATCAGCAAAAGCAGCGCCCCGAACGCGACGGCGGCAATGACGCCCGCCGTCAGAAATGCCGCCGAGTAGCCGGCATGGTCGACGATGACGCCCGCTATCAAGGCCGCTGCTCGCCGCGCCGATGCCCTGCATGGTGGCGACCGCGCCCTGTGCGACGTTGAACCGTCCGGTGCCGCGCATCAGGTCGGCGATCACGAGCGGTGTGATCGCGCCGAAGATGCCGGCCCCACGCCGTCGAGCAGTTGCACCCCGATCAGCCAGCGCTGTCTGTCGGAGAAAGTGTAGAGCACGGCGCGGATCGGCAGCACCGCGAAGCCGACCAACAGGATCGGCTTGCGGCCGAAGCGGTCGGCGGTGCGCCCGACAGCGAGCGCGATCGGGAGCATGATGAGCTGCGCCGCAATGATGCAGGCCGACATCATGGCGGTCGCCAAATCCTTGTGGGCGGCAGCCAGCTTCTGGCCGACAAGCGGCAACAAGGGAGCGTTGGCGAGATGGAACAGCAGCGCGCAGCAGCCGAACACGAGCAAGGGGCGGCAGCCGGCTAGCACCTGCCAAAACGAACCGCCGCGGCTCGTGTCGGGCCCGCCCTCGGTCGCGTCCGCCCCACGGGCGCGCGCGTGGTCGATCGCGCCCGCCGGGATCGACAGCACCGCCGCGGTGGCGAGGACTGCGAAGGCGGGAACCAGCAAGAACACCGCGCGCTGCGCCGAAGGCCCAGCCCACCGCCCCGGCGGCACCAGCGATCGCGACATTGCCGGCGTGATCGAATGCCGCGTTCCGCCCCATGCGCCGCGCCAGCGCCGCCCGGGCGTATAGGCCGAGCGTCAGCGCGGCGACCGCCGGGCCGAACACGTCGCCAACCATGGCCATCAGGGCGTTGGCGGCCATCACGGGCCAGAAGCTCGGCGCGGCATAGATCACGGCTGCCCCCACGCCGAGCACGGCGAGTGCGGCCACGATCAGGCCGCGTTTGGTGCGGGTCGCGTCAATTACGCGCCGATGGGCGTCTGCACCGACGATGCCCAGCAGCCCGCCCACTGTCGTCACCAACCCGACACCCGACTGGCTCCAGTGCTGTTGCGTGACCAGGAACACATTGAGGAACGGCCCGAGCGCGCCTCGTACGTCTGCGAGCAGGAAGTTAAGCGCGTCGAGCGAGGCCGGGCGGAAGCCGGCGCGAGTTGGCGGCAGTGGCTGGCGCAGCTGTCCATGAAGTCAGAACCGCGCGATCAGCGCGATGCCGGCCACCATCAGCACCGCGCCGACCGCACGACCGACATTCATGGCGTGCGGCGGCATGTGCAGCAGGCCCCAATGATCGATCGCTAGCGACATCAGGATGTTCGCGGTGATGGTAAGGCCGGCGAACGCGCCGGCGCCGATGCGGTCCACGAACAGCAGGCCGGCCACCACGGCGAAGGCGCCGATCAGTCCGCCGAGCGGCGCCCACCAGGGCATCGCGCTCACGCCGTCGATGGTCGGCAGCGGCCGTGGCAGGCAGACGAACACGATGAACAAAAGGGCCACGATCGGCACGAATGAAACTAGACTGGCGAGCCAGGGGTTGGTCAGCGCGCCCCGCAGCGCCCCGTTCATCGGCGGCCCCCAAGCCTGCAACGCGCCGGCGACCAGGATCAACGGGTAAAGCCAAGCAGCGCTCATCGCGCACTCCTGTGAGTGTCTTTAAGTCTCAGCCTGCGAGGACCAGGGCGCCGAGCGCCAGAATCAGCGCCGGGGGCATCACCACCAATCCAAGTTTGAGAAACGTCCACGCGCCGACCTCCAAGCCTTCGCGCCGCAGCACGGTGAGCCAGAGGATCGTCGCCAGCGATCCGGTGACGGAGAGGTTGGGGCCGAGATCGACCCCGATCAGCACTGCCCCGGTCACCTCCGGCGGGCTCTGGGCCGCCCCCACCGCGGTTGCGGCGATCAGCCCGGCTGGAAGATTGTTCAGGAGGTTGCAAGCAAAGGCGAGCACGACGCCGCTGGCCCAGGCCGCATCGGATGCGGAGCGTTGCGTGACATGTCGCAGGAGATCGGCGAGCAGCCGGATCAGCCCAGTGCGGTCCAGCGCCTCCACCAGGACGAACAGGCCCGCGACCAGCGGCAGCACGCCCCAGGAGATGTCGCGGAGCATGGGCCAGGGCATAGACCTTCGCCAAAGCAGCACGGCGACGCTGACGAACAGACCGGCGAGACAAGTCGGCAACCCGAGTTGCCAATCGAGAGCCGAGGCGGTCATCAGGACGATTGCTGTCAGCACAATGCCCCACCCCGCGATCCGGCCGCCACGCGACAGCGCCGGGACCTCGACGGACGTTTCGATGGTCTGGCGCAGTGCGGCGCGCTGGGTCAGTCGAAGCACCACGTAAGTGGCCGTGATCGACAGGATTGAAGGGAGCGCATAACGCGGCAGCCATTGGCCGAGCGGCGGCATGTGGCTGCCATAGATCACTAGGTTGGCGGGATTGCTGATCGGCAGGACGAAGGAGGCTGCATTAGCGATGAAGGCGCACACGAGGAGGAAGGGGAGCGGCTGCTCCGCCCGGGCCGCGCGGGCGACGGCCGCCACGGCGGGAGTGAGCACGACGGCCGTCGCGTCATTGGACATGAACACGGTGACAGCCGTGCCGATCCCGTAGACCAGAACGAATAGCCGGGCTGCCGAGCCGCCGGCGATGATTGGCGCCGCGGGCAGCCAGCCAGTCGAACAGGCCTTCCCGCCGCGCGACCTCGGCCAGCAACATCATGCCGAGAAGGAACAGGTAGACATCCGTCCCGTTCGCGACGCCGCGCCAGGCGTCAGCCGCGGCAAGCCGACCGGTCAGCACCAGGAGCGCGGCCCCGGCCATCGCCCACACCGCCTCGGGCAGCCGCCACGGCCGCGCGATGACGCCGGCGGTCGCGACGGCGGCAATGCCCCAGGTTACGGCGGTCCCCGTCACCGTGCGGCAGTCAGCGGCCGGAGCTCGCTCGTTCCAGTCCCGTTAACACCGGGCTGGGTCAGCGGGTCACGGCCAAGTCCGCGGGCTACCGGGGCGCGGGGTCAACCTGCGTCGCTGGCAAGCTGGCCGGCGGTCTCGGCGGACGCCGTTTCCTTCCGCACTGGGCTTTCGGCCCACGATGCGCTCGCCAACGCCTTGACGACGAGCGGGTCGAGCGTCTCGCCCGGCCCATCGGCGAGCAGCATGTGACGCATCCGCGGCGTCCAGAACGCCTGTATGTGGTCGCGAATGCCCGCGCATGCTTCGTCCTCGGGATAGGAGCGGAAGAAGCTTGCGATCTGATTGGCCATGTGGGCCAGCTTGTCGGCCTTCATCGGCGGCAAGCCGCTACTCGGCCGGGACCGGCGCCGGCGCGATGCGCGTCAACGCCACGTCCTCGTCGAAGAAGCGCGCTTGCCAATCCGACATCCGGTTAGTGCGCCGGACCTGCACCGCGGTCACCTTATACTCCGGGCAGTTCGTGGCCCAGTCGGAGAAGTCGGTCGTGATGACGTTGGCACCCGTCTTGGCGTGGTGGAAGGTGGTGTAAACGACGCCGGGCTGCACTCGCTCGGTGATGCGGGCGCGCAGCGCGATCTCGCCGGAGCGACTGGCGAGCGCCACGAGGTCGCCGTCGTTGACGCCGCGATGCTCGGCGTCGAACGGGATGGATCTCCAGCACGTCCTCCTCGTGCCAACGGCTGTTCTCCGTCCGCCGGGTCTGCGCACCGACATTGTACTGCGACAGGATGCGGCCCGTGGTGAGCAGCAGCGGGAAACGCTCGCCTGCCCGCTCTTCGGTGGGCACGAACTCCGTCAGCATGAAGCGGCCCTTGCCGCGGACGAAGCGATCCACGTGCATGGTCGGCGTGCCCTGCGGCGCAAGGTCGTTGCACGGCCACTGCACCGAACCGAGCGCGTCGAGCTTGGGATACGAGACGCCTGAGAAGCTGGGCGTAAGCCGGGCGATCTCGTCCATGATCTCGCTCGGATGCTTATAGTCCATGGGAAAGCCGAGCGCGTTTGATAGCGCCATCGTGGCTTCCCAGTCCGCGAGGCCGCCCAGCGGCGACATGACCCGGCGCACCCGGTTGATCCGGCGCTCCGCGTTGGTGAACGTCCCGTCCTTTTCGAGGAACGACGAGCCCGGCAAGAAGACATGGGCATATTTCGCCGTCTCGTTCAGGAAGAGATCCTGCACCACGACGCACTCCATCGCCCGCAGCCCGGCGGTGACGTGTTGCGTGTCCGGGTCCGACTGCGCGATGTCCTCTCCCTGGATGTAGAGTGCCTTAAAGGTTCCAGCGACCGCCTCGTCCAGCATGTTGGGGATGCGCAGGCCGGGCTCGGCGGACAACGGAACGCCCCAGGCCGCCTCGAATAGCTCCCGCGCATGGTCGTCTGCGACATGGCGATAGCCGCTGAGCTCGTGCGGGAAGCTGCCCATGTCGCAGGAGCCCTGGACGTTGTTCTGCCCACGGAGCGGGTTCACTCCGGCGCCGAGCTTGCCGACATTGCCGGTCGCCATGGCGAGGTTCGCCATCGCCATTACGGCCGTGCTGCCCTGGCTGTGTTCGGTCACGCCGAGGCCGTAGTAGATCGCGGCGTTGCCGCCGCTCGCGAACAGCCGCGCCGCGGCGCGCATCTCGGCCGCCGGAATGCCCGTGGCCGCTTCTGTCGCTTCAGGCGAATTGCCCTCGGCGGCGATCAAGCGCGCCCATGCCTCGAAGGAATCCTGCTCACAGCGCTCCTCGACGTAGGCCCGGTCGATCAGCCCCTCCGTCACCACCACATGCGCGAGCGCGTTCAGCAGGGCGACGTTGGTGCCGGGTCGCAGGGCGAGATAATGCTGCGCCTCCACATGCGGCGAGCGCACGAGGTCGATGCGGCGTGGGTCGGCCACGATCAGTTTCGCTCCGGCCCGCACCCGCCGCTTCAGGCGCGACGCGAACACGGGATGCCCGTCGGTCGGGTTGGCGCCGATGACCAGGATCACGTCCGAGTGCTCGACGGAGGCAAAATCCTGCGTGCCGGCCGAGGTGCCGAGTGTCGCCTTCAGCCCGTAACCGGTCGGCGAATGGCAGACCCGGGCACAGGTGTCGACGTTGTTGTTGCCGAACGCCCCGCGGATCATCTTCTGCACCAGGAAAGCTTCTTCGTTGGTGCAACGTGACGAGGTGATGCCGCCGATCGCGTCGCGTCCGAACGCGGCCTCGATGCGCTTGAATTCGCTGGCCGCATGCGAGACCGCCTCGTCCCAGCTCACCTCCCGCCACGGGTCGGTGATCGCGGCGCGGATCATCGGCTTCGTTTTGCGATCTTTGTGCGTGGCGTAGCCGAAGGCGAAGCGCCCCTTCACGCAGGAGTGGCCCTCGTTCGCGCCGCCGCCCTTGTAGGGCACCATGCGGACCACGGTCTCGCCCTTCAGCTCCGCCTTGAACGAGCAGCCGACGCCGCAGTAGGCGCAGGTGGTGATGACCGAGCGCTCCGGCGTGCCGAGCGCGATGACGGACTTCTCATTGAGCGTCGCGGTGGGGCAGGCCTGCACGCACGCGCCGCACGACACGCACTCCGACCCCATGAAGTCGAGCCCGCCCGTGGCGATCGTCGAGGCGAAGCCGCGTCCGTCCACGGTCAGCGCGAACGTGCCCTGGGTTTCCGCACAGGCCCGCACGCACCGCGAGCAGACGATGCATTTGCTCGCCTCAAACGTGAAGTAGGGATTGCTTTCGTCCTTCGGCGCATCGAGGTGGTTGGCGCCGTCGTAGCCGTAGCGAACTTCGCGCAAGCCGACCGCGCCCGCCATGTCCTGCAGCTCGCAATCACCGTTGGCCGAGCAGGTGAGGCAATCGAGCGGGTGATCCGAGATGTAGAGCTCCATCACCCCGCGCCGGCGCTTGGCGATGGCGGCGCTTTCGGTGTGCACCACCATCGCTTCCTCGGCGGGCGTGGTGCAGGAGGCCGGATAGCCGCGGCGGCCCTCGATGTGCACCAGGCACAGACGGCAGGAGCCAAACGCTTCGAGACTGTCGGTCGCGCACAGCTTGGGAATGCGCGTGCCGAGCATGGCGGCGGCGGCCATAACCGAGGTGCCCCGCGGCACCGTTACGGCCCGGCCGTCGATGGTCAGGGTCACGGTGCCGTTGGCCGAGCGGACGGGGGTGCCGTAGTCCGGCTCATGGATCAGGGTCATGCAGCCCTCCTATTCCGCCGCGAGCGGCGGCCGGGCCGCGCGGTCGAAGTCGTCGGGAAAATGGGTAAGCGCGCTCATGACCGGAATGGGGGTGAGCCCGCCGAGCGCGCAAAGCGAGCGCGTCGGTCATCAGTTCGCACAGATCGTCCAGCACGGCAAAGTTCTTTGCGGCGTCCGTGCCCGCGAGGATGCGGTCCACGACCTCCATCCCGCGCACCGCGCCGATGCGGCATGGCGTGCACTTGCCACAGCTTTCGGTGGCGCAGAACTCGAAGGCGAAGCGCGCCTGCGCCGCCAGGTCCACTGTGTCGTCGAACACCACCACGCCGCCATGGCCGAGCAGCCCGCCGGCGGCGGCGAACGCCTCGTAGTCGAGCGGGGTGTCCAGCAGCGCTTCGGGGAAGTAGGCTCCGAGCGGGCCGCCGACCTGGACCGCGCGAAACGGCCGGCCGCTTCTGGTGCCGCCGCCCCAATCCTCTACCACCTCCCGCAGCGTGGTGCCGAACGGCACCTCGATCAGGCCGCCGCGCGCGGTGTTGCCGGCAAGCTGGACCGGGAGCGTGCCGAGCGAGCGCCCGCCGCCGAGCGCGGCATAGGCGTCGGCGCCGTTCGCAATGATCCATGGCACGCTGGCCAGCGACAGCACGTTGTTTACGATCGTGGGCTGCCCCCACAATCCTTGCGACGGCCGGCAATGGCGGCTTGGCGCGCACGGTGCCTCGCTTGCCCTCCAGGCTATCCAGAAGGGAGGTCTCCTCCCCGCAGATGTAGGCGCCGGCGCCCACGCGCACCTCGATGTCGAACGCCTGGCCGGACCCCAGCGCATCGGCTCCGAGGAGCCCCGCGGCCCGCGCCGCCTCGATCGCGGCCCGCATGGTTCGCACCGCCTGCGGGTATTCGGAGCGCGTGTAGATGTAGCCCTTGCCCGCCCCGACGGCGGCGGCGGCGATCGCCATGCCCTCGATCAGGCTGAACGGATCGCCTTCCATCAACATGCGGTCGGCAAAGGTGCCGCTGTCCCCTTCGTCAGCGTTGCAGACGATGTACTTCTTGTCCGAGTTCGCCAGGCGGACCGTGTTCCACTTGATCCCGGTCGGAAAGCCGGCGCCGCCGCGCCCGCGTAAGCCGGAACGCTTGACCTCGTCGATGATCGCCTGCCCGCCCATGGCGAGCGCCCGTTCGAGCGCCGAGCAGCCGCCGTGCGCTCTGTAGTCCTCGATCGAGACCGGGTCGACGATCCCGCAGCGGGCGAACGTGAGCCGGGTCTGGCGGGCGAACCACGGATGGCGTTCGGGCTGGCCGATCCGCAGCCGGTGGTCGCCGCCGGTCAGCAGCCCCGCGTCGAGCAGGCCGGGCACGTCCGACGCCTGCACCGGGCCGTAGGCGACACGGCCATCCGCCGTCTCGATCTCCAGCAGAGGCTCGAGCCAGACCGCACCACGCGTTCCAGTCCGGACGATTTCGAGCGCGATGCCGCGGCGGCCGGCCTCGGCCCGCAAGGCTTGCAGCACGCGTTCGGCGCCGAGCGCCAGTGCCGCGGCATCCTGCGGGACATAGATGCGGGTCATGCCTGCCTCGCCTCGCGCACCAGGTCGGCCAAGACCTCGTCATCAAGGAGGGCGAGCGGCTTGTCGTCGAGCAGGGCCGCCGGACCGCAGGCACACAGGCCGAGGCAGTAGGCCGGCTCAACGGTCAGGCTGCCGTCCGTGCTGGTCCCGCCCCAGGCGACGCCGAGCCGGGCGAGCAGCCGCTCGCCCAAGGCCAGGGCGCCCACCGCTTGGCACGCTTCCGCCCGGCAAAGTTTCAGGACGTGACGGCCGGGCGGGGCACTGCGGAAGTCGTGATAGAACGAAACGATCCCTCGCACGTCGGCCCGGGACAGGTTCAAGGCCGAGGCGATCAGGGCTCGCTTTCCTTGGGAACGCAGCCGAAAGCCGCTTGCAGCGCGTGAAGGATGGGCAGCGCCGCGCCCTCAAGCGCGGCGTGCGCCGCGATGATGTCGGCCGCCGCGTCCGCGTCCCAGCCTTCGGTCGCGATCGGTACGGCTTCTCTGCTCAATGCGGTCACGGCCGATGCCCAACCCCCTATCAGGCTCACCTGGGAGTAAAGCGCCCTATTCACAAGCGGCAAGCTTCCCCAAGCTCAAGGCTCATATACTAAGCCCGACCCGGGTTTCCCGCCATCGGCGGCTAGAGCCCGGCTTTCGCGGCTCATGAGGATTTGGGAGGCGGGAGCGCACGCCCGTGAGCGCCGTCTCTACCTATTAGTCCTGAGCCCTCACCCCGGCGCTAGCCGGTTCTAGCCCCGGCTAACACGGCGGCACGGTTTCTCCGCTGCCGGCTTCAGCGCGGGGCGGGCTTGCCGCTTGGGGCCGAGCCGCCTTCGCTGCCCTGCTTGGCTTCGACACCGACGTCGCCGGTGCTGACCGCGCCACCGCCCGATTGATGGTCGCTCTGCTTCACGCTTTTCTGCTTCTGGGTCGTGGCGCTGGGCTGGACATTCCCGCCAGCGGCAGGCCCGGACGTGGTGCCCTGCGCCATCGCCGGAGCAGTTGCCGCAATTGCAATGCCGAGAGCCGCCAAAACGGCGAGGCTGGCTTGCTGGCGACGTGTCATGGCGTGTCTCCCCCGGTTCTATTTCTGCGTTCCTTGCCAACGTCCGCCGCGACCGACA
This sequence comes from uncultured Alphaproteobacteria bacterium, assembly GCA_963757115.1. Taxonomy (GTDB): domain Bacteria; phylum Pseudomonadota; class Alphaproteobacteria; order Acetobacterales; family Acetobacteraceae; genus CAVWQV01. The sequence goes on along the minus strand of CAVWQV010000005.1, from coordinate 114,946 downwards.
GTTCGCACGACGCTCAATGTTCCGGGGCAAGAACGCGCTCACGCACGAGGTAACGCAACCCGCGCTCCCAGAACTCGTCGGTGTTGCCGCGAATATCCACGCTGTCGGCGTGCAGGCGCTTGCCCGTCCCCACGTCCTCGATAACAAGATTGATGTTGAGGATGAGGTTGCTGACTTTCTGGACCCAACCGTAGGCCGCCAACTGCGCCCCAACCGCTTTCGCGAGGGCAAGCTCGCATCCGTTGCAATCACGTATGCTTTGTCCGTTCCGTAACTGCTCGCGCACCGGAGCGAGATCCGCGGGCATGTATTGCCCGGAAGCCGCGAGCATCCGTCGCAACTCCTCGGATAGCAGTTGCAGACGCGCCTCCTCGGCGTCGGTCGTGGGTGCCGGGGAGGTGTTTACCAGAGAGAAATCGAACACGGCGATGCGCGGCGGTTCCGCAGCAACCGAATGAGCGGCCGCGGCGCTAGCCATGATGGCCAACAACGCGCAAATCGGTCGAACGACCCCATACATGGAGACTTACTCACCTCCTCGGTCGATGACAGGACACCCGCCGGACGCTATAGGGGAGAGGGCCGCCCGGCGACAGGTCGGCCTTTGTCGGAGGAAGTGCGTAGGCGTTGCGCGGTCCGCTCGTTGCTCTCCTCTGTCTCGCTGTTCTCGTGCCGCGCGCGTCGCGCGCCGAGAGTACGGCGCTGGAAGTCGCCTATCTCGCGCTGAAGCAAGCGCATTCGGTCCCGGCGAGCTTGCTCGACCAGCCGCCCGAGGATGAAGGCGTCCAAGGTGCCAGGCTCGGTATCGCTGACAACGCGACAACCGGCCGTTTCATCAATCAAAGCTGGCATCTTCAGGAGTTGGTGGAACCTGATGCCGCCAAGGTCTCGGCCCGGTTCCAGGCGCTGGCTGCCCAAGGGCAGCGGCTGTTCGTGACCGATCTGCCCGCGCCGCTGTTGTTGCAACTCGCAGACCTGCCGATAGCCAAAGGCGCGACGATCCTCGATGCGACCACGACGGATGATCGCCTGCGCGGGGTGGATTGCCGCCCCAATGTACTGCACATCCTGCCGAGCCGCGCGATGCTCGCCGACGCGCTCATGGAGTACCTGTCCATCAAGAATTGGCGCGACCTGATGCTGGTCATCGGCCGGGACGAGGCGGACAACGCGTTCGCGGACGCGATCCGCCACTCAGCCAAGAAGTTCAATTTGCGCATCGTGGCGGCGAAGCCCTGGACATTCGTCCCCGGCGCACGCCGCACTGATTCCGGAAACAACGCGATCGGGTCGGAGGTTGCGACCTTCACCCAAGGTATCAACTACGACGTGCTGATCGCCGCCGACGAGGCGGGAAACTTTGCCAACGATTTCGGCTACCGCACCGCGCAGCCGCGGCCCCTCGCCGGAAATGTGGGCTTGGTGCCCAGCGCGTGGGCGCGGCCGTTCGAGCAATGGGGCGGCACGCAGCTGCAGAGCCGCTTCTTGAAGCAGGCGGGCCGCTGGATGACCCCGCGCGACTACGGCGCGTGGCTGGCCGTTCGCGCATTCGGCGAAGCGGCAACCCGGAGCAACAGCGCCGATCCCGCGGCCATCGGCTCCTTCATGCGGAGCGATGCCTTCGAGGTTGCCGGCTTCAAGGGCGTCAAGCTGAATTTCCGCTCCTGGGATGGGCAGCTCCGCCAGCCGGTGCTGCTCGCAGACGAACGATCGGTCGTTTCAGTCTCCCCGCAGCCGGGATTCCTCCACCAATCGTCCAAGCTGGACACGCTCGGCTTCGATCAGCCGGAAACCCAATGCCACATGCACTAGGACGGCTGCTGGCGGCCACGCTGGTGTCGCTGCCAATGGCCGGGCGCGCCGCCTGGGCCGAGCACATCTACGTTTCGAACGAGAAGGACAACACGATCACCGTCCTCGATGGCGCGACGCTCACGACTGTGCGGACCGTCCCGGTCGGTGACCGCCCACGCGGCATCCTGCTCGATGCCTCCGGACGCAAGCTCTACATCTGCAACGGCGACGCCGACCACATCGAAGTGCTCGACACCGCGACGATGACCGTCGATCGCGTGCTGCCGAGCGGGCCGGATCCCGAGCGGCTGGCGCTCAGCCCCGACGGCAAACTGCTTTATGTCTCCAACGAGAACGACAACATGGTGTCGGTGCTCGATATCGGCCGCGGGGAGGTCGTGACGGAAATCCCGGTCGGGGTGGAGCCGGAAGGCATGGCGGTCAGCCCTGACGGCAAGACGCTCGTGAACACCTCCGAGACGACCAGCATGGCGCATTTCATCGATACGGCGTCGCATGAGGTCATCGCCAACGTGTTGGTCGGAAGTCGCCCCCGCGTCGCGCGCTGGACATCGGACGGGCGGCAGGTCTGGGTTTCGTCCGAAGTGGGTGGCACCGTGTCCGTCATCGACGCCGCGACCCACAAGGTGATCCACACGCTGAGCTTCTCGATTGCCGCACTGCCGGCCGAGACCGTGCAGCCGGTCGGCATCGCCCTGACCGACGACGGCGCGCTCGCGTTCATCGCGCTCGGCCCGGCCAACCGCGTCGCGGTCGTCGACGCCCGGACGTTCGAGGTGCAGAAATACCTGCTGGTCGGACAGCGGGTCTGGAACCTTGCGTTCTCGCTCGACCAGAAACGGCTCTACACGACCAACGGGGTCAGCAACGACATCACGATGATCGACGTCTCCGCGTTGAAGTCCGTGCGCTCGGTTCCGGTCGGCCAGGCTCCTTGGGGCATTGCCGTTGGCCCGTGAGGCGGAGCACGGACGAAACCGCGCTCTGTTGCGGGCGGTGCCGGTCGTGCTCTGCCTTCTGCTCCCGACGAGGGCGCGAGCGGCCGACCCCGATTGGCCGTGCGCACAGCGCCTGGTGCCGCGGCTCAGCGCGGCGACGCTTTGGTCGGGCGCGCTGCCTGCCGCGGACGGCGGGCACACCGATCCGGGAATTGCGGAGATCGTGGCCGCCGTCACGCCGCGCGACGTCGGCATCGAGCAGGGCGAAGCAAAACTTGCCGCGTTCGCCGACGCGCTCCCGCCCGCGGCTCGGCCGGAGCGGCTGGCCGAGACCTTCGCCGCACTGCTCGAGGCGATAAACGAAGAGCGCGGGGCGGTGATCGCCCGCATCGAGGCGCTCGCGCGCCGCCAGCGCGAGCTCGGCAACATCGTTGCGAAGGTCACGGACGAGCTGCGTGCGGTCCCTCCGGACGCCGCTGGAGCCGACGCCGCCCGCCGCGCCGAAATCCTCGACCGGCGCGCTCTCCTGATTCGCACCGTCGATGAAACGCAGCGCACCATGCGCTACGCCTGCGAGGTGCCGACGCAGCTCGACGCGCGGCTCGGACGCTACGCCCGCCTGCTGCAATCCAAACTCGGAGGTTAGCGACCGCGAGCGTCTGTTCAGGTTCCGAAATACGCCGGCCCGTCAAGATCGGAGATCAGCCCGCGCTGCGTCGGACGCCATCCCAATTGTTCCTGCGTTTTCGCGCTTGAAGCCGGAACATCCATACCGGCGAAGAATGCCATCCAGCCAAAATGCTGGACCGCCTCTTCGGGAGATTTGGCAACTACTGGCAGGTTGAGGCGTCGGCCGATGATCCCGGCGATGTCTCGAAATGGCACGCCCTCTTCGGCTACTCCGTGGTACCGGGCCTCCGTGGCGCCCTTCTCGATCGCGAGCCGGTAGAGACGAGCCGCATCAAGCCGGTGCACCGCAGGCCAGCGGTTCAGCCCGTCACCGATGTAGGCCGAGACGCCCTTTTCGCGCGCGATCGAGATAAGCCTCGGAACAAAGCCATGATCGCCATCGCCATGCACCGACGGCGAAAGGCGCACCACCGAAGAGCGCACGCCACGCGCCGCCACCGAAACTGCCGCCTCCTCCGAAGCGCGGGGATAGACGTCGGAGGTGGCAGGGGCGGCCTCGTCTTCGGTCGCGAGGCGGCCTGGTGCGAGGAGCGCGACACCGGACGTGACGATCAACGGGCGCTCGGATCCAGCCAGCGCAGTGCCGAAGGTCTGGATGGCACGCCGATCCGTCTCAGAGCTGGCTTTGAAGTTCGAGAAGTCGTGGATGAAGGCTGTGTGGATAACGCCATCCGACACCGCCGCTCCACGGCGCAGGCTTTCCCCGTCCTCAAGATCACCGCGATGCACCTCGGCACCTGCGGCGCGCAGCGAGGTGGCGGCAGCTTCCGAGCGGGCGAGTCCCACTACGGCATGGCCGGCGCCTATGAGCTCCTGAACTACGGCAGCGCCGACGAAGCCCGTCGCTCCTGTGACGAAGACACGCACTACGCATTCTCCTTGTGGTCTGCGCCTCCCACCATGCCGCCGGCGAGATCAGGTTTCTCCTTCCGTTGGCGAAGTGGAACTCCCGCGCTCCGATCGGCTCGAACTTATTGCGGCTTTGAAGGCGCGGGTTGCGGCGCTTCGAGCGAAGGCTGCGATACGGGATTTTTTGGCATCGGCTCGGGCGGGGTCCGGGCGCGGTTGCTCGCCAGCGCGCCGCCGCTGCTTTGCCATCCGTCGGCCCCCTCGGGATACCAGAGCACGCGGGTGTAGCCGTAGCTGGCGGCGCGCTTGGCAGCGTTCCAACTCATCCAGCAATCAGTCATGCAGTAGAACACGAGGGCCCGCGCAAGGTCGCCGCCGGTCAATTCGGCCAATTGGTTGCGGAACCACGCCTCGGTGACGGCATCAAGCGCGCCGCGACCAACATCGGGAAGCCACACGCTGCCGGGCAGATCCATGCGCGGCAGCGGCATCCAAGGCGCCCCGGGCTTGATGCCGTCCGGCCTTCGCGGCGCGGGTAGCACGTCGATCAGGATCGCGCGGCCCTCGTCGGCCAGCGCGCGCACGGCTGCGGTGTGAACGACAACGCCGCCTGGGACCGCATCCGGGGTGGGCGCGTGATAGTTGTCGGTCCGATAGCCCTCGGGCATCTCCACCGCGCGCGCGGCTCCCACGCTGCGCACAAAAAGTGCGAAGCACGCCAGGGAGACCAGCCGCCGGCGCGTCACTTCGGAGCCGCTTGCGCGGGCGACGGTCCATCCAGCTGCGGGATCGAGTATTGGGCCAGGATTGCGGCGATGTCGTCCTGCTTCGCTTTCAGGACCTGGTTGATGCGTCGCCGCCACTCGGGCTCGCCAGCGCGCACGCCCATTGCGATGTAGAAGTCGAGCCGTGGTGCGCCCTCCTCGGGCTCGATGAACGCGGCCGTCAGCGGCAGGTGCTCGCGCGCGATCCAGTAGCCCGCGATCGGCCCCCAGAGGAGGCCGACATCGATGGTGCCGTCCACCAGGTCCTGCAACATTTCGCGGCCCGGCGACTCGAATCGCGTGTCGACGGCGAGCGAGTAGGAATGCACGTTCGCCATCAGGTCGTGGCGCAGCAGCAGATCGGTGGGCGGGGTCGCGGCGATCACGCCGAACCGCTTCTTCGCCAACCCGGGATCGCCCACCGATCGCGCCGTGAGGTGATCCGCCGTACGGGTGACGATCATGTAGGCGGAATGATAGGTACGGGTTGGTGGCGTCCATCATCGGGTCGCCGCTGACCGTTCCCATGACGAGATCGCACCGGCGAGCGCGGAGGGTGTTGCGGACGAACCCGCCGACCTGGGGGAACCACACGGTCGCCAGCGGCAGGCGCAGGTCGTCCGCGATCAGCGCGGCGATGTGATTCTCGAACCCTTCGCCCTGACGATCCGAGAACGGCAGGTTGCTGGGATCGGCGCAGACGCGGAGTTCCGTGCGTGCCACGAGTTCCGTGGCTTCCTGCGCCCGCGATGGCGCTGCCGCAAGCACGAGGCACGCCGCCGCCAGCGCGGCGCGAATGCTAGGTGTCATCACCGATGCGCTTTGGACGACCACGGCCGAGCGCGCCATCGGATCGCGCCTTCAGATAGGCGTATATGTCATCGAGGTAGAGCATCACGTCTTCGGTCGTGCCGAACGCCGGCATGACGTTGCTGTTCGCCGTGTTGACGTTCTTGCGCCCGTTCGCCACCACCTCGGCGAACGCCTGGTGGTCGAGCGACTTGAGGCTGTCCACCAGGCTCGGCGCATAGGAGCTTCCGGCGCCATCCGGCCCGTGGCAGCGCAAGCAGGATTCGCCGTAGCGGCGGTAGCCGTTGTAGGTTTGCTTGTCGACGTGGCCGTTCTCGACCTTGTACGGCTTCGGATCCTCTTCCGCGCGCGAAACGCCGATCGCGGCAGCGACCAGCGCTACGGTGATTCCCCCGATTAGCCCAGCCCAGCGGCAACGTATCATCGTGTCTCCAGAAAGCGGGCGGGGCGCACCCAAGCGAGCTCTGGCCGGCGTCGAACCGGCCAGAGTTTGTTGCCTCAGTGACTACTGTACGGCGAAAACGGTCAACACGCCGCCGAGCTGCGTGTAGTTCGCCAGCGACTTGTAGGCGCCGACGGCGCCGAGCCCGTCGGTGTCGTTGCCGAGGCCGGCCGCCATTCCGATGCCGGCCCAACCGCCGACGCCGGACAGCACCGCGATGTACTGCTTGCCCTTATGCTCGTAGGTGTTGACGTTGCCGATGATCCCGGACGGCGTCTTGTAGCGATACAGCTCCTTGCCGGTCTTGATGTCGACCGCCTTCAGATAGCCGTCGAGCGTGCCGTAGAACACGACGTCGCCGGCCGTCGCGAGCGCGCCGGACCACACCGAGAAGGTTTCCGGGACCGACCAGACGATCTTGCCGGTCGAGGCGTCCCAAGCGATGAAGTTGCCGAGATTGCTGTCGCCCTTCGGCGGATACATCGAGAGCGTCGCGCCGACATAGGGCTGGCCGGCCGTGTAGGAAACCTTGAACGGCTCGTAATCCATGCAGACGTGGTTGGTCGGCACGTAGAACAGCCCCGTCTTGGGCGAGAATGACGCCGGCTGCTGGTCCTTGCTGCCAAGTGCGGCCGGGCAGATGTTCTTGGTGTTGTGGTCCTCGCCCTGCGCCTGGGTTGAGTATTGCGATACCACCTGCGGCCGGCCGGTCTCCATATCGACCTTGCTCGCCCAGTTCACCTTTGGATCGTATTTCTCGGCTACCAGCAGTTCGCCCGTCTCGCGGTTCAGCGTGTAGCCGAAGCCGTTACGGTCGAAATGCACGAGGGCCTTGGTCGGCTTACCCTTCACGTTGATGTCGGCCAGGATCATCTCGTTGACCCCGTCGTAGTCCCACTCGTCGTGCGGGGTCATCTGAAAGACCCACTTCGCGACGCCGGTGTCCGGGTTGCGCGCAAAAATGGTCATCGACCACTTGTTGTCGCCCGGGCGCTGCGCCGGGTTCCAGGTGCTCGGGTTGCCGCTGCCATAGTAGATAAGGTTGAGCTGCGGATCGTACCAGTACCAGCCCCAGGTGTCCCCGCCGCCGGTCTTCCACTGGTCGCCCTGCCAGGTCTTAAGCGACGAGTTCCGCCCTGATCGGCTTGCCCATGCTCATCGTCTTCTGCGGATCGACCAGCATCTCATTGTCGGGGCCGACCGAATATGCCTTCCAAGCGAGCTTGCCGTCCGCAGCGTTGTAGGCCGTCATGCGGCCCTGCACGCCGAACTCGCCGCCGCTGATGCCTACGAGCACCTTGTCCTTCACCACCATGGGTGCGGAGGTCATGGTCTCGCCCTTTTTCGGATCGCCATTGGCGACCTTCCAGAGTTCCTTCCCGGTCTTCGCGTCGAGCGCCACCAAGTGCGCGTCCGCCTGGGCGAGGAAAATCTTGCCGTCACCATACGCGACACCGCGATTGACCGTGTCGCAGCACATGACCGGGATCACGTCCGGGTCCTGCTTCGGCTCATACTTCCAAAGGATCTTCCCGTTCTCGTTAAGGTCGAGCGCGAACACGGTGTTCGGGAACGGCGTATGGATATACATGACGTCGCCGATTACGAGCGGGCCGCCCTCATGGCCGCGCAGCACGCCGGTCGAGAACGACCAGATGGGACGCAGACTGCCAACGTTGCTGGAGTTGATCTGATCGAGCGGGCTGTAGCGGTGGTTCCCGTAATCGCCGGTCGGCATGACCCACTGGGCGGGGTCCTTTTCCATCTTGATGAGCTGATCGTTCGCGACCGCTGGACTGATCGCGAGCGAGCCCAGCAGCGCCCCGCCCAACACAGCGGTGCACGCCAACAATCCCGTCTTTCGCATTGTCGTCCTCCCCCATTTGCGGCCGTGTTCCGGTCCGCATCGCCCGTTTGGCGAGATGCCTGTGTTCTTAACTGGTCTGTTCACGTCAACGTCAAGCAGACGAAATCAACCTACCGCGAAAGCAGAGCCGTTGTCACCCAGGTGTGAGTGTCCGGCGAGGTATGTACCTTCAGCTGCTGCTAGGCTGGGTCCTGATGCCGCCTGGCGTCCTGGCATCGCCACGTCGAAAGGCGCCATTGCGGGTGCGTGCTGAGATAGTCCTGGCCGAATTGCTGGCCGAGGCTTGCGCAAGCGATCGAGCTTGTGGTCTCGGGTACTGGCTCGCTCCGTTCGATGCAGCGATCGGGCTGGTCGATCAGGCAGAAGACCAGCACTAGCTCCAACATTGGGAGGGATCCTTTCGCCATGCTCGGTTCGGAGTGCCGCTTTCGATCGGTCCGCGCCGCCGTGTGCAAAGCGGTTAGCACGGTGGCGCTCGCGGTCTGGTGGATTGTTCCCTCAGGGATCGCCGCGGCGCAACCTGCCGCGAAGCATCCGCGATACGACTATCCGACCGCCGCTCGGGCGGACTACGTGATCGGTTGCATGGCCGCCAACGGCTTCAAGCGAGAGTTGCTCGACCGCTGTGCGTGCGGGATCGACACCATCGCCGACCTTCTCCCCTACGAGGACTACGAGAAGGCGGACACCATCCTGCGGATGCAGCAAGGCGGGCTCGGGGAACGAGGTGCGATGTTCCGCGACACGCCCATCGCCAAGCAGGAAACCGAGAAGCTGCGCCGGGCACAGGCGGAGGTGAACCTCCGCTGCGAGTGAGCCGCTCAGGCGCCGCCGGCGGGCAGTGGAAAACTTTGCCGGAATACCGCTTCGCTGCTGTCACGCACCTCCACGGATAGCGGCGCCGGGCTATCCGGGACGAAGCCGAAGCTGATCGCCGGGTCCTCGCTCAACGAGATGTCGGCATCCATGGCGAACACCAATCTGTCGCCGTCGCGCACCGTGATCTCCTGGATGTAGCGCGCGGGCGTGTATTGCCGGGTGACCTGATCCATCTGCATCCCGTTATAGTTCGGGTGGCTGATGAGCAGCTGGGCCGTCGCGGGTTCGCCGGGCTTCGCGGCCCCTTCAACGCGAAGCCGCATCTGGCCGAGCCGCTCCATCGCGAGCTTGGCGTCCTTGGTGGACGGTGCCGAGCAGCCGCCCGCCGCCTTGACGTAGCGGTCGGTCGCGAACAGCTCGCCCGTCTCGGTTGCCGCAACGGCATGGACCAGCGTGTATTGATCGACGCGAAGCCGCGTCTTGAGCACGCGCGGGTCGGATGCCGGGCCGAAGTGGAAGGTGCCGGCCAGCGGCGAGGGATTGTTGTCCACCAGCAAATAGAGTGCTGCGACCTTCTTATCCCCGCTGAGCGTGACGGTGACCGGCACGAGGGCGGCATCCATGGCCCGGGCCGGCGCCTCGAGCGTCACCACGCCCGCCCCGTCCTGCACCGGTCGGTCGCCGAACACCGCGTGCTTGATGTCCTCCCAGCGCGCCGCGCGGGCACTCGCGTCCTCCTCGGCCCGGGCGGGTCCGGCCGAAACCCCCAGCGCGATACCGAGCACGAGGATCAAGGTTCGCTTGGTCATGGCTACTCCCACTCGAGTTCCTTGAACGCGACCGTCGCGTTGTGGCCATTATAGGCATCAAACAGCGCCCAGCGCCCCCGTTCATCTTGCGCGACCTTTTCGGGCGCCGAGCCGATGTCGCCGCCGGCCGCGATGAGGGCGCGGGTGTCGCGCAGGAGGGTGCGAAGATAGCGCTCCTCGTCCGCCGCACCGCCGGGCCAGGGCACGCTGGGGGGCCCGTGTCCCGGCACGGCGCGGATGGCGGGCACCGACTTCAGCGCCTCGAGCTCGCGGAGCCAGCCGGTGAGGCTGCCGTCCAGCGAGGGGATCCGCCGGACGAACAGCAAATCGGCGGCCCACAACGTGGCGGTCTGGCGGTCGATGATAGACAGGTCGGTGTCGCTGTGCGCCGCACCATGCGCGTGCAGCTGCAACACGCGGTCGCCTAGGTCGATCTCCGCTGTCTCCGCTACCGTCATCGTCGGCAGTACATAATCGCCCGCCGCCTCGGGCCCCAGAATACGGCTGAGGCCGCGGCGATAGTAGTCGCCGCGCTCCCGTAGCGCACCCGGCAGCCGGGCGTGGCCGACGAACACCGGATCGTCCTGCTCGAACGCGCCGGACCCGAAAATGTGGTCGGGATGCACGTGGCTCAGGATGACATAGCGGATCGGCCGGTCGGTGACGGCGCGGATGGCCGCGCGCAGCCGCTCCCCGTCACGCTGGCTACCGCCGGGATCGATCACCGCAACGCTGCTCTCGCCGACGATGCAGCCAATATTGGCGATCGCGTCGTCGTTGCCGGGAGTGGCGTCCTCGTCAAGGCCAGGGCGCACGTGGACGCCTGGCGCGACCTCCGTTAGCGCCGCCGCGTCCGCCCGGGCCGGATGAACCGCCACCGCCAGAGCGGCGGCACCGAGCGCCCGGAATGCGGCGCGGCGGCTTATCAAGCGGCGGGCGGTGGCAGGGATTCTCATGGTTTCCACCTCGGGGTCGCCTGAACCCCACCGGGCGGAATGGCCTCGGTCGCGGGGATGTTGCAAGCTTCACGTGGGGACAGGGAAGCTTTGGGGTCGCTCGGCGGGCCTGGCCCGGAACGAAGGGGAGGAGCACATGGGTCCGTTGGCCGGGCTTAAGCTGATTGAGGTGGCCGGGATCGGGCCGGGGCCGATGGCGGCCATGATGCTGGGCGATCTGGGCGCCGACATCATCCGGGTGGATCGGGTCAACCCCAACACGCCGGGGCGCTACGCCGACCCCCGCTTCAACGTGCACGGCCGTTCGCGCCGTTCGATTGCCGTCGACTTGCAAAAGCCCGGCGGGGCGGAGGTGGTGCTGCGTTTGGCGGAGGCCGCCGACGGATTGATGGAGCCGTTCCGGCCGGGTGTCGCGGAACGGCTGGGGATCGGCCCCGACCTCGCGCTGAAGCGCAACCCGAAATTGGTCTACGGCCGGATGACCGGCTGGGGCCAGGACGGCCCGCTCGCCAAGGCGGCGGGCCACGACATCAACTACATCGCGCTGACCGGCGCACTGCATGCGATCGGGCCGCGCGACAAGCCGGTGCCGCCGTTGAACCTGGTTGGCGACTTCGGCGGCGGCGGGATGCTGCTCGCCTTCGGTATGGTGTGCGCGTTGTGGGAGGCGCAGCGCTCGGGGCAGGGCCAAGTGGTGGACGCGGCGATGGTGGACGGCACCGCGGCACTGTTCGGCGGCGTCGTCGGGATGCACGCCGCCGGGCTTTGGCAGAACCAGCGCCAATCCAATTTCGTCGATGGCGGGGCGCACTATTATGGAACGTATGAAACTAAGGACGGCAAGTTCGTCTGCATCGGGTCGATCGAGCCCCAGTTCTACAAGCTGCTGCTGGAAAAGACCGGACTTGCCGGGCAGGATTTGCCGGATCAGCTGGACAGGGAACGCTGGCCCGAGATGACCGAACGGCTCGCCGCCGTGTTCCGAGGCAAGACGCGTGACGAGTGGTGCGCGATCATGGAGGGCACCGATATCTGCTTCGCACCCGTGCTTTCGGTGGCCGAAGCGCCGGACCACCCGCACGCCAAGGCGCGCCAAGCGTATGTCGACGTGGCCGGCGTGCGGCAGCCCGCGCCCGCGCCACGCTTTTCCCGCACGCCGGGCGAGGTCCGGCCGGCTCCCGAGCGCGGCGCGAATACGGAAGAGGTGCTGGGCGCCTGCGGGTTTCGCGCGGACGAGATCGCCGCGCTGCGCGGTGATCGCGTGATCGCGTGACGGGAGGTGCGTCATGAACAAGGACTATGTTTCCGGCATCCACCATGTCACGTCGTGCGTGGCTGGCGCGCAGGAAGACATCGACTTTCTGACGCAGGTCGTCGGCCAGCGGATGATCAAACAGACCGTGCTGTTCGACGGCAAGACACCGATCTACCATTTGTATTACGCGAACAAGAACGCCGACCTAGGCACCGTCATGACCTCGTTCCCGTGCAGGCAGGCCGGGATCAAGGCGCGGAAGGGGACCGGCCAGGTCGCCGTTACCTCATATTCTGTCCCTCTGGAGTCACTTGATTTCTGGGCGACGCACCTCGAGCGGCACGGTGTAAATCATGACGGCATCAGAACGCGCTTCGGCCAGCCGGTGATCCATTTCGATCATCCCGCCGGGCTAGAGTACGAGGTGGTGGGTGACGACCGCGACAACCGCGAGGGCTGGGTTACAAATGAAATCGAGGCTAAGAACGCGGTCAGGGGCTTCAACTCGGTCACCATAACGGTGCGCGACCGCGACGAGCAGGAACGTTTCATGGTCGAGGCGGTCGGTTTCCGCAAGACCGAGGAGGACGAACGCTATCAGCGGTTCGAGATCGGCGAGGGCGGCCCCGGCAAAATGGTCCTGGTGCGGCATGACCCCGACGTGCCGCAAGGAAGCTGGATTTTCGGCGAGGGTACCGTGCATCACCTGGCCCTTGCGGTGAAGGACGACGCCGAACAGGCCGAACTCCGCGACTATGTGATCGGCCTCGGCTATACCGATTGCTCGGAAGCCAAGGACCGCAATTACTTCCACTCGGTCTATTGCCGTTCGCCCAGCGGCGTTCTGTTCGAGTTTGCCACCAGCGGCCCCGGCTTCACCGTTGACGAGACCGCTGACGAACTTGGCCAAACGCTGCTTCTGCCGCCGTGGTTAGAGTCCCGCCGCGCCGAGATCATCGCCCCGTTGGAGCCGATTAAGGTACCTTCCAAGGCGAGATGAAGTCTGTCCCATCCTGAGGAGAGATGGGCGCGAGACTCGTCACATCCAGCCGCCGTCCACCACCCAAAGCTGGGCGGTGCACATTCGGCTGTCGTCAGCCGCGAGCCAGAGGACCAGGCGCGCCACGTCGTCGGGCACCACCTTTTCCTTGAGGCATTGCGACTTCATCAGGTCCGCTTCGGCTTCCGGGGTAAGCCAAAGCTCCAGTTGCCGCTGGGTCATGATCCAGCCGGGGATGACGCAATTGACCCTGATGTTGTCGGGGCCGAGATCATTTGCCATGCCGCGCGTCAGCCCCTCCACGGCGGCTTTTGCCGTGGTGTAGGCCGGCATCCCGCCCTGGTGACGATGCCAGCTGATCGAGCCGAAATTGATGATGGAGCCGCCGCCCGCCGCCTGCATCATCGGCGCAACCGCCTGGATCGCGAAGAACTGGTGGCGCAGGTTCACCGCCATGCGCTCGTCCCAGTACTCCGGGGTCATCTCCTCCCAGCGATGGCGTTGATCGTTGGCAGCGTTGTTGACCAGCACCCTCACCGGGCCGAGCCGCCCGGCTATCTCGGCGACCGCCTCGCGCAGGCTGGCGATGTCCGTCAGGTCGCAATGCCGGAAGACGGGCGGCGGATACCCCGCCTTCGCCAGCCGCCCGACGAGCGCCTCGGCCGCGTCGTCGGCCACGTCCACGAAGCCGACGCGCGCGCCCTGGGCGGCGAAATGCTCGACCTCGGCCGCCCCGATGCCCGACGCGCCGCCGGTGACGAACACGACGCGGTCGCGCAGGCTCGGATAGCTGGCAAACATCGCAGCCTTCACTCCGGTGCGTAGGTGAGCATGCTGATCTCGGTCAGCAGCTTGGTGCGGATTGCGGCCGCGAAATCGTCGAAGCTCTTCGCTTCGGTCACGAAACCGTCCTCCGTCACGACGTGCTCGCGGTAGTAGTCGGCGACGTCCGGCTCGTCGCCGCGGATGGGCAAACCATTGATCACCACGTCGTTCGCCCGCGCGATGATGCGCATGTCGTCAGGGGACACGCTGCCGTCGTTGTTGCGACCGTCGCCCGAAATGTCGATGACCTTGCGGGACGCCTCACACGGCGCCCGGTTCATGATGCCGAGGCCCTCGTGCAGCGCGTCTCCCATCGCCGTGGAGCCCGGTCATGGTCCGCTGCGTGCCGGCGAGGATCTCCGCAACCGCGCTCACGTCGTTGGCATTGTGCACCATGTGCCAGGGCACGACGACTTGCCGCCGATCGCTCCATTCAACGACGGTGATCGCCATGCCGCCCTCCTGACTGAGCAGGGCGTGCTCAACCTGTGGCTCGGTCAAGGCTTGCGCAATGCCGGCATGCTGCAAGGCATATCGATCGGCGGAAACCGAGCCGGACACATCGATCAGTAGAACCAACGCAAGCGCGCAAGCCATCATGGGATCACCCCCGGTGCGGGAAGCGAAATCCAAGCACTTCCCGCGGGCCGTTGGGAGGACATTCGTGCAGCTCAGAGCGAATGACGGTCACAAGGGCGTTTATTCGGCGCTTCCGTCATCCGCCACCTGACCGGCGACGGCCTTGGTGCGCGCGAGTACGGCCAGTGCGGCGGCGTAGGCCTCCTCGACGCTAAGGGCTTCCATAGTCGGCTCCGCCGCGAGCGCCCACCGTGCAAAGCGGCCTGCCGGAGCCATCTCCTCGGCGCGGTCGAGGGTGGCGCCGCAGAGGCCCACTGTGGGCGTCGCGGCAGCCGCGGCGAGGTGCATCAGGCCGGAATCGTTGCCGACATAAAGCGCGCAGCTCTGGATTGCGGCGGCGGCCTCCGGGAGGCTGAGCCGGCCCACGAGATCGATCGCCTCCGGCAAGGCGGCGAGCAGGGCCGCGGCACCCGCCCGCTCCGTAGCCCCAGGGCCGGCGAAAACGGCGGCAACTGCCCCTGGCAGCGGCCCCGTGGCCAGGCGGTGGAACAGCGCCGCAAACCGCTCAACGGGCCACATCTTGTAGGCCGAATTGGCCGTCGGGCCGAGGCCGATCACGGGTCGCCCGGCCGGCAGCAGGCGCTTGACCACCGCGCAATCCTCGGGCGCCGTCCAGACCACGGGCAGCGGTGCCGGGTCGATCCGCAGCATCGCCGCGAACTGCTCGAACTTGCGGCCTCGTTGCCGGCTCTTCACCGCGCGCCGCCGGGCCGGCACCAGGTAGGCGAGGGCCGATCCGCGTGTGTCGACCACCAAGTCCCAGCGGCTCCAGGCGACTTGGCCCCATAGGGCGAGCCAATGCAGGTCGTAAGGCTGCTTGCCGAAGAGGATGGTGCGCTCGCGGTTCGGCATTCGCGCGAACACACCCTCGGCGACTGGGCCGCAGACCACGGTGATTCGGCAGTCGGGATGAGCGCGGATCAGATGATCCAGCACCCCGGTCGTGATGACGGCATCGCCGATGCGATTGGCGGACACGAACAGGACGCGCATTGCCGCCTCACTCGGCCTCGCTTTCCTTGCGGAACGGCGACTTGTCGGCGAGCGCTTCCATGTCGGCCAGGATCGCCGGACGCTCCTGTTCAAGAAAACCGTGGATCGCTTGGCGCAGGCTCGGGTGGGCGATCCAGTGGGCCGAGTAGGTGGCCCGCGGCAGGTAGCCGCGCTGGATCTTGTGGCGTCCTTGCGCGCCCGCTTCCACGCGCTGCAACCCGTTGGCGATCGCCCAATCGATGGCGCGGTAATAGCAGAGCTCAAAATGCAGGAACGGCCAATCGCCACGGCAGCCCCAGTTGCGGCCGTACAGCGCCTCGCTGCCCGCCAGATTGAGCGCGCCGGCCACCGGGCTGCCGTTGTGTTCGGCTGTCATCAGGACCACGGCATCGCCGACCCGCTCGCCGAGCAGTGTGAAGAAGGACCGGGTGAGGTAGGCGCTGCCCCATTTGCGGTCCACGGTGGACTGGTAGAACCGATAGAACGCATCCCAGTCGCGCTTGCCGATCTCCGAGCCGCGCAATGTGCGGAACGTGAGGCCGGCGGCGTTGGCGTCGCGCCGCTCGCGGCGTAGGACTTTGCGCTTGCGGGAACTCAAGGCGCCCAGGAAATCGTCGAACGTGCTGTAGCCGGCGTTCTCCCAATGGAACTGCATCCCGAGCCGCTGCAGCCAGCCTGCCTCGCCGAACTGTTCCCATTCGTCAGCGGTGCAGAACGTGGCGTGGACGCTCGACAGCTCGAGCTCGCCGCAGGCCTGCACCAGCGCGCCCGCCAACGTCTCGAGCGCCAACCCCGCACCCGGTCGGACCAGGAGGCGCGGCCCGGGCACCGGGCTGAACGGCACCGCGACCTGGAGCTTCGGGTAATAGCGGCCGCGCGCCCGTTCCAGCGCGTTCGCCCAGCCGTGATCGAACACGTATTCCCCATAGGAGTGCGACTTGGCGTACATGGGTGCCGCCGCCACCACCTGCCCGCACGCATTGCGGAGCACGGCGTGTTGCGGCAGCCAGCCGGTCCGCGGCCCCGCCGAGCCGCTGTCCTCGAGCGCGCTCAGGAAGGCGTGGCCGACGAACGGATTGCCATCCCCCGCGCACGCATCCCAATCCGCCGCGTCGATCTCGGCGATCCGGCTGTGCAAGGTGAGGGAGAGGGTTTCGGCGCCGTCGGGCATGACGGCGATATGGGACGCAGGACGAGACGGAAAGCAAGCCGCGGCGCGTTATTGTGCGATTTCGAACAGACCCTCGACCTCGACGGCGAAATCGCGTGGTAGCGAGGGGACGCCTACCGTGGTGCGTGCGTGCCGGCCGGCATCTCCCCATAGTTGGACGGCGAGATCTGAGGCGCCGTTCATCACGCCGGCGTGGTCAATGAAGCCGGGCGGGGCCGCGACGAAGCCCCCCAACCGGACCACCCGGCGCACCCGGCCGAGATCGCCGCCGCAGGCTGCGCGAAGCTGGGCGAGCACGTTGAGGAAGCAGAGCTGAGCGGCCTCCCGGCCTTGCTCGACCGACAGCCCCTCGCCCACCTTGCCGGTGAACGCGGGCTTGCCCTCTCGCAACGGCCCCTGGCCGGAGACGACGACCAGGTTGCCGGTGACGACGTAGGGCACGTAGTTGGCGAGCGGGGTCGCCGGCTCGGGTATCGCAATCCCAAGCGAAGTGAGGTTTTGCTCGACGGCACTTGGCATAGCTCGCTCCGATGATTGTCAGGCAGTGGCAAGGTGCCAGCCGCGTTCATCGCGAGAAAGCCCTCCGCCTCCCGCGCCAGGCCGACGTTTCGCTGGTCGTCGGCGTGCCGCAGACGAAGAACGGGGCGACTTTGAACAGCGGAGGGCTACTTCGCGACCAGCCGAAGCGCGCGGCGACGGGCGCGGGGCGTGCCGTCCGCTGGCAGATCGAGCGGCAGCAGGGGCGAGGCCCCGGGCGGCGCGGGCTCCGCCACCGGCTCGTCCGTCACCTCGATCGGCACCTCGCGACCGAGATAGCTCGCCGCGAGATGACGGAACGCGTAATCGACGAAGGATGTCGCCCGCGCCACGCCCGGGTCGCCTTCAACCGCGCCGGCCGGGCCGAACCGCGTGTTGGTGAGCGCCTCGACGAAGGCCTGAAGCGGTACGCCGTGCTGCAACCCGACGCTTAAGGCGGTGGCGAAGCTGTCGAGGAGGCCGCGGAACGCCAGGTTTTCCTTGGGGGCGGCAAGGGCGATCTCGCCCAACGTGCCGTCGGCGTAGTCGCCCGTTCTGACAAACACGGTGTGCCCGCCGACCGACGCGCGCTGCGTATAGCCTGCTCGGCGAGCCGGTAGTTCACGGCGCGTCGCCGCAGGGCGCGGCGCTTCGTCCGCCACCGGGCGGGGTGGCGCGAGATCGAGCAAAGGCGCCACCACGTCGTGCATCGCGGCGTGATCGGCAGTCGTGGCGACCGGTAAAGGCGGGCGCCCCGCCAGCATCCCCGCCAAAGCGGCGTCGGGCGACGACGCTTTGGCGGCGAGAAAGGCGCGAGTTGCCCGGCTCAGCCCGCCATCGGCGCCGAGTGGCGAGAAGGCGGGGGCGAACCCGGCCGTCTCGACGCCGAGCAGCGCCTCCGCCGCACCGGCCGGGCCGATCGCTAAGCCTGGGCGGAGCATGGTCGGGTGGCGTGCGGCCACAGCGTCGAGCTGCTCGCGCATGAGTGCGGTCACCTGGCGGGCGAGATCGCGCGCACCGGGGCTCGCGTAGGCGAGGCCGGCGGCAGCGGCCAGCCCGTCGAGGTCGGCGTAGCCGATCGTGGGCGCGGCGCCCCGCCCGGTCGCGAAGCCGAGGGCGAGGGCGGCCGTTTGCACCGCTTCGGCAAAAGCGGCCGGGTCGAACCCGAGGCCCGGCTCGTGGAACGCGGCAAGGTTGAGCACGAAGCGCGGCGCGTCGGGCATCCCCGAGTTCGTGAGGCCCTGCCACAGCGCTTCGGCGGGTGCCGCGCGCCGGCGGAGCAGAAGCGCCCGCAGCGCGTCGCCGAGCGGAGAAGCGAGGTTGGCGGCGGCGGCCCGATCGGCGATGGGGCCGATCCAGGCTTCTGCCGCGGCTTCAAGCGTTACGGCGCCGTCGCCCGGCGCGAGTGCGGCCAGCGCCGCCGCGGCTGCGTCCTCCCAGGCTGCCGGAACGGCCACGCGCCTGGGCGGCGCGTCCGGGTCGGCTCCCGCCGCCACGCGCCGCATTCGCACGCCCTGCCACAACCGGCTCTGTCCCATGCGCGCAGCGTAGATCGGCCGCCCACGCCCGAAAAGCCTATTTTGCGATGCGAGTAGGCCCGAACCACAAAATGCTGTGGATAGGTGGGCCGGTGGACCCTGGGCGACCCCACGAGTATATGTGCCGCATGAATATCGGCACCTGGCTGTTCACGAAGTTTCAGGGCCGTCGCGTGGGCGCGGACGCGACCGGCAATGTCTACTACGAGACCAAGCGCCCGCGGGCGGGGCTGCGCGCGCGGCGATGGGTGGCCTATGCCGGCGCGCCGGAAGCGAGCAAGGTCCCGCCGGAATGGCACGCTTGGCTGCACTACACGACGAACTCGCCGCTCACCGAAACCCCGCGGCCATGGATGAAGCCACACGTGATGAACCAAACCGGCACGCCGGCTTCGTATCGGCCGCCAGGACACGACTATCGTGGTGGCGTGCGCGCGCCCGCCACCGGCGACTACGAAGCCTGGACGCCGGGCAGCTGAGGGCGGTCCCCGTGGCTCGGCGTCATACGAGTGAGGTGCTGACCGGCGCGGTCGTGCTGCTGGTCGCAATCGGGTTTCTTGGCTACGCGATCGCGCATACCGGCCGCGCGCCGGTGACCGGCTACGAACTCCACGCCACCTTCGACCATATCGACGGCATGGGGGTGGGGTCGGATGTGCGGCTTGCCGGCGTGAAGGTCGGGTCCGTGGTCGGCGCACGGATCGACCCGAAGAGCTATCTCGCCAACGTGACCCTGACTGTGCGAAACGGCCTCGAACTCCCCAAGGACACGAGTGCGGAGGTCACCAGCGAGGGCCTGCTTGGCGGCAAGTATTTGAACCTGACGCCCGGAGGTGATCCGACCATGCTGCAGCCCGGGCAGACCATCACCATCACCCAGTCCTCTGTCAGCCTCGAGCAGCTGCTCGGGAAGTTCATCTTCAGCGTGACGGACATGGTGAACTCGGTGAAAAACGGTGGAAAAGGCGGCCCAGATGCTCCAGGCGGCGCCAAAGGCGGGTCGGAGCCCGCCGGGTCGAAATGAGCGCGCCGCCGCAAATCTGGCCACAGCCGGATGGCACTCCGCTCAGCTGCCGCGAGAAGCTCAAGATGCTGGCCGAGAACCACGCCGAGTTGCAGCAGATGATGCAGGACGCGTTCGAGGATGCGGTGCTGATGGGCGTCGACGAGGCGGCGATGCGCGAGATCCTTTCCGGAATGGTGGCCGGGCTCGCCAGCCCCAAGCGCCGCGCCCCGGCGGCATGAGGCGCCGCGCAGCCGCCCCTTGCTCGGCGCTCTGTTTCGGGGCCGCGGCCCTGACCGCGTCGGGCGCGCTCGCGCAGGCACCCCCTGCGCTCGCACCGGACGCGGCGTGGCTGGCGCGCGGCGGGGCCCAGCTGCAGGTGCTGGACAAGATCAACGACCGCGACCGCTTGATCGAGGTTCGGGACGGCGCGGCGGCGAACGTGGGCTCGCTGAGCATCGCGGTGCGATCCTGTCTCGTTCGTCCGCCCGACAAGCCACCGGACGCGGCCGCCTTCCTGGTGATCACCGACAGCCACTCCGACGCACCCGGCTTCCGTGGGTGGATGTTCCGATCCGATCCGGCGGCGTCGATGATGGAGCACCCGATCTACGACGTCCGCGTGCTGGGGTGCCGGGCGTGAGCGGCGCCGTCGCCTTGCCGCCGTTCGAGCGGACGGCGTTGCTGATCGACATGGACGGCACGCTGCTCGACATCGCCCCCGCCCCCGATCAGGTGAAGGTGCCGGAAGGCTTGCCGGACACGTTGCGTCGGGTGCGGGTCATGCTTGGGGATGCGCTGGCCGTGGTGAGTGGCCGGCCGATCGAGCAGCTCGAGGCGCTGCTGGGCGACGGCCCGTTCGCGCTCGCGGGCGAGCACGGCGGCGCCATCCGGCCGCGCCCCGCCGCCGCCGTCCAGCGCGTGCCGCTCGCGGCGCCAAACCCCGCTTGGATCGCCGCGGCGGCGGAGCTTGCCGAGGCGCATCCTGGCGTGCTGCTGGAAACCAAGGAGCGCGGCTTCGTGCTGCACTACCGCTCCGTGCCGGCGCTCGGCCCCATGCTGCGGGATGCCTTGGCCGCCATGCTCGGCGACACGGATGCCTTCACCTTGCTGGCGGCCCGCATGGCCTGGGAGGTCAAGCCGGCCGGCGCGGACAAGGGGACGGCCGTGAGCACCCTGATGCGCGAGCCGCCGTTCCAGGGCCGGCTGCCGGTGTTTGTGGGCGACGACGTGACGGACGAGGACGGGATCGAAACCGCTCGCGCCATGGGCGGTGCGGGGATGCTGGTCGGCGACGTGTTTGGCGACGCGCCGGGCGTGCGCGCCTGGCTCGCGCGGATTGCGGGCGGGGCGTGGCCAGCCCTCTGAGCGGGGTTTCAGGCGAGCGGCTGGGCCACATGCCGGGCATATGCCGGGCGCTCCAGCAGCCGGTCGTACCATCGCCGCAGGTTGGGCGACGCCGGGCGGTCGATCGCCATGGAGAACCAGCGATGCACGTGCACGCCCCAGGCGATGTCGGCAAGGCTCAGGGCATCGCCCGAGATGAAGGGATGACGCCCGAGCGGCGTTTCGAGCAACGCCCAGGCTCGCCCCGCCTCGGCCACGCCCTGCGCCAACGCCGTCGGATCGCGCTGCTCGGGCGGCGTGCGGACCATGCCGATGAAGACCACGCCTTGCGGACGATTGAGTTGGGTCTGCTGGCAATCCATCCAGCGATCGATGTCGCCTCGCACCCGGGGCTCGGCCGGGAACAGGGGTGTGTCCGGCGCGTGCGCGGCGCAGAGATAGCGCAGGATGGCGTTGCTTTCCCACAGGGCGAACCCGTCCTCCTGGAGGGTGGGCACCAGGCCCGTCGGGTTCATCGCCCGGTATTCCGGGGTGTCGGTCTTGCCGAACGCACCCCCGACGTCCCGCCGCTCATAGGGCAGGCCGAGCTCCTCCAGCAGCCAAACGACCTTCATCACGTTGCTCGATGTCGACCGGCCCCAAACCACTCGATGCATGACGGTCCTCCCCTGTGCGTGCCGATGCTAAGCCGCTTGCCCGCGAGCAAAAAGCGGCGCACATGCGCGATATGACCGCCGTTTCCATCCGCATGGTCGCGTGTTCTGCTGTCTTCGCGGCCGCCCTCGCGCTCGGCGTCGCGTTCGTGGCGGAGAACTGGGGCGGGCTCGTCCCCTGCGCGCTGTGTCTGGTGGAGCGCTGGCCCTATCGCATCGCGCTAGTGGCAGCCGGTATAGCATTCCTGCTGCCGGCAGGCCCGGCGCGCCTGGCCCTCGCAC
The DNA here is from genome assembly GCA_963757115.1 of uncultured Alphaproteobacteria bacterium. Lineage (GTDB taxonomy): Bacteria > Pseudomonadota > Alphaproteobacteria > Acetobacterales > Acetobacteraceae > CAVWQV01. The sequence goes on along the minus strand of CAVWQV010000005.1, from coordinate 92,965 downwards.
TGGCCGGCGGGGCGGCTCTCGCCGGAGCCGTTTTTGGCTTCGTGCATGTCGGCGTGGAGCAGGGGTGGTGGCCGAGCCCGTTGCCGGAATGCGCCGCGCCCACCTTTCACGGCGGCAGCATCGCCGAACGACTCGCGGCCATGCCGGTCACGCCCAGCAAGCCTTGCGACGCGGGAACCTACCTGATCGAGGCTATCCCGCTCTCGATGGCGGCCATGAACATGCTGTACTCCCTGGCGCTCGCCGGCGCCCTCCTCATCTTCGTGGCTCGCACCCGGAGACCACCCGATGAGTATCCCTCTTCCTGGCGACCTGTCCCCCGCTGAGCGGGTGGCACAGATCATCCGCGTCGACCATGCCGGCGAATACGGGGCGTCTCGCATCTACGCCGGCCAGCTTGCGGTGCTCGGGCGCGGCAGCAAGGGCGACGTTTTGCGGCACATGCAGGCGCAGGAGGAGGGGCACCTCGCTACGTTCAACGAGCTGATCGCGGACCGACGGGTTCGCCCCACCGCGTTGTTGCCGCTCTGGCATCTCGCCGGCTTCGCACTCGGCGCGGCGACGGCAGCCCTCGGCGCCCGCGGGGCAATGGCCTGCACGGTGGCTGTCGAGGAGGCGATCGACGAGCACTATGCGGCCCAGGTCGCGGAGCTCGGCGACGACGAGGTGCAGCTCCGCGAAACCATCGAGCGGTTCCGGGCCGAGGAGGTGGAGCATCGGGATATCGGCCTCGCCCACGAGGCGGAGCTGGCCCCCGCCTATCGGTTGCTGTCGGCCGTCATCAAGGCGGGCTGCCGGGCCGCGATCGCGGTCAGCGAGCGGGTGTGACGCGGGGAAGGCGTCGCTCACTTGACGCGCCGATCAAGTTGCGGGTAGATCTCGACGGGGACGATCCGGGGCATCGAAGAGCGGATTGGGTGGGGTTCGCCCAGGTCGCAATAGCCGCGCTGCTGTTCACCGCAACATCTGCCAGAGCGGAAAATTGGGGCGACAACACTGACCCGATCACGGCCGCGCCCGAATACGCCCAGTCCAAGGCGATCTGCCGCGGCCTCAAGCGGGTTGCGCCACCCGCCTCCGACCGGCCGGATCGGTCGGCGCTGGCGGCGCTCAAGGGGTGCCGGTCTGAAGCGCTCTACTACGGCATTGGACGGCGGGCCGATCCGGCGCGCGCCCGGCAATGCGCCTTTGCTGAGCGCGGATCGGCGGAGGACGGCGCGGGCTTCGCGGGCGACGCCATGCTGATGACGATCTACGCCAACGGGATCGGCGCGGCGCGCAACCTCGATGTCGCGATCTCGCTCGCCTGCCAGATCGGCGGCGCCCCGGCCGAGCAGGACGGGCGGGTGAACCACCTCGCCAAGCTGCGGGCCGAGCACTGGACGGGGACCGATTTCAGCTTCTGCGACGACGTGACGAGCGGGTTCGCCATGGGCGTTTGCGCGTCGCACGACGCCGCGCTCGCCGATGCGCAGCGCCAGCAGCAATTCGCCAGCGTCACCGCCGGCTGGAGCGAAGCCGACAAGCGCGCCTTCGCCGTCCTGCGCAAGGCTGAACAGGCGTTCGTGGACGCGCGCGCGGGCGAGGAGGTCGACATGAGCGGCACCGCCCGCGCGGCGATGTCGATCGATGAGCAGCAACAACAGCAGACCGATTTCCTTGCGATGTTGAAAAGCCTGACCGACGGCAGCGCCCCTTCGTGCACATCGGAACAGTTGGCGGCGGCCGACACCGAGCTGAACTCGGCCTACCGTGACGTCCAGCACGCGAAGGACCCGTCGCGCTGGGGCACCGTGACGAAAGACGGCATCCGCACCACGCAGCGCGCGTGGCTGCGCTATCGCGACGCCTGGGTGGCCTTCGCCGCAGCCAAGTACCCGGCCGTCTCACCTGATGCCATCCGTTGCTGGCTCACCGGGAAGCGCACGGCGATGCTGCGGGCGTTTCTCGGCTGATGTTGGAACAGTCGGCCAAAAGCGTGTTGTCGCGCAGCTCATAGCGAGGCGCGACTGACTCCCCGTGCCCGGTGGTGCGCGGTCGCGCGCGCGCTGCCACCGCGGTGGCAGCCGCCCCTGTCACCAGGCATCAGCTTGGCGAGCGGTGCTGTTGCGGGCAGAGCCGCACTACCCTAATTTGTTGGGGTGGCGTAATTTCGTCGCTAGATGCATGCTGCTGAAGATTTCGCACATGCAACCGAGCGTTGGGGGGGAAGATGAAGAAGCAGAAGCAGTACGTTGCTGTCTGCGCGCTTGTGGCCGTGGTGCTCGCCATTGCGGTCCACGTGGCGATGGCGAAGCAGGACAAGTACAGGGTGGCGGTCCCGGGCGGTCTCGCGTTCTCGGAGTTCAAGGGATACGAGGACTGGCAGTCTGTTTCCGTCAGCAAGACCGGGCACGCATTCGCGATCATCTTTGCCAATCCGGTCATGATCGAGGCGTACCGCGCAGGAGTCCCCGGCAACGGCAAGCCGTTCCCCGACGGCTCCAAAATCGCCAAGATCCACTACGAGCCCGTAAAGAGCGCGGATGCGCCCAATTCTACGACAGAGGTGCCGGGCGCGATGCTCAACGTGGATTTCATCGCTAAGGACTCCAAGCGGTTCTTGAATCCGGACGCAGGCGGATGGGGCTACGCTGCGTTCGACTACGACGCTGCAGCCGATACCTTTACCTCGGCCACCGAAGCCGACGCGCCGCCGCAGGCGCACGACACGAATTGCGGGGTCGCGTGCCACACGCTCGCTGCAGCGAAGGATCACATTTTTACTGAGTATCCTAGGCACTAATCCGCAGATAGGAACCGTAGCGACCGACGCGTGGACGGGCGGGCAGGTTCACATGGACGTCCCCGCTCGAAGTTCGCTCACGAAGCGGTTCCAGTCGGCCGTGCCGCGGCCGCGTTCAGATAGCGGAACGTGCCTTGGGTCTTCACCTCCGTGGCTGCGGCCAGCAGGCCGTTCATCGCTGCACGATAGAGCGAACTCGCGAGGCTGATCCGCTTCACCCCTGCCGCCGCCAGTTCTGCCACGGTGAATGACTTTCCTGGAATGCCGGCCATGAAGTTGACTGGCTTCGCCAGGGCCGCGCAAACCGCGCGCACCGCCTCAAGATCGGGCAGGCCCGGAGCCATCAGCACATCGGCACCCGCCGCTTCGAACGCGCGCAGTCGGCGGATCGTATCGTCCAGGTCGGGGTTGCCGCGCAGATAGTTTTCCGTTCGCGCGGTCAGCACGAACGGAAAGTCCACCGCTCGCGCCGCCTCGACCGCCGCCGCAATTCGTTCGGCGGCGTGCGTGGGATCGTAAAGCGGACGGGTCCGATCGCCGGTCGCGTCCTCGATCGAGGCTCCGACAAGGCCGACGGCGGCCGCGCGTCGGATCGTCTCGGCCGCATCCTCGGGCGCGTCGCCAAAACCCTTCTCCAGGTCGGCGGAAACCGGAAGCTCGGTCGCCTCCACAATCGCCCGCGCGTGCGCAAGCGCCTCCTCGCGGTTTACCTGTCCATCCACGCGGCCGAGCGTGCCGGCGTGTGCGCCGGACGAGGTGGCCAGCGCTTGAAATCCGACCGTGGCCAACATCTTCGCTGAGCCGGCATCCCAAGCGTTAGCAATCACGAACGCTTCGGGCGCGTCGTGCAACGCGCGGAAGCTTTGTCCTTTGTCAGATTGATTCACGCGGGCGATTCCTCTGCTGGCTCTGCTCGCCGCCCCGAAGCATCTTAGTTCCGCGATGAGTGGGTCATGTTCGCATGGCCCGTCTCGAAGGCAGCCTAGCCGCCGGTTCACGCAACCTGCAACGACCAGCAGCACAGCAATGGGCGGAAAACTAAACGGGCGGACACTCACTTGATCATTGGAGGGACCGCCGCCTCCAGACCGAGCTGGTTCGTCAGGCGAAGGGATCGGGCCATGCCACTACCTGCATCCCGATTTCAGCGAACAAGTATGCGCGCCGCGATGCAGGAAGTTCGATCGGAGGCAAATCAGTGGGCGGCAGCGTCTTTGCCGTCGCAGGCCGGGCGGTGGCTTCTATCAACCGCTCGAAGCCGGCTTGCGTATACAGATTGAGAATGCGCGCGGTCTCGCTGCGAACCCTGAAGGCGTGCACCGTGCCGCGCGGCACGAAGATCAGCGCCCCGGGACCAGCGGTTTCGCGGATGTTGCCAGCAAGGAATTCGGCTTGTCCCTCGAGCATGTAGAACACTTCATCCGCATAAAGATGGATATGCGGCGGCGCGCCCGATCCCAGCGGGCATAGCTCCTCGAACAGCGTGTAGCTGCCGTCGGTCGATACGCTGTCGGCCAGGATCGACCACAGGATGCCGTTGCTCCAATACGATCGGGCGGTGGTGACATGGGCCGCGAAAGGCTGCGCCTTCGCGTCCTCTAGTGGCGCAGTGATCATGTGGTCCCGCCGCGGCGGGTCGACAAAAGGCGTTCCGTGCACGGACGCTTGGCCATAATCGGCACCAAGCTTTTCAACGAGCGCGCGGGGGGGAAGGCCCCACTCGTCCGCGCCAGGGGGATCGTTCCGCAAGGCGGCCGTGCCGAGCGCCGTGACCATCATCTCGAAGCCGCCAGGCAGGTAGAAGTTCAGAAACCGGCTCCCCGGCGCTGCCATGAAGGCGTGCTGAGTGTGGCGCGGAACCGCAACGAAATTGCCGGCTGTTGCTTCGACGGTTTTTCCGCCCGCATAGAAGGTGCAGCTGCCGTCTACGAGGTAGAGGCCCTCATCCTGAGTGTGGGTGTGGGTGACAGGACCGCCTTCCTGAGCGCCGTTGATCTCATCGAGGAAGCATAGCGCGCCCGCGGTTTTGGCCCCGGAGGCAAGGAGGCGCCAAAGCAGGCCGTTAAGCCAAAAGCGTGGCGCGGCCGCCTCCGTTTCGATGAAGGCTCTTGCGGGCAATGCACTGGCGTTGAATGTCATGGTGCTCGGCTCCAACCGATCTTATGAGAGAACACTCTCATAAAAAGGTTATGGTTGCAAAGCGCCGCCTAGATTAGGATCGCGGTCCCTTGGAGAACCCGTCGCGCCATGCGGCCCAATTCTTGTGGAATGTCAGCAGGCTTGAGAAGCATCGCGTCCCGAAGCGTGAGAACGGCATAGGGGCTGATGGTGACAATCAACGCGAGTTGAACGGGTTGAAACTCCGCGCCAAGATGACTCCTCGGTGCCGCGCAGCACCGCTTCCACGAGACGCCGTCGGAACGATGCCCGCGGCAATCCAGTCGCAGAGTTCAGGTCACGTGGCTCTTGGTTGGTCGCAGCAAACAGCAGCCTTATGCTGAGTTCTTGCGCAAGGACGAACTGCGCCATCTCCTCGGCGGCCCGCTGTGCTCGATCAGCGGCGTTGGGCAAAGTCTCCAGGTGCGCGAGCAGGTCATCGAGGCTCGACCATTCAATTGAAAGGGCGTCGCGGAGCAGACTTCTGGGGTTGCGGTAATACCGATACGCCGTCGCCTCAGCCAGGTCTGCCTTCTCTGCCGTCCTGGCGACCGTAAGTGTTTTCCCTTCCTCGACCAAAGCGCGAGCGGCACCGAGCAATTTCTGTCGCGTACGTTCTTTTTGGCCGACCCTTTCAGCGGTGCGCTTGCTTACGTTCATGAGGTGCCCGAAGCGAGAAGTCCTACATGACGGATCATACCTCGTTTCCGCTGGCACGGGCCATTGGGCAGATGTGCATCACGATGGCAAATCAAACACCAATGATGTGTTTATCGGAAGCGGCATAGACTCCTACATGCGTAAATCATCACGTCTGCACCGCGCGTCTCCCGTTGCTGTCGCAGTGCTTTTCTGATGCATAATTCTGGTGCGAAACTCCTACCTCTCTGTGCGTGTTCCTGCGGGCCGGGTGCTATGCGCAAAGTGCACCGAGTCGCTGCGCGTCTCGCCCCATGATGAGCGGGTAACGTCCCCTCACGCATCATCGATACGGGCCGCCGACGCGGCCCTGCTTAGGGGTGACTTCCCGTCAGTGCGCCGCAAGCAGCTTTCACCCATAATCGCCAACGCGATTGCGGGGCTCTTGAAGACGCATTTTCAGCTATGTGGTCGCGTTTCTGGCAAGACCTGCGTTCGCTCAGGTTCGTATCGGGTAATTTCGAGCACGTCCGCTCTGGAGTAAGTTCGAATACCGAGAAGGGGGGTTGGCGGATCGTTAGGCTGCCTCGACAGAGCGCCACACGATTTAGGGGTCGGGTTGTCCTGCTCGCGGAGGATCACCTGTCCACCCACATTTAGGATTAGGCAACCTGTTCGTGGTTTTGCGACGAAGATTGATGCTCCCACCTCCATGGTGCGGACAGTTATTGCTACAGGTATTCCGCCCCCGATTCCAAGTGCGCCAAGTGCGATTCTACCGGTGTAACTGGACCCAATGAATACAGCGGCGAACATCAACAACACGATGAGGAGCGGAACGCGCTCAATGCGCGCGGCCACTGCGGTGAAACGCGAGTAGACGAACCCTAGCGTAGAACCTAAGAGCACGTAGAGAACGAAATGGCCGATGGAGGTGGCATCAACGCCGCAGGTTGCGAGAAGCCGCGAGATCGCTTTCACTTTCGGAATCAGATAAAGAGTGAAATTGCCGATGGCGGCTTCAACGCCGTGGGTTGCGAGAAGCCGGAAGGCCACATCAGTATCAAAATGACCCATAAAAAACACCACATCGTTCTCCAGAGCAACCCGCCGACAAGACGCAAAGCAAGGCGAGCCCGCATACGGCCAAATCGGCTTCCAAATCTCTGCCTGATCCGATCTTCAAAGTTGACACCCAGGTAAAATATCGATCCACTCACGAGTATGGCTACGATAACCGCGCCCGCAGCCCAAATGCAAAACGCACTCACGCTTAAGTTTGCTGCCACGCTGAGGGTGAGCGCCCCGATCATTGCAATTGGGGCAGACTGAAAAAGCCAATGTTGGCTGCCCAATTCTTCAATTCTCCGCCGAATCGGCGCCTTCCATTGAAAATCGTGACGGCGGACATGCTGGCGCTCTCTTTGTGAGACTGAGCACACCCAAATAGGCGAAAGAAACATCCCACCCAACACCGCGACACCAAAAAATATCACCCCAGCAACTATAAGAAGCACGAAGGCTGCAGACGGATCGGCAAATGGGAACGGAGCACCAACGCTGATAAGGTAGGCGCTCACCACTACAAGTCCGAGTGCCGATCCGAGTAAGCCTAGCAGGGGTGCGGCGCTCAAAAGCACCGAAAGCCAAAGTTTGAGGAACTCTCCGTTGGCAGTCAACCACTGTCTGAACATTCTAAGAGCCAAGGCATTCATTGGTTGCACCACCCCCCTGACGCTCCTTGTGAACACGTTGCGCTTCTATGAGTTCGGCATCGTCGCCCGCGCAAGTTCACGGAGGTCAAGCTGACGTTTATTCTTGATAACGGATTTTGGCCGTTGAAAGGCAAGGGGCCGCGACCGCCGACTTGTCAGAAAGCGTGTTACGGCTTCGGCCCCGTGAAACGTGGCAACGCAAGGCATGCCTGCGCTGCCCTACGGCCAAATATGGGCGGGTCTTCCGATCCGGCCGAGCCGTACAGCCCCAGTCAGCAATGGTCGGAGCTTCCCCAGCAGCCAGCCTTGATATCGTCGCCCTGCTGACGTTGTAGCTGTCAGGCCAGGGCTCAGCCGCGCGCGATGGCCTCGTGGTGTCGGATCACTTCGGCGATGATAAAATTGAGCAGCTTTTCGGCGAATACCGGATCGAGGTGCGCGCTCTCGGCCAGGGAGCGAAGCCGTGCGACCTGGCGGGCTTCGCGGCCCGGGTCCGACGGCGGCGCGCCGAAGCGTGCCTTCAGCACGCCGACCCGCTGCGTGCATTTGAAACGTTCGGCCAGGATGTGGATCAGCGCCGCATCCAGGTTGTCGATCGTCTCGCGAAACGAGGCGAGCTGCTCGGGATAGGTGGGCTCGGCGTCCGCGCTCACGCCGCAAGTCTTTCCGCGCTGATCGCCGCCCGGCCCTGGGGGGTCGCCTCCGTCATGCCAATCCTCCTAACCGGGCGCAGGCAGGTTCGCGCCCCGGATCGCTTCGCACGTCGCCCGCGTGACCTCCACCGTGCTCGCCTTGCCGCCCAGGTCCGGGGTGACGATCCCGGCGGCGCAAACCTGTTCGACGGCGCGCATCAGCAGAGCGGCCCCGGACGCTTCGCCGAGGTGGTCGAGCATCAGCGCCGCACTCCAGAAGCTGCCGACCGGGTTCGCGATGCCCTTGCCGGTGATGTCGAACGCCGAGCCGTGGATGGGCTCGAACATGGACGGGCCGCGACGTTCGGGGTCGACGTTGGCGGTCGGCGCGATCCCCATGCTGCCCGCGAGTGCTGCGGCAAGATCGGACAGGATGTCGGCATGCAGGTTGGTCGCGACCACCGTGTCGATGCTCGCCGGACGGCGCACCATGCGCGCGGCCATCGCGTCCACCAGCTCCTTGTCGGTCGAAACGTCGGGAAAGCGGCGGCCGACCAGGCTCGCCATCTCGTCCCAGAACACCATGCCGTGCCGTTGCGCATTCGACTTGGTGACAATCGTGAGGTGTTTGCGTGGTCGCGCCCTTGCCTGCTCGAAGGCGAACGTCATGATCCGCTCGACCCCGCGCCGGGTGAACACGCTGGTTTCGGTTGCGACCTCCTCGGGCAGGCCCCGGTGCGTCCGCCCGCCATTGCCGGCGTACTCGCCTTCCGAGTTCTCCCGGATGATGAGCCAGTCAAGGTCCCCGGCCGCGACGTCCCGCAGCGGGCTGCGAACGCCGGGAAGGATGCGGGTGGGGCGCACGTTCGCGTACTGGTCGAGCCCCTGGCAGATCGCGAGCCGCAAACCCCAAAGCGTCAGGTCGTCAGGCAAGTCGGGATCGCCCACCGCGCCGAAGTAGATGGCGTCCGCCGTCCGCATCCAGGCCAGGCCGTCGGGCGGCATCATGCGCCCGTGCTTGCGGTAGTAGGCCGAGCCCCAATCGTAGTGATCGACGGCGAGCGTAAAGCCGCCATCCCGGGCAGCCACCGCGTCCAGCACTTCGAGGCCGGCGGCGATCACCTCGGGGCCGATGCCGTCGGCCGGAATGGATGCAATGCGGTGCTGTCGCATGCGCCGACAATGCCCGCCTGCCGCCGCCCGGTCCAGCGGTAGGGTCATGGCGGGGTTTACCGATTGTTATGCTGCGGCTGCGAAGAACGCCTATATCTCCTCACAGGGGAGGTTGAAAGGTAGGGTCATCATGCAATCCGGTCTCTCCCGTGTTCTTTCCCGAGCGATGGGGCTTTCCCGACGGCGGCAAACGCGCGACGAGCATCTGCTCGCCGGCGCTGACGAAGCTTCGGTCCAGGCGCTTGGCGCCAGTGCGCCGGTGTTGTCGCTGTTTCGGCAGGACTTCGCGGCGCTGAGCCCCGATCTTGTGCACGAGGCGCAGCGGACGCTAGGACGGCGGTAACGAGCGGGCGTCAACCGCCCGCAGCGAAACCCTTGAAGCGCTGCGGGACACGGCGGACCGCCGCGACCACCTCGCGCCGCAGCTCCGGCGGGTCGTCGGGAAGGAACTCGAAGCTCACGCTGTCCACCACGCCGCCGAACCGTTTTTCCACCGCGTCCGGTAGCCGGTCGTAAGTGGCGCGGGCGACGAAGAGGTCGAGCACGTCGTCGTCGATCTGTTTCGCCATGTCCGCCCATTCGCCCTTGCGCGACATGGCGTTGAGCTTGTCGCCGAGTTCGCCCACGCCATGCAGCTCCCAGACGCCCCGGTATTGCGGGGTCGATCCGTAGAACGCCACGCGGTAGCGGATCTCCTCGGCGGCACGGGCGACCGCGGCGGCGTCCGGGCCGGTGGCGATGAACCCGCCGCCGGACACCTCGAACTGCTCCCAGGATTTTCCGGACGCTGCGAGCGTGTCGCCAAGCAAGGGGCGGACGACTTCCTCGAGGTAGCGGCGCGTCGCGAACCCGTGCAGCCGCACGCCGTCGCAAAGCCGGGCCGCCGTGCGCAGCATCACCGGGCCGACGGCGGCGATGCTGATCGGCGGCGCCGGCACATCCTGCGGGCCGGGGAAAATTCCGGCGTCATCAGGGTGAACTGGTAGTGCTGCCCCTGGTAGTTCAGCTTCTCGCCACTCTGCCAGGCGCGGAAGATGGCCCGGAGGGCTTCCACGTACTCGCCCATTCGCGCAGCGGGTGCGATCCACGGGACGCTGAAGCGGCGCTCGTTGTGCGCGCGCACCTGACTGCCGAGGCCGAGCGTGAAGCGGCCTCCGGAGTTTCGCGCAAGGTCCCATGCCTGGTTGGCCACCACCATCGGGCTGCGCGGGAAGGCGATGGCGACGGAGGTGATGAGGTTGACGCGCGCGGTCGCCAGCGCGGCGAAGGCCGCCGGGATGAACGGGTCATGCTTGATCTCGGGAAACTGGATGCCGTCGAACCCGTCCGCTTCGGCCTGCGCCGCCGCGGGGCCGATCTTGCTCCAGTCGCGCAGCGGCAGGTGGGTCGAGACGCGCATGATCAAGCTTCCTCGAGCTGGCGCGGCCGCCAGATGGCGGTGTGCAGCACGTGCGCGACCGGCCGGTCGGCGGCAAGCACGAGGGCGTCGAGATCGACGAAGCGATGCCCCTTGCGCTCGTCGTTGCCGGTGATGCGCGCGCGAGCACTCAGCGTTTCGCCAACGCGGGCGACGCTCAGGTGACGGACGACGGAGCCCACGTGAATCCACGGCCCGAGCACGACGTTGTGGGACAGCGCCCAGTTGCACATGCGCAGGATCAGGCCGGGGTGCACCAAGCCCTCGCGCGCATAAAGATCATCGGTTTCGTGCAGATTGCGGAGGTATTCCGCCGCGAACTCAGGGCTGACCACGACGGGTTGCGAGTTGACCCAAAGCCCGGCGGCGAGCGTCCGTTCGCTCGCGGCCGGCCGCTCGTCGGGCGGCGAGGCGATCTCGTATTCGTCCGGCCGAGGCGATGGCGTTGCGGCGGGCAGCTGGACGGTTGCCGTGCCGCAAACCTCGCCGCGGCTCGCAACCTCGATCGCGAGGCCGTCTTCCGTTTCGGCTGCCGTCACGACCGCGCTTTCCCCGTCGTAGACCGGTTTCTTGAACCGACACGACGCCGTGCCGCGCTCCAGCCAATCGCGCCCCCACAGGGCGACCGGCTGGTGCGCCATGTAGGCGTAGACGTCCACCCCCGGGACGAGGCCGCCGCTGAAGCCGAACTTCCGCGCCACCGCGTCGTCGTGGATCTTGTTCTCCGACTCCTTGGCGGTGTTGTGCGCCCGCACATGATAGGGCGCGATCTGGACGGCGCTCATGACCTACTCCTCCGGACGACGCATCATCGAACCGGCGCTGCCGCGGTCAAGGGCGCTCTATCCTTCTGCGGTGCATGATCCTAGCGTTGCAACCGGTCCCACGCCGCATTGCTTGGCCTCAGCGAAGGGCTGCGAATGGAACTCAACGCCGATTTCGGTGCGCGCGCGGCAGTACACGCCGCGCGCCTCGACTGGACGCCCTCGCCCGTTCCGGGGGTGGATCGGCGGATGCTCGATCGTGTGGGAGATGAGGTGGCCCGCGCCACCTCCATCGTGCGCTATGCGCCCCGTAGCCGTTTCTCGCCGCACACGCACGGTGGCGGCGAGGAGTTCCTGGTGCTCGAAGGCGTTTTCGAAGACGAACACGGCGGCTTTCCCGCGGGGAGCTATGTTCGCAACCCGCCCACGACGCGACACACGCCGGGCTCCGACCCGGGCTGCACCATTTTCGTCAAGCTATGGCAGTTCGACCCCCACGATCGAACAGAGCTGCGCCTGGACACAGGTGCGCTCCCCTTCGCGCCCGGCGCGCGGCCTGGCCTGGAGGTCATGCCGTTGTTCGAGGACGCGCGTGAGCGGGTCCGCCTGGAGCGCTGGGCGCCCGGCGCGGTTTTGCAGGCCGCAGTTCCGGGCGGGATCGAGGTGCTGGTGCTGGATGGCGGCTTCGCAGAGGGCGGCGAAGCGTTCGAGCGGCACTCCTGGCTGCGGCTTCCGGCTGGCGCGGTGCTCCAGGCGGTCGCCGGCCAGGAGGGCTGCCGCGCGTGGGTGAAAACGGGCCACCTCGCGTCCGTGCGACTGCCGCCGGTCGGCTAGCGCCGGAGCGGGCCGGGCAGCAGGGCCCGCTCCGTGAAAACGCTGCCGCGGCTATGCAGCGTGCGCGGACGGGAACATGTGCTTGCGGGCTGCCTCGTCCATCTCCGTTTTGAAGGTGTGCTTTTCCTTGAGCGCTTCGGCCCGCTGAGCGGCCGGCCGTGCGTTGATCTGATCGAGGTGGCGCTTCACGTTCGGCAGCTTCGCCCAAGCGTCTTGTCCCAGAATGAACGGTATCGCCCGAGCCCAGCCCCACACCGCCATGTCGAGCACCGTATAAGTCTCGCCCAGCATGTAGCTGTGCTTGCCGAGCTGCGTGTCGATGATCTTCCAGTGCCGTTCCGCCTCGAACAGGTAACGGGTGACGGCATAATCCTTCGGCTCAGGCGCGAAATGCTTGAAATGCACAGCCTGGCCGGAATACGGGCCGATACCGGAAGCGACGAACATCATCCAGGACAGAAACTGCCCGCGCGCCTTATCAGTTTGTTCCGGAAGAAACTTTCCGGTCTTCTCGGCCAAGTAAAGCAGGATGGCGGTGCTGTCGAACACCGTGGTGTCCCCGTCCGTCAGCGCCGGGGTTTTGGCATTCGGGTTGATCGCGAGAAATTCGGGGAGGTGCTGCTCCCCCTTGCGGGTATCGACAGGGACCAACTCGTATTCGAGTCCGGCTTCCTCGAGGAACAGCGCGACTTTGGCCGGGTTCGGCGAGGGGTGATAGTAGAACTTGATCATGGTTGCTCTCCTTGTTGGTCATCTGGGTAGGCTCGGTGGCAACAGCCCGCAAGTGACAGGGAGGAGACGGCGCGCATAGGGCAGATCTCCCGCCGACAAGCCAGCATCCCGACGCATGGCGAGCTGGTGTTGCCGCGCCCTGGTAAATCGGGTTTGCTCGCCCTGGAGGATGGGATGAATTTCGACTTTTCCGACGAGTTGAAGCAGCTGCGCGAAACGGCGCGCGCGTTCCTGCGCGAGCGCTGCCCTCCCTCCGTCGTGCGCCGCGCCATCGACGACCATGGAGCCCATGACCGCGCGCTGTGGGAGCAGATGGGGGCCATGGGCTGGGTCGGGGCATCGATCCCGGAGGAGTATGGCGGGGCCGGGCTTGGGCAGCTCGCGGTGTGCGTGCTGGCCGAGGAACTGGGGCGGGCGATCGCGCCGGTGCCGTTCGCTTCGTCGGTGTATCTCGCGACGACGGCGGTAATGCTGTTCGGCTCGCCTGCCCAGAAGCAACGGCTGCTGCCGCGTCTCGCGAGCGGGGAGGCGATCGGGACATTTGCCTGGGCGGAGCGGCCGGGCGTCGTGCGCCCGGACCGGCTCGACACCACTGTCGCCGATGGCAGGCTGACGGGCGTCAAGGCGCCCGTGGCCGACGGCGAAGCGGCCGATTTCGCCGTCGTCGCGGTGCGGCCGGCGGCCGGCGTGTCGGCGCTCCATCTTGTCGAACTCGGCGCAAACGGCGTGGCGCGGGAGAAGGTCGAGACGTTCGATCCGTCGCGGGCGCACGCCCGGATCAGCTTTTACGGCGCGAGCGCGGAGCCGCTGCCGGGCGCGGCGGGGCCGGAGGCGATCGGCACCCTGCTCGATCACGCGGCGGTGCCGATGGCTTTCGAGCAGGTGGGCAACGCTGAGGCGGCGCTCGAGATGGCGCGCGACTACGCGCTCACCCGTTACGCCTTCGGCCGGCCGATCGGCTCGTTCCAGGCAATCAAGCACAAGCTCGCCGACGTGTACGTGGCGGTCGAGCTTGCGCGCTCCAACGCGTATTGGGCCGCCTGGGCATTGAACACCGGGGCGGCGGAGCTGCCGGTGGCCGCCGCCACCGCGCGGGTGGCCGCGTGCGACGCCGGGTGGCTCGCCACCAAGGAGAACATCCAGACGCATGGCGGCATGGGCTACACGTGGCAGCTCGACTGCCATCTGCTCTATCGCCGCGCCAAGCTGCTGGGCCTCGCACTCGGCAGCGGGCGCGAGTGGAAGCACCGGCTGATCGCGGCGCTGCGGACGCGCAACGTCCAGGCGCTCGAGGCGGCGTAGGAGCATGGATTTCCAGGACTTACCCACAGAAGCCGAGTACCCGCGCCCGCTGCATCGCGTTTCTTGAAGCCAATGCCGAGCGTCGCCGCCCGGGCGAGGTGCTCGGCTACCGGCGCGGGCAGGACGCGCCGGGGGCGATGGACGCGGCCAAGGCGTTCCAGCGCAAGAAGCACGCCGCAGGGTTTGCCGGGATCACCTGGCCGGTCGAGTGGGGCGGGCAGGGCGGGTCGCCGATCCAGCAGGTGATCTACTCGCAGGAAGAGGCGAAGTATAAAACGCTCACGGGCATGTTCGGCCTCGGGCTCGGGATGTGCATTCCCACAATCTGCCGCTGGGGCACGCAGGAACAGCGCGACCGCTTCGCACCCCCAGCGCTGCGCGGCGACGAGGTGTGGTGCCAGTTCTTCTCCGAACCGGCGGGCGGCTCGGACCTGGGCGCGCTCCGCACCCGCGCCGACCGGGACGGCGACGAGTGGGTGATCAACGGCCAGAAGATCTGGACCTCCATGGCCCACAAGTCCGATTGGGGCGTGCTGATCGCGCGCAGCGACTTCGATCGCCCGAAGCACGAGGGGCTGACGTTCTTCTATCTCAGCGCCAAGTCGCCCGGGATCGAAATGCGGCCGATCAAGCAGATGTCGGGCGCGTCGCACTTCAACGAAGTGTTCTTCAACGACGTCCGCATCCCGGACAGTCAGCGCCTCGGCCCGGTCGGCGGCGGCTGGAAGGTGGCCATCTCGCTGCTGATGAGCGAGCGCTACGCCACCCCGGAAAATCCCGGGCCCGATTTCGAGGAGCTGTGGGCGATCGCCCGCGACCTCGAGCTCGATACCGGGCCGGCGATCGACGATGCGGGCGTGCAGGAGCGGCTGGCGGAGTTCTACGTCAAGGCGCAGGGCCTACGCTTCACCAAGTACCGGACCATGACCGCGCTGTCCAAGGGCGAGACGCCGGGGCCCGGAGGCGTCCATCGGCAAGCTCGTGAGTGCCAGCAAGCTGCAGGAGATCACCTCCTATGGCCTCGAACTGCTCGGCGCGGCGGGGGTGATGGGCGGCGCCGAGATGCCGCTCGCCGGGCTGTTCGAGGAGGCGCTGATCTACGCGCCGGCGATGCGCATTGCGGGGGGCACGGACGAGATCCTGCGCAACACCATCGCCGAGCGCGTGCTCAAACTGCCCGCCGACATGCGGGCCGACAAGGGGATGGCGTTCAAGGACATCCCGACCGGAGGAGGACGCGCATGAGTGAGGTGCTGCTGATCGACCACCCGGGCGAGGGCGTGCGGCGGCTGACGATGAACCGCCCGGAGAAGCGCAACGCGCTCAACAACGCGCTGCGCGGGGCGATTCTCGAAGCGCTGGTGGAAGCCGACCAGGACGCTTCGGTTAAAGTCACGGTCCTGCGCGGCGCGGGGCCGAGTTTCTCCGCCGGTTACGACCTTTCCGCCAACAATGCCGAAGACCAGCCGTACTATACCGCGGGCGGCGCGGGGCAGTGGGCGCGGCACGTCGTCGACGGGTGGACGCGCATCTGGGACCTGGCGAAACCGGTGATCGCGCAGGTGCACGGTTATTGTCTCGCCGGCGGCAGCGAACTCGCCGCATGCTGCGATCTCGTCTATGTCGCCGAGGACGCCAAGATCGGCTATCCGCCGACGCGGCTGATGAGCCCGCCGGACAACCAGTTCCATCCCTGGCTGCTTGGCCTGCGCCGGGCAATGGAGATGTATCTGACCGGCGACGCGATCTCCGGCGTGGAGGCGGCGGCGGACGGCTTCGCCAACCGCGCCTATCCGGCTGAGCGACTGGATGACGAGGTGCTGGCGATCGCCGGGCGGGTCGCGCTGACGCCGACGGAGCTCAACCAGATCAACAAGCGCAGCATCCATCGCGCGATGGAGATCATGGGGCTGCGGGCAGCGATCCGTTCGGGGACCGAACTGCAGGCCCTGGCCTTCACGACCAAGGCGAGCCTCGACTACCGCGCCCAGTTCAAGCGCGACGGCGGCAGCGTGCGCGACGTACTGAGTGCGCGCGACCGGGCATTCGGGGACTATCGCGAGCGGAACGAGTGAGGTGGACGATGCCCCCTCTCATGCCGGGCCTGACCCGGTCATCCGTTTCCAGGCACACCCCGGTGCGCGTTGGGACTGATTGCCGGGTCAAGCCCGGCAATGACGGGGTACAATCGAAGGGCGGGTGGGTCTACGTAATGACAAACCGGCCCTACGGCACGCTTTACGTGGGCGTCACCGCCGACCTGGTCCGCCGCGTTTGGGAGCATCGCGAGGGCGTCGTTGAGGGCTTCACCAAGCGATACGGCCTCAAGCTGCTGGTCCACGCCGAGCATCACGAGGCAATCCTGGGCGCGATTTAGCGCGAGAAGAACGTTAAGCATTGGCCGCGTGCCTGGAAGGTCGCTCTCATCGAGAAGGACAACCCCAATTGGGAGGACCTCTCGGCCCAGATCCTTGTCCCGTGACCCGTCATGCGCGGGCTTGACCCGCGCATCCGCGTCCCATGGTGCTAGACTGGTGTGCGAAAGACGATCGACGAACCTGATGACGAGTGAGCCAACGAGGAGCCGATGCCTGATCTAGAACCCATCCCGCGCCGATGCGCACACCTTCGACGCCGTCGTGATCGGTGCCGGCTTCTCCGGGCTTTACCAGCTCCACTGCCTCCGCGATCGCCTCGGGCTGAAAACCCGCGTGCTGGAAGCCGCCGACGGCGTCGGGGGCACCTGGTACTGGAACCGGTATCCGGGCGCGCGCTGCGATTCCGAGAGCCACTCCTATTGCTACTCGTTCTCGCCGGAGCTGCAGCAGGATTGGGACTGGACCGAGCGCTACCCGGAACAGCCGGAGATCATGCGCTATCTCAACCATGTGGCCGACCGCTTCGATCTCAAGCGCGATATCCAGTTCAACACGCGCGTCACCGCACGCCACCTACGACGAGGCGGCGAACCGCTGGCTGATTGATACCGACGGCGGCGAGCGCTTCGCGGCGCAATTGCTCATCACCGCCGTGGGCTGCCTTTCCACCACGAACATTCCGCGCATCGCCGGTCTCGAGAGCTTTGGGGGACGCTGGTATCACACCGGCCAGTGGCCGCATGAAGGCGTCGATTTCCCGGGTAAACGCGTCGGCCTGATCGGCACCGGCTCGACCGGGATACAAGCCACGCCCGTCATCGCCGAGACCGCTGCCCATCTCACCGTCTTTCAGCGCACGCCGAACTACAGCGTGCCGGCCTGCAACGGCCCGCTCGACGAGGCAACGCGCCGGCAGTTCAAGGCCGATGCCGAGGTCGATCCGCCAGATCTGCAAGGCCGGCCCCAACGGCCATCCCTGGACCATTTCCGAAACCTGTGCGCTCGACGTCGCAGCGGAGCAGCGCGAAGCGATCTACGAATCGGCCTGGCAGACGGGCGGCCTGCGTTTTCGTGCCGCCTTCCAGGATTTGCTGACGAACAAGGAGGCCAACGAGACGGCCGCCGAGTTCATCCGCAACAAGATACGCCAGATCGTCAAGGACCCCGCCGTTGCTGCGAAGCTGATTCCGACCGACCATCCGTTTGCGGCCAAGCGGCCGCCGATCGACACTGGCTATTTCGAGACGTTCAACCGCGACAACGTGACGCTGATCGATCTGCGCGAGACCCCGATCGAGCGGATCATTCCGGAAGGCATCCAGCAGCGCGATGGCAGCACCCACGCGCTCGACATCATCGTCTTCGCGACCGGCTTCGACGCGATGACCGGGCCGCTGCTGAAGCTTGACATACGTGGTCGGGACGGCCGGAGCCTGCGCGATGCCTGGGCCGATGGACCGCGCACCTATCTCGGCCTGCAGGTGGCGGGTTTCCCAAACCTGTTCACCATCACCGGCCCCGGCAGTCCGTCCGTGCTTTGCAACATGCCGGTCGCGATCGAGCAGCATGTCGAATGGATCACCGAGTGCATCTCGCACCTGCGCGACCAAGGCATAACGCGCATCGAACCGACGGAAGACGCGGTCGAACGCTGGATCAAGCACAACAACCAGGCCGCCGACGCAACGTTGCTGCCCCAGGCTGGGCATTCCTGGTATCTCGGGCGCCAACGTGCCGGGCAAGCCGCGGGTGTTCATGCCGTACGCCGGCGGCATGGCGCACTATGCTCGCGTTTGTGCCGACATCGCGGCGGCTGACTACGCGGGTTTCGCGCTCGATCTTTGATCGCCCAGGGGCGTCATGCTCCGCGCGGCCGGGCGGTTCTGGAACGAGACTTGCAGGCGGATGGCTCCAATCACTCGTTGAAAGGAGCTTTTCGCCATGAAGTTCGGCGTTTTCCTGCCCAACGGCCGCAATGGTTACATCATGTCGAAGGCGGCGCCGCTCTATATGCCGACCTTCCAACACAACTTGGCCATCACCCAGGAGGCTGAACGCCAAGGTCTCGACTTCATTCTTTCCATGATCAAGTACCGTGGCTTCGGTGGCGAGACGGGCTTCTGGGACGCGTGCCTCGATTTGGTGACGCTCACTTCTGCGCTCGCGTCGGCAACGACGCGGATCGAACTGATCGCGACCGTTGGGCTGCTCAGCACGCACCCCGCGGTGGCCGCGCGCATGATTGCCACCCTGGACGACATCAGCGGCGGTCGGGCCGGCTTGAACATCGTCACCGGCTGGAACAAGCCGGAATACGCGCAGATGGGCCTTTGGCCCGGCGACGATTACTACGAGCGCCGATACGCGTTCGCCCGCGAATACCTGCAGATCATGCGCGCACTCTGGCGCGAGGGGCGCTGCGATCACCGGAGCGAGTTCTTTCAGCTCGATGATTGCCGTTGCGAGCCGCGCGCCTCCCGCGAGATCCCAATCGTTTGCGCCGGCCAGTCTCCGAGCGGCGTCCGCTTCACCGCAGAGAACGGCGACTATAACTTCGTCATGACGCATCCGAGCGGCCTCAGGCGCATAAGCGAGCAGATGGGCGAGGCCGCCGCCACGTTCGGCCGCAACGTCGGCACCTACGCGCTGTTCGTCATCGTCGCCGCGGAGACCGATCGCGAGGCGGAAGACGAGGCGGAGCGGATCGTCGGCGGCGCCGACAAGGAAGCCATTGCAGCGGCGATCGGCAGTGCTGCCCTCGACCCCGTCACCGGCGGCACCAGCGCCCGTCTGCTCGAAACCCTGAACACGCCGGCAAGCGAAGGCAACATGGCCTTTTTCAGCTTTCCGGTACTGATCGGCTCCTATCGGTCCGTTGCCCAGCAGATCGACACCATCCGTCGCGAGTGCGGCATCGCCGGCATGTTGCTGACGTTCCCGGACTTCGTGGCGGGGGTGCGCGACTTCGGCACCAGGATCAAGCCGCTTCTCGACGGCGCGGAGTCGGGCGCCGTTTCGGTGGCCGAGTCCGCTTAGGCGTCAAGGGATAAACGCTGACACGGGGCTCAGCCGGCAGGCTCGGCTTTCGGAAAAGTCCACGCGCCGTTCAAGATTTCGGAACGGGGGCGATAGAGGCGAACGAGGTAGTTCCAGCCCGGCGTCGTCGGAAGGCAGTTGGCAACCTTTCCGTCACAACCGCCGAACTGGATGGTGATCGAGCCGTTCGCATTTGGCTTGGCGGTGATGTTGTTGAGCGCGTAGGCGTTGAGCCGGTTCGGCTCGAAATAGCCCTTGCTGTTGTAGACGCTCACGGACCAGAAGCCGTCCACCGGCACGTCTTTGACGGTGAGCCTGTAGATGGTCTTACCGTCATTTTTCGCGGGCACTTGGTTGAGATAGAGCGCGTCCTTTTCTGGATTCCCACCCCAGGCCGACGCTGCGCCGATGAGGTGGCGCACGGGATCGACCGTATCCTTCGTGCCAAACATGTGTTTCGTATCCGGCAGCGTGGATGCCAACGCGAGCAGTGCTGCGCGGACCTTTTTCTGGCTCGCCTGATCCCAATGCGGCACCTCGAACTTTCCCGGGCCGCCGGGTTGTTCGATTTTCATTGCGTTCTGCAGAGCGTGGACCGCCTGCACGTCTTTCGGATCGGTCGGATCGACCAGCGTCCTCACACCAATCAGCACATAACGCGTGCCGATTTTGTCCTTGGAAAGGACGTGGGTGCCCGCACCGTAATCGACCTCCGGCGTGTATTCGTCCTCATCGATCACCTGCAGCGACATGAAACGCTTGCCGGCATCTGGCAAGGTGATCGTGACCGGTCCTGCATCGAGATCGAACACCGCTGCGGAATAGAGCGTGTCGCGGTTGAGCCGGATAATGGTCTGGTTGTTGACGGCGGCCGGCTCCCGGCGATGGACAAACTTGCCGAGCCCCCCGTCATTCACGATATTGCCGAAATAGAGATCGCTCTCGGCGCGCGGGAAGTTATCTGGCGTGACCGGAACCGCGTTGCCCGCTGCTTGCGCGAGGGCACCACTCATCGATCCAAAAATAACTGCTGCGGCGATGAGGGATGTTCTGGTTTTCAAGGCGGTCTCCGGTCTCGATGTTCAGGGTGGCTGGCACATCATAGGACTTACAGCGCGAACTGAAAGTTGATGCCGGCAAAAATTTGCCATACGGGGACACCGGCTCCGCTGTGAATGACGGAATACTGCGGCTCGACGAAGACATTAACCGTGTTGCCGTTAGCGAACGACCAAACCTTGCCAGCCCCGAAGCCGACCGGAACGGCCGTTGTGTGGTTCCCAAGGTCGAATGTCGTGACGCCGGTCGAGCGCAGATAGAAGCCCCTTGGCAGATTGTAGGTGACGATGGGTTGAACGGTGACGATCTGCGCGATCGGGCGGGAATCATCCCCGGCGAAAGAGTGCTGGTAGGTGACGAGCCCAGCGAGCAACCCCCAGGATTGCGGCGCGACGGCAACGGCCGCGGCGCCGCCTTGCCATTTCCCGGCACCGGTCTCCCGGCTCGTGGCCGTGGGCGCGACCAGGAGCGGCCCTACCCCGAACACGACCGATTTGGTTGGAATGACCACCAGATCGAAAAGGGTCAGATCGCCAAGGCCGGTGGTGCTTCCATTCGGAAAATTCGGGGTCGTGACGAGCGGCAGGGTGAAACGGATGAGTTGTGGGACACCGAACGCGTCGGAAGGAACCAGCCCCCGCAGCAGCCCCTGATTGGCCTGGCGGTTGCCCAGCCGATTGAGCGACGGGAGAAAGTAGTCTTGCAGATTGACCGTTATCTTGGGCGTCAGGGGATTGTTCGCGGCATTGACGTCGCCGGCCGCGGCGGGGGTGGAGGCAGCCTCACCCGGAGCAGCGACCTGCTGCGATCTTGCGGCGTGCGGCAGCAGGAGGGCTGCGCCAAGCACGCACGCAGCACTTGATTGCCAGCGCACATGAAGATCCTTTCAGATTGCGCAGCGAGGGTCGCAAAAGACCGCTCAGCCTTCAATGTGATGCCTCGGTTGCCCGCTGTGCCGCAACGAGCGGTGGCAATTTCCACTGCCCGTTCATGGCCGCCGGGCTGGGGCCATAGATGCGAGCGACGACGACATAGCGACCCTCGGGTGCCGGCAGCCAGTTGGTTCGCATGCCGGCTGTCGGGCGGGGCATGGCTCACGTAAAGCGTCAACGAACCGTCCGCGCCGTAGTGCAGATCCTTGGAGCGGTCACCCAGCGAATAGCGGTTGATCTCGTTCGCGTAGAGGAAGCGGTCGGGCAGCGTGTAGAGTGTGAGCGACCAAAAGAATTTGGCCGGCGGCAATTTGCCGGCCGCGAAGTGTATGACCGCCGGCTTGGCGCCCACGCCGTCATAGCCGCCATACCACGCTTCTGCGAGATCGTTGCCGTAGAGGCCCTTCGCCGCAGCAACGTCCCGCGTCAGATAATCGGTCTTGAGCAGCGAACGCGGGCCGAACAGGCCGTTCGAGCTCATCGTGACGGCGAGTTTCGCCTTGAGCGCCTCCTTCGCGTCGGCAATGCCGGCGTCGATTGCCGCCAGCAGGGCAGGGTCGACCTTGGCCGGGTCCCACGGCCAGCCCGGTCCGATGCCGATCGTCTCGAACCGTTTGCGGATGGCAATTTCGCTGGGGTGCGGAGGTTCGGCAAACTGCAGAAGAAAGTTGAGATACGTGATGAAGTCGTGCCCTTGCGCTCGTGCGGGGTCGTAGGGCGGAAACGTGATCGGCGGCGCGGGCGGCGGCGCCGGCTTGCCCAGGAAGGCACTCAGCGGCTGCAGCCTGTATTGCGCCTGGATCGCGCGCACGTTCGGCACATCCTCGGGACCGTTCAGGGCGGTGCGTGTCAAAGTGCCGACGATTTCCGTTTCAGCCTGGAAGACCTTTCGGATGCCGGGAGGCTTGCTGCCGTGCCACTTCGGTCCTGCAATCAGGTAGCTACCCGCGCCGAAGCCGGTCGACCGCACTCCCACATAGGCGAAGTTCTGCGTAAAGAGATCGATCCATTGGACCACGTAATAGCGGTCCTTCGGCACTGCCGGCACGCTGAGCACGTAGGGCTCCGCACGCAAATCCAGCCACGCCCAGGAGTATGGCGTGTCGTTGTTCGGCGTGACCACATCGTGGTTCGTCGGCGTGAAAGGTTCTGAGTAGTGACGATAGACGCCAAATCCGCCAATGTATTCGGGCGATTTCGTATCAACAGCCTGCTTATACCAGGTTTGATAGTTCTCCATCATGGCGAAGGCGTAGAGGTAGGCTTCCTTGGCAATGGCACGGGCATCGCGCGGCACCGCCGCGAGCGCCGGCCACGAAACAGCCGCCAGGCCGACAGCATTCAAGAGCCCGGCAGCTACGGTTCGCCTGTGGATCATCACTCACTCCTCACGAGGCAGGCTCGACATTCGGCATCACTGCCGCCCAAGATGCGACACGAGACGTCGGCCGCCCAATTTTCACTGGTTTGATGCGTTCCATAAGCCCCTGCGAACCGCAGACTCATGGTCTCTGCGAATACCGAAGTTTTCCGCACCACGCTCCAGGGATCAAGTCGATCAGAGGCTTGGCTGGTGCAGAAATCCGGTGCGAAACTCCGGAGTGGGATCGGAACCGGCTATCGCTCTGAGGCACCACGCTTGTGGTTCTATCCGCTAGCCTCCTGCTCGCCAGGCCGGATTTGTCCTGCGGCGGAGGGTGCCTCTAAACTCCCTGTCTGCCGATGGGGAGAAGCGAGCATGGCTGAGCTGGAAACCTTCCGCGCCGAGGCGCGCGCCTGGCTCGAGGCCAACTGCCCGCCTTCCATGCGCACCGCGCAGCCGGATGACGAGGCTGTCGGCGGCGGCAAGAAGGAGAAATACAAAAACCCGGACAGCAAGCTGTGGCTCGACCGCGTGGCGGCGAAAGGCTGGACCGCGCCGACCTGGCCCAAGGAGTACGGTGGCGGCGGCCTGTCGGAGGGCGAGGCCAAGGCGCTCGCAGCCGAGATGGAAGCGCTGCACTGCCGGCCACCGATCCGCGGCATGGGCTTCTCCATGCTCGGGCCGACCCTGCTCGAATACGGCACCGAGGAGCAGAAGCGCCAGCACCTGCCCAAGATCGCCAGCGGAGAGATCAGGTGGTGCCAGGGCTACAGCGAGCCGGGCTCGGGGTCCGACCTCGCCAGCCTGTCGACCCGGGCCGTGCTGCAGGGCGAACACTTCCTGGTCAATGGCCATAAGATCTGGACCTCGGGCGCGCATCTGTCCGACTGGATCTTCTGCCTGGTCCGCACCGACCCGACCGCGAAGAAGCACGAGGGGATCAGCTTTCTGCTGATCGACATGGAAGCAGCCAGGCGTTCGGCCGCAGCCGATCCGGCTCATCAGCGGCTACTCGGTGTTCTGCGAAACGTTCTTCGAGAATGTGCAGGTGCCGGCCGGCAATCTCGTGGGCGAGATGAACAAGGGCTGGACGATCGCCAAGCGCCTGCTCGAGCACGAGCGCAAGGGCATCGGCGGCATCGGCGAGCGGCGCGCCGAAACCAAGCCGGAGGAAGTGGCCAAGCGCTACGCCAGCGCGGGCCGAGCGGCGGCGCGATCGCCGACCCCGCGCTGCGCGACCGCATCGCCGGCTACAACATCGACGCGCAGGCCTTCGCGCTCACTCGCCGGCGCGCTGACGAGGAGGCCCGCGCCGGCGCGCCGCCCGGGCCGGCCTCGGCCATGTTCAAGTATTACGCCACCGAGCTGAACAAGCGGCGCTATGAGCTGCTGCTCGACGCGGGCGGGACCGACATGCTGGGCTGGGAGGGCGAGGGCTTCGAGCCCGACAACCTGCGCACCACGCGCGACTGGCTGCGCGCCAAGGCGAACACGATCGAGGGCGGCACCTCGGAGATCCAGCTCAACATCATCGCCAAGCGCGTGCTTGGCCTACCGGACTAAGCCGATGATTCACCCTGTCGTCCGACGCGCGGCTGGTGCAGGACACGGCGCTGTCGTTCTTCGCCGAACGCAGCCCGATCAAGGCGCTCCGGACTCTGCGGGACACGCGCGATCCCGATGGCTTCTCGCGCCCGCTGTGGCGCGAGATGGCTGAGCTCGGCTGGACCGGCTTTATCGTGCCTGAAGAGTACGGCGGGTCGGGCTTCGGGCTGGTCGGGCTCGGCCTGGTGATGGAGGCGGCGGGCCGCACCCTCGCCGCCACACCGCTGCTATCGACGGCGCTGGTCGGCGCGGCCGCGTTGGCGCTCGCCGGTAGCGCCGACCAGAAGGCGACCCACCTTCCCGGCTTGGTTGCGGGCGAAACCATTTGGGCGCTGGCGCTCGAGGAAGGGCCGCATCACGCACCGACGCGGATCGCGACGTCGGCGAAGCAGCATGGCGGCGGCTACCGGATTTCCGGGCGCAAGACGTTCGTGCTGGATGGCCACGTGGCGGACACCCTGATCGTCGCGGCGCGAACCGCGGGCGGCGGCGCCGATAAGAACGGCATCACGCTCTTCCTCGTCCCCGGCGACGCCCCGGGGATCGCGCGGCAGCGCACGGTCATGGTGGACAGCCGCAACGCCGCCAACGTCACGTTCGACAATGTGGAGGTGGCGGACCAGGCCGCGCTCGGCCCGATCGACGGCGGGGCGGACGTGCTGGAGGCAGTGCTCGACCGGGCGCGGGCGGGGCTTGCCGCCGAAATGCTGGGCAGCGCCGCCGAGTGCTTCGAGCGCACCGTGCAGTATCTCAAGGATCGCAAGCAGTTCGGCGTGCCGATCGGCTCTTTCCAGGCGCTGAAGCACCGCGCGGCGCAGATGTTCTGCGAGTTGGAGGTGACGCGTTCGGCCGTGCTCGCCTCTCTCTCCGCATTCGACGAGGGCGCCAACGACGCCCCCGCGCTGGCCAGCCTCGCCAAGGCCAAGGCGAATGACACGGGCTTCCTGGTCGGTAACGAGGGCGTGCAGATGCACGGCGGCATCGGCATGACCGACGAGCACGACATCGGCTTCTTCACCAAGCGGGCGCGGGTAGCGATGGCGACGTTCGGCGGCAGCGCGTTCCATCGCGAGCGATACGCGGGGCTGATCGGGGTACTAGCGAAGCCGCTCGTGGCTCCTGCTGTCGAGACCGCACGCCGCGAAGACCTTAGGGCCTGTCTTGCGTTTCATTGACACAAGCACATCGATGGCGCGGTTTACGCGTGGGCAGGAGACGACAACATGGGCGAACACAGCCCCGACACTTTCCCGGTCCGGCACGAGATCGCCGCGAAGGCGCATGTCGATGCCGCCAAGCTGCAGACCATGGTGGAGCGCGCGCATCGTGCCCCAGACGCGTTCTGGGCGGAGCAGGCCAAGCGCATCCCCTGGATCAAGGCGCCCACCATCATCAAGAACACGAATTTTTCGGGCGACGTGTCGATCAAGTGGTTCGAGAACGGAGTGCTCAACGCTGCGGCCGTGTGCCTCGACCAGCACCTCGAAGCGCGCGGCGACCAAGTGGCGATCATCTGGGAAGGCGACGATCCGGACACATCGAAGTCGATCACCTACCGGGAGCTGCACGAGCAGGTTTGCCGGCTTGCTAACGGCTTGAGGTCGCTCGGGGCGGGCAAGGGCGATTGCATAACCATTTACCTCCCCATGGTGATCGAGGCGGCGGTGGCGATGCTCGCCTGCGCCCGCATCGGAGCGGTCCATTCCGTGGTGTTCGGCGGCTTCTCCCCCGACAGCCTCGCCAACCGCATCCAGGACTGCCAGTCGACCCTGCTCATCACCGCCGACGAGGGTCGGCGCGGCGGCCGGCGTGTGCCGTTGAAGGTGAACGCCGACGAGGCCCTGAAATCCTGCCCGAGCGTCAAGTCGGTCGTTGTGGCGAGCGTCACCGGCGGTGACGTCGCCATGGTGGAAGGGCGCGACGTCCCCTACGACGCGCTGGTAGCTCGCTCGTCCCCGGACTGCCCGCCCGCGCCGCAGAACGCGGAGGACCCGCTGTTCATCCTCTACACCTCGGGGAGCACCGGTACACCGAAGGGCGTGCTCCACACGACGGGCGGCTACCTGGTGTGGGCCAGCTTCACCCATGAGCTCGTGTTCGACTACCAACCCGGCGAGATTTACTGGTGCACCGCCGATGTCGGCTGGGTCACCGGCCACACCTATATCCTTTACGGGCCGCTCGCCAACGGCGCGACGACGCTGATGTTCGAGGGGGTGCCGAACTATCCGGACAGCAGCCGGTTCTGGCAGGTGGTCGACAAGCACAAGGTCAACATCTTCTACACCGCGCCGACCGCCATCCGCGCCCTGATGCGCGAGGGCGAGGCGCCCGTGCGGCGGACTTCGCGCAAGTCGCTCCGCGTGCTCGGCAGCGTCGGCGAGCCGATCAATCCGGAAGCGTGGCTGTGGTATCACCGGGTGGTCGGCGAGCACCGCTGCCCGATCGTGGACACGTGGTGGCAGACGGAGACCGGCGGCATCATGATCAGCCCGCTGCCCGGTGCCACGCCGCTGAAGCCGGGCTCGGCGACGCATCCGCTGCCGGGCGTTCGGCCGATGATCGTGGACGCGGATGGCCACGAGCTGCACGGCCCCACGGAGGGCAATCTTTGCATCGCGGACAGCTGGCCCGGGCAGATGCGCACGGTGTTCGGCGACCATGAGCGGTTCGTGCAGACCTATTTCTCAACGTTCCCGGGCCTGTATTTCACCGGCGATGGAGCGCGGCGCGACGCCGACGGCTACTACTGGATCACCGGGCGGGTCGACGATGTCATCAATGTCTCGGGCCACCGCATGGGCACGGCGGAGGTGGAGAGCGCCCTGGTCGCGCACCCGAAGGTCGCCGAAGCCGCCGTGGTCGGCTTTCCGCACGACCTCAAGGGCCAGGGCATCTACGCTTATGTGACCCTAACCGCCGGGGAAGAGCCCACCGACGCTTTGCGCAAGGAGCTGGTCGCCTGGGTGCGCCGGGAAATCGGGCCGATCGCCTCGCCCGACGCGATCCAATGGGCGCCCGGCCTGCCCAAGACGCGCAGCGGCAAGATCATGCGCCGCATCCTCCGCAAGATCGCCGCTAACGAGATCGACGGCCTGGGGGATACATCCACCCTCGCCGACCCCGCGGTGGTGGACGATCTGGTCGGCAATCGGGTCGGATAGACACGGAGCGCGCCGGCGACACCTCGGCGCTTGCCCATCCGAGGGTAACGAACCAATTGAGTGGCAACCGCGCCGGACAGGACCGGCCGCCGCAAGGATTGTACGCAGTGCATCGAAACACGATCGGGCTGGTGTGGCTGGTCGGCGCGCTCCTCGCTCTCGCGGCCTATCTGATCGGCCCCGACCGGTTCCTCCACGGCACGTTCGGCGTGCTCCTCGACCTGCAAGCAACCTTGCAGGGATTGGAGACGACGTTCCGGGCGCTGTTGGCGGGGCTTACCGTCGAAGCGTTCGAGCTGATCCGGGCGCTGGCGATCGGATTGTTCGTGGTGTTCCTGGCACTCGGGCTGATGGCCGCCCGGCGTGGTCTCAGGGCGAGAGCGGCGCTCGTGGTCTTGACCGTGCTCTATCTCGTGCTGCTCTACCCGGCGATCGACGGTGACTATGTTTCCGGCGGGCACTGGACGGCCGCCTTCCTTCTGGCGGCTGTGGGCGCCTTGGTGATGACCCGGCGGCTGGTTTCCGTGCCCCCGCAAGGGGTCGAGCGCAACGGCTCGCTCCGGCGTCACGCCAGGACCTGATCCGCATCTCCGGGAGCTCGTTCGCGCACATGGATCAGGTTTCCAATCGCCGGATCGTCCTCGCCTCGCGCCCGAACGGCACGCCGACGGTGTCCAACTTCCGGCTGGAAAACGCGACCGCCCCAGAACTCGGTCCCGGCCAAGTGTTGTTACGCGTGATCTGGTTGTCGCTCGCGCCCTACATGTTCTGGCGGATGCGGGACGAGCAATCCTATGCGCCTCCGGTCGGCCTTGGCGAGGTCATGGTTGGTGCGACAGTGGGCGAGGTGGTCGCGTCCCGACATGAGGGTTTCACGCCGGGCGACATAGCGCTCGGTGGCGGCGGATGGCAGGAGTTTGCCGTGCTGGATGGCCGTGCGCTGCGCAAGATCGACCCCGCCTCCGGCCCGACCTCGCTCGCGCTCGGCGTCCTGGGAAGCAACGGGCTGACGGCCTACGCTGGCTTGCTCGACATTGGCCGTCCGCAGCCGGGCGAGACGGTCGTCGTCGCGGCGGCGTCCGGGGGCGTCGGCTCGATCGTGGGCCAGATAGCCCGCATCAAGGGGGCCCGAGCCGTCGGCATCGCCGGGGGCGCCGAGAAATGCCGCTTCGTGCGCGAGGAGCTTGGGTTCGACGACTGCGTCGATCATCGCGAGCCGGGTTTCCCGGACAAGCTGGCCTCCGCGTGCTCCGGCGGCATCGACGTCTATTTCGAGAATGTCGGCGGGGCCGTGTGGGACGCGGTGTTCCCGTTGCTCAACGATTTCGCCCGCGTGCCGGTCTGCGGCCTGATCTCGCAGTACGACAAGACCGCGTCTCCTCCGGGCCCCAACCGAGTCCCCGATTTGATGCGGGCGGTGTTGACCAAGCGCCTGCTGCTGCGCGGATATATCTCCAGCGACTACGCCTCGATGCAGGACGAAGCGCTTGCAGCTCTGCGGGGTTGGATGCGCGAAGGCCGGCTGCGCTATCGCGAGGACGTCACCGAAGGGCTCGAGAACGCCCCGGAGGCGCTGCTGACAATGCTGAGCGGGCGCAATTTCGGCAAAGTGCTGGTGCGCGTCGGACCCGATCCGTAAAACCTCGGCTGACGGTTCAGCCCCGCATGATCGGCCGCAGCACGTCCTGCACGCCGGTAATGAGAATCTGCACGCCGATGCAGAGCAGCAGGAAGGCGAACAGCCTGGTCGCGGTGCGGCTGCCGGTCGGCCCGAGCCGGTCGACGATGGTGTCGGCGAAACGGAACGTTATCCAGATCACCACTGACATCGCTGCCGCGGCGGCCGTCGCGCCGAGCAGGAACCAACCGAACGCTACACCCCCGCCGGGATGACCGGCGCTCAAGGCGATGGCGACGGAGATGGTGCCGGGCCCGGTGGTGAACGGCAAGGTGAGTGGAAAGAATGCGATGTCCTCGCTGGCGTCGGGGGCGTTCGCCTCCTCCTGCTTGCGCGCGTGCCGTTCCTCCGGCGTGCGGAGGATCTCCCAGGCGTTGGACATTACGACGAGCCCGCCCGCGACACGAAGTGCGGCCAGGCTGATCCCGAAGAAGCCGAGGACGGTCGAGCCCGCCCAGAGTGCGACGAGCATGACCAGGAGCGAGTAGGTCGCGACCCGGCGCGACAGGATGAGCCGCTCCGCATGGGTGTGCCCGGCGGTGACTTCCCGGAAGATGAAGGCCGCGGAGGCCGGGTTCACGATGGAGAACAGCGCCGGAAACCCGATTAGAAAGGCTTGCAGCGCCGCTTGCATCGAAGGAGCTTCCGCCGGTGGTCGGGAGCGCGCAACCGTCGGCCCGCGTCGGACCAGTTCGGCATTGCGGCAGCGCGACGCTGACATTCCGTGCATTGGCGATGGTCGAAGCACGACGATGACAAAGTCCTGGCCGCGCAATTGCGGCGACGTGCTTCCATCCTTCCGCCTTGGCGCAGGCGGGGACGCCTGCGATGAAGGGCGCGATGCGCGCTCCCAAGTGGCTGCCCCTGCTTCTCGGTGTGCTGACCGCCGTCGGGCCGGTCTCCATCGACATGTACCTGCCCGCCTTCCCGCAGATCGAGGCCGACCTCGGCGGCGCGCCCGGGACGGCGCAGATCACGCTCGCGGCGTTCTTCGCCGGCATCTCGGTCGGGCAACTGATGCAGGGGACGCTGGCTGATCGGTTCGGCCGGCGGCTGCCCCTCCTCCTCGGGACCGGCGTCTACACCCTGGCGACGGTCGGCTGCGCGCTGGCGCCCGACCTCGTGTGGCTCACCATCTTTCGCGCCGTGGCGGCGGTCGGGGGCTCGGCGAGCATGGTGATCCCGCGGGCAATCGTTCGCGATCTCGCGACCGGGCACGAGGCGGCTCGGCTGATGTCGCGGCTGATGCTGGTGATGGGCGCGGCCCCGATCCTCGCCCCCACGCTCGGCGGCTTTGTGCTCGCCTGGTCGCGATGGCAGATGATTTTCTGGGTCATCGCCGCCTACGGGGCGCTGTGCTGGGTGTCGGTGCTGCGCTTCCTCCCGGAGACCCTGCCGCGTTCCCGCCGCCTCCACCTCAGCGCGACGGCACAAATCAGCCGCTATCTCACTATCCTGCGCGACCGCGGTTTCATCACCAATACGCTGATCGGCGGCGCCAGCTCGTTCAGCCTGTTCGCCTATCTGGGCGGCTCGCCCAACGTGTTCATCGACCACTTCGGCCTGAGCCCGTCGCAGTTCGGCCTCATATTCGGATTGTGCGCGGCGTGGCTGATCGCCGCCTCGCAAGTGAACCCGTATGCCCTGTCACGCTGGGGATCGAGCCGGGTGCTGCGGACGGCGGTGCGCGTCTCGCTGCTCGCGACCGCGGCGCTGACCTGCGTGGCCTGGATCGAAGCGGGCGTAGTCCTCGCGGTGCTCATCCCGTTGTTCGTCAACATGGCAAGCTTCGGTTTCATCCAGCCGAACGCGACCGTGGGAGCGCTCGCGCGCCACCCCGCCCACGCCGGCAGCGCCTCGGCGCTGCTGGGCACGTTGCAGTTCATGCTGGGGGCGACGAGCGGGCTGCTGGTCGGGCTGCTCAGCGACGGGTCGGTGAGGCCCATGGCGGCCCTGATGCTGACGGGCGCGGTCGTCGCCAACATTGCCGACCTCAACCGGCCGCGGACATAGTGGCGGCCCTGATCGGGAAAGGACACGCGGGATGGATCTGCAACTCGCCGGCAAGCGCGTGCTCGTCACGGGCGGCTCCAAGGGGATCGGCCGGGCGAGCGCCGAGATCCTGGCGGACGAGGGGTGCGACGTCGTTCTCGTGGCCCGTGACCCGGCCACGCTCGAGGAGGCGGCATCCGCGATCCGCGGTCGGCGGCAGGTCAGCGTCCGGGTCATCGCCGCCGACCTGTCAAGCGACGACGCGGTTCGCCGGGTGGCCGCCGAGGCGGGGGAGATCGACATCCTGGTCAACAACGCCGGCGCCATCCCCGGGGGCAACCTGGTCACGGTGGATGACGCGACTTGGCGGCGCGCCTGGGATCTAAAAGTGTTCGGCTACATCTCCCTGTGCCGGGCGGTTTATCCCGCCATGGCGGCGCGCCGGTCCGGGGTGATTGTGAACGTGATCGGCGCGGCCGGAGAGTGGTTCGACCCGAACTACATCGCTGGCAGCGCGGGGAACGCCGCGCTGATGGGGTTTACCCGGGCGCTCGGCAGAGCGGCGCCGGCCGACAATCTTCGGGTGGTCGGCATCAATCCCGGCCCGGTCGCCACGGCGCGGCTCGAGACGCTGAACCGCACGCGGGCCGGGCAGCAATTCGGCGACCCGGAGCGATGGCGCGAGCTGTTCGCCGGCATGCCGTTCGGGCGCGCCGCCTCGCCGGCGGAGATCGGCTACGCGGTGGCGTTCCTCGCCAGCCCGCTTTCCGGGTACACCTCGGGCACCATCCTGACCATTGACGGAGGCCGGTCTTGAACAAACGGCTGCGGCGCTGCTCGGGGTGTATCGTGGGGCCCGCCCCACGACCAAGGCTCGCGGCCCCAGAGCCGAGATGGGCGGCACAAAGGTAACGGATTCGCGATTGCTTTGCTACCGTTCGTTGATAAAATGTAAACGGACACACGCAAACTCTCGACGAATTGCGCTCTCGATGGGATTGACCGGCGCATGAATATCCTTCTGACCGGCGGCTGCGGCTTCATAGGATCGGCCGTCATTCGGGCCATCATCCGCGCCCGCGACCACCGGGTCGTGAACCTCGACAAGCTGACCTATGCTGCCTCCGAGGACGCTTTGGAGGAAGCTCGGTCGCACGAGCGACACACGCTGATCCGCGCCGACATTGCCGACGCGTCCGCCGTGCGCGCCGCGTTCGCGCGCTATCAGCCGGACGTGGTGATGCATCTTGCGGCCGAAAGCCACGTGGATCGCTCCATCGATGGGCCGGGGGCGTTCATCCACACCAACATCGTCGGCACCTACACCTTGCTCGAGGAGGCGCGGGCCTACTGGTCGGCCCTGCCGCCGACGCGGCGCGCGGCGTTCCGCTTCCATCATGTTTCCACCGACGAAGTGTTCGGCGCGCTCGGCGCCGACGATCCGCCGTTCACCGAAACCACCGCCTACGACCCGCGCAGCCCTTATTCCGCCACCAAGGCGGCGTCCGACCATTTGGCGCGCGCGTGGTGGCACACCTACGGCTTGCCGGTGATCGTCAGCAACACGGTCAACAACTACGGCCCGTGGCAATTCCCTGAGAAGCTCATCCCGCTGGTCGCGCTGAACGCCTTGGAAGGCAAGCCGCTGCCGGTGTACGGCGACGGCTCGAACCGGCGGGACTGGCTGTTCGTCGACGATCATGCGGCAGCACTCCTGAAGGTGCTCGAGCGGGGCGAACCTGGTGCGACCTACGCCATCGGCGCCCGCCAGCCCCGCAGCAATCTCCAAGTGGTGCAGGCCATTTGCGCGCATCTCGACCGGCGGCTGCCCGATCCCGCCGGACCCCGCACCCGGCTGATCCGTTTCGTCACCGACCGGCCCGGCCATGATTTCCGCTACGAGATCGACCCGTCGCGCAGCGAACGGGCGCTCGACTGGGCAGCGGAGCACGATTTCGAGCGGGGGCTGGCGCGGACCCTCGACTGGTATCTCGGCAATCGAGCCTGGTGGCAGGCCGTGCGCGCCGCGCGGTACGAAGGGCAGCGCCTCGGAACGGCGGCGTGAGGGCCGGCGCGTGAAGGGCATCCTGCTCGCCGGCGGCTCGGGGACGCGGCTGCATCCGATGACGGTTGCTTCCTCGAAACAGCTCCTGCCGATCTATGACAAGCCGATGGTGTACTACCCGCTCTCCACCTTGATGCTGGCGGGCATCCGCGACCTTCTCGTCATCTCCACGCCCGAGGACCTGCCGCAGTTCAGCCGCCTGCTCGGCGACGGCGAGCGCTTCGGCGTGCGCATCTCGTACGCCGAGCAGCCGCGCCCGGAGGGGTTGGCGCAGGCGTTCCTGATCGGGCGCGATTGGGTAGCCGGCGAACCCTGCGCCCTGGCGCTCGGGGATAACCTGATCCACGCCGACCACCTTTCCGTGCTGCTGCAAAAGGCCGCCGAACGCGCGCATGGCGCCACGGTGTTCGCCTATCAGGTGCGCGACCCCGAGCGTTATGGCGTCGTCTCATTCGACGCGGCGGGCCGGGCGTCCGAGATCGTGGAGAAGCCGGCGGCACCGCACTCGAACTGGGCGGTCACCGGCCTCTACTTCTACGACGATCGCGTATCGGAACTGGCCCGGCAGATCCGGCCCTCGGCGCGTGGTGAGCTCGAGATCACTGACCTGAACCGCATCTACCTCGAGGAGGGCAGCCTTCACGTCGAACGCCTGTCGCGCGGCTGCGCATGGCTCGATGCCGGCACGCCTGACAGCCTGCTGCAATCGGCGACCTTCGTGCAGACCATCCAGTCGCGCACCGGGATGCTGGTCG
The DNA here is from genome assembly GCA_963757115.1 of uncultured Alphaproteobacteria bacterium. Lineage (GTDB taxonomy): Bacteria > Pseudomonadota > Alphaproteobacteria > Acetobacterales > Acetobacteraceae > CAVWQV01. The sequence goes on along the minus strand of CAVWQV010000005.1, from coordinate 58,788 downwards.
GCAGCCCCGAGGAGGTTGCCTTCCGCATGGGGTTCATCGACGCGGACCGGCTGCGGGAGCACGCGCAGGCGCTGAACAAGACGGAGCTCGGCCGGGTGCTGATGGAGCTTGCGGTAGGAGAGCACGCGTGAAGGTCGAACGCCTGGCGATCCCCGAGGTCCGGCTGATCGAGCCGCCCCGCTTTCGCGACCCACGCGGCTTCTTCTCCGAGACCTGGAGCCAGGAACGCTGGGCCGAGCAAGGGGCAGGGCCGGCCTTCGTGCAGGACAACCACAGTCTTTCCGTCCCGCCCGGCGTGATTCGCGGCCTGCACCTGCAGATCGACCCCAACCCGCAAGGCAAGCTAGTACGTGTAGTGCGTGGCGCCATCTGGGACGTCGCCGTCGATGTCCGCCACGGCTCACCAACATTCGGCCGGCATGTCGGTGCCGTGCTGAGTGCGGAGAACTGGGCGCAGCTCTGGGTTCCCGTGGGTTTCCTGCACGGGTTCTGCACGCTCGAGCCCGATACGGAGGTCATCTACAAGGTGACCGCGCCCTATGACCGCGCGGCCGAGCGCGGCGTAGCCTGGGATGACCCCGACCTCGACATTCCTTGGCCCGTCGCCCGAGCGGAAGCGCTGCTGTCCGACAAGGATCGCGTCCTGCCGCGCTTGGCCGAGTGCCCGGCGTGGTTTCGCGTCTGATGCTCTCGGGCCCGATCCTGATAACGGGTGGCGAGGGCCAACTCGCCCGCGCGCTCGACCATGCCGCGCGCAAAGCCGGGCAGCCCGCTGTGCGGGTGGGAAGGCCCGCGCTCGACTTTGATCGGCCGGACAGCATCGAAGCGGTGATTGGCGCGCACGCACCGGCGCTGATCGTGAACGCGGCCGCCTACACCGGGGTCGACGCGGCCGAAGCCGACGAGGCAGCGGCGTACCGCGCCAACCGTGACGGCCCCGCCCGGCTGGCCACGCTGGCCCGCACCGGCGGCGTTCCGCTGATCCATGTCTCGACCGACTACGTGTTCGATGGCCTGAAGGGAGCGCCCTACAACGAGCAGGATCGGACGGCGCCGACCGGCGTCTATGGCGCAAGCAAGCTCGCCGGCGAGGAAGCGGTGCTCGGGTCCGGCGCGATGGCCATCGTGCTGCGTACCTCGTGGGTGTACGCGTCGAGCGGCAAGAACTTCGTCCTGACCATGCTCAACGCCGCCAAGCGCACCGACCGGCTTCGGGTGGTCGCGGACCAAAAAGGGTGCCCAACTGCGGCATCCGACCTCGCCGACGCGATCTTTTGCATCATCCGAGTGCTTCGGGATACTGGTTGGCGTGAAGAATACGGCGGCGTCTATCATGCGGCTGGATCGGGTTGGACGACCTGGCACGGGCTGGCGACGGCCGCCTTCCAGGAAGCGGAGCGGCACGGCACTCGCATGCCGGTCATCGAGCCGATCAGGACGGCCGACTGGCCGACCCCTGCTCGGCGGCCGCCCAATTCGAGGCTTGATTGCGCAAAACTGAACCACAGCTTTGGCGTTGGCCTGCCAGATTGGACCCGCACGCTCTCCCTGACGATCGACACGATCTTCGGTCAGGCGCCGTAGTCTGCCGAGAAGCTGTCGATCGCGCGAGGCGCCCGCCCGTCGCCGTCCTGCTTTCGACCTACAACGGCCAGCTTTTCATTCAGGAACAACTCGATAGCCTTGTCGCTCAAACGCATCCCGCCTGGGTGCTGTTCTGGCGCGATGACGGCTCGTCGGATGGCACGGCTACGGTGTTGCGCGCCTTCGCAGCCGGGCCAGGCTGCGGCCGCTGTATCGAGGTCGGGGGCGTGGCCCGTCTTGGCGCAACCCCTAGCTTCCTCCTTGTCCTGCGTGCGGCGCTTGCGGGCGGGTTCGAGGCATTCGCGTTTGCCGATCAGGATGACGTTTGGCTGCCGGAGAAGCTGGAGCGGGGACTTGCCGCGCTGCGCAGCGCCGTTCCGAGCCGCCCGGCGCTTTATTGCGCGCGGCAGGTGTTCGTCGATGCGACGCTTGCGCCGATCGGTGTGTCCTCCCGGTTGCGCCGGGAGCCCGGGTTTCCTGCTGCCCTCACCCAGAACATCGCGACCGGTTGCACGCTGCTGATGAACCGCCCGGCCGCCCGGCTGGTCGCCGAAAGCCGTCCGCCGGCGGCGTCGCTGCACGATTGGTGGACCTACGTCCTGGTCGCGGCCGCTGGCGGCTCCGTGCTGGTGGACGACACCCCGGCGGTGCTCTATCGCCAGCACGGCGGCAACCTTGTAGGCGCGCCGAAATCGATGTTGCGGCGGGCTGTCGCGGCTTCGCGGCGCGGACCGGCCGTGTTCATGAACGTGTTTCGCCAACAGGTTCGAGCACTGGCCGAACAGCCGCATCTCCTGTCCGACCCGTCCCGCGACCAGGTCCAGGTGCTCGCCGCCGCCTTGCGCGGCTCCATGCTCGACCGGCTGCGCGTGCTGCGCGGCACCGTGGGCCTGCAACGCCAGACCTGGCTCGAGACGCTCGTGTTCCGGACCTGGTTCCTGTTCGGCTGAGCCTCGCAACCTCGCCCACTCGACCCCACTTCAAGCTTCGGGCGTTGGCAATCGCGTCGTCAGGCGTTAGCTTGCGGCGATCACAGGCCGTCGGGTTGCGCCCGCCACGGCGGAAGGCGCCAGCGGGCGTCTACGGAGGAAAGATGGGCAGCTTTAGCATCTGGCATTGGCTCGTCGTGCTGATGGTCGTGTTGCTGCTGTTCGGCAGCGGCAAGGTCAGCAACCTGATGGGCGACTTCGCCAAGGGCATAAAATCGTTCAAGAAGAATATGGCGGACGAGGGCGACGCGTCCATGGAGGCCAGCGCCGACCGGCCTGCAGGCACGATCGCGGGGCCTGGCGTGCACAGCACGGCCAAGACCAAAGAGCCCGTCTAGCTCCTTCGGGCGCGGCGTAGCCGGCCCGCACTTGTGAGTGCCGGCCGGAGAGGGGCACCCTTTGGCGAGCAAAGCCGGAGGGATGACCTTGCCGACGCACCATATCGCGCCCAGCCCTGAAACCGTCCGCTGGGGCAGCTTCGACGCAAGCTATCCGCCGGTCCTCACAATCCAGTCCGGCGAGGTGGTTGTCCTGGAGTGCGTCTCGGGGGCGGCCGACGTCATGCCCGATCCTTCCAGCGGTTTCGTCATTCCGCCGCCGCTCGCAGCTATCCAAGCCGCCGTTCCCAGGGTGCCGGGCCACATCATCACCGGCCCGGTCGCGGTCGCGGGCGCCGCCCCCGGTGACATGCTTGAGGTCCAAGTCGAGGCGATCGAGTTCGGCGCCGATTGGGGCTATTGCGGCTTCCGGCCGCTGGCAGGCACGCTTCCCGAGGACTTCCCGGAACGCTTCCTGACCCACATCCCGATCGACCGGGCGAACCGGACCTGCAAGCTGCCGTGGGGCACCGAGCTCTCGCTCCAGCCCTTCTTTGGCGTGATGGGCGTAGCACCGCCGCCCGCCTATGGAACGATCTCCACCATCCAGCCGCGAGAGCACGGCGGCAATCTCGACAACAAGGAACTGGGCGAGGGCAGCACCTTATTCCTGCCGGTATGGGCGGAGGGCGCATTGTTCTCCGCCGGCGACGGACACGGCGTGCAGGGTGACGGCGAGGTATGCATCAACGCGCTCGAAACCTGCCTTACCGGCACGTTTCGCCTGACGCTGCACAAGGGAGGCGGGCCCAAGGCGCCGCTGCTGCGCTACCCGCGCGCGGAGACCGCGAGCCATTTCATCAGCATGGGCATGAACGAGGATCTCGACCTCGCGATGAAGCAGGCCCTTCGCGAGATGATCGCGTTCATCTGCGCCCGCGCCAACCTGTCCCGCCAGGAAGCCTATCAGTTCTGCTCGCTTGCGGTGGATTTCCACGTGACCCAGACCGTAAACGGCGAGAAGGGCGTGCACGGCCTGCTTCGCAAGGGCTTGTTGTTCTAGAGCCCCCTCCAATCCGGCGGGCCCGTCATGCTGGCCCGAGCGCAGATGCAGGCGCCCGTCGCTCTGGTTCACGCGTTGGGCAGACGGTTTTTGGCACGCAACAAGGCTTATTTTGCCGCCTCGCTGCGGAAGGCGGGCTAGGAGGGGAATTAAGCGGGGTTTTCCACAACTTTTTGTAGTTCGCGTGCAAATGCGCGTTGAGCATCGCTGCCTGACCCGTCTACCATATCTTGGGTCAGGACAGCGAGGAGCCACCAAATGGAGTGGAGCGAAGAGACCATCGTTCGTTTGCGCGCGCTGTGGTCGGAAGGGCTGTCGACCGCCGAGATCGGCCGCCGCCTCGGCGTCTCCAAGAACGCGGTGGTCGGCAAGGCGCATCGCCTCGTGCTGCCCGCTCGACCGTCGCCGATCAAGCGCGAGGGCGGCGGATCGCGGTCGCGCCCCTCGGTTCGCCGGATTGCCGGCCCTACTCTGCCGCCGCTGCCGAGTGCGGCCGCCAGGCCGATGCCGCCGTTGCCGGCGCGGACCGAAAGCCGGCCCGCGCCGCGCCCCGCGTTCGCCGCGCCGTCGCCCGCAGCCCGCGTGCCGCCCGTCGCGCGGCCCTACGCTCGCATTGTCGCCTGCTGCTGGCCCATCGGCGAGCCGGGCACAAAGTCTTTCCGCTTCTGCGATGCCGGTTCGGTCCCCGGCAAGCCGTATTGCGCCGAACACGCCCAGCTCGCCTACGTGAAGGTCCGCGACCGCCGCGACGACGCTGCCTGACCGATTTCACCCGTCGCGGAGCACACCAGGACAATTGCGGTGGCAAGGGCGTTGGTCGTATCGTTACGCTCGGTAGACCAACCCCGGGTGCGGCGGCTGGTCGACCGGGAGGGGAGGGGCGCGGTTGCCGTCCGGCGGCTCGGTTCCGGATGGCGGCTTGATGCACGCCTCCGCAATCAGGCAGCCGTGCTTCCGCCGGCTCGGGGAGAACAGGCTAGCCGCAGGCAAAGAGGCGCGTCGCCGATGCCCAAAGGCACCGTGAAATGGTTCAACCCGACCAAAGGTTACGGGTTCATCGCTCCGGACAGCGGAGGCAAGGATATCTTCGTCCATATCAGCGCCGTGCAGAAGGCCGGCCTGCGCAGCTTGAACGAAGGTCAGAAGATCGGGTTCGAAATCGAGGAGCAACAAAACGGCCGGAGTGCGGCCGTCGAGCTGTCGCAAACCGACTGATCATCGCCAATCGGCTAGTTGTCGCGAACCGACCAGTCGCGGATCTAAGATCGGCCGTGCCACCGGCAGCGGCGCCGTTCAGACCCGGGGAACTTGCGCCCGTGCAGGAGAGGGAGTTAACAGCGCTCCTCCTGACGCCGTGAGGTTTCATCGCGGATGACAAACTTGGTGCATTCCCACGCAGCCCCGCAGCCCCGATCGGCCTTGGACACCGAGGCCGTTCGTGCGGCCTATCGTCGTTGGGCGGGCGTGTACGACGCGGCGTTTGGCGGCATCTCAGCCGTCGGGCGGCGGCGAGCGGTGCTGGCCGTGAACCGGCTTCCAGGCTCCCGAGTGCTCGAAGTGGGCGTCGGTACCGGGCTCGCCCTGTCGCACTACGCGGAAGGAAAGCGGATCACCGGGATCGATTTGTCCGCGGAGATGTTGCGCATCGCCCGCGCGCGCGTCGCCAGGCAAAAGATTCCCGGCGTCGAGGCCCTGCTCGAAATGGACGCGGAAGCGATGGCGTTCGGGGACGGCGAGTTCGACATCGCGGTGGCAATGTTCGTCGCCTCCGTGGTGCCCCGCCCGCGCCAGCTCATGGCCGAGATGCGCCGGGTCGTGCGCCCCGGCGGGCACCTCCTGTTCGTCAATCATTTCGCGGCGGCCAAGGGCCCACGCTGGTGGGTGGAGCGGGCGATGGCGCCGGCGTCCCGGGCGCTCGGCTGGCATCCGGATTTCGCAATGGCAGCCCTGCTCGGCCCGGAGGATCGGGCGCGTGCCGCGGTCTCTTCCGTGCCGCCGTTCGGGCTGTTCACGCTCGCGCACCTGCCGCTCTGAGCGCAGGCCGGCGGGCACTTGCCGGCGCATTGGTTGCGGCCATGTGCTTGATCTGAAGACGAGGCTCCGGTAGTCGCAGGCTCTGTGCGGCGGACCGGCCTGCCGCCGCCCAACAGCGAGGTGCTCTGGTCCATGCAGGGTTTGTGGCGGCGATTGGCCGCGGTCGCAGTGGCGGTGGCGGCGTCGATCACTCCGCTCGCGCCGAGCCTGGCGGACGGGTTTCCCCGTCCGTGGGAGATCGGCATGCAACCGGCCGCCGGGCCCGTGAAAGCGCATATCATCGAGCTGCACAACCTGGTGCTTGTCATCATCACGGTGATCACGCTGTTCGTGGGCGTGCTGCTGCTGTGGGTGATGGTGCGCTACAACGCGCGGCGGAATCCGACGCCAACCCTCACCAGCCACAACACGATCATCGAGGTCCTGTGGACCGTGTTGCCGGTGCTGATCCTCGTCGTTATCGCGATCCCGTCTTTCCGCCTTGTGTATTATCAGGACCGGACCGCGGACGCCGACCTGACGGTCAAGGTGACGGGGCACCAGTGGTATTGGGAGTACACCTATCCCGATAAGAAGAATCTCGACTTCTCAAGCTACATCGTGCCGGATGACCAGCTGAAGCCGGGTCAGAAGCGGCTGCTCGACGTCGACAACCAGCTCGTGGTGCCCGCCGGCAAAAACATCCGCGTCCTGACCACCAGCGCGGACGTGATCCACAGCTTCTTCGTCCCGTCGCTCGGGGTTCAGCGCTATGCTATCCCTGGCCGCACGATTGAGACTTGGTTCAAGGCCGACGCTCCCGGCACCTACTACGGCGAGTGCAACCAGATCTGCGGCCAGAACCACAGCCGGATGCCGATCGCCGTCCATGCGGTGCCCGCCAACGAGTTCGACGCCTGGGTCGACCAGGCGAAGACCAAGTTCTCGGACACGACGCCTTCGCCCGGGGCGAAGCCGCTGTCCGTTGCGTCCGTTCAGCGTTGACCTACATGGCCGGCGTTAAGGAGCTTTCATAGATGTCCGTCACCACGCACGACCATGAGCATGACCACGGCCATCACGACCACAAGCTGAGCTTCGCGCAACGCTGGCTGTTCAGCACCAATCACAAAGACATCGGTACGCTCTACCTGATCTTCGCCGTGATCGGCGGCCTGGTGGGTGCGATCCTGTCCGTCATCATGCGGGCTCAGCTGCTGTTTCCCGGCAATACGCTGGTCACCAGCGGCCAGGAGTGGAACACGATCGTCACGGTCCACGGATTGCTGATGATCTTCTTTGCCGTGATGCCGGCGATGATCGGCGGCTTTGGTAACTGGTTCGTGCCGATGATGATCGGCGCGCCCGACATGGCGTTCCCGCGCCTCAACAATATTAGCTTCTGGCTGCTGGTCCCGGCCATGGTCCTCAGCATCACGGGCCTTTTGATGGGCGAAAGCGGCTCAGGCTGGACCTTGTACCCGCCGCTGTCGAACGCGACCTACGAGCCCGGCATGGGCATGGACTGCACCTTGTTCGCGCTTCACCTGGCCGGCGCCAGCTCCTTGCTCGGCGCGATAAACTTCATCACCACGATCTTCAACATGCGGGCGCCGGGCATGACCCTGCACAAGATGCCGCTGTTCGTGTGGTCGATCCTGGTGACGGCGTTCCTGCTGCTGCTGGCGATCCCGGTACTGGCCGCGGCGATCACCATGCTGATCTGTGACCGCAACTTCGGCACCGCGTTCTTCGATCCGGCCGGCGGCGGCGACCCCGTGCTGTTCCAGCACCTGTTCTGGTTCTTCGGGCACCCCGAAGTCTACATCATGATTCTGCCCGGCTTCGGGATGATCAGCCACGTCGTGTCCACCTTCAGCCGCAAGCCCATCTTCGGCTATCTCGGCATGGTGTACGCGATGATCGCCATCGGCGTGGTGGGTTTCGTGGTGTGGGCGCATCACATGTTCATCTCGGGCATCGACGTCGACACCCGCGCCTACTTCATGGCGGCGACCATGATCATCGCGGTGCCGACCGGCATCAAGATCTTCTCCTGGATCGCGACCATGTGGGGCGGCTCGGTCGAGCTCAAGACGCCCATGCTGTGGGCGATCGGGTTCATCTTCGTGTTCACCGTGGGCGGCGTCACGGGCGTCGTTCTAGCCAATGCCGGCATCGACCAGATCGTGCACAACACGTATTACGTCGTAGCGCACTTCCATTACGTGCTGTCGCTCGGCGCCGTGTTCTCCATCTTTGCCGGCTTCTACTACTGGATCGGCAAGATGAGCGGGCACCCGTACCCCGAGTTCTGGGGCAAGGTGCATTTCTGGCTCACGTTCATTGGCGTCAATCTCACCTTCTTCCCGATGCACTTCCTCGGCCTTTCGGGGATGCCGCGCCGCTATCCCGATTACCCGGAAGCGTTCGCCGGCTGGAACTTCGTGGCCTCCATCGGTGCGTTCATCTCGTTCGTCGCGTTCCTCGTGTTCCTTTACGTCGTGTTCCGTACCCTGACTTCGAAGCAGACGGAGCCCGCGAACTACTGGGGCGCGGGCGCGACCACGCTGGAGTGGACGGTAAGCTCGCCGCCGCCGTTCCACACCTTTGAGGAGCTGCCGCGCATTCGATGACTGACAGTTCGCCCCTCGTACCGGCCCTTTCCCGCAGCGGGAAACGGCGTGAGGCGCCCCCTCCCCTCGCGGGAGGGGCCGATTTTTCCGAGGTTCGCGACTGGCTGGCGCTGCTCAAGCCTCGCGTGCTCACCCTGGTCGTATTCACCGGCCTGGTGGGCCTTCTCGTCGCGCCCGGGCACCTTCACCCGGTGCTCGGGTTCGTGGCGGTGCTCTGCATTACGGTCGCGGCCGGCGCGTGCGGCGCGATCAACATGTGGTTCGACCGGGACATCGACGCTGTAATGCGGCGTACCCGAAACCGCCCGCTGCCCGCGGGACGGATCGCGCCGCCGGCGGCGCTCGGCTTCGGCGTCGTGCTGGCGGTCGGCTCGGTGCTTCTCATGTGGCTGGCGACGAACACCGCGGCGGCCTGCGTGCTCGCGCTGTCCGTGCTGTTCTACGTGTTCGTCTACACGGTTTGGCTGAAGCGGCGAACGCCGCAGAACATCGTGATCGGGGGCGCCGCCGGCGCTTTCCCGCCGGTGATCGGCTGGGCGGCCGTTACGGGCAGCGTCGACGTCGTGCCGCTTCTCCTTTTCGCCATCGTGTTCTTCTGGACGCCGCCGCATTTCTGGTCGCTCGCCCTTTGGGCGCACGACGACTACGAGCGAGCCGGCGTGCCGATGCTCCCCGTGGTCGCCGGCCCCCGCGAGACCCGGCGGCAGATCCTGCTGTACACCGTGCTGCTGGTGCCATTGTCTCTGGCTCCCTGCGCGGTTGGGTTCGCCGGCCCGATCTACGGGGTGACGGCGGCGGCGCTTGGCGCCGTGTTCCTGTGGAAGTCGATAGGGGTGTTGCGCGACCGGCAGGACGCGCGGGGTGTCAGCCTGAACCGCGACGCGCCGGCTAAGTCGGCCTTCAAGTTCTCGATCTATTATCTGTTCGCCCTGTTCGGCGCCCTCGCCGTAGATCGCCTGGTCGGGTGATGGGTCCGATCGAGGCGCGCGCGGACGCCGGCGACCTGGTCCGCCGCCGGCGTGGGCGCAACATCGCCATGCTGGTCGCACTGCTGATCCTGTGCGCGGTCTTTTATGCGATCGCCTGGGTGAAGATGACCAAGTCTTGAGGCACGCACGTGGCAACACGTGGATCGCTGTCGGACTCGCCGCCGTGGTGGCGGGGATGGTGGGGCTCTCGTTCGCGGCTATCCCGCTCTACCGGCTGTTCTGCTCAGTGACGGGCTATGCCGGGACGCCCCAGATCGGGCCGGCAGCCGCGCCGGGTGCAACGACACGGACCGTGACCGTCCGGTTCAACGCCGACACCAACCCCGGCCTCGACTGGCAGTTCGCTCCCGCGCGGCCGGAGGTCACCTTGCCGCTCGGGGAGGAGCAGGTCGCGTTCTATACCGCCCGCAACCTCGCTGACCGGCCGGTCACGGGCGTTGCGGTCTATAACGTCACCCCTGAGAAGGTCGGCAAGTATTTCCACAAGACCGCATGTTTCTGCTTCAACGAGCAGACCCTCGCGGCCGGCCAGCAGATGCAGTTTCCGCTGAGCTTCTGGGTCGATCCGGCAATAGCGGCCGATCCGAACACCGCCGACGTGCGCACGATCACGCTGTCCTACACCTTCTTCCGCTCGCTCGACGACGCGGCGAAGGCGGGCAGCTTGGAGAAGGCGGGCCCGCATGTGGGGCCGCGCGCGGATTTGTCGCGGTGACGACCGGTGACCGGCTGGACCCTTGATCGTCCGGGCGTTTTCGCGATGATGCGCCCGGCCGCCGAGGCGCTTGCTCGGTGCACAGGGACATGGGTCGGGCAATGGATAGCGATGCGCACGCAGTGACGGCCCCCGTGAGTTCGGGGTTGAAGCAACCGTATCACCTGGTCGATCCGAGCCCGTGGCCGCTGCTGGGCGCGCTGGGCGGCGGCTTGATCGTGTTCGGCATCGTCATGGCCGCGCATTTCGGCGACTACATCGTGCTCGGCGCCGGCGTCGCGGTCACTGTGGCGGTCATGTTCTTCTGGTGGCGCGACGTGGTGCGCGAAGCCCGCACCCCCGGCCTCCATACGGCCGTCGTCCGGCTCGGGCTGCGCTACGGAATGATGTTCTTCATAGCCAGCGAGGTGATGTTCTTCGTTGGTTTCTTCTGGTCCTACTTCAACTTCGCACTGTTCCCGGAGAATGTGTCGGGAGCGTCCGCCGCCGTCTGGCCGCCGGCCGGCATCACCACGTTCGACCCGTTCCACCTCCCGTTCCTCAACACGATGATCCTGCTGCTGTCCGGGACCACGATAACCTGGGCGCATCACAGCCTGCTGGTGAACGATCGGCGTGGCCTCCTGATGGGGCTCGGCATCACCATCCTGCTGGGAATGGCTTTCACCACCTGCCAGGCGATCGAGTATTCCGACGCTCCGTTCAAGTTCGCGGGAGGCGGCGTCTATCCGTCCGTGTTCTTCCTCGCGACGGGCTTTCACGGCTTTCACGTGATCGTCGGCACCACGTTCCTGATCGTGTGCTGGATGCGCGCCCGCGGCGGCCAGTTCACACCCCAGAGGCATTTCGGGTTCGAGGCGGCGGCCTGGTACTGGCACTTCGTCGACGTGGTCTGGCTGTTCCTGTTCGTGTGCATCTACTGGTCGGGTGCATCCGCTACGGTCAGCGGCGGCGGGTGAGGTTGCCAGCCGGGCGCGCGCACTGACCGGCCGGGGGCGCCTCCGGCCGCTGTTGTGGCCCGGACTGACGACGCTGATCATGCTCGCCGCCCTTCTCGGCCTCGGCCTCTGGCAGGTGCGGCGCCTCGCCTGGAAGACGGCGCTGCTTGAACGGATCGACGCGGCGGAGGCTGCCCCCGCCCTGCCGCTCACGTCCGAGCCGTCGCCGTTCGCCAAGGTGCGGGTGCAAGGCCGGTACATCAACGGCGCGCGGGCGCTGTATGGGGTCGCGGTCCACGACACCGGCCAAGGTCCGCGCATGGGCGCCGATCTGCTGATGCCACTGCAACCGGCGGGTGGCGGACGGCCCGTCCTCGTGGACCGGGGCTGGGTGCCGCAAACCCGCGAGCAGGCCATCCCGCTGCCGAACGACACAGTGACGGTGGAGGGCTTTGTTCGCCCGGCGCAGCGGCCGGGCCTGTTCAGCCCGCAAGACGACCTCGCCGGCCGCCACTTCTTCACGCTCGACCCGGCGGCGGTGGGTGCCTCACTCGGGATCACGGACCTCCAGCCGTTCACGCTGGTGGCACTCGGCGGGCGTCCGGAGGGTGAGTTCTACCCCGATCCTGCCCGGCACCTGCCCCGCCCCGACAACAACCATTTGTCTTACGCGATCACCTGGTTCGGCCTCGCCGGGGCGCTCGTGGTGATTTTCGTCGCCTATGCCCGGAAGGTGCTGCGTCCATGAGCCCCGCCTATGACCGACTCGCGGCGCGCTTCGCCCGCATCGCCACCGTGGGCGAGGCTGCCGCCGTGCTGCACTGGGATGCCGCCGCCACCATGCCGCCGGGGGGTGCGGCGGTGCGCGGCGACCAACTCGCGGTGCTTGCCGGCCTGTCGCACGGCCTGCTGACGGACCCGGCCGTGGCGGACGATCTGGCGGCCGCCGAAGCCGCCGGACCCGAGGCCGCCGACCTCGGACCCGTCGAGCCGGAGGCCGACCGCTGGCGTGCGGCCAATCTCGGGCTTATGCGGCACGCCTACATCCGGGCGACGGCTCTGCCGCCCGATCTCGTAGAAGCGCAGGCGCGCGCCAACTCCCGATGCGAGAAGGTGTGGCGCGAGGCTCGCCGGGTCGCCGATTTCGGCATGGTCGCACCCTATCTGGCCGAGGTCGTGCGACTGGTGCGGGAAGCGGCGGCGGCCCTCGCGCCCGCGCTCGGCCTGACCCCGTATGACGCTCTGATGGACGGTTTCCAGCGCGGGGTGCGGGCGACCGACGTGGCCCCTGTGTTCGCCAACTACGAAGCGTTCCTCGGTTGGGCCCTCCCGCAAGCGGAGGAGCGGCAGGCGCGCGCGTCCGCGCCGGCGCGACCCGCCGGGCCGTTCCCGGCCGAAACCCAGGAGGCGCTGTGCCGCCGCCTGGCCGGGCGCGCCGGGCTCGACTGGGCGCACGCGCGCCTCGACCGCTCGGCCCATCCGTTCTGCGGCGGCACGCCAACCGACGTGCGCATCACGACCCGCTACGACGAGGCCGACTTCGCGCAAAGTCTGCTCGGCGTCCTGCACGAGACAGGCCACGCGCTTTACGAGCGCGGCCTGCCCGCGGCGTACGCACGCCAGCCGGTGGGCGAGGCGGCCGGAATGGCCGCCCACGAAAGCCAGTCGCTTCTGGTCGAGATGCAGGCGTGCCGGTCAGACCCGTTCCTGTCGTGGCTCGGCCCCGAGCTGCACCGGACGTTCGGCGGTGATCCCGCCCCCTACGCGCCGGCCAACCTCGCGCGGCTTTGGCGGCGCGTGGCGCGCGGCTTCATCCGGGTCGAGGCCGACGAGATGACGTATCCCGCGCACATCATCCTGCGCTTCCGGCTGGAGCAGGCCTTGATCGCCGGCGACCTCGCGGTGCCGGACTTACCCGGAGCCTGGAACGAGGGGCTCTCTCGCGTGCTCGGCCTCACGCCGCCGGACGACGCGCAGGGCTGTCTGCAGGATATCCATTGGTATGACGGGGCGTTCGGGTATTTCCCGAGCTACACCCTGGGCGCGATGGCGGCGGCGCAGTTCATGGCGGCTGCCAAGCGGGAGGTTGCAGCACTCGACGCCGCGCTGGCCGAGGGCGATTTCACGCCGCTTCGACAATGGCTGGCCGCGAAGGTGCACGGCATGGGCAGCCTGCTCGGCTTTGAAGACCTTCTGCGCGCTGCCACCGGCAAGCCGCTCGACCCGGCTGATTTCGAAGCGCACCTCACCGCCCGCTATCTCGCGTGATCGGGCCGCAGCTTGTAGAGAGTGACCCGATGCTCGAGCTTCGTCCCAACTGCGAGTGTTGCGACCGCGACCTGCCGCCCGACAGCCGTGAGGCGCGGATCTGCACGTTTGAATGCACGTTCTGCGTAACCTGCGCCGACGGGGTGCTGGCCGGTCGCTGTCCCAATTGCGGGGGCGAGCTGGTCCGCCGCCCGGTCCGTCCACCCGACCGGCTCGTCCGCTTCCCCGCCACCACCGAGCGCAAGCTGAAGCAAGGCGGCTGCCACCCCGCATGACGGCGTCCCTCCGAGCGGCCGCGGCGCTGGCCGCAGGCGGGCTTCTCGCTGCCTGCGCCGCATCCCGCCCCCCACCACCGCCCGCGCTGCCGCAGCCCGGCCTGACCGCCGCGCCGGTTGACGGCATCTATCGCGGCACGAGCACGCGCTACCGGGCCGACAGCCGGGCTTGTCCGTCCCCGGGCCTCGTCCTGCTCCGGGTGGTGGGCGGCGAGTTTCAATATCGCTGGAACGGCCGAACCGAGATCGACGCGCGCATTGCCCCGGACGGCACGATTTCCGGCGAGTTGGACACGATCACCTTGGGCGGACACCTGGCCGACGGGCGGATCGAGGGGGACGTCTCCAACGAAAGCTGCGCCTATCATTTCCGGGCGGGGCAGCGCCTCGGCTGAGGCTGCGGAGCAGTTCGGCGCAAGGGCAAGCAGGTCTGGCCTCGGGGACAAGGTGACCCTGATCACCCATCGCGCGGGTGATCAAGTCGAGGCCAGAAACCGTTGTCTCCGACGGACCCTACTTCAGGTCGTCCGACACGGCATTGAGCCCGGCCTGAGCGCATTGCTCGTCCTGATCGGCGGTGCCGCCGCTCACGCCGATGCCCCCAATCTGCACTTTGCTGCCGGTCATGATTGGCAATCCGCCCGGAAACGCTGCGATTCCTGGGACATGGGCGATTCCGGGCGCCATGCCCGGCTTGCCCTCCGTGCCGAAGGCGATGTCCCCAAATCGGCGGGTCGGGAAGGGGAAGTTCGCCGAGGTCCGCGCCTTCATCTGCGAGATCTCGATGCTTCCTAGGAACGCCCCGTCCATATGCTCGAAGGCCGTCAGGTTGGCGCCATCGCTGACCACGGCGACGTTCATCTTCCAGCCTTCCTGCTTTGCCTTCGCCTCGCATCCGGCGATCATCTTCTTCGCCAGGTCGAGCGTCATCACGGGCTTCATCTCCAGCGCCATCGCCGCGGAACTGCCAATCAGCAGGCCGGCAGCGAGCGCCGCGGCCCCGCCAAGTCGATGAAACATCGCCATCGTTTTTCCTCCCCAGGATTTCGCGTTCACTTAGGCCGTCGCTCGGGGCGGCGGGTGAACCGGCAATACAGTGACACAGGCGGAACGGTTGTCCATCAGCTCGCCGTCGTGGGCAAGCCGCGCCTGGGCGGGTATAAGCGTCGTATGCGTTACATCTCGACGCGCGGAAACGCCCCGGTGCGCGATTTCGCGGGCGTGCTGCTGGCCGGGCTCGCCGAGGATGGCGGGCTCTACCTGCCCGAAACATGGCCGCGGTTCGACGCCGACGAATGGCGGGCTATGCGCGGGCTGTCCTACCCCGAACTCGCCGCCCGCGTGATCGGTGCCTTTGCCGGCCAGGCGATCGCTCCCGCCGTGCTTGGGCGGATATCTGAGGAAGCATACGCGGGCTGGGGACACCCCGCCATTGCGCCCTTGATCCAGCTTGAAGCCGGCGTGTGGGCGCTCGAATTGTTCCACGGCCCGACGCTCGCCTTCAAGGACATGGCGATGCAGTTGCTTGGTCGGCTGTTCGACCACGTGCTGCGGGAGCGGGGTGAGCACATCACGGTCGTGGGCGCGACGTCGGGCGACACCGGCTCGGCAGCGATCGAGGCCTGCGCCGGACGAGAGCGGCTCGACATCGTCATTCTCCATCCGCGCGGGCGCACCAGTGAGGTGCAGCGTCGGCAGATGACAACGGTCCAGGCGGCCAACGTAGGCAACATCGCGGTCGAGGGCACGTTCGACGACTGCCAGGATCTGGTAAAGGCCATGTTCGCGGACGCGCCGTTCCGCGCCGGGATGCGGCTAGCGGCCGTCAACTCGATCAACTGGGCGCGCATTGCGGCGCAGATCCCCTACTACGCCGCCGCGGCCTTGGCGCTGGGCGCGCCGGATCGCCCGGTCGCCTTCGCCGTGCCGACCGGCAATTTCGGCAACGTGTTCGCCGCCTGGGCGGCGCGGCGGATGGGGCTGCCGATCACGCGGCTGCTTGTCGGTTCCAACCGCAACGACATTCTGGCCCGCTTCCTCCGGGACAACGACATGAGCGTGCGCCCGGTGGAGCCGAGCCTGTCGCCCTCCATGGACATCCAGGTCAGCTCGAACTTCGAGCGGCTGCTGTTCGAGTTGCTCGACCGCGACCCGCTGCTGACGGCGCAGACGATGGCAAGCTTCCGCAACACCGGGCGCATGACCGTCGGGAGCGAGGCCTGGGCGCGCGCCACCGCCCTGTTCAGCGGTTTCAGGCTCGACGACGCCGGCACCGAGGCGGAGATCCGGCGGCTCCATGCGGCGTCGGGCTACCTCGCGGACCCGCACACCGCCATCGGCGTCGCGGCCGCCCGGGCGTGCCCGCTCGCCCGGGGCGTGCCGGTGGTCGCGGCGGCGACGGCGCACCCGGCGAAGTTCCCGGAAGCGATGGAGCGCGCGATCGGCCTCCGTCCCCCTCTGCCGCCGCGCCTCGCGGACCTATATGACAGGACCGAACGCTACACCGTGGCGCCCAACGACCTCGCCGCTGTCGAGGCCGGTGTGCGCGCCGTCGCCCAGAGGAATGCCGCATGAGTTCGACCAATGGCGACGCGATCCGCGTCACCCGCCTCCCGTCCGGCCTCACGGTCGTGTCCGAGCGCATGCAGCGCGTGGAAACGGTATCGTTCGGCGCCTATGTCGCGACCGGAACTCGCCATGAGCTCGCCGAAGAGAACGGAGTGTCGCATTTTCTCGAGCACATGGCGTTCAAGGGAACCGAGCGCCGCAGTGCTGCCCAGATCGCCGAGGAGGTCGAGGCGGTCGGCGGGCACATCAACGCCTACACCGCGCGCGAGCAGACCGCCTACTACGTCAAGGTCCTCAAGGAGGACACAGCGCTTGCCGCCGACATCATTGGCGACATCCTGACCCACTCCACTTTCGAGCCCGAGGAGCTGGAGCGGGAGCGGGGGGTGATCCTGCAGGAGATCGGCCAGGCGAACGACACGCCGGACGACATCATCTTCGACCACTTCCAGGAGGCGGCCTATCCCGGCCAGCCGATGGGGCGGCCGGTGCTCGGGCACGGAGGACGTGATCCGCAGTCTCTCGCGCGCCGCGTTGACCGGCTATATGCGGCGGCACTATCCCGCGAATAACGTGGTGGTCGCCGCTGCCGGCAATCTCCGGCACGAGCAAGTTCTCGATCTGGTCGGCGCGCACTTCACCGATCTGCCGGCCGCCAAACCGCCCCCGGTGACACCTGGGCTCTACCGCGGCGGCGAGTTCCGTGAGGAGCGCGATCTCGACCAGGTACACATCGTGCTCGGCTTCCCGTCGGTCGCCTACGGCGATCCGGACTACTACCCGACCCTGCTGCTTTCCACTCTGCTCGGCGGCGGCATGTCGTCGCGGTTGTTCCAGGAGGTTCGGGAGAAGCGCGGGCTCGTCTACTCGGTCTACGCGTTCAGCGCCCCGTACATGGATAGCGGATTGTTCGGCATCTACGCCGGCACCGGGGAAAGCGAGGCCGCGGAGCTGATGCCGGTGACGCTCGACGAGTTGCGCAAGGTGCAGGAGCAGGTGTCGGACCAGGAGCTGGCGCGGGCGCGGGCGCAAGTGAAGGCCTCGCTCCTGATGTCGCTCGAGAGCACCGGAAGCCGTTGCGAGCAGCTCGCCCGGCAGATCCAGGTGTTCGACCGCGTGATCCCGACCGCGGAAACCGTGGGCAAGCTGAACGCCGTGACCACGGACGACGTGCGCCGCGCCGCGGCACGGGTGTTCCGGGCCAACCCGACGCTGGCCGCGATGGGCCCGGTCTCGCGCGTGCCGGGAGTGGCGGACATCACCGAGCGGCTCGCCGCCTGATGGCCGACGATCTGGACCTGCTGCAGGATCTGCTCGCGCGCGCCCGGGCCGCCGGCGCAGACGCGGCGGATGCGGTGCTGGTCGCCGGAACCTCGCTCGGCGTGCAGCGGCGGCTCGGCAAAACCGAACACGTGGAGCGCTCCGAAGGGCGCGATCTCGGGCTTCGCGTGTTCCTCGGCCGCCGCTCGGCGATCGTGTCGTCCACCACGGTCGACCCGGCCAGCTTTCCGCAGTTGGCCGAGCGCGCCGTCGCTATGGCGCGCGTGGTGCCGGAGGATCCGTATGGCGGCTTGGCCGCCGAGGCACGCAATCCCGACGGTGCGGCCTCGCTCGAGCTTACCGATCGGGCCGAGCCGGACACCGAGGCGCTGCTTGCCCGCGCCGCCATTGCCGAAGATGCCGCGCTCGCCGTGCAGGGGGTCACGAACTCGGAAGGGGCGGACGCGGGCTATCACCGGTCCGAGGTGGTGCTCGCCACCTCCGAAGGGTTCGCCGGCCGTTATGCACGCACCAGCCACTCCACCTCGGCGACCGCGCTGGCCGGGGCTGGCACCGCTATGCAACGCGATTACGATTATTCGAGCGCGGTGCATCTCGGCGATCTCGATGATCCGGCCGCCATCGGCCATAGCGCAGGCGAGCGGGCGGTGGCGCGGCTGAACCCGGCCCGGCCCAAGACCGCGAAGCTCCCGGTAGTCTATGACCCGCGCGTCTCCGGCGGACTGCTCGGGCATCTTCGGCCGCGATCAACGGCGCGTCGGTGGCGCGCGGGACGACATTTCTCAAGGATAAGCTAGGCGCGCGCATCTTCGCGGCCGGCATCACCGTGCGCGACGACCCGTTGCGCGCCCGCGGCCTGCGCTCACGGCCGTTCGACGGAGAAGGCGTTCCCACTCAGCCGCGCGCGATCATCGATGGCGGGGTGCTGACGACCTGGCTCCTCGACAGCCGCTCGGCCCGCCAGCTCGGGCTCGCCACGACCGGCCACGCGAGCCGCGGTACCGGCAGCCCGCCGTCGCCGTCGCCGACCAATCTCTACATGGAACCGGGAGCGCTCTCACCGGCGGAGCTGATGGCCGACATCACCGAAGGGCTCTACATCACCGAGCTGATCGGGATGGGGGTCAACGGGGTTACCGGCGACTATAGCCGGGGTGCCGCCGGTTTCATGATCCGGGATGGCGCCCTTGCCGAGCCGGTGGCGGAGATCACCGTGGCGGGGCAACTGCTGGAGATGTTCGCCAACCTCAGGCCGGCCAATGATCTCAAATTCAAACGCGGCACCGACGCCCCAACGATCCGGATCGACGGCATGACGATGGCCGGGGCCTGACATGGAAGCAGAGTAGGGCGCTTCCTATATTCGAGCGGTCATGGAACAGCGAAACATGCGCCGCACTTCTTCCATTCTGGCCGCAATAGCCGTTGCGGGCCTTGCGCTAGCGCCGGGCTTGGCGGACGCGCGAGCGGGCTTCGGCGGCTCGATGGGTAGCCGCGGGGGCCGCACGTGGTCGGCACCGCCGAGCACCAGCACGGCTCCGTATACCGCGCAGCCGTTCCAGCGGAGCTACACGCCGAACGCGCCGTCCTCGCCCAGCTATGGCACCCCCGGTTTCGGCGGTGGCTTCGCCGGGGCCCGCTCGGGCGCGTTCACCTCGGGCTTGCTTGGCGGCCTGATCGGGGCGGGGCTGGGCGGAATGCTGCTCGGCCACGGGTTCTTCGGCGGCGTCAGCGGCGGCTTCGGCTTTCTCGGCTTCTTGCTGCAGATGCTGCTGTTGTTCCTGGTGGTCCGCTGGGTGTTGCGCTGGTTTCGGGGCCAGCGTCCGGCAATGGCCGCCGGCGGCCCAAGCATGTTCGGTCTGCCGGGTTTCGCCCGGACGTCGCCCATGGGTGGTGGCAGGGGCGGGGCCCCTCAGGGCCGGCCGGTCACGATCACGCCGGCGGATTACGCTGAATTCGAAGGCATTCTCAAGGCCGTCCAGTCCGCCTGGACGGCGCAGGACATGAATGCGCTGCGACAGCTTGCGACGCCCGAGATGGTCAGCTTCTTCGGCGAGCAGCTTGCCGAACAGGCGAGCCGCGGCGTCCGCAACGAGGTCACCGATGTCCGGCTGCTGAAGGGAGACCTCGCCGAGGCTTGGTCGGAGGGCAGTCGCGAGTACGCCACGGTCGCGATGCGCTTCTCCATGATCGACGTGACGCGGGACGCGTCGGGCCGCATCGTCGATGGCAGCCCGCAGGAGCATGTGACCGCAACGGAGGTTTGGACCTTCCTGCGCTCGCCCGGCGGTCGCTGGGTGCTCTCGGCAATCCAGCAGACGCGCTGACGTAAATTTGCCCTTCGCTGTGTGAGCCGGGTCACAGCGCTCCGACCGTTCTTGCCCTATATAGACAAGCTCGAAAACGAAGCAGAGGGGCAGCCGGTGACCAGCGCCGTCGACTTCGACATGCGGGGCCGGGGCGGCAAGTTCAGGTCGCTTCTGGTGATCATCGTCTACTTGGTTTGCATCAGCGGCAGCGTCGCCTTGGCCAACTTTGCGGGCAAGCCGACGAGCTACATCCCCTTGCCCATCGGCAACGCTCGCTAGATCAGGCCGCCCGCGTCCAACGCTTAACTAACGCTGACACGCGATGGCGCCGCAGCTCGGAGCGCGCCATCCGGTCGGTCGTCATGTAGTTCAGCTGCATGCTGTAGCGCGGTCCGACGAACGGCTTGTGCCCGTGCCAAGTGGACGGGCCGTTCGGAAACACGAGCAAGGTGCCATTCACCGGCGGCACCTCGACGGCGAAATTCTCGACGTCGTCCGGCCCCCGTAACAATCGTAGGCGCCCTGCGTTGCCTTCGAAGGCTGCATTATCCTGGTTCAGGTAAAGCAGCACAGTGACGAGCTTGGCGTTCGAGTCGCGATGGACGCGGCCGTCCTTTTCGCGCGTCCATCCTCGTACCGTAAGCATGGTGGGTGCATCGTCGAGTGCGAGGTCGAAGCGGGCCGCCACTGCTTCCCGCATCGCCTTGCTTTCGAGCGCTGCGACGAGGTCTTGCGCGCGCGGCCCAAGTCGCAGCGCGGACGGCGGAAATGAGCCTCCCTTGTCTATGGGCGGCAGGTCTGCGGCAACTTCCGCCAGCGCCGATGCCGGAACGAAGCCGGGCACGACGACATGCGGATACGGGTCCGGGTTCACCGGGGTTGCGCGGAGCGCGGCGTAGTCGAGATCGATCAACGTGCGGTTCCCCAAAGCCTCCCCTCACAGGTCCGGCCAGTGCATGCGCGCAGGCGGGTAGGCTCGGGAGGGGGCGCGGTCTGGTGGACCGGCCTGCCTCTTATCGGGGCTTTGCTCGGGCGCGGCAACCGGGGGCGCGGCGACGAAGGCCGTCAGTCGCCGTCACACCCGCTGCTCGAGGCCCGCTGCTCAAGGCAGGTGGTTGCCACCCGTCACGCCATAGACTTCACCCGTCACAAAGCTCGACTCCTGCGAGGCGAGCAAAACGTAGATCGGTGCCAGCTCCGCGGGCTGGCCGGGGCGGCCCAGCGGCGTCTTCGCTCCGAACTCCGGTATCTTATCCTGCGGTTGGCCGCCGCTCGGCTGCAGCGGCGTCCAGACGGGGCCGGGGGCCACCGCGTTCACGCGAATGCCCTTGGACGCGACTTGCTTGGCGAGCGCGTGCGTGAATGCCGTGATGGCGGCCTTGCTGGAGGCGTAGTCGAGCAGGCTCGGGGATGGCTGGTACGACTGGATGGAGGTCGTGTTGATGATGGTTGCGCCGGGCGGCATGTGCGGCAGCGCCGCCTTGCACAGCCAGAACATCGAGAACACGTTGGTGCGGAAAGTCGCCTCGAACTGTTCGGTGGTGAGATCTGCGATGTCCTGCTGCGCGGTCTGCTTGCCGGCGTTGTTGACCAGGATATCGATGCCGCCCAGCGCGCCGCGGCCTTGCTCGATCAACTGAAGGCAGAACGCTTCCTGGCTGATATCTCCAGGAATTGGGAACGCGCGCCGTCCGGCCTTCTCGACCAGCGCCGCAACCTCCTTGGCGTCCGCTTCCTCGGAGGGGAGATAGTTCAACACGACGTCCGCCCCCTCGCGCGCGAAGGCGATCGCCGTGGCCCGTCCGATGCCGCTATCCGCGCCGGTGACGATGGCGCGCCGGCCCGCCAGCCGCCCAAAGCCGTGATAGCTTTCCTCCCCGTGATCGGGCTTCGGCCGCATGTCACGCGCCAAGCCCGGCGCCGACTGCGGCTGCTTCTCGAACTCGGGTTGCGGGTACTGCTTGGTCGGGTCCTGCATCGTGTACTGGTTCGAGGTTTGTCCGCTCATGGGTTGATGCTCCAAGTCACGACTTGAGGCGCGACAACGTGCGGACAGCGCTCCAGTTTATCAGTCCTATTCACACCGTGCGGCGAACAGCAATCGCGGTGCGCTCGGCGTCGTGATCCCTTCCGCAATTCGGTGCATTGCCCCCGATCTTGTCTGCGATAGGCTCCGGCAGTCGGGATTGCCTCCTGCGCATCTCGACATTC
The DNA here is from genome assembly GCA_963757115.1 of uncultured Alphaproteobacteria bacterium. Classification (GTDB taxonomy): domain Bacteria; phylum Pseudomonadota; class Alphaproteobacteria; order Acetobacterales; family Acetobacteraceae; genus CAVWQV01. Next base: position 36,632 of record CAVWQV010000005.1, on the reverse strand, counting down.
AAGGAGACGCAGCATGGCGGCTTCCAAAGACGAATCCGGCGCACGACGCCCGGTCATTGGACGTTTGGGTTCCGTCGGCATCGGGCTAGCGGCCGGCATGGCGGCCTCGGCCGGCCTGCTTCTTGGCAGAAGGGCGGTGTCGCTGGCCAGCGTCGGCCAGGGCCACCCGCTCAAGCACCGCCTACTCGACACTGCCGCGAGTGCCATGCAGCGGAAGTTTCCGCTGGAGGCGATGACCACCTACCTGAACGGCTTCCACCTGTACGCCGACGAGATGGGACGGCAGGTGGAAGCAAGCCACTTCTGCATCCATCTCAGGCACGATCTGCACCAGTGCGTGATCTTCGACTCGAACAAGCCCGACGCACGCCTCATCGGCATCGAGTACATCATCAGCGAGGCTCGTTTTCGCGCGCTGCCCGACGAGGAGAAGCGCCTCTGGCACAGCCATCATTACGAGGTGAAGTCAGGCATCCTGGTCGCTCCCGGCATTCCCGAATTGGCTGAACGCGCATACTTCCAGGATCTGGTCACGACCTACGGCAAGACGTTTCATACGTGGCAATACGACCGGGACGATTTTCCGTACGGCATCCCGCAGCTCATGATGGGGTTTACCGACGACGGACAGGCCGACGAGGCGATGGTCGAGGCCCGGGACCGCCGGCTCGGCATTTCCACGGCGCGTCGGCGTCAGAGCCGCGCCGACATCCCGACACCGAGCCTGGTGCCGGGCGCCAACGCTTGGGAAAGCGGGCGCACCACGCAGACGCGCTTGGAGGAGGTGCCGTTCAAACGATAGCAGGCGGCGCGCGGATCGCGATGCCGGCCGCGATCAGGAAGCAGGGCTTGCCATCGGCTCGGTCGCGTGCTCGTCGTCTTGATCCTCGATGTCGCACGTGGACGACGCTTCAAGCGAGAACGCCGCGGCCATCAAGGCGCGCGTGTACTCCTCCTTGGGTGCCGCGAACAACCGGTCGGCGGGGCCTTCCTCTACCACGCGGCCGTGGCGCAGCACGACGATGCGGTGCGCCAGCGCCCGCACCACCTTCAGGTCATGGCTGATGAACAGGTACCCGAGCCCGTGGCGGTCCTGCAGTCCGCGCAGCAGCCCGACGATCTGCGCTTGCACCGACATGTCGAGCGCGCTGGTCGGCTCGTCCAGCACGACGAAATGCGGCTTCAGCACCATCGCGCGCGCGATGGCGATGCGCTGGCGCTGGCCACCGCTGAACTCGTGCGGGTAGCGTTCGGCCAGTCCGGGGAAAGTCCGACCTCCGATAAAGCTTCCGCCACGCGCGCCTGCCGCTCGGCATGCGACAGGGCCGGTTCGTGGACCGCGAGACCCTCGGCCACGACGTCGCCCACTGACAGGCGGGGCGAAAGACTGCTGAAGGGGTCCTGAAAGACGATCTGCATGCGTGCGCGGAGGCGACGAAGGGTGCGCTTGTCGAGTGTCGCGAGCCGCTGCCCCTCCACCGCGATGTAGCCGTCGGCCCCGAGCAGCTTGAGGGCCGCGAAACCCATCGTGCTCTTGCCCGATCCGCTTTCGCCGACCAAGCCGACCGTTTCGCCAGCGTGGATCGTGATGCTGACTCCGTCAACGGCCCGCACGTGCGCAACGGGGCGGCGCAGCAGGCCGCGGCGGATCGCGAAATGCACGCGCACGTCCCGGGTTTCCAGAAAGGTGGGCGCGCCGGGTGCGAGCGGCTTCGGCCGTCCGCGTGGCTGTGCTGCGAGCAGCATACGCGTGTAGGGGTGCGCGGGGTGTTCGAACACGTGCGACACCGGGCCGGCCTCGACTACGTGACCGTCCTTCATCACGCACACCCGATCGGCGTAGCGGCGAACGATGGCAAGGTCGTGACTGATCAGCAGCAGGGCGAGGCCGCGCGCCCGCTTCTGCTCGGCGAGCAGCTTTAGAATTTGCGCCTGGATGGTGACGTCGAGCGCGGTGGTCGGCTCATCGGCGATCAGCAGTGCGGGGTCATTGGCGAGCGCCATTGCGATCATCACCCGCTGGCGCTGGCCACCGGAAAGCTGGTGCGGGAACGCGTCCAGCCGGTGCTCGGCGTCCGCGAAGCCCGCGTCGCACAGCAGCTTAATCACCCGCGCCCGCAGCTTGGCGCCCCGCTGCGGACGATGCAGGCTGATCGCTTCGGCAATCTGCTTACCGATGCGATGCAGCGGGTTGAGGCTGGTCATCGGCTCCTGGAAGATGATGCCGGCGATCTCGCCGCGCGCCCGGCGCAGGGTCGCTGGATCGGCGTCGATCATCGGCTTGCCGTCGAGCAGGATGCGGCCGGTCGGGTTGGTGGCGCCCGGCGGCAGCAATTGCAGCAGCGAGAGCGCGGTCAGCGACTTGCCCGACCCGCTTTCGCCCACCAATGCGAGGGTCTCGCCGCGGTCGAGCGCGAACGTGACGTGCTGCACGACGCGTTTGGGGCCGAACGCGACGGAGAGATCGCCGACCTGGACCAGGCTCATCTAATTAAGGGGCTCATCGAGGCAGGCGGCGCGGATCGAACGCGTCGCGCACCGCCTCGCCGGTGAAGATCAGCAAAGTGAGCACGCCGCCGAGCACCGCGAACGCCGTGAGTCCGAGCCACCAGGCTTGCAGGTTGTTCTTGCCCTGCGAGACGAGCTCGCCGAGCGAGGGAGAGCCGGGCGGCATTCCGAAACCGAGGAAATCGAGGCTGGCGAGGATGGTCACCGAGCCCGACAAGGTGAAGGGCAGAAACGTGAGTGCGGCGACCATCGCGTTCGGCAGGATGTGACGCCACATCACCTGGAAATCGCGAACGCCTAGCGCCCGGGCCGCCCGCACGTAATCGAGGTTGCGCCCGCGCAGGAACTCGGCGCGCACCACGCCCGTCAGGTGCATCCAACTAAACGCGAGCAGGAAGCCAAGGAGCACCCAAAACCCGGGCGCAATCATGCTGCCGAGGATAATGAGGATGTAGAGCTGCGGCATGTTGGACCACATCTCGATGAAGCGCTGAAAGAACAGGTCCACGAGCCCGCCATAGAAGCCCTGGACCGCCCCGGCGGCGATGCCGAGCGCCGATGCGATGGCGGTGAGCGTGAAGCCGAACAGCACCGAAATGCGGAAGCCGTAGATCACGCGCGCAAGCACGTCGCGCGCCTGATCGTCCGTGCCGAGCAAGTTGCGCCAAGACGGGGCCGACGGCGCCGGCTCCGCCATCCGCTTCATCGAAGTCTCGTAGCTGTACGGGACCGCCGGCCAGATCATCCATCCCTTCGCGCGGATAGCGGCCTCCACGTCCGGATCGCTGTAATCCGCTTCGGTCGGGAGGAAATCGGCGCCGAATGTATCCTCGCTGTAGTCGACGAACACCGGGAAATACCAGTGGCCGTTGAAGTGAATGACGAGCGGGCGGTCATTGGCGATGAACTCGGCGAACAGGCAGACGGTAAACAGGGCGAGAAACACCCACATCGACCAATAGCCACGCTTGTGCGCGCGGAAGATCGCAAGGCGGCGTTGGTTCAGTGGCGAAAGGCGGAAGCGTCGCCTCCGATCGCCTCCCGCAGGGAGCGGTGGCTTTGCTTGCTCTTTCTCCGCTGGCGGCGGCCGAGGTCCGGGGGCAAGCGCGACCGAGGTGTCGTTCATCGCCGCGCCTCGAAATCGATGCGCGGGTCGACGACCGTGTACATGAGATCGCCAACCAGCTGCATGACGAGACCGAGCAGGGTGAAGATGTAGAGCGTGCCGAACATCACAGGATAGTCACGCTGGATCGCGGACTGGAAACCGAGCAGCCCGAGCCCGTCGAGCGAGAAGATGATCTCGACGAGCAGCGCGCTCGAAAACAGGATGCCGATGAAGGCGGCGGGAAACCCGGCCACGATCAGTAGCATCGCGTTGCGGAACACGTGGCCGTACAGGATGCGGCGCTGGCCCGCACCCTTGGCGCGCGCGGTAACCACGTACTGCTTGTGGATCTCCTCTAGAAAGCAGTTCTTGGTGAGCATGGTCAGGCTCGCAAAGCCGCCGGCGACCAGCGCGATCGTCGGCAGGACCATGTGCCAAAGATAGTCCCCGACGCGGGCGGGCAGGCTCCAGTTTTCGGAGCCGGGGGTGGTCAGGCCGCGCAGCGGAAACCATTCGACAAAGCTGCCGCCTGCGAACAGCACGACGAGCAGGATCGCGAACAGGAATGCGGGAACGGCGTAGCCGATCAGCACGACGGCGCTGCTCGCGACGTCGAACCGGCTGCCGTCCCGCACCGCTTTGGCGATGCCGAGCGGGATGGAAACCGCGTACACGAGGAGGGTGGACCAAAGCCCGATGGAGATGCTGACGGGCATTTTGGACAGGATCAGCCGGATCACGGTCTGATCGCGAAACAGGCTGCGGCCGAAGTCGAACCGAAGATAGCCGCCAACCATATGCAGAAATCGCTCGAGCGGCGGCTTGTCGAAGCCGAACATGCGCTTGATGTCTTCGACGACGTGGGGATCGAGCCCCCGCGCCCCGCGATAGGTGCCGGCGCTCGAGGGCGTGGCCGCTTCCGCGCCGGCACCAGTCATGCGCCCCATCGCGTCGCCACGGCCCTTCAACTCCGCGATCATCTGTTCGACCGGTCCGCCGGGCGCGAACTGGATGATGGCGAAGTTGATCGCGACGATGCCGAAGAGTGTGGGGATGATGAGCAGAACGCGGCGGAACAGGTAGGCGGTCACGGCGGACAAACCCGCTGAACCACGCGTCGAAAGCCGATCCGCGATTGCAAGCTGAACACTAGGGACCGTTTTTCTTAGCGGTGTCCGTGGCCGAGGCCAGCTTGGGGTCCATCCACCAATCGTCGAACACGAAACCGGAGCGCACCGGCTTGTCGGGCCGGGCGAACTTGTTCCAATAGGCGACCCGCCAGATCTCGAGGTGCCAGTTCGGCACCAGGTACCAATTCCACAGCAGGACCCGGTCGAGCGCATGGGTGGCGGTCAGTTGCGTCGCGCGATCGGAGGCGTTCACCACCTTGGCGACCAGCGCGTCGATCACCGGGCTGCAAACGCCCATCAGGTTGTCGCCTCCTTCCTGTGACGCCGCGCCGCAGGTCCAGTAGGCGGTCTGCTCGTTGCCCGGGCTTTCGCTCTCGCCGAAGGACGTCAGCGTCATATCGAAGTCGTAGTTGTCCATGCGGCGCTGGTACTGCGCCGGGTCCACCGTGCGCACGGTTGCGGTGATCCCGAGCTTGGCGAGCGTCTGGGTGTACGGAAGCGAAACCCGCTCGTAGGAGGAATCGCTTAGCAACATTTCGAAGCTGAACGGCTGGCCGTCGGGGCCGACCAGCTTGCGGTCCTTCACTTCGTAGCCCGCCTGCTTGAACAGGTCGAGCGCGTGCGCGAGTTCACGGCGGTTGTTGCCCGACCCGTCGGTGACCGGCAGGGTGAAGGGTTGCGTGAACAGTTCGGGCGGCAGCTGATCGCGGTAGGGTTCGAGCAGAGCGAGCTCCGCGCCCTTAGGGAGGCCGGAGGAGGCGAGGTCGCTGTTGCTGAAGTAGCTAAGGTCGCGGGTGTAGGCGTCGTAGAACAGGTTCTTGTTCGCCCACTCGAAGTCGAACGCCCAGGCGAGCGCCTCGCGCACGCGGCGATCCTTGAAGACCGGGCGCCGCGTGTTCATCACGAAGCCCTGCATTCCGGTCGGCAGTCGGTGCTTGATATTCTCGAGCTTGACCAAGCCCTGCTCGCGCGCCGGGAAGTTGTAGGCGGTCGCCCATTGCTTCGCGATGTTCTCCTGGCGGAAGTCGATCTGCCCGGCCTTGAACGCCTCCAGCGCCACGGTGGCATCACGGAAGTACTCGATCCGCAAGACGTCGAAATTGAACATTCCCTTTCCGGTCGGCAGGTCCTTGGCCCACCAATCGTCCACGCGCCGATAGGCGATCGTGCGCCCAAACTCGAAGTGGTCCACCCGATACGGGCCGGAGCCGAGCGGCGGGTCGGTGAGCGGGCGGGAAAAGTCCCGGTCCTTCCACCAGTGTTCCGGTAGGATGGGCATTTCGCCCAAAATCAGCGGCAGCTCACGGTTCTGGTTGGACTTGAAGTGGAACACTACGCGGCGCGGGTTCTCCGCCACCACGTCCTGCACGTCCGCGTAGTACTGCCGGTAATACGGCCGGCCCTGCTTGACGAGGGTCTGGAACGTCCAGGCCACGTCGGCCGCGGTAACCGGCGTACCGTCGTTGAACCGCGCCTGAGGCCTGAGCTCGAATGCCACCCACATGCGGTCGGCCGGGAGCTCGACCGTTTGCGCGAGGTGCCCGTACGCGGTCGCCGCCTCGTCGGCCGACGGCGCCAGCATTGTGTCATACAGGCGCCCGAGCTGCTCGGCGGCGGTGCCCCTGACGATAAACCCGTTGAAGCTGTCGAATGTGCCGACCGTGCTGAGCGCGACCTCGCCCCCTTTCGGCGCGTCCGGGTTGACATAAGGGAAAAAAGGAAAATCCGCCGGCAGCTTCGGCTGGCCGAGCGTGGAGAACGCGTGCGAGCGGGTGACAGACGGTGCATCCGCCGCCAGGCCCGGCACAGCGAGCAACAGGCCCAGTAGCAACGCCAGAATTCGCACCGATCGCCTCCCCGTCCTTGCGTCAGTATTCCGTGGCCGACGATTAGCCTACTGAAATCCGCGTAACGCCTCCCGCTTCCAAGCGGCCTCAGGCGAGCAGGCGGACGGCTTCCGTCAGCAGCGCCCGGTCGCCGAGAGCAAGCACCCGCCCGTCTCCTGCCGGACGAAGCGGCTTTCCTTGCCAATCCGTCAAGCTTCCGCCCGCCCCCTGCACGACCGGGGCCAGCGCCGCCCAGTCCCACAGCTTCAGATCAGCTTCTACAATGACGTCCAAGTGCCCCAGCGCCAACAGGCCGTATAGATAGCAGTCGCCGCCGAAGCTTACCCGCCCGGCCGCCGCGGCCAAGCGCTCGAAGCGCGGCAGGTCGTCGGGGCCGAACATGCGGGGGCTCGTGCAGGCGAGTTCGGCCTCGGCAAGAGCGGCGCAGGGGCGGCATCCGAGCGTGCCGCCAAACGGGCCCCGGAAGGTGGTCCTTCCGGCCGCGCCGGTCCAGCGCTCGCCGGTGACGGGCTGATCGATCAGGCCCAGCACCGGAGCGTCGCCGTCGAGCAGCCCGACGAGCGTGCCGAACAACGGCCGCCCGGTGATGAACGCGCGGGTGCCGTCGATCGGGTCGAGCACCCATCGCAGGGGCGCTTCGGGCCGCTCGATCCCGAACTCCTCGCCGACAATGCCGTGTTCGGGGAACCGGCCGGCCAGCACCGCGCGCATGGCCTGCTCGGCGGCGCGGTCGGCGGCGGTGACCGGGCTCGCGTCCGTCTTGCGCTCTACCGACAGCGCTGCGCGGAAGTGTGGCCGGATCGCCGATGCGGCCGCATCAGCCGCCGCCTCGGCAGCCGCGATCAGCTTTTCGATCGGCTCCGTCAGTGCGAACCGGCGGCGGGCGTCGGCGAACCCGCGCCCGCCGCGGCGCCTTGGGTCTGCTCGGCGCTCGGCTGAGTTTGCTGGGCGCGCGCGGCGGTCGGAGACTCGCCAGCCGGGTTGCCGGAGGCAGACGGCTGAGTGCCCTGACTGCTGCCGGTCTGGTTCCCTGCGCCCGGACCCTGGGTTGCCGGGGGCTCCGGTGACGGCAGCGGCTCCGGGTTGGGCGAAAGGCTGCGGATGTAGTCAATCACGTTCGCCCGCTCCTTCTCGCTCGGGATGCCGGCGAACGCCATCCGGGTGCCGGGCGCATAGCTCGCCGGCTTGTAGAGCCAATGGTTCAACTCCTCGTAGGTCCAGGGCCCTTTCTTCGACTTGAGCGCATCCGAGTAGTTGAAGCCTTGCATGTGCGCATGGGGGCCGCCGAGGACACCATAGAGGTTCGGCCCGACGCCGGCTGGCTGCCCCTGGCCGAACGTATGACAGGCGGCGCACACCTTCTTGGCGTACGCTTCGCCCGCGTGCTCGTCGGCTGACGCGAGATAGGTCGCAATCGGCGGGATCGCCTCGGGTGCCGGGGCGCTCGGAGCGGCGGCCTCTTGCACGCCCGCGATCTTAATGGCCGTCTCCTTAAGCTTGGTCTCGTGCACAAGACCAACGCCGATCGTGCCGCAGACAAAGAACGCGATGCCGGCGACGAGGACCGCGGCGATGGCCTTGTTGCCTTCCATTGTATCCATGCGGTCGAGACTTCCCAGTTCCTGGCGTGCGCTTCGCAGTTGCTCGGCAGGCAACGCGCACCCAACGCGAGGCGTTGCGCGCCCGTTCGGGCCTGCCTATGAACGTGGCGCACCATAGGGAACGAACCTTGCCCCGACAACCGCGCGCCGGGCGCCGGTGAACCCGATCGTCGTGATCCCGGCCCGCATGGCCTCCGCCCGCCTGCCGGGCAAGCCGCTCGCCGAAATCGGCGACCGGCCGATGATCGTCCATGTGCTCGATCGCGCGCGGGAGGCCGGGATCGGGCCGGTCGCGGTGGCCTGTGCCGAGCCGGTCATCGCCGACGCCGTGCGCGCCTGGGGCGGCCGGGCGGTGCTAACCGACCCGGCGTTGCCGTCGGGCTCGGACCGGGTGCAGGCAGCGCTCGGCGTGCTCGACCCGGACGGACGGCACGACGTCGTGGTGAACCTGCAGGGCGATCTGCCGACGATGCCAGCCGGGCAGCTCCGCGCGGTAGCGGCGGCGCTCGCCGATGCTGCCGCGGATATCGCGACCTTGGTGGCGCCGATCGAGACAGAAGCGGAAGCGGCGGCCCCCTCCGTGGTAAAGGCCGCCTGCGGCTTCGTTGAGGGCAGTTCGGTGGCCTCCGCACTTTATTTCAGCCGCGCGCCGATCCCCGCGGGGGAAGGGCCGCGCTGGCATCACGTCGGCGTCTACGCGTTCCGACGGGCCGCCCTGGCGCGGTTCGTTGCGCTGCCCCCATCGCCGCTCGAGCTGCAGGAAAAGCTCGAACAGCTGCGCGCCTTGGAGGCCGGGATGCGGATCGTGTGCGCGCGCGTCGATCACGCACCGTTCGGGGTGGACACACCGGCTGATCTGGAGCGGGCGCGCGCCGTGCTCGCACGGCAGGCGGCGCACGCATGAGCGGCCCCATCGCGTTCCAAGGCGTGCCCGGCGCCTACTCCGACCTCGCCTGCCGGAGTGCTTTCCCGACAGTCGCCACCTTGCCTTGCCCCACCTTCGAGGCAGCAATCGAGGCCGTGCGCGAGGGCCGCGCCGCCCATGCGATGCTGCCCTGCGAGAACACGCTCGCGGGCCGAATTCCCGACATCCATCACCTGCTGCCGGACAGCGGGCTGCATGTGGTGGGCGAGCATTTTCAGCGCATCGAGCACTGTCTCCTTGCCCCGCGCGGTGCCACCATCGCCGGACTGCGGCGCGCGCACTCACACGCGGTGGCACTGGGTCAGGTGCGGACGATGCTGCGCGAATTAGGGCTGCAGCCGGTGGTGGAGGCCGACACGGCCGGCTCGGCGCAGTTGATCGCGGAGCGGGGCGACCGCGCGGACGCCGCCATCGCTTCGGCGCTGGCGGCCGAGATCTACGGGCTCGACATCCTCCGCGCCAACGTCGAGGACGCAGCGCACAACACCACGCGCTTTTACGTCATGGCGCCCGCGCCTCGCTTTCCAGACCCGGCTACGTCCGATCTGATGACCACGTTCGTGTTCCGGGTCCGCAACGTCCCGGCTGCGCTCTACAAGGCGCTGGGCGGGTTCGCGACCAACGGCGTGAACATGACCAAGCTCGAGAGCTACATGGTGGGCGGGCATTTCACCGCCACCCAGTTCTTGTGCGACGTGGACGGCCATCCCGAACAGCCGCCGTTACGTCGTGCGCTCGAGGAGTTGCGCTTCTTCTCGACCGAAGTGCGCGTGTTGGGCGTCTACCCGGCCGCATCGTTCCGTCTGCAGCAGGCTGCGGGATAGTAGTCGGGACGGCGGCTTTACTCGGCCCCGACTGCAACGGGTGTCCCCATGTGCACCTCGCGCGCTTCCCGCCCAAGGCCGACCAGCACCGCGATGACCACGGCGACGATACCGGCAACCCCGGCGAGCGCCCACGAGTAGTTGCCACCCATGCCGACCGCAATCGAACTCTGGATCGTCGCGTTGGCGGCGGCGAGCAGATTGCCGAGCTGGTAGGTCACGCCAGGGAACGTGCCGCGAATCTCCGGCGGCGAAATCTCGTTGAGGTGCGCCGGGATCACGCCCCAAGCACCCTGCACGCAGAGCTGCATCAGGAAGGCGCCGATCGCGAGCAAGACCGGCGTGCTCGAGAATGCCCAGAGTGGAATCGTCGGGAGCGCCAGCACGGCGGCCGCCACGATCGCGCGCCGGCGGCCGATCCGCTGCGACAGTGTCCCGAACACAAGGCCGCCGAGCATCGCGCCGATGTTGTAGATGATCGCGATGACGGAGACGCTGGTCACATCGAGCTTGTGCTGCACCTTCAGGAACGTCGGGTAAAGATCCTGGGTGCCATGGCTGAAGAAATTGAACGCGGTCATCATCACGACCGCGTACACCGTCAGGCCCGCGTTCCGTCGCACCACCTCCCACACCGGCGTGCGGTGCGTCCCCGCGCTGGCGCGCGCTTCCCAGTCGGGGCTCTCGGGCACCGCGCGGCGGATATAGAGCACCAGCAGCGCCGGGAGCGCCCCGAGCATGAACAGGCCCCGCCAGCCCACATGGGGGTAGGCGATCCAGTACAGGACGGAGGCGAGCAGATACCCGCTCGGGTAGCCGGCTTGCAGCAGGCCGGAAACCGTGCCGCGCCACTTCGCCGGGATCGTTTCCATCGTCAGCGACGCGCCGACGCCCCACTCGCCGCCCATCGCAATGCCATAAAGTGCGCGGAGGATGATGAACACGGTCAGGCTCGGAGCGAAGCCGGAAGCGAACTCCAATATGGAGTAGAGGAGCACGTCGGCCATCAGCGTCGGCCGGCGTCCGAACCGGTCGGCCAAGCGTCCGAAGATCCATGCGCCCACCGCGCGCATTGCGAGGGTGAGCGTAATCGCCCAGGTAACGGCCGTGATGTCTGTGCCGAACTCCTTGGCGATGTCGCTCAGCACGAACACCATGATGAAGAAATCGAACGCATCGAGCGTCCAGCCCAGATAGGCGGCTGCCACAACGTGTCGTTGCTGCGTCGCGCTCGCTGCCATGCGCACCCCTCCCTTTGGCTAGGAGGGGTGTCGCAAAGACGCCGGTGATTGCCAAGAGCGCTCAGCGTCGGAGCGCGCCGAGTCGAGCTCACCGCGGGCGCAACGAAGTCGTGCTGTGGCAGCAGGTTCGGCCCGCTGTAAGGCGTCCCGGCCGGCACCCCAGTGATCGACACGCCTGCACCGAACGTGGGATCGGTGATCGCGGAAACCTTCAGGTCCACCGGGCTCGCCTGCGGGGTGAGCCGGACCGTGTCCGCCAGCGCGCCCGAACTGTCGAACAGTTCGAGGAGGCTGCCGTTGGTCGCCCAGCTCGCCGCGTTCACTCCCTCGAACGTCGCGAAGCCGCTGTAAGCCGGCACATCGAGCGAACCCAGAAAGCTCTGCGGCGCGTCGACCTGCACCCCCCCTCGGTCGAGATGGACCGTCTGTCCGGCGCCGACCGACAATTCGAGTTCGACGCGCCCGCTGAGTTGCCTGCCGTCGGAGCTGACGACGTCGCCCGTGCCGGTGAGGCGAGAGGCGATCGTGATGTCGCCGCCGGTGGCGCTTATCGTCCCGTCATTCTCTAAGCGGGCGTCGCAGCCGTCGATGTTCAGCGTCGTGCCCGGGTCGGCCATGATCGTGCCGTCATTGATCAGCTTGGCGTGCGGCTGCAATTCGATGTCGAGAACTTGAGTTGCAGCGAGATTGCCGCCAGCGATGAACGCACCGCCATCATTCACGACGTGACCTTTGACGATCAGCGTTCCGGCCTTAGTCGCGTTGTCGCTGGGGTCGCTCGCGGTTTCGTCGATCGTCACGTTCGTGAGCGTTGCGTTTGCGACGAGTAGAGTGGCCGGTTGGTCGGCGTTGCCCGCTAGATTGATGGTCGTCTGCGAATCGGCGCTGCCGAACGAACCTCCCCGGAGCCTCGCGATGCCGTCAGTGATGGTTAGCTCGTCGCCTGCAGCCGGCGCGCCGCCCGGCGACCAGTTGCCCCCGTTGCGGAACCCACCGTCGGAGCCGTTCCAATCCTTCAACATCCCGCTCTCCCTGTATGCCTTTAAAACAATCGCTAACAGGGGATTGTGCGTCGACGATAGTGAGCTGCGTCACACCTTGGCGTGCGGGTCGTGATCACTCCGCGGCTTGCAGGGCCGGGGCGCGTCCGGTCGTGGTTGCTCGCCGTCCGACGCGCGACCACGCGGCATACAGGGCCGGGACGAAGCAAAGCGTCAGCACCGTCGCGCTGACCAGGCCGCCCATGATGGCAATCGCCATCGGACCCCAGAACACCGAGAAGGCGAGCGGCACGAGTGCCAGGATCGCCGCTGCCGCGGTGAGCACGATGGGGCGTGCGCGGCGCACCGTGGCTTCCACGATCGCGTCACCCGGAGCCAGCCCTGCGCCGATATCCTGCTCGATCTGATCGACCAGGATCACGCTGTTGCGCATGATGATGCCGGCGAGTGCGATGAAGCCAAGAGTGGCGACGAAGCCGAACGGCGCGCCGGTGAGGAGGAGCGCCGCCGCGACGCCGATCAAGCCGAGCGGTGCGGTCAGCAGCACCATCGCGACCCGGCTGAACGACTGCATCTGCACCATGAGCAAGGTCAGCATGGCGATCAGCATGACCGGCATCACCTTGTTGATGGACGCCGAGCCCTTCGCACTCTCCTCGACGGCACCCGCCGTCTCGATCCGGTAGCCGGGGGGAAGGCTCGCCTTGATGCCTTCGAGCGACGGCAGCACTGCGGCGGTGGCGACAGGAGCCTGGATGCCGGGAACGGTATCGGCGCGGACCAGCAGCATCGGGGTGCGGTCGCGCCGCCACACCACGCGGCTGCTCCAGCCCCCAGCCGATGCGCGCGACCTGCGCCAACGGCACCGGGCGGCCGTTCGGCACCGGGATCGTGACGTCGCCGAGGGCCGCGATGTCGTTGCGCTCGGCGGGGATGGCGCGGGCGATCACCGGGATCAGGTCCGTGCCCTCCCGGTACGCGGTGATGGTCGCACCTTGCTGCAAGGTCTGCAGCGTGTCGGCGACGTCCGCGCTGGTGACGCCGAGCAGGCGCGCCTTGTCCTGGTCCACCGACACGGTCACCTGCTTGCCCATCGCATCCCAGCTGTCGCTGATGTTGCGCAACACGGGCGAGGCTCCCATCGCGCCGCGCACGCGAGTGGCGATGCGGCGAAGCTCCATCGGGTCGGGGCCGATGATGCGAAACTGCACCGGGTAGCCGACCGGCGGGCCGAGCTCCAACCGTGATGGCCGCAGCCGCACGTCCGCGAACGGTCCGGACGCCCCTTCGTCGATTAAGGCGTTCAGCTTTGCGAGCAGCCGCTCCCGGTCGGGGATCGACTTCGTGTTGATGACGAACTGCGCGTAGTTCGGCTGGTCGAGCTCTGGGGCGAAGGCCAGGAAGAAGCGCGGGGTCCCGGTGCCTGTGTAGGCAACGTAGGACGCGATGCCGCTCTCCTTATCCAGCAATCCCTCGAGCCGGCCGACCGTGGCGGCGGTGTCGGCAAAGCTGGCACCCTCGGCAAGCCGCACGTCGATCAGGATCTCGAGCCGGTCGGACGCCGGGAAGAACTGGTTCGGCACGCGGGTGAAAGCCACGGCGGAGACGGCGAACGCCGCCATCGTGAGGCCGATCACCGTCCAGCGTCGCCGCACGCACCAGGCGACCAAGCGGCGGAAGCGACGATACACCGGGCTGTCGTACACGTCGTGCCTTGCCGCGTGGGGCTTGGCCGCCGGCAGCAGCGCGGCACCGAGGAAGGGCACGAACAGCACGGCGACGAACCAGCTCAACACGAGAGCCATGCCGACCACGCGGAAGATGTCCTGGGTGTATTCCCCGGTGCTCGAAGCAGCCAAGCCCACCGGCAGGTAGCCCGCAGCGGTAACAAGCGTGCCGGTTAGCATGGGGAACGCGGTGGAAGTGTAGGCGAAGCTCCCCGCCCGGAAGCGGTCCCAGCCCTGCTCCAGCTTCACCGACATGGTTTCGACCGCAATGATGGCGTCGTCCACCAGCAAGCCGAGCGCGATCACCATGGCGCCGAGGGAGATGCGCTGGAGATCGATCCCGAGCAGCTTCATGCCAACGAACACGCCCGCGAGCACGAGCGGCACGCTGACCGCAACCACGATCCCGGTGCGCCAGCCGAGGCTGATGAAGCTGACAAGGAGCACAATGCCGAGCGCTTCAAGAAAGCTTTCCTGGAAGTCGCCGATGTCGGTCGCGACCACCTCCGACTGGTCGTTCAGCCGGGTGAAGCGCACGCCGAGCGGAAGGGTCGGCTCCACTTCGACCAGCCGCGCCGCGACCCGACGACCAAGATCGAGGATGTTGCCGCCGTCGGCCATGCTGATTCCAAGGCCAAGTGCCGGGTGGCCGTTGACGCGCATGGTGGAGACGGGCGGGTCGACTGTGATGCGGGCGATGCTGGCGATATCGCCGAGCCGCAGGAGGTGGCCGTGCGCCTGCAGCGGCAACGCCGCGAGCGCCGCGGGTCCGTCCAGCGAGGGGCGGGTGCGGACACGGATGCGGTCCTGCGCGGTATCGACGAAACCGCTCGCGACGACGCTGTTCTCCTGCCGGACGGCGGCGAACACGTCCTGCAAGGAAAGCCCCAGCTCGGCGAGCTTGCGGTAGGACACCTCGATCTCGATCCGCTCGTCCTGCTGACCGAGCAGGATCACCTTGCCGACGCCGGGCACGCCGACCAGCTGCTCGCGCACGTCCTCGGCGACATGCTTGAGCTCGGGGAGGCTCAGGCCGTCGGCGGTCAGCGCGTAGACAAGCGAGTAGGTGTCGCCGAACTCGTCGTCGAAGAACGGCCCCTGCACGCCCTGCGGCAAGGTGGGCGCGATGTCGCCGATCTTCTTGCGCACTTGGTACCAGAGTCCGGGCACCTGCCTGGGCGGGGTGTCGTCGCGGAGCGAGACCGTGACGACGGCATGGCCGGGCTGGGTCTGGCTCTCCGTGTGATCCAGATGGGGCAGGTCTTCGAGCTTGCGTTCGATGCGGTCGGTGACCTCGCGGGCCATCTCGTCCGCCGCCGCCCCCGGCCAGTCCACGACCACGACCATCTGCTTGATGGTGAACGCCGGATCTTCGGCGCGGCCGAGCGAAAGATAGGACCATGCCCCCGCGAAGCCGACCGCCAGCATCGCGAACAGGGTCAACGCCCGGTGCTGCAACGCCCAGGCGGACAGGTTGAGGCGGCTCATCGCGCCGGACCCGACCACGCCGTCACCGGCATGTCGGGCCCGAGCTGCCCGACGCCGGCCGTTACGACCTGTTCGCCGTCAGCCGGACCCGCCCCGAGCAGCACGCTGCCATCCGCACGATAGCCTGCGACCTGCACCGGCCGCAGCGCCGCCCGCCGCCTTTGTGCGTCCAATACCCACACGGCGGGCTTGCCGTCCATGTCGGCGAGCGCGCTCGCCGGCAGCGTCGCGAGCTTCGGGCCGTCGGTGCCGAAGCTGACCGCCGCGGTCATGCCCAGGGCGAGCAAGCCTTCCGGCGCGTCCAGCACCGTGACCTTCACCGCGAACGTCCGGCTCGCGGCATCGGCGAGCGCGCCGACCTCCCGCACGCGCCCGTGCAGCACCGTCCCGGGAACCGCCCAGAGGCTGACCGCGACGTCGCGGGCGCCGCGGATGTCGGCCAGCCGGTTTTCCGGCGCGTCGGCCACCACTTCGATCTCGGCGGTGTGGGCGAGGGTGGCGACGGTCTGGCCGGCGGCGACCACCTGGCCGACCTGCACCGGCAGCGCGGTCACGATGCCGTCGGCGTCCGCCGTGAGCGCGCCGTACGCCCGCTGATCCTTGGCCAGTGCGAGCTGCCGTAGAGCTTGCGCCACCCGCGCGTCCGCCATCCGCGTGACGGCGGTCCGCTTGTCGTACTCCGAAGGCAGGTAGGCGGGGGACGAGCGGCCGAGGGCGTCGTAGCGCTTGAGATCGGCCCGCGCGTTCGCCGCGTCCGCTTCCGCGCCCTGCAGCGCCGCCTCCGCCGCTTCTTCGCTGAACTGCAGGTCGGCCGCGTCGAGCTGTGCCAGAAGCTGGCCGGCGCGGACGTGATCGCCGACTTCGACGGGCCGAGCGGTGACTTTTCCGGCGACGCGAAACGCCAGATCGGCCTGCGTTCGCGCCTGCACGGTCCCCGAAATGGTGAGCCCGGAGCGGCTCTGCACCCAGGAAACGGTTTGCACCCGCACCGGCCGGGGCGCTTCCCCGGCTGCGGCGAGAAGAAAGGCGATGGGGAGGAGGAAGGTCAGTCGCAGCATGGCGTCACCCTTCGGATGACGAAATCCTAGCTGAACATCGTTCAGTTTACAATGGTCAGTTAGCGAGGCCCGCGACGACCATGTCGATCACCTGGTCGATCAAGTGTGATGGCGGGGTGGCGATGTGCTCCGCCTGGTCGAGCAGGAGGGCGGTGACGCCATGAAGACAGGCCCAGATCGCCTCGGCGGTGGACTCTGGCGAGCCCGGGCGAAATAATCCCTTCGCCATCAACGACTCGACGCCGCGTTGGAGAATGTCGAAGGAATGGTCGGCCGCCTGAATCGGACCACATGGCCGCGGGCCGGCCCGGCCGACAGGGGAGGAAAGAAACGTCAGCCGATATGCGTCCGGCCGTGCCAAGCCGAACTCGATATACGCCCGCAAACCGGTACGAAAACGGTCGAGGTCGGAGCCGTCGCCTTTCTGGCTCGCTTCCAGGGCGTGCAGCAGTTCGGCGAATGTCGCCTCGGCGATCGCTTGCAGGATCGCGTCCTTGTCGGAAAAGTAGACATAGAGCGCCGTGGTGGAAACTCCGACAGCGGCGGCGATGCGCCGCATGGTCGCGTGCGCTACCCCTTCCTGGAGGAAGATGTGGGTGGCCGCCGCGAGGATCTCGCCGCGGCGGCTGGCACCCTGGCCGCGGCGCTTGCGAACATGGGGCAGGGATTGAGTGGCGGACATGAATAAACGCTGTGTAGTTGCAAACTGCGACTAGTTCAATTCGTTCGGATGCCTCGCGGTCAATCGAGCCGCGCCGGACGCCAAGTTCGTCGAGAAGGAAAAATCACCGTGGCACGAGCAAGTGCAAGCACGACGACATCGAAGACGCGCAAGCCGTCCACCCGCGCCGCGTCTGATCCAGTCAAGGCCCCACGGGCGGGCCGTCCACCCTCGCGGGCCGGCAAGGCCGCGGCGTCGCCCACCGCCAAGCTGAGCAAGGAGGAGCTTCGAAGCCAGGTCGAGAAGCTGGAGCGTGCCAACGACAAGCTGCGGGCCAAGGGCCGCGAGTTCGGCCGCGCCGGCAGGCAAGCGGCCGACCGTATCGCCGAATTGGAGAGCGAGGTTGCTCGGCTGGAACGACAGTTGAAACGTCAGGCGCCCAAAGCCGCTGCGCCTGCCCCCGCGCGCAGACAACGTCGGCGCGAGATCGATCCGGGCGACGCGGTGCCCCCGGGCGTCGCTGTCGAGGAACCCGAGCCGCTCGACAAGGAGGCCGAGACCGCGCTCGCAGCACTCGAAGAGCATCTGCCAAGCGAATTGGACGAGGAGTAGGAAAACCTCCATCAATGGCGCTCCGCGTGGGTGGGCGACGTGCGATGGCACGGTACGGCAGGCCTCAATGACCAAAACGGGAGTAGCACGATGGATGAGAACAAGATCCGAGAGGCTCTCAATCGGCACTGGGCCGCCTCGGACGCAAACGACTTCGATGTCGAGCACGACATCTATCGGGCGGACGCACTGCTTGAATACCCGCAATCGGGTGAGCGCATCCGGGGCCGGCACAACATCCAGGCCTCTCGCGTCGCACAGCCGAACTCGAAGCGCTTCCGGGTGCGCCGCATCGTTGGCACGGGCGACCTCTGGGTCACGGAATTCATCCTCGAGTATGACGGCCAGCCGTCCTATTCAGTGAGCGTCATGGAGTTCCTGGACGGCGAGGTGGCTCGCGAGACCCAATACTTCGGCGACCCGTTCGAGCCCGGCCCTTCGCGCGCGCAGTTGGTTGAGCAAATGGACGAAACGGCACGACAGTAGTGGCCTGACCGCAACACGCTCGTGCGGATACCGGCCGACATCGTGGCAATCATAACCACGCTTGGTGCACGCAACGGCGAACGAGAGCCAGTCGTGATCGGACCGCGTCAAACCGCTTGCCGGAAGGAGCGGCCGAGCATCGCCGGGCGGTGCAGCCTGATGCGGCGTCGGTCGCGCGAGATCAACACCAGCACGACGATCGTGCCGACATAGGGCAAAGCGGCGACGAACGGCGAAGGAATGCCGATGCCCTGGCTTTGCACGTACAGCGACAAGTACATCAGACCGCCGAAAAACCACGCGCCGATCAGCACCCAGAACGGTCGCCAGGCCGCGAACACCACCAGCGCCAGCGCCACCCACCCCCGGCCTGCCGTCATGTCCTGCGCCCAAAGCGGACTGTAGGAGAGGGACATATAGGCGCCGGCGAGGCCCGCCATGGCGCCGCCGAACAGGGTCGCCGTGTAGCGCACCGCGATCACCTTGTAACCGAGCGCATGGGCCGCATCCTGCGCGTCGCCAACCGCGCGCAACAGCAACCCCGCCCGAGACCGAGCCAGGAACCAGGCAACGGCACCGAGCATGACAAACGCGAAATACACGAGCGGGTCGTAGCCGAACACCACCCGCCCCACCCAAGGCAGTTGCGAGAGCACGGGGATGCGGACTGCCGGCAGGGTCGGCGCGGCAATGCCGACATAACCCGCGCCGACCAGCGCGCTGAGACCACGCCCGAAGATGGTCAACGCGAGCCCCGTCGCTGTCTGGTTTGCCTGCATGGTCAGCGACAGAAAGCCAAACACCAGCGCCATCAGCGTTCCCGCGACGGCGGCGGCGAGCACCGCTAACCAAAGATTGCCGGTCGTGAACGAGACCGAAAACCCCGCGATCGCGCCCACCAGCATCATGCCCTCGACGCCCAGATTGAGCACGCCCGACTTCTCCGCGACGAGTTCGCCCGTCGCGGCCAGGATCAGCGGGGTTCCTGCCGCGACAATGCTGATGAGCAAGTTGGCAAGCATCAGGCGAGCGCCCGCGGCGGCGCGCGTCGCCATGCGATCCGGAACATGATCAGCACGTCGCAACCCAGCAGATAAAACAGCAAGATGCCTTGGAAGATGCCGGTGACGGCGTTGGGCAGGCCAAGCTCGATCTGCGCCGCGTTGCCGCCGAGATAGGAAATCGCCAGCAACACGGCCGCCGGGATCGCGGCGAGCGGGTTGAGCCGGCCGAGAAAGGCGACGATGATCGCGGCGAAGCCGTAGCCTGGCGAGATTGCGGTGGTGAGCTGGCCGAGCGTGCCGGTCACCTCGAGAACCCCGGCGAGGCCGGCCAAGCCGCCGCTGACGGCGAGCGCCACCCACACGAGGCCGCTTTCGCTGAACCCGGCGAACCGCGCGGCCCGCGGCGCCTCGCCGAGCACGCGGAGACGAAAGCCCAGAACCGAGCGCGTCATGACCAACCACAAAAGCACCGCAGCGAGCGGCGCGATGAGGCAGCCGATATGAACGGACGTCTCCGCGATCAATTTCGGCGCGCTGGCCGAGTTGGGAAACATCGCAGTCTGCGGAAAGCCGAAGCCTTCCGGATCGCGCCACGGCTGGGTGACGAGGTAGACCAGGATGTATTGCGCGACGTAGGTCAGCATCAGGCTGGTCAGGATTTCGTTCGCATTGAAACCAACCTTTAGCCACGCGACGATGGCCGCCCAGGCGGCCCCGCCCGCGATCCCCGCCGCGAGCACGACGGGATAGATCAGCCAAGGCGAGCCTTCCGGCAGGAACAGGGCTGCGCCGCCGCCGCAGATCGCGCCGAGGGTGAACTGCCCCTCCGTGCCGATGTTCCAGACGTTGGCGGCGTAGGCGAGCGAAAGCCCGGCACCCATCAATATCAGCGGCGCCGACTTGACCGCGATGGCGGCGAGCCCGCCGGTCGCGAACAGCGGTTCCAGCAGAAACGTGTAAACCGAAAGCAATGGCGGACGGCCCATCATCGCGAAGATTATCCCCGACGTCGTTGCCGTCAGCGCCAGCGCCAGCACCGGCGAGGCCCATTGCCACAGTCGGGACTTCGCACCTCGCGGCGTCAGCCTAAGCATGGGCAAGCGCGTGCGGTGCGGTTGAGATGGCTTCAGGGTCGGCGGGGGCCGGGATCCCGCCCATCAGAACGCCGATCTGCTCCGCCGTTGCTTCGCGCGTCGGCACCGGAGGCGAGAGTCGGCCCCCTGCGATCACCGCGATGCAGTCGCTCAGCTCGAACAGTTCGTCGAGATCCTGCGAGATGATGACCACCGCGGCGCCATCCCTCGCGAGATTCATGATCGCCTGGCGTACTGCGGCCGCTGCCCCGGCGTCGACGCCCCAGGTCGGCTGGTTGATCACGAGCACCGCCGGATTGAGCAGGATCTCGCGCCCGACCAGGAATTTCTGCAGGTTGCCACCCGAAAGTGACCGCGCCTCCGCCTTGGGGCCGGTGGTGCGCACGTCGAAATCGGCGATGATCTTGCTCGCATAGGCCGAAGTACGCCGGCTGTCGATCAAACCGAGACGTGACAATGCGCCGCGCACCGCCGCCGAGAGGAAGGCGTTCTGCGCCAACGTCATGGCCGGCACCGCACCGTGCCCGTTGCGCTCCTCGGGAACGAAGCACGCACCGAGTTTCCGGCGCTCGCTCGGGCCGAGATGTCCCGAAGGCGTGCCGTCCAGCATAATTGTCTCCGGCCGGCCCGCGGGGATCTCTCCGGAGAGCGCGTCCATGAACTCGCTTTGGCCATTGCCGGCGACGCCGGCGATGCCGACGATTTCGCCCCCCGCCACGGAGAGCGAAATGGAGTGGAGGTCGGTGCCGAAAGGCTGTGACGATCGGACCGTGAGCGAGTTGAGGACGAGGCGCGGCTGGCCCGCCGAGGAGGCGGGCTCGGTCCGTGTCGGTGCCACCAACTCCGCGCTGATCATGATCTCCGCCAGCTGCTTCGCCGTCCGCTCGGCCGGATTGCATTCGGCCACCCGGCGGCCGAGCCGCATCACGGTTGCCGTATGGCAGAGCGCCCGCACTTCCTCGAGCTTGTGGCTGATATAGAGGATCGAGCAGCCCTCGTCGGCGAGCCGCCGTAACGTGACGAACAGCCGGTCCACCTCCTGCGGCGTCAGCACGGAGGTGGGTTCATCCATGATGAGCAGCTTGGGGCGCTGCAGCAGACATCGCACGATCTCGATGCGCTGTCGTTCGCCCACCGATAGGTCATGGACGGTCCGGCCAGGATCCACCGGCAGGCCATACTCGGTTGAAACGGTCACGATGCGGTCCTTGAGCCCCACCCGGTCGGCCGGATCGTTCAGCCCGAGGGAAATGTTCTCCGCGACGCTGAGTGATTCGAACAACGAGAAGTGCTGGAACACCATGCCGATCCCGAGCCGTCGCGCTTGCGCCGGATTGGGAATGCGCACCGGTTCGCCCTGCCAGGCCATGCTGCCGGCGTCGGGCTGCAGGACGCCGTAGATCATCTTGACCAGGGTGCTCTTGCCCGCGCCGTTTTCGCCGAGCAATGCATGGATTTCGCCGCGCTTGATCGTCAGGTCGACCTGATCATTGGCGAGGACGCCGGGAAAACGCTTGGTGATA
The DNA here is from genome assembly GCA_963757115.1 of uncultured Alphaproteobacteria bacterium. Classification (GTDB taxonomy): domain Bacteria; phylum Pseudomonadota; class Alphaproteobacteria; order Acetobacterales; family Acetobacteraceae; genus CAVWQV01. The sequence continues at coordinate 14,794 of CAVWQV010000005.1, read as the reverse complement.
CCCGCGAGCGCCAGCAGCGGCGGCGGCGCGGTGTCAGCGATCACGCGCGGCCTCGGACACGGCTGGCCTCGAACAGGCTCAAGATAGTTTGCCCTCGATCCCCTGAACCAGCCATTGCATCGAGGCAAGCGCCGCGTCGTCCATGACCACACCCGCCGGCACCTTGACCGCGCCGGACTGATCGGTGAGCGGGCCGACGAAAACCTTGTTTTTGCCTTCCTTGATGTTGGCCACGGTCTGCATGGCCAACTCCGCCGTTTCCGGCGGCATGTTCTTGAACGCCGTCATCTCCAGCATTCCGCTATCGAATCCGCCCCAAGTATCAGTGCTGACCCATTTGCCATCAAGCACGGCTTGCGTGCGGGCGATGTAGTACCGGCGCCCAGTTGTCGATGCTGGCCGACAGCTGCGTCGTGGGAGCGAACTTCGTCATGTCGGTGGATTGTCCGAAGCTGCCGATGCCGCGCGCGGCTGCGGCCTGCAGCGGAGCCGGTGAATCGGTGTGCTGGGTGATGATATCGCAGCCCTGGTCCATCAACGCCTTCGCGGCGTCGCCTTCCTTGGGCGGGTCGTACCAGGAATTGATCAGGATGAACTTCAGCGCGGCCTTCGGATTGACGCTTCGCATTCCAAGCATGAATGCGTTGAGCCCTTGCACGACCTCCGGTACCGGCACGGATGCGATATAACCGGCGACCCCCGTCTTGCTCATCTTGCCGGCAATGACGCCCTGCACGAAGCGCCCCTGGTAGAAGCGAATGTTGTAGGTCGAAACGTTGGCGGCCCGCTTGTAGCCGGTCGCGTGCTCGAAGTACACCGCAGGGAACTGCTTCGCCACCTTCAGAGTATGATTCATGTAGCCGAACGAGGTCGCGAATATCAGCTTGTGGCCCTTCGACGCGAGATCGCGCAACACGTTCTCGGAGTCCGGCCCCTCCGGCACGTTCTCAACGTAGGTGGTCTTAACTTTGTCCCCGAAATGATCCTGCAGTGCCTTGCGCGCCTGATCGTGTTCGTAGGTCCACCCGAAATCACCGACCGGACCAAGATAGATGAAGCCGACCTTGAGCGGTTCGGCGGCAGCGAGGCCTCGGAGCAAGGAGGACTGGACGACCGCGGCAACGCCGCCGGATGCGAGGACGCGGACGAACGTGCGGCGGCGCATGGGTCGCTCCTGTCAGAGACTGCGGCCGGAAGGCGTCAGAACGAAGGGCGGCATCGCATCTCCTCCAGAAAGACCTGCCGCACTACGACGCAACCAGTGTGCCAGTTCATCGGCTGTGAACCGCTCTCAAGAAGGTTTAATCCAAAGGAGCAGGCTGCTTCGACCGCTGGCATAGGGGCGATCCCCGGGGCAGCCTTTGCACGGATCGGGACATTGCTGCCTCCCGTGACGTGTAAAGGCAGTATTCTGCCTCGAATTGTGGCACAAGCGTTGCACCCTCCCGTCTGCGGCAGCCCGAGAGGACTGTTCGGGAGCACTGCAAACCGTCGGAGGTCGTGCCGAGTATGAGCGTCCGTACCATCACACGCCTGTTGGTCGCCGCCTCGCTCCTGTGGGCGCCCAGTCTGATCGACGGCAGCGTGCGCGCTCAGGACACTGGAACGCCCCCGCCGGGCACAAATCTTCAGCCGCAGAACCTCGGCCCGACCCCGGTGAACCCCACGCCGCCGCCGCCGACCTCCTCGGCTTATCTTTTCGATCAAGGCAAGCCGCTCGCGGGCTTCGGGGACATGCTCGCCAAGAACGGCATCTACCTCAAGGGCTTCTACTCGGGAGTGCTCTACGGCGTGCCGTCCGGCGGGGAGCAGCGCACGACCGTGTTCTACAACGAGGCATTTTACGGTGCGGATTTCGACCTGCATAAGATGATGGGGCTGGACGGCTCCGTCATCCACTTCAGCCTTGATTCCCGTTGGGGCGGCTTCAATCAGGGTGTCAACAATCTCACCGGGTTCTCGCAGGGCTTCCTCGCCGGAACCGGCCCCGACAACAACACGCGACTAAACGAACTTACGCTCGATCAGCACCTGTTCGACGACCACGTGCGCTTCATCGTTGGGCGGACCACTCTGGCGAGCTATTTCGGCACGTCGGAACTCTACTGCCAGTTCATCAGCTCCATCTGCAGCAACATGGTGCCGTTCAACTGGTCCTCGAACAGCAACTCGCCGTTCTGGCCGATTTCGACCTGGGCTGGCGAGGTCTCCATCTGGCCCACCAAGAACTACTATCTCCGTTTGGGCGCATCCGAGTCGAACCCCTCGCAGTACCCGCACGCCGGCTTCCCTTGGGATTCAGGATGGGGTACCCGGAACGCCACCGGCGTCTATACGCCCGTCGAGCTGGGCTACGTGACGAACCCGGCCGACGTGCGTTATCCGACGAGGATCGACGTCGGCTTCTATCATGACACCTCGAACTTCACCGACCCGCAGTACAACACCAACGGCGGCAAGCTCGCCTTTGTTGGAGGCACGCCGGCGAATTACGGGACGAGCACCGGCGTCTATGCGCAGCTCCGGCAGATGATATATCGACCCGATCGAACCAAGCCGCAGGGGGTGGACGCGTTCGTGGGCGCGCTGTTCGATGCGTCGGGCCACGCGTTCGTGCAGAACTACTTCGAAGCCGGGCTGGTGTCACACGGGACTTTCCCGAGCCGGCCTTTCAACTCGGCCGGGCTGTTGTTCACCGAGTTTCTGTTCAACGGACGGCAGACCGGCTCGGTCAACGACCGGATCGCCGCGGCCGGCCTGTTCGGCAACACGACAAGGACATCGCAGCTGATCGAGCTGAACTACGGCTTCGCCATCGCGCCCGGTGTCGAGATCAAGCCGTTCACCGACTTCACTTTCCATCCGGATCAGAACATCTTCGATATCCCCGTGCCGGATCCGAAAGTGCATTATGCGTGGGCAGCGGGCGCTCAGTTCTCCATCCTCCTCAACCCGGCACTCGGCTTGCCGTCGTTCTTCCGGGACAACTGAGCGGGTAAGCACGAGTGAGGGCTGATGCGCCGGACGACACTGATCCGTAACGCCGAGCTGCTCGTCACCATGGACGACGCTCGCCGCGAAATACCCGGCGGCGGCCTCCTGCTCGAAGGCAATCGCGTCGTGGCGGTCGGCACGGCAGCCGACTTGCCGGAGGTGGCCGACGAGGTGATCGACCTCAGCGGGCATCTCGTTATTCCGGGCATGGTGAACACGCACCATCACATGTACCAGAACCTGACCCGCGCGGTTCCGGGAGCGCAGGACGCCGAGCTGTTCGGCTGGCTGACCACCCTGTATCCGATCTGGGCACGACTGACGCCGGAGATGATCCGCGTGTCGACGCAGACCGCGATGGCGGAGCTCCTGCTCTCGGGATGCACCACGACCAGCGATCACCTCTACATCTATCCGAACGGCTGCCGGCTCGACGACAGCATCGAAGCGGCGGTCGGCATGGGCATGCGCTTTCACGCGAGCCGCGGCAGCATGAGTGTCGGGGAAAGCAACGGCGGCTTGCCGCCGGATCGCCTCGTCGAGGACGAGGCCAGCATCCTGGCGGACAGCCAGCGGCTGATCGAGGCGTATCACGACCCGTCGCGCCACGCCATGCTGCGCGTAGCACTCGCGCCCTGTTCGCCGTTCTCGGTCAGCCGCGATCTCATGCGGGAATCGGCAGCGCTTGCCCGGAGTGCTGGCGTCGGTTTGCACACCCATCTGGCCGAGAGCGCCAAGGACGTCGCCTACAGCCGGGAAATGTTCGACGCGACACCGGCGGAGTTCGCCGAGACGCTCGGCTGGGTCGGCCCGGATGTGTGGCACGCACACTGCGTCCACCTCGATGAACCCGGCATCGGTCTGTTTGCGCGTACCCGCACCGGTGTGGCCCATTGCCCTTGCTCCAACATGCGCCTCGCTTCCGGCATCGCGCCGGTACGGCGCATGCGCGCGGCCGGCGTCAGCGTCGGTTTGGGCGTTGATGGGTCGGCGTCCAACGATGGAGCCGACATGCTCGGCGAAGCGCGACAAGCGATGCTGCTGCAGCGCGTCGCGTTCGGCCCGGCCGCACTGACCGCGCGCGATACCCTCGAGATGGCGACAAGGGGCGGCGCCGCAGTCTTGTGTCGCGACGACATCGGACACCTCGCACCCGGCATGTCGGCCGATCTCGTGGCATTCGATCTCGATCAGCTGTCGTTCGCGGGAGCGTTGCACGACCCGGTCGCGGCGCTGCTGTTCTGCTCCTCCTTGCGCGTCGCGTTCAGCATGGTGAACGGTCGGACCCTCGTGCGCGATGGGCAGCTGCTGCCAGTCGACCTCCCGCGCCTCGTCCGGCAGCACAATCGTCTCGCGGCGACGCTGGCCGCGGGCTGAGCAAGGTCGGGCGTGGATCTCAACACGATCAGCGCGATCGCGGCGCCCCGGAGCCGGGAGGCGATCGGCGAGTGGCAAGCCGGCAACGCCTGGCTCGCTGGCGGCACGTGGCTATTCTCCGAAGCGCAACCCGATCTGCGCCGGCTGATTGACATCACGGCGCTCGGCTGGGCGCCGCTGAGCGTCGGCCAGAACGGGATCGAGATCGCGGCGACGTGCAGCATCGCGCAACTCGATGCGGCAACCCGCTCCGCGCCCTGGCGCGCCGCGCCATTGTTCGGCCAATGCTGCCAGGCATTGCTCGGGTCGTTCAAGGTTCTGAATATGGCGACCGTCGGCGGCAATATCTGCATGGCGCTGCCCGCCGGCCCGATGACGGCGCTGGCGACCGCCCTCGACGGTGTCGGCACGATCTGGAAGCCGGACGGGGGCGAGCGCCAAGTTCGCATTGTCGACTTCGTCACCGGCCCGCGCCAAACCGTGCTGGAGACCGGCGAGTTGCTCTACCGCATCGACATTCCGGCCGCAGCGTTGTCGCGCCGTACCGGCTTCCGACGCATCTCATTGAGCCCGGCCGGCCGATCGGGCGCGCTGCTGATCGGCACGCTCGATCGCGAAGACGGGTTCGCGCTCACCGTCACGGCGGCGACCCGACGGCCGTGCCAACTTCGCTTCGACGATCTCCCGGACGCGGCCTCGCTGCGAAGCGCACTGGATCGAGCCATCCCCGAAGCGGGCTACTACGACGACGTCCACGGACGGCCGGACTGGCGGCGGGTCATGACCTACGACTTTGCCGAACAGATCCGCGCCGAACTCGGACGCGCCGCGTGATGTTCACGGTCAACGGCCGCGGGCAGACCGAGCAGCCTCGCCCCGGACAGTGTCTGCGCACTTATCTCCGGGACACCGGCTGGTTCGGCGTCAAGAAGGGCTGCGACGCCGGCGATTGCGGCGCCTGCACCGTGCTGGTCGACGGAACGCCCGTGCATAGCTGCCTGTATCCGGCGTTCCGCGCGCGCGGGCGCATGGTGACGACGATCGAGGGACTGGCGGGCGACGCGGCGCTGCACCCGACGCAACAAGCCTTCCTCGATGCTCAGGCCTTCCAGTGCGGCTTCTGCACCGCCGGCATGATCCTGACCACGCATTGCCTATCCGATGAACAGAAGCGCGATCTTGGCCAGGCTTTGAAGGGCAATCTCTGCCGTTGCACGGGCTATCGCGCGATCGCGGACGCCGTCGCAGGGCGCAGGTCGGAGCAGACGGTGAGGCCGGAAGCGTGCTCGGGCGCAACGTTGCCGCGCCGGCCGGACCGGACGTGGTCACGGGTCGCGCGCGCTACACGCTGGATGTCGCCGTTCCTGGCGTTCTGCACATGAAGCTGCTGCGCTCGCCGCACGCGCATGCGCGGATCGTGTCGATCGACGCGCGCGCCGCATTGGCCGTGCCCGGCGTACGCGCGGTGCTGACCCACATGGAGGCGCCGCAGCGGACGTTCTCGACCGCGCGGCACGACATCCCGCCGACGATCCCTTCGGACACCCGGGTGCTCGATTGCGTCGTGCGCTTCGTCGGCCAGCGCGTCGCCGCCGTCGTCGCGGATACCGAAGGCGGCAGCGGAGGAAGCCTGCCGGCGGATCGTCGTCGAGTACGAGCCGTTGCCCGCCGTCTTCGATCCGGAGGAAGCGATGCGCGCCCGGCGCCCCCGTCTCCATGCAGAGGGCCGCGAGTCGCGTTTCACGGCCCGCGCAACATCCTGGCGGAGATCCACAGCGAGCTCGGCGATGTAGCGGCGGGGTTCGCCGACGCCGATGTGGTCCACGAGGCGACGTACGAGACGCAGCGCGTCCAGCACGCGCATCTCGAAACGCATGCCGCGATCGGCTGGCTAGACGAGGCGGGCGGCCCACCATCCGGTCCAGCACCCAGACGCCATTCCTGGCAAGCGACGCGCTCTGCGATCTGTTCGACCTGCCCCGCCAATGTCCACGTCTTTTGCTGAGCGCGTCGGCGGCGGCTTTGGCGGCAAGCAGGAGATGCTGGTCGAGGACATCGTTGCGCTTCGCCGTGCTGCAGGCGCGGCCGCCCGGTCCGAAGCTGGAGTTCACGCGCGAGGAGCAGTTCCTGGCCACGACGTCGCGACACGCCATGCGGGTGCAGCGTCAAGGCCGGCGCGCGGCAGGATGGCACCTCGACCGCGCTGCAGTTGCGCGTGCTCCAACACCGGCGCGTACGGCAACCATGGCGCGAGACGCTCTATCATGGCTGCGGCGATTCGATCGGCGTCTATCGCTGCCCCAACAAGCGCGTCGATGCGTTCGCAGTCTACACCAATACGATGCCGGCCGGCGCCTTTCGCGGCTACGGCATCAGCCAGACCAACTTCGCGGTGGAATCGGCGATGGATGAGCTGGCCAGTGCGCTCGCGATGGACCCGTTCGATTTCCGCCGCAGCAACGTCGTGACGCCCGAGGACGCGATCGTCTCGCCCGGCCACGCGGACGGGGACGTGCGGTTCGGCAGCTACGGGCTCGACCAATGCCTCGATCTCGTCCGCAACGCGGCCTTGCGGAAGGCCGCGAGGCTTCTCCCACGCCGGAAGCGGAGTGGCTGGTCGGCACCGGCATGGCGCTCGGGATGCTCGACACCATTCCGCCGCGCGGACATTACGCGCACGCGCGGCTGCGTCTCCGTCCCGATGCAACCTACGCGCTCGCCGTAGGCACGGCCGAGTTCGGCAACGGCACGAGCACCGTGCATCAACAGATCGCCGCCGATGCCCTGAGCACGTTGCCGGCGCGCATTCGACTGCGCCAATCCGATACCGACGTTGTCGATCACGATACCGGCGCCTTTGGTAGCACCGGCACCATGGTCGCAGGCCGCGCCGTGCAGGAGGCGGGGCGCACGCTCGCCGAAGCCGTCATTGCGTTGGCGGCAAAGCTGGGCGGGGTTGGTGCGCAGGCCTGCCGGTTGACGAAGGATGGGGTGGACCTCGGCGGCGGTCGTTTCATCGATCTCGTGACCCTCGCGGCCGAGGCGGAGAACGTTGGAGAAGAGCTGCACGCGATGGGATCGGCGGACGGAACGCCACGCTCGGTCGCGTTCAACGTGCAGGGTTTCCGAGTGGCGGTGCATCGCGGGAGCGGAGAGACGCGCATTCTCCGCAGCGTTCATGCGGCCGACGCGGGCATTGTGCTCAACCCGATGCAGTGCCGCGGGCAGATCGAGGGCGGGATCGCCATGGCACTGGGCGCCGCCTTGTTCGAGGACTTGCAGGTCGATAGCGATGGCTGCGTCATCAACCCGAGCTTCCGCGACTACCATCTCCCGGCCTTCGCGGACGTGCCCCCGACCTCGATCTACTTCGCCGATACGACCGACACGCTTGGGCCCGCCGGGGCCAAGTCGATGAGTGAAAGCCCGTTCAACCCGATCGCCGCCGCACTCGGCAACGCAATCCGCGATGCAACCGGCATTCGCTTCCACCAGACACCGTTCTCGCCCGACCGGATCTATCGGCCAATTCGCGCGGCGTTCCTCAACGGGCCCGGAAAAACGGCGTAGAGTCACTTGGTCCTGACTTCGCGAGCATGGGCGGTGGAAGCCAAACGGGTGCAGACAGTGGACGGCGTGCCCGTCCCGCAAAGGTATTGGGCCATCCTGACCATAGCGCTCGGATTGGTGCTGGCCGTGATGGATGGCGCGATCGCGAACGTGGCGCTGCCGACCATCGCGCGGGACGTCCACGCGACACCCTCCGCCTCTATCTGGGTGGTGAACGCCTACCAGCTCACCGTCACGATCTCGCTCCTGCCGCTTGCGTCTGCCGGTGAAATCTTCGGCTATCGGCGTATCTACGGCGCCGGGCTCGTGGTGTTCACGGTCGCCTCGCTCGGCTGCGCGATGTCGAACTCGCTGCTGACGCTTACCGCCGCCCGCATCGTCCAGGGATTCGGCGCTGCCGGCATCATGAGCGTGAACGGCGCCTTGATCCGTTTCATCTATCCGCGCGCCTCCATCGGGCGTGGCGTTGGTCTCAATGCCACGGTGGGCTCCGTGTCATCCGCGATCGGCCCCACGGTGGCGTCGGCCATCCTGTCGGTTGCGTCGTGGCCGTGGCTGTTCGCCGTCAATGTGCCGATCGGCTCCCTGGCGATGCTGATCGCTTGGCGCGCGCTGCCCCTTACGCCGCGCGCCGGGCACCGGTTCGACGTGGCGAGCGCCGGCGGAACCGCGCTCACCATTGGCCTGACGATCACCGCGATCGATGGGCTCGGTCACGGGCAGCGTCCCCTCGCCGTGGCGATCGAGCTGGTGGCCGCCGTGGTGCTAGGGTTCGTCCTGGTCGCGCGGCAGCTTTCCAAGCCGTCGCCCCTGGTTCCGGTCGACCTGCTCCGCATCCCGCTGTTCGCGCTGTCGGTGGCGACCTCCATCTGCGCCTTCGCCGCGCAGGGGATATCCTATGTGTCATTGCCGTTCCTGTTTGAGGAGACACTCGGCAAGTCGCAGGTGGCTACGGGCTTGCTGATGACCCCCTGGCCGCTCACGGTGGCGGTCATCGCGCCGCTCTCGGGGCGGCTGTCCGATCGCTATCCGGCGGGCCTCCTGGGCGGCATTGGCCTTGCCATCATGACTGGCGGCCTTGCATCGCTCGCCCTGTTGCCCGCCCATCCCTCCAATGCGGACATCGCCTGGCGGACCGTGCTGTGCGGCATCGGCTTCGGCCTCTTCAACACCCCCAACAACCGGGCCATCATCACCACGGCACCCCGCGCGCGGAGCGGTGGCGCGAGCGGGATGCAGGCGACGTCGCGGCTGCTCGGGCAAACGTTCGGGGCTGCCATCGTCGCCCTCGTGTTCGGCTTGTCGTCGGTCAGCGGCACGGTGATCACGTTGATGATCGCGGCTTGCGTCGCCGGAGCTGCGTCGCTGGTCAGCCTGACGCGCCTGCTCGACCGAGGGCGGCCCGGCGCGGTGGATTGATATCAGCCCTGCAGACAAACACGCCCAATGGCGACGCTTCTGGTCTAGAGCCCCACACGGCGGCCTGCTTCGTGCAGGGCCTGGCCAACACGATGCAGCAAACCACCAGCTCCGCTCTCCTCGAACAAGGCGTTCAGCCGGTCGCTGGCAAGCTGAGCTTGGCTCCAGCCGTCATCCAGCGCTTCGTGCGCGCGCGCCATCAGCGCGGCTCGGCGGCCGGGATGCTCCAAGCGGCTCTCGACATAGTGGCTGAAACCGAACAGCGACCCCTTGAACCCTTCCAGCTGGTCGGTCCGAAGTGCGTCCTGCGCGTCCGACACCAGCGGAGCCTCGGGCAAGTCGCGGCGCGCCGAGGTCCGCCAGACGAGCGACGCCAGCGGGTCGTTCGCTTGCTTGGCCCGCCGGCCGAGCGGCTGCACCCCCGGCCACAGCCCGCTTGCCATGCGCAGCAGGCTGGTATGATCGAACACGTCGTGGAGTACGCCCGGATCGAGTAGCGGCGAAACCAAGATAGCTGGAACGCGAAAACCCAACCGGTCGAACGAGTAGTGCTTGGTATGACCGTCGGGCGCGATGGTGCGCGGCGGAACAACGTGGTCGAAGAAGCCGCCGTGCTCGTCGTACAACACGATCAGCAGGGTCCGCTCGAACAGCGCCGCGTTGGCGCGCAGCGTATTGTACACCTCGGCGATCAACAGGTCACCGCGCAACACGTCGTGCGGCGGGTGCTGATCATTCTGTTCCGGGCCGAAATAGGTCGGCTCGATGAATGTGTAGGCCGGCAAGTCGCCGCTCGCGACGTCGTGCCGCCAGTGCGCGAAACGGCGATAGTTGCCGAGGTGCGCGAACTGGTGCGTCAGAACCAACGACTGGGGCACGTCGCCGAAATAGATGCGCCATGACACGCCAGCGTCGTGTAGCTCATCATACAACGTGCGCTCGTCGTACAAGTGCAGTTTGCTACTGAACAGGCTGCCGGGCTCGCTGACATGGCCCAGCGAGCTGCCCGCGTGAGCGAACAGCCGGTTGATCCAGGTGGGGCCCGGCAGAGAAGAGAACCAGTGGTCGCAAACCACGAAGTGCTCTGCCAAGCTGTGCAGCGCCGGCAGGAAGCCGCGCGGGTAGTAGCCCATGATCTCCCGGCGTTCAGCGCTGGTGCTGTTCGGATAGGTGTGCGCGTAGTCAGCAACGAAACCTTGGTTGCTGCCTCCCGCGAGTTGTGCCAGGCCATTGGGCAGGTAGTGCTTCGGGTCCCGGTCGATATTGCGCGAGGTGGTTGGCGCCTGTTGCACCTCGCCGCCGTCCGGATCGGGATTGCTGTGCGGATGCGCCGGGTCAACTCCCTCCATCTCGGGGTGCACCTCGGTCATGCATCCGAGCATACGGTCGAAGGCGGCGTTTTCCATCATCAGCACGACAACATGCTCAATCGGCGGGGCAGGCGGCGACATGGCTGACCTGAGAAGTGGTGAGGGACAGAGGTTAGTTGCTGGAGCCAGCTAGCGCCACAGGTCGTTCCTTCGCGGAGGTCTTGCAGCCCTGTTCGATGGTCAATCGTTCTGTGCGTGCACGACACCCAGCCCGAGATCCTCGACGCGGCTCACAACAGCGTGACACGCGCGACCGTCAAACTTCACTCGCCCGCAGAGTTTAACTGCCAACGCCAAGCGCGAGAGGGGCGGCCATGGATCACGCCCACGCCGCCCCGGGCGAAAGCCGGGGAGCACCGGTTCAGCACCTGCACCTCGATGCCCTGGGAGGGGTGGCCGGGGACATGTTCGTGGCGGCGCTCCTTCACGCCTTCCCCGAACATGAACATGCGGCGATGCAGGCCGCGACGATGGTGTCGGGCGCCGGCTGTCGTCTCGTCGGCCACCGCGACGACGTGATCACCGGCGCGCGGTTCGAGGTCGTGGAGCCTGGGCACGGACGTCAGCACGATCACGCTCATGACCATCCGCATACATCCTGGCGCGACCTCCGCGATCGCCTGAGCGGTTCCAACCTGACGGAAGACGTGCGGCGACACGCGATCGCGATTTTCGGCCTCCTCGCCCAGGCCGAGGGACGAGTTCACGGCGTCCCGGCGGAGGAGGTCACCTTCCATGAAGTCGGGAGCGCCGATTTGCTGGCCGATATCGTCGCAGCGTCGGTGATCATCGCCGCGATGGGCGACGCCCACTGGAGCGTGGGCGGGCTGCCGATCGGCGGCGGCCGGGTCAAGACGCAACATGGCCTGATGCCGGTCCCGGCGCCCGCGACGACGCTGCTCCTGGAAGGTTTCGACGTGATCGACGACGGTATCGTGGGTGAGCGCGTGACACCGACCGGCGCCGCTATCGTCAGGCATCTGTGTCACGGCACCCGGGTCGGGTTGCGGGCGCGCGTTGGGCGGACCGGGTTCGGCTTCGGCACGAAGATCTTTCCTGGGATCAGCAATGTGCTGCGCGTGGTGGCGTTCACCTCGGAGGCACGGGTAGCGCCCGCGCATCGCGAACTGGCGGTGATCGAGTTTGAGGTTGACGACCAGTCCGGCGAGGATCTCGCTTGTGGGCTGGATCGGGTACGCGGGCTGGCCGGTGTGCACGACGTCATCCAGGCCCCCGTTTTCGGCAAGAAGTCGCGGATCGCGCTGCACATCCGGGTGCTGGCGCGCCCGGATGTGCTCGAAGACGCGATCGAGGCCTGCTTCCGCGAGACGACCACGATCGGCTTGCGCACGCATCTGGTCGAGGGTCGCGCGCTACAACGCGAGATGCTGGAAGTGCAAGTGGACGGCCGGCCGGTGCGGGTGAAGCGGGTCGAGCGGCCCGGTGGCACTACGGCCAAGGCGGAGGCCGACGACGCGCGCGACGGCCGCAGCCATGCAGTCCGCGCCCGGCTGCGGCGGGAAGCGGAGCGGCGCGTCGCCGGAGTGGAGCATGCCTGAGCCCGCATTGCGCGCGCTGCTCTCCGGCATGGGGCCGGTCGCGGTAGCGGTCAGTGGCGGGGTCGACAGCCTCACCTTGTCGACGATCGCGCATGCGACGCTCGGTCCAGCGGCGGGCATGTTCCACGCAACTTCCCCAGCGGTTCCGGGGGACGCGACGGCGCGCGTGCGACGGATCGCGGCCGAGCGTGGATGGACGCTCGAGGTGATCGATGCCGGCGAGTTCGTCGATCCGAACTACCGCGCCAACCCGGTCAACCGCTGCTTCTTCTGCAAGATGAACCTTTATGGCGCGATCCGCAGCCGCACCGACCGGCTGATCGTTTCGGGGACCAATCTGGACGATCTTGGCGAGTACCGGCCCGGATTGGAAGCGGCGCGAGGCGAGGGCGTGCGGCATCCGTTCGTCGAGGCCGGCATCGACAAGAATGGCGTGCGGACGCTCGCCAGGGAACTCGGATTGGGCGAAATCGCGGAGCTTCCGGCCTCCCCGTGCCTGTCGAGCCGGGTCGAGACCGGGATCGCGATCGAGCCAGCCACGCTGGCGATGATCGACCGGACCGAGCGTTTGCTGCGGCGCGCGCTTTCCCCGCGCACCATACGCTGCCGGGTGCGCAGAAGCGGCATCGTCATCGAACTGGATCATGACACGCTGGCGCGGATCGATCCCGCGACCGAGGACGATCTGCTCGCGCTGGTGCAGGACGCCGCGCAGGCCACCGGCAAGACGTACGCCGTTTCGTTCGCGCCGTACCGGAACGGGAGCGCCTTCTTGCGGTTCGCCTCGTGACAACGAGTGACGAATTTCTGCTCGACGAGCAGCGCGACCGCCGGATCGGCCTCAGCGAGGCGGTGTACTGCGCCGGCAAGTCGCCCGCGCAGCTCACGGCGATCCTGCGTTTTGCCGAAGCGCGTGGTCGGCCGCTGCTGCTGACCAGGCTGAGCGAGCAAATCCTGCGCGAGCTGCCGGCGGCGCAGGCGTCAATGCTCGACTACGATCCGGTGTCGCGAACAGCCTATGCCGGCGCGGTGCGCTCGCCCACGCGGCCCGGTGTGCGTGGCGGTGGTGACAGCGGGCACGTCGGACACCGCGGTCGCGCGTGAGGCGATGCGGACCCTCTATTTCGAAGGACATCGTGCGGTAGAGATCGCAGACGTCGGCGTTGCCGGGCTGTGGCGGCTGATGCGCCGCGCGGACGAGTTGCGGGCCATGCATGTCGTGATTGTTGCGGCGGGCATGGATGCCGCGCTGCCGAGCGTGATCGGGGACTCGTGGCCGGATTGGTCATCGCGGTGCCGACCTCGGTCGGCTACGGCGTGGCGTCCGGCGGTCGCGCGGCGCTCGATGCCGCATTGGCGAGCTGCGCCCCCGGCGTCGTAGTGGTGAACATCGACAATGGCTACGGGGCCGCCTGTGCGGCGATCCGCGCGCTGGGCGCGACCGGCCAGAAAGCGGAGCCAGTAGAATGGAACGTCGCGACTTCATGAAGGCCTCCGCGGGCATTGCCGCCACCGGTATCGCGGCTGCGGCTCCGGTGGCGTCGCCCGCGGCGGCGACGCCTAGCTTCGTCCCGCCCCACACGATCGATGAAGGAGGTATGAAATACCGCATCCTCGGGCGGACGGGGGCACGCGTGTCGCTGGTCGGGCTCGGCGGCTTCCATCTGGCCAAGCCCGGTGGCGGCTCCGAGGAGGATGCGATCCGCATTGTCCGCACCGCCATCGATGCCGGCATCAACTTCTGCGACAATTGCTGGGACTACAACGGCGGCGAGAGCGAAGTCCGGCTCGGCAAGGCGCTGCGCGACGGCTATCGGCAGAAGGCCTTCTTGATGACCAAGATCGACGGTCGTACCGCCGAGGCGGCAATCGGCCAGCTCGAGACCTCGCTCAAGCGATTGCAAACCGATCATCTCGACCTGCTGCAGTTCCATGAGATCATCCGCATGGACGATCCGGAGCGGGTCTTCGCTGCGGGTGGGGCGCTCGAAGCGGTGCTACGCGCCAGAGAGCAGGGCAAGTTGCGGTTTATCGGCTTCACCGGGCACAAAAGCCCGGCGATTCACGCGCACATGTTCGAGGTGGCCAGGCAGCACGACTTCCGGTTCGACACCGTGCAAATGCCAGTCAACATCATGGACGCGCATTTCGACAGTTTCCAACAGAGGATCTTCCCGATCGCCGAGGCGGCCGGAACGGCGGTGTTGGCGATGAAGACGTTCGGCGACGACTTCATCCTGAAGAGCGCTGTCGCCCAGCCGATCGACATGCTGCACTACTCGATGAGCCAGCCGGTCGCGGTGGTGATCACCGGGTGCGACCACATGAACATTCTCGATCAGGCGATCCAGGCTGTACGCAGCTATCGCCCGATGACCGCGCAGCAGCAGGACGCGTTGCTAGCGCGCTCGGCTCAGGCTGCGGCGGACGGCAAGACGGAGCGCTACAAGGTGAGCCAGCACTTCGACGGCACGGTGCGGAACCCGCAGTGGTTGACCCAGGCCT